>NZ_JAHLPM010000012.1 GCF_018917865.1 Tissierella simiarum
ATTAGTTTTCGTCTGGTGACGATAGAGAGAGGGACACACCTGTTCCCATACCGAACACAGAAGTTAAGCCTCTCATCGCCGATGGTACTTGGGTGGTAACGCCCTGGGAGAGTAGGAAGCTGCCAGGCTACATATTAAATAAAAAGTTCTATTTCGTAGGTCGAAGTAGGGCTTTTTTTATTTTTGAAATAAAAACAGTAGATATTTAAAAAATCATATTATATTTAAAGAAATATCCAATATATTATAGTAAAATGGTTTTAAATGATAATCGTTATCATTCAAAACCATTAAAAGGAAGGCGATAAAGGTGAAACAAATTTCTATAATATATTGGACAGGTAGTGGAAATACAGAACAAATGGCTAATTTAATAAGTGAAGGCATAAAGGAAAAGGGAAATACTGTGAAGTTAATTACTGTTGGCGATGCAAGGCTAGAAGATGTAACAGAAGCAGATATAGTTTTGCTTGGATCACCAGCTATGGGTGCTGAAGTAATAGAAGAAGCAGAAATGGAGCCATTCGTAGAATCTATAAAATCTGAAGTTGAAGGTAAAGTATTAGGATTATTTGGATCTTATGATTGGGGAGACGGAGAATGGATGGAAAATTGGGCAGATAGAATGGCATCTTATGCAGCAAAAGTATTTGAAAGAGGATGCATAGCTCATCTATATCCAGAAGGTGAAGATGAAGAAAAATGTAGGGACTATGGTAGAAGAATTGTAGAAGCGTAGATTATAAAGGACATGACTGATTTTAAAATAAACTTTTTTAAAAAACTAGAGCAATTAAATGAAGAAGAGTATGCCGAAAAGTTTATAGGCTATTTGATTTCACCAGTTGTTACTGGAATAAAACCTTCATCTACAATTACTTTAAATGACACTAGAAGAAAGATTTATAGTTATTGGATAGAGAATGGACATAGCATACTTTCACAGTATAATTTAGAAGCAATTACTTTAAAAGAATCACAAGATAGTATAATACTACTAGTTTATGATAGATATAATCTTGATGAACATTTAAGATTGGAAAAGAATAAAAACTTTTTATGTTCTTATGGATATGGAGATCCTATTATCTTAGAAAAATGTCTAAACTGTCTAAAAAATAGAGTAAATGGTGCAGCATTTCCTCATGAAAGTGGCATATTTTTAGGCATACCTTCAGAAGATGTAGTAGGGTTTCTCAATGAAGAAGAATGTTTATTTGAAGGTTATTGGAAAGTATATAGTAATAACTATAAAGTTAAAGAAATATTTTATCTTTATGAAAAGTCAAGAGAAATTTATATTTTTAACACTTTAAGAAATAAAGGCAAAGTGATAAAAAACTTATTTAGGGATCAAAAAAATTTACTATACATGCCTACTAATTGAATTTCAACCCTCCTTAAAAAATCCTTGTTCAATTTAACTGAACAAGGATTTTTGTTTTTTCTCGTAGGTTGTAATGGGTATAAATATATAATATAATGTAGGAAGTCGAGGATTATATTTTTTTGCTGAATAATGCAAGGAGGTTTTATAATGGAAAATAAAAAATTATTTAATAAAGGAATTTCTTTTAGAGAATTCTTAGAAGAAGGAAAAGAAGAACATAGAGAAAAAACTTTAAATATCTTTAAGAATATTAACTTTGAAAATTCTCTTATAGAAAGAATTAAATCTATAAATAAAAAAGTAAATGTATTAATGGTTGCAGAAATATGGTGTCCTGATTGTATGATTAATGTACCAATAGTAGGAAAGATGGAAGAACTAAATAATTATATAAACATATCTATAGTTGATATTGAAAATAATAGAGAATTTTTTAGCAAGTATCAGGAAGAAGGTAATATTAAGATTCCTACTTTTGTGTTTTTTGATGAAGATTTTAATGAAATTGGCCATTTCATAGAAAGGCCTTCCTTAGTTAAAGAAGTGTATGGAAAGAATAATCAGGCAGAGGTAATATTAACAATGAAAAAATATAGAAACTGTGAATTTATAGAAGAAACATTGAAAGAGATTTTAAATATTATTGGCTATTAAAAGATGCTGAGTGGAGGATTACTATGCAGAATAACAAGATGAAAGAAATTTCGATATTCATAATAGCAATAATTATTACTTTCATTTTTATAGGAAACAATAAATCTTATGCTGCTGCTTCTAAGAAGAAAGATTCTATACAGGATATAATAACAGAGGTAGATTATTTAATGCAGCCTTCAACTAACTGGGCTTCATATAAAGAGAAAGTAGCAGTAAAAGGTATTTATATGACGGGTCATACTATAGGATTAAAAAGCAGATTTGATGAATTAATTAATTTCATAGATGAAAGTGAAATAAATGCAGTAATCATAGATATAAAAGATGACAAAGGAGAGATTACTTATAAATCAGATTTAGCTTTTGCTAGTGAAATTGGTGCAGATGAAATAGTGAAAGTTAAAGATTTTAGTGAAGTAATGAGTATATTAAATGATAAAAATATATATCCTATAGCTAGAATAGTTACTTTTAAAGATAGAATTGCTGCTAGTAAAAGACCGGATTTGGCTGTGAAAGCAAAGGATGGTTCTGTTTGGAGAGACAATAAAGGTGACGCTTGGTTAAATCCTTATAATAAGGATAGTTGGGAATATCCAATCAAAATAGCGGAAGAGGCTGCCTTAAAAGGATTTAAAGAGATCCAGTTTGATTATGTTAGATTTCCTACTGATGGAAAAAGATCCTTAATTGATTATGGGAAAGCTGGACAAGAAATGTTAATGCAAGATGCAATAGCAGGATTTTTAAAATATGCTAGGGAAAGATTAGAACCTCTAGGAGTTTATGTATCTGCAGATGTATTTGGTTTAGTGACTACAGTAGAAGATGATATGGGATTAGGACAGCATTTAGAAACATTGGCTACAAGTGTGGATATATTATGCCCTATGGTCTACCCTTCTCACTATGCATTGGGCAGTTATGGAGTTAAATACCCGGATGCAGACCCATATCAAATAATACATACTAGTATGTCCAAAGCTAAAGAAAGAATAGATAATATAAATACGACAGAGAATAAGGCTATACTTCGTCCATGGTTGCAGGATTTCTCAGCACCTTGGCTTAAAAAACAATATGGACCTCATTATACACCTTATGGACCAGAGCAAATTAAAGCTCAAATTAAAGCTACTTATGATTCAAATTTAGAAGAATGGATTTTCTGGAATGCAGGCAATAGGTATACAAAGGATGGATATGAAAGAAATAATTAGAAATAAAGAGGTTACACTAAATATATTAATATTTTTAAAGAAATAAGGATGTTTAGACTTAAGTTAAACATCCTTGTTTTTGACTATTTAAAGTTTAACTGATACAATATATGGTATATAAGAAATAGGAATATACAAATAGTTGTTATTGGAGGTGTGGAAGTGGCGTTTTCAAATAATGCTAAGACTGTTTTAGAAAGAAGATATTTAACTAGAGATGAAGAGGGAAATGTAATAGAAACTATAGAAGGTATGTTTAAAAGAGTTGCAGACCATGTGGCTTTAGCAGATAGTATATATAATAAAGAAGCTGATATAGAAGAATTATCTAATAATTTTTATAATGTAATGATGGAACAAGAATTTATGCCTAATTCACCTACCTTGATGAATGCTGGCAAGGAGCTGGGACAGTTATCTGCTTGTTTTGTATTACCCATAGAGGATTCTATGGAAGGTATATTTGATGCCATAAAGAATGCTGCTCTTATTCATAAAAGTGGCGGTGGAACAGGATTCAGTTTTAGTAGACTAAGACCTAAAGGAGCTACAGTAAAGTCTACTGGTGGGGTAGCTTCAGGTCCAGTAAGCTTTATGAAAGTTTTCAATTCAGCTACAGAAGCTGTAAAACAAGGGGGGACTCGTAGGGGGGCCAATATGGGTATACTAAGAGTAGATCACCCTGATATAATGGAGTTTATAGAATGTAAAAAAGATACTACAGAAATAACCAATTTTAATATTAGTGTTGGACTTACAGAAAAGTTTATGGAGGCTGTAGAAAAAGGAGAGGACTATGAATTAATAGATCCTCACAATGGAAAATCAACTGGAACATTAAATGCCAGAACAGTATATAAACATATTGTAGAAATGGCATGGAGTACAGGAGAACCAGGAATAATATTTTTAGATAGAATTAATAGAAAAAGCACTGTTCCAGGTTTGGGAGAAATGGAAAGTACTAACCCATGTGGCGAACAACCACTTTTGCCATATGAATCTTGTAATTTAGGATCAATTAATTTAGCAAAGATGATTAAAAAAGGTACAAATGGTTATGAAGTAGATTATGATAGATTAGGAGAAGTTGTAGATATTGGAGTACATTTCTTAGATAATGTTATAGATATAAATAGATATCCTTTACAAGAAATTGATGAAATGACAAGGAAAACTAGAAAAATTGGATTAGGAGTTATGGGTTTCGCTGATATGCTTTTCCATTTAGGAATTCCATATAATTCTCAACAGGGAGTAGATTTTGCTCATAAAATAATGAAGTTTATAGATGAAAGGTCGAAGAAAAAATCTCAAGAGTTAGCGGAGATAAGAGGAGTATTTCCAGCTTATGAAGATAGTATATTCTATAATGAAGGAATTAAAATGAGAAATTCAACTACAACTACTATAGCTCCAACAGGAACTATTAGTATTATAGCAGGAGCAAGCAGTGGAGTAGAACCTTTATTTGCTATATCCTTTGTGAGAAATGTTATGGATAATGATAGGTTATTAGAAGTTCATCCCTATTTTGAACAGATAGCTAAAGAAAGAGGGTTTTATTCTGAAGAACTAATGGAGAAGATTGCAGAAGAAGGTACTATTTCACATATAGAGGGAATACCGGAAGATGTAAAAAAAGTATTTGTTACAGCCCATGATGTATCACCTTTCTGGCATATAAAGATGCAAGCGGCTTTTCAAGATAATGTTGATAATGCTGTATCTAAAACTGTAAACTTTAGAAGAGAAGCTACTAGAGAAGACGTTGAAGAAGTATATATGTTAGCTTATAAATTAGGTTGTAAAGGTATAACTATATATAGAGATGGAAGTAGGGAAAACCAAGTATTATCTACCTTAAAGAAACATCCAACAATGGAACCTTTAATTGATGAAAGCGGAGTAAAACCTAGAGAAAGACCTTCTGTTACTCAAGGAATGACTGAAAAAGTTAGAGTTGGATGTGGCAATTTATATATAACTGTAAATTATGATGAAAATGGTATATGTGAAGTCTTTACCAATGTTGGCAGAGCAGGAGGATGTCCAAGTCAATCTGAAGCAACTAGTAGGTTGGTATCTGTAGCATTAAGGTCTGGAATGGACGTTAAAGAAATAATTGAACAGCTTAAAGGTATAAGATGTCATTCAACAATAAGGCAAAGAGCTACAAACAAAGATATAAAAGTATTATCTTGTCCTGATGCTATAGGTAAAGCCTTAGAAAGAGTAATGAACATTTGTGTGGAGATAGAGAATGGTTCTGCAAACGAAATGGTATATGAAATAGAAGAAGAAAAGCTTCAAGAAAAGATAAAAAATTTCGCCAATCCTTCTTCCAATTGTCCCGAATGTGGAAGTAAAATGGGCCATGAAGGGGGATGTGTAATTTGTAAAAACTGTGGATTTTCTAAATGTGGTTAAAGGAGAGATTAAGCTATGAGATATGAAGGAGCACTCTACAGACCTCCTAGTGAGGCATATAGTTTAATAATACAGGCTACTATAGGATGTTCCCATAATAAATGTACTTTTTGTTCTATGTATAAGGGAAAACAATTTAGAATTAGAAATACAGAGGAAATAATAGAAGATTTGGCTTTAGGAAGAAATCATTATAAAAATGTTACACGAATATTCTTAGCTGATGGAGATGCTTTAACCATAAAAACTGAAGAATTAGTAAAAATTCTAAAGTTTATTAAAGAAACTTTTCCAGAATGTGAAAGGGTAGGAGTATATGGTTCTCCAAAGTCTATACTAAATAAAACAAGTGAAGAATTATCTTTATTGAAGTCTTTAGGTTTAGGTATAATTTATCTAGGAATAGAGTCTGGCAGTGATAAAATATTAAAAGCTATTAATAAAGGTGTTAACTCTAAAGAAATAATAGAAGCTGGAAGAAAGGTAGTAGATTCAGACATAGAACTTTCTGTAACTCTTATCTCTGGTATAGGAGGGAAAGAAAATTCCTTAGAACATGGAATAGAGTCAGCTAGAGTTATTAATGAAATTAAGCCTAACTACGTAGGTTTGCTGACATTGTTGGTAGAAGAAGGAACACCCCTTTATGAAGACGTGGAATCTGGTAGATTTCAACTGCTAACACCTAAGGAAGTTCTGTTTGAAACTAAAAATTTAGTAGAAAGATTACAGGTAGAAAATTGTATATTTAGAAGTAATCATGCTTCTAATTATATATCCTTAAGAGGAACTTTAATGAAGGATAAAGATCTAATCTTAAGTCAAATAGAAGAAGGGCTAAAATTAAGCAGGTTAGAAGATAAAGATTTATTTAGAAGATTATAAAAAAATATTGCATATATATCTAAATAGTGTTATAATAGTTGAGAATAAAAAATGAATATAGAATCTTTAAATCAGTCCTGAGAGGCTGGCAAGATTGTAATAAGGTATTATAACCAAATTATGTTTATAAAGCTTCTTGCTGTGCCAGTAAGAAGCTTTTTTATGAGGAAAAACCAATTTTTACAATCTTATCGGACCTTTAAATCAGTCCTGAGAGGCTGATAAGGGGAGGAAAACTCTCCTTTAATTAAAAAGGAGGAATAAAAATGACAGAAAATGTAATCAAAAAAACAGAAGGCTGTGAAACTGTAGAAATAAGGCTATTAAATAATTCAAAAAAAGTGGTTTTGGCATTACAACATCTTATAGCCATGTTTGGTGCAACAGTATTAGTGCCAATATTAACAGGCTTAGATCCATCTATAGCATTATTTTCAGCAGGGCTAGGAACATTGATATTCCATGCTTGCACCAAAGGGAAGGTTCCTGCATTTCTAGGCTCATCCTTTGCATTTATTCCAGTTATATTAACTGTAAAAGAATTGTTTAATGGAGATCTTGCTTATGTTCAGGGTGGAATGGTAGTAGCAGGATTAATTTATATAGTTATGTCATTCTTAATTAAAAAGATAGGAGTAGAAAGGGTACAGAAATATCTTGCTCCACAAGTAGTAGGACCAATGATTATAGTAATAGGAATGAACTTAATACCTACAGCTTTTGGAATGGCTAAAGAAAATTTAATAGTAGCGGCTCTAACTTTAGGTACAACTCTTTTAGTAAACTTTAAAGCAAAAGGATTTATAAAGCAATTAGGTATTTTAGCAGGAGTTATAGTAGGATATACAGTGTCTTTAAAAATGGGTATTGTAAAAACTGAGATTATAGCTCAAAGTTCTATATTCGCTGTACCAGCTTTTAGACTACCTAAGTTTGATATAGGAGCTATAGCAATAATAGCACCAGTAGTATTAGCGGTATTCATGGAACATTTAGGAGATATAACGACTAATGGACAGGTGGTAGGTAAGAACTTTATAGAAGACCCAGGTTTAAATAGAACGTTATTAGGAGATGGACTAGCAACTACAGTAGCAGCGCTTATAGGAGGACCAGCAAACACGACTTATGGAGAAAATACAGGAGTATTGGCTATAACTAAGAATTACGATCCATCAATATTAAGGTTAGCGGCAGTATTTGCCATAGGATTAGGATTTATATCCAAAATAGGCGCTTTTTTATCTACTATACCAAATGCAGTAATGGGCGGAATCAGCTTAATGTTATTTAGTATGATATCCTTAATAGGAGTAAAAACAATAAAAAATGAAAAAGTTAGATTTAACTGGAAAAATATCATAGTAATCGCTACTATCTTAGCCCTTGGTCTTGGAAGTGGATTTATCGAAAAGAAATTTGGAATAACAATAGGAATTCCAATAAATGAAACAGTAAAGATTTCAGGATTAAGTTTTGCAGCTCTAATAGGTATAGTTCTAAATGCTATATTAAATAAAAAATAAATAAATATGAATAAAGCCTGCCTTTTAAGGTAGGCTTTATTCATATTTTTGCATTATTTGGTATAATGTTAGTAAAAGCTCCTATGGAGGGGATATCATTGGGGAAGATTGATGAAATATATGATACATTGCTTAAAATAGAAAGAGATAAAAAAGAAGGAGTATCTGCTATAGATATAGCAGAAATTATAAGATTAGATAGATCTAACGTAAGTAGGTATCTAAATAAATTATACAAACAAAAAAGATTAGAAAAAATTGATGGAAGACCAGTATTATATAGATCAATGAATACTAAGGATAAAGAAAGAAACAATCCAAAAATAGATCTATTACAAGAAAATAGCTTAGAAAAAATAGTAGGGGCTAAGCAAAGTTTGGCTGTACCTATTGAAAAAGCAAAAGCTGCTATTATGTATCCACCTAGAGGTCTTCATACCCTACTTCTTGGAGGAACAGGTGTAGGAAAATCTATGTTTGCAGAATTGATGTATCAATATGCTAGGGAAACGCAGGTAATAGATAAAGAAGCTCCCTTTATTAGATTTAACTGTGCTGACTATGTAGATAATCCAAATCTTTTAATAGCTCAAATATTTGGAGTTAAAAAAGGAGCATATACTGGGGCTGATAGAGATAAGGATGGATTATTGAAACAAGCGGATAGAGGAATCTTATTTTTAGATGAGATTCATAGATTATCTCCTCAGGGTCAGGAAATGTTATTTACTTATATAGATAATGGATTTTTTAGACCTTTGGGAGAAACAGAAAATTTAATTTATGTAAATGTAAGAATTATTGCTGCTACCACAGAAAATCCGAAATCTTATCTTTTACATACTTTTACTAGGAGAATACCTATGATAATAACTTTGCCAACATTACAAGAAAGGAGCTTGTCTGAAAGGTATTCTTTAATAGAAACTTTTATAAAAGAAGAATCTCATAGAGTTGGAAAGAGTATCTACATAAATAAAAATTCGATTATATCGTATTTATTATATGATTGCCCAAATAACATAGGACAGCTAAGAAGTGATATTCAATTAGGATGTGCTAAGGCATTTTTAAATTATAAATCCAATACTAATTCTTATTTACTCATAAATCAAGGAGATTTACCTAATCATGTAAGGAAAGGAATTTTAAAAATAAAAGAGCATAGAAATGAAATAGATGAATTATTAAGTTCAACTTATGACGTATTGAGGTTTAGTCAAAAGGAACAGCAAATTCAACTTAACTATGAAAAAGAAACTATAGGGGAAGATTTTTATAATATTATAGAGGAAAAAATTAATTCTCTTAAAAAAATAGGTATGGATGATCAGGATATAAATGAGATATTAAATATAGATATTGAATCCCATTTTGAAAAATATATTGGAGCCATAACTCAACGATTTAGAAAAGATGAGATAAATAATATAGTAGATAATGAAATACTTATAGTAGTAGAAGAAATATTACTATTGGCACAAAAAAACCTAGAGAAGGATTTTGATGAAAAAATTTATTTCGGATTATCTTTTCATCTAGAGAGAAGCATTGAAAGAATAAAAAAGAGGGAAAAAATATATAATCCAAAATTAAATTTTATTAGAATTAACCATGAAGAAGAATTTTTATTTGCTATGAAGGCAGCTAAAATTATTGATAGTAAATTTAACATAGAAACTCCTGTTGACGAAATAGGATATTTAGCTATGTTCTTTGCAGCAGATTCTTATGGAGAGAATAAAGAAGAGGAACCTAAAGTAGGCGTGATAGTGGCTATGCATGGTAAGAGTACGGCTAGTAGTATGGTAGAGGTAGTTAATAGTCTAATAGGGACGGAACACGTTGTATCTTTAGATATGCCTTTAACTATGAAGCCTCAAATAATGTATGAAATAACCAAGAATAAGATTCAAGAAATAGATAAAGGTAAAGGCGTAGTCATGCTAGTAGATATGGGTTCTTTAACCACTTTTGGAGATATGATCTGGGAAGAAACAGGAATCGAAGTGAGAACCATAGATATGGTAAGTACGCCAATAGTTTTAGATGTATGTAGAAAAGCAATAATGGGTTATAGTTTAGATGAAATAGTAGATTCTTTTAATAAAGAGAACTTATACAGCAAAGGTAGTGTAAATAAAAGGGTTTATAAAAAAGATATTATAATAACTGCTTGTTTTACAGGAGAAGGATCATCTAAAAAAATTGCTAGTATAGTTAAAAGTAAATTGAACAATGAAAATATAGATATATTGCCTATGAATATATTGGATAAAAAGTCTTTTGAAGATAGGGTAAATAATCTTAAAGAGAAATATACTATATTGGCTATAGTAGGAACTGTAGGCATACAATTGGAAGGTATTCCTTTTGTATCTGCTATAGAAATTCTTAATAATTCAGGAATTGAAACTTTAAATAATATAATCAATGAAGAAGAAATGTATGAAAAAATAGGAAGTTCATTAAAGGAACATTTAGTGAATATAGATGGAAGTGTAATTTCAAAGGAAGCTAAAGCTCTTATAAGGGATATTGAAAAAAAATTAAAAGTAAATGTTCCTTTAGATGTAAAAATGGGAATCACTCTTCATACATGCTTTTTAATAGATAATCTTCTTAGTGGAGTTGTTCTTAGAAAGTTTGAAGAATTAGAAGCTTTTAGAAATGAATATATTGATGAAATGAACTTAGTGAAAAAATGTTTAAGAACTATGGAAGTTAAGTATGGAATCTTAATTGGAGATAATGAAATAGCTTATATAGTTAAATTATTTATAGAAAATAACAACAGTGTGCAGTAGTGTGTAGTAATTTGCACACTGTTTTTTATCTTACTATATAAAATTGCACTGTTAGTTTGGAAAATTGAGTTAAATAAAGATGTAAAAGTTCGATTTTTACTAAGAAAAATATACTTTATAGTGAAAATACATAAATTTTTAACCAATTTTGACGAAAATATAAAATTGGCAAGGTATTTGCTATATATAATAGTACACTGATAGATTACACATAAAGGATAATAGAGAGGAGGATTTATATGTATAATATTTTATTAGTTTGTTCAGGGGGGATGTCAACTAGTCTTTTAGTAACTAAGATGGAAAAGTCTGCTAAGGATCAGGGAATAGAAGTATCTATTAAAGCTATAGGTGAGGCAGATTTAAAAAACAACTCAGAAAATATTGATATATTGCTTTTAGGACCACAAGTTAAATATATCTTACCAAGGATAAAAGAAAAGATGGAATCAAAAGGAACTATAGTAGATGTAATAAATACTGTTGATTATGGAACTATGAACGGGGAAAAGGTTTTAAATCATGCTATCAGCATGATTCAAAATAAATAAGTTATCATCTATTATTTAATGAGAAAAGGGGGATTAGCATGAATAGGTTTATAAGTTTTATGGAAAGAAAATTTGTTCCAGTAGCAGCTAAAATAGGGGGACAAAGACATTTAGTTGCAATCCGTGATGGGTTTGTTGCTATTATGGCGCTGATATTGGCAGGTTCTACAGGACTAGTATTAAAAAATACTTTGTTTAAATGGATACCTGCACTAGGGGGACTAATTCCTATCTGTGATCAAGTATGGTGGGGTTCTTTAGCTATTATGACTTTATTAGTTGTTTTTACGGTATCATATAGTTTAGCAAAGAGCTATGAAGTTGATGCTCTTGCAGCTGGAATAGTTGCAGTAGGCTCTTATTTTGCTACCTTACCTCAATCTTATGGAGATGCTGGATGGGGTTTTGTTCATTGGCAATATTTAAACGCAACTGGACTATTTACAGGACTTTTAGTTGCATTAATTGCTACTGAAATATTTGTAAAGTTAGTAAAGAAAGATGTAACTATTAAAATGCCAGAAGGTGTACCACCAGCAGTAGGTAGAGCTTTTGCAGCAGTTATTCCGGGAATGACAGCTATATTTACTTTTGGAATACTATTTTTAATAATCAATAAACTAGGGGGTAATAGTTTATATGATGTAATATATCAGACAGTTCAGAAACCATTACAAGGACTAAGTCAAGGTGTAGGTTCTGCTATGTTAGCAGCTATGTTAATTAACCTATTTTGGTCATTTGGTCTTCATGGAGCAAATATATTGGATCCTATAATGAATGCTTTATATTTACCAGCTCTTGAAGCAAATGCTGCCGCTATACAACAGGGACTAGCAGCTCCTAATGTTATCACTAGAGTTTTCTTTGATTCTTATATACATTTAGGAGGTTCAGGGGCTACATTGGCTCTTATAATTGCTATATTTATTGGTGCAAAAAAGAGAAAAGAATACAGGGAAGTAGCAAAGCTTTCAGCTCCATTAGGTTTATTCCAAATAAATGAATCAGTAATGTTTGGGCTCCCAGTAGTACTAAACCCAATGCTTTTCATACCATTTATAATAACACCAGGTGTGTTGACTCTAATAGCATATCTTGCTACAGCATCTGGATTAGTTCCACCAACATACGTTGCGATTCCTTGGATATCACCAGTAGGTATAGGAGCATTTTTAGCTACAGGTGCTGGAAGTGGTAGTTGGAGAGCTGCATTGTTAGCTATTGTAAACCTTGTAGTTGCAATATTTATCTATTTACCATTTATAAAGTTAGCTGATAGGCAGGTAAGTAAAAAGACAGAAACAAGCAGCAAATAATATATAGGAAGGGGCTCCTGCCCTTTCTTATAACCCATAGAAAAGTCTTACTTTTCCTTAATTTAGACTTACCGTAATGGGTTTCAAAAAAGGTTCTATTAATATATTGATGCCTCATATAGAAGCATTTTTATATAAATAGTCATTTAATAATATAAGTGTTTCTCTTATTTAATAAATTAAATATAGCAGAAAAGGGGAATATCTGTGAATAAATTTAATAAAAAATTTAAAATAGCAACAATAGGAGGAGGATCTTCATATACTCCAGAGTTTTTAGAAGGTCTTATTAAAAGATATGAAGAAATGCCTGTGAATGAGCTTTGGCTTGTAGATATAGAAGAAGGGAAAGAAAAACTGGAGATAATAGGTAACCTTGCAAAGAGGATGGTGGAGAAGGCAGGGGTACCTATGGAGATATATACAACTTTGAATAGAGAAGAAGCTTTAAGGGATGCAGATTTTGTAACAACACAATTAAGAGTAGGACTTCTTAAAGCTAGGGCAATGGATGAAAAGATACCACTGTCTCACGGGATGATAGGGCAAGAAACTAATGGTGCGGGAGGACTGTTTAAAGGTCTTAGGACAATACCTATAATTTTAGAAATAGCAGAAGAAATGACGAGATTATGTCCAGAGGCGTGGCTGATTAATTTTACTAATCCGGTAGGAATGGTAACACAGGCTTTATCTAAGTATTCCAAGCATAGAAAGTTTATAGGACTTTGTAATGTTCCTATTGGAATGGAACGTGGGATAGCTGAGATTATGAATATAAGTCCAGAAAGAGTAAGAATGGACTTTGCAGGATTAAACCATTTAGTATATGGATTTAATATATTTATTGATGAAGAAAATAAAACTGAAGAAGTTTTTAAAAAATATATGGAAAATTCTACTTCTATAAATATGAAAAATATTGATTCTGCTCAATGGGATATGGAATTTTTAAAGGCTTTAAAACTAGTGCCTTGTCCTTATCATAAGTATTATTATAAGACAAAAGATATGCTTCAGCTTCAATTAAATCAATTTAAGGAAGGTAAAACAAGGGCAGAAGAAGTTATTGAAACAGAAAAAGAATTATTTCATCTTTATAAAGATCCTGAATTAAAGGAAAAGCCTATTCAGCTAGAGAAAAGGGGAGGAGCTTATTATTCTGATGCGGCATGTAATCTTATAAGCTCTATATACAATGATAAAGGAGATTTTCAAGTCGTTAATACCTTAAATGGAAACACTTTAAAAGATTTTCCAGCAGACTATGCTATAGAGATAACTTGTAAAATTACAAAAGAAGGGCCTATACCTCATAAATTCATTGACGAATTTCCTATTTCCATAAAAGGACTTATACATCAAATTAAATCCTTTGAAATACTTGGAGGAGAGGCGGCAGTAGAAGGAAGTTATGAAAAAGCCCTTCTTGCTATGGTTATAAATCCTCTTATTTCTAATGATGTAGATGGTCATAAAATATTGGATGAAATGCTAGAGAAAAATAAACAATACCTTCCAAAATTTTTCGGCAAATATTAGTAATTAAACATAAAATTTGTTAAAATAGCTTTAGGATTTTAAAATTTTAAATAATTATAACTATTTATGGGAAATAGACAGCTATGTGAGAATAAAGGAGAGATATATAGATGGATTTAGAACTAATTATAATGAACATAATTAATTATAGCGGAGAAGCCAGAAGTCTTTCTATAGAAGGAATTAGTTATGCAAAGAATGGGAAGATAAAAAAGGCAAGAAACAATATAGAAGAAGCTAATGATAGACTTGCTGAGGCACATAAGAGTCAGACTCAGTTAATACAAGGGGAAGCTAGGGGAGAACAACAAGAGTTGTCTTTACTATTAGTTCATGCCCAGGATCATTTAATGAATGCCTTAACTATAAGAGATATGGCCAATGAATTTATAGACTTATATGAAAAAGTTAATATTGTTGAAGGGAGTATTGGAGATGAATAGATTAGGTGTTTCAATATATCCAGATAAATCAACGATAGAAGATAATAAGGAATATTTAAGTCTAGCTGCAAAGTATGGGTTTAGCAGAGTGTTTTTAAATCTATTATCTGTAAAGGATAAGGAAATCTTAGAAGAGTTTAAAGAAATAGTATGCTATGCTAGAAAATTAAATATGGAAGTAGTAGCTGATGTAGCACCTTTTGTTTTTAAAGATTTGGGAATAGATTATAAAGATCTAAAGATTTTCAAAGATATGGGTCTAACAGGAATAAGGTTAGATACGGGGTTTGGAGGTAATGAGGAAAGTATTATGTCTTTTAATCCTCATGGATTGAAGATTGAGTTAAATATTAGCAGTGGCACTAAATATCTAGATAATATAATGAGTTATATACCAAATAAAGACAGCATTATAGGATGTCATAATTTCTATCCTCATAGATATACTGGATTATCTAGAGAACATTTCATGGAGACTACTAAAACTTTTAAAAATTATGGGCTAAGAACGGCAGCTTTCGTATCTTCAGCTAATGCAACTTTTGGTCCTTGGGCCCTTAATGAAGGATTACCTACTTTAGAGGAACATAGAGATTTACCAATAGAGGTTCAAGCAAAGGATCTATTTAATACAGGTTTAATAGACGATGTGATTATTTCTAATTGTTATGCAACGGAAGAAGAGTTAAAGGTATTAGGGGATTTGAATAAAGATATATTAATTTTAAATGTAGAACTTTTAGAAGGGTTACCAGAGGTAGAACGGAATATAATTTTAAATGAGCTTCATTTTAATCGGGGAGATGTGTCGGAATATATGATTAGGTCTACTCAAAGTAGAGTAAAATATAAAGACCATGAGTTCAAAGTAATAAATCCTAAAGATATGGAAAAAGGAAACATAGTTATAGAAAGTAGTCTTTATGCTCACTACGCTGGAGAAATGCATTTAGTTTTAAAACCTATGAATAATAGTGGAAGAAGCAGTGTGGTGGGAAAAATTGTTGATGAAGAAGTTTACTTATTAGATTATATAAGACCATGGCAGAAGTTTATGTTAAGAGAAAAATAGGGAAATAACGGAGGAAAAGCTATTACTGTGTATAATTCAAATGCTTGGATTATACACAGCTAAAAGCAATCTTTCCTTTTATGTTAATGTTATATTCATATAAAACACCTCCTACTAAGTGGTTTTGCTAATAGGAGGTGTCTAATTCAATAATTTTTTTACTAAAAATAGTTATATAAATATCTAGATCCTAGCTACGCCAGTTTTTCTAGCTGTTTCTTCTACTGCTTTTGCGACTCTTTCTGTTACTCTTTTATCAAATGGATTTGGTATGATATATTCTGGGGTCAATTCATCATCACTGACAAGATTTCCTATTGCATAAGCTGCTGCTATTTTCATTTCTTCGTTAATTTCCTTAGCCTTTGCGTCTAATGCTCCTCTAAAAATACCTGGGAATGCCAAAACATTGTTTATTTGGTTATGAAAATCAGACCTACCAGTAGCTATTACTTTAGCCCCTGCTTCCTTTGCAACATTAGGCATAATTTCAGGGGTAGGATTTGCTAAAGCAAATATAATAGGATCTACATTCATGGATTCTACCATTTCTTTTGTTACTATATCTGGTGCTGATACTCCAATAAATACATCAGCACCTACCAAAGCATCTTTTAAGCTTCCTTGTCTTTTATATTTATTCGTTATATTAGCCATAGCTTCCTTATATTCATTATTATGAGAACCCGAATAAATAATTCCCTGTCTATCACATAATAATATATCCTTAATGCCCATAGTATTAAGCATTTTTGTAATAGCAATACCTGCTGCTCCAGCTCCATTAATTACAACAATTATATCATCAAATTTTTTATTTACTATCCTTAGTGCATTAATAAGACCAGCAATAGTAACTACAGCAGTTCCATGTTGGTCATCATGGAATACAGGTATATCTAGCTCTTTTTTTAACTTTTCTTCAATTTCAAAACATCTTGGTGCTCCAATATCTTCTAAATTAATTCCTCCAAAGGTTGGTGATATTGCTTTTACTATATTAACAATTTCATCTACATTCTTCGTATCGAGGCAAATCGGAAATGCATCTACATTAGCAAATTCTTTAAATAATATAGCCTTGCCTTCCATAACAGGCATAGCGGCCTCTGGTCCAATATCTCCTAAACCTAATACGGCACTACCATCTGTAACTACTGCTACCAAATTACTCTTTGCAGTATACTTATATACATCTTCCTTGTTTTTATGTATTTTTTTGCATGGTTCTGCTACCCCAGGAGTGTAGGCTAAACTTAGGTCTTCTTTGTTTTCTATCTTCAGCTTAGAAATCACTTCTATTTTTCCTACTCTGTCCTCATGTAATTTCAAGCTCGTTTCTTTTATATCCATGTTTCTAACCTCATTTCTATAGTTATATAAATAAAAGTTTATTTATTAAATTGTTAAAGGGGCTGTATTTAAAACTTTAAATACAGCCCTAATAATTATATTACTTAATATTTTGCTTTACACCAGCTACATATACATCTAGAAGGTTCCAGCTATCATCAATTACTAAAATATCTGCATCTTTACCAGTTTCTATAGAACCTTTAGATTCGTATACTCCAATATATTTGGCTGGATTTTCTGATGCCATTTTTACTATATCACTAATAGATGCATGTACATTTTTTACTACATTACGAACAGAGCCAAGAAAACTAAGTTCTAAGTCCTTTACTTTTTCATAGTCAGACTTATTTATATTTTCTTCTCTACCATCATCATAAACTAATTTAATATAATCTCCATTAGGAATAAATGTGCATTTACGAATATAATGATGGAAAGACTCTGTAACATGAGCTAAACCTGTACAATCTGTACTTAGTATAATACCTTCTGGTCCTTTGATTTTATAAACAATTTTAAATGCTTCAGGCTTTACAGTCATTCCTGTTTGCTTGCAAAATTCTGCATACATATCATCAAAGTACATAGCAGCTCCTGCAGTGCCTAATCTTCTATGGTGGAATCCTCTCATACCGCTAAAAGTATGGGTAAATCCTCCTAAACCAAGATCCTTTAATCTTTCAATATCTTCAAACTCTGCAGCACTATGACCTACCGAAATTTGAATTCCTTCCTTGTTTACATATTTAATAAACTCTTCGGAACCTGGAAGCTCTGGTGCCATAGTGATTAGCTTAACATTTTCTTTTCCTGCACTTTTAAAAAATCCATTTAATATTTCTATAGAAGGATTTAAACAATATTCTTCTTTTTGCATACCCTTATATTCTTTATTTATAAATGGACCTTCTAAATGAAAGCCTAGAACACAAGCACCTTTTTCAGGACTCCAACTATCTACTGCTTTCTTTCCTTCTGCAAGATAAGAGTTTATTTGCTCTATAGAGTCGGTTCCAGAAGTGGCTAGGTAAGATGTAACTCCTACCTTTACTAGCTCCTTAGACATATTTTCTATAGATTCCTTAGTACCTTCATGCCAGAAAGATCCAGTGGCCCATCCGTGAAGATGAATGTCTATAAAACCAGGTATAATAACATTATCACTATAATCAATTACGTCTTTAGACATAGGTTCTTGATAAATGCCCGTTATTTTTCCATCTAATATTTCTAAATACCCTCGTTGAAAACCTTCTGGAGTGTAAATATTCTCACAGTATAAATACATTGAATCACCCCTTTATTTCAATTTCCAATATTTACTATTAGCTTCCATTAAATCATCTAATACAGCTTTTGCATGATTTGGATTCACTACAGTTCTATTAAGAGTTAGTGCTTGAATAGCTTTTTGATAATTATTTTCTAAACAAGCTTCTACTGTAAGTTTTTCATAAGCATATTGATTTTCCAATAGACCCTTATAAAAAGTATCTACTTCTCCATAAGGATATGCTTCAGCTCCATTTTTAGTAAGCTCTCCTGCACATTCCACTATGGCATCGGCAGGTAAGTTAGGAATAATGCCTTGATTTCTTACCATAACTACAAATACTTTTCTAAGATCATATGCAATAGATTCTGCAACTTCTACCATCATATTTCCATGAACTTCACCAATAAGGAGTGGTAGTCCTTCTAGTGAATTTTGTTCTCTAGCTTGTCTGCAAATATCTAATACTTGTTTTTCTCTACCCTTTTTAGCTTCATCTGCCCTTGTAAATTCTGGATTACTTTCTTTTGCTATTTCATCTGGGAAGAAATAGTATTGTAAATAAGTGTTAGGTAAATATTCTGGGAAATGAGCCATCATTTTATTAACATTTTTATATGTTTCCAGCCAAGATGGGTCTCTTTGTTCTGCATTAAATGGTTTAAACTCATGATTTGTTAAATAATCCTTTAGCTTTGGAAGTAAATCTTCCTTGGTTGGTGTATGGTAAAGCTTTGTAAACCATCCAAAGTGGTTTAGCCCAAAATATCTAGGTTCAATATCATACATATCTACATCTAATATTTTTGCAAATGATTTGATCATTGAATAAGGCTGATCGCATATATTTAATATTTTCTTATCTTCAGGGAATACTTTATCCAATGCTACGGCAACTATAGCTGCTGGATTTGTATAATTTAATATCCAAGCCTCTGGTGCATATTCTCTTATTTTTTTAACCATATTTATCATTGGCATAATAGACCTCATGCCATAGGCAAAACCTCCTGGTCCGCAAGTTTCTTGCCCTACTAAACCATATTTTAATGGAATTTTTTCGTCATGGCTTCTCATTTCAAAATTTCCTGCTCGCATTTGACAAAATACGTAATCAGTATCTATATATGCCTTGTTTTCATCATCTGTAAATAAGAGTTCAACTTCAGGACAATGTTTCTCCATAACTAGTCTAATATAATCTTTTTGTGCATCTATACGTTCTTTGCTAATATCAAATAATATTAGCTTTTTAAGTGGAAAGCTATCTTTATAATTAACTAAGCTCCCTATTAATGCAGGGGTTCTTGTACTTCCACACCCAACTATTGTAACTACTAATTTTTCTCTGTTCATAAATTTTACTCCTTTCTATGCATGTCGATATACGTTATCAGAATATGGGTTAGTGTGTGTAAGCCAATTCTTGAAATTAGATCATTGTATTTTGTTTCCGTATCATCGGCAAAGCAAAACATATTATAATTAGCTAACTTTTGTAATGAATTGTTAGAGAAAGAAGTTAGTGCAATAACATCTATACTTCTTGCTCTAGCAGCCTTAGTTATATTTAATATTTTTTCTGTTTCTCCAGATAGGGACATGACAAAGATAGTCTCCCCCTCGCCAAGTCCCTCACCTAAAACATCTATAAGATTAGGATCTCTAATCAATATAGACTTTACTTTAAGTAAAGCCAATCTGGAACTTAAAAGGTCTGCAATAGGTTCAGATGCTCCTCTTGCAACAATATATAGCATCTTAGAATTTAATATTTTTTCTACAATAGCCTTTATATTTTTTTCACTTTGAAGTGCTAAGGTTTTGCTTACTTCTCCGTGAATATTACCTAATATATCTTGAAAAGATAGTATTTGATCCTTCTTCTTTTTATTTTGAACGTAATCTTTTACATAATATCTAAGTTCGCTATAGCCATCAAAGCCAAGCTTTTTAGACAGATTGATAACAGAAGTCTTTGAAACATATAGTTTTTCTGCTATCTCATTTGCTGTAAGATGAATTACCTTTTCAGAATTAGTCATAATATATTCTATTATTTTTTTCTCAAGCCCAGTAAGTTCTGAATATCTCTCTGTCAATTTACTTAGATCCACTATTTGACCACCTCACCTTGTAATTGATTATCTACAGCATTTCTAACAAATTCTACATTAGGACCAAATACAATATGTATATGGTTTTTAGTAGGGAAGAATATTCCCGAAGTTCCAGATGTCTTTAATTTTTCTTTATCTACTAATTTCATATCCTTCAAATCTATTCTTAACCTAGTAACACAGTTTTCAACATGAATTATATTACTTCTTCCTCCTAATGCATCTATTACTATAGACGCAACTTCGCCATATCTTTTTTCTTTTAATAAGGAGTTATATTCTATATCTTCTTCTTCTCGACCTGGAGTCGGAATATTCCATTTTTTAATAGCCCAAGTAAATAGAAAATATGTAATAAAGAATAATGGAATACCTACTATTAAGAGATTGTACCATCTTGTATTTTCATACATTAAACCGAAAATAGCAAAATCAAATATTGTTCCTCTAATATACCCTACACCTGTTTTTAATAAGTATAATACTACTGCTCCACCGGCTGCTAATAAAACATAGAGTACATATAGTAATGGAGCAATAAACAGGAATGAGAACTCCATAGGTTCTGTTACATTTCCTAAAAACGGAGTAAGAACCATAGTTATAATAATACCCTTTACAAAAGGTTTGTTTTTAGCATAAGCTGTTTTATACATAGCAAGACCTATTGCCGGAATAATAAATAATGTTACAAGCATTTGGTTTTGTGCCATAAATCTGGTTAGGTCTGGTAACATTTCCCAAGCTTCATGGTTTGGACCTAACTCGAATAAAATTTTATTTAATGCTGGCAATACTCCAACAAAGGTTTCTCCTGCAATTACATAGGTTCCTCCAGCAGGAGTAAATCTAAGTAAGGCACTCCAAACATGGTGAAGTCCAAATGGAATTAAAAGACGTACCATAACTATGTTTAAAAATACTCCAAAAGGTCCACTTAAGATAATAGATGACATTGAAATTAATGCATTAGTTAGCATTTGCCAGAAAAATGGTATAATAAGTCCAATAACCATAGTTACACCAATAGAAATAATTGGTACAGATTTTTTACCACTAAAGAAAGCAAATGCTACAGGAAGTTCAAGATTATAAAAACGATCTGTTAGTATTGCTCCAACAAGACCACTTATAATACCTCCAAGTACATCTAATCTTAAAGTTTGAATACCTAATACCATACCTTGACCAACTTGAGCCATTTCTTCTGCTGATGCAAGGTTTCCTGTTGCTTTTAACCAAATATTAATTGTTGCATTTAAAATTAAATAAGAAATAATAGACGAGAATACGGCTATACCCTTTTCCTTCTTTGACATTCCATAAGCTACACCCATAGCAAACAAGATAGGAAGATTACTGAATATAACGTTTGCAATGTCCCTTAAGCTAGTTAAAATAAGTTGAACAGTAGCATTGCCTAGAAAGGGAACTCTTTCAATCATGTACCCTTGTACTAGAGCTCCAGCTAATCCTAATACCATCCCTACAGGTGCCATTACAGCTATGGGAAGTAATAAGGATCTACCAAAGCGTTGAATTTCTTCACTAGATTTACCACGTTTTGACAATTCCTTCACCTCTTTTTTTCAAAATATTTTGAAACTACCTTTATTTAATATTCTCATACTAAATCCTCAAACACAATAGGTATGGAGGGTTTAGGACCATATTACCTGCTTTTGTCCTTGGTAATTATACATGACTTTAGTCTATGAGTGCAATAAATAGCTATACGATCCTATTTAACTTTA
The DNA here is from genome assembly GCF_018917865.1 of Tissierella simiarum. Classification (GTDB taxonomy): domain Bacteria; phylum Bacillota; class Clostridia; order Tissierellales; family Tissierellaceae; genus Tissierella_C; species Tissierella_C simiarum. Next base: position 22,349 of record NZ_JAHLPM010000012.1, read on the forward strand.
TATAACAAAATATATTCTTCAATAGAAACTTTTATGAAATAGGAAAATAATGGGGAAAAAGTTATTTCTGTGTATAATTCAGATCTTTGGATTATACACTGTTTTCTTTTTTGTCAATTTTTATTGTTAAAATAGACAAAACTACTAATAATGTATAAAATAAATAAAGAATAATTAAATTTGGATAAAGGAGTTTTTATATGAGCAATAAAATAATTATTATTGGTGGGGGCGCAGCAGGAATGATGGCTGCACTATCGGCAAGGAGAAATGGTGGTGAAGTACTAATATTAGAAAGAAACGATAGGGTTGGTAAAAAAATTTTAGCTACAGGAAATGGTAGATGTAATTATACCAATCTTAATTTATCAATAAATAATTATCATGGTAAAAATCCAAAGTTTGCCTATAGTCCATTATCACAATTTAATGTAGAAAAAACCATTGATTTTTTTGAAAAACTTGGAATAACTCCAGCTGTAGAAGACAATGGGAAGGTATTTCCTTTATCTTTTCAAAGCTCCAGTGTATTAGATATATTAAGATTTGAGTTAGACTATGAAGGAGTAGAGGTAATAACAGGAGCTTTTGTGGCGGAGATAAAAAAGAAGAATAAGTTCAAAGTAACTTTAAAAGATGGGAAGAGTTTTGAAGGCGATAAGGTGATTATTGCTACTGGGGGAATGGCTTCTCCTAATACAGGTTCTGATGGTAATGGCTATACTTTATGTAAAAGCGTTGGTCATACTATAGTAGATGTTTTTCCTGGATTAGTACAGTTAAAACTTGAAGGCAATTTATTTAATCAGCTAGATGGCGTTAAATTTGTTGGTGCAGCAAGTTTGTATCAAGATAAAAGGCTGATAAAAGAAGATAAAGGGGATATATTATTCACCAACTATGGCATATCTGGACCGCCAATACTACAACTTAGTAGAATCGCTTTAGAGTACTTAAATAAAGGAAAGGAAGTAGAAATTAAAGTATCTATAATTCATACGAAAAGTGAGGAAGAACTATTTGACTATTTAATATATAGATTTGAACTTATGCCAAAGAAGACTATAGAAATTGCTTTAGTTGGACTAATAAATAAAAGGCTTATACTTCCCATTTTGAAAGAAACAACTATAGATAAAAATAAAAATGTAGCAAATTTATCTAAAGAAGAGATATTAAAGATAGCAAAAATACTTACAGATTGGAGATTTAAAGTTATTGGCAGTAAATCTTGGGGAAATGCACAAGTTACTGCAGGAGGAATATCTACTAATGAAATAAATAGTTCTACTATGGAGTCTAAAATTATTAAGGGACTTTATTTAGTTGGAGAAGTAATAGATATTGACGGAGACTGTGGAGGATTTAATCTTCAATGGGCTTGGTCTTCAGGATATATTGCTGGAATAAATGCAGCGAAAAAATAAGGAGGAGTGGAAATGTACAAAATATTAGCATTGGATTTAGATGGAACTTTATTAAATAAGAAACATGAGGTATCAGCTAAAAATAGAGAAATGATAGAAAAAATAAAGGAAAAAGGAATAAAGATAATCTTACTTTCGGGTAGAGAGCCGGGTTCTGTAAAATACTATAGTGAACAGCTGGGATTAGAAGAAATATTATCTGGATTTAATGGAGGTATAATTACAGATAATAAGGGGGAAAAAATTTATTTTAACCAGTGTTTACAAGAAGAATTGGCAAAAGAAACTATATTTTTAAGCGAAAAAATGAATATGTGTAATGTAGTATTCATAGGAAATAAATTATATACACAGGATAAGAAAGATAGCCGATTTAAAACTTTTGAAAAATACACTTTAGTTTCTATAGAAGAAGTAGGCTGTTTATCTACATTTTTAGAGAAAAATAAACTTTGGAGTAATATTAACAAAATATTATTGACTGATGATAATAAAATACTAAATGAATGTAAAGATATATTGGAAGAAAAGGTTGATAATGGTTTAACTATGCAATTTTCACTACCTTTTTTCTTAGAGATATTTAGTAAAGATATATCGAAAGGAGGTGCATTAGAAGAGATTAGTAAATTATATAAAGTTAACAAAGAAGAGATTATAGCCATAGGAGACGGAGAAAATGATATTACTATGATTCAATATGCAGGGTTAGGAGTGGCTATGGATAATGCACCAGAGAATGTAAAGGAAATTGCAGATTTTATTACTTTATCTAATGAAGAAGATGGAGTAAGTAGTGTAATTAAAAAATTTATAGTTAATAAATAAACAAAACTTGACTATTATCGACATTATGATAGAATTTAATTGAAATTATTTTTATATATTGAAAAAAAATTCAAGGCGGTTATAAAATGGAGAAAAAAGGATATAGCGTTAGGCTTATGGTAAAATGTGCCAAAATGTATTATGAAGAAAGTATGAATCAAGGAGAAATATCTGAAAAATTACAAATTTCAAAATCCTCTATATCTAGGATATTATCTGCAGCTAGAGAAGAGGGGATTGTAAAAATTATTGTAGAGAATCCATTAAAGGATGAACATATAGATTTAGAAAAAGAATTGGAAAAGAAATTTAATTTAAAAGAAGTTATTGTAGTAGATAGTAGTGATAAACCAGAAGAAATTAAAAGGGATTTAGGAAGAGCAGCAGCAGAATATTTACAAAGAATTATAAAAGATGGACAGATAGTAGGTATAACTTGGGGAACTACTTTAAGAGAGATTCCCCAATTTGTAAAGAATGATAAGAAGAATAAAGTAACCTTTATTCCTATGTTAGGAGGTATAGGGGAAACAGAAATAGATATACATCCTAATCAAATTGCATTAGAATTAGCAAAAAAATTTAATGGAGATTGTAAGTTATTACATGCACCTTCAATTGTTGATGATTTAAAGAGAAAAGAAACTTTTATTCAAGATAAAAATATTCAAGGGTTCTATGAGTTATTTGATAAGATAGATATTGGAGTGATGGGTATTGGATATCCATTACTTAATTCATCTACCCTTTTAGAAAGCGGATATTATACTATGAATGACATAAAAAGATTAGAAAATGAAGGTGCTGTAGCAGATATTGGTTCACTTTTTATAGACAAAGATGGAAAAGGCGATAAATTTGAATTTAATGAAAGAGTTATAGGAATTGATTTAGAAGGGATTAAAAAGATTCCATTAACTATAGGTATAGCAGGGTCTATTTTAAAAAAGAATGCTATACTAGCTGCAATTAAAGGTAAGTTTATTAAAGTGCTAATAGTGGATGGAATTACTGCTAAGTCCATGTTGGAGGAAACTAATTAATCTAAAAAGTAGGTGATACAATGGTTCATAAGGCTTTAGCCTTCATATTTGGATTGTGGATACTACAAGGATTGATGTCGTACGGTCAAATTGTACATTATAGGAAAACCTTAACCCGATTAAAAACTAAAGGAAGAGTCTTTATTGGACAAGAAAAAGGAAAGCTAAAACCGGGTAGTATAGTTTTATTGGTAGTAGATAATAGCAATAAAATTATAGATGTGCAAGAGATGAAAGGTATATCAGTATTTGATAGGTTTAGAAAAAAAGAGAAGTATATTGGGAAATCCTTGGAAGAATTGGTGGAAGAATTGTCTCAATTTAAAAAAGAAACTGTTACCACAAAGGCTATGAAAAAAGCTTTAAAGGATTTTTCTTTAACTTAAATATTAAATTTAAGGAGGATAGCTGTATTACAATATTTTATTAAAGGAGGAATAGCATGGAATTTCTGGCAAAAGCAGCAGAATGGTTTATTGGTTTGTTCCAAGAAGGTGGAAATACCTTTATGGGCTTAGTTACTGGAATTTTACCTACTTTAATTGTTTTAATCACCTTTGTTAACGCTATCATTAAGTTGGTAGGAGAAGATAAGGTACAAAAAGTTGCAACAATAGCAACAAAAAATATAGTTACTAGATATACTATATTACCTTTACTGTCTGTATTTTTCTTAACAAATCCTATGTGTTATACTTTTGGAAAATTTGTAGACGAAAAATATAAACCAGCCTTTTATGATGCAGCAGTATCCTTTGTTCATCCTATTACAGGACTATTTCCTCATGCTAATGCATCTGAATTATTTGTGTATTTAGGTGTAGCAGAAGGCTTGAAACAACAGGGATTACCTTTAGGTCCAATTGCAGTAAGATATTTTATAGTTGGATTGATAGTAATTTTCTTAAGAGGAGTTACAACAGAAATAATTACTGCAAAAATGATGGACAAGCGAGTAGTGTCTAAGAATAGTTAGTGAATAAGGAGGGATTCTAATGTATAGAGCTGTTAAAATAAGTAAAGGTTCTGGAGGATTTGGTGGACCCCTTGTTATAAAGCCAGAACCAGGAAAGGATAAGATTCTTTCAGTAACTGGTGGAGGTATTAGTCCTGTGGCTGAAAAAATTGCGGAAATGACTGGAGCTACAGCTGTAGATGGATTCAAAACATCTATTCCTGATGGAGAAGTATTACTTGCAGTAGTTGACTGTGGTGGAACTGCAAGATGTGGAGTATATCCTAAAAAAGGAATTTATACAGTAAACTTAACTCCTGTAGGACAATCAGGACCTTTAGCTAAATATATTACTGAAGATATATATGTATCAGGGGTTACTGAAAAGACTTTAGCCTATGCTGATGATAAAGAAGCGTTGCCAACAAAGCAAGAAGTAAGAGCAACAATTGATGCAGCAAAAAAAGCTAAAGCACAGGAACCAGAGAAAAAAGGAAATATTGTAGAAAGAATAGGAAAAGGCGCAGGAAAAGTTGTAGGTATTTTTTATGCAGCAGGTAGAGAGACTATAGATTCTGTAATTAAAAATATTTTACCTTTCATGGCTTTTGTAGCAATGCTTATTGGTATAATACTTAAATCTGGCATAGGCGATTTTATAGCAAAAACAATAGCTCCTTATTCAGGAAGTTTGCCAGGACTGCTAGCTATATCTGTAATTGCAGCATTACCAGTGTTATCACCATTGCTAGGACCTGGAGCTGTAATAGCCCAAGTTGTTGGAGTATTAATAGGAGTTGAGATAGGAAAAGGTAATATTCCACCTCAATATGCATTACCAGCACTATTTGCAATTGACCCACAAGTTGGTTGTGATTTTATACCAGTTGGATTAAGTTTAGGAGAAGCAGAGCCAGAAACTGTTGAAGTAGGTGTACCTGCCATATTATTTTCAAGATTAATAACAGGACCTATTTCAGTAATTATTGCATATTTATTTAGTTTTGGATTATACAGATAATATTTTTTGGAGGAAAGGTTTAATGAAATATAAAGTTGAAGTTGTAAAAATTGGAGATTTAGTTGAAGAATTATTAGGAGAAAATATGTTAATACTGTTTAATTCTAATGCTCCCGAGGAGCTGGCAGAGATATCGGTTTTACACACTACTAACGATTTAAAGGAAGATGTAAAACCTGGTGATATTATTAAAATTGGTGACATAGAATATAGTGTTACTGGCGTAGGTAGTGAAGCTAATAGTACTTTAAAAGAATTAGGACATTGTACTTTAAAATTTAATGGATCAAATACGCCAGAGTTACCTGGAATAATTAACTTAGATGGTGATATACCAAATATAAAAGAAGGAGATACAATATCCATATATTAGTCTTCTTTATGGAATGTATCCCCAAAGGAAATTATACAGTTATAAAATCCTTTCCTTAATGGGGAAGGATTTTCTTCTTTTATTGTACAAGATATAAAAGAAAATATCTATATATTATTGAAAAAATGTAGATAGACCTTTTATTTTAGTTAGTTGACTATTTAATTAAAGAGGTATATAATTTAATTGAAATAAATTTAGAGGTATGAAATAAATTTCACAAGTAAAATAGGGGGAATAAATATGCTAGGTTTAAATACTAAGTTAGGTGAATTGGAATCAAAGAATGAACATATTAAGGTTGCACTAGTTGGAGCAGGTCAAATGGGAAAAGGTATGGTAAGTCAAATGATGCTTATGAAGGGCATGATTCCATCCTTAGTTGTTGATATTAACTTAGAAAATGCTGTTGAATCTTTTACTTTAGCAGGAGTTTCCAAAGATGACATAGTTATAGCTAAAAGTTTGGAAGATATTAATATAGCTATGGAAAGCAATAAATATATTGTATGTGATAATGCTGAATATGCAGCAAAAGCAAACTTAGTTGACGTAGTAGTAGATGCTACAGGTGTACCAGATATAGGAGCTAAAATTGCAATGGATTCTATATTTAATAAGAAGCATATAGTTATGTTAAATGTAGAAGCGGATGTAGTAGTTGGACCAATTTTAAACAAACTGGCTAAAAATGCAGGAGTTGTATATACCGGGACGGCAGGAGATGAACCAGGTGCAGTTAAAGAATTATATGATTTTGCTGATGCTTCAGGGTTTGATATTGTAGCTATAGGTAAAGGAAAAAATAATCCTGTAAATTTAGAATCCAATCCTGATAGTGTTAGAGAACAAGCTTTAAAATCAGGTGTAAGTCCTAAAATGCTAGCTTCCTTTAAAGACGGAACTAAAACCATGGTAGAAATGACGGCTATGGCAAACGCTACCGGATTTATACCAGATGTTAGAGGGGGACATGGACCAGAAGCTGAAGTAAAAGATTTACCACAACTTTATAGACTTAAGGAAGACGGTGGTATTTTAAATCAATATAAAATAGTTGATTATGTAAACGGTATTGCACCAGGAGTATTTATTATAGTAACTACAAAGCTACCTCAAGTTCATCATGAAATGCAATATTTAAGCATGGGGCCTGGACCAAATTATGTACTATATCGTCCATACCATCTAACTAGTTTAGAAACACCTTTAACTGTAGCTAGAGCGGCTATTTATAATGAACCTACAATAATACCTATGGACGGAAGACCTATTGCAGAAACCATAACTGTAGCAAAAAGAGATTTAAAGGCAGGAGAAAAATTAGATGGAATTGGTGGCTTTACTGTATATGGTAGTATAGAAACTTATGAGAAAGCAAAAGAAGAAAAGCTGTTACCAATAGGATTGGTAAATAAAAATACAGTTATTAAAAAGGACATAAAGAAGGGCGAGTATATAACTTATGATATGGTAGATTTAGATACTACTACTTTAATATATAAACTTAGACAGCTACAAGAAGATCTAATAAAATAAAAAATGACATTTAACAAAAAAATCCGATTCTTAGAATCGGATTTTTTTGTTTTTACTGGTAGTTTTGGTAGGAATAAGCGGTAGAAAAAGTAAGACCAATGGGTATAATATGTATAAAGGTGGTTTTATAAGTAATAATACTGGCTGAATATGTTGATTTAACATATTCTTATTTTTGTTTTTAATGTTGGCACGATTATTGCTTATTATAATTTACAAGTGAGGATGATAGTCATGAAGGAAAAATTTTTAAATGTTATTGGTAAAGAAAATATAAAGAATCCTTATACAGACTCAGAGATTGCTAAATTACTTAATGTTAAAAGAGAGACTATAACTTCTTTACGTAATGATTTAGGAATCCCTAATTCTATGGAGAGAAGAAAAAATACCTTAATTGATTTAGTAAATAAGATTTTAAAAGATGATAAAGATATTTCAGAAAGAGAACTAACAAAGAAAGTAAATGATTTAGGGTTTAATGTATCTCGCCATACTATTAGAGAATGTAAAAAGGAGCTGGAAGAAACTAAAGATAAGATGAAGGATGTTTATCTAAAAGAATCTGAAGATGATAATGAAGATCAAGAAACCTACAAAGAAGTATTAGCTTTTGAAAAAATTATTGGTTCTAAAGGGAGTTTAAAGCCTTATGTACAGCAAGCTAAAGCAGCTATGATGTATCCCCCTTATGGACTTCATACTTTAATATTAGGACCTACGGGAGTAGGAAAAAGTGAATTAGCTCAAGCTATGTATAACTTTGGAAGGGAGACTAAAAAAATAGATAGTGATTCTGTTTTTATAGTTTTTAACTGTGCTGACTATGCAGATAATCCTCAATTACTAATGTCTCAACTATTTGGATATGTTAAAGGAGCTTTTACTGGTGCTGATGAAGGAAAGGAAGGGTTGGTAGAAAAGGCTAATGGTGGAGTACTTTTCTTAGATGAAGTTCACAGATTGCCTCCAGAAGGACAAGAGCTATTATTTTATTTAATTGATAAGGGTAAATTTAGGAGACTAGGTGAAACGGATGCTGAGAGAGAAGTAAATTTAATGATTATAGCAGCTACTACTGAAAATCCAGATTCAACACTTTTAGATAGCTTTAGAAGAAGAATACCTATGACTATAGAATTACCTTCTCTTGCTTTGAGATCTTTAGATGAAAGGTTGGAGATGATAAAAGAGTTTCTTAGAAGGGAAACAAATAGAACAAAAAACTCTATTAGAATAACCAACGATGCATTAAAAGCTTTATTACTATACGATTGTCCAGGTAATATTGGGCAGCTTAGAAGTGATATACAAGTATCTTGTGCTAGAAGCTTTTTAAACCATGTAGTTAACCAAACTAATATCATGGAAATAACTATAGAAGAACTTCCTATAAGTGCTAAAAAAGGTTTATTAAAGATTCAGAACAATAGGCTGGAGACAGAAAAATTAATTGGAGTAGGAGATCTAATAATATATGTAGATAATAAACCTATTGAAAGTACTCCTAAGGAAAACCTTTATATTCTTCCTAATGAGATTTACAGTTATATTGAGGAAAGATATATCGAACTGCAAAATGAAAGAATGAATCAAGATTTGATAAATTATATCATAGGAAGTGAAATGGAAGAAAAGTTAGAAAAGCTAATGAGCAAGGTAAAAGAAAATATAAAACCTATAGACAAAAAAGATTTAGCTAATATAGTAGGTATTCAAGTAATTGATATAGTTGAAAAAATAACTAGAATAGCAAAATGGAAATTAGGAATTAATGAAGAAAATTTATACTATGTTTTAGCTACCCATTTAAGTGCCACTATCGAGAGGGTTAAAAAAGGAATAATAATAAGAAATCCTCAGCTAGATAAAATAAAAAAAGACTATAATAAAGAATTTATTGTGGCAAAAGAAATGGTTAACATAATTGAAGAAGAGTTAGATGTAGAACTTACAGAAGATGAGGCAGGATTTATTACTATGTATCTTCGCTTAACAATGGAAGAAGAGAGTAAAATAGAAGGACGAGTAGGTGTAGTCTTAATATCTCATGGTAATGTAGCTTGTGGTATGGGAGAAGTAGCCAATAAATTACTAGGAGTAAATCATGCTAAAGCTATAGAAATGTCTTTAGATGAAAGTCCAGAGCTGGCATTAAAAAGGGCTACAGATCTAGTTAAAAGTGTAGATGAAGGCAAAGGAGTTCTTTTAATGGTAGATATGGGTTCCCTTGCGACCTTTGGAGAATTAATTACCAAATCTACAGGGATTAAAACTAGAACTGTATCTAGGACAGATACTGTAATGGTAATTGAAGCCGTTAGACGCTGTATATTACCGGAAGCTAATTTAGATCAAATAGCAGACTCGCTTGAAAAGGAACCAAAACAAAGAGGAAGAATAAATAAAAAGAATAATTTAGGAAAGCCTAAAATCATATTAACCATTTGTATAACTGGGCAAGGTTCTGCTAAGAAAGTAAAAAAATTGGTTAGCAATATAACTAATCAATATGATGAACAAATAACTATAATTCCTATAGGTGCTATGGATGAAAACATTCAAAGCATTATTGAATCTATACAAAGGGATAATGAAATAATAGCTGTAGTAGGAACTGTAAATCCTAAAATTCAAGGTGTGCCCTATATATCACTAGAGGATATTATAAATGGAGTTGCTGAGGAAAAATTAAAAATTATTATAGATGTACAAGAACAGAATAACGGCGCTTATTATTACAATATCAACACTATATTAGATGCAGATACTACAATTTTTAATATGGATGTTGCTGATAAAAAGGAAGCTATTGAGAGATTAGGCTCACTATTATATGAGCAAGGGTATGTAAATGATAATTTCATAAATGCAACTATTGAAAGAGAAGAATTGGGTCCATCTTTTTTAAGGGAAGGAGTAGCAATTCCTCATGCAGATCCTAGTTTTGTAATTAAGCCAAAGATAGCTTTGGGATTATTAAAAAATCCCATTGATTGGAATGGAAATGAAATAAAAATCGTACTTTTATTGGCAATTAATAATGAATGTATAGATTTAATTAGGGAACTAAAGAGATTTTTTGAAGATGATGATAATTATGTAAATATATTAAATGCAGAAAATTATAATGCTGTAAGACAAGTGCTTGGGAGGTAGTGAAATGACTGATAGTAAAAAAATGTTTAGAGAAGATTTAATTTTGTTTAATATGGAAGCTAAAGATAATAAAGATGCTATTGAACAGTTGGCTAATAAATTATTAAGTAAAGGAATAGTAAAAGAAAGTTTTGTAGAAGCTATAAAGGCGAGAGAAGATAATTATCCAACAGGATTGCCTACTGAAACTATAGGTGTGGCTATTCCTCATACAGATGCTATTCATGTAAATGAAGGAGCGTTAGCTATTGGACTTCTAAAAGAGCCTGTAGCATTTCAAATGATGGGTATGCCTGAAGAAACTGTAAATGTAAGTGTTATATTTATGATGGCTTTAAATGAAGCTCATGGGCATCTAGAAATGTTACAAAAACTTATGGGAATATTTCAAGAAAAGGAATTATTAATTAAAATAAATGAAGCAAAAACTCCAGAAGAAATAGCAGAAGTTTTAAGTGATGTAATATAGTAGTTTTTAAACATTAATTTTTCATATTAGTGTTTTAAATATATATTTCTATTAGAAGGAGGTGAAAAGAATGGCTAAAATACTAGTAGCATGTGGTACAGGTATCTGTACTTCAACAATGGCAGTAGACAGACTAAAAAAAGAGTTAAATGCGAGAGGTAAAGGAAATAATATAACTATTGTTCAATGTAAAGTAGCAGAAATACCTTCAAAGGTAAATGATGTTGACTTAATAGTATGTACAACTCAAGTGTCTGGCAATATTTCTAAACCTGTTGTATCAGGTCTTCCATTCCTTACTGGAGTAGGAGTTGACAAAGTTATAGATGAAGTAATAGAAAAATTAGGACTATAATAAGGTGAGGGGGATTTATCTAATGTCAATCCTAGGTTTTATAGATAAAATTGTAGGTTTAGGGGCACAAGTAATGATGCCTATTATCATAACTATATTTGCTATGGTTTTAGGAGTAAAGTTTGGTAAAGCTCTTAGAGCCGGTCTTACTGTTGGTATTGGATTTGTAGGATTAAACTTAGTAATAGGATTATTAGGTGGCAGTTTAGGACCAGCTGCTCAAGAAATGGTTACTAGACTAGGATTGGATTTAACCATTATTGACGTAGGCTGGCCAGCAGCTGCCGCTATAGCTTTTGCATCAAGGGTAGGAGCTTTAATCATACCCTTGGGCTTAGGTGTAAATGCTATAATGCTATTAACTAATACTACTCAAACTTTAGATATTGATATTTGGGATTATTGGCACTTTGCTTTTACAGGAGCATTAGTAGCAGGTGCTACAGGTAGTACTGCTTATGGATTATTAGCAGCAGCATTAAACATGGTAATAGTAATGGTAATTGCTGACTTAACTGCTCCAGGAATAGAAAAATATCTTGGACTTCCAGGAATTTCATTACCTCATGGATTCTCCGCTGCATATGTACCGATTGCAATCGTTATTAATAAGATAATAGACGTGATTCCTGGAATTAATAAAATAGATATAGATGCAGAAGGATTACAAGAAAAGATTGGTATATTTGGTGAACCTATATTAATGGGTACTTTAATAGGTTTAGCAATAGGTGTTGCAGCAGGATATGATATAAAAGGTGTTTTAGAAATGGGTATAACATTAGGTGCAGTTTTAGTTTTAATGCCTAAAATGGCAGCGATGTTAATGGAAGGTTTAATGCCAGTTTCTGAAGCCGGTCAACAATTAATTCAAAAGAAATTCCAAAACAGAGGGAAAATATATATTGGACTTGACTCTGCAGTAGGAGTTGGTCATCCTGTAACTCTTACAGTAGCATTAATTTTAGTTCCAGTTACAATTCTTTTAGCAGCTATACTACCAGGTAATAAAGTGTTACCTTTCGCTGACTTAGCGGTTATACCATTTGCTTTAGTTATGCTTGTACCTGTTACTAAAGGTAATGTATTTAGAACATTCGTTATAGGACTTTTAATAATATCTTTTGGACTATTAATTGCTACAAATTTAGCACCATTACACACACAAATGGCTCTTAATGCTAACTTCCAATTACCAGAAGGAGCTACTATGATTTCAAGTATTTGTGATGGAGCTAACCCATTAAGCTGGGCATTTACAAAAATTATGGAATTTAAAGTTATAGGTGCAATTATAATGACAGTTATAGCAGTTGGTCTAGCACTTTACAATAGAAATAGGATAATTAAAGAAAACATTAATGCTTAAGCATAATTATATAAACCCAGTATCTACTGGGTTTATATAATACCAAGGAGGGAAAATAAAAATATGTTATTACAAGAATTAAGACAACAAGTTATAGAAAAAGGAATACAACTAAAAGAATATGGACTTATAACTCTTACAGGCGGGAATGTAAGTGGTAGAGATAAGGAAACAGGATTAATTGTAATTACTCCAAGTGGTATGGAATATAGCAAATTAAAACCAGAAGATGTTGTTGTCGTTGATATAGATGGCAACATAAAAGATGGTCATAGAAAACCAAGTTCCGATTTAATTACTCATTTACAAATATATAGAGCTAGAGAAGATATAAATGGAATCATTCATACCCATTCAACTTATGCTAGCTGCTTCGCTATATTAAATGAAAGTATACCTGTAGCTTCTACTACTATGGCTAATGAAGTGGGAGGAGAAGTACCAGTAGCCAAATATGCTCCAGTAGGCTCAGAAGAATTAGGTATAAATATAATTGAAAAAATAGGTAATCAAAAAGCAGTATTACTTCAAAATCATGGAGTGTTTACTTTTGGAGAAGATCCACATCATGCATTAGTAGCTGCTGTAATGTTTGAAGATGCAGCTAAAGCATACTATTTAGCAAAAGCTATTGGCGAACCTGTCTTATTACCTGAAGAAGAAGTTAAGAGGGCCAATGAACTATTTAAAAACGTCTACGGACAAAGATAAATTTATAGAATATGAATACTTTAAAAGGTCCAGTATATTTAATTATCTTAAATACAAATAAGATTTGCTGGATCTTTTTTATTATAAATAATTTAAATAAATATATTGAGAATGGAGTGATACAATGAACTTTTCTTTAAACTTTCCATCTAATTTAATTTTTGGTCCTAATAGTGTGGAAGAAGTAGGTGAAAAAACAAAAGAATTTGGTGAAAAGTGCATTATAGTTACTGGAAAAAATTCAACTAAAAAATCTGGTGCATTGGATAAAGTCCTAAACAGTTTAAGTGCAAATAAAATAACTAGTCTAGTTTTTAATCATATAGTAGATGAACCTAATACCATTATGGTAGATGAAGTTAGGAAATTAGCGGAAGAAGAAAGAGCAGACTTTATTATAGGTCTTGGAGGAGGAAGTCCTCTAGATGTAGCTAAAGCTGCTGCTGGTTTGTATGGACAAGAAGAAGATACTCTAGAATATTTAAATAAGAAACCTTTTGAATATAAAGGAATCCCTTTTATTGCTATTCCTACTACTTCTGGTACAGGAAGTGAAATAACTTTAAATTCTGTTCTATATAATAGTCGGACTAATAACAAGGCTAGTATAGCTCATCCTAAATTTCAATCTAGACTAAGCATAGTGGATCCAATTCTTACATATTCCATGTCTCCAGAGGTCACAGCATCATCAGGAATGGATGCTTTAACTCACGCCATAGAGTCTTATACTTCTAAAACTGCTAATCCTGTTACTAAAGCATTGGCTGGTGAGGCTATAAGGCTTATAGGAAAAAGTATATTAAAAGCTGTTCATAATGGTAATGACAGTGAGGCGAGAACTAACATGGCTTTGGCAAGTACTACAGCTGGTTTAGCTTTTGCACAAACAGGAGTTGGAGTAGCTCATGCTATATCACATCCCTTAGGTGCTATATTTGAAATATCTCATGGTGTTGGAAATGCTATCTTGCTTTCTCCTGTTATAGATTTTAATGATAGAGATTGTCATGAACAATATGTAGAGATAGGAAAATTATTAGGAGGAGAAAAAAGTGCTTCATCTCAAATAAAGAAACTTCTTAGAAATATGCCTATTCCTCAGAATCTAACAGAAGCAGGATATAAAAAGGGTAAAGAAGATTTAATAATAGAAAAGACTTATGAGTCTAGATCTTTAAAAAAGAATCCTAGACAGGTAAATAGAGAGGATATTTTAGAAATAATAGAAAAGTGTTTATAGATAATAGCTTATTTTTAATTTGATGATAAAATTAACTACTTTAGTGGGGAGGAAAAAATTTGAAAACTTACAGTTATAATCCCAGTAGATACTTTTGGGCTGTAACAGCACCTGGTATTTTAATGATTGTAGCTTTAGTTTATGGTATTGTTATATCGTTTCAAAACCCGGGGTTTAATATATACGGTCTAATTGCCTTTATAGCTGTCTACGGTATTAATAATACATTCATATCTATTAGCTATCCCAAAAAAATTATAGATGATGGAGAAAAAATTGAATTTTATGCTTTTGGAAGAAGCCATAGTTATTATTGGAAAGAAATTAAATCCTTAAGAATAAAAGAGTTTTATGGTGGAAAACTGTATTTGAGAGTAGGAAATTCTAATGCTTTTAAAGGTAGATATTGGGTGAAAACTTCTATGTTTAACGATGGTATAGATCTCTATAATAAGTTTAAAGATGCTGAAAAAAGGTTACATCCTGATTTATTAAAATTTCAGCAACGTCCTTCTAATACTAATATATCTAAGAAGAAAAAGAAAAAGTAATAAAAAAGATTTTAACATATGTTAATTCGATTGACATATGTTAGTGATATGTTATAATTATAATCATAGAACAGATATATAAGTAACGTATAAAAATATAGAAGTTTAATAAGGGGGTAAAAGCTCTTGACTATTAACGATACCCGAACTAGAAAGCTTATTGAAATATCCTATATGTATTACATCGATGGGATGAGCCAAAATCAAATAGCCAAAGAATATTCTATTTCCCGTTCAATGGTTTCCATGATGTTGAATGAAGCAAGAGCTAAGGGAATAGTGAAAATAGAAATAAAAGATTCTGGAGATCTATATTGTTTTGATTTACAAAGAAAGCTGGAAAGAATATTTGGAATTAAAAAGGCTATTGTAATACCTATGCTTTCAAAGGATATCAAAAATAATATTACACAATTAGCCGATGCTGCAGTAAATTATTTAACTCAAGTTATAGATAATAATATGATTATAGCAGTGTCTTGGGGTAGAACAGTTTATGAAATTGCAAATAGGATGAAGCCTAATGGAAAAACGAATCTTACAATATCTCCCCTAGTTGGAGGAATAGGAAATGAAATGAATATATATCATGCTAATGTTATTTCAGATACTATGTCTAAAAGATTAGGAGCAGTTTCCTTGGGACTTTACGCACCTGTATTCGTTTCTACTAAAGAAGTAAGGGATATTATATTTAAAGATAAAAGTATAAAAAAAGTATTAGAGACCAGCCAAAATGCAGATATTGCAATAGTAGGTATAGGTAGTATTGTTTCTTCTACTATGGAGGATATAGGTGTATTAGAAAAGGAAGATATTTGTAATTTAAAGGATAATGGAATAATTGGAGATATTAGTACATGTTTTTTCGACAAAAATGGGCAGAGTGTTAAAAATAATATATTTTCAGATAGAACTGTGGCATTATCTATTGAAGAGTTAGAAAAAATTCCAAATATAATAGCTGTAGCTGGAGGCAAAAAGAAAGTGGAAGCTATTCATGGAGCACTAAAAGGAAAACTAATGGATGTATTAGTTACTGATGAAGAAGTAGCAAAAGAAATTTTAAAAAAATATGAATAAGTTTATTCACAAACCTGTAGGAGGGATAAAATGGCTGATATAAGCAAAGATATATTAAAAGAAATGTATAAAAGAATGAATGAAGCTAGAGCCTTTGAAGAAAAGGTAAGTTACTTTTTTGCAAGAGGAATGGTTCATGGAACAACTCACTTATCCATTGGCCAAGAAGCTTCTGGAGTAGCATCTTGTATGGCATTAAATAATGATGATTTAATAACATCTACCCATAGAGGTCACAGCCAAGTTATTGGTAAGGGCATTGATTTAAATAAAATGGTAGCAGAATTATTAGGAAAATATACTGGTTATTGTAAAGGTAAAGGCGGTTCAATGCATATTGCAGACGTTGATGCTGGAAACTTAGGAGCAAATGGTGTAGTAGGCGGAGGACATGGAATATCCGTTGGAGCAGCTTTGACTCAACAAATGAAGAAAACTGGAAAAATAGTGCTTTGTTTCTTTGGAGATGGAGCTTCTAATGAAGGAAGTTTTCATGAAGCTTTAAATTTGGCTTCTGTTTGGAAATTACCAGTTATATTCTATTGTGAAAACAATCTTTATGGTATGAGTGTTCCTCAAGGAAAAGCTATGAACATTAAAGATGTTGCTGATAGAGCTTCTTCTTATGGAATACCAGGATATATTATTGATGGAAATGACGCAGTTGAAGTATATACAAAAGTAGGAGAAGTGGCTAAATACGTTAGAGAAGGAAATGGACCAGTTTTAATTGAAAGTAAAACTTATAGATGGTTAGGTCACTCAAAATCTGATGCTCAAATTTATAGAACTAAAGAAGAAGTGGAAGAATGGAAGAAAAAATGTCCAATTAAGAGACTTAGAAGCTATTTAATCGAAAATAAAATTATGACAGAAGAAGAATTAGATAGAATCGAAAAAGATGCAAAACAAGCTATTGAAGATGCAGTGGAATTTGCAAATAATAGTCCAAATCCACCTATAGAAACTATTACAGAAGATGTATATGCTTAAAGGAGGGAATACCATGAATTACGAAATGAAAGAAATGACCTATAAAGACGCTGTTAATTTAGCAATGCGTGAAGAAATGAGAAGAGATGAAGAAGTATTTTTAATGGGAGAAGATGTAGGTTTATATGGAGGAGCTTTTGGTGTTTCTGTTGGAATGCTAGAAGAATTTGGAGAAGATAGAGTAAGAGATACCCCTATTTCTGAAGCAGTAATTGCAGGTGCAGGTGCAGGTGCTGCGGTAACAGGAATGAGACCTATTGTTGAAATAATGTTTATGGATTTTACTACTATAGCAATGGACTCTTTAGTAAATCAAGCTGCAAAGATGAGATATATGTTTGGCGGAAAAGCTAAAGTGCCAATGACATTAAGATGTCCTGGTGGTTCGGGTACTGGAGCAGCAGCGCAACACTCCCAAAGTTTAGAAGCTTGGTTCTGTCATGTACCAGGATTAAAAGTAGTTGTTCCTGGAACAGCAGCAGATGCAAAAGGACTACTAAAAGCTGCTATAAGAGATGATAATCCTGTAGTATTCGTTGAACAAAAAACTTTATATAAAGAAAAGGGAATGGTTCCAGTAGATGAAGATTTCATTATTCCACTAGGAAAAGGTGAAATCAAGAAAGAAGGAACAGATGTAACTGTAGTTTCTTACGGAAGAATGTTACCTAGAGTATTAAAGGTTGCTGAAGAATTAGAAAAAGAAGGAATTAGTGTAGAAGTAGTAGACCCAAGAACTTTAGTACCCCTAGATAAAGAAATAATTATAAACTCTGTTATTAAAACAGGAAGAGTCGTTTTAGTAAATGAAGCATGTAAGACTGGAGGATATATAGGAGAAATCGCATCAGTTATTGCAGAAAGTGAAGCTTTTGATTATCTAGATGCTCCAATATTGAGATTAGCTGGATTAGACGTACCAATTCCTTATAACCCAGAATTAGAAAAAGCTGCTGTGCCTAGTGAAGAACAAATCAGAGCAGGAATACTGAAAGTTATGAACCGATAGGGGGGATATACGTGATAACAGAAGTAATAATGCCCAAAGCAGGAATGGATATGCAGGAAGGTACTATAGTTAAGTGGATGAAAAAAGAAGGGGAATATGTAGAACAAGGAGAAGTCCTTTTAGAAATAATTACAGATAAAGTAAATATGGAAGTAGAAGCAGAAACTTCTGGTTATTTATTAAAGATATTAAGAAATGCAGGAGAAAAAGTACCTGTAATAACTACTATAGGTTATTTAGGAGAAAAGGATGATAAGGTACCTGAAGGAGAAGGAACCCCTGATATAGCTGAAGATAGCAAAAAAGAAGAAAATGAAGAGGTAGCAAAAACCTTATACAAAGAAGAAATAAGAACTGTTTCTATAGATAAAGTAAGAGCAACTCCTGTAGCTAGAAGAATAGCTAGAGAAAAAGGTATAGACCTATTCAATATAAAAGGTAGTGGACCAAAGGGAAGAATCCAAAAAATAGATGTGGAAAACTACAAAGAAAATGAATTAAAAGTTACACCATTAGCTAGAAGAATAGCTGAAATTGAAGGTGTTGATATAAATACTGTAGCAGGCAGCGGATTGGCTGGAAAAGTAACAAAAGAAGATGTAATGAAAGCATTAGGAAAAGAAGAAATAAAAGAAACTAAGGAAGAAAAAGTAGAAGAAGAAAATACAAAAGTAATACCAATGTCTAACATGAGAAAGATAATAGCTCAAAGAATGAGTGAAAGTTATTTTACAGCTCCAACCTTTACTTTAAACATGGAAGTAGATATGGAAAAATCTTTAGAATTAAGAAAAGAAGTAAAAGACCATATCTTAAAGGAAACTGGAAAGAAGGTAACTATTACAGATATTGTACTTTTAGCTACAACAAAAGCTTTAATGAAACATCCTTATGTAAATGCTAGTTTAGATGGAGACAATATTATTCTTCATGACTATGTCAACTTAGCTGTAGCTGTTGGATTAGATGAAGGCTTATTAACTCCAGTTATAAAGAATGCTCATAAAATGACTTTAACAGAAATGGTTATAGCAGCAAAAGATATACAAGAAAGAACTATGAAAATGAAACTTTCTCCAGACGAACTACAAGGCAGTACTTTTACAGTAAGTAGTTTAGGAATGTTTGGTATAAGCCATTTCAATCCAATAATAAATCAACCAAATAGTGCAATACTAGGAGTAAATGCTATTACTGAGAAAGTAGTTCCTATAGATGGAGAAATTAAGATAAAACCAATGATGACCTTAAGCTTGACCTTAGATCATAGAGTAATAGACGGTGTAATAGGAGCTAAGTTCTTACAAGAAATGAAGTATCTATTAGAAAATCCAATGACCATGTTAATTTAAGGTAGCTTAATAAGGAGGTATTTAAATGGCAACAGAAGTAATAATGCCCAAAGCAGGAATGGATATGCAGGAAGGTACTATAGTTAAGTGGATGAAAAAAGAAGGGGAATATGTAGAACAAGGAGAAGTTCTTTTAGAGATAATTACAGATAAAGTAAATATGGAAGTAGAAGCAGAAACTTCTGGTTATTTATTAAAGATATTAAGAAATGCAGGAGAAAAAGTACCTGTAATAACTACTATAGGTTATTTAGGAGAAAAAGACGAAAAGATTCCTGATGTGGAAGAAGCTCCTAAAGCTAAAGAAGTAGTAGAAAATAAAGAAATAGATAAAAAAGAAGAAATCAACAAAGATGGTAAAAAGGTTTATGATTGTATAGTAATAGGCGGTGGACCTGCTGGATATGTAGCTGCTATAAAGGCAGCTCAACTAGGTGGCAAAGTAGCTATAGTTGAAAAAGGAGTTATGGGAGGAACTTGTTTAAATAGAGGTTGTATCCCTACTAAAACCTATTTAAAAAATGCAGAAATCATTGAAGAAATAAATAGTGCAAACAGAAGAGGAATAAAAATCGAAAATCCTTCTGTAACTGTAGATATGAAGCAATTAATACAATATAAAAATGATGTGGTAATGACTCTTACTAACGGAGTAGTAGGTCTATTAAAGAGTAATCAAATAGATATATATAAAGGAACTGGACGTTTAACAAAAGATAAAAAAGTAACTATAAACAATAAAGAAACTATTGAAGGAAATAAGATAATTTTAGCTGGTGGATCTAAAGTAGCTAAAATCAATATTCCAGGAATGGAAAGTCCTTTAGTATTGACTAGTGATGAAATATTTACGGTAAATGAAGTACCAAAACATTTTGCAGTAATTGGTGGCGGTGTTATTGGTATAGAAATGGGATTAGCTTTTAGAATGTTCGGATCTGAAGTTACAATTATAGAAATGATGGATAGAGTAGTTTCTAATTTAGATAAAGATATTTCTTCATCTTTACATGATGCTTTAGAAAGTAAAGGAATAAAAATATTAACTTCTACAAAGTTAGAAGAAATTGTTGAAGAAGATGGAAAACTAAGATTAAAATTAGAAGGTAAAGAAGATTTAGTTGTAGATAAAGCTTTATTATCCATAGGTAGAGTTCCAGATGTAGAAGCTATAGGAGATATACCCTTTGAAATGGAAAGAGGAAGAATAAAAGTTAATGAATATATGGAAACTAGTGTACCTGGCATATATGCACCAGGAGATATTAACGGTAGAAAAATGTTAGCTCATGCAGCTTCAAAGATGGGAGAAATAGCAGCTTTAAATGCAATGGGCAAAGAAACTAAAGTGAACCTAAAAAATACTCCTTCTGCTATATATACAGTTCCAGAAGCTGGATCTGTAGGACTTACAGAAGAAGAAGCTAAGAAGAAATATGATGTTACAGTAGGAAGATTTAATTTTGTAGGAAATGGTAGAGCTTTAGCTTCAGGCAATACTAAAGGTTTTGTAAAAGTAATTGCTGATAAAAAATATGGAGAAATTCTTGGAGTTCACATTGTTGGACCAGGAGCAGCAGAAATGATTAATGAAGCAGCTGCCTTAATGGAAATGGAAATTACAGTACATGAAGTAGGTCAAATAATCCATGGTCATCCAACTTATTCAGAAGCTTTAGTAGAAGCATGTGCTGATTGTTTAGGTAAAGCTGTTCACCTACCAAAAATGTAATATTTTAAAAGAGAGCTTGACAAAATAGTAAGTATTGATGTATATTAATATTCAAAATATAAAATAAAATGCTAAGATGAGGATAGTAGTAAAGTTAGTTTATTTACAGAGAAATAATCATAGGCTGAAAGATTATTAATAAACCCTTGACGCGAAAATCACCTCTGAGCATAATACCTGAAAGCTAGTAAGGTATTACGTCATGTACGTTATACTATTTTGAGTGACAAGAAGGATTTACTTCTTGTAATGTGGGTGGTACCGCGAAATTTTCGTCCCTAAGTTTTTAACTTAGGGACTTTTTTATGACCTAACTTAGCGAACGGTAGTGAGCTTTAGTAGGTCAAACGCAATGAATGCCAAATCTATGGGAACGTAGCGGGCAAATAGATTTGAGTTGCGAAACTGCGATGATTCTATAATGAAAGGATGACTATAGTGAAAAGGTTTAAAGAATTATCAAACGAACCTGTAAGTGTTAGAGAACAAGAAATCTCTAAGTACTGGCAAGAAATAGACCTACTCCATAAGAGTGTAGATACTAGAGACGAAAAGAAACCCTTCGTATTCTTTGAAGGACCTCCAACAGCTAATGGTAAGCCAGGAATTCACCATGTAATGGCTAGAACATTAAAGGATTTAACTTGTAGATATAAAACAATGCAAGGATATCAAGTAAAGAGAAAAGCTGGATGGGATACTCATGGACTTCCTGTAGAAATAGAAGTAGAGAAAAAATTAAATTTAAAAAACAAACATGATATAGAAACTTATGGACTAGAAGCATTTAATAAACAATGTAGAGAGTCAGTATTCCAATATGAAAAGCTATGGAGAGATATGACTGAAAGAATGGCATATCTAATAGATTTAGATAATCCCTATATAACTTTAGACAATGATTATATTGAATCAGTATGGTGGATTTTAGATAAATTCTATAAAGAGGGCTTAGTATATGAAGGTCACAAAATTTTACCTTACTGTTCTAGATGTGGAACAGGTCTTGCTTCCCATGAAGTAGCCCAAGGCTATGAAGAAATAAAAACGGAAACAGTAATAGCTAAGTTTAAACTAAAAGATAAAGATGAATATTTCTTAGCTTGGACTACAACACCTTGGACTTTGCCAAGTAACGTATCATTGTCAGTTAATCCAGAAGAAATGTATATTAGGGCAAAATGTGATGATGAAATATATTATTTAAGTAAAACATTAGCAGATCGTGTATTGGGCGAAGGACAATATGAAATTCTTGAAGAAATGAAAGGTAAGGACTTAGAGTACGTTGAATATGAGCAACTTATGCCTTTCTTAAGTACAGATAAAAAAGCATTTTTTGTGTTATTAGGAGATTATGTAACTACAGAAGATGGTACAGGAATAGTTCACTCTGCTCCAGCGTTTGGTGAAGAAGATTATGATATATGTATGAAATATAATCTTCCAATATTAAAACCTGTAGACGAAGAAGGTAAATTTACAGATACTCCTTGGAAGGGAACTTTTGTAATAGATGCAGACCCTGAAATTATTAAATGGTTAAGAGAAAATGGAAAATTATATAAGAAAGAAAGAATGGCTCACAACTATCCACATTGCTGGAGATGTCATACTCCACTTTTATACTACGCTAAACCAAGTTGGTATATTGAAATTACTAAGCTAAAAGATAAGTTAATTGAAAACAACAATGGAGTTAACTGGTATCCAGATTTTGTTGGAGAAAAGAGATTTGGAAACTGGTTAGAAAACTTAAATGATTGGGCAATTTCTAGAAGTAGATATTGGGGAACTCCACTACCAATTTGGAGATGTAGTGGTTGTGGTCATATGACTTCAGTAGGATCAAGGGCTGAATTGGTAGAAAAGGCTGTGGAAGATATTGATATGAATATTGAACTTCATAGACCTTTTGTAGACAATGTTCACTTAAAATGTGAAAAATGTAATGGTACAATGACTAGGGAAAAAGATGTAATAGATGTTTGGTTTGATAGTGGTGCTATGCCGTTTGCACAACATCATTATCCATTTGAGAATAAAGATAATTTCGACTTATTATTCCCAGCAGACTTTATCTGTGAAGGTATAGATCAGACAAGAGGATGGTTCTATTCATTACTAGCTATATCAACATTTGTGACAGGTAAGTCACCATATAAGAATGTATTGGTAAATGATTTGGTATTAGATAAAGAAGGAAAGAAAATGTCCAAATCAAAAGGTAATACAGTAGATCCATTCGATTTATTCGATAGATATGGAGCAGATGTTTTAAGATGGTATATAATCTATGTATCACCACCATGGACACCCACAAAATTTGATGAAGACGGTCTTAGAGAAGTAGAAAGTAAATTCTTTAGAAGTATAAGAAATGTATATAATTTCTTCTCTTTATATGCTAATACTGATGGAATAGATCCAAGAGAATTCTTCATCGAATACAATGATAGGCCAGAAATAGATAGATGGATACTTTCAAAATACAACAGCTTGCTTAAAGAAGTAAAAGAAAATATGGATATTTTTGAGTTAACAAAGGTTGTAAGAGATATTCAAGAATTTGTAATAGAAGATCTATCCAACTGGTATATTAGAAGAAATAGAAGAAGATTCTGGTCAACAGAATTAGATGATGATAAAAAAGCAGTATATAATACAACCTATGAAATACTTGTAGGGCTTTGTAAGATAATAGCACCATTTGTACCATTTATTGCAGAAGAACTATATCAAAACTTAACAGGCAATGAATCAGTACATCTAGACTATTATCCAGAAACTGATGAAGAATTAATAAATAAAGAAATCGAAGAAAAGATGGATTTAGTAAGAGATTTAGTAGGACTTGGTCGTGCATCACGTGAAACAGTAAAAATAAAAGTACGTCAACCATTAAAAGAAGTACTATTAGATGGAAAGTATGAAGACAAGATTAAAGATTTAGTTCCACTAATTATGGAAGAATTAAATGTTAAGGAAGTAGTATTTGAGAAGGATTTATCTCAATTTATGAATTACTCCTTAAAGCCAAACTTCAAAGTGGCAGGACCAGTTTTAGGCTCTAAGATCAAAGCCTTTGGTAAAGCTTTAAATGAATTAAATGCCCATGATACAGTAACTAAGCTAGAATCAGGAGAAAAGCTAGTGCTGAATTTAGATGGAGAAGATATAGAAATAGAAAAGGATTATGTAATGGTTACAATCTCCTCTAAAGAAGGATTTGATGTAGCTATGGAAAACAACTTATTTGTTATACTAGATACAACATTAACTCCTGATTTAATCAATGAAGGTTATGCAAGAGAGTTTATATCAAAGGTACAACAAATGAGAAAAAATAATGGCTATGAAGTTTTAGACAATATTAAAATCTTCTATGACGGTAGTGATGAAATAAAAGAAGCCGTTGAAGAATTTGATGAATTTATAAAAGTAGAAACTTTAGCTAAATCTATAGAAAGAGTAACTGATGATTCTCTTGAAAAACAAGATTTAAATGGACAAATGACAGGTATAAGATTAGAAAGAGTAGAATAGAAATGTAGATAAGGTAGATGGCAAAGCTGTCTACCTTTTTTATTGTATAAAGAAAACCACTGGCTAAGCTGGTGAGTTCTGAAGAACTTTAGTGTTGAACAGTTTAACAAAAATACCTCCTTTTGATAAAATAGAATAGGTTTCGCCAGCCAATTCTAAAATCAATGAGGAGGTAATCCGGAATGGATAGTAATAGTTTATTACATACGAAGTGGAATTGTAAGTATCATATAGTTTTTTTGCACCAAAGTTCAGAAGAAAAGAGATTCATGGAAAGAAGAGATCAGAAATAGGTAAAATATTGAGACAGTTATGTGAGTGGAAAGGGGTTCAAATATTCATATAGCTTTATCATTTGTTCTTTGAATTCATTGGTATAGGTTCTTCTTTCTCTTTTAGTCATATAAATGATTCTCCTCTTTATTTATTATCATTAGTTTATATGACATTAATTTAGTTGTTTAGTTTATTATAGTCTATCCAATCGGTGATGGTGTAAGATTGTATACAGCTAAGGTTGATTAAGATGCCCCTATTCTACACTTGTAAGCAATCAAAATATGTAGTATACTAATATAGTTAGATTAATATTTGGAAAGTAGTTAAAGTATAATACAATAATTTTTATAATAATCTTATCGTTATTTTAAAGTTATGATGGTGATAATTCTCATAATCACCACTTGCCTTGTACTTATAGCCCCTAAAAGGTATCGATTTTATCAATCTTGAATTCTCAACATGGATTATTTAAATAGATATACGACCAATTAATTACTAACTAACATACAATTTATATGTTGGTTTTTTTATGATGGAAAAAATTAAAAGGAGGTGTCGTAATGACAGCGAATGTTATATTTGCACTTATGGGTTTGTTTTTAGTAACTGCTTTTACAAATGTTTTAGCAACTTTAAAAACAATATTAATGTCTAAAAAAATTATGAATCCAGTTTATTTATTAGTTTTCGTAGATGCCATGATTTTTGCAACTATTGTTAGCAAAGTCACTAGTTCGGATGGGATTCAATTTACTATATCATATGCCTTAGGCAGAACTGCTGGTGTTTTTATAGGTGGTAAAATTGAAGATAGGTTAGCCCTTGGTATTTTAGAAGTAGATTTATTTTTAAATGATAAAAATAAGGTTATGGAAATAGCAAAGAGACTTAGAGAAACAGGATATACAGTTAATAATTTTCTTGTTGGAGGAAATAATGAGGAAAAAAGATATCAAATTGAAGTTATTATCAAGAGAAAAGAATTCAAAATACTAGAGGATATCATAGAAGAATTTGGTGTAGTAAATCCAACTTTAAAAGTTAAAACTGTAAGTAAAGTGGACGGCAAAATTACAACTACAAGATTTAAAGAAGCTTAGAAAGATTTGTTTATAATGTTGAGTAAAAAAAGTGGACAGTATAAATAATAAAAGCAACTTAAGCAGCAAGATCTCGATATTCCATCGTGCTTAGAGAATGTAAATATCTTTGTGCTTTAGAGAGAATTAATCATCTCTAATCTGACAAGAAATATTAAGCTGGATAAAACTTACAATTAAATATCTTGATTTTATCTTTGCCAAGACTGTTTTAGTTTATGCATTAAATTGAATAGTTTTGGCAATAATTTTATATAAGTGATATTATGACTTTTTATAAATATAAATCTAATTTATATTTATAAAAATGTTGCTATTATTTACAGGAATTATGAGTCCTCATTAACATTATAGTCTATTTAAAGCCTCATAATCCCTGGTGTAGAAGGCTCTCATATGTTTAATGCTATATTAAAGATATGGCTCTATTCTTCCATCAAAGAATATAATTAATTGGTTTAAAATTAAATCCCAATTCTTATATCTATGAGTCCATTTCTTTACAGCATTTTGGCTTGCTAGATAGAGTATCTTTTCTAAAGCTTGATCTGATGGGAACATGGTCTTAGTTTTAGTTACTTTTCTTAGTTGCCTATGGAAGCCTTCTATGATGTTTATGGTGTACATTATAGCTCTAATCTCTAAAGGATACTTGAAGAATGGGGATAATACATCCCAGTTCATTTCCCAGCTTTTGATGGCATAGGGATATTTATTGCCCCATTTTTCATCAAGCTCCGTTAAATTTTCGATTGCTTCCTCCTCATTTATTGCTTTATATACTGATTTAAAATCATTTGCAAACTCTCTTAAATCCTTGTAACTGACATACTTAAATGAGTTTCTCAGTTGATGTATTACACATCTTTGTATCTCAGCTTTAGGATATGCTGCAAGTATTGCTTCTTTTAATCCGGTTAATCCATCTACACTAAATATTAATACATCTTCTAGACCTCTATTTTTCAGGTCATTTAGAACACCTAACCAAAACTTAGATGATTCATTTTCACCTATCCAAATTCCTAAAACATCTTTAAATCCATCTAAATCTACACCTAGCACTACATATGCTGCTTTATTTTTAATCTGTCCATCTTCTCTAACTTTGTAATGTATTGCATCCATAAAAACAAATGGATATATGGGGGCTAAAGGTCTATTTTGCCATTCCTTTATATGAGGAATTATGTTATCTGTCATTTTGCTTACCATTTCCGCTGATAATTCTATTCCATATATATCTTTTATCTGTTCATGAATATCTCTAGTTGACATACCCCTTCCATAAAGGGCAATTACCTTTTCTTCTATGCCTGATATATCTCTTTTGTTTTTAGGTACTACGACTGGCTCAAACTCTCCATTTCTGTCTCTTGGTACTTCTAGTGGGATTTCTCCAAATTGAGTTTTTACAGTTTTTTGAGTGTAGCCATTCCACCTATTATCTGTCTGTTTATTCTTTTTATCTCCCTTAGAATATCCTAATTCTGCTTCGAGCTCTGTTTCTAACATCTCTTGAAGAGCATCCTTAAACATATCTTTTAGATATGAATGAAGATCTCCTGCTGTTTTTAAATTTCCATCATTAATCATATTTCTTAAAACTTCTTTTGGTAATGTTGACATTAAAAATTCTCCTTTCTGGTTTAAATCCTATTTTGATTCTTGCCAGAAAAGAGAATTCTATTTCGCAAAAGCACAGATTATTTTACACTACCCGTGCTTGCTTAGGCTGTTTAATCTTTTTTGTAATCTTCTATTTAGGTATAATATAGCGCTTAAATAAGCTTTCTTTCAATACCCATATTTAAACTCTTTCACATTAGTTACCCACTTCTCATTTGGTTTTAATGCTGTAAATTCTCGATTTAAGATGTTTTCTACAACAAATTGTGGTGTTGACTTTACATATCTTTTCTTCTTTTCACGTATTACTGATTTTAACCCAACTACTCTCATTAATTGATTAACCTCTTATGATTGTAATTTTTCTTTAATTTATGGTTTATGTTCATGGTCATTTTTCTATAACCATAGATCCCACCTGCTTTTTCGTAAATATTAATTATTTCTTTTATTAAAACTTCA
Source organism: Tissierella simiarum (assembly GCF_018917865.1). Lineage (GTDB taxonomy): Bacteria > Bacillota > Clostridia > Tissierellales > Tissierellaceae > Tissierella_C > Tissierella_C simiarum. Next base: position 50,580 of record NZ_JAHLPM010000012.1, read on the forward strand.
TTTTCTTTTTCACAATCTGTTCTTTCTCTTCTTAACCATTTGTAATATGATGAATGTGCTATTTTAGCAACTTTACATAGTAGTGAAATGGAATATTTATCTTCTTCATGAAGTTTTTCTATTGCTAAATATTTATTTTCTTGTCTTATTCGGATTAATATCTCCTCCTTCTAGTTCCTGTAACTTTTTTAAGAATGTATTTTCTGCTCTTAATCTTCCATTGTCTTTTTCTAATTTTTTCATTTCAACCCTAATTTTATCTTCTTCCGTTAACTCTGAATAACTTTTTTATGACTTCTTCCATCTGTTAACACATCTTCATCACCTAATTCAAATTTCTTAACCTATTGGTACACTTGGGGATAGGATACACTATATATTTCAGCTGTCATTTGATAATTATGTTCATCTTCAATACAATATATAGTTATTTCAAGTTTTTCTTCTAGTATTGTTTTTCTTCCTTTAGTCATAATATCAGAGGGATGTCTACCTTGTTTTATATATGTAAATTAACGGTATTTATTGAGAAAAGAAGGAATTTAGGAAAAATTGTAGAATAGCGTATGGTAAGAATTAGTAAAAGGAATGATTGACTTATAAATAAAGATATATGGGGAGGGATAATTAATACTGAAAAACTTTATATTAAGTTTGATTATGATGAAGAAAAAATTAAAAGAATAAGGGCAATAGATGGAAGAAGGTGGGAACCTGCCGAAAAGTATTGGACTATTCCATATACTGAAGAAAACATTCATAAAATAATAGAGAGCTTTGATTCTAATATTATTAATTTCCATGAATCAATTAAATTGTCTAATAAGGCTATTGATTTAGAAAAGATGTCAAATAAAATAGAAAAAGAAATAGATGAACACTTGAAACTTAAAGGGTATAGTAAAAAAACTATTAAATCTTATAGGAATAATATTAAAAGATTTCTAAATCATCTTGATAAATCTCCTGAAGAGATAACAAATAAGGATATTAAAGAGTATATGCTTTTTATTTTAGAAGAATAGGAAAGTTCTCATTCTTATGCTAATCAAACCTTAAGCGCAATTAATATATATTTTAAAGAAATCTTAAATAGAAATGATATAGTATATAATTTACCTAGACCTAAAAAGGAAAATAAATTACCAGAGATATTAAGTAAAGAAGAAGTAGCAAAGATATTAAACAATATTCAAAATATTAAGCATAAGGCAATATTGTATTTAGTATATTCTTCGGGGCTAAGAGTTGGAGAAGTAGTTAGGTTAAAAGTAAGTGATCTTGATGAAGATAGAATGTTAGTACATGTAGTACAAGGGAGAGGAAGCAAAGACAGATAGACACTATTATCTCAAGTAGCATTAGATATAGTAAAAAAACATAAAGAAATTGAAGGATCTGAAGATTGGCTATTCCCAGGTGGAAAGAAGAATAGCTTTTTAACAGAAAGGTCAGTACAAAAAGTTTTTCAGGTTGCATGTGATAAAGCTAATATAAAGAGGAATGTATCAGTTTATACATTAAGACATTCCTTTGCTACACATTTACTAGAAAGTGGCACAGATATTAGATATATCCAAAAGTTATTGGGGCATAGTAGTTCAAAAACTACTGAAATATATACTCATGTATCAAAGAATAGTATTAGAAAGATACGTAGTCCTCTAGATGATATATTTTAGCGGAAATGATTTATTTGGGGAGGTGGTTGATGGAGAATGAACTATTATAGTATAATTTTCCCGAACATGAGGTTCGGGAATGCAGGAGTTAGAAGACATGGCGATTTCGGGGCAGTTCTCTGGGGGGTGTTGATGAAAACAAGATATTGCATAACAGTAGATTTATGTGCAGTAAAAAAGTCAAAGGTTAGAAGGAATTGTATATTTAAAGATAATCTTAGAGGAGGTAGATTGTTATGGATATTGGTAGAATATTAATTTTCTTTCCTGCAATGATATTCTTTTTTTATTCGTTTTGGAAACATAAAAAAGATTTCTATTTATTGTGTGGGATTGCGTGTTGGTTGAGCGTATTTTATATTGGAAAGCATAATTTGCATCAAGTCTTTCAAGATTCTACAAAAGCAACTATAAATAGCATCTCTAAATTTTTTCTAATCTTAGTATTTACATTATATTTTATAAAATCATTTAAAGAAATCAAAGAAATCAAAGAAATCAAGAAATAAAATATATAGGTAAAAACATAGTGTTAAGACACATAATTTATATTATGCGAAGAATCGTTGGGGAAAAGACATCGCCACATCTTCTAACAATGTATTTGCACAAGGGTGCACGAGGGCACAATCTTAGGGTAATGTGCACCACATTCCTTCACCGGGTGTGACCACCGCCAAGGAGAATGCGCTGTGGGTCCGGTTCAGGGACGTCGCAAATACGTAGACGTTAATTGAAATCCTATTGAAAGTGAGTTTAGATTTGAAAAATTTAAATAAGAAATTAACATGACGATAGTTGTAAAATACGCAATTTTAAAAAACTAGCGAAGGTGAGCTTGTATATGGAAAAGTTATTATTAGTAGATGGACATAATTTACTGTTTCAAATGTTTTATGGAATGCCTGCAAAAATACTGGGTAAAGATAACAAGCCTATTCATGCAATAGTAGGTTTCCTTGGGGCATTATTAAAAATAATAAAAAATATTGAACCATCCAATATTGTTGTTATTTTTGATGGCGAAAGTGGTAACAACCGTGCAGAAATTAATCCAGAATATAAAGCTAATAGAATGGATTACACCGATATTGAAGAAATTGATAATCCTTTTTCACAGTTAGAAGATATAATGAAATCTTTAGAATACATAAATATAAGGTATTTTGAAACAACTAATGGTTTTGAGGCAGATGATGTTATTGCAAGTTATGTAAAAATGTATAGAGAAAAAATGAAGATATTTATTGTTTCAAATGATACTGATTTTTTACAACTTGTCGATAAGAATGTATCATTATATGTTTATCGTGGTAAAAACACAATCATATATGATGAAGAAAAAGTATTTGAACGGTATGGGGTTAAATCAGCCTTGTTTGCAGATTACAAAGCTCTTATTGGTGATAAGTCTGATAATTTAAAAGGTGTTCCCAAAGTTGGACCTAAAACGGCAACAAAACTAATTAACCAGTATGGTGGTGTGCATAATATTTTAGAAAACTTAACAAATATAAAACTGCCATCAATAAAAGCAACACTTAATGAAAACATCACAAGAGTTAAAGTCAATTTAGATTTGATCAAATTAACTGGAAATGCTCCTTTACCTTTTTTAATTGATGATACTATATATAACTATAATAATGAAAAGTCTACAACTATGAAAATTCTTAAAGATACTGGTATGCTTTAGCGAAATTAGTATAAGAAATAGAATAAAGTATTCACAATGTAAAATATAGGGTTTGGATAGTGGTAATTGGAAGTGTCATACTATCGGACTTCAGTTAACAAGGTATGACTGTTCGTACTGGTAAGGTCACTTTTTTAAGTAGCCAGCACACATGCCTTCGCCTCGTTACCGGGCTTAGGCACGTCAGTCATACAGATACGTTCTCCAAAACCACACGCAGACAACGCGGCATCCTGCCGCGGATTGTATAAGTATATGTGTTGGAGTCTATATTGATTTACATTAGTATTATAATGCGACATTTGAATTGTTTATAAACAATAAGATAAATCAGAATTTGTAGAGTAAGAAGTTCAGTGGGTAACTATGTCTGGCAACATATATAAGAGGTGGAACTATGAAACGAAATAAATATATTTATGCGATTATTGAGGTCTTTATCTTAGTAGTGATTGCCTTGCTAGCATTTACATTTTTGAATACAGAATATCTGTTCCAATGGGTAGCACATAACTGGAAATTCTATTTGGTTTTAAGTGCGATTGTTCCATTGCTACTTTTCTTAAATAAGCAATTTGTTTCAGCATTCATGACCATAGGAATCGTCTTTGGCATTTTTGTCGGGAACTTTCTTGGAAGGTCGATAAAGACATTTAATGAAGGGAAGATTGTTGAAGGTATGAAGGCAGAAGAAGTATACAGACTTCAGCATCATCCTGGATTTGAAATTTGGATTGGCGTGATTCTTTTGTCTATTGTAGTTGGAATTGTTATGCAGATTGCTACTACAAAGAAAAGCACAAATCGGTAAGTTCCAATCTGTAGAATTAAATAAATTAATATAACATTTAGTTGTTTCGCTTTTATTTACTATGTGCAATACGAACCAAGTAGGGATGTTTAAGGGTGCGATGCCCTGTCGCACTCTGAGTCACGAAGCGTGTGGCTTCGTAGAACAATGTATTTGCGTAAAGGTGCACCAAAGTGCAAGCTTAGGGTAATGTGCACCACCTCCCTTTACTGGGAGCAAAGGGAGGTCTATCTCTGGGGTCCAGCTCAGGGATGTCGCAAATACGATTACGTTATAGGAAACGATGATGTCGGGGCTATTCGCTGGGGTCTGTTTGATATAAGGCAAAATGTTACGGAATTGTAGAATATTATGGGTTAAAATGAGGGAGAGAATGTAATGAAAGATAAAGATGTAAAAGATCAAATAAATGAATACCTAGAATTATATACAAAATTTTGGTCCTTCAGTGGTTCTATTGCTGCTATAAAGGATGGGCAAATACTGTTTAAGAAAGCTTATGGATACGCTAATATTGAACACAAGGTTAGAAATACCATAGAGACTAAATATAGAATATGGTCAATTACAAAACAGTTTACAGCTGTAGCTGTTCTAATTCTTGAGGAAAGGGGATTATTAAGGGTAGAAGACAGTTTGAAAAAATATTTTCCTGATTGGGTTGATCTAAACCCCGAAATTACTATTCATCACTTATTAACGCATACTTCTGGAATTTTTAACTATTCAAACCTGCCAAACTCACATAAAATTTTTCAAAAGATGTACCATCAAAAATCTGAATTAATTAAGATGTTTACAAGTAAGCCATTGGATTTTGAACCTGGTACACAGTGGAATTATAGCAATACAGGATATTATCTTCTGGGAATGTTAATTGAAAAACTATCAGGAAAGACCTATAGTCAATTTTTAACTGAAAATATTTTTCTGCCTTTAGGAATGTTTAATACAGGGATAGATGATGAGAAAAAGATTGTTGAAAATAAAGCATCGGGCTACTATTTAAATGGCAATGATTTGATACACTGCAATTATATTAATATGAATTTAATTCTTTCTTCCGGGGCTATGTATTCAACAGTTGAGGATCTATTGACATGGGATCAGGCTCTAAATAATAATAAACTGTTAAGCAGAAAGTCTATTGAAAAAATGAATACTCCATTTAAAAACAACTATGGTTATGGTGTTGCAATAAATATGAATGGCAATAGAAGAGTTGTTCATCATAATGGTGGTTGTGAGGGCTTTTTAGCTGAAATACATAGATATGTAGATGATGATTTTGCTGTTGTGGTTTTGAGTAATTATGGATTTACAGCCGTCAATAAATTATGTAGAGTCGTCACATCTATTGCCTTTGGGGAAAAATATGAAATGCCTGTAAAACCTGAAGCATTCCCTTTGAGTGTTAATGTACTGGAAAGTTACTTAGGCGTTTACGAAGAAGACGGGTTCAAACTAGAGCTTAGAAAAGAAAAGAAGGATATATTTTTAATTATTGATGATGAATATACTTTACCTACCTACTCAATTAGCGAAAATGTTTTACACCATAGATGGATAGATGAAGAATATACTTTCACAAAAGGTGATGATGGGCAATTATATCTTTGGGGCATTAAGAAGAAATAGCTAGGGATGTAGATTAGACAACAAAAGAAGTAAAATTGCACATGAAGTATTTGAGTCTATAAAGCATCATGTGGTATTTTCTAGCAAGGAAAGAAACTTAGGTTTATCATTTTCAAAAAAGTTTTTGCAGTTAGAAAAAATATCTGCCAAAGAAAGCTGTTTATGTAGTATTATACTTATATAACTCCTTTCAAGTTTTGGTGGATTTGTTGCTAGGCGCTTCAATTTTACCATAAATCGGTGAGGAGTTATATTATTTTGTAGAAAAATTATCCCATATTTATACGGGTTGTGGCGTTTTACAAACGCCTATAAAATCATATATATTTTGGAGGGGATAAAGAATGATTTTTGAAATGACTATTCAGGTTCGGGTCTCTAACATTGAGGAAGGGCAGAAGTGGTATGAAACACTCTTAAATAGAAAGCCTGATTTTGTTCCACATGAGGGATTTGCAGAGTGGGAACTAATTTCTGGATGTTGGTTACAGGTCGCAGAAGGAATACTTATTGAAGGTAATGGGCCATTACGTTTGGGAGTAACTAATATTGAAGCTGAAAGAGATAGACTTGTTGAAGCATTAAAAATAAATTATTTTGAAATACACTCAAGACCAGAAGTTCCAGTCAAATGGGGAACTTTTACAGATCCTTGGGGAAATCGTCTTGGTTTTTTTGAATACTTGGATAAGAGCGAAGAACGAGAACGTATTAAGACAATCATTGGAACAATAGAAATTTAATAAATTGTTGTTGAAACTGGTACTTGAAGGAAAAGGGAACTTCGAACAATTTAGAGTCTCCTTTCTTATATGAAAAACAACAAACTTTACGAAAACATCGAACTTATTAAAAGGTTGATTCGTGAGCGGATCGAAGAAGTCGGAGACATCTGCTATCACAGTACCTACGCTGTGGGCTACGCCCTTGGTTCGCAAGAAGCAATAAGCAAGAAAGATGAATCAGCGAACAATCCTGCAAGGCTAAGTCCGTCGAACCGGCGCATCACCGCCTTAAGCCTCTCGGGTTCTTAGATACAAGAACGTTAGATGACACTCCAATGTCAGATCAGAACTCTGGTGAGAATAAATTTTTATTTATTTTAGTTAAATATTATTAGAATTATGTGAAGTAATGAGTATTTATCACGATTAGATAAATCGGAATTTGAAGGAGGGCATTAGAATGAAGTTGCTATATAAAGACCAGGGATATAAATATTCTGCGGAGTCAATTTCAGAGTTCATAAAACAGGATGAGTTTTGGAGTGAACCAATTTTTCATTTCTTTCCCGAATTGCTAAAATTCAAAGGCTCGTTTGATAAGAGTAGTGATAATAAGGATATTGTTGAAGAGATCTCAGGAACAGTTTTTGAATTGTATAAATCAAGAGAAAAAGAAATACAAATTAAAGTTATCTCATATCAAGAAAATTGGAATCGTTACGAAAAACTAATTAATGAGCGTTTCTCTTCAATATTTCAATTTGATACTGGTGAGGTTTTCAATAATCTAGTATGTAATATAACATTGAATCCCATTAGTCCTAGATACTTAAAGAAGCATATTTTTGATGTGTTTTATATGAATAGTGATGAGGGTTCAATAGGTTCTGCATTACATGAGATTGCTCATTATCTATGGTTTTATTTATGGAATCAAAAGTATAAGGATTCATATGAACAATATGAAGCTCCTAGTCTAATTTGGATTTTAAGTGAGGCTGTAGTAGAACAGATTCTAAGTGATGAAGAGTTTAATAGAATTAACCCTTATCATCAAAGTGGAAATGCCTATCCTTACTTTTACAATATGATTATTACCGGCAGACCATTATATGATTATCTAGATGAAATATATAAAAACAATTCCATAGATAAATTTATGGATAAGAGCTATCAATTTATGGTTGAAAACGAAGAAGAAATAAGAAGTCAAATACTATAAAATCAATTTATAGTATTGAGGTTAATTCATAATATTTATATTATGTGCAATAAAGAAATGAGATAGTGTTGGGGCATCACTTAACACAGCATGATCGTTTGTGCTAGTGGGACAAGCTCTGGAGTAGGGCTAGCACACACGCTTTTGTTATGACGATAGATATGGGGGCGGCGTGTCGGTCATTCAAAAACGTTAGAGTACAGATAGTGCATTACCGTGCATTCATGCGGGAATTTGATAGGGATAAACTATATTGTATTTCTATTTCGTATATGTAAGATTTTGAGAACTTTATATAAAACGGAGGATAATTTATGAAAGATTTATTTTTAATTGAACCTAATATAAAATATGAAAAGAGTTTTCAAAATTATGCTCTAACATACAAAAAAATAAATGATGAACATTATTTTAATAAATATAAAAAAGCATTAGAAAATTTCCGGGATTATTTAAACGACTTGCACAACTATTCTAAGGGAAATGACTTATATCAAGGGGAGGTTATAACTTCAACATTCTGGTTAATTGATAAAAAAGAAGTTGTAGGAGTAGTGAGAATTAGACACCAAGAGATAGAATGTGCTGGTCATATAGGCTATGATATATCACCAGATTGTAGAAATAGAGGTTATGGTTTTCAAATTTTAAAACTGGCATTGGAAAAGGCTATAAAGATAGGAATAGAAGAAGTAATTTTAACTTGTAATATAGACAATATAGCCTCAAAGAAAATCATAGAAAAGAACAACGGTAAATTATTAGGAACTATTTTTGATGAAGAGGAAAATGAATATCTGTACAAATTTAGTATTACATTAACAACTAACTTTCTTTCACTTTATTCTTAAAATGGGTAATAGATATAGAAAAGTACTATTCATAGTGGGATGGTTAATTTGAATAAATGAAAATAGGGTGGAGACGGAACTGCAACTAACAAAGCATTCAAGTTCGCTTTGGCTAAAATAGGGTTAAGCCTACGAAGAGGCCAAAGCACACCTATTGAATGCATAGACGTTAGTTGAAAGAATATGCTAAAAAGTTATCATTACGTTATAAAGTCTGTTTAAAGGGATATTTTTTATGAATGTAAGGAGGAGAATATGTTAGATTACATTAAAATTTAAGGAGTTTGGTAGGGAATATACCATTAATTCTTTGTCCAGCCGGGGTTATAATACTAGATAATGAAAAGAGGGTATTACTACAACATAGAACTGATAATAATACTTGGGGTATTCCAGGTGGATGTATCGAGCCAGGTGAAACAGTAGAGGAAGCAGCTAAAAGAGAAGTATACGAGGAAACAGGAATAACTGTAGATGAAATTGAGCTATTCAATATTTATTCAGGGGAAGAACAACATTATACTTATCCTAATGGGGATGAAGTATATTTCATTAACATTGTGTTTATTACAAAAAGGTTTCAAGGAGATATATGTTTAGATGAAATAGAAAGTAAAGATGTAAGATTTTTTCAAATAGATGATATACCTAAAGAAATTACTCCCGCCTGTATACCTGTTTTACGTGATTTAAGGTGTAAAATTGATACATATTTTAATTGAAAGAAATAAGTAAGATAATATATATAAGAATAAATTAAGCTTAATGGAGCGATATTGAGTATCATTTCCTTAGAAGTAAAGCAAATAACTAGAAAAAATGGTGATATATTTCGCAAAGACCGAGGGTAGCATATTCCATCAACTAACAGGGCACTCGAGTTCGTTTTGGCATTAAAAAGACTGCGAAAGTACATTCCTTCACCAAGCTAGGTTTGGCTAAGGTTAAGGAACGTTTTGAGTGCAAGACGTTATAAGAAATGGCGATAACGGAGTTGTTATTTGAGGGCTGATTGGATGAAAAATAAGATATCACACATTTGTAGATTTATGTGTTATTAGATGGGTAGTCGCCTGACTGTACAGATTATTATTGGATACTTGAGGGGGAGGGGGAGTAAAATTGAAAGAAGAAAAAAAGAAGTATTGGAAATCAATAGTATTATTTAGTTTATTTTTTATTTGCTTTATCATTAGGGGATGTTCACCATCAAAAGATATTCATCAAATTGAGAGAGATAAGGACCAAGAATTTGACAAAGGAAGTGGGATATATTTTTCGAGCATTTCTGAAAAAAAGACCATGGATCTTGCTAAGCTCTGTAAGGTATGGGGAGTTGTGAAATATTATCATCCTGAGGTTATATCTGGAGATGTTAATTGGGATTATGAACTTTTTCGTGTTATGCCTTATATTCTAGAAGAAGATTCAGATGTTAATTTAATTCTCTATGAGTGGGTTCATTCTTTAGATAGCAAAACCCTTTTTGGAGATATAGATCAGCAATACCAATTTCCGGAAGATTACATACAGCTCAGTCCATCTACAGATTGGTGCAAAGACGAGAAATATCTAGGAAAGGATTTGAGTCTTGAATTATCGAGTCTTTTAGATTCTAATATTTCAGAACGAGAAAATGCATATGTTAGTTTTAAGGATGATTCACCCTATCCGTTTATGGAAAATGAAAATTCATATCCTAGTATGAAATTTGATGACACTGGCTACAGGCTACTTAGTTTATTTCGTTATTGGAATATTATAGAGTATTATTATCCTTATAAAGCTGTTATTGGAGAGGATTGGGATCAAGTACTTCTGGAATTTATTCCTAAATTTATACATGGATCAGATTATGAATCCTATCTACTGACAATAGCAGAATTGACAACTAGAATACATGATTCTCATGCTTATTTGATGGGTAAAAATGGGAATGTCATTTCTAATTATTTTGGAATGTATAGGATTCCTGTAAACTTTGTTGAAATTGACAATCAAATTGTTATAAGTAAAATAATCTATAAATGTGGACTTGAAATTGGAGACATTGTACTAAAAGTTGGCGACAAAGATATAGATGAAATATTAGAGAATAGAAGAAAATATATATCTCAGTCACGAGAGGATACTGGAAGTTTACTTTTTCTTGATTTATTTAGAACTCATGAAAAGAATACTGATGTTACTGTAATTCGAAAGGGAAAAACAATTGATGTAAATGTAAAAGGTAGTCAAAAAGATATTAATGTCGGTGTGGATACTAAATCACAGGAGATAGAAGACGGCAAAATCTATTATATAAATGCTGGACTATTGAAAAAAGGCGAGATTGACAAGATTATGAAGAAATGGTGGAATACTAAAGGTTTAATTGTAGATCTTAGAAACTACCCTTCTAGCCCACTTACTTATGAATTAGTAAAATATCTAATACCTTACGAAAAAGAGTTTGTCAGGATGTCATTTCCTAATCGTGCAAAACCAGGTGAATTTTATTATCTTGATCCTTTTGTCTCAGGGAAGCCAAAAGAAACAAACAATGAGATTTTAGATGATGAGGTCTATAAGGGTAAATTAGTGATTCTAATAAATGAACATACTATTAGTCAAGGAGAGTTTGCAACTATGTCTCTCAGAAATACAGAAAATTCAATAGTTCTTGGTAGGCCTTCAGCAGGGGCTGATGGTGATGTGCGTCTCTTTACTCTTCCAGGAAATATAAGGTCTACCATAAGTGGATTTGGTGTATACTATCCAGATAAAAAACCTACCCAAAGAATAGGAGTACAACCAGATATTTATATGGTTCCTACTATAGAAGGAGTTAGGGAAGGTAGAGACGAGTTTATTGAAAGAGCTATCGAAATAATTAAAGAAAGTTTTTAATAAGACGTATCATTTATCTTATGTGAAGGATTATAGCGGAAAAGATGTTGTCACTTCTTATAACAGAGGCTTATCGACATTGGAAAGTAATTATCATAGGGAAATTTCGACATCAATAAGCCTCAAAACGTTATGTGACATTAAACACTAGTTTTTAAAGAAGAAATTATTTATATATTGAAGTATTTGGGGACTTCAATAAAACATCTATTTTGGAGGTGAAAACTATGAAAAAAACAGCTATTCTTATTTATAGCCAGTTTTGTAATTTTGAATTTAGTGTTGCATTAGAGATGCTTGCAATGGCAGGTAAGTCTATTACTATATTTGCAAAATCATTAAGTCCATTGAGAAGTGAAGAAGGCTTAACTGTAATTCCAGATAAAACAATTAGTGAAATAAATATAGAAGAATATGATTCATTGTTGTTGACTGGCTCAGCAGACATAAGAGAGGCAATAGAGGATGAAACTATTTTAGCATTCATTAAGAAATTTGATGGTGAAAATTTTATTATTGGAGCAATATCTATCGCACCACTTTTGTTAGTCAAAACAGGAATGCTTAATGGCAAAAAGTTTATGGCAGGCATAAACAAAGAAGAAATTTATGAGGAGGGTTTTTCAGAAGAAGATTTAAAACAGATGATTGGATGGGATGACAATATAGAAAATCCAGTACCCGAAGGATATATAAGAGAAGGAAATATAATCACATCAATATCCTATAATTTTATAAAGTGGGCAATCGCTTTTGGTAATGCAGTTGGAATAGAAGTATATCCAGACTCTTTTGGGGTAAGTATTTAGATTTTGGCATAATCTTATAGCTCTTGGTAACTTTCGTATGCAACATCATATAACACGGTATTTGCGTAAAGGTGCACTAGGTGCAATCTTAGAGTGTTGAGCACCACATCCATTCATCAGGAGCAAAACTCCACCAAGGGGTAATGATCTAGGGTTCAGCCCAGAGATGTCGCAAATACGAGGGCATTATAGGAAATAGTGATATCGGAGCTATTCTCTGATGTCTATAAAAAAATAAGGTGATACGTAATAGTAAAATGTTGAATGAAAGAATGATTTTATTTTGTGAGGTGAGTAAATATGGAGTTGACTTTAAAAACTGATAGATTGTTATTACATCAAATCACTGAAGAGGATTTTGAGTTTCTTATTAAGTTAGAAACACGACCTGAAAATAAAAAGTATGAGATGGAGGGGATTCCTCAAAAAGATAGTATTATTAAAAGATGTAAAGGGTTTATCGAAAGTACAAGAGGGTTACCTGAAGAAGGTGCAATAAGATATATTGTTTACAATGAAAAAAATGAAATGATTGGTGATGTTTCTTTAACTTGTAATTGGGAAAAAACAAAAGAATGGGAAATCGGATATGCATTTCTTAGTGAGTATTGGGGTAACGGCTACGCCACAGAAGCGGTCAGAAGCGTGATTAATTTTGCTTTTAAAGAACTGCGTATTCATAAGTTAATGGCTTTTATTAATTCCGAAAATACAAGAAGTGTAGCTTTAGCAAAACGTATAGGTATGGTGCAAGAAGGACATATGCGTGAAGCAAGACTTATTGATGGAAAGTGGAATGATGAATTTGTGTTTACTTTATTAGAAACAGATCTAGAGCCTGAAGCATAGTTAGTATAACCTGTAAGCTGCAATCTTTTTCGTATTCTTTATTTTATGCGAAGGATCATAGGAATAAAAGACATCATTACTTCCTAATAACATGGTATTTGTATAAAGGTGTACTAAGAGGGGTGATGTGCACTACATCCCTTCAGCGGCAGCAAAGGAGTATTCCTTTTGTGGGCTAGTTCAGGGACGTCGCAAATACTAGACGTTAGACGCAATTATTTTAGCTTTGATTGGAGGCATAGCATTAATATGAAAAAGATAGATAGCATTACAGATGATTTAAAGAAAAAAATATTAGAATTCCTGTATCATGATGAAATGTATAATGCTATATTGATTGAATTAATTCAAAATAATACGGATAATTTAGGTGAATTATATGTTAATGAAGCCAAAGAAGGAATAGCTGATATTTTACATATAAAGAATGATGGAAATTCAAATTTTACCAACTTTTCATATACATCGAAAAATGGGTTAAAAGATATTGCATGTAAAATTAAGGGATTAAATTACAAGAAAATTTTATTGGCAGGAAAGTTGGAAGATGTAAATAGTTTATTGAAAATATTAGAGTATAAAAGATCTATAACTCCTAACCTTTTTTATAAATTAGACATTGAAAAATATAATAATATACATGTGCAATATCAAGGTGAAATTAGACTTGCTAGTTTGAGTAGTGAAGATTTGGAAAGAGTAAAATATTTTACATCACGGTTCTTAGAGGCAGAAACAGAAGAAGAGATTAAAGCAATAACTAGCACTGAAAAAATATTAGCGAAAATTAAAGCAGGGGTTTATATACTAGATTATAAAAATAACGCTATAGGAATGGCAAGATTTATAGGAAAAACTGATAATTTTACAGAAATCACAAGTGTTTATGTTGATAAGGCTTATAGAAACAAAGGATTTGGGAGAGAGTTAATTGGACATATGATAGAGCTTACCATTCGAGAACAAAAAGCTCCAGTATTAGTAACATCAGCATTAAACGTTTCTGCAATGAAAACATATGAATCCATGGGATTTGAAAGACAAGGAGAATATGCATATGAGTTTCTAGATTAAAGCAACTGCGTCTAACAAAAGATTAGCAGACATCTCTTCATTAGGTACGAAGCACCGACTACGAAAAAAAGCTCTGAAGGTTCAGTTCAGAGACATAACTAATCCGAGACGTTAACTGAAAACAATACAAGAGGGTCAGTGTTACTACTGGCTGTTAGCAATATTGTAATTGAGTGTCATCTTATATAAATAAATAATATTCAATTATATATTTAACTAATAAGAAAAGTGGGAATAAAATGGTTTATGACAACATAAATAAAACTATTACTATTGTGAGGCTATTTTTAAGGATATTCAAAAAATCGGATGCTGAAACTGTTACCAAACTATGTAATAACTACAATATATAAAAGTACACTCACACTACCGTATCCATATACAATTGATTGTACTTTGCCATGAACAGAACATCATATTTATAACTTTAATGCTGATAAGTCATATGAATTTGCTATTTGTGATAGGCAAACAGGGACTTTATACGGTGCGATAGCATTATCTAATAATCAACGTTTTGAAAATGGTGAAATAGATTATTGGATTGATGTATTCTTATTAAGTCATGCTCACCATATTTCTTCATCAGTGCAAGCGCGCCAAGGAGAAAGATTTTAAGGGGCTAGTTCAGGAACATCGTAGATGCGGGGCCGTTATAGGTGATGCTTTTGAGCGTCTTATTTAATAAAAAGAGGGGTTGTAAAGATAGATAATATATTCTAGAAGTTATTTATGGGTGTATTTGTGTTAGAATGTGTAATAAAGAAAAGTTATTATTTACTGAGGAGGTAAATCATGATTCATAAAATCTTTCAGTCAAAAAGAGGAGAAGTGCATTACTGGATTAATCTACCTCAGACGAATACTAATTGTATTGTATTTTTACATGGTATGACAGCAGATCATTCTATGTTTGATAATCAAGTTAAATATTTTAATACTATGGCTAAAACATTAGTTCTTGATTTACCATTACATGGAAATTCCAGACCATATGATGATTTTTCTTATAAAAATTTAGCAGAAGATTTATATGAAATTCTCGAAATGGAAAATGAAGATAATATTATTATTGTTGGGCAATCTATGGGTGGTTATTTAGCTCAAGAATACGGGATATTATTTCCAGATAAAGTGAAAGGGATGGTTTTAGTAGATACAAATCCTTATGGACATCAGTATTATTCTAAATTGGAACGTTATCTTCTCTCAATGATGGGAATATTATCTAAGCCGTTTCCATATCAGATGTTGTTAAAAAGTATAGCAAAGAGGTCTACGACGACAAAAGAAGCTTACGAAAACATGCATCAAGCTATTTCAAAGCTTAATAAGAAAGAAATTATTAATATTATGAATCAGGCGTATAGGGATTTTTTGAAGAAAACAGATACTGTCACTTTTAATTTTCCTGTTTTGCTTGTTGTTGGAGACAAAGATACTACAGGTAATGTAATTAAATATAATAAAATGTGGGCTAAGAATAATAATTATTCATTAAAGTATATAAAGAACGCAGCTCATAATTCTAATGTGGATAATCCAAAGGAATTTAACAAAATATTAGAGTCTTTTCTTCACAAATTATAAGCATTAGTTTATTAGACTATAATCCAATCAAAACACATCATTTATTTTATATCAAGTCTATAGTAAAAAGCATCATCACTTCCTATAACAACGTATTTGCGTGAAGGTGAACAAGGGCACAATCTTAAGTGATGTGCACCACGTTTTCACTAGGAGCAAAGCTCCACTATGGGGTAGTACTCTGGTGTTCGGTTCAGGGATGTCGCAAATACAGGGATGTTATCTGACAAGCCATGTTTTATTAAAGTATAATAATAGCTATATAAATTGTAGATGTTAAATGAGGGATGTTAGATTTAATACTAAAGTAGAGGTGTTAATTAATGAATATTCAAAATGAAGCAAATAAAAAATCATGGTCATATAGGGCATATGAGTTTTGGATAAAAAATACAGGTTTACCGCATGAAGTTGCTATTGACATGAAAAAACAACCTGAAAAATATTTAAGAAGACACTTGGAATTTCTTAGTGAGGTAAGTGGAAAGAAGATTATAAATCTTCTTGGATCAAATGGGAAAAAGGCTATACCGTTAGCTATACTTGGGGTTGAAGTAACTATTGTTGACATTTCTGAAGAAAAGCTATACTTGGAAATATCTAAATGATGATTTTTATAACACAATGGTTCATTTTAGAAAGGATATTAGTGATATAAGAAATAAAAGAATTAAATCGGTAGAGGAATTAAACAAACGAATCTCTGAATATTGGATGAGTCCTTATACTGATGATCAGATTAAGAATGAAATACCAAAATTGAAGCATTTTAGACTATATAGTTTTGGGAATGATATTTGGGGCATAATACATGATTGTTTTGGCAAGAGTGCAGTCTTTGACACTCTGAAAGAGCCAGGGAAATTTCCTATCATGTATAATAAATCATTAGATAAAATTGGACATGGGGAATTTAAAATTTAATATTCACTCTTTGGAATATTATGAGTCATTAAATATAAGGGGGGATTCAAATGATTTGGAGAATGAAAGAATTAGAAAAACTTTTAAACTTGATTGACTATAATCAATTGTGAGATAAGTTTACAAAAACAAAGTATGCAATATATAATGATAAAAATTTCTATATTAATGATAACGTGGGAATAGATATTGACTTAATAAAAAAGGGTTCATGTTTTGTTGGAAATGTAGATGAAAGATTTATGGGGAATACTGCCATTTCAATTAACAATAATTATGTAGCAATTTGGAACGAAGATACTATCTCTAAAGATATTGATAATGTAAAACTAGCATCACTCATTATCCATGAAATGTTTCATGGTTTTCAGTCTGCAAATGGTGAAAAAAGGTTTCCTAATGAACTATTAGGTGTTGATTATCCAATTACAATTGAGAATATTAATCTACGGATGTTGGAAAGACAGTATCTTCTAGGTGTAAATATTGAAAATAATAAAGAAAAAAAGATGGAATTACTAACTTTGTATTTTAAAGTCAGAAATAAAAGAGAAAAGCTTATAGGAAGTATCATAGAATATGAAAAAGCCATAGAAAGCGTTGAAGGAACAGCAGTATATGTAGAATATAAAGCACTTACTCAGTTAGCTTCAAATAACCGAAATTCAATTTTAGAAGAATATATAAAAGGATTTACAGAAATAAATGAAGAAAATCTAAAAATAAGACACAGTACATATAATCAAGGTTTGTTATTAAGTTTAATTGCAGACGAATATATACCAAACTGGAAGAGTAAGCTTGATAATAGTGAATTATTTCTAAGTGATTTCATTAAAAGTGAATTAGAGATAAAAGAGGTAAGAGAGATAAATATCGAGTATAAACATGGAAATCTAAAGGAAATTGAGCAGTGCATTATTAACTGGGAAGAACAAAGAGATAAAGTATTTGATGAGTTCGAAAGAAAATGCAAGCTAAATAGTTTGGAAGAGGGGTTTCAAGTAACAGGTCTTGATCCTATGAATATTGTAAAAAGAAATCAAGAAATCATACATAAAAATTTTTTAAGAGTAAAGATAGGAGAATGTGAACAGATAATTAAAGGACCAGTTAGGGCAGTAATTGGAGATCATTTGTTTGATGTAAAGAAAATTGAGTGGTAATAATAACGTTTCATAACATTATATTTGCAAAGGTGCATGAGGGTATATTCTTAGGACGATGATGCTGTACTATATCCATTCACTGGGAGCATAGATTATCAGGGAAAGTACTTTAAAATTCGTTTCAAGTAAATCATAAATATGAAAACCTTAGATGATATTGCGTGCTAGTTTAATAATATAGAGTAGGATTATAAGGAGGAAGTACAATTATGATAGAATTACGTAAAATTACATGGGATAATTGGGAGGAGTGCATTAATCTAAAAGTTACTGAAGAACAGGATAACTTTATAGCATCTAATATTTATAGCATGGCACAATCGTATGTAGCTTTATTAAATGATGAGCTACCGCCTATGACATATGCCATTTATAATGATGATATAATGATAGGTTTTGTTATGCTATATCATGAAACATCAGAGGAAAATGAATATGGCGATGAAGAGTGTTATGGTGTGTGTAGATTTATGATTGATAAACGATACCAGGGAAAAGGTTATGGCAAGGAAGCATTTGCTAAGTCACTTGAGTTAATTAAAACTTTTCCACAGGGTGAAGCTTCAGCTGTTTATATTTCTTATTATCCTCAAAATATTGTAGCTAAGAATCTTTATGCAACATTTGGTTTTGTAGAAACAGGTGCAGTTAATGATGATGGTGAATTAATAGCAAAACTAAATTTAAGATAGTACAAGTGTAAATAGTATGAGGAAGCAAGTATTGCAAATACAAAAACGTTAGGAGACACTTCAATATCAAGAAAGGTTTTAATTATAAGAGATGGTAGATGTAGGGAGGCACTGTTATAAGAGGATATTTTCGAATATGAGGTTTGGGAATACAAGAGTTAGGAGAAAGTTTTAAATGCGGAGGTATGAAGATAAATGAAATTAAATACTGAAATAATTGAACAATATTTTTCTAATAAATCGATAAATAACATGATAGATCATTGGATATTTAGGTCGATAGTTCCAGGAAAACATATGTATCAGGAACCACTCAAAGAAAATTATGATAGACTGAAAAATATCTATGAAATGTTATTGAAATCATTAAGAGATTTTAAACCCTTAAATTCACAGTTATGGGAACAATTCTTTGGAGAGTACAATGCTTTATCAGAAGATGTAACTGTATATATTATAGTCGGCTCACCTGATCCATATGATTCAATGATTAGACAGGATAAAGAAGGAAATAAATGTATAATTTTTGATTTAGAACGAATACGCTCATATTCTGAAAATGATGATAAAATTTCAGAAATCATTATGCAGTTAATTACTCATGAGATAGCGCATATTTATATAAAGAAGAAGTATCGAAGTTCTAGTATTGAAGATTCAATTTATGAAAATTTACGATATATTGTTTTTAATGAAGGTATTGCGCATTTCTTATCTTTTGACAAAGAGGTTTTATCAACTGATTGGTACACTAATGAAATGATGGAGAGAAAAGAAAAGGCATACTCAACCTTACTTAATGAAATGAAAAATAATTCTCAAGATAGGAAAGATGAAATATTGGCTAGGGCTAATAGTGGAAAGTATTGGGACAAGTTTGGTGCTATTTCAGGACTTTTTGCTATTGTAGATTACTATAATAGTCATAATAAAGATTTGATATGTTTTAGAGAAATCTTTAAAGAAGGACCTGATATACTTTTAGAAACTATTAATGTTAGTAATAAATAAGTTCGAGGTAAGTAGCTTCGCCTAACAATGTATTTACGCAAGGGTGCACTAGTGTACCCTTTTATAGTAATGAGCACTACATCCATTCACCGGGAGCAAAGGGGGGAGTACTCTGGGGTTCGGTTCAGGGATGTTGCAAATACTTGGACGTTATAGGAAATGGTGATATCGGGGTTGATTTTGGGGTCTTGTTTGAAAAAAAGAGATGTTGAAAAGATAGATAATATATTTGAGAAGTTATTTATGATATATTTGTAAAATATTATGACATACAGATGTCATATTTAATGTGTTATTATGGAAAATAGATAGCAGGTTTTAGTAGTTGACGATATTGAATTTTGGTTTGAAAAGGCGAGATATTCTTTATATATATGGATATTGAGTAGAAACAATAATGAAAGCCTGTGAAAAAGGAGGGTGTATGATAGTAGAGAATATTTACTGGATACAGGAATGGGCAAAAGTGAGGCAGGCTGAGGTTGTACGATTACCTGATAGCTTTGAGATTCATGATAGCTTTTTAAAGCATATGTCAAAGGAAGAGTTTGATTCTGCATTTAAAGAAGTATGGAATATGTTTACTAATATATATGGTAATATTGCTAAATTCCCAGAAGTCTTTGGAATGCCTTTGCATAAATCAGTGGAGTATAAGTATTCTACTAAAGAGGCGAGAGAGTCGAGAAGTGCAGCATATCGTCCACTTAAGCTCCTATTTTATCTTTTGAATGCTGGTGATTTGCATAACGGAACTATTATTTTAGATGTAAATAAATTCAAAGCAATAAATGATGTTAAAAATATTCCTATAATTTTTGAAAGACTGAGTGATTATGGTTTTTATTTTGATGGTTTAAAAAATTATAAAATTGCAAGTGAAAGCATCTATATATTATATCCTGATAATGCACAGGTTTTAACTGTACTGAAATCAATGGCGGATAAGGTTCATATAACAAACCGAATTAATGATTTTCTTAGTTGTCATTATAAATTGTTTCAAGATGATACGAATACTGTGAATTATGGACATGGTGCAGATATAATTGCTGACAAAATGCATACAAAGCAGGAGAAAGAATTTGTTTATGCTATGGATGCCGTGCTTAGTGAAATGGGTTATTATGCCGGGTCTAGAGAATCGAACGAAGGGCCTGGTTATGCTTACTATAGTAAGGAAAGTGAAATAAGAAAAAAAGGCCCCTACCATTACTTAATGTCATCGAATAAAACAAAACTCTTTTTGTATCTTCGTATTAGAAATGTATCAAAATGTATAGATTATTTAAAAGAGTGCCCAGACTCTGTTAAGCAAATTTTTTTATGGAGTGATACCGGATGCTCGAATCGCATAAAAGGCACATGTATATATGGGCAAGAGTATGCAATAGATGGGAACACCTACTGGAGATGTGGTTGTTGCAATGCGCCCTTTTATTTTAGCCCAATTATAAATGATATTCCACATTATATAAAATTAGTTGAATTAGGTCTGAAAAAATAGAGTGTATATATCAACAGGATATAATTTATTTGTTACGCAATTTGCTTATAGTATCAAATAATTTAGTCAGACTTTACTCGAAGTGTAGTGGCAAAATTACGTATAACAAAATGTTGCCGTCCGCCTTGGCTGGTGGACTTTTTTGTTATAGAAACATGTAAAATTATGGTTTATAATCTATACATAGGTAAGTTGATGGAAGACGCCAAGGCATATTCCAAAACCTAAGATAGGAGCTATCTAAGGTTTTGGAACGTCAGCAACACGGAACGTTAGTAGAAACCTTAACGTCTGGATCGGTTTCTGAGGTCAATCATTTAGAAATATAATTCGTAATTATTGAATAGTGTGAGGTTAGGAAGGTGAGAGGAATTAGGGAAAATATAAGCAGAAAGAAAATAGTGATCATGATTGTATTAGTAATAATATGTTTTCTGTTAGTAGTAGGTAAAAATAGCAATCAAAAAGCAGTAGAAGGTATAGTAGAATTTTCAGGGGAAGGTAAGTATTGGGAAGCTATATATATTTTTAATTCAGATAGATATGAAGAAACCCATACAAACTATTTTAAATTAGTTTCAAAACAAAAAACGTTAATCCCAAAAAACAATATTAACATTAAAATTATTTCTACAGATGGTATCATAACTGGGAATTTAGGTGATATGGATGTAAGTGAAAAGATAAACGACGATGGATTTCAAGAAATATTATTTTTAGTAGGTACAGTGAATCAAACAACTTTTTTGGGAGATAAATATAAGTTGCATATAGAGTTTCAAAACAAGGTAGATACGATTAATTTAAAATACGAGCAAAGTAAATAAGGTGTATTGATTCACAATTTTAATATTTTTATGACTTATATAGTAGGGAAAGGTATTTTCTTAGAAAAGATAGTTAAGGCACCTACTAACAAAGTATTCCTGTTCGCTACGCATATTCTACAACATAAGTTAATGGTTACTGAGCTTGAGAAACATCAGGAACACGAAACCGTTATATGAAAGGAACGCAAAACACAATAGTAAACATAAGGAGAGATTTCAATGAATGTTAAGATACGTAACTACAACTCCAAAGATGCTAATGACATTAGTGGTTTTAATTTTTTATTTAATCTGTCATATCAATTTAATGCAGATTTCAAAGCAGAAAACATTTTTTGTGCAGAGATTAACAATCAAGTTGTTGCATCTGGTCATTTAGAGCCAACAGATTCCTGTGAATACCTTAATAAAGAAGGGAAAGACTCGAATTATATTCATCGTTTTGCAATTGATACTGATTCTAATGGATATGATCATATTGAATTAGATATTTTTAACCGACTTGTTGATAGAGCACATGATATCAGCAAATCGTATCCAAATAAACGAATACAAATTAGTCATACCTGCTCTCATGATGATCTTAAATCAATCAATTTTTTACTATCTAATGGATTTTATCATTCATTAAATTATTTAATTATGAGACGCGATTTAACAAATCCACTGCCAGAGTACAAGCTTAATAAAGAGATTAAAATAATGCGATGGGCCATGGAAACAGTCGAGGAGAGAAAACTTTATTTACAGTCTGAGAAAGATGGTTTTGATGGAGAGTCTTGGAGCATGGCTAGATTGGATTGGTTTATGGCCGGATCAGAATGGGATACGATTACAGCATTTTGTAATGGTAAGCCTATTAGTAGCTGCATGACTTGGGGAATATCTTCTGAAAGAAGTGCAACTGAACAAATATTTACACATCCTGAATGGAGAAGGCAAGGAATTGCATTTGGAACAATAATTGAAACTCTAAAATTTCTAAGAGATGAGAAGAAAAAAAGTGAAGCGACTTTGGGAGTTATAGGTAGCAATAAAGCAGCAATTAACCTTTATAAATCATTAGGATATGAATTAATTGATATTCACTTACTTATGGTTAAGGATATTTCGTGAGTAATTCGAAGAAGGCGTCCCCTTCATATAATACCGTATCTACGCTGCAGGCTTTGCCTTTGGTTCGCAAGATATGGAAGCGAATAAGTAAATTCAGCTCACAATCCTGCGAGGCTAAGTCCGTTGGACCCAGTCGCATTCGCTCCCTTAAGCCTCTCAGGTTCGTAGATACAAGAAGGTTATAGGAAATAATGATATTGGGGTTTCTTTTTGGGTCTTGTTTGATAAAAAAGAAGTGTTGTTAGTTTGATAATATATTCTAGAAGCTATTTATGACGTATTTGTAGAAAAATATGTAGTAAAGATAATTTATATTTTGCGGAGGTGTAAAATTGTTTTTCGATACAACAGATCTACAGAATCAAGAAATCTATTTGCGTCTATATAAAACTGCTGATGAAAACATCGAGAAAGGATATGTTCCTGCATATTATTTCAAAATTGTTAGATGTGCTGATGATACTGAAGTAGGTCAGTGCGATTTACGCATTGGTCATAATGATAACACAAAATATGGTGGAAATATAGGATATGAAATTTATAAATCTTTCAGAGGCAATCATTACGCCTCAAAAGCCTGTAAGTTGTTATTTCTGTTAGCAAAGAAGCACAAGATGGATGAAGTTATTATTACATGTTCACCGGAAAATATGGCATCCAGAAAGACCTGCGAATACTGTGGTGCTGAACTAATCGATATTATTGATGTGCCAATACGTCATCAGCTGTATAAAATGGGGCAAAGAAAAACCTGTCAGTATATCGTAAGATTATGAATATTAGCTTTGTGTAGACTGAAACAAAATTAAGAAACATTTTTATATTATGCTAAGGATTATAAGAGTAAAAATATCATTATTTTTTGTAACAATGTATTTGCGTAAAGATAAATAAGGGCACAATATTTAAGTGATATGTACCACATTTCTTTACCCAAAATGGATATTTCTTTGCAGGAACGTCGCAAATACTAAGACGTTATACGTATCTTAAGAGCGTTTTAACAGTGTCGTAGAAAAATTAAAAAAGAAATAAAGAAAAAATGTATATTAAATTCATAGAGTAGATTATTGAGAGTGAGAATAAATGAAACTAATTTTTAAAATAGTAGATAAAGAAAACTGGGAAGAGTGTGTTGATTTAAGAGTATCGGAAGAGCAAAAGGATTATGTTGCTTCAAATTGGTATTCCATATTACAGTCTAAATTTGAGGAGGAACTTTATCCATTATGTATTTATGATGGAGAAGTAATGGTTGGCTTTTTAATGTATGGTTTGGATCCCGATACAAAAAGAATAGAAATGAGTAGATTGATGATTGATCAAAAATTACAAGGTAAAGGTTATGGGAAAATGGCTGTATTGAAATTATTAGATTTAATAAGAGAAAAATACGGTAAAATTAAATTTTATACAAGCATTGAACCTAAGAATATAGTTGCAGAGAAATTATATGAAAGTCTAGGATTTAAAAAAACAGGTGAAATAATGTGGGATGAAGAAGTAATGGTAATTCAATTATAAAAATATTTTATAAAAAATCTTTATAATTAGTTTCCATGTGTATTATAGTATTGGAAAAGTTGATGCCTATGCTGACCCAGGAAATGATGTAGAAGTAAAGAAAATTCATATAAAGTGAGGTTAGTAAAGATGAAAATAGGATTGGTTTCTTGTTCACTAGTACAAAGAATAAAGGAGGGGGTATAGCTTATGATTGATAAAGTTGTATTAAAAAAGTAGTTAACAAGTTAAATGGTGACTATTCAAGTTTAAAATTACTAGGTGGGTTTAATGATAGTGTTTATGAAGTTAAAGTTAATGATAAAAGTTTTGTAATTAAATTTTTCTTAATGTCTCAAACTAATAAGTCTTTAATTAAAGGAGAATTGGACTGGATTAATTATCTATCAGAAAACGGAATGAATGTAGCTAAACCAGTTTTTTCAATTCAGGATAATTTTATTAAAGAAATTAGTGAAAATGCTTATTCATATTATTATGTTATATTTGAAAAAGTAGAAGGACGTTTTATTGATGAAGAGGGTTGGAAAGAAAATTTAATCAAAAATTGGGGACAAGCAATGGGAAAAATGCATAACTTGGCTAAGAACTATAAACCATCGTGTAACGGTAGTATTAAAAAGTGGATAGACAATGATATTTTAACAGATCCACCTAGTTTAATAACAGATTTAGTTCTAGATAAATGGAATAAGTATGTAGAAAAAATAAAATCTTTACCAATTTCTAAAGATAGCTATGGGATTATACATAATGACTTACATCATAAAAACATATACTTTAATAATGGAGAAGTTATATTATTTGATTTTGGAGACTGTGAATATAATTGGTTTAGTTATGATATTTCAATTTCTTTATATCATGCCATTCAGAGAATTCCATTAAATCAAGAGGAATATAGATTAGATTTTGCTAATAAATTTATGAAAAATTTTATGATAGGATATAAGCTAGAAAATAGCATAGATTATAGTTGGCTAAAGGAAATAGAGTTTTTTCTAGACTATAGACATATATATTCTTATTTATATATATTGAAGCATTTAAATATTAATGATACTGATAATAGATTGAAGGAATTTCTAGAGGAAATGAAAAACAGGATAGAAGAGGGACTTCCATATCTTAAAGGATTAAACTTAGAGCAATTTATATAACACCCTATCGCTTATGTTTTTTAATATGAGATAAGCACTATTGATGAATTTCCTGCAGAATTTGTCTTAGTAGCAATTCTACCTTATTTAGTTTATGACAGTGATTTTATGATAAATGAAATGTTCATGATGAGGTGGTTTAGAGACAAAGGTGTTGGTGAGTCTAATAAGCATTTAGGAAACTAGATGCTGCTTATAACGTCTACTGATAGAAAGAAGATGAATAAAAATAAGTACATTATAAATGAGAGGGTGTGTATTGATGAAATATAAAGCAATTTTTTTTGATAGAGATGGAACGTTGACATATGGTAATAAGGAAAAAATGAAATGGTATAAAGAGATTGTTGGAGAGTGGTCAAAAAAGAAGTTTGAATTAGATTATGATAAAGTGATGAGATTGTTTGAGGTTGCCTGTTATCCAAAACAAGGATTAAAAAGTATAGATGAAGAAAAAGTTTTCTGGAAAAGGTATTATGAAGAATTATTAAAAGGAGAAGGGATAACTGATTCAATAGAAGAGAAGGCAGAATTGTTACTTTCTGAGCTTTGGTGTAATAATGAGAGAAGTTTGTATGATGAAGTTATAGAAGTGATGGAGTATTTTAAGAATAAAGGCTATAAGATAGGAATAATAAGTGATACTTCACCGTCCCTACAAATTACTCTGGAGAATTTGGGGCTTGGGAAATATATAGATAGCTATACATGTAGCGATTTGGCAGGGGCTATGAAACCGGAACCACTAATATATAATACAGCATTAAATTCTCTTAAAGTGACAGCTTCAGAAAGTATCTATGTTGATGATTATGATATTGAGGCTGATGGAGCAAGAAATTTGGGTTTCACATCATTTTATTTAGACAGAAGTGGAAATAAAGAAGACGAATGGACAATTAAATCGCTAAAAGAAATTATTAATTATGTAGAACAGCAAAGCTAGTAGAAGTAAGGATTTTATATTAATTATATTAGTAATTATATAATTGATGAGTTTTATGAGTTCATTTATTAATAATACGTGCTATCCGTATAAGAAATAAAGAGAAGGTGAAGAACATTATTTGTTCAACTAAATATTTCACTATTATATATCATAGTAATGATTCAGAGTTTAGACATTGTATAGTTGAAAACATTGATGGTTTTTATATAGAATTATGCAATAATTTCAAAATTTCTGTATCTAATAGATTTGATTTCAAAATAATTGTTTCAAACTCAATAGATGATCATATAAATCATACAGGTAAGACTAATGAAGATTATCAATCTTGGATGGTTGGATGCTTTGATTTAAATAAAAGAAAAATATGCATTATAAATGGATAACTAATTGTGTAGGGGGATTATTTGATGGAATTAAAACTTAAAAATCTAACACTTAGAACTGTAACACATGATGATTTAAATGAGGTTGCAAGGATGTGGAATTTTGAAAAAAGAGATATTTCATTAGAAGAAGCAACAAAAGCAATAAATTGGATGAATGAAAATCACAAGCAAAATCAGTTACATAAAATAGTTCATGTGTGTTTTGCCATATTTGAAAATAACATTAATAGAATAATTGGATGGTGTGGTCTGGATGGAAGGAATAATGAAAATATAATCCATATTTTTTACTTAATTGATAAAGACTTTAGAAGGCTAGGGTATGCAACAGAATGTGCAAAAAAAGTATTGGAGTATGGTTTTATGAAAATGGAAGTATACAGGATTGATGGAGGATGTGCTAAAGAGAATATTGGGTCACAAAAAATACTTGAAAAAATAGGGATGAAAAAAATTGAAAATAATAAGGAAGACTCACTTCACTATTATATGACTTCTAGAGACTATACAGATATATATTGTAGATAATTAATCGGAAATGAACTATTGATTTTGGCTAGACCAAGTGCAACCATTATAAATAAAATGAGATAAATCTTATTAGTTAAATATTAAGACAAGTTATAGGACATTCTGGCCGTGCTTATGGAATTAGGGGAATCGGTTGAAGAATGTATTAGAAGAGAAGTAAAGGAAGAAATCAACATTGAGATAAAATCATTACAATTGTTTGGTGTATTTTCAGGAAAGGAACTTTTTGCAAAGCTTAGAAATAGATTTGATAAACAACCCTGCGAGGCTAACTATGCTAACGCAGTTGGAACCGTTGTCATCTTAAGCCTCTCGGGTTCGAGAATACATTAACTTTATAAGATATGGCGACATCGTGTCGTCATCTGAATCACGGGGCAGAGAACTCCACATAACATTGCTTCTGCGCAAGGCTTCGGTAGAAAGTAGGCATAAGACAAAGATAGTGAAATTGCTAGATTTTAGGTAATAGAAAGAACGGCTAGTCTCACCACACTCACTTCGGCAAGTGGCGAAACCACCCGGATCTGGCTCACTGGGTGCAAGCACCAGCAGTTCGCTTATCGCCTTAAGCCTCAGCAGCGTCGCATAGAAGCTGTCCGTTATATAAAATTTGGATCGTAAGGGCGCCCAGGCTACAGCCATCGGGCGTAAACAAAGCATAAAAATGTGTGTGTAATTGTAAAAAAATACTATGAGGTGATTAGAATGGCAATTTTTAAATTTTATCAAATTCATCGAAGTATTAGAGAAGTTTTAGGAGAAGAGATGAGTATAAAAATTTTTCCAGAATATGCTATACTTCCAGATAAAATGCCTGCAAAAGAACAAGCAGAATTAGGAAGAAAAATCATGGATAGAATGGACAGATTGCTTGATGAAAACACTATTAAAAAAATAAGGCAAATGCATACTTGTAATCCATCAAAAGAACAAGTGGCTAAAATAAAAGAACTAAAAGAAAAAACTAATAGCTTTGATGAGTTTTTACAAGAATACTCAAAGTTCTTAGCGCCTGGATATGTTAGAAAAGATAAGGATACACTTTATGTATCATTTGGCTTAGAAAAATGTGTATGTGGAATGTTTAGAAAGTTAGAAACCTATGAGCCTATATCTAAAACATGGTGTGAATGTTGTAATGGACATGTAATTAAAACATATAGTATGATTTGTGACAAAATGGTATTTTCAGAAATTGTGGAGACTATTGTTTGCGGGGGAAATGACTGTATATTTAAGATGGTAATCTAATATAAACAAGTTAGTATTAGTATATGTTAAATACTACTAAATACTATTACATATAGACATGTTAAGCCTTAATCTCTGCCGTGCATTTGAATAAAGAACAAAATTTTGTATAACATTATGTTTGCGCAAAGGTTATTAATAAGTATTCTAATAACTCATCAAAAGCAGACTTTTTAATAAAGTATGTACTTAATAGCTGTGAATGCGAAAAATATTTAGTATAACTAATAAAGTATTAGTGTTAATAGAATTAAACAAGAAAGATATTTGAGTTATAATTTACCAACTAGAGGGGGAGATATTATGAATTTTCCAGTACATATTGTTGCTGTAGGGGGATTAATAGAAAATGATGAAGGAAAAGTACTTATGGTGAAAAGTCCAGATAGAGGATGGGAGATTCCAGGTGGACAAGTTGAAAAGGGAGAAACTCTTACTGAAGCATTAAAAAGAGAGATAAAAGAAGAAACAGGAATAGATATAGAGGTTCTTAACTTAACAGCAGTTCATTCTAATATAGGAGAGATAATTCAGCGTGATGCAAGCCCTATTGCTAGTATTGTAAGTTTTGGATTTACTGGTAAAGCAATATCAGGCGAATTAACAACAAGTGAAGAAAGTCTTGAAGTAAATTGGTTTGATAGAGATCAAATATTAGATGTAATTAATGAAGATTTTACAAGAGATAAGGTAAAATGTATGTTAGATTATAAGGGAAGAGTTGCATATGTTGTATTCTCCCGTAATCCATATATTCTTCATGAAGTACAGTATATTTAGTAATTAGGTGAAATTTTCTTATTTTATATATTAAAAGGCAGTAATATAAAACATATTTGAGATTAACAGAAGTAGTTCTACTTAAATTACAGCGGCTAAAACCACGTATAACAAGGCACTCAGGCTCTCTTTGGCTGCAAAAGAGCCAAGCTTTCGAAGAAGCCAAACTACATCCTTTCATCAGGCCAAGTCTGGCTAGATGAAAGGACGGCTTGAGTGCAAAACGTTCTGTGAAATACCACGCGAAAGACAGTGCGTCCCGCACGGATTAAGCAAGTATGTCTTTGTAGAAAAAATATATAACATGGAAGAATATAATGAAAGTAAAGCTCATTAATACATTAGAGAGCGCGAGAAACTATGTTAAAGAAGTTGAGAATGGTAATACAAATTTTGAAGAATCATGGAATGAATATCTTATTAAACCATACTGGCAGGAACTTTCTCAATGGGCACCTTTTGATTGTTCATTTATGAAGCCAACTCCAATAGAGGATGTAGAAAAACTAAAAAAGCAGCTAGACATTTTTCAAGAGATAAACTTTGAATACCTTGAAACTGAATTTACAAGGATTAGTAATACACTCTTAAAACAAGATGATGATACTATTGTTATAGCTTTTCATCCATTAGATGATGAGAATTTAATAGTTAAGGATCGTCAAAATGGCGTAGTTGGATCATGTGTATTTGGAAATATAATTATCAATATTAATTCATTAGCTAAAGATTATGAGAAGTGGATACCTTATGTGATGGCGCATGAATATCATCATAGTGTATGGGGACATAATTGGTATGTCCTAAGAGGAGATGCAAAAGGTAATTTATTAGAATACTTAATAAATAAAGGACAAGCGGATGCATTCGCAAGGAGCTTATATAATTCATTAGAACCTAAATGGTTAAATACTTTAACAAGTGAACAAGAAAATTTATTATGGAAGAAATATACCTTGGTTTTAAACAGTACTGATAGATCCGAACATTCAAAATATATGTTTGGAGACAAATCCATAGGGCTTCCATGGTGTATAGGATATTATTTTGGGTATGAAATAGTAAAATCTTATTTAAATAATAATCCTGAAAAAAGTTTCAATGATTTAATTGATATAGACTCAGATGTTATTTTTACCAACAGTAGATTTTATAAATCTGAGTTTTTTTGATTAAGACTGCCACGTCTTAAGCTCTTGCTTCGTGGGGCGTGGTACTTTATAGAACAATGTTTCTGCACAAGGGTGTTAGGCAGCAAAGCCATGAAGCGTGTCTCACCACATTCCTTTACTAGATGCAAACACCACCAAGGGGTATTCCTTACGAGTCTAGTTCAGGAACGTTGCAGACGCTGGACGTTAAGTGACACCCCTAATATCAGGGTAGGACTCTAGGGAGAATTAATTCTGATTTATTTTAGTTAAACATTAGTAGAAGAATGTGAAGTAAAGGGGAAATACTTAGGAGGTTAATTATGAAAGTCATTGATTTATCGATGCCATTATATACAGGTATGGATGTTTTTCCAGGGGATCCAGAAGTAAAGATTGATGTAGTACATACATATGAAAGAGATACATGGGAGTTAAGACATCTGAATATGGGTTCACATACAGGAACCCATGTTGATGCATATTCTCATATGCATGAAGGTAAAGAAACATTGGATGAGATACCTATTGAGAGGTTTTTTGGTAAGGCACAAGTCGTTGAATTATGTCAGGATTGGCCGAGAGAAGTAGGATTATTTTTTATAGAAGAGATAGGAATAGAAGAGTTAAACAGAATAATTGATTTAAATCCAGGATTTGTAGGTGGAAATATAACAGAAGATCTGGAGAGAGCTTTATTAGATAAAGATATTATTACTTATACTAGATTAATTAATTTAGAATTAATACCAAAAGGGAAAACATTTATGTTTTATGGACTACCACTAAAGATTAAATCCGGTGATGGTTCCCCAGTGAGAGCTATTGCTATCATTGAAAATTAGTATTTATTTAAATTGGATTATTTAGGAGCGTATAGATATATTTTTAGATAGAGGATGTATTGTATATTTGCAGATTTATGTGAAGTAAAGGATTATTTATATATTATTGAATCAGAAAATTTAGTATCAGTTTATTCAGCATCAGCAAAATATGATATTGTTTTATTGTTTAAAGCTAAGATTTTAGAAAAAATGATTGGAAACCAAATAGAGAAATAACAGAGATAAATTTTTTGAGAAAGAAAATCTTCCTTCTCAAATACATCCATGGAACATAAAGAGAATAAATGGTATTTTTGAAGGAAAAACAAGTAATATTCATATTTTTTACTGATTGAAAATAAAAAGATAGGATTATACTTCTGCTAATTATATGAAAACAATTTTTATATTAGATAGTATAAGGGCTGTCACTGTACATAACACAGCATGGTCATTGGTGTTATGAGGATAGCATTTAGTAGGAATTAAAAATAGATTGAACAAAAGGGTGAGGTACACTATGGCAGATTATGTTAGAGAACTAAGGAAACTAATAGGTTCGCAACCAGTTATTTTATGTGGGGCAGGTGTTATCATAATAAATTCTAAGGGAGAAATATTGTTACAGCGTAGGATGGATAATGATTTATGGGCGGTTCCAGGAGGCGCAGTGGAATTAGGAGAAACTGTGGAAGAAACAGCTATCCGTGAAGTCTTTGAAGAGACAGGGTTAAGGGTCAGGAATCTTAAACTATTAGGAATATACTCTGGCGAAGATACTTATTGCAAATATCCTAATGGAGATGAAGTTTATTGGATTACTATGGCATTTATGAGTAATGAGTTTGACGGTTGTATAAGACCTGATAATTATGAGAGTAAGGAATGTAAATTCTTTAGTATAGAAGAGCTACCAGAAAACTTATTTAATATAGATAGATTAGTTTTAAATGATTATTTGAAGAGTATTGGAGAATAAAAGGTAAAGATTTGTCATGCTTAAAATGAGTTACCAAAAAGGGGGCATTTTGTGGAAAAATCAGAGGAAAAACTATTTAAGGAAGGGCTACAAGAAGAAAACTTAGTAAAAATAAGGAAAGTATCTAAGGGAGATGTACATAACCATTGTGGCTTAGGTATGAGATTTTCGACTTTTAACAAATGGGCTGGTGGTAATGTAAAGAGACCACCTAAGAAAATAGAAGGACTTAAAGGATTAGATAATTATATTTTTAATGAAACTATGAAGTATATCAGTGAAAAAGAAGATATAGCGTTCTTAATAGAAGAAACCGTAAAGGAAGCCATAGAAGATGGAGTAAAAGTACTAGAAGCTAGTATAGATTGTCATGAACTGATGCGTTTTACTGAAAAGAATGAGTTTTTTATAATGATATCTCATATTAGGAACAAGTATAATAAATATATAGACTTTAGACCAGAAATAGGGATGCCTAAAAATATATCTGATGAAAACTTAGATAAGCTTTTAATACCTTGTATAGAGAGTGGAGTGTTTAAATCCGTAGATTTATATGGAGATGAAGCTAAAGATGACTTTGAAAGATTCAAGGGTTATTATAAATATGCCAAAAAGAAAGGTCTTAAACTTAAAGTTCATGCTGGAGAATTTCATGACTATAACAATGTGAAAAAAGCAATAGAAATACTAGAAGTAGATGAGATACAGCATGGAATTGGAGCTGTTTCTAATGAATATATAATGGATCTAATAAAAGAAAGAAATATTAGATTAAATATATGTCCAAGTAGCAATTATATATTAGGAGCAGTTAGAGATATGGCAAAATATCCTGCTAGAAAATTATTTGATAAGGGAGTACTTTTTACAATAAATACAGATGATTTATTGATATTTGATAGCGGAGTTTCCGAAGAATATTTGTATTTGTTTAAACTAGGGTTATTTAACGTAGATGAACTAAATGAGATAAGAAAGAATTCATTACTATAGGTATATAATATGGGGTCTATATATTAGAGAACATGGTATTATGACAGAGAAAAGCACTATAGCTTTCCACAACAGTGTATTCTTATGAGGATATGTATATATATCCATTTATTAATAGAAAAACTATATCAAAGAGGTATGGCAAGGGTATTGTAAATACATGGACTTTATCTGATGCACCAATATCATAGCAGGACTTTGGATAGATTTAATTTTGATTTATTTAGTTAAACATTAGTAGAATTATATGAATTAATTTGCAATCATAAGGGGAGATGTTGTAATGAATAATATTGATAAAAAGCAATTTACTTTACTTTGTATCGCTCCAATTCTCTGTACTTCGATGTTGTTATTAATGCCGTTCTTAACTAATAAATTAGGAAGAACTATAGGATATATTGCAGGATTTTGTATTTATTGGTTTGTATTTTGCCTTCCAATTTCTTTATATTATTGTAATGGATTTAGTGGATTAAAAGAAATCTATTCTCAAAAATCAGATATTAAGATAACAATGAGAAATATATATTATTTATTAGCATTTATACCTTGTATAGCTACTTATTTTGTTGTATTTAAAGAATTTGCTCCAATAGCGGGATTTAAGGTTTTAGCTATAGTTTTATTATATGCATTAATAAATGGAACTCTTGAAGAAATGTTCTGGCGTGGAATTTTTAATAAAGTTTTTGATAATATTTTTTTAGCATACATATATCCGACCATATTTTTTGGTGTTTGGCATATAGCATTATATTTCTTAAAAGGAATAATATATCAAGGTGGATTTGCTTCATTAGTCGGTGGCTCATTTTTTATGGGATTGCTATGGGGATTGGTTGCTTATAAAACAAAATCGATTAAAGTTGTAACAATTGCCCATATAATAACTAATTTTTTTGCTTTTACAGGTTTTGTTTTTGAAAACTGGTTTGGTTAGTTGTAATGGAATAATCTTATATAATGGGATATGAAAAAAATAAGATAATGTTGAGATATTGCTTAATATATTGCGACTGTTGGTTGATAGTAGACAAGTGGATTAGTATATATACCTTTACTATTACTATGATTTGATATATGAAGAAAGACGTGTCAGTAATGTAAAACATTTATGAAAAAGAGGGAAGATATGATAAAAATTAGATACGCTGAGATTAAAGATGTTGAAGGTATGGTTGATGTAAACTTTAAAACATGGAGAACTACTTATACAGGCATTATAAATGAAGATTTTTTATTAGAAAGAGAAAAGAAAAGAGAAGATAGAATAGAAAGAAGCAAAAATAACTTTGGTAAGCTTGGAGTAGAAGGTAGAAAAGTTTATAAATGTGTAGCAATAGATAATGAAAATATAGTAGGTATAGTAACTTACGGTAAGTGCAGAGAAGAAGATAAATTTGATTTAATAAATTCTGGAGAAATTTATGCTATTTATATTCTAAAGGAATATCAGCAAAGAGGTATAGGAAAAAAATTAATAGATTTTGCCGTAAAGGATTTAATGAATGAAAACTATAATAAGGTTGTAATATGGGCATTAAAAGATAATCCTAGTGTAGAATTTTATAGGAAAATAGGTGGGGATAGCAGATTAATGAGGAATATAAAAATTGGGAATCAGCTACTAGAAGAAATAGGATTCGTCTATGATGATATGGCTGAACTTTTAAACAGCACTAGAACTTAGTATAAAGAAGTTGAATTAAATAATAAAGAATTAGCAACTAGAATAGTAAATATATAGATATGTTAGCCACTGGTCAGAGGTATATAGATGTATCTTGATGAGATTGTAAAAGAGAAAGGGACGAAGAAGTTTGAATTAATACAGTATTTTGACTTGGATAATCTCCTATTATCTAAAAAATTATTCTTATACTTAGGGCCTGGCAGAAGGTAGAATTGCCAAGGATACAAGCACCAACAGCTTAACTATTGCCTTGAACCTCAGCAGCGTTATAGAAATTATATGGGATTAATACAAGTTAATTATAGAAATATAAAGATAAAAAGGAAGGGGTCGATGAAATGATTTGTGAATTAAATAAAAGCCAATTTTATAGATGTAACGACATTGTAAAACAAAGCAGGAATATTGAAGGTAAGGCAATTATAGCAGGCATTAATCCTGGAAGAATTTTTGTTGATGATCTTAAGACACCAAAAACGGCTATGATTTGGCAGGGAAATTTAGATGGTTTCATTTTTATTGGTGATTCAAGAAATGATTCATTTAACAAGGAAATTAATAATTATATTAATAAAGTAATCAAGCCACAAGCAAAAGCACTTGGTATGGAATGGTTTGAATGTATAAGTGACAATCCAAATTGGTATTTAACTTTCGAAGACGAAATTTTTAGTGATAGGAAGTTAAGTTCATGGGATCAGTATGTTTATTCTTTGACCTTACATGATTTTAAATCCGTTAAAAAACCTGAGATTGATCAACAATATATAGTGAAAAAGATATCGCCTGATATATTAAACGATAAAAAACTTCAAAACTTAGGATTTTTAGAATCAAAGATAAAAGAATTCTGGGAAAGCCAAAACGATTTTTTTGAGAATGGATTCGGATATTGTATTCTACATAATAATTCAATTGTCAGTATATGTATGACAGGATTTCGTTACAAAGAAATTCATGGAATTGATATTGAAACTGTTAAATTACATCGAGGAAAAAATTTAGCTCAATACGTCGCATATTCATTTGTAGAGAATTGTTTTGTTAATGGATTTACACCTTATTGGGATTGTATGGAAGTGAATTATCCATCTAATGCAGTTGCGAAAAGACTAGGTTTTAAAAGAAAATTTGAATATAAGGGATATGAGTTTGAATTATAAGATGACTTGAAGGCATTTCAAAAAAGGTGCTGTATCCTATAACAAATTGTTTACGTATCGGGGGATACGTTGTGAGCACAGAAACGTTAGGTGCAATAGCTAAAGAAAATGGAGGTTATAAAAATGAGTTATCCATTTGATTGTATAAGTGAACTAGTTTTTATAGAAACAGGAATAAAGACTGCAGATATAATTTTAGTACCAGGAGGAAGCCACCAACAATTAATGGAAAAGGCATCGGAATTATATAAGCAAGGATTAGCACCCTATGTATTGCCGAGTGGACATTTTAATCCTAAAATACCAGAGTATAGCTTAGAATGGGAATTTCTAAAATCAACAGGAGTAAAATTAGATATACCAGAAGAAAAGATACTAAAAGAAGATCAAGCAAGACATACCTTTGAGAATGCTGAATTTTCATGGAAAGTAATAAAAGAAAATAATTTATTAGTA
The DNA here is from genome assembly GCF_018917865.1 of Tissierella simiarum. Lineage (GTDB taxonomy): Bacteria > Bacillota > Clostridia > Tissierellales > Tissierellaceae > Tissierella_C > Tissierella_C simiarum. Next base: position 87,520 of record NZ_JAHLPM010000012.1, read on the forward strand.
AAAAAGGTTATCTTGGTTTGTAAGGCATATCATTCAAGACGTGCATTATTAACATACCAATCAGTATTTCCAAAGGAGATAGAATTTTTTGTTGCATGTGTTCCAGATAAAAGAGAAATTAGAAAAGATAATTGGTTCTTAGATGAAGAAAAAATTAGAATCGTTATGGGTAAAGTCGTAAAAATAGGTAAATACTTTGAGCCGTATATTAAAAGGTTTCAGGAGTGAGAGATAAAAACTGATGCTGCTCAATTGTAGAAAATATAGAAATAAGAGAAATTTATATTTTCATGAGAATTCTATTGACTTTGACGTCGTGTCGTACCTTATACTTATTTATTAAGTAAGGAGGAATTTATTATGGAATTAAAAACAATTAGTCAAGTTTCAAATGCCTTTAAGATTTCTACAAGAACACTTCGATATTATGAAGAAATAGGGCTTTTATCCAGTTCTAAAAAAGATGGATATGCATATCGTAGTTATGATGAGGAGGCAATTTTACGTTTACAACAAATTATCATCTTGAGAAAGTTGCGTATTCCATTAAAACAAATTGGTGATATATTGAATAATGAAGATGTTGTTCAAGCAATTGAAGTATTTAAGCAAAATATAACTAATTTAGAAAATGAAATAACTGCATTATCAACAATCAAAGTGATTCTAAATCGTCTTATTGAAATTTTACAGAAGAAGACCAACCTTAAATTGAAACTTGGCATATTAAGTGATGATTATATACTTGATGCAATTGATTCCTTATCCTTACAAAAAATTAGTTTTAGGGAGGAAAAGTCAATGGAAGATTTAAACAAGGCAGCAGAAAGTTTATCAACACTTAAAAATATTAGGATTGTTCATTTACCACCATTTACAGTAGCTACAAGCCATTATATTGGTGAAAATCCTGAGGAAAATGCAGAAAAACAGTTAGGAGATTTTATAAAAACAAGCAATCTATATGAAATTAAACCAGATGCTCGCGTATTTGGATTTAATCACCCATGTCCATCTAATGATAGACCTGACTATGGATATGAATTTTGGATCACAATTCCTGAAGATATGGAAGTACCAGCCCCTCTTAAGAAAAAATATTTTAACGGTGGGCTATATGCAGCACATATGATTACTTTTGGAAACTTTCATGAATGGGAATGGCTATCAAATTGGGTTAATGTCAACAATCCTAAATATGAGGCAAATTACGCTGATGATGGTGGAGAATGTATGGCAGGTATGCTAGAGGAATCTCTTAATTATCTATATCGTTATAATCGCAATTGGTCACAAAATGATGAACATCAACTTGATTTATTGTTTCCAATAAAATTAAAAGAACAAAAATAGAATATGAGGGAGGCATCTACTCCCTCGTTATACTATTGTATATTCGAAAATAAATTTTAGGAGGACAAAGATGAAACACTCATTTAATATAATAATGCCGGATTATGATAAAAATAGTAGAGTTTTTATTGAATTACCTTTCAATGTATGGGACTTATTTAATAAAAAAGGTGCAATGAAGGTTAAGGGAAGTATAAATAACGTACCCTATGAATGTGCCCTTATTCCAAGAGGAAATGGCATTTATTTATTTCCGATAAACAAAAAAATAATACAGAAGGCAAGGGCAAGTGTTGGAGACACCTTGAATGTAACTATGGAGTTAGCTGATAATAATAAAAATGAAGATAACAAACAAAAAGTTAATGAAGTAAAGAAATATAGAAAAATTGAATCAATAAATTATATGCAGCAACCTAATAGTAAAGCCTGTGGACAAGCATGTATTGCTATGCTTGCAGGAGTAAATATTGAAGAAGTGATAAAGGTTATGCATACTAAAGGATCAACAACTATTGGACAACTAATTGAGGCTTTAGATTACTATGAAATAAGACATTCTGAACGCAATAAGAGAATTTCTAAGAAAAATCCAAATTATTCAGAAACATGTATTTTAACAGTTCATATGCCAAACTATAGTCATTGGGTTCTATATTTTAAAGGTAAATTTTATGATCCAGAATTTGGAGTGCTTGAAGAGTGTCATCCAGATGGTAAAATAACTTCATATTTGGAAATATACTTAGAGTGAAAAAATTGATAGATGATAAAAAATAGTAAAAGATTGTAAGATAAATAATAAAGAAGGTAGGCATAGAAATATCTTTAAGCCAAAATAATGTTATATCTTAGAGTAAAGAATGATTAAGTATCGAAAGATAAGTTAACTCGTTGTGCTAGTTAAAAATTATAAATAGAAAAACTCTAGTCATTATGTTAACCTATCAATAAAAACGCCAAATAATTACGATAGGAGGAAAACATATGCTAGAGCTTAATAAATATTCTATCAATAAGATTGAAGATTTAAAAGACTTTATTACTGTAGTACTTGTTATTATTGATGATATTTACCATGAAATGACTCCAACACATATTAAAGAACGCCGTAATATCAACAATCTGATATGTGCTATATTATTTCTTATTTGATAACTAACATTTTTGTTTAAAGTTTCTTCATTTAAAGCCATTTTCATAATCTGTGAAAAATTAATATTTTTATTTCTATCTTTTTTCCTAACCTTATCAATTGCTTTTTTAAAAGTAATACTCTTTCCATTTACCCATGTTTTTAACATATGGATATCCTTTGATTCATTTACTTTCATGTCTATTTTTGTACTTACTTTATTGTTTGATAGAACGTAGCAGGTTAAGTGAAATTATGGTATTATTATTGATAATATAAGTTTTTATAATTATGATATTTTGATATTGATTATCATAGTAGTCAGTTCACAAGTACATAAGTTTTATGATGTATGGGGGGCTTGCTAGAGTAAGACTTTAAAAGTATATTGGAGTGTAATTCTATGTATTATTGGAATCAAGATAATTTTAAAGGACTAAAAGATATTGCTGAAAGATATAGTGCTAAAAATGATTATGAAGCTTTTGCAAATTATTGTTTTTTAAAAGAAAAGGGTTTAAGAAAACAAGCTCATATAGCTATTGAAGATTTTATATCATTAACCAAACGTAAGAGTATAGAAGAACAGAGGGAAATTGCGAGAGAACTTGTTTCTTTAAGTTATTTCAATAAAGATGTCCATCAACTTATACCTCATCAACTTCATCAGTTCTTGATTGTAATACTCAAAGACTGGGCTGAAAAGGAAACTGGTGATGTAAATCCTTATCGTTGGCTTGGTTATCTCTGTAGAGATTTGGATTTCTATGAAAAAGCCATTATAATTAGTCCAACAGATGAGATTTCAATCATTGAGTTAGCTAAGGGGACATTGAATAATGTTGATTATCAAACACATCATTTATCTGAGACAAGGTTTATAGGTGAGATTGAAGATGCTAGAATCTCTTTAGAAAGTGCGTGTAAGCTTATTGAGAAGCTAGAGCCAGGACAGATTAGAGATAGTTTGCACGAAAGGTATAATTATTTCAAGAGACTCATTGATACATGGGAGGAATACAAAAAAGAACAACGTGAAACATCCTTTCCGGAATGGTGCAAAACCAAAGGGGAAAATTTTAATTTCTGGACAATCGTGTATTATAATAAATGACTACTAGGGTTTTAAAAGGAGGGCAATGTGAACTGGGAACGACCATATTATAAGAAAAGCTATAATCCATTTGTATTTTTTGTAGTGTTTGGAGTAACGAACGACAACCTGAAGATATCTCGTTCAAAGCACAGAGTTGAAGAAATCCCTAAAGGGCTTGAGATACAAAAATATTCTAAATATGAGCATAAAGAGTATATTGAAGGATTCTACCAAGATTATTTAGGTAAGTATTTAGAAGAAAAATCAGGAGATTTATATAAAAATGTCTCTGGCGCTGAACATTGCTTAGTGATTAGGGGCGAAATAGAAGATGATTTTACACTTAGCTATATAAGGAATATTATAGGCATAATTCAATGTTTGTGTGAAGAAGGTGCGATTGCGGTTCTTGATTTGCAAACATTTAATTGGTATAGCGATAGTGAATGGGGGAGCATTTTCTTTAATAATGATGAATTTAATCCTTTTCACCATGTTGTAATATTATGTTCACAGATAGATGATAAAAATTATTGGTTGCATACCAGAGGAATGAGAAAGTTCGGCAGACCAGATATCAGCGTTATTAATGTTTTGAAGGATGACATTAAACCGTCATCACATGTTATCAATCAGATTATACATTATCAAGCATATGGTGCAATAATGTCAGAACACGTTAAAATTAATATTCAAGAACATAACTATACGATTGATGGAACTTATACAGAGGACTTCGAAAATTATGATTTTAACAATGCCTTTTATGTGTTTGATTGGAGTAAGGTGAAGCAAAACTAACATTTATCATCTCAAGCATTTCTACTTCCCCGGAAACTAAATGAAAAGGAGTATAAAAATGTACAATTATAGCGTTATTCTTACTAAATGGAGAGAAATACTGAAAAAAGTTAGTGATTTTGGAGGAGACGCTAGAGAGCTCATCATTGAGCCCTGCGCAACTCAACAAGAGATAGAGGATAAAGAAAAAAGCCTTGGATTTCCTTTACCTTCATCATTTAAAGAAATATTACTGCACTTTTCAAAGCATGTTGAATTTAGATGGTTTCTACCTGATAATGCAAATTTACCAAACGAATTTAAAGAAATATTCGCTGGTGAAATAGGATGGAGCTTAGATTGGATTGAAGATTTGACACCTTTTGGATTAGAAATTGAATCTCATGAATGTGTGGATTTAGATTTAAAGCATAAATTAAAGTTTTACGATGTTGGTAATGGAGATATTTTAGCTTTTGATATGGGATCTGGAGTAGAACCAAATATAGTATATTGGAGCCATGAGGGGGAAGGGGTTTTTTATATCGCAGAATCTTTCACTTCCTACCTTAATAAGATCACTGACTTATATGGAGTAGGAAGTGAAATGTGGCAGATGCAACCTTTCGTTGACGAATACGGTATAAATTCGAATGGATCAAAAGCAAATAGATGGCGGAATTGGTTTGATACTTTTTCCTCCATTTCAATAGATGTAGCAAGAAGTGATTTGGATAGTTTGATTAAATATGTTGAGTTTCATGGGAAAATTGGTAAAGAAGAATTAAAAGCTTTAAAACACTATGAAAAAAATTTAGTGCTGGAAAAAGTCCTTGAAAGATTAAAAATAGTAGATGAGTGTCAAAAAGAAATATTAATTCAAGTTATTGGAGAGGTTTTAGGGATATTTGTTGAAGATTGGGTCAGATTGCTGTGGAAAGATACTATAGAAATCAAACCTGAGTTTAGGTCTTATCTTACATCGAGATGCTTACCGATGCAAGAAGGATTAAGTATAGTCACTTCTTATGTTGAAAGTTTATTTGCAGAAAAAGTAAAATATTATGAAGCTAGAAAGCATCTATGTTATTTTAGGAATAACAAGATAATCCAATGGATAAAGGGATATATATCAGATACCACAACAAAAGATGATTGGTATCACTTATTTGCATGCTCTCAACCAACATGGGGAGACATTAAAGAGTGGCTTATGCTTGGTGGAAAATATAGGATGATAGCTATTAACGCCTTGGAATATATGACTGACTCATGGTCTTCTACTTATATAAAAGATAATTATAAAGTTTGTAATCCGCCAACTATAGAAGAGGCAACCAGCTTTTTGGAGGAAGAAAAAGAGAAAGAGATATTGAAATCAAAGAAGAGGGTTTTTGATAGAATTATCCAACATTTAAATTTAATTTTATAGCGCTTTGTGGCTACAAATCGTATTAATATTAATTAGAGGTGTATTAGGTGCTATTAATAAGACCGAGTTCTGATTTGAAAAATAAATATAATGAGAACGTTAACATAATATGTTGGGGTTTTTCTATTTATAACTATTTTCAATTACATTAACTAGCACAACGCATTAATCTATATAATTTTAATATATTTAATAAAGATATGGGACTGTTATTAGGAAATTAGAATTAACGTGTTAAAAGCGATGACAGTTGTTTTGCATAATATTTATTGAAGAATACAGTGACAAGGAGAGAGACTGTATGTTTAGAATTTTAGCTATATTAATAGGAACCTTTTCGGGTATTTTGATTGTATTTTTTATGTTAGCTTTATTTCAACTATTGTTTGAAAAAAATAAAGTTACTGTTGGGCATAAGCTCGGAACTTATATATATACCTTTTTTGTAGTTGCTATATTAGTAGCCACTGGAGTACCCTCTTTTGATTCAATACATGTGGATGTGACAATTAGTTACGTACCTTTTCATAATATTATAGGAAACTTTATTCAGTATTTGCTGAACTTAATTTTATTTGCTCCCTTCGGTTTTTTGCTTCCAATGTTGTGGTCTAAGTATCAAACATCTAAGAGAACGATATTTGCTGGATTTGTTTTTTCATTGTTGATAGAGATTTCACAACTGTTTTGTTATCGTACAACAGACATAGATGATCTGATTATGAACACTTTAGGTACAGCACTTGGTTTTATGCTCTTCACTATTCTTTCAAAGAAAAAACCTGGCCTAATAAAAAAAGTTTGTTTAATGGAAGATATTTCTCATGATAGAATAATAAAATTGGAAGAATATATTATTTTCGGAATGATAATATTAGTTATGTTTTTTATCCAGCCATTAATTGCAAATAAAATTTGGAGTATTGTATTGAGGAGATTAAAAGTATGATCTAGTTATATGTATATATTTCGTCAAAGTTAATTACAGAAATGGAGGATATTAGATGGCTTTATATAAATTAAATCAAGGTAAATTAACTTATATTGAAGAAGAATCATTTAAGTTAGAGAAAGATATTCAGAATTTATGTGAGAAGAATTTAGAAGAGATTTTCGGTTTAAAGTTTATATCTTCTGAGTTTTCAATAGGTAACTTTAGAATTGATACATTAGCGTATGATGAAAGTTCAAAATCTTTTGTTATCATAGAGTATAAAAAAGAGAAAAATTTTAGTGTTATAGATCAAGGATATGCATATTTATCAGTAATGTTAAATAATAAATCAGATTTCATTTTAGAATATAACGAAAAAGGTAAATGTATATTGAAAAGAGATACTGTTGATTGGTCACAGTCTAAAGTAATATTTGTATCACCATCTTTTACAACTTATCAAAGACAAGCTACTAACTTTAAAGATTTACCTATTGAGTTATGGGAGATAAAAAAATACGCTAATGATTATGTAAATTTTAATTTTGTTACTACCTCTGGGGCTAAAGAATCAATAAAGACGATTTCTAAGGGAATTGAAGAAATTGAAAATGTGAACAAAGAAATCAAGGTATATACAGAAGAAGAACATTTAGATAATATGACAGAAGATATAAAAGAATTATATGAAAAATTTAAATATGCAATACTTAATATTTCACAGGATATTGAAATAAAGCCTGTTAAAAGATATATATCATTTGTTGCTAGGAGAAATATAGTTGACGTATGTCTTCAAAAAAAGGCCATTAAAATGTGGATAAATTTAAAAAAAGGTGAATTAGATGACTCTAAAAATGTTACTAGAGATGTGTCAACTACGGGACATTGGGGAAATGGAGATTATGAAATTTAAATTAGTGACGATGAAAATTTAGAATATATTATTAGCTTAATAAAGCAATGTTACAAACTGAATAGGAATAAGTAGTAATATATGATAATACATTAAGATTATCTGCTAATATGAAATAATTAAATATCTTACAAGTTAACCATGGCTTGTTTTAACGGTAGCTCACTATGACTATGTATTTCGAACTATCAGATTAAAATGAGTAAGATAATGAAAACTTATCTGTATAGAGATGAAGAGAAGAGGATAAATTTATACCCAAAGTTGATGTTTTTTTGGAATTGTTGATAAAATGATAATTAAAAGGAGGAATTTATGAATAGATTAGAAATTGTTCGACATATTGTTGATAAGATTTTAATGGATCAATCTGATTTAGAAGAAAGACGTTGTGGGTATGTTCACTTATATGGTGTATCTGATATTTGTAGCTTACTTGCATTGAAACGTGGCTTAGATGTTGAATTATGTGCAATTGCAGGGATGCTCCATGATATTTGGAGTTATAAAACTGGATGTAGTGTGGATCATGCAAAATTAGGTTCTATTGAAGCGAGAAAAATTTTAAATGAGATTAACTGTTTCAGCGAAGAAGAAATTGATATTATTTGTAATTCAATATTCAGCCATAGTAATAAACAAGATATAGATAATGCTTATAGTGAAATACTTAAAGATGCTGATGTACTTCAACATTATTTATATAATACAAATCTTGATATTAATGAGAATGAAAAAGATAGATTAAATATGTTATTTAAGGAATTAGAACTTAATCCATAGTTCTCATGATTGATATTTTGATACATTAATTTTAATAATTGAAGTTTTGTATCTGTTTTTTTACTAGAAGGGGAATTTATAAATAAAGAGGGGGGATTGCTATGGCGGATTATATAGGGGATTTAAGAAAGTTAATAGGTACTAGACCAATAATTATGTGTGGAGCAAATGTCATTTTATTAAATGAGAAGGAAGAAATATTACTACATCATCGTGTAGATAGAGATTGGTGGGGATTACCAGGCGGTGCTATGGAACTTAGTGAAAGTCTTGAGCAGACTGCAGGTCGAGAAGTATTTGAGGAAATAGGAATAACTTGTGGGAAACTTAAACTATTTAATATTTATTCAGGGAAAGAACTATATTATAAATATCCAGATGGAAATGAAGTATACAATATAACCGCTACATATATATGTAAAGACTATTCTGGTGAAATTATGGTTGACTTAACAGAAGGAAGAGATGCAAAGTTCTTTCCACTAAATAATATACCATCAAATTTAAGTTCACCAATTAAAGGAATTATTGAAGAGTTTATTTTAAAGCACCGAGAATTAAAGGTATAGGACAACACCAAAGGATTCTTATTATTTTTATAGGAAATTCGTAATAAAAATATTTGTTGGATGAGTGTGGACCATTATACTAAATTCAATGAGCTGGCATGCTGTCTTTGATAGAATTTAAGCGTTTGAGAGTTCAGAGATAAGGACGTGATTGGAATGGATGTTGGTAAGCTAAAACATAAGCTGAGACAATTGAAAAAAGTGGAAGATAAAATTCGTTTTGAGCACGTTTCAGATACGATTTCTAAAAAGTATGTGTGGGATGAATATTTTTCTACAAAATCAATTAATGATTTGAAAGTTAAGTATCCTATCTGTAAATTGATTGATTTTGATAAACAGGAACTGAAGGAAGTTTTTGAGGAGTATTTTTGCAGTGTATATTTTCGTAAGTACAAAGATATGGGGTTAGATTTTGATGAAATTCAAGATCCTAGGGTTTTAGATTATTTTGGGTTAGCCCCTGGAGCTTCCAGTGATGATATAAAGAAGAAGTTTAGAGAGTTAGCAAAAAAATATCATCCTGATTGTGGAGGAAGTAATGAGAAAATGATTGAGATATTAGACGCTTATAATAGATTAATAAATAAGAATTAATTATATTTTGCTTTTATGGATTGACAGAGGCTGATCTCCTTGGTAACTTCTAAGAATATATAGCATGAATGTTCCTATGAATTATGGATACATTAAGGATACTATTAGTGGAGATGGACAAGCAATGGTATTAAAAAGACTAAAGCATATTCATTCAAGACGTGCATTATTAACATACCAATCTATATTTCCAAAGGAGATGGGAAGAAATGAATACTTTATTAGAAGAAGCTTTGAATAATTATAAAATTCTAGACCCTCAAATTGAATTTATACGACATAATGAAAATGAGACATATAAGCTGAAAGATACAGTATCAAATAATCAGTATGTCATGAGAAGACACAAACCAAACACTGACTTTTCGTTGGATATTTTCGGAGATAAAAAACATTCTGTTGATTTATTGATAAGTGAAATGAATATTTTAAAAGCTATTAGTGAGAGTACTGAAATATTAGTTCAAACTCCTATCAGAAATAATAATAGTGAATTCGTAACAGTATTAAGTGATGGAACTCCAGTAACACTTCTAACATGGATAAATGGAAATACTGTTGAAGAAATAGAGCTAACTGATGATATTTTATATAAAATTGGTGAAATGGTCGGTAAATTTCATAGATTCTCAAAATCTTGGTCTAAAAGTAAGAGGCTACATAGGTATTCTTACGATAAAAGCTTATTAATAAGAGTAATTTCAAAGATTAAAACAGGAATAGAATTGAATGTTCTTTCCAACGAGCAGTTTAAAATAGTAGAAAATACTGTTAATGAAATTATTAATCGTATGAATGAGTTGGATTTACAAAAAAATTCAAAAGGCATAGTACATTCTGATCTTTCAAAATCAAATTTAATAGTAAACAATGGACAAATAACGCCTATTGACTTTTGTTTGTGTGGTAATAGCTATTATTATATGGATTTAGGTTCGTTGTTTAGTCACTTTGATAAACATGAACAACAAAGTTCCATAATTAATGGTTATAAAAGTATTATTGATGAAGATATAAATGCAAAATACATAGAAACGTTTTTCGTATTTCAAATAATCTTATATATATCTACACACATAGAAAATGCTGCTAGATGGGATTGGTTTAATGATGCTTTTAACAGATGGTGTAAGAAGTTTTTTATCCCTTTTTCTAATAATATAGCTTTTATTATTATTTCATAAATTATATATTTCGAAGTCCTTTATAATTGCTCGTATTGTTTATATTATGTAAAATCTTTATTGTGGAGGAATATTTGAGAGTTATATCTGACTCTATTAAGTGCCTACCTTCGTATAATAGAGACTTAGCAACATCGGAAGTAGTTATCTAGGGAAAGGTCGACATTGCTAAGTCTCAGAATGTTATAAGAAATGGCAATATATGAGTTGTTCTTTAGAATCTTGTATGATAAAAATTCTGATGCTACTCAATTATAAAATATAGTGGAGCAAGGATAGCTTATATTTTCTATAAGAGTTTTATTGAGTTTTCCGTTGTTATCTTTCAAATATTTTTAGAATTTTCGTAAGAATACTTTTATATTATAATAAATTGGAGTTGATATTGTGTTAGGATTAAAAAATTGTACTTAGCATATATTCATGCTAAAATTAGAATAAAATAGTAAATTTATTAACTACATAAAAAAGGCTTAGTACTAAATCAATGCTTGATTTATATTATGCGAGGTGATATTGAATGAATTTAACTACTCAAATTGCAAAAGGAAATACTGCAAGTATATATTTACATGAGGGCAAAATTATCAAGGTATTTAATGATTATTTGCCAAGCACAGAAGCTTTATATGAAGCAACTAAACAAAAATATGCGTATTCATGCGGGTTACCCGTTCCAAAGGTCTTTGATGTGATAGAAATAGATGGAAAGCAAGCTATCATCATGGAATATATCGAAGGAAGAACAATAGGAGATATCATCTTTAAGGACATGGAGCAGGCAGAATATTATATGAGTATTGCTGTTGATATACAGCGAAAAATACATGCAATCGATGCAGATTCTATTGAACCTATGTCTGAAAAATTGAGTCGACAAATACAGTCTGCGGATATACTTGGAGATGAACGAAAAGCTATTTTACTTCAAAGATTGAATACAATGCCAAGTGAGAAAAAACTCTGTCATGGAGATTATCATATATTTAATTTAATAATGACAAATGATAATATGACCATCATAGATTGGGTTGATTCAAGTGTCGGCGATATTCGAGCTGATGTATATCGTAGTTATCTGCTCTATTCCCAAATTTCAATGGAATTAGCGGATTTGTATTTATGCCTTTACTGTGAAAAAAGCGGCTTATCAAAAGATGAGGTGTTTTTATGGGCACCAATAATTGCTGGAGCAAGGCTGTCTGAAAATGTATCAACAGAAAAAGCCGAACGTCTTTTAGAAATAGTAAATAAACATTGTTCATTATAAACATTATCTTATTAATCAGAATATAAACTTCTACCTTTTCGTTATATAGATTCTCTCGTATCCTATGTTTAAAAGTATTATTCTATTTTTAATGGCAAGATTTCTATAAATAAAAATTTCAGCCCTTACTTGAATCGACCTGTGAACAAATAGGGTTTTTAACGAGTTCGAAGAAAGATGAATATACTTATGAAAATGTCATTTTACACCGATATGAAGCGAATTATGCTGATGATGGTAGCGAATGTATGAGAGGATTGCTTAAGGAATACCTTAATTACGCTTACCATTGGAACATTAACTGGGCAGAGAGTGATGAACATTAACTTGACGAATTATTGTTTCCGATAAAATTGAAAAAACAAGAGTAAGTTATGTTATATATCAAATAAGCATTATTTTTGAAAAATTGATTACAAAGCTATATCGTATAGTTCATATTATGTGAAAGATTATAAAGGAAAAGACATCGCTACTTCTTATAATACAATGCTTGTATGGTGGTGCACTAGGGCATATGCTTAAGGCATTGTGCAACACATCTTTTCAGAGGAAGCGAAGCTCCATCAATCTGGGTTTTTAGGGTTCAGCTCAGGAACGTCGGAGATATGAGATGTTAGGTAAAACTTTTTACAGCAACAGGTATTAAATATCTCATCTATAATTTATAGTAAAATCTTAAAACAAAAAAATTTAAAGGAGCTTTATAAATGATAGGCAATAATAATTTGAATTTTCCTAAAATAGAAACGGATAGATTAATATTAAAAGAAATTAAAGTTAAAGATGCAGCATCTATTTTAAATATATTTTCTAGTGAAGAAGTTATGAAATATTATGGTCAATTTCCAATGAAGTCTATTGAAGAAGCTAAAAACTTAATTACAATATTTGATGAGAATTTTGAAAACAATAAAGGAATAAGATGGGGAATTTTACTTAAAGAAGAGAATAGGATCATAGGAACCTGTGGTTATCATAATTGGAATAGGAAGCATTCAAGAGCAGAGATAGGCTATGAACTATCTATGGACTCATGGGGAAAAGGATACATCAAAGAAGCTTTAGGAGCAATAATAGGCTATGGTTATGAAGTTATGAATTTAAATAGGATTGAAGCAGTAGTATACCCTGAGAATAAAGCTTCAATAAAAAGTCTGATAAATCAAGGGTTTAAAAAAGAAGGAGTATTAGAAGAGTATGCATTTTTTAGAAATGTTTATCAAGACTTAATAATGTTTTCATTATTAAAGAAAAATTGGGTAAAGAAACAATAGTTCTAAAACTCAAAGTTAGTAAGACTTTATCTAATAGAAGCTTAATGACTTGCAGTGAGAGGAGAAGACCATGAAAAAAACAATATTATTAATTACACCAGAAAATAAGGAAATTAATAAATTTAGAAAAAAACAAGTTAACAACTTTGTTCAAATTACTATGCCTTATTTAGCAGGGTTTATAGATGAATCGAAATATAATATATCCATTATTGATGAATATAATCAGAAGATACCTTTTAACGATGATTTCGATTTAATAGCTATAACCGTAAATACTTCTAATGCTTCACATTGTTATAAAATTGCATCTAAATTTAGAAGTAAGGGGTGTAAAGTTGTTTTTGGTGGTCCTCATGCAACATTAATGTCTGATGAAGCAATAAATTACTGTGATTATATTATAATCGGAGAAGCTGAAGATACATGGCCTCGGTTTTTAGAAGATTTTTATGATAATAAAGCAAAAAAATTATATAAAACTGAATGTATAACGTCGTTGAAAGGGCTTCCTATACCAAGAAGAGATCTTATTAAAGGTAGATATCTAACGAAAGGAGCAGTTTTTGCTACAAGGGGATGTCCTTATAACTGTAGTTATTGTAACTTAAAACAAATTTATTTTAATTCCTTCAGAACTCGCCCCATTGAAGAAGTTATTGATGATATAAGAAGTATGAATAGGAGGTATTTTGTTTTTTGGGACGATAATTTTTTTGGAGATATAGAATATGCAAAAAGATTAATGAAGGAATTAGCTAAGCTTAATAAAAAATGGGCAGCTCAAGTTACATTGGAAAGATGTGAAGATGAAGAACTTTTAAGATTATCTAGAGAGTCTGGCTGTATCTATTTTTTTGTTGGTCTAGAATCATTTTCTGAAATGAGCTTGGCAAGTGTCAATAAAAGAATTAATAATGTAGATAGATATAAGAGGATAATACAATTAATTCATAAGAATGGAATTTCTATGCAAGCAGGTATAATATTTGGTTTTGATACTGACACGAAAACTGTGTTTAGAAAAACACTTGAAGAGTGTAATAGTTTAGGCATTGATGGAGTTACCGTAAGTATATTAACTCCACTGCCTAAAACACCTTTATATGAACAATTAAAGAAAGAAAATAGATTAATTTCAACGGATTGGATATATTTTAATGGAAAAACAAGAGTAGCATTTAAACCTAAAAATATGACACCTGAAGAATTGTTTAATGGATATATGTGGTTTAGAAAAGAATTTTATTCTATGAAATCAATCATAAAAAGATTATTAGTTTCGAAAACAAACATAATCTACAACTTTATAGTAAATTTAGGTTATAAGTTCTCTATAAAAGAAACAAAATTTTATAATATGAATTAAATATATATGGTACTTAATAATACATTAAAATAAATGTGCTATACCACCTCATCGAAATCTAGAGAAGAGATATTCAGTGTATTTTCAGATAATCTCATGGAAAGGACGTTTCTGGGAATAGTATGTTAATAGCTTTTAAAAGCGTAGAACGGAACCGCACGTACAGTGATGTGAGCGGAAGGGAAAATTAATTAATTTTCCCTTCACTCAATTGTTCATCTAAGCCACTATCTGATCAAGTTTTGCCCTATATATTTCAATTAATTCTTTTTCAGTTACATTGATACTTGGCTTATCTAACACTATTTGTCCTTTATCTAGCATTATGATCCTATCTGAATATTCAATTGCATCTCTCATATTATGTGAAATCATTATTGTTGTAATGGAGTATTTCTCTATTAGTTCCTTTGTTTTCTTCATTATTACATTGGATGTCTTTGGATCTAATGCTGCTGTATGTTCATCAAGTAGCAATAAATCTGGAAGTTTCATAGTAGCCATTAACAATGAGAGTGATTGTCTCTGACCACCTGATAGAAACTTTACCTTAGTATCTAACTTGTTTTCAAGTCCTAAGTCTAAATCCTTTAATAACTTCACATATTTATCTACATTACCTTTCTTTATTAGCTTTTTCAAAGTGAATTTTTGCCCTTTTTTATCTGCTAAGGACATGTTTTCTAGTATGGTGAGAGAAGGTGATACACCCATAGACGGATTCTGATATACTCTTCCTATATGAATTGCTCTTTGTTCTTCTCTTAGCTTTGATACATCTTTTCCCTTTATTAATATTTGTCCCTGATCTATTGGAATACTTCCACCTATTACATTGAGGAGAGTAGATTTCCCACATCCATTAGAACCAATTATTGCTGTACATTTATTTTCTTCTATTTCTAAATTAAAATTATTAAAAATACTTATTTCATTATCTGTTCCTATATTAAAACTCTTTGATAGGTTCTCGATTCTTAACATGTTTTCCCCTCCTCTTTTTTATACTAATATTTAATAGATCAACTGCAAAATTATTATAGGATAGAAATACTATTACGATTATTGCATTTATTGCTCTAAGGTCGTTAGGGGATAAGCCTAAGTCTATGGCAATGCCACCAATAATTTTATAGATTATTGCTCCCAATATTGCTCTTGTTGTATTTTTGATTCTATTTGAATTCTTCTTTATAGTATCTCCAATTATGATTGAAGCAAGAGCAACTACTATAATAGAGCTACCCATTGTTATATCTGCAAAACCTTGTATCTGAGCCATCATTGCTCCACTTAAAGCAACTAGACCATTAGCTAACATAAGTCCTATTATCTTATATTTATTGCTATTTTCTCCAAGAGATTTTACTAAAGATTCATTATCTCCAGTTGCTATTAATAGATATCCTGCTTCTGTTTTTAAAAATTGGTCAAGTAATATTTTTATCAGCAATACAATAATTGATAATATTACTAGAGAAGAACCTAAATCAAAGATTGAACCATAACTAAATAGTGGTATATTAGCTTTTCCATTTATTCTAAGATTAACGGAATATAATATAGTCATGGTCAATATTCCAGATAGAAGAGGCTTTATTCTTAACTTTGTAAAGAGGGTTGCAGTAAATAACCCTGCTAAGGTACCAGAGACAAAAGCCATTAATGTACTAATTATAGGATTAACTCCTATTGAAATAAACTTAGCGAATACAAAAGCTCCAAGTGGGAAAGTTCCTTCTACTGAAAGATCTGCTATATCCAATACTTTATAAGTTAAAAATACTCCCATAGCCAAAACTGCAAATATAAGTCCTTGTTCTAAGGATGTTATTATTAATGAATTCATTTTTCAACCCTCCTATTTTTGATTTCTTATTTTGATTTTATTCTCCAGTCTTAACAGCATCTTTGAATAATGGCATATTTCTATCTAAACCTAATGCTTCTAGGGTTTTTATATTTACTGTTGTTACAGTTTTTTCAGCTACTTCAACAGGGATATTTGAAACCTCTTTTTTGTCTACAAGTATTTCCTTTGCCATAGATGCTGTTTGCTTTCCCAATTCATAGTAGCTAAGTCCATTTGTTACTAAAAGTCCACCTTTTACTTGTGTTTCCTCAGCTGAAACAGATATCATTTTATTTTCTATAAGTTTCTTAGATACTAATTCTACAGAAGAAGCTATTAAATTATCGCTAAGGTTATAAACTGCATCAACTTTATTTAATAGTGAATCTATTGCTTGAGGAAGTTCATTTACATTACTTATGCCAACTGTTATTACTTCAAGCCCCTCGGCAGGTGCTAGTTTTTTTACTTCTTCTATTTGAATTTCAGAATTAGCTTCAGATGTGTTATATAATATTCCTATAGTTTTTATGCTAGGGTCAATTTCTTTAAACATCTTTAATTGAGAAGCTGTAGGTGCCATATCAGATGTTCCCGTTATATTTCCACCAACATTTTTCCAATCTGCGACTATTTCTGATTTTACTGGATCAGTTACTGCACTAAATAGTATTGGAGTATCTTTTGTAGCTTGCTTAGCAGATTGTGCCGCTGGTGTTGCTATGGCATATATTAAATCAACTTTATCCTTTACAAATTTTTGAGCTATACTAACTGTATTTGAAATATCTCCTTGAGCATTTTGATAATCTATTTCCGCATTAACACCAAGTTCTTTTAGTCCATCTTCAAACCCTTTTCTTGCATCATCCAACGCTGGATGTTCTGTTAATTGACTAATTCCAATTCTATATATTTTTTCATCTGATGTATTATTTGCTTGACTTTCCTTTGAACTACATCCTGATAAAATCATTATACCTACTATTAGCATTGCTATTAGACTGCTAACTTTGCTTTTTTTCATTTAATTATCCTCCTTTTAATATTGTACTAATTTAATTTTAGGTAATAAAAAAATCTTTCGCTCCTATAAACACAGCTTTTTAGCTATGCTTATAGGGACGAAAGATTATATCCGTGGTACCACCCTAATTATGACAAAAAAGTCATCACTCAATCAGACCCAACAGTCCTATCCCCTATAACGATGGGCTTTCGGATTCGTCTACTTGATTAATCGTTGAACGAATCTGCTTAGGAGTGAATATTACATATCTTCTTAATGTTGGCTTTCACCTTTCCCAACTCTCTGTAAATAAGCTTCGATATCTTTCTCTCCATCAGAGCATTTTTTATGTTAGGTATTATAATAATACTTTAGTATAGTAATGTCAACATATTTTTAAAAAATTTCACTAATTTATATATGAGGTGTAGTTTAGATTGGGGACAGAATTTTTTGGAAATGTTCTTTAGAAAAGGAAGGAATCTGGAGAAGTTTATGGAATAAGTAATTATTCATAAACTTGGAATATGAGTAAAAATAAGAACTGGATAGAATGACAAAAGATTTATTATGAAAAAGATAGTATAAAGAAACTTCGAGAATATAAGGAAAACTTCATCTAATCAGGCATGGGAGACACTAGATACGGGGTTGCATGAGTAAATTAATGGAGGCATAAATATGACTAAACAAGAACCATATAATAGCTTAGAAGAATATAAGAAAAAAATTTTAACAAGCTTACCATTTAATGTAGATATTTTTACTATTAGAGAATTAAATCGTCAAGATATTGACCTATATGTTAGTTGGCCAGATTATCCACCACCATATGAAATGTTTAATACATCTTTAAAGAACAAACCTCTCACAGAAAGAGATAAAAGGTGGGAGAGTTATTGTCAAAATAATAATACTTTAAGCTTAGTAGTTGAATATAAAGAAGAGATGATTGGAAAATTCTCTTTACTCGAAATTGATTGGAAAAAAATGAGTGTAAATAATATGAGTATTAGATTGCATCCACAATGGTGTAATAATGGAAACGGTACTAAAATATTAAAAGGTATTTCTAATTGGTGCTTCGATAATGGAATAGTAAAAATAAAATTTGATGTACTGAGTACAAACCAACGTGCAGTAAAGAGCTATAAAAATATAGGATATAAGATTATTGATAAATTTGAGCATGGAAATGCAACTTTCTATTGGATGGAACTAAGATCAGAGTAGAATAGTATCTTTACTATCAATGTGTATAGGCACAAAAATTTATCGAAGAAATGGATAATTAATAAATTATTCAGATGGTCTTAACAAATCATTGTATTTATGCTGAAGGGTCGTTTCTATAGGGGAGAGCCACACAGGTTTGGAAAAGTAAGATTATCATCTAGATTTTTTTAAACATTTGTCATACTAAGGCGTTATAAGAAATACCGATATCTAGGTTATTCTTTGGAATTTTATTTGATAAGAAGCAAGAATAATTTATATTAGGTGAGGATTAAATGAATAGAGATTATAAAATTATTTCAGTAAATGAAAATCAAAAATTAAAACAGAGATTATTAGATTATGTAAAAACATCGGGATGGAGAGTTTTTCCTTTCTTTAAAGAACAGTTAGAGATCGGATTGGATTCGATAGATGGTGTTCAACAGACTTTTATTCTTATGCGTAAAACAAAAATAATAGGGTTTTGTCAGTTTATTAAGTATGAGTCAATTAATAATCAAAGCTTGACACCATGGATATCTACTCTATTTATCGATGAGGAATATAGAGGAAATAGATTGAGTGGACTACTTATTGAAAATGCAAGAAATTATGCTAAAAAGTTAGGCTATGAGAAATTATATCTTTCTACGGATCATATTCAGCTCTATGAAAAATTTGGTTTTAAAGAAATAGGACTAGATATAGATAAGTGGGGATATCCAACAAAGATTTATGAGATAAATACTGACTACTAAGGCAAATGAGAATAATTTGTACTTTCAGTTTAAGGACACCGCAAATACGAAACCATTATTTGAAAATTCAGGTCTATTGAAGATTTTCTTATACGACTAGAAATTTTTGTACTACTATAATAAAGAGCAATATAACGAATCGTAATAATAGATTATATTCAATATTTGAAATTAATGAATAAGTGCTTATATAAAATTAATTGACTAAACGGGAGGAATGATATTATGAGAATTCAAAAAATAAAAAATAGAGGGACTTTATTTACATATACTACTTCTTCGGGGTGGGATCTAAATGTTCATTTAATTATGAGCGAAAAATATAATTACATCATTGATACAGGATTAGGATCTTTAAGTATCAATCCAATTAAGGAATATATAAAAGATAGTAATAAACCTATTATTGTGATAAATACACATTATCATTGGGATCATATTTGGGGAAACGGTTCATTACGAAATTATATAATTATATCTCACAAATTATGTAGAGAAATGATTGAATCAAAATGGAAAGATATGATGCATAAAAATAAGCAGTATTGTTATGGTGAAGTAGAAATGAATCTTCCTAACTTAGTTTTTGAAAAAGAACTTTATTTTCCAGAAGATAAAATAAGGATTATATATACGCCTGGACATACTATAGACTCCGTAAGTGTAATAGATGAAGAAGAAAAAGTGATAAATGTAGGTGATAATATTGATGAAATTATTCCGAGTATTTATTGTGAAAAAGATCTATATATTGACACTCTTTTAAAGTATAGGAATATGGATTTCGACACTTGTATATCAGGTCATAATGTGATTTTAGGGAAGGAAATTATTGAGAAAATATTGAGCATACTTTAATAATTTTAATCATATTTACAGAATAAAGTTGTTCATTGTCACACAGGATGTTACAAAATAAGATATTTTTAGATAGCGAAAAAAGAGCGGAAGAGATTAGGATAATCTGCCGTAGATAGAAAGAAAGAGACTTCAAACATCAGATAAACAAAATGTTGCTATTTGATTTAGTTTAAGAGTACCTTGAATAAGGACGAGTATCGAACTAAAATATATCTTTTAAATAAAGAAAATTTTGAGCCATCATCAGCAAGGTACATTTCCAAGCCCAAGTGTGCTTTCTCTGGAGCTTGAGAACATCAGCAATCTAAAACGTTATATGATATTGTATATCGAAGAACGTTTTAATTTTGTTTTAAATTTTTTAGGTACAATTGTAGAATAGTATGATACATAAGAAAAACAGATAGATATTAGGGGGATATCGATGGATTATATAAAACAGATTATTGAGTTTACGCCTGCTAACGAACAAGAAAGCCAAGATAAAAAGATAATTCTTGATTATATAGAAAAGTTTCCATGCAATATTTTATTAAGAGAAAATGAATTCGCACATATCACAAGTTCGGGATTTATAATGAACAGAACGTTAGATAAAGTGCTAATGGTTCATCATAACATACGAAATACTTGGGCTTGGACTAGTGGACATGTTGATGGTGATACAGATTTTTTACGCGTTGCAATTAAAGAGGCAAAAGAAGAAACAGGTATAAATGATGTGAAAGCTTTTACAGAAGATATTGTATCTATTGATATTTTACCTGTATTTGGACATATGAGAAGAAATAAGTATGTTAGTGCACATCTACATCTTTCAATAGCGTATATTCTCATTGCGAGTGAAAAAGAAACGCTCATAGTAAATGAAGATGAAAATAGTGATGTCAATTGGTTTGCTTTGGATAAGTTTACTGAAGATTATTTTGATGTTAGTGATGTTTATTTATATAACAAGCTAATTTATAGGGCTAAACAAATTAAAAATAATAAAGAATTACATACTAATGGAATGTACCCTTATTTGCAGCAATAGCCTAAGCTAGGATCATTACAAGATTTCATCGGATATATTAATAATGTTTTACTGAAAAAGATTAAGTTTTCTTTTGGGTATCTAGTATAAGATCAAGAAATAACTAATAAATGTTGCAACTATATTATATGGGGGGAAATTAAGATGAAAAAGTTTTTTTGTCTATTAATGATAATGGTGGTTTTACTGGTTGGATGTAGTCCAACTAAGGTAATAGAAACAGAGTTACCAGAATCATCAGAGCAATCGGAAGAGTATAAGACTTTACTTTCACCAAATAATAAGTTGGGAATTGTAAGAAAGCCTTATGCAGCAGATTATTCTTTCATTAATCCAGGAAAAATGACTGAGTTGCCAAGCTATAATCCAGATTCAGATGAGATATGGCAGATAGATTTAAGAAGTAGTGATTTAACAAACCTTGATTTATCGGAAAGGTTTGAAGATTTAATTTATGCTGATTTTGACAGTAAGACTCAATGGCCTGATAAATTACCTGATGGCTTCGAACCGAAGATGATAATGGAATTAGGGAAAAATCCTGGCTTAGGATTAAGAGAACTCCATGAAAAAGGAATTACAGGAAAAGGAATTGGTCTAGCAATAATCGACCAAGGGTTGTTAGTTGATCATATAGAGTACAAAAAACAATTAAAAATGTATGAGGAAATTCACTGTTCTGATGAAAATGCAGCAATGCATGGACCTGCAGTTGCATCTATTGCTGTGGGCAAGACAGTTGGAGTAGCACCTGAAGCCGATCTTTATTATATTGCCGAAACCCATGGAGTTTACAATGAGCAAGGGGAATTTGATTGGGATCTTTCTTGGCTTGCAGAATCTATAGACCGTATTGTTGAAATTAATAAGACACTGCCTGAAGGGAAAAAAATCAGAGTTATATCAATTTCTTTAGGAATAGGAGGAGAGATGAATGACTATGAAAAAGTATTTGATTCGATTGAAAAGGCAAAACAGGATGGAATATATACTATATATGTAGAAACTGATCGATATTTGGGACTTGATCGTGACCCTCTAAAAAACCCAGATGATGTTAATTCATTTGCAAAAGGAAGGTTCTGGAAGAATATTAGATATAATAATGATAAACTTTTAATTCCTATGGATTCTAGATGTACTGCCAGTCCTACAGGGGTTAATGATTATGTGTTTTATAGGGATGGTGGTATGAGCTGGGCAGTACCTTATGTTGCAGGATTATATGCATTAGCTTGTCAAGTTAAACCTGATATTACACCCGAAATTTTCTGGAGTTATGCATTTGAGACAAGCGATACAATATCTATTGATAACAGTAATGAAGAACAACTTGGAAAAATAGTCAATCCAGTAAGATTGATTGAAAACATTGAGAAAATGAAATAGAATTGAAGATTTTCTCTTAAAAGAACTCTAAATTTATAGATATAATTTTGATTACAATCATGAGTATTTTTAAAAATTAGGAGTGGATAATGAAAAATGGGAAGAACAGCACAAGCTTTAAATATGATATCAGATGGGATAAAAGGGAAAAAAGTTTTAGAAGTTGCATGTGGATGTGCAGAATTTTCTATTGAGGTAGCAAGTGTTGCTGATGAAATACAATGTATAGACTTAGATAGTTTTAGACTATTACCTGAGATAGAAAATCATCCAAAGATTATTTTTAAACAAATGGATGCTACTAAAATGGAATATGAAGATGGATATTTTAATTCCTGTATACTGTATAATGCTATAGGACATTTAACGGACTGCATGGAAGAAATTTTTAAAGAATGTATTAGAGTAACAGCTTCTAATGGCAATATCTATGTTATTAGTTCTTTTAAAATGGACAGAGCTGCTATTGAAGATCAATTAATTCCATGGTTACTATCTAATAACATTACATATATTTTAACAGAAAAATCACCGTTTATTTGTGTGACTATTAAAAGATAATTTTATAATATCTTTTAACCGAGAGTAAAGTTCTGTTAGAGAGAGTATTTCTTTAGAATTCAATAGGGATATGGCAAATACAAGTACGTTGTGAAATCTTATGAAAGAAAGTCAAAAATCAAAAGTTTATTTAGATTGGATTTTTAGATAGAAAAGTGTTGTTTTCAATGCTAAATTATACTTGAAGGAGATGGTGATATTTGTTAGAAATATCGAGTTTGTTTCTATTTTTTCCTCTAGCAATTACATTACATAATTTAGAAGAAGCCCTTTGGTTACCACAATGGTCAAAATATGCACAAAAATTTCATGCACCTGTAAATAAAGATAAATTTCACTTCGCTGTAATTGTAATTACCTTATTAGCATATTTAGCTACGTGTACTTTTATGTTTTTACCTCAAATATTAGTATGTAAATATTTTTACTTTGGTTTTCTGGGAGCAATGATTATTAATGCTATTTTTCCTCATTTAGTTTCGACTATTATATTAAAAAAATATTCTCCAGGTTTAATAACAGGAGTTTTTCTAGTGATACCATCTAATGTTCTTATAATAACATATTCTATATACAATAAAGTAATTAGTTTTTATAAGATAGTATTATCTACAATTGTAGTTGGTACAGTGTTGTTGATTATGATTCCTATTTTGTTTAAGTTAGGAAAAAAATTTATAAGTTATGAGTAGCTTGAAAGATATCGAGGATATGTCTGTATAAAGGGGATGTTACGATGAGATGAATTTAGTCTAAATTAAGCTCAAAATAAATCTTAGGATGAAAAGATGAGCCACTCATGTTTGTAGATATATTTAAATTGAAAAATTCTTACTGTAAGACATCTGTGTTTACGGTACATAGTTCGTATTTAACAAAGGGAATCCTACTTCTATACATCAGATAAAATAGTTTACCATCGTAATAATAATACGTATATGTGGAATTGAGAATGGAAAAGATAATTGTGGTTATTGCAACGATTATCCATGTTCAAAACTTGATGTTCCATTTAAAAATTCTCCAAAGAATAAAAAAATATTAGATCAAATAAGAGATGGATTACAAGAATCGATATGAGTAAAGAGTTCATGCAGTTCTAGAGCCAAATGTTAAAGAAAGGGTTTTGAATATACCTAATTATATTTCAGAGGCGATAAAAAGTAATCTAATTGTGTAAGTTTGGCAGAATAAAGCTCCATAAAATATTTATAGATTTGGAATCAGGAGAAAAACTAGTACTAAATTTAGATGGAGAGGATATAGATGATGACGGTGATGAAATTAAAGAAGCCATTGAAGAATTTATAAAGGTAGAAATTGTGACTAAATATATAGAAACAGTAACAGACAAAGAATTAGAAAAACAAGGTCTAAATAGATAGGTGATAGCAATAAAATTAGAGAGAATAGAATAGAGATTGGAACAAGGTAGATGGCAGATGGCTATCTATCTTGTTTATATAAAGATATTCCTAAGCTTTAATTGATGAATATATTAAAATTGGAGGAATCTCGGAATTAAAGATTTGGCCTATTCTATCGTTGACATTTACACTATATTGCCTTACAATATATATTTATATACATTTTTAATTTTTGAAATTATTTTAATATTGGCAAAATTGGCAAAAAATATAAAGGAGGGATATTTTAGTTATAGCGCTAAATAATATCAAAAGACTAGATATTAAATGTCAAGAATTAAATTTAATTGTTTTGCTTTATGGATTGTAGAATGTATGTCAGAACCCGTCAAGAGTAAAGTCATCTGTTTGGATAGATTAATCGCATATACAGTATAACCTAAATCCATAAGATAGGAATATAGACATACTCAATAGTGATCAGTGACTTCTATATCAATTCGCTTTACAGAAACAACCTCGTTAGACATTCAGTAACTAGGTACTATCTAGCTCATTTGCATATGACTGTAAAGAATAGGCTTAACCACTTCGTAGGAAGACCATGCTTCAATGAGGAGAACTATAACCTCTATCTGTACAGCTATTATCCCATAAAGAGTATAGGATAGAAAAGACAATACACTACAGTAGAAACACTGTAACTATATTATACACGGAGGTTAGAAAATGAATAATTTATACGAAAAGAAGAAATACTCACTTAACGATTATCTTAAGTTTATTATACCTTCTGCTTTAGGGGTATTGCTTTTAATGTTTCCATTTAAGTATGAAGGAGAAACAACTATCGTGGTTGCTTTGCTGGCAGGAAAAGTGACAGGTGGATTAGAAGATATATTGCCTACTATAGTATTAATGTTTATAACATTTACTGGAATTGTAACAATTTTATATAAAATATTTAAACCATCTATTATTGAAAATAGTGAATTTTTAAAAGGTATTTTTAATGTATCTAATTTTTGGACAGCAGTAAGAATAGTGGGATTAGTACTTTGTTTTTTAGTATACTTTCAAATAGGACCAGAATGGATTTGGTCTGAAAGTACAGGTGGATTAATATTAAACGATTTAATTTTAACATTGTTTTCAATGTTTTTATTTGCAGGATTTTTATTACCATTTTTAACGGATTTTGGACTTCTGGAATATGTAGGTGCACTCCTTACTCCTATAATGAGACCTGTATTTCAACTACCTGGACGTTCTTCTATAGACTGTATTGCATCATGGGTAGGAGATGGAACGATTGGAGTTGCTCTTACTAATAGACAATACGAAGAAGGATATTATACTGCAAAGGAAGCATCAATTATTGCTACTACTTTCTCAGCTGTATCTATTACTTTCTGTTTAGTAGTATTGAATCAAGTTGGATTAGTTCATTTATTTGGAGTATATTATTTTACTATAGTTTTAGCTGGAATAGCTGCAGCTATAATAATGCCCAAAATCCCCCCTCTATCTAGAAAATCTGATAGCTACTATACAGGGAAAAAGATGGATATTGGAGAAGATGTTCCAAAAGGTTTTACAAATGCTGAATGGGGAACTTACCTTGCTATAAATAAAGCAGAAAAAAGTATAAATGTTAAAAACTTTATTAAGAATGGAACCAAAACTGTTTTTGATATGTGGCTTGGTGTATTACCTGCTATAATGGCTTTTGGTACGATAGCTCTTATAATTGCTGAAACAACACCAGTATTTAAGTGGTTAGGAATGCCATTTATACCAATACTGAAATTATTCCAAATTCCTTATGTGGTAGAAGCCTCTCAAACTATGGTAGTTGGATTTGCTGATATGTTCCTTCCTTCAGTTATAGGAGCTAGTATACCTAATGAGATGACTCGTTTTGTTATAGCTACCGTTTCTGTAACTCAATTGGTTTATCTATCAGAGGCAGGAGCAGTTATATTAGGTTCAAGAATTCCTATATCCCTTAAGGATTTGTTTTTAATATTCATAGAGAGAACTTTAATTACTTTACCAATTGTTACCTTAGTAGCCCATATAATATTCTAGGAGTTGATATTAATGACCATAATCTATGAAGATGTACTAAAGGCTAAAAAAAGAATAGATAAATATATTTACCGTACTCCTTTAGATAGGTCTATGTGTTTAAGTGATGAAGATATGGATATCTACCTTAAGTTAGAGAGTCAACAGGGTATGAAATGTGCTAAGCTTAGGGGTGCATTGAGTAAACTTACAAGTTTAAGCAATGAAGAAATTAAAAGAGGGATTGTGGCCATATCTTCAGGAAATCATGGAGCAGCTGTATCGTATGCATCCTATCTGTTAGGAATTGAAAATGTAACCATCTATGTGCCAGAAACTACTCCGAAGCCTAAGGTTGAAAAGATAAAATACTATGGAGCTAATGTAATAGGAGTAGGAAAAAATTATGATGAGGCTCATGAGATTGGGCTAGAACGTATAAGGGATAGTGATAGTATATTTGTAGATCCCTGTTCAGATGAGGTGGTAATAGCAGGACAAGGTACAATAGCAATTGAAATATTGGAACAACAGCCTCATATTGATACAATCCTCGTACCAATAGGTGGGGGAGGAATAATTACAGGAATAAGTATAGCTGCAAAACATATAAAGCCAGACATAAAAATCATTGGACTTCAAACTGCAGCTTGCCCTGCAATGGTGGAATCTATAAAGGATAAGAAGTTCTACGAAATGTTTCCTACAGAGCCTTCTATATGTGATGCATTAGTTGGAGGAGTAGGCTATATTCCATATAAGATGGCGGAACAATGTATAGATGATATAATAGTAGTTGAGGAAGAGGATATTGCTAAAGCAGTTTCATTTCTAATCAAGAAAGAAAAGGTAATCAGCGAGCCTGCAGGAGCTATAGGAGTTGCAGCAGTTCGCAAAAATTATTCCACTCTTAAAGGAAGAAATGTGGCTGTAGTTATAACTGGTGGGAATATTGATGAGGATCTGATGGTAAAATTATTAAATAAGTAATGATGAGTTCGTTGAACTCTAGATAAATCCCTTTTTTTAGGATGATAAATTAGCTTGTGTCAACCTGGAAAAAGGGATTTATCTTTATTAATGTGACATAGAGACAGGTTTTATAATGGAGAAAAATAATATCTGGGAAGGGGAGGGATTATAGGGAAAATGTAGAATAACATAAGGAAAGCCTTCATTCCTATGCTAATCAAACCTTAAGTGCAATTAAAATAAATTATCAGAAATATCAAGTAAAGGAGAAGTAGCAAAAATATTAAAAAATAAAGCATAAGACGATATTTTACTTAGTTTATTCATCTAGGTTAAGGGTTGGTGAAGCTGTAAGGCTAAAAGTTAATGATATAGATGAAGATAGGATGCTAGTACATATATTACAAGGTAAGGGAAGAAAAGACAGATATACCTTATTATCTCAAATTGCATTAGATGATGTATCAGTTTACACACTAAGACATTCATTTGCTACACATCTACTAGAAAGTGAAACTGATATTAGAAATATCCAAGAACTACTAGGACATAGTAGGTGGAAAACCACTGAAATATATACATATGTATCAAAAAATAGTATTAGAAAAATAAGAAGTTCTTTGGATGAGATGTTTTAATGGTAGTAGGATTAATTTGGGGAGCTAATGTATGGGCGAAGGAAGGATATTCCTGAATCTTAATTCGGGAATGCAAGAGTTAGACGTCATTAATATTTATTGAAAGTTTGAACTGAAGCTGATAAGCATAACTTTTATTATTTTACTGAATTTTTTAGGGAATTGAGTAAAGATGCCACTGACAATGTCAAAGTCCGTCATGTAGGAATTACAGATAACCTTTCAAGTGAATTACTATATGAAATTAGAAAAACAGAAGAGCTTACGAAAAATAATTGTGGTACCACTTTAAATATAGCTTTAAATTATGGAGGACGTTCAGAAATTACTAATGCCATTCAAAAGTTCTCAAATTCGATAAAGGTTGGAGAGTTTAATATTAAAGATATAAATGAAGATATATTTGATAATTATCTATTTACAGCAGGATTATCAGATGTAGACTTAATCATTAGAACAAGTGAAGAGTGTAGAATTAGTAATTTTTTATTATGGCAATCTGCTAAAGCTAAAATATGGACAACTTCAATTTTATGGCCAGATTTCAAAGAAGAAAATTTGTGGGAAGCGATTAGTTATTATAGCAGTGAAGAATAATGAATAACTATTTTTAAATATTGTATTTTCGTAATAAACTTAACATTTAATATATAAATGGCAGTGTAATATCTTAACCATGAAGGGGGATGAAATCTTGATGACATATTTTAATGATATTCCTGGATCTAATAATTGGGATATGGTGAAACCCATTAACAAAGGATGGTCAAATGATAAAAAATATTATATAAAAACTATAGATGGAAAAGAGTTATTACTTAGAATATCAGATATAACTCAATATGAAAATAAGAAAGAAGAATTTGAAAGCTTAAAACTATTTACTAACATGGATATATTAATGTCTCGTCCTATTGATTTTGGTATTTGTAATAATGGTCAATTAGTTTATTCTTTACTTACTTGGATTAATGGAGAAGATGCTGAAGTTATTCTTCCTAAACTTGATAATAAAGAACAATATTCTTTAGGAGCCAAGGCTGGTGCGTTTCTTAAGCAAATACATAGAGTTCCTGCTCCTCAAAGCTTGTCAAACTGGTCAGAAAAATATAATCATAAAATTGATATTAAGATAGCTAATTATAAAGCTTGTGGGATTCATATTCATGGTGCTGATAGAATAATTGAATATATTGAACACAATCGTTCTCTTCTGCTAAACCGACCACAGACTTTTCAACATGGAGATTATCATGTTGGGAATATGATTATTACACCAGAAGGGGAATTAGGTATAATTGATTTTAATAGAATGGATTATGGGGATCCATGGGAAGAATTTAACCGAATTACATTTTGTGCAAGTATAAGTCCTACATTTGCATCGGGATATATTCACGGATATTTTGATAATATAGTACCTGATTTGTTTTTTAGATTAATGGCGTTATATATTGCAACTAATCAGATTTCATCTATTCCTTGGGCTATTCCTTTTGGAGAGAGGGAAGTAAATACAATGCTTAAACAGGCGCAAAGTGTTTTGAAATGGTATGATGATTTTAAAACATATATTCCAAACTGGTATGTCCCAGACTATGTATAATGAGCATGATTGTCATTATATTTATGTAGCATAAGAGCATAACAAACAATCAGTTTTCAAATTCGTAAGTGAAGTTCACAGATATAACATTAAGGAGAGATTTACTTTGAAGAAATTAGAAATTGCCATTGAATTAAGGAAAGAAGGAAAACTAAAGGAATCAAATGAAATCTTAATAAGTCTTGCAAAGGAATATCCCAATGATCCAATAGTTAATTATCAATGTGCATGGAGCTTTGACGTTTTGGGATTAGAGGCAGATGCAGTATCCTATTATGAAAAAGCTATTTTAATTGGACTGCCAGATAAGGAGTTGCAAGGTGCTTTTCTAGGCTTAGGTAGTACATACAGAACATTAGGACAATATGAAAAATCAAAGGAAGTGCTTGAGCAAGGTTTAGCTAAGTTTACAGAGAATAGAGCGATGAAAGTTTTTTATGCAATGACGTTATATAACTTAAACGAATATTCTAAAGCAATGGAAATATTACTATATAATTTAGCTCAAACATCTTCAGATGAAAACATAAAGAATTATAGAAAGGCAATAGAATTCTATTCTGATAAGTTGAATGAGGTATGGTAATTTTAATAAATATTCAATGTATTATATGATACCTATATATACATTGAAAGTTATAGGTTATGGCTTAGTTGTCACTATTATTGTTGTGAAAAACCTGAATTTTTAGGTGCAGGCAATCATCTCTTATTTATAGCAGAAAAGTAGGCATCAGATTGATATAGAAAAGGAGGACAATATATGACGATAAACTATGTAACAGAAGATTCACCACTTTCTTTAAAAGGGAAAAATATTTTAGTTACAGGAGTTAGTCGTTCAATGGGAATTGGCACAGCTATTGTAAAGTTATTGGCGAAAGCGGGAGCAAACGTAATAATACATGGATATTCAAGCTACGATAAAGCTTTAAAATATCGTGATTCTAATGATGATTTTACAAATACATTAGAGGAAGAGCTAAATAAAAATGGTTATAGTTTAACTATACTACCTCCATCTGATCTTTCAGAAAAAGAAATACCTGAAAAAGTAATTGAGCAAGCAATTAGCAAATTTGGATATATAGATGGACTTGTACTTAATCATGCTTATTCTGTTTGCGCTCCAATTGGAGAATGGACATCAGAGCATATCGACGCACATTTGAACACAAATGTCAGGGCTACCATGCTTATGATACAAGCTTTTGCAAACCAATTGCCAAAAGATAAAAGTGGAGCTATAACGTTGTTTACCAGTGGTCAATATTTGGGACCGATGATAAAAGAAATTGCTTATGCTGTATCTAAAGAAGCAGTTATAGGACTTTGTAAGCAAGCGGCTGTGGCACTAGCACCACAAAATATTCGGGTAAATTGCATAAACCCTGGTGCAACAGATACGGGATATCTTGAGAGTGAAGATTATAAAACAGTAGCTAAAATGTTCCCATTTGGTCGCTGGGGAATGCCAGAGGATGCAGCAAGATTAGTACATTTTCTACATAGTGACTATGCACGTTGGATTACAGGAGAGGTTATTGCAAGTGAAGGTGGATTTAGGAGAGATGTTATTTTAGAATGACGTGCAGATAGTAAGTATGATTTTTATTTATCTTATAATAGGATTAAGATAAGCACTATCTAAATTTGAGAAATATTGAAGCTACGAAGATATTAGGGGAGATTTAAGGAATTCATAAAAGTATGCAGATAAGGAAGAGAAAACATATGAGAAAAATTGACTTCTATTATTGAGGAGATCAATGCCCACATAATCGTATCCGTTGCAAAAGCTAGAGGAGGAATTACCCAAATTAGGATTTAAATCTATAATAGTATAGCTTCTGAGAATACTCCGTTTCCAAATGGTCTCCTTGATTGGTTTTTAAATAAATGAGACAATATATCTTGATAATATGAAGAGAATTTTATAGTAAATGAAGAGGAAAATAGATGTTTATAATAATTTATGTGTATATATGAGATTATAAAAGGTAAGAGATATTATTACTTTTTATGATAATTTTATTATTTAAGGATGATGACAATAAAAAGCAACTAATATTCAATATTGTTTAATGATGAAAAAATTGTCTATTTTCTCCAGGGTATATAGTTTTTTATAGTAAAAAGATTATGACTTAATAATATGTACATTATAAAAAATAAGAAAGAAGCCTTATTTAGAAAATATCATGTAATTAGGAGGTGCAAATGGGTAAAGATGTATATGCTATTTGGATATTAGATGAAACAACTAATAAAAAATTAGATGAGATTAGAAAAGCCTTAAAAGTATTTAATATTGAATATAGTCCTATCTATGGACATATTACGTTTGCAAGTTTTGTCGATATTGACGTAGATGACATTTTACAATATACTAAGAGATTTATAGAAGGGAAAAAATCATTTGACATTAATTGTTCGGCATTAGGATTCTTAACAACCAGCTGTATAGCTTGCATACCTTCTACATCGGGAAAATTATTAGAATATTATGAAGAATATCATCAAGAATTTGATTCTTATTGCAATATGTGGACAAAAGCTGATAATGGACTATGGCTGCCTCACATATCTCTTTATTCTAGTGACACAGAAGATTTAGGAGCAATTATTGGTGAAATGTCGAAAAGATTTGTTCAATTTACTGGAAAAATTGTTAGGATGGAATTATCAGTTTTAAATGAAAATGATTTTAATATTATATACTCTTATGATTTAGAATGAGAAGAGAAAATTATAAAGTTAATTAGTATAAATATAATATTTAGTTTCAATAGACTTATACTATGTGGAATAGAAGGTCAGGATAGTTATATAGTTGACATGTAGGAGGGAGATAAAGTTATGTTTTTATTACAAATGGCAGGGTATCCAGGGGGTGGAAAATCTACTATTTCAAAGATGATTGCCAAGCATTTGAATGTCATAGTTATAGATAGAGATATTATAAAAACTTCAATGATCAATTCAAAAGTACCCAATGACATTGTTGCTGATGCTTCATATAGTGTTGTGTTTGATTTAGCTGAATTTTATTTAGATATGAATATAAGTGTAATAATAGATACTCCTTGCTATTATGAAGAATCATTAAATAACGGCATTAAAATTGCTAAAATGTATGGTGCAGCATATAAATATATTGAATGCAAAGTAGAAGATTATTCAATAATTAAAGAAAGAATAAGCAGTAGAAATGGTCTAGTGAGTCAAATTAAAAATACAACTGAAGAAAACTTTAATAACTCAAAAGATAAATCTAAAAAACTTAGTGATGGAAATTACCTAGTAATTGATACAACATTAGATATGAATTATAACATGGAAATAATAAGGCGATATTTAGAAGTTTAAAATCTAAAGTAGGAGAAAGAGAAACTAATAATACAGGATTGGTCATATAGAATAAGCCTAGCAAAAATATTTTTATCAAAGATATAAGGTTTTAGACTACAGAATGGATGTTGTGCAAATATAAAACTATGCTAAGCGATGGTTTTTTATATTTTTTACACCCAATAAAAAATAAGGACACTTTTTATGATTACTGTTGTAAAAAAAGAAACGATAATAGGAGTTGTTACTATGTTAGAAAAAATCCAGAGATTTAATGGTTCGGAGGTGGAATTAGAATATCTATTAACAGGAGAAGAAAATGTTGAGACCATTATTTTTGTCCACGGAGCTGGTTCTAATTTAAGACAATTTAAATTACAACATGAATACTTATCCAAAGAATTTAGAGTTTTATCAATTTCATTAAGAGGTCATGGAGATTCTTCCAACTCGCTAGATAATACTTCAAAGGGATACACTTTAGAGAAAAATAGAGATGATATTTTAGAATTACTAGAATATTTAAAAATTGAAAAGATTCATTATATAGGAAACTCTGCAGGAGGTTTGATTGGTTATGAGTTAATTATTAAAAAACCACAATTATTTTCTAGTTTTATTACTTTTGGGACCACTGCGGAACTGAAATTATCTAAATTTGTTGTTAATCTAATTTCACAGATTGATAGAGTTATGCTGAGGATAAATCCAAAAAGTTATTACGAGTTTATGAGTAAACATTCTAGTAAATATAATAATATACAAAAAGAAATATATGATTTATTAATACGTACAAAAAAAGGAATTTTAATAAGAAGAAATATTGGTAATTATTCATATACAAACATAATTGAAAAGATTAATATTCCTTTTTTGGTTATCAAAGGTGAATTTGATAATGATATTAACAATAATCTAAAGACTACCATTGAAGCAATTAATAATAACAACAATGCTTCAATTATAAAACTAGAAGGGGCAGGACATTTTGCTAATTTAGATAAATTTGAAGAGTTCAATAGAATAATTGGAGAGTTTATCAAAAGTGTATCCGTATGTAAAGAAAATAAACATAATCTTTAGTTATAGCTTAGATACATCCTTTATTTTATATAAAGGATTACAGAGAAAGAAACTATCACCTTTTTTATAATAGAGTTTGTTTCAACTTAGTTATTATATAGAGATTAACTCATAGTTTATAAAAAATTAAAAGAGAATATCTCCTTAATTCATATAATTTTATCAACAACTTATTAAAACATAGATAATATATAAAAGTATAAGTGTTTAACTTAAAACTTACTTACATAATGGGAGCTATAGCATATCAGCCACACATAAATGGTAATATCAGAGTTGTTTTTTAAGGTATTTTTGATAAAAACAAGTCTGGCATAAATATAAGAATATGCAAAATAGAGATTACCTATGTTAGATGAGGAGGGATATATTATGAAACGAGTAGCAGTGTTATTATATCCAGAGTTTAGTAACTATGAAATGAGTGTAGCATTATCAATTATGGGACAAGCAGAAAAACCTTTCGATGTTTTTGGTTTGACATCAGAACCCATTAAAAGTGAAGAAAATATCTATGTTATCCCACAAATGACATTAGAACAATTGCAGATTGAAAATTACGATGGTCTATTACTTACAGGTTCTATGAATCCAGGATTTTTTTAGAAGACGACCGATATTTAAATTTTGTCAAAGCATTTGATTCGCCAGAAATGATTATTGGAAGTATATCTAGCTCTACAGCTATGTTGGCTAGGTTAGGTATGTTAAAAGGAAGAAAATATATGAGTGGTATTCCAGAAGAATATCTTGAGGAATTAGGATTTGAAAAGGAGAATTGGATAAATGATCGAAATGTAGTACGAGATGGCAATATTATAACTGCTATGGGATTTGGATTTATTGAATTTGGGATAGAATTCGGCAGAGCTTTAAACCTTAATTTCCATCCTGGATGGTATGGGGTGGATAGAAAGCCTGAATAAATTTAAATATAATCTTATGATTCAAAACGTAAACATAGATCAAAAGATAAACCTATAATAGGACACTACTGAAAATTGTACTGACGGAGGAAAATTCATGAATGAGAATATTGATAATTTACTACAGGATTATTCTATTGGAAACATATTAATGATAGAGCCAATAAATAAGGGTAATACTTCAAATGCAATTTATATTTTATCAGATAAGGGTAAATGGATTTTACGCAAACTAAAAAATAAGAATCAAGGGGTTTCTGAATATACCATATCAAATATCTTAGCTAATGATAGTATTTGTCCAAGAATAATAACAACTAAGTCTAATGAAGGATATAGTTATTATGCAGGAAACTACTATAATTTACAAGAGTATATTCAATCTCAACCTATAAATGATGATATAGAGACATTCGAGAAACTTGGAAAATCTTTAGGAATTCTACATAATACTTTAAAAATTGATATAGATTTAATTGAACAGGAAGATAGATTTAGTTTAGAAAATCTATGGAATCAAACTAAAAGTAAATGGAAAGATGTTCAAAATTATTTAAATTATTTTTCCTTTAATATAAATAATCTTGAAAGTTTGATCGATGAAATGATTTTATGTCAGAATATAAAAAATGTATTCATACATGGAGATTTAGGCAAATGGAACTTAATCTATAATTCGGAAAAAATATATGTTATTGACTTCGGAGAAGTAAGAAAAGGAGATAGTCATTTAGATATTGCAGCTGCTTTAACATCTATGGTTAACTTTGATTTAGGTAAAGAATTTGTTTGTGAGTGCTTATCTGTTTTTTATGAAACTTATGTAAATTATATGAAAGATTTTCAGTGGGATGATCTTCAGAGAAATATTCAATTATGGACATTAAGAGGAATACTTGCAACACTACTTTATTCTAATAACGAAAAAACTTCTATCGAAAGAGTAAGAAAGATGATAGACTTAAAGTTAAGTTTTGATGAGATTATCTTAATATAAAACTAAATATTTGAATATTCTTTGAAAGGAGGTGTCCTTTGTGAAAGGGATAAAACGAATTAACTTCTCGGTGCAGTTAATATAATCTGATAGCAGATTGTACCGAGATTATAAAATTTGTTATCAGTTAACTGCACTGCTTTTCATCAAAATAATTTATGAAAAGGAGTATGGTTATGGATTATAAAAAATTAAAAGAATACTGGTTAGCAGAAGAAAAAAAGAGTTTTCAAGGTTGGAATTTTTCATATATTAGTAATAGAAAATCAGAGGAACCTTTACCTTGGGATTATGATAAGATTATTCGTCAATATTTAAAAGCAGATTCTGTCTTATTAGATATGGGAACTGGTGGTGGAGAGTATTTGTTGTCTCTTGAACACCCTTATCAAAATACATTTGCTACAGAAGCTTATCCTCCCAATGTTGAGCTATGTAAAAACACATTAATTCCACTTGGCATTGATGTTAGACAAGTCTTTAATGATCATGATCTACCTTATGAAAACTATATGTTTGACATCATAATAAACAGACATGAGTCTTTTGACATCAATGAAGTTTACCGATTGTTGAAACCAAATGGTTTGTTTATTACACAACAAGTTGGTGGATTAAATAACAAAGAAATATCAAAGTTTTTAATAGATGATTTTAAAGAAATTACTAGTAGTGATCATAATTTGGCCAATAATATAGAGTTAATTCAAAATAGAGGATTCACTATTTTAAAAGCAGAAGAATACTTTCCAAAGTTGAAATTTTTTGATGTAGGAGCTTTGGTTTATTTTGCAAAAATTATTGAGTGGGAATTTCCTAACTTTACTGTAGATAGCTGCTATGAAAAATTATGTGAATTACATTCAATAATTGAAGAACAAGGATTTATTGAAAGTAGAGAGCATAGATTTATCATTGTTGCTCAGAAACTTAGTATATAGTATAAGTTTGTATATTAAATAAAGAAGGCTTTATATGATTTAAGGGCCTGGTGTCTTGTTGGATTTTTAAGTCACTAGGCTCCTTATATTATATAATAGGAATGTATCGAAGTTCTGACTTTTCAAATCTAGGCCAGTGGAAAAGCAACTATATTCTAGAAAGTAGAAGAAGATTAGAAAATGGAATTCCAATTGTAGACGAAATATACTAATAGTCTATATAGAGAACAATATCTTGTTGTTCGATTGGAGTAGCTAGTTATTAGGATAAGTATAACTAAAACTTTTATTGAGCGAGAAGTTTTGATAGAGCTATTATATATGCACAAGTTGAGGTATTATAGTAAATATCAATATCGAGATTATCCTCTGGAATTTTGTTTTAAAAAATGAGATTATACTAAAAAGATCAAATAAGTTAGAAGTTATTTTATGGAGGTGATGAGAACTGAGTGTTACAAATACAAGAATACTTATTGTAGGAGCAGGTGTAATAGGCAGCATATATGCTGTAAACTTCTCAAGAGCTGGCTATGACGTAACTATGTTTGCTCGTTCAAAAAGACTAGCTGAACTTCAGAAAAATGGTCTCGTTTTTTATAATGCTAAAACTGAGAAGATAGAGAATGCCAATGTCAAAATAATTGATACCATTTTTAATGATGATGCTTTCGACTATATCTTTGTTACGGTTAGATATGAGCAGATTGAATCGGCACTTCTAGATATAAAAGATAATTGTAGTCAGAATATAGTTACTATGGTTAATAATCCTTTTGGATATGATAAGTGGGAAGAAATCGTAGGAAAAGGAAGAATCATACCTGCCTTTCCTGGAGCTGGCGGAAAAATTGAAAACGATATATTATACTATAAATTAACGACAAGACTCATTCAATCTACTACGTTTGGAGAATTGTCAGGTGAGCGAAGCTCTAGAATAATGCAATTATATAATGTTTTAAAATCAAGTGGCTTTTCTGCTAGTATCTGCGATAACATGGATGCATGGCAAAAATCACATCTTGCTATGGTGATACCTATGGCAAATGCAATATATTTTGATGGCGGAAATAATTATACAACAGCTCAAAATAGAGAGGCAATACAAAATATGTCTTTATCACTAAGAGAAAACTTTGAGTTTCTAAAAAATGTCGGTATTAAGATTACTCCAATAAAGTTAAATGTTTTTAGGTTATGTCCCATATGGATTTTGAATTCCATATTTAAAATGATATACAATACTAAATTTGCTGAAACACTTATTAGTAATCATGCTAAAAATGCTAGCCAAGAGATGTATTTACTTAGTAATGATTTTGCAGAGTTAGCTCAGAAGAATGGGGCTGCTTTAAAATATTTATATCTAAAAGAATAACAGAATATCCGAAACTCAAATAGCTAGGTATTCTTCTGGTGGCTGTAATCTATATTGCAATTCCTTTGTTTATAAAAAGTATATGTAGGAAGTTGAAAAAATGGTATATTGTTGATAATAATATAAAAAGATTGTTTGATATACGATGGGATAGATGTTAATGTTCTTGAGAAAATATAAAAATAATGCTTAGACAAGCTATTAAGGAGGGGAGTTATGAAAAAAATTCATAGTAATTTATATAATGGAATAGTTTCATTACCATCTTTTCCGGTTGTTTTTGTAACTGTAGGTGGAAATATTATGGTAGCTGGAGCATTTCACTTTTACTCATTTAATCCTCCATCTGTAATGGTAGGAATTAAACCTGAGAAGTATACTTATGAATTAATAACTTCGAAAAAAGAATTTGGTATAAATATCCCAACTAAAGAACAATTGGATAAGGTACATATTTGTGGCACAGTTTCAAGGAGAAATGAAGATAAGTATAAAAAGGCATGTTTAACACCTCGGAAAGGGAATAAGATTAATAGCTATATAATTGAAGAATGTCCAGTTAATCTTGAATGCCAGGTTGTTCATCAAATAGAGTATGAAGGTAGTCATAAGTGGTTTATTGGTGAGATAAGGGAAGTTCATATAGATGAAGAGTACATTCGTGATGATGCATTAATGTTTTGGCTTGGACAATTTAGAACAGTTGGAGAGCTTGTTGAAGGTGTAAGTAATAAAGAGTTGTTGAAAAGATAGATGTTTACATCTAAATTATTACTATCTATATACCTTGCAGGATTAGATTTTACTACATATTAGACAATAAATCATTTGTGAAGGGGGAACTATAATGCCAGAATCAACCAAAGTGGTTGAGGTACTGCCGTATGATGATAACTGGAAACAAGAATTTGAGAAGATCAGGGACATGCTGAAAAGCTATATAGGAGATTTAATAGTAAGAATAGAACATGTAGGGAGTACATCTGTAGAAGGATTATCTGCTAAACCTATAATAGATGTAGATGTGGTAATAGAAAGTTATGATGTTCTACCACAGATCATTGAAAAATTGGAGTTAGAAGGCTACATATATGAGGGGAATTTAGGAATAGAAGGAAGAGAAGCATTTAGAAGAAAATATGATGATGGAATGATGAAATACCATCTATATGTTTGTCCGAAAGATGGAAAAGGATATTTAGAACACATAGCTTTTAGAGATTATCTGAGGAATAATGAAGATGCAAGAAAAGAGTATAGCCGTTTAAAAAAACAACTAGCAATAGAGTATAGATATGACATAGATAATTACTGTGATAAAAAGACAGACTTTATACGAAATATTTTAACTAAGACGCTATATAAAGACGACATAAAGTAAGATAAACTAAACAATTTTAATGCTAGAAGAATTTTTCATCTACTGTATTAGATAACATATAGATTATCGAAATCTTCTTATGCCTTAAATACATAGATAATTCTGACATATGTTATATGAAAATTTTAGTAGAGAGTCTTCGAGGTCATAAGAGTTTATATACTAGAGAGGAGTTTTTATATGAGACAAAGTTTTGAGGCAATTATTAAATCAGATCGAATAACTTACATAGATATTCCATTTAATGCATCACAAGTATTTAATAAGAAAGGTAAAATACAGGTAAAAGGAGAAATAAATGGTCATCCTTATAGAAAGCCTCTACTTTCAAGAGGTGGTGGAGTTTATATATTAACTCTAAATAAAGCTTATTTGAAAACCGTAAATATAAAAGAAGGAGATAAAGTTTTTATATCTATGGACTTAGATGATAATTTATTACATGCTAATCTTGATCCAAAGAATCATGAAGATATTATTAAATACCATGAAAGTATTAAACAAAAAAAAGAATTAGGTGAAACTTTTAATGTACTTGAAGCAATTTTTACTCGTAGAAGTATACGTAAATTTACTGGAGAAGTAATCAAAGATACAGAATTAGAAACTATAATAAAAGCTGGATGTTATGCACCATCAGCAGAAAACAAACAACCTTGGCACTACCTTATAGTAAGAGATAAAGCAACACTTGAAAATATCTCCAAATCCCATGCTCGTGCTAAAATGATAACTCAGGCTGGATGTGGAATAATCGTATGTGGAGATAAAGAAAAGCAACCACAAGTAGGTTTTCTTATTGAAGATTGTTCTGCTGCAATAGAAAATATGTTGCTTGCTGCCCATGGACTTGGTTTAGGTGCTGTTTGGTGTGGCTTATATCCAGCAACACAGCTAATGCGACCTATAAAGAATCTATTTAAATTACCATCACAAATTCTACCCATTGGTCTAGTAGTCATTGGTTATATAAATGAAAGTAAGGACATTGTTTATAGGTATGATGAATCCAAGGTACATTTTGAAAGGTGGTAATTATTTCAGAAAGCGTTGTTTATAACATTTTCTATAACATAGATAATTATGAATATATTAAGAATAGCTTATTATTTACGTTGTAAAGCTTTATAATATCACCAGTAATCTTATGTAACAAATTTACTTAAAAGTTAGTATTAAGGAGGAAGTAATGATAGACAGAATTTATATACAAAAATTTGCCTCAGATGAAAACTTTGAAGATTATTTTAGTTTAGTTGGTAATGAAAAAGTAATGGCAATGGTTACGGAAAGAGCAATTCCTTTAGATGAAGCAAGAAGTGACTTTAGATTATTGTTAGACAAGAATAAAAAATATCAAGATTTTGGAAACTTTAAGGTTTTAGAAAAAGCCACAAACAACTTTATCGGATTAGCAAAATTAGAAATAAATGAGAATGACTCTAGTGAAGCTGAACTTGGGTATCTATTACTCCCTGAATTTTGGAGGAAAGGATATGGAAATGAAATTGCAAAGCTATTATTAAACAAGGCTGAAGAATCAAAAAACTTACATCGAATTATTGCAATAATAGATCCTAAAAATATAGCATCAAAAAAAATATTATTAAAGAACGGTTTTATTTCAGAAAAGATATGTGAAATTGATGGTTTACCAGGTGAGATACTTAGGAAAAACATATAAAAATTACTACTAACAAAGTTTTGGCAAAAGCGGGGGGATGACAATTCGTTTTATATTTTATCCTAAAGTTAGAATTGTTGCTACTGCTGGGCTATAAAAAATCTTCGTATTCATTAAATCACATATATTTTAGAGAAAATTTATAGTATAAAGGGGATGGTGAGAGCATGGATTTCTATAGGGCGAGAAAAGATGATTTTAAATATGTAAAGTATAAGAAAAGTTTAATTCATAATACTGCAACAATTGCAAGTGAAGGTCAGAATATTATTGGAGTACTAGAATACGAAATAAAGAATATGGAAGAGGCTGAAATTATAAATTTTAATATATTTGAATCATGTAGAGAAGATTTAATATTCAAAGGATTAATTGACGAAATAGATTATTGGAATCCATATTTAAAAAGAATTATATACAATGAAGATAATAATATAATAAACAGTAATGTATTAATAAATGCAGGATTTATAAAAAGCTCTACATGGATATTATCTATGAATAATAATATTAAAGTTTTTAAGATTGATATAGAAGAAATAACTCCTGGACAATTAATAGTTGATGAGACTAAGGTAAACAGAGTAAATTCTTGGATTAAGATACCTGAAGATATAGTTATAACATGTGTGAAAATAGAAGATAAGATAGTTTGCATAGATGGTTATTCTAGATTAATAGCAGCATATAATAAGGGGTTTAAATATGTCTTTGCTTATCTTGAAACGAATGATGATAATATACAATTTTATAGGACATGTATGAAATGGTGTGAAGAGCAAAAGATTTTTAAAATTAAGGATTTAGCTAATAGAACGGTAACGCCAGAAGAACATGAAAAACTTTGGATTAATAGATGTCAAGCATATTTAAATGAACATAAATAACAATGTAACATAATTTTTTATAAATGATTTTCTTTGAAGAATTTAGGAGGAATATGATTGATAATTAGAGAATATAGAGATACTGACAATTTACAATGGGTAAGGTGTAGAGTTTTATCATTTTTAGATAGTGCATATTTCGATAATGTGCTGAGAGAAAAAGAACATTATGAGAATCCGTCAATAGAATTAGTTGCCGAAGATGATGGAAAAATAGTAGGCTTAATTGATCTGGAATATGAGAAGAAAAAAGGAACTGTTTGTTCTAATAGAAATGGGCTTGGAGGAATGATCTGGCATTTAGCCGTCTTACCAGAATATAGGGGTAAGGGAGTAGCGGCTATGCTTCTAGATAAAGTAAAAGAAAAGGCAAGAGAGGTTGGACTAGAAAGGCTTGAAGCATGGACAAGAGATGATAAATGGGTAAATGAATGGTATAAAAAAAGAGGATTTAAGTGTATTGAATCATATTTACACGTTTATGCAGAAGGAAATGAATGTGATATTATAACAGACTCTAAGATTGAAAAGTTACATATATATTCATGTTTTTCTCATTATGTTGGAGAAGACAAAGATGAGATCAAAAGAAGATTTAAAAGAGTACATGAATGTAATTTATATGAATTAGTACTTTAAAGTTAATTTATAAAATATTAATCTTGAAAGGGGTGAGCGACATGAAAAGTCGAGTAATACGAAATAAGGTGATGATTATTTAAGTTGAAGCAGTAAAAAAGGTTTATGTTCAGTTAATATGACAGACTGAGATTAGATGATGTTATTTTACTGCTTCAGAAATTAAGTTAAGGACAATTAAAATTTATTTGAAAGAGGTAAGATAACATGTTGAAATTAAAATATCTTTTTGACAATCGAGATTTAGCGAAAATGATCTTAGAAAATTGGGAATATGATTTATCTTCACTTGGGATGCTTGATTACTATAGAATTTCATCCAATGCTGTTTATCCTTTTCAGTATAATGGACAAACTAGAATTCTTAGATTTTCTCCAGTAGAAGAAAAAGATAAGAATAATC
The DNA here is from genome assembly GCF_018917865.1 of Tissierella simiarum. Lineage (GTDB taxonomy): Bacteria > Bacillota > Clostridia > Tissierellales > Tissierellaceae > Tissierella_C > Tissierella_C simiarum. The sequence goes on from NZ_JAHLPM010000012.1 coordinate 131,225, forward strand.
TAATAGGAGAATTAGACTTTATTCGTTATTTAAGATTAAAAGAATATCCGGCTTTAAAAACTGTAGTTTCGAAGAATAATAAAGAATTTATGGAAATAAGTACACCTTGGGGCAACTATTTCGCAGTAGTTTTTGAAAGAGTTCTAGGAAATTCATTAGATAATATTGACTATACAGAGGAAATATGCAGAAAACATGGTAGATATTTAGGTAAACTTCATAGTTTATCTTCAGAATATAATCCTAATAAAAAGTTTCGCTGGTCATATGAAGACGTTCTTGAATGGATTGAAAAAGAATTATTAAGTTTTCCTAATGAAGCTATAGCAAAGCAGGAGGCTAAAATATTAAAAGAATACTTATCAAAATTACCTAAAAATGACCAAGTTTTTGGCTTGATACATTATGATTTTGAGTTAGATAATGTGTTTTATAGTCAATCAACAGATACTTTGAGTATAATTGATTTTGATGATTCAATGTATCATTGGTACGTTATGGATATTGTACAAGCATTAGATAACATAAAGGAAGAAATAGATTGCGGAGATTTTTCTATAATGAAAGAAAATTTTATAAAAGGATATAGAGAAGAGTTTGATATTTCTGACGAAATGTTATTACGCATCCCCATATTTAGAAGGTTTGCAAACTTGTATGGATATTCTAGAGTTCTAAGATCTTCTGCAGAAATTTGGGATAATGAACCTGAATGGTTAGTTGATTTAAGAGATAAATTAAGAGATGCTATGGAAGAGTGTTCTATATTTTTTGGTAAACCAATAGAGTAAAACTATGAATTTTAGAGGCTGACCTAATGTCAGCCTCTAAAATTAAATTAGTAATAATCAATTTTTGACATTTAGATGAAACGAATATAGTTAAGTTCATTAGAAATTGTATTTATAGAAAAATAAAGGAGTTATTAAATGAAAAAATTAATAGGAGTACTAGCTGGAATGGGACCAAGGTCTACATCTACTTTTCTTGAATTAGTACTTGATCAATGTCAAATTCAATATAATGCAAAATATGATATAGATTATCCTCCAATTATGATTTACTCTCTTCCCACACCATTTTATTTAGATCGTCCAATTAATCATGAAGAAATGAAGAAAACTATAATTACAGGTCTTAAACATCTTGAGTCAACAGGAGTTAGTTGTATTGCAATGCCATGCAACTCTGCTCATATATATTTTAATGAATTGGAGAAAAGTCTCAATGTTCCATTATTAAATATTGTTGATGAAACTATAAAAAAGGTAGGTTCAAATAGAAAAACAACAATATTTGCAACTGAATCAACCTTTGATTCTAATCTATATCAAAAAGGAATATTAAATTCAAATAATCAATTTATATTTAAAAGTGATTGGCAAAAAAGAATAAATATTATAATTCAAATGATAAAAGAGAAGAAGGAAATGACTGAAATTAATACATATTGGGATGAACTAGTTAAGGATGCTATTAAAGCAGAAGTTAATGATATTATTATAGCCTGCACTGACTTAAGTGTTTTAAAAAATAGATTTAAAGATCAAGTTGATTTCATAGATTCATCCAAGGCATTAGCTGAATCATTGGTAAAAGAATACCTAAAATAATATGATTATAGAAAAACAAAAAAGATAAGAGAAATTTATATTATGATAAGAATTTAATATATTACCTTAAATGACAAGGAGGAATCATTATGATAAATAATAAAGTTCCAATATTAGAATTTGATGGAGTATCTGAGAACATTATCGAGCCTTCTAAATTAGTTGAAAAATAGAAATGTCTGAGATAGTTGTAATGTGTTTCTATAGTGAAGTAATTGAGAAACTTCTTAATGAAGGAAAACTTAAAGAGATAAAAACACTTTACTCTCAGATGGGCAAACATCCAGTTTATGAGTTAGAGTATAAGGATAAAAAAGTCACTGTATTTCATCCAGGAGTAGGGGGTGCACTTGGAGCGGCACTTATGGAAGGGGTTATTGCATTAGGAGGTAGGAAATTCATTTCTTGTGGTAGTGGGGGAGTGTTAGATAAGAATATTGCAGCTGGTCATATTCTTGTACCTATTTCAGCCGTTAGAGATGAGGGAACTTCGTATCACTATATTGAACCAAGTAGAGAAGTTTCTGTAAATAGCCAGGCTGTAAAAGCAATTGAGAAAGTTTTAAAAGCACACAATTGTAGTTATATTCTTGTTAAACATGAAGTACTGACTCTTTTTATAGAGAAACCAAAAACAAAATGAAATTAAGAAAAGAAGAGGGATGTTTGGCAGTAGAGATGGAATGTTCTGCTTTCTGCGCAGTTGCAGAATATAGAAATGTTAACTTTGGTCAAATGCTTTATAGTGGTGATGATATTAGCTATGAAGAATGGGATTCAAGGAGTGAAGTAGACAGGAGCTTTATTAGGGAAGCATTATTTTGGTTTGCAGTTGAAGCGAGTCTTGAGTTGTAATAGTTAAAATAAAGTATTGAAAAGGCAGAAAATGCATCAAATAGATTAAAGTAATATTAGTAGAGATAGGATTTAAAGAATTAATGGGGGTTATAAAGATGAAAGAAATCTATGAAAATGCTTTAGAAAAGGTATGTGAAGAACTTAAAAGTGATAAGAGTATAGCAGGGATAATTTTATATGGCTCATTAGCAAAAGGCAATAATCATAAATATAGTGATATTGATCTTTATGTTGTGAAGGAAGACGAGAAAGATAAAACAACTTTCTTTTTTGAAGATACTGTTCCTATTCAAATATCTTGGCGTTCAGTTGAATCATTTAAATCTAAATTTAATAAAAGGACTCGTGGAGTTCCAATGGGGTTAGTAGGTAAAATTTTATACGATCCTAGCGGTTTAATCGGTGAATACATGGAAAAATCGAGATTAAAAGCAGATGAAGGTCCAGCTGCTTTAAGTGAACAAGAAAAATTAATAATACGATCTATATTATCACAAGATTTAAAAACAGTTGAAGGACTTATTGAAAATGGTAAACTGGCAGGAGCAGTTACCCTAATTACAGAAATACTTTTTGAGGCACTAAGCGGATATTATGATGTAAGAAAATGGTATATGCCTACTAACAAACATTTAATAGAGGATTTAAAACTTAGAGAAAAAGAAATAGGAGAATTAGCAGAGCAAGTAATGTTATGTCCAAGTGTCAGCGAAAAGCTAGATAAATTATCTAAAATAAAAGATATAGTTTTAAATGAAATGGGTGGAGAAGTAAAAGAGTATGAAATATTTTGGTAATTAAGTTTAGTGTGGAATAGTAGGTTTAAGGTATAGAGAATTAGAAATTCTAGCGAATTAGTACAAGCTATATATAATACCTGAAAATTATTTTTAAATATATGATAATTATACTATTTAAGTAATTCATAAGAAATTAGCAGAGGAGGCTTAGAATGTTTAATAACTTTTGGATTGGTGAAAAAGTACGACTTCGAGCAGTAGAATTAAAAGATATTGATGATTTTTTTAAAACTGGTTTTGAAGCTGATACAGATTTAGATAAGTTTTGCGATGAAATTCATTTTCCACAGTCAAAAGAGAAAATGCGGGAGAGGTTAGAAAGTATTATCAAGAAGGAACCTGAAAACGATGAATTTTGGTGGATTATTGAAGATTTAAATGGAAATCCAGTTGGGAATATAAATACATTTTCTTGTAATAAAAGAAATGGAACATTTAAATATGGCATAGGATTAGAAAAACCTTATTGGGGGAAAGGGTATGCAAAAGAAGCAATTAAAATTGTATTGAGGTATTATTTTAGGGAACTAAGGTATCAAAAAGTTAATGCCTTTGTATATTCTTTTAACGAAAAATCATTAAAGCTACATGAATCATTAGGATTTAAGCAAGAAGGTAGATTGCGCAGAATGGTATATACCAACGGTGACTATTTTGATGAAATATATTATGGTATGACTGTTGAAGAATTCAATGCTATAGATCCTAAAAAAAATTAATTAATTTGAAATAAAGGTGGCTAGATATCATTTATATTTAGGAAAAAGGGTGTTAAGATGGATAAGACAATAAAAATTGGCAGTGTAGTCGTCTGTTTAATCATTTATATTGTAGTATGCGGTCTACTTCCTGTTATTATAAATAAGGCGATTTTAGACAACTTTAAAGGAAAAGTTTCGGCATTTTTAGATTTAGTTATTTCAATCATTTTGAACATTCTATACATTCGTTATCTGGTGACAAGGTATAATATAGGATTAAATTTATTTAGTAATATAACTGTAAAAAATTTTTTATCTCAATTGCTTGTGCTGTACTTTTCTTTGTTTTTCTTGATAAGCTTTTAGATCCATTGTTTGATAGTTTATTTGTATCAAGTGCAGTAAAATATAACAATAATATAGAAGAGCTACTTCAGTATCCTATGATAATGTTTATTCGTGTTTGTTTACTTGCACCAATCGTAGAGGAAATTTTGATTAGAGCATTTGTTTTAGAAACTCTAAGAAATACATACACCACAATTATTGCTATAATTATTTCAACATTACTTTTCGCTTTATTACATTTTAATTTTGTCCAAACATTATCTGCTATGATTTGTGGACTTGTATTAGGATTAATTTATATTAAAACAAACTCTTTATCTTGTTGTATTCTTATCCATGCACTATATAATTTTATGTCATATATCTCATTATCATTGGCAAGGTTGAAAATATAATCTTTATTTGTATTAGTATGTATTCTCTATAAGTTTTAAGTGATACGAAATGTTAAATTAATATAAAAATGAAGGGAATGGAGGATGAATTTATGGAAAAATGGGAAAAAGCATTAAATACTTTTTTAGAAAGTTGGAAAAAGCGGGATGATGTAATAGGAGCTATTGTTTGTGGCAGCTATGTTACTGGAAATCCGTCACCACATTCAGATATTGATGTACATATTATTTTATCAGATGATGCTCAGTGGAGAGAAAGAGGAAATACAATTGTTGATGGTTATTTAATAGAGTATTTTGCAAATTCTCCAAAACAAATAAAAAAGTATTTTGAAGAAGACTATAAAAGCTTAACGCCACATTCGATGGTTCAATTTTTAACCGGGAAAATTATATTTGATAATTATGATGAAGTAATAAAGTTAAAAAGTGAAGCTAGGATATGGTTTGATAAAGAATATAACGAATTAGATGACATTTCTGTAGAGATGATCAAATATTACTTATGGGATACTTTAGATAACTTATTAGATTGCTATGAACAAAATAGACTAGATTTTGAATTTGTTTACTATAATTCATTAAAAATATTATTTGAAGAGTATTCTAGATATTTAAGAGTTGAAATCATACCTTTCTATCAAATTTCCAGATATATAAGTGATCCTTATTTTATAAAAAAGTATTTAACTGCTAGCTTCCCAGATGAATACTTTGCTAATGAATTTTTACATTCTCTAAATAATAATGAAAAAGGGGAAAAAATAAAGTTGTTTGCTAAGCTTACGAATTATGTTTTAGATAAAATGGGTGGATTCAATATAGATGGTTGGAAACTAAAAAGTTTGGCTGAATAAATTAAGATCTTTGTATAATATAAATTTAACTAATAAAAGGTGATATTACACTATATGCTGAGTTATTATTTGCCTATAATGAGAGAATTAAAATAAATCCTATATCATTAAATGTCTATTTTAAAATATTGGGAGGGGATTTTATGGATTCGAGTTTGACAAATATTAAGAATGAAATATCCAGATTCTTATTAGTTAACTTTTTAATTACATTTGGTATGGGTATATTGATGTTCTTGGTTTATAAGGATATTGATGATAGTGCTAGATCAGGATTTGCTATAGTACAGATGATGTATCCTGCTTTAAGTGCTATTGGAATGAAGATCTATTATGAAAAGGATGGTATATCTAATAAATTAATGGATTTCTTCAAGCTTTATATCTTTTTAAGTATTCTAGCAATAATCATTTTAGTCATTGGAGTTTTTGTTTTTCCAAGCCATGTATCAACAGCTCTAAATATACTAGTGATCGTTTCAAGTATAGTTACCTTTATTTTAATTTTTAATAATGAAGAAAATTGCTTTGAGCAAATTAACATGGTTTTTAAAAAGAATTTTAGAAGTGTTTCATTATATTGCCTATTGTTTATTATGATTAAATTAATCAGAATTATAGTTGGAGAATTCTTTTATGAAAATTCATTTGAAGTGTTAAAAACTATAAGATATATTATAGCTTTATTTATTGATGTGCCAATTAGTATAGTAATATCTTCTATAATATTTTTTGGAGAAGAATTAGGATGGAGAGAATACTTACAGCCAAGACTTCAAATTCTATTTGGTAAGAAACTCGGTGTTATTATACTGGGATTTATATGGGGTATATGGCATTTGCCACTTTGTTTTATGTTGTATAGCCCAAGTACACCTATTTATTGTGTAATATCACATGTTTCTTATTGTATATTATCTGGAATTTTTTTAGGATTTGTTTATATGAGAACTGAAAACCTTTGGTCCGTTATAATTCTTCATTTAATTAATAATATAAATTATACTGCCAGTGCTACTTATGGTGCGATAATTACGTTAGATGACTTAATTATAGGCTTGATTCTTAATGCTGCTATATTCCTACCATTTTTATTTACTAAAGAATATAAAGATTAAATGATTAGAACAAATTTTAAAAATTAAAATAATTAATAGTATGGAGGTAGTAAATGATGCGTAGTGAAAAAGAGATGATGGATTTAATATTAAATACAGCTAGTAATCATGAAAGAATACGTGCTGTAATAATGAATGGGTCACGTACTAATCCCAATGCTAAAAAAGATCTTTTTCAGGACTATGATATTGTATATATTGTAAAGAATATAGAATCATTCACACTAGATCATAGTTGGGTAGATATATTTGGTGAGAGAATAATGATGCAGATGCCAGAGAGTAAAGTATTGCCTCCTGCTGAAAATGACGGACGTTTTATTTATCTTATGCAGTTTATAGATGGGAACCGTATTGATCTTACTTTGATTCCATTGGAGAAAATGGATGAATTAATTAAATATGATAGTTTAAGTATGTTACTTTTAGATAAAGATGGTATTATAGAACCACTTCCGCCTTCAAGTGATGAGGATTACCACATAAAAAGACCATCTGAAAAAGAATTTGCTGATATTTGTAATGAATTTTGGTGGATTTGTATGAATATAAGCAAGGGGCTTTGGCGTGAAGAGTTAACATATGCCATGTTTATGTATGAACAAGTTAATCGAAATGTTTTAATTCAAATGATTGAATGGTATATTGGCATTAAAACAAATTTTACAAAAAGTGCTGGGAAATGTGGTAAGTATATTGAAGATTTTCTTGATAAAGATGAGTGGAATGAATTTGTTGCAACTTATTCAGATGCTAATTATGAAAATATATGGCAAGCATTATTTAATATGTGTAATTTATTTAGAAAAGTGGCAATAATCGTGGCTAACCATTTTGAGTTTGAATATCCGTATGATGATGATAAGAATGTAACTAAGTATCTTAAGAATGTAAAATATCTACCAGGAGATGCTCAAAAATTCATATCTTTATAAAACTATATAAATTAAATAAATGAATTTTATAGAATTAAAATTAAGTTTAATAGGAAAAGAAAGGGAACTATGGTATGGATAATTGTGTAAATATTTTGGGCATAGAATTTTCTAAACTAGATTTAAAGGAAACAATTGAGCTAATAAATAGTAAGATTGAAGAAAATAGAAATGAGACTTTTCATATAATTACTGTAAATCCGGAAATTGCGATACAGATTCAAGAAGATTCTGAACTAAAAAAGATATCATCTGAAGCTGACTTAATTACTCCTGATGAGGTAGGCATTGTATTTGCTTCAAATCTAAAAAGAAATCCAATACCTGAGCGTGTTACAGGATTTGACTTATTAGAATTAGGTAATCAAAAAGGATGGTCTTTTTATTTTCTAGGAGCAGATGAATTGGTAAATCAGAAAACATCAGAATATATAACTGAAAATTATCCAAATATAAAAATCGCTGGAAGGCATCATGGATTTTTTGACTATGAAGAGGAATTAAAAATTATCGAAGAGATTGAAGACTCCAAACCAGATATTCTAATTGTAGCTTTAGGTTCACCACTAGCGGATAAGTGGATATATAAGTATAAAAGTAGAATTACTGCTAAAGTGACTTTAGGAGTAGGGGGAAGCCTTGATGTAATTACCGGAAAAGTGAAACGTACACCTGAGATTTGGAAAAAACTTAATTTAGAATGGTTGCATCGAAGAATTATTAACCCATCTCGAAAGAAAAGACAAAAGAAATTAAAGATCTTTGCTTATAGAGCATTTATTGAAGCATTCAGCAAAAATTCTGTTAAGGAATGATTTAATTTCTATAGATCTTTCCATCTATTATAATAAGGTGTTTGTATAAAAGTACTAGGGGTATATTTATAGGACAAGTTCAATGTTCTAAACCCCTTTACTAAGAAATGTTTTTAGGATGGAGTTAGAGGGAACTTGAAACATAAAGAATTATACCATATCTAGGTCGTACAGTTTACTGAAGAAAGGATGATACGTTAATGGATAAGGTGGATACTTACCTGGAAAATACGATGGATGAAAATTTAATGATAAATAAACAAAGTTGGGATTTAGCATCTAAAAGGTTTTTTGGTAGAGCAGCACTTCCTGATTATGGCCCTTATGTACCCAGTGAAGATAAACTTAATCTGTTTGGCGATTTATCAGGACTAAAAGTCTTAGATATTGGCTGTGGAAGCGGTCATTCTATGAAGTATATGTATTCAAAGCAAGTTAAAGAAATTTGGGGACTGGATTTATCAAGGGAGCAGATTGAAACTGCCAAACAAGTTGTTGGAATAAATCTAGATGGTAAGCTTTTTGAATCCCCAATGGAAGAGAATCCTGGTATTCCATTAAATTATTTTGATATTATTTATTCTATATATGCTTTGGGTTGGACCCTTGATTTACCTAAGACCTTAGACAATATATACAGTTATTTAAAGCCAGGAGGAACATTTATTTTCAGTTGGGAACATCCTATACATAGTCGACTTACATACTATGATAAAAGCCTTATTTTCACTAAACCTTATCACGATGAGACGGCAACATTACATGAAGCCTGGAAGCCAACTCCTGCAGTATATCATCATAGAAAATTAAGTACATATATTAATGCATTGATTAATAGTGGATTTTTCATTGAGAAAGTTATTGATGACATCGAGTTGCCAAGGGAATCTGGACAGGGTAAACCAGAAATGTGGTATTCAGAGTACAAGGCGAGTTATTATCCTGCCACATTTATAATAAAGTGCAGGAAAGGTAAATGAATATACAAAAAGTCAATAAACTTAGAATAATACTATAGTAATCATTGGAGTTTATCTGATTCATTTCTAGAAGGTTGAGTTAGATAGATAAAAAAAGAACTCTTACTATAATAATTGTTAAAGAGAAGAAATAGAATTATAAAATAAGCTAAACAGCAGAAGTTGTTTACCTTATTTTAATAATAGGAGAAATATTTGTTAGAGAGAGAAGGAATAGAGAAGATATTTGTAGAACAAATAGAAAATAGTAGAATTAGTAGAGGAATATTTTAACGGTAAGAATGATTAAATATTAAAAGATATTCTTGAAATTTAATTCAAGAATGGATCAGAAAAGGAGAAATTTATTAATGGCATTTAGTGGTGATATGAAAGAACAAAGGATAGATCAAGAAAATTCAAATATATGGTTTCATGGTTCTCAAGTTAAAATGACTATCTTAAGAAGTGGCAGCTCAATAACGAGGAATAAAAATCTTGCAATTGCTTTTTCACATAGACCAACCCAAGTTTCTGTAGAGAATGACGGAAGTATTCAGCATAACGGACAAGAAAATGGATATTTGTATATTCTAAATGAAGATATAAATGATGATGATATTAGGGTACATGAATCATGTGAATTAGATGATCCATGGGAATGAATTACAACAAGAGATTTGAAAATTAGACTAATAGATGAAACTAAAATTTAAAATAAAAAGAGCAACTTATGAAGCAGAAGACAGAAAAAAGAAAAATAGTAGAATTATTAGAAATATTATTTTAATAATTTTAACACTATGTATCTTAGTAGTATTTACTTTTTTAACTGTACGGACTATACATTCGTCATGGTTATCAGAAAGAGCAGAAAATAACCTTTAAAAATGGTATCCAGGAAGAAGTATATATAAAGATTGGTGGTATAGAGCAATATCTTAATATACATGGTATTAATAATGAAAACTCAATTATTTTATTTTTGCACGGTGAACCTGGGGGTCCGATTACGCCTAGCATTTATAAGTATCAACGTGGGTTAGAGCAGAATTATACAGTTATAAATTGGGATCAACGGGGTAGTGGAAAAACTTATTATCGTAATCCAGACTTAGATATAAGTACTGAATTATCCTTTATAAAAACATATCCAGAATTAGTGTCTGCATATGTTGGAATTGGACAATGTGTCAATCTTAATGATGTCGGTTAATGCAACAATCAATCTGGCGGAAAAAGCTAATAATACTAGAGATATAGTAAGATTATCTAGTTTAACTGGATATACTTGGGGAAGTCGTGATTTTTCAGTAGGAAATTTCATTAAAGAGCGTAATTTGACGGGAAAATATTTAAAAGCAGCTGATGAAATAACTTATCTTGATCAAGTTATAATTATTTTAATGTTGGACTTATGTCAATATAGTAGACACATTTTTTCAAACATTTTCTTAAGCTGATTCCCTAGCATTCTCTTCACATTGCTGGGGAGTAATATAACCAATAGAGCTATGTATTCTTTCTCTGTTATACCAAGACTCTATATATTCAAATATGGCTATCCTTGCTGTATCAAAGTCAAAGTACTTAACTTGATTAACTTCTTCTTTCTTTAAAACTGAATGAAAGGATTCTATACATGCATTATCATAAGGATTACCTTTGCCACTAAAAGAATGAG
>NZ_JAHLPM010000013.1 GCF_018917865.1 Tissierella simiarum
ATTAATGAAGAGTATTTAAATCCAGTAAGGATTAAGGTAGTATAAATGTAAACTGTGAGCACTTGCTTTCAGCATAGGGCGTACTTGGACACGCCAAAAAGAATAAGGCTTCCTAAGTAATTAGGTTGAAAAGTAATAGCAAACTTCTTTACGAAAAAGAATCCCCCATCTTCTATAAGTGGGGGAGGGTTCAAATACTTTATATAGTCTTAAATATATGATCTATCATTTCAATACAAACTTTAGTAGTTCTATCATCTACATCTAATTTAGGATTTAGTTCCACAAAGTCCATAGATGTAATAAAACCTTCGCCTAAAAACTTATCAAATAAAAATTTACCTTCTTCTACATTAAAACCGTTATCTACAGCAGTACCAGTACCAGGAACAATGGATTTATCTAATACATCAATATCAAAGCTTAAATGAACTCCATTTACATTGGAATCTTTAATCTTATTTATAATCTCTATGATAACGTTTTCAAGCCCTCGGTTTTTAACGATATCTATAGTATATAAATTCAAATTTAATTTCTTTGCTAGCTCTATTTCTCCTTGATCTAAGTCTCTTGCACCAACAATATAAACATTTTCTGGTTTTACCTTTGTTCCTTCAAAATATACATTAGTAAGTATAGGATGTCCTATTCCCATAGAAGCTGCTAAAGGCATACCGTGAATATTTCCAGATGGTGAAGTTTCATAGCTATTAATATCGCCATGAGCATCTACCCAAATAACAGCTATTTCTTTGAAATATTTACTACAACCAGCAATACTTCCTAAACCTAAAGCATGATCTCCCCCAATAACGAAGGGAAAACTTTTCCCACTTAAAGAACAATAAACTTCATGGGCTAAATTAGTATTTATTTCAGCTATAGGGCTTAGATATTTCATTTTTTCATGACATGCATACTTGTCCTCTTGACAAATAAATGGAACATCTATATCTCCTAAGTCATAGATTTGGTGTCCTCCTCTTTTCATTACTTCAACAATATTGTTTTCTCGAAGCTTAGTTGGACCATATTGAGCCCCTTCTTTATCACATCCATAATTAATTGGTACACCTATTAAATTTACGTTCATTGGTATAACCCCCTAAATTTAAATTTCTGAAAAATTGGATGATATAATATATTTACTCAATATATTATATCATTAAAAAAAGAAATTTGTTGAGAAACCTATTTTTTTTGTACAAGTGTTATTTTTAAGACAAAGATTTATTATTATAACTTTTATACTTAATTCTGTATTAAAAGGAAAATTATTTGATATTTAAATGAGTATTGGGGTAAGAAAATAATAAAGCTAGGAATAAATTCAATATGATTAGGGCTAAAATGTAATATTAGGACAAATGCATTAATAGTGTATATATTAAGTGGAAACTGGAAAACAGAGGAGGCTTTTAGGATATGGGAAGAAAATATGATGAGATCTTAGGTGTTCATAATTTTAGATTTGCTTGTAAAGAATTTGATGAAAATAGAAAAGTTTCAGAAGATGATATAAAGCTAATTTTAGAAGTAGGTAGGCTTTCACCAAGTTCTTTCGGATTTGAACCCTGGAAGTTCCTTGTAGTAGAGAATGAATATTTAAAGGAAAAAATGTTTTCTGTAGCTTGGGGTGTTCAAAGACAAATGCCAAGTTTAAGTCACCTAATTATAGTACTAGCTAGGAAAAAAACGGATATGATATATAATTCAAAGTATATAAAATATATGATGGAAGAAATTCAACATATACCTAAGGATATGATAAATCCACGATTAGATAGGTATAAAAACTTCTTAGAAGAGGACTTTCAACTTCTTGACGATGAGAGATCCATATTTGACTGGGCTTGTAAACAAACATATATTGCCCTTGGAAATATGATGACGGCAGCAGCAGAGTTAGGAATAGATTCTTGTCCTATCGAAGGATTTCATAGAGAGAAGTTAGAAGCTTTATTAGAGAAACAAGAAATGTTAGATAGAGAACATTTTGGAGTTTCTTATATGGTAGCCTTTGGATACAGAAAGGAAGATCCTAGTAGGCAGAAAACTAGAAAACCTTTTAATGAAGTAGTAGAATGGATAAAATAAAACTAGAATATTTTTAAAACTAAATAAAAAATATAAAGATGTATTTTGGTTGGAGAAAAAAGCCATAATAGGTTTGTAAGATCTATTATGGCTTTTTTTATTTATAAAAATTAGAAAGGAGGGCTAAAATGAGTGAAGATATTCTAAGTGTAGGAATTGATGTAGGTACATCTACAACTCAGTTAGTATTTAGCCAGCTTACCATAGACAATACTGCTTCTATAGCTTCAATTCCAATAGTTAGAATCGTAGATAAAAAAGTTATATACAAAAGTGATATACATTTTACTCCCCTTATTTCCTATAAAGAAATTGATGGATTAGGAGTTAGAAAGATTATTGAAAAAGAATATGAAAGAGCCAATATTAAACCAGAAGAAGTGGGAACGGGTGCAGTTATTATAACAGGAGAAACTGCTCGAAAAGAAAATGCCAAAGAAATTTTAAATAATTTAAGTGGATTGGCTGGGGACTTTGTAGTAGCTACAGCAGGACCTGATTTAGAAGGAATAATTGCAGGAAAAGGTGCAGGAGCAGCCATTTTTTCTAAAGAGAAGCTTACTACCATAGCTAATTTAGATATAGGAGGAGGAACTACTAATATTGCTGTTTTTAAAGATGGAGAAGTAATAGATACAGCTTGTTTAGATATAGGAGGCCGACTTATTAAGGTAGAAAACAATAAAATCTCTTATATCTCAGATAAGATTAAGAAATTGGCTACTTCTATAGGCTTAGAAATTAACATTGGAGATACAGCAGATAAAAATAAGATTAAAAAAATTACAGATAGAATGGCAGTATTATTAGAAGAAGTAGTAGGCATTAGACCTCCTTCTGATGATTTAGAATACATAGTTACCAATAAGGATCTAAAGAGAGACTATAAAATTGAATATATATCCTTTACAGGAGGCGTTGCTGATTATATAAAAGCTTCTGAAGAAATGGATTTTAAATATGGAGATATCGGAGTAATTTTGGGAGAATCTATATTCAACTCTAAGGTGGTTAAAGAAAAGAAGATATACAAGCCAATAGAAACCATTAGAGCCACAGTAGTAGGGGCAGGTTCTCATACAACAGATATTAGTGGAAGCACTATTTATTATAGCGAAGACGTACTTCCCATTAAAAATATACCCATACTGAAACTAACAGAAGAAGATGAAAAGAGTTCTTATGAAAGAATCAGTGAAATCATATCAGATAAAATTAATTGGTTTAACTTAGAAAATGAAAAACAATTAGTAGGGTTAGCAATGAAAGGCGTTAGAAATTCTAGTTTTGACGAAGTTCAATCTTTAGCTAAAGCTATAACAAAAGGAATGAAAGAAATGGTCCAAAGTAATTTTCCGTTAATTGTAATTCTTGAAAATGATTTAGCTAAAGCTTTAGGTCAAAATATTAATATTCAGCTTAACCACAAGAAAAATTTAGTGTGTATAGACTCAATAAAAGTGGAAAATGGAGACTATATAGACATTGGAAAACCTATTGCTAGTGGAACAGTAGTACCTGTAGTAGTTAAAACATTATTATTTGGTTATTAAATTAGAGAGGTGAATAGGATGAGATTGAAAACCAAGCTTTTCGGAACTGTATATCAATTTAAAGACATTAAAGAAGTATTAGCTAAAGCCAATGAAGAAAAATCAGGAGACCATTTAGCTGGTATTGCTGCTGAATCCTTAACGGAAAGAGTAGCAGCCAAAGAAGTATTAAGCAATCTATTGTTGAAGGACTTAAGAAATAACCCAGCAGTTCCTTATGAAGAAGACGAGGTAACCAGAGTTATTCAAGATTCAGTAAATGAAAGAATATATAATGAAATTCAAAATTGGTCTGTAGCAGAATTGAGAGAATGGATACTAGATATTAAGACTACGGATAAGGAAATAAAACGTATAAGCAATGGGCTTACCAGTGAAATGATAGCTTCTGTAGCCAAATTAATGTCTAATTTAGACTTAATTTATGGAGCTAAAAAAATTGAAGTATTGGCTAATTGCAATACTACTATAGGAAGACCAAATACCTTAGCTATTAGACTTCAGCCTAACCATCCAACAGATAACTTAGACGGAGTACTAATATCTTTGTATGAAGGTTTAAGTTATGGAATAGGAGATGCAGTTATAGGTTTGAATCCTGTAAACGATACTGTAGACAATGTTATAGCAATACTTAATATGTTTGAAGAAGTAAAACAAAAATGGGAAATACCTACTCAAAACTGCGTTTTAGCCCATGTAACTACCCAGATGGAAGCTGTAAGGAGAGGGGCACCTGCAGATATGATATTCCAAAGTATAGCAGGAACTCAAAAAGGAAATGAAGCTTTTGGTGTTACTGCTGCCTTACTAGATGAGGCTAAGGATTTAGTATTAAGACAAGGAACTTGTACAGGACCTAATGTAATGTACTTTGAAACTGGGCAAGGCTCTGAATTATCCTCAGATGCTCATCATGGAGTAGACCAAGTAACACTTGAAGCCAGATGTTATGGTCTTGCTAAACGATATAGTCCTTTCTTAGTCAATACAGTTGTAGGTTTTATAGGACCAGAATATTTGTATGACAGTAAACAAGTTATAAGAGCTGGATTAGAGGACCATTTTATGGGCAAGTTAACAGGCATTTCAATGGGAGTAGATGTGTGTTATACAAATCATATGAAAGCTGACCAAAACGATATAGAAAATCTAGCAGTATTATTATCTACAGCAGGAGTAAATTACTTAATAGCAGTTCCAGAAGGAGATGACGTAATGCTTAATTATCAATCAGCAGGATACCATGATGGAGCCGCTTTAAGGGAAACTTTAGGATTAAGACCTATAAGAGAATTTGAAATATGGCTTGAAAAGATGGGAATCTATGAGAATGGAAAATTGACTAAAAAAGCTGGAGACGCTTCAATCTTTTTAAAATAGAAGACTAAAACCATGAAGGAGGGAAGAACATGATAACTGAAAATCAATTAAGGAACATTATAGAGCAAGTAATAGGAGAAATTAATGTTAAGGACAAGGAAGAAGTTAAAAGTAACAATATTTCTAACTATTGTTCAGAAGATAACTGTAATGAAGAAGACATACCAGATATTACAGCAGTAAATTTAAGAAAAGAAATGGATGTAGAAAATCCTGTAAATAGAGAAGCTTATTTAAAGTTAAAAGAATATACAGATGCTAGACTTGGCATATCTAGAGCTGGTGCTAGATATAAAACCTTCAGTCAGTTAAGGTTTAGGGCAGACCATGCTGTAGCTATGGATGCGGTATTTACTTATGTATCTGATGAATTTATAGAAGATATGGAGCTTTTTTCAGTCAACACTATGTGTAAAGATAAAGATGAATATCTGACTAGGCCAGATTTAGGAAGAAGATTTGATGAAGAGGCTATAAAGACTATTAAAGAAAAATGTGTAATGAATCCCCAAGTGCAAATATATATATCCGATGGATTAAGTTCTACAGCCATAGAAACCAATGCTAAAGATACTTATAAGTCTATAGTTCAAGGATTGAACAGCTATGGAATTAAGGCTGGAACACCTTTCTTTGTAAAACATGGTAGAGTTCCAGCTATGGACTTTCTATCAGAAATAATAAATCCAGATGTAATTATAGTTCTGATAGGAGAAAGGCCAGGATTAGCTACAGGGGAAAGTATGAGTTGTTATATGGCATATAAACCAAAAGTGGGAATGCCAGAATCTAGAAGAACTGTAGTATCTAATATCCATAAAAATGGGACTTCAGCAGTTGAAGCAGGAGCTTATATAGCAGAAGTAATCAAAAAAATGTTGGACCAAAAAGCTAGTGGATTAGATTTAAAACTATAATGGGGAGGTTTTAAATATGAGAAACGATAGATTACAAACGACAATACTAAGCGTTAAGCTTATACCGAATGTAAGCCCCGATTTAGCCAAAGAGTTGGAACTAGAGTCTGATGTTAGAAGTATAGGTATTTTAACTACGGATAGTGATGATGTTACCTATACAGCTTTAGATGAAGCCACAAAAAAAGCTGATGTAAAAGTAGTATATGCAAGATCTTTTTATGCGGGAGCTGCCAATGCCAATACAAAATTAGCAGGAGAAGTCATTGGAATATTGGCAGGACCAAATCCAATGGAGGTAAAAAGTGGTCTAAATGCTGCTATTAGCTATATAGAAAATGATGCGGCATTTTATAGTGCAAATGAAGATGATTCCATAGTTTATTTTGCTCATACCATATCAAGAACAGGGTCATATTTATCCAATGTTGCAGGAATATCAGAAGGAGAAGCATTAGCATACCTTATAGCTCCTCCCTTAGAATCAATATATGCATTAGATGCAGCATTAAAGGCATCAGATGTAAGAATGGTAGCTTTTTATGGACCACCATCAGAGACCAACTTTGGCGGAGGGTTATTAACAGGAAGTCAATCAGCTTGCAAAGCTGCTTCTGATGCTTTTGCAGAAGCCGTTCAGTTTGTAGCTGACAACCCTATTAGTTATTAAAAAAGGTGATGTAAAATGAAGAATAAAGCTTTAGGATTAATAGAAACATATGGATATATACCTGCTATAGAAGCAGCCGATGCTAGTGCTAAATCGGCTAATGTGACTATTATCAAAATGGAGTTGGTTAAAGGAGGATTAGTATGTATATTTCTAACAGGAGATGTAAGTGCAGTAAAAACAGCGGTAGATGCAGGGGAGGTTGCAGCTAATATGGTAGGACGTGTAGTCTCTAAAACAGTTATTTCTAGACCGGGAGAAAGTCTTGAAACTATATTAAATGGAAATAAAAGTAAAGAAGAAAAAATAAAAGAAAATACTTCAAAAGGTAATACTAAAAAAGAGAAAGATATACAGGAAGAAAATTCACAGGATAAATCTAAAGACAAATCAACAGAAACGAAAGAAGGAAGTGTAAATAATTTAGATTTAGATAATTTAGGATCAATGAAGGTTGTTGAGCTTAGAAAAATAGCGAGAAACTTAGATGGCTTAGATATGGATAACAATGAAATTAAAGTTGCTAAAAAAGATGAACTTATTACAGCCATAGGAAAATATTCGGGAAAGGAGGAGTAGCATGGAAGTGTTAGATAAAGATTTACTGTCTGTCCAAGAAGCTAGAAATTTAATATCAAAAGCTAAAGAAGCTCAAAAAAAATATTGTGAGTTATCCATGGAAAGAATAAATAAAATAGTAGATGCAGTAGCTAAAGCTGCTTCAAGAGAAGCTGAAAGCTTGGCTATCCTTGCCAGTGAAGAAACTGGATTTGGAAACTATAAGGATAAGACAGCAAAAAATAAGTTAGCTAGTGACAAACTATATGATTATATAAAAGACATGAAGACTCTAGGGATTATAAGAGAGGATAAGGAAAAGAAAATAGTCGAGATAGGTACTCCAGTTGGTATAATTACTGCCTTAATTCCATCCACTAATCCAACATCAACAACTATATATAAGACTTTAATAGCATTAAAGTCTGGAAATGCCATAATATTTAGTCCTCACCCAGGAGCATATAAATGCATTTCTAAAACTGTAGAAATATTGAGTAAAGCAGCTGTAGAAAATGGAGCACCTGAAGGGTTAATAAGCTGTCAATCTATATTAACTATGGAATCCACTAATGAGCTTATGAAAAATAGGAATATAGGAACTATATTAGCTACAGGTGGATCCAATATGGTAAGAGCAGCTTATAGTTCAGGAAATCCTGCTATAGGAGTTGGGCCAGGAAATGTTCCAGCCTATATTGAAAGAAGTGCTGATGTAGAAAAGGCAGTTAGAAGAATATTTAGTAGTAAAACCTTTGATAATGGAACTATTTGTGCTTCAGAACAGTCTATAATTACTGAAAAGATTATAGAAGAAAAGGTTAAAGTAGAAGTAGTTAAACAAGGAGGATATTTCCTTTTTGGTGATAAATTAGCAAGAGTTTTAAAAGTAATGGATAATCCTAATGGTTTGATTAATCCTAAGATAGTAGGAAAAACAGCAGAAGATATAGCAGAAATGGCAGGTATAGAAATTCCTAAAGGAACAAGAGTCCTACTTTATGAAGAAAAAGGAGTAGGTAGAGAGTATCCTTTTTCTAAAGAAAAATTAACAGCTTTATTAGGTTTTTATACTGTAGAAAGTTGGAAAGAAGCTTGTGAATTATGCTTTAGACTTCTAGAATATGGAGGACTAGGGCATACCTTATCCATTCATTCTAATAATGAAGAGATAATAAGGGAATTTGCTTTACACAAACCAGTTTCTAGAATACTAGTAAATACTCCTTCTTCTCAAGGAGCAGTAGGAATAACAACTAATTTAGCGCCATCTTTAACTTTAGGTTCAGGAGCAGTAGGAGGTAGTGCAACTTCTGACAATGTAACACCTATGAATCTAATCAATATAAGAAGAATGGCATATGGGATTGAAGGTTTTGAAGAATTTTATGAAGAACCAGATATATGTAAGAAAGAGTCTATAGACGTTGATACAATAGCAAAAATAGTTATAGAGAAATTAAAAGAACTATCTAAGTAAATAAAGAGGAGGAATAGCTATGTCAAATTTAAATGCATTGGGAATGATAGAAACCAAAGGATTAATAGGAGCAGTAGAAGCAGCAGATGCTATGGTTAAAGCAGCCAATGTTTCATTGATAGGAAAGGTGCTAGTAGGTGGAGGATTGGTAACAGTAATGGTAAGAGGAGATGTAGGAGCTGTTAAAGCTGCTACAGATGCAGGAGCTGCTGCAGCAGAAAGAGTTGGAGAATTAATATCCGTTCATGTAATACCACGACCTCATGGAGAAGTAGAAGTAATCTTACCAAAACCAGGTGAGTAGTAAGACTCCAGACCATGAAAATGGTCTGGAAATCTAACCTTATTAAAGGGAGTTGAGTTCATGAAAGTATTAACAGAGGAATCCCTAAGAGTCCAGTTCAAAAAACAGACACCAGAAAAATATGTAGTAGATAAAAAAGCAATAATAACTCCTTCTGCTAAAGAGTACTTGGCTAAAAAGAACGTAGAACTGATTATACAAGACGATATGGGAGAGAATGGTGAAATTGTAATAGAAGAAGCTAATAATAATCCTTATAATAAAATCCCTGTAGAAGCTTCTGGCAGACATATTCATCTATCCCAGGAAGATATGGATAGTTTGTTTGGTCAAGGTTATGAAATGACTGTAGTAAAAGAACTTTCCCAACCAGGTCAATATCAGTATAAAGAAAGGGTTACTTTAATAGGACCAAAAGGAACAATACAAAGGGTAGCCATATTAGGACCTGTAAGAGGAAGAACTCAGATTGAAATCTCCTTAACGGATGCAGTAGTTTTAGGTATAAAACCGCCAATAAGGGAATCAGGGGATTTAGATGGAGCAGAAGCTTTATTTGTATCTACACCAAGGAATGTGCTAAAAGTTGAAGAAGGCGTAATCGTAGCTAAACGTCATATACACATGACAGAAGAAGATGCAAAAAAGCTAAATGTTAAAGATAAGGATATAGTGAAAGTAAAAATTAATAGTAAAAGACCTGTTATCTTTGAAGAAGTAGTAGTTAGAGCAAATAAAAATTATAAACTTAGTATGCACATCGATTATGATGAGGCCAATGCAGTAGCCTTGGAGAAAGAGACCTATGGTGAGATTCTTTATTGAGAAAGGAGAAAATAATGAACTTTAATGAGGTAAACAAATTGATTAAAGAAGTAGAAGAAAGCATGAAAAAGATTACCTCCTTTAATAAAAATGAAGAATTACTGGTTGGAGTAGATTTAGGAACAGCCTATATAGTATTGGTAGTTTTAGATCAAAAAAAGAAACCTATAGCCTGCGAAATGGAATTTGCTCAAGTTATTAGAGATGGGCTAGTGGTAGATTATATGGGAGCATTGACCATAGTAAAAAGATTGAAAGAAAAATTGGAAAAAAGATTGGGAGTATTTTTAGAAAAAGCAGCTATTGCTATACCACCTCATACAGAAAAAGCTAATACAAAAACTCATAAGTATGTAGTAGAAGGAGCTGGTATGGAAGTAGTGAATATTCTGGATGAGCCAACAGCAGCTAATTCAGTACTCCAAATAGACAATGGAGTTATAGTGGATATTGGCGGCGGTACTACAGGATTAGCTATATTTAAAGATAAAGAAGTAATATATACAGCTGATGAACCTACAGGAGGAACTCACCTAACCCTAGTATTGGCAGGTAATTATAAGATTACTTTTGAAGAAGCTGAGAAAATTAAAACAGATAAAAAGAGACAAAGTGAAATTCTTCCCATTGTAACACCAGTAATTCAAAAGGTTTCTTCTATTATCTATAGACATATAAAAGATTATTCTGTAGACCATATATATTTAGTCGGAGGAACCAGTTCTTTACAAGGGGTTGAAAAGATTATTGAAAAGGAAGTTCATGTTCCCACAGAAAAGCCTTATAATCCCTTCCTTGTAACTCCTTTAGGAATTGCAATGAATTGCTATCTTAGGGAGTGACACTATGGATAGAGAAGATTTAATAAAAATAATAACAGAAGAAGTATTAAAAAGGTTAAATACAGACATAAGAGAAGAAAACAGAAAGACTTTGTTTATTGGGCAAGAGGATGAAAAATATAAATACAGTTCAGCAATTTCTGATTGGAGCAATATAGTCTTTACAAGAGAATATAAAGACATAGATCCATTTCAAACTATTATTTTCCCTTTCTTATCAAATAAGGATTTAGTAGATATATCTTTAGGAGAAGAAGGAAGTTTAGTATCCACCATGGTTATTGAAGGAATTATGAAAGGAAAGAAAATAATTATCTTAGATGAAGGTATTTATTTTAAAAAATTTAAAGAAAGTACCAACATTAATTTTTATAATATGTTGGAAGGTTATATAGAGAAAATTAAATCCTTTGGAGTGATTATCTCTAAAGGTGAAGATTTAACAAACCATATATATAATGAAGAAAAAAATCAAAATAATATCTTAAATTTAAGAGAGAAAAATCTCATTACTCAAATAGATCTAGAAGAATACAACTTAAAGAAAGATTTGACCATACTAGTAAATGAAAAAACTATAATAACTTCTTTAGCTATGGATATGATAAAAGAAAATAGATGGGAGATTAAAAGGGTAAATAGTTGACGGAAGGAAGATATTTATGATTATTGGCAAAGTTGTGGGAAATGTATGGGCAACTAGAAAAGAAGAATCTTTACATGGATTAAAGCTTTTAATAGTAAAGCCTATAGACTATTATTCATACAAAGAAGAAGATACTTTGGTGGCTGCAG
Source organism: Tissierella simiarum (assembly GCF_018917865.1). GTDB lineage: Bacteria > Bacillota > Clostridia > Tissierellales > Tissierellaceae > Tissierella_C > Tissierella_C simiarum. The sequence goes on from NZ_JAHLPM010000013.1 coordinate 11,428, forward strand.
ATATTGTAGGAGCTGGTATAGGAGAAGTAGTTTTAATAGTTAAGGGCAGTTCTGCTAGGAGAGCTTTATTTAATAAGGATTCACCTGTAGATGCTACTATAGTAGGAATTATAGATGAAGTGGAAGTCAATAAATCTCTTTAAATAATTAATAAAGTAGATAAGGGGTGAGGAAATGGGCAAAAAATTAATATCTCCAACAAATTTAAATCAATATATATCCGAAGGACAGAAAGAAATACTAATAGATAAAACCATGATAATATCCCCTGGAGCTAAAGATTTACTAGAAGAACAAGGAATAACTATTATATATGATGATATTTCTAAAGATCAAAGTAGAGAAAAGGATCTATTAAAGGAAAAAATAAAAGATATTCTCATAAGAGAATTCAAAATTAATGATCAAAAAACAGTTGAAGATTTAATCACTAAGGTATATGAGAAAATTAAATATTAGGAGGAATGACTATGACAAATTCAAATGCACTTGGAATGATAGAAACCAAAGGATTAGTAGGAGCAGTAGAAGCAGCAGATGCTATGGTTAAAGCAGCCAATGTTACGCTAATAGGAAAGGAACAAATAGGTGGAGGATTAGTAACAGTAATGGTAAGAGGAGATGTAGGAGCTGTTAAGGCGGCTACAGACGCAGGAGCTGCTGCTGCAGAAAGAGTTGGAGAATTAATATCTGTTCATGTAATACCACGACCTCATGGAGAAGTAGAAACCATACTTCCCAATAAATAATCAGTAGCAGGAGGAGGTAGGTTATGGGAATTAATGATATCATCGTCTATATAATGGTAGCATTTATGGCAATAGGAGCTATAGATAGGATTATAGGTAATAGGTTTGGATATGGTCAGCAGTTTGAAGAAGGTATTATGGCTATGGGGTCTTTAGCTTTGGCAATGGTAGGAGTCGTGTCCTTAGCTCCCGTATTAGCAAATATTTTAAAACCAGCAATAGTTCCAATTTATACTGCTTTAGGAGCAGATCCTGCAATGTTTGCCACTACTTTATTAGCCAATGACATGGGTGGTTATTCACTAGCTATGGAGCTGGCTCAATCGGAAGAAGCAGGACTTTTTGCAGGATTAATACTAGGTTCAATGATGGGACCTACAATAGTTTTTACTATTCCAGTAGCCCTTGGAATAATAAAGGAAGAAGATCACCAGTTTTTAGCAACAGGGATTTTAGCTGGTTTAATCACTGTTCCTATTGGATGTCTAATAGGAGGAATCGTAGCAGGATTTCCAATATCACTAATACTGAGAAACTTAGTTCCTATAGTAATAGTATCTTTACTTTTGGTTCTTGGGCTTTGGAAAATACCAGAAAAAATAATAAAAGGATTTACAGCATTTGGAAAAGGTGTTGTGATAATTATAACTATAGGATTAGCTGCTATTATAATAGAAACCTTGACAGGTATAGTAGTTATTCCAGGTATGGCACCAGTTTCAGAGGGAATTCAAACTGTAGGAGGAATAGCTCTCATGCTGGCAGGAGCATTTCCATTAGTACATTTCATTACTAAGGTATTTAGGAAACCTTTACTTAGAATGGGTAAATTACTAGGCATGGGAGAAGTTGCAGCAGCAGGAATGGTTTCTTCTTTGGCAAATAATATACCTATGTTTGGTTTAATGAAAGATATGGATAACAGGGGTAAGATAATAAATGTTGCTTTTGCAGTAAGTGGATCCTTTGTTTTTGGAGATCACTTAGGATTTACTGCAGGAGTGGCTAAGAATATGATATTTCCTGTAGTAGTTGGAAAATTAACGGCTGGAATAACAGCAGTTTTAGTAGCTATATTTATTATAAATAGAGGATATGGAAGACCAAAAGAAATTTAAAAAATATATAGTTTAAGATGGGGGTAATACCTTGAATAGATTTATTCAAAAAACTGAAATATACCACGGATTTAACTCCATAGAAAGTTTGAGAAATATAGATAAAAAGAGGATATTTATAGTAACAGATGAGTCTATGGTAAAACTGGGAATGTTAACGAAGATTACATTTATATTGGATAGCTTAAATATTGATTGGAGCTTTTTCCAAGAGGTTAAGCCAGATCCTTCCTTAGATATTGTAAAAAAAGGTCTTCAACTTATGATAGATTTTAAGCCTGATGCAATAATAGGATTAGGGGGAGGATCATCTTTAGATACATCTAAAGGAATACTATATTACTATATGAAAACTTTAAATACGTTGATATATAACGAAAAGATCCATAAGCCTTATCTTATTGCTGTACCTACTACCAGTGGTTCTGGCTCAGAAGTAACAGCATATTCTGTAATAACAGATACAGAAAAAGATATAAAGATTCCTTTAGTAGACGAAAATATGATTCCAGATATGGCTATTTTAGATAGTCAATTTACTATGAGTGTACCACAAAAGATTACAGCAGATACAGGATTAGATGTATTAACTCATGCCATAGAAGCATATGTATCTAGAAATGCTACTAATTTTACGGATTCATATGCTGAAAAGGCTATTAAAATGGTTTTTAAATATTTATTAAGAGCTTATGGAAATGGTGATGATAAAGAAGCAAGGGAAAAAATGCACGATGCTTCTTGTATGGCAGGAATTGCTTTTACTAATGGAGGCTTAGGATTAAATCATAGTATAGCTCATGGCATTGGTGCAAAACTGCACATACCTCATGGTAGAGCCAATGCTATTCTTCTTCCCTATGTTATAGAATTTAATTCAGGTATAGGTGGGGACTTAAAGGAAGAAACAGGGGAAAAGTATAGAGAAATATCAGAGATCTTAGGATTTCCTCATTCTACAATAGAAGAAGGAATAAGAAGTTTAATAGTGGCTATAAATGTTTTAAAAGAAAATTTAAACATTCCTTTAACTTTAAAAGATGCAGGAACCGATAAATCTCTATTTGAAAAAGAAAAGGACAATATAGTTAGAAATGTAATGAAAGATTTTTGTTTGCCTGCAAATCCAATAGAAGTTAGCGAAAAGGATGTATATTCTATATTAGAAAAGATAGGCGGTTACTAAAGGCTGGGTTTTCCTCGGCCATTTTTACTGCTATAATAGTATATATTAATTAACTAGAGGTGAAAAAATGGCTAAATACTATTATGCTGTAAAAAAGGGGAAAAATACGGGTATATATGAAACTTGGAAAGAATGTGAGGCACAAGTAAGAGGTTATTCTGGAGCAGAATATAAGAAATTTTCAACCTATGAAGAAGCCCTTGATTTTATAGAACATAAAGAAGAATCAATAAAAAGAGAAATAATAGATTTAAAGGAAAATGAAATGATTGCATATGTAGACGGAAGCTTTAATTTAGAGACTATGACCTATAGCTATGGAGCAGTAGTTTTTACACAGGAAGGTAAGGAAGTCTATAATGGTAAGGAAAGTAATGAGGACCTAGCGGAAATGAGAAATGTATCTGGAGAAATTAAAGGTGCTATGGTTGCTATGGAAGTGGCTCTTAAGAAAGGGAAAGATATTTTATATCTTCATTATGATTATATGGGAATAGAACAATGGGCTACAGGACAGTGGAAAACAAATAAGGATGGAACTAAAGCTTATAAGGCTTATTATGATTCAATTAAAGATAGACTTAAGGTAGAATTTGTAAAGGTAAAAGCCCATAGCGGAATAGAATACAATGAGGAAGCTGATAGACTAGCTAAGGAAGCTTTGATGTAAAAACTAAAGTCCACCCAAATTGGGTGGATTATTTATATCTTTATAAATTGGATATTATTTTTTCTTAACAATTCTACAGCATAATCATCAATTCTATAATCATTTTTATAATAAATTTGTTTAATTCCAGCTTGTATTAATGCTTTAGTACAATTAAGGCATGGAAAATGGGTTACATATACGGTACAGTTTTTCACTGCGATACCTTCCTTAGCACAATATACTAAAGCGTTAATTTCTGCATGTATTGTTGCAATACAATGTCCATCTCTAATAGTATGTCCTACATCATCACAGTGATCATTTCCAGAAATTGATCCATTATATCCACTAGATACAATTCTATGATCATCATTGACAATTAAGCATCCAACTTCTGCTCTATCACAGGTAGAACGAGTTGCAACTATTTCAGCTATTTGCATAAAGTATTCGTTCCAGTCTTTTCTTTTTTTCATTTCAACTTTCTCCTTTCAAAGGTAGTATTCAGGTTCTACTTTTCAAAATTGAACATAAGAATATTTATTATAGCTCATGCTAATATGATTTTATATTATACCATAGAAAAATAGTAGGTTAAAAGTTTATGAAAATATAAATTACAATATGGTGCTAGTTTGTTAATTATTGTATAATTATAATACTATAATGAATAGATAAAGGGAATAGAGGTGCGTAGACTTGGAAGGTAAGACTAAAAAGTTTATGTTTTATTTAACACCTATGTTTATTTGTTTCTGGTATCTACTAATATTTTTAGTAGATAATAATACATATAAAAGTCAACATATAGGACAGATTATGAGTATAATAGGAAGTTTCATTGCTCTTGTTTCCTTATATTCAACGACTAGAAGGGCTAAAAATTATGAAAAGTATTATTGGTTTTTTCTATGCTTAATTCCTTTTAGTTATATTATAGGGGAAATTTCTTGTATATATTATGGAATAGACAGAATAGCCTCAGTACCAAATATAAAATGGAATTATTATATTTTTGGAGTTAAATATTTATTATTTTTAATAGGACTTTTATCTTTATCTAGGGGGAGTAAGGATAAACGTAAGGGAGTAAGAATTTTACTAGATACATTTATAGTGATGGCGGCTTTTAATACATTTCTATGGTATTATATTGCAGAACCAATATATCTTAATAATGTTGTTAGCTTTAGATCTTTATTGATATTGACTCTTATGCCTGTAGGGGATATAGGAGTATTTTTTGCTGCCATTTATGGATTCAACAGATCTGATGAAATTTTTTCAAAGGATATTTTTCTATTATTAATGTTAGGATTTTTGTTAGAATTAGGGTTAAATTTAACTAATTTAGTTAGAAATGTTTATGGAATAGATATACAGACAAAATTATTGGAACCCTTATATTCTTTAACACTTCTATTTATAGCATTATCAGGAGAAAAAAACAGAAGATTTAAGAAAATTAATATAAGGAATAGTACTATAGAACATAATTTTGTTAGTTCTTTAATTCCTTATATAGGACTTGTTTTTCTTTTGATTACTTTATTATTTAATTTTAAGGATTTAAATAGTATTATGATAGGAATAATACTTGTATCTATATTTGTTACTTTTAGACAGGTTCTTGCATTTATAGAAAATAAAAAATTATTTAGTCTGCTTAAATCTACGAACAAAGAACTGGAAGTAGCTAATGAAACTTTAAGGCATTTCTATAATGTAAAAGAAGAAGAGGCTAAAACCGATTTTTTAACAGGATTATACAATAGAAGATTTATAGAAGAAAGATTTGAAGAAATATTGAGTAATCATAATTCTACAGAAGATCTTTCGGCATTGATGGTAGATATTGATTATTTTAAGAAAGTAAATGACACTTTTGGTCACGATATTGGAGATATAGTATTAAAAGAAGTATCTAATATAATGAAGAAAAATATTAGAATCAATGATGTGTTAATACGTTTTGGTGGAGAAGAGTTTATATGTTTTCTCCCAAACACGAGTTTAGAGATTGCTAAAAAAATAGCAGAAAGGCTGAGAAGTCAGATTGAAAGCTATGAATTTAATGTTAATGATATTAGTGTCAATATTACTGTCAGTATAGGAATTGCAAAGATGGACTTAGTTCAATCAAAGAAGGATATTAATTATATGATAATTAAAGCAGATAAGGCTTTATATGAAGCGAAACAGATGGGGAGAAATAGAATTGTAGTAGAAAAATAACACTTTCAAAAGAAAGTGTTATTTTTCTACTCACAAATGCTGCAAAATGTATTATACTGAAGATAATAGAAAAGGAGTGAAGAAAATGAGTTTGTTTAGGATACAAAGTTCTGTTCAAGAAGTAGCAGAAGCCATAGCAGCAGTGTTGAATGTAGACGTAACAATAATCGATGAAGATATGTATAGAGTTGCTGCTACTGGTAAATATAAAGATTCTATAGGAAAAAGACTTCCTAATAGTTGCTCCTTTGAAGTAGTCGCAAAAACTAAAAAACCAGAAATAATAGATAAACCAAATGTAAGTAAGCAGTGTATTAGCTGTAGTTTAAAAGGAAACTGTGCTGAAATGGCTACATTAGGATATCCAATACTAAATAAGAAAAAGTTACTTGGAGTAATTGGGCTTATAGCCTTTAACAATGAACAAAAAGAAAAGATACAAGAAAAGAGAGAATGTCTTTTAGTATTTTTAAGTAAGCTAGGGGATCTGTTGGCTGGAAATGTAAACTATAATGAAACTATAAGGGATATTACTATTCAGAATGAAGAAACGAGAATGATAATAGATGGCTTAGATAAAGGCATTATATGTACTGATAAAGATGGGAAAATAAAATTTGTCAATTCAAAGATTGAGAAATATTTAGAGATAGATAAAGAAAAATTAATAAACAATAACATAGATAATATACTTCCTCATTTAAGAGAAGACCAAAAAGAAACTTTATCTATAGAAAAAAAGATAAGAATAGGGAATAAAAAAAAGAGCTTTATAATAAGGAATATCCCTGTAGTTTTAGAAGGAAATAAGGTTAGCTCTATATTAGAGGTTCATAAAACCTTTGATATGGTAAGAAGTGCATATAAACTTATAGAAGGAGAACGCAGGATAGCATTTAAAGATATAATAGGAAATAGTCCCAAAATATTAGAAGTTAAATCCATTGCTAGCAATATTGCTTCTAGTGAATCTACTATCCTACTAAGAGGAGAAAGCGGTACTGGCAAGGAACTTTTTGCTAGAGCCATTCATTACGAAAGTGATAGAAAAAAAGCACCATTTATAGCCATTAACTGTGCATCTATTCCTGATAATCTTTTAGAAAGTGAACTTTTTGGTTATGAAGGTGGCTCTTTTACTGGAGCAAAAAAAGAAGGACAGATGGGTAAGTTTGAGTTAGCTAATGGAGGTACGTTATTTTTAGATGAAATAGGTGATCTACCTATTCATCTTCAGCCTAAGTTGTTAAGAGCATTACAAGAGCAAGCTTTTATGCGAGTAGGAGGCAAAGAACTTATAAATATTAATTTTAGATTAATTGCAGCCACTAATAGAAATTTAGAAGAAATGGTATCTAATGGAGAATTTAGAGAGGATCTTTATTATAGACTAAATGTAATACCCATAAATATACCTCCTTTGAGAGAACGCCAAGGAGATATAGACCTATTAAGTCAAAATTTGCTTAGAAAGAATTGCATTAAATTAGAAAAAGAAGAAAAATTTTATTCTAGAGAGCTAGAAGAAGCCTTTCATCGATATCCATGGCCAGGAAATATTAGAGAATTAGAAAATACAGTAGAATATTTAGTCAATATAGTTAAAGAAAAAGAAATACCCTTTAGTGCTTTGCCTTTAAATATTAAAGATTACTTATATAGTTTAAATAGTGGAGATTGGATTGACAAGAAAACATTGAAAGAGTTTATGGATGACTATGAAAAAAGAATATTAGAAAATTATCTTAAAGAATATGGCTCTACAACTAAAGATAAAGAGATTATAGCTGAATTATTAGATATTAATCTATCAACTTTATATAGAAAGCTTACAAAATATAATTTGCAATAATGAGAAATAATTTGCATTATTGCAAATAGATCCTAAAACAATCTATGAGCCAGTCCTATTAATAAATACCCTATTTATTTGCAATAATGAAAAATAAATATAAAGTTAAATTTTTTGAATCTATATGAAAACTCGCTCCTATGGCTAATTATAGGAGTTTTTTATTAAAATTAAATAGTGGCACATTATTTGCATTGTTATAAGTTAACTCCAACAATGGAAAGGTGTGGATCACATGGTATATGAAGATAGGAAAAGTTACTTATTAAATATGGTTAGAGAAGAAACGGTGCCCGCCATAGGCTGTACAGAACCTGTAGCTGTAGCCTATGCTGCTGCAGTTGGAAAGAAATATTTAAATGTACCTATGGAAAAGATGAATATTTTAGTAAGTAAAAACATATTTAAAAATGGTAAATCTGTTATAATACCAAATACAGAAGAATGGGGGCTAGATTTAGCAGCAGTTCTAGGAGTAGTAGAAGGAAATTCAGATGATGGTCTTTTGGTTTTAAAAAATGTAAACCAAAATTCTCTTCATACAGCTCATAGAATAATAGATGAAGGGAGAGTAACTGTAAATTACTTAGAAGAAAGTCCTGATGTTTATGTGGAAGTATGTTTAGCAGGTACTAACAATAAAGTAGAAGTTATATTAAAGGATAGTCACAATCATATAGATAAAGTTATAGTAAATGAAACCATAGTCTATGAAGGAAAATCGAAAGAAAATAAGAGAACTTCTTATAGCGTATTAAGAGAGATGAATTTTAAGGATATAAGGGAGATAGCAGAAGAAATTCCTTTAAAGGATATATCATTTATAGAGGAAGGAATAGCTATGAACAGAAAGGCAGCTGAAAATGGAATAAGTGGAAAAAAAGGACTAAAATTAGGTGCTGCGTTGTATAAACTACAAAAAGATGGTAAAATATATGGAGATGCATCTACTAAGGCTAGAATTTTAACTGCCGCCTCTGCAGACATTAGAATGGGTGGTGGAGATTGCCCGATAATGACTAGTGCTGGCAGTGGTAATCAAGGATTAGGAGTAATTCTTCCCGTAATGGTAGTAGCTGAAGAAAATGATATAGAGAAAGAAAAATTACTTAGAGCTATATTTCTTGCCCATGTAATAAACAAATATGTAAAGATTTATACTGGAAAATTATCTGCTATGTGTGGTTGCTCGATAGCAGCAGGAATAGGTGCTAGTGCAGGTATTACTTGGATGCTTGGAGGTACTGACGAGGAAATTAGTGGTGCCGCTCAGAATATGTTATCTAATTTAACTGGAATGATATGTGACGGAGCCAAAGAAACTTGTGCTTTTAAACTATCTACTTCAGCAGGTGAAGCCGTTTTATCTGCTTATTTAGCTTTAGAAGATATTATAGTAAAGCCTAATATTGGTATAATCGGTAGTTCTATAGAAGAAACTATAAAAAATGTAGGCATTCTTTGCAAAGACGGTCTTTCCTATGCAGATAATATAATTGTGGATATAATTCAATAATTAATTATATCAAAATACAATAAAGAGGGGAGATTCAATGAGTAAAGTTAAAGACAACTTAATCATTAAGCTTCTTTTAGCAGTAGCTATAGGAGTGGGAGTAGGGTTACTAGTAAACGAAAGCATAGTTGGTATTATTGTTACCATAAAACACATTTTAGGTCAATTTATTTTTTTCTGTGTACCTTTAATAATTATTGGTTTTATAACACCTTCAATTACAGAATTAAAGTCTAATGCTAGTAAAATGCTAGGTAGTGCTTTAGCAATAGCATATCTCTCATCTGTGGGAGCAGCTTTATTATCAACAATAGCTGGTTATATAATAATTCCTAGTTTAAATATAGTAAGTGACCCAGCAGGATTAAGAACTTTACCAGAATTAGTTTTTCAACTTAATATTTCCCCTGTTATGCCAGTTATGTCTGCTTTAGTATTAGCTATAGTTATGGGACTTACGATTATATGGACCAATTCAAAAACTTTGGAAAATATATTTCTTGAATTTCATAATGTAATGATGGCAGTAGTAAAAAGGATGGTTATACCTATATTGCCTATATTCATAGCTACTACTTTTGCAGGATTAGCCTATGAAGGAAGTATTACAAAACAATTTCCTGTTTTCATTAGTGTAATTTTAATAGTTATAGCAGGCCATTTTATTTGGCTAGGAGTTCTTTATGGTATAGGAGGATTAATTTCTAAGAAAAATCCTAAAGATGTATTTAAACACTATGGTCCTGCTTATTTAACGGCAGTAGGAACTATGTCTAGTGCAGCAACTTTACCAGTAGCTTTAGAATGTGCCAGAAAATCTTCAATATTAGATAGAGAGATCGTTGACTTTACTATACCTATTTGTTCAACTATTCACCTCTGTGGTTCGGTCTTAACAGAAACATTCTTTGTAATGACAGTATCAAAATTACTGTACGGTACACTACCAACTTTATCGTCTATGATTACATTTATAATTTTATTGGGAATATTTGCTGTAGGAGCACCGGGAGTTCCAGGGGGCACTGTAATGGCTTCTTTAGGTTTAATTACAGGTGTTCTAGGTTTTGACCAGTCAGGAGCTGCTTTGATGCTTACAATATTTGCATTACAAGATAGTTTTGGAACAGCTTGTAATATAACTGGAGATGGAGCTATAGCTCTAATGTTAACGGGTATATATAAGAAAAAACAATAAAAAAATTAGTAGAGAAACTCTGGCGTAAAGGACCAGAGTTTTTTTAGGATAAAAAAGGGTATATTTTATAATAAAAAGGGAATTATAAATTTCCTCATTGTACATCTGTTTTAACTGAAAAAGGAAAATAAAATTAATACTATTATAAACAAACATCATATATAATATTGTTAAATTATTTTAAGGAGATGAAAGAATGAATTATTTAGACTTACATGCGAATAGTATAGTGATAGATGGTCATTCAGATATACCTTTATATATGTTCAAAAATAGACAATATAATAAAAAGCCTTTTATAAAGGATCACCTACCTTTGTTAAAAGAAGGAGGAATCAATATTGTTTTCATTAATCTATTTGAAAACCTTCATCCAGAAGGATCGCTAAAAGAAGCATTAACTCAGGTAGGAGATATCTACAAAGAATTAGAAGAAACAGAAGAAGCTATTCTTATAAAAAATAAAAAGGATTTAAACAAAGTTCTAAAGGAGAATAAGATAGGTTTAGTTCTTTCTATGGAAGGTTTAGAACCTATTAGTAATGAAATCTCTTTACTTAGTGTTTTTCATGAATTAGGTTTAAGATGTGGAACTTTAACTTGGAATCATAGAAATTATTTTGCTTCTGGTCTATATGAAATAGGAGGATTGAGTAATTTAGGAAAAGCTGCAGTAAAAGAAATGGAAAGGCTTAATATAGTTGTTGATGTATCTCATTTAAACGAGGAAGGATTCTGGGATGTAATCAGTATTGTAGAAAAGCCAATAATAGCATCTCATTCCAATGCTAAAGCTGTGTACAACCATCCAAGAAATTTAACTGATGAGCAAGTAAAGGCTATAGTCAACACTAAAGGTGTTATTGGATTAAATGGTTACTTTACTCAAGATATAGACAAAGAGAGCTTGAATACTTATATGGAGCATTTAGAATATTTATTAGACATAGCTGGAGAAGATCATGTAGGATTGGGATTTGATTTTAATAGTTATCTAGGAGATGGTGGATTAAAAGATTTAGAAGATTGTACAAAAACTTCAAATGTAACAAAAGAGCTTATAAAAAGAGGGTATAAAGAAGAAACTATAAAAAAGGTACTAGGATTAAATTTTTTAAGGATTTTGGAAGGAATCTTATTGTAATTAAAACAATATAAAATAGGAGGTAAAGATGAAGAAAGGGTTTCTATTGCTCTTGATTTTAACAATATTGATAAATGGAGTTCCTATACAAGCAGAAGAAGTTAATCAAAGTGAAAATCTTACTATTACATTAGTAGGAGATTTACTGATGGACGGTAGTGTAAGACGCCAGATAGAAAAAAATGGATTAGGATATCCTTGGGAAATGGTAAAGGAATACTTTCAAGAAAGTGAATTAACTATAGGAAACCTAGAAACCAGTATTACTACTAGAGGGACAAAATGGCCTGATAAACAATTTAATTTTAGGTCTCATCCTAATAATTTAAAGGCTATGAAAGAAGCAGGAATAGACGTAGTGACTTTAGCAAATAATCATACTTTAGACTTTGGATATGAAGGATTATTAGATACTTTAAGACATTTGGATAAATATGAGATTCAACATGCTGGAGGAGGAAAGAATAAAAAAGAAGCTATAGAGGGAACTATAATTGAGAGAAATGGATTAAAGATAGGTGTTTTATCTTTTTCTAGAGTCGTTCCTGATGTAAGATGGTACGCTACTAGTAAAAGAGCTGGTATAGTTGGAGCTTATGATCCTCATATTGAAGAAGTATTAAATAGAGTAAAAGAAATGAAAGAAGAAGCAGATATAGTAATTTTATCTGTTCATTGGGGCATAGAGAGAAGTACTGTGCCGAGGAAACAGGAAATTCAGCTGGCTCGAAAGGCCATAGATGCAGGAGCAGATATAATAATGGGTCATCATCCCCATGTGTTACAAGGTATTGAAATCTATAAGGGAAAACCTATAATTTATAGTTTGGGAAATTTTGTATTTGGCTCAAGAGATCAATTAACTTCAACAACTATGATTGCTCAGATAAATATCAATGAAAAGAATATTGATAACATAGAGATTATACCTTGTTCTATAGTAAATGGAAGACCTATTCCTTTAACTGGGAATAAAAGGGTTGAAAAAATAGACTATATAAATACTTTATCTAAGGATTTTAAAACTAAAATTAATAAAGAAGGCATTATAAAAATAAATAAACAATAAAAGAGGTGATTCTTACTAATGCATGGCCTGGTTTTAGAGGGGGGAGGAGCTAAGGGAGCTTATCATATAGGAGCTTATAAAGCTTTAGTAGAAGAAGGCATTGAAGTTCAAGGAGTTTCAGGCACTTCTATTGGAGCTTTAAATGGAGCTATGATAGTCCAAGGTGATTATGAAAGGTGTTATGAGCTTTGGTATGATTTAAGTTATTCTATGGTGATTGATGCCAGTGATGAAGAGATAGAAAAGATTAAACACCTAAAACTAGGAAAAGAAGATTTAGCCAGTGTAGCCGAGAAATTAAAAACTGTTATTGCAGACAAAGGATTTGATATTACCCCTTTTAAGAATTTACTAAATACCTATATAGATGAAGAGAAAATTAGAAACTCTGGAAAGGATTTTGGAATAGTTACTGTTAATATTACAGACTTAAAACCTCTACAAATTTATTTAGAAGATATTCCTAATGGAGAATTAAGAAATTATTTAATGGCGAGTGCTTATTTACCAATATTTAAGACAGAAAAGCTGGGAGGAAAAATCTATTTAGATGGTGGAATTTACGATAATCTTCCTTTCGGTATGTTAAAAAATAAAGGCTATAGGGATTTAATCTTAGTAAGAACCCATGGAATGGGCATTACTCGAAAAGTTGATTTATCAGATTTAAATGCTATATTAATATCTCCAAAAGATGATTTAGGAAAAACTCTAGAATTTGAACCAAGTAGATCTAGAAGAAACATTCAATTAGGATATTATGATGGACTAAAAGCTCTAAGAGGATTAAAAGGAGAACTATACTATATTGAATCAAAAAAAGATAAAGATTATTATCTCCAATATTTACTTGGTTTAAAGGAAAAACAGGTAAGAAAAATACAAGAAATTTTAAAGCTCCCAGAGATTCCTTATAGAAGATCATTGTTTGAATATATAATACCTAAATTGGCTTCTATGCTAGATTTAGATAAAGATTATAATTATGAAGATTTAATTATTAGTTTACTGGAAAAGAAGGCAGAGGAATATCATATTAAAAGGTTCAAGATTTATTCTTGTGAAGAGCTATTGGATATGGTTAAAAACAAAGAAATTAACCAAAAAAGAAGAGAATGTAGTAGATTAAATAAAATTATTGAAAAGGTAGATATTATATCTATCTTCAATAAGGAACAAACGATTTTAGAAATAGGAAATATAATATTTGATAGGGAAGAATAATTCTTCCTTTTTTTATTTATTGGGAACTTTTTATATACTTTGTATATCTAATTAGTAGAAGGGAATGGAGGTGGATGGAAATTATTCAGCTGGATAATAGAAGAATCGTAAAAAAGATAAAAAAAGGAGAATTAGACTGTCTTCTAAGTTGGATGATGGCAAGAAAGGACAAGTTATATAAAATAGGTTGGTCCTATTTGTATAATCACGAAGACATAGAAGATATATTTCAAAATACCCTTCTTAAAGCCTATGAAAATATTAATAGTTTAAAAAAGCCTGATTACTTTGAACAAAGCCGAAAGATGCAATCCCCTTCTATAACAGTATTTTTCTCTTTAGGAGGGTAGGGTTCACATAAAAGATAAGAAAGGTAGAGCAGTAGATTTAAATAATGAAAAATGGGAAATGACTATGTATAATTTTATAAAGGAACAAAGGATAGAATTAAAGAATAGCCAAGTAAGAGAATATCGTCCAGAATCAAAGAATTACACAAAAGAACTAATTCCAGAAAAATTATATATAAAAGGTTTAGAATATAATAAATTTCCAAACGTTAAAAAAACTATAAAATTAAAGTAGTGGTTTGTCCACTACTTTAATTTATGCCTAATTCTCTTAGTCTTCTATAAAGAGTTCTTAAACTGATGCCTAATGTTTCAGCCGCTTGTTCCTTACCTTTTAAATCCCAACCATATTTATCTAAAGTACATATTATTATATCGGCTTCTTTTTCTGCTACTCTATCTTTAATATTGATTCCAAAATTAGAATTATGTCTTATTCTTTTAGGTAAATTAAAAGGTTGAATAGAAGATGTTTCTTCCATATTAATAGCATATTCAATGGAATTTTCTAATTCTCTTATATTCCCTGGCCAGGAGTAATTCTTTAAGATATCTAAAGCTTCATTAGAAATAGAATCTATTTTTTTATCCAGCTTATTAGAGTATTTTTTAATAAAATGATATACAAGTATATCTATGTCATCCAGCCTTTCTCTTAAAGGTGGAAGGTCTATAGGAATCACATTGAGTCTATAATATAAATCATCTCTAAAATTATCTTCTTCCATCATAGACTCTAAATCTTGATTAGTAGCAGCAATAATGCGTATATCTATAGGAATAGGATTTATGCTACCTAATCTTTGAATAGTATTTTCTTGAAGAACTCTAAGAAGTTTTGCCTGTAAATATAGAGGTAATTCTCCTATTTCATCTAAAAATATGGTTCCTCCATTTGCCATTTCAAATAATCCTGGCTTCCCACCTTTTTTAGCACCAGTAAAAGCTCCTTCCTCATATCCAAATAGTTCTGATTCAAATAAGGATTCAGGAATATTAGCACAATTTATGGGAACAAAAGGATTTTTTTTTCGATTGCTTAAAAAATGAATAGCTTTAGCTATTATTTCTTTTCCTGTTCCAGTTTCTCCTGTGATCAAGACAGAGGAAGAGCTATTAGAGACTTTTTTTATTTTATCCTTTATTTTATCCATTTTTCTATTACTGCCAATAATATTTTTTAAATAGTCCTCTTCTAAATCATTTTTATAGCCTTTATTGTCTTTTGTAAGCTTAATTATATAACCTAAAATTTCATTATCTATTTTAATAGGAGTAGAGCAGATGGTTCCTTTAAAATTATCAGTGGCTAAATATTTTTTACTGTTTTTTTTGCTATTGAAGAGCCAGTTAGTTACTTCCTCAGGAAACATTTGATATATAGTTTGAGTATATAAATCGCAGTAGGAAAAAAGATCTTTTATTCCTTGACCCCAATGAGTTAAAACTCCATTTCCATCTATGACGAGTAAATTGTTTTCTGTATCTTGAATAATTTCATCAATAGTTTTATGTAGCATTAACGTATCCTTTTTATAAGTTTCATTATAAGCAAACATTGATATTAGATTAGAGGTATATTCTAATATTTCCATATAATTTCTAATATTATCTTCAATGAGCATATGCCCTTCTTGAGAAAAAGAAGTTAAACTTACAACCCCTATGGGATAGTTATTTAATTTAATACAACTTAATATTTCTATAGTTGAAGGACAATTATTAACAAATCTGCATCCAATACAGGATGCCATATGACCCGGTTTATTGACTACTACATTTCCTTGAAGCAGTACCTCTTCGATAGAAGCACTGTGAACATTTTTACCCTTTCTTTGTAAATAGACTTGAGTACTGGAGACTAATTTAGATTTAGTATCAAATATTGCAAACTCCAAGTTTGTTATGTTGGATAAAGTAGCAACAATATTGTTCAATGTAGGTTTAAGATATTTTAACTCAATCATTAAAACTTCCTCCTATAATTGCCATAAATGACAATGAAGTTGACGTTAATGGCAAAAACTATATTTATTATATCATATTCAATTTAAAAAGTTAGAATATTTAAAAATAAATGTATGTAAAACCCATTGTTTTAGGTATTATTATAAAAATAATCAGATTATCTTTTCTTGGCATGATTAATGCATTAAAGTATTATATAAAAGAAGTAGATATAAAAACCTATAATAAGGGGGGCTAATTATGCTATGTAAAGATAATCCATTATGTTTGGACGGTAAGGTAGCTGTAGTTTCAGGTGGAGCTTCAGGGATTGGATTGGCTACAGGAAAATTATTGGCTGAATATGGGGCAAAAGTGGTATTACTGGATGTCAACGCAGATCAAGGAGAAAAGGCAGTAAAAGAAATAAAGAATGAAGGCGGAACTGCTATATTTTTAAAATGTGATGTTACATCTAATGATGAATGTAAAAATACTATTGAAGCTGTTGAAAAAGAATTCGGTGGAATAAATATTTTATTTAATAATGCAGGAGTAACTGTAAGGAAAACTGTTGTTGATCTTACTGAAAAAGAATGGGATTTCGTAATAGATGTTGGTCTAAAAGGTACTTATCTTCTTTCAAAATATGCTATACCCGTTATGGCAAAAGGAGGAGGGGGAAGTATAATCAATACTGGTTCTGGTTGGGGGCTAAAAGGAGGAGATAAAGCAGCTGCTTATTGTGCCGTAAAAGGCGGAATTGTAAACCTTACTCGTGCCATGGCAATAGATCATGGACCACAAAATATAAGGGTTAATTCTATAAATCCAGGAGATACAGACACAGCTATGTTAAGAGATGAAGGACGTCAATTAGGATGGAAAGAAGTAGATTCTTTCTTAGTAGATTCTGCTAAGGGTAGACCATTGGAAAGACTAGGCACACCTTTAGATATAGCGAAAGCAGTTTTATTCCTAGCCAGTGATTTATCCAATTGGATTACAGGAACTGCTTTAGTAGTAGATGGTGGAGGAATAGCATAGAAAACAACATTTTAAGGAGGTAGAAATATGACTATACGTGGATATAAAAATCATCCTTATATTCCAAATTCTGATGAAGAGATTCAAAAGTTAATGTTAAAGGAAATAGGATTAGAAAATCTAGAAGATTTACATAAAGAAATACCAGAAGAATTAAAATTAAAATCTAATATGAATTTACCAAAACCCTATAAATCTGAGTATGAACTAAAGAGAGGAATTGATTCCATATTAAAGAAAAATAAGACTTGTAAAGAGTATATAAACTTTCTAGGAGCTGGATGCTGGCAGCATTATGTTCCAGCTGTATGTGATGAAATAAATAGTAGGTCAGAGTTTTTAACGGCTTATGCAGGTGAGCCTTATAATGATCATGGAAGATTTCAAACTTTATTTGAATATGAAAGTTTAGTGGCTGAACTTGTTGATATGGATGTAGTAAATGTTCCAACCTTTGATTGGCCTCAAGCAGCAGCTACATCTTTAAGAATGGCTTCTAGGATAACAGGAAGAAGAGAAGTCTTAGTAGTTGGAACCATAGATAAAGATAAGCTTATGATAATGAAAAATTACTGTGATCCAGGAGTTAATATTACCTTAGTTGAATATGACAAAGAAACTGGAAAAATGGATCTAGAAGATTTAAAAAGCAGACTATCCAATGAAATTGCAGCAGTTTATTTTGAAAATCCTTCTTTCCTAGGTTTTATAGAAGATCAAGGAGAAATGATATCTAAACTTGCCCATGATGTAGGAGCTATTAGTGTTGTAGGAGTAGACCCAAGTAGTTTAGGGGTATTGGCCCCACCTAGCCATTATGGTGCAGATATAATCTGTGGAGATTTACAACCTTTAGGAATCCATATGAATTATGGTGGTGGCCAATCTGGATTTATTTCTACTAGGGATGAAGAAAAATTTGTGATGGAATTTCCATCAAGACTATTTGGTGTAGCTCCAACTATAAAAGAGGGAGAATATGGTTTTGGAGACATAGCCTATGAAAGAACCTCTTTTGGCAATCTTAGAGAAAAGGGAAAAGAATATGTTGGAACTCAAACTGCTTTATGGGGTATAACAGCAGGAGTTTATTTATCTCTAATGGGACCTCATGGAATGTATGAGCTAGGACAAAACATAATGCAGAAATCTTTATATGCTATAGGAGAATTAAATAAAATAAATGGAATTAAAGGATCTAGGTTTAGCTCCATAGGTTTCAAAGAATTTGTAGTGGACTTTAATGGAACAGGTAAAACTGTTGCAGAAATAAATAAAGAGTTATTAGAAAAAGGAGTGTTCGGAGGAAAGGACTTATCTAAGGATTTTCCAGAGTTAGGACAATGCAGCCTATATTGTGTAACAGAGATTCATCTAAAAGAAGATATTGATAAATTGGTAATGGATATTAAAGAAATTGTTGAAAGATAGAAAATATATACAGAAAGGGTTGATTTGATGAAGAGAATTGATAGAAACCATAAGGTTAGAAATTTTCATCAAGCTAAATGGGATGAACCCATTATATTTGAACTTAGCCAAAAGGGTGAAAGGGGAATTTTAGTACCAGAGGCTGAAGAGGAAATAGTGAATAAAGTAGGAGATGGCGTGTCCTCTATTCCTAAAGCTATGAGAAGAAAAGAATTACCTAATCTTCCTGAAATAAATCAGAAAAGAGTTTTAATGCATTATTTAAGATTGTCTCAAGAAACTTTAGGTGGAGATTTTAATGTAGAAATTGGTCAAGGGACTTGTACTGTAAAATATAATCCTAAAATAAATGATAAATTAGCTTCTACTGAAAAGATGACAGAACTTCACCCTCTACAAGATGAAAGTACTGTTCAAGGAATATTAGAAATTATGTATAAAACAGACCTTTGTATGAGAGAAATATCTGGAATGGATCAGTTTACTTTTCAGCCTGGAGGAGGATCTCAAGCAA
Source organism: Tissierella simiarum (assembly GCF_018917865.1). Lineage (GTDB taxonomy): Bacteria > Bacillota > Clostridia > Tissierellales > Tissierellaceae > Tissierella_C > Tissierella_C simiarum. Next base: position 30,660 of record NZ_JAHLPM010000013.1, read on the forward strand.
TAATGACTATGGCTTCATTAGTTAGAATGTACCATAGGATAAATGGAGAAGAAGATCAAAGAGATGAAATAATCACTACAATCTATTCTCATCCGTCTGATGCGGCAGCACCAGCTCTTAAGGGATATAAAATAATAAATATTATGCCAGATGAAAATGGATATCCTGATTATGAGGCCTTTAAAAAAGCCGTTAGTGAAAGAACTGCCGCTTTCTTTGTTGCCAACCCAGAAGATACAGGAATATTTAATCCGAGAATAAAAGAGTTTACAGATTTAGTTACGAAAGCAGGAGGTCTTAATTGTTATGACCAAGCTAATGCCAATGGACTTCTTGGAGTAACAAGGGCTAAAGAAGCAGGTTTTCATATGTGTTTCTTTAATCTTCATAAGACCTTCTCTACACCTCATGGATGTGGAGGACCTGGATCTGGAGCATTAGGAGTAGTAAAAGAATTAAAACCCTATTTACCAAAGCCAATAGTAGATTTTAATGGAGAAAAATATTTCTTAAATTATGAGTTAGAAAATAGTATTGGAAAAGTTAGAATATTTAATGGAGTTCCCCAAGCTGTCTTAAAAGCCTATGCTTGGATAATGAGCTTAGGTGCAGAAGGCTTATATGAGGTTGGTAAAATAGCAGTATTGAATAATAATTATTTATTTAAAAAGCTACTAGAGCATAAAGCTGTAGATGCACCATATATAAGAGGAAAGCAAAGAGTAGAACAGGTTAGATATACTTTAGAGAAATTAACAGAAGATACAGGAATAACATCAGGAGATGTAGCAAGAAGGGTAATGGACTTTGGTATGCACTACTGGACTAGTCACCATCCATATTATATTCCAGAACCTATAACTCTAGAGCCTACAGAATCAACTTCCAAAGAGGATCTAGATGAATATATAGCTACATTACACCATATATTTGATGAAGCCTATGAAAATCCTGAAATTATTCAAGGAGCACCTCATAGAAGTACAATACATCAAGTAGATGAATCTAGTTTTGATGACCCAGAGAAATGGGCACCTACTTGGAGGGTTTATTTAAGAAAAACTAAGTAGATTAATAATGGAAGTGATAAAATGAAAAAAGTAGGATTAATAATAAATCCAGTAGCGGGCATGGGTGGTAGAGTGGGACTTAAAGGAACGGATGGCGTCAATATACTTAGAAAAGCTATAAAACTAGGGGCTATGAAAGAAGCCCCTAGAAAGGCCCTTAGAGGAATAGAGAGGTTGTTACCTATAAAAGATGACATAATAATACTTACTTGTTCTGGGGATATGGGAGAAGATCAGTGTAAGGGGTTAGGCTTTAATGTAAGAGTTATCTTAGAATCGTCAGGAAATACTACTTCTCGAGAAACCATGATAGGGGCTAGTATAATGGAAGAAAAGAAAGTAGAATTACTTATTTTTGTAGGAGGAGATGGAACGGCTAGAGATATTTATAAGGGAGTTGGAAATAGAATAGTGACTCTGGGTATTCCAGCAGGAGTAAAAATTCATTCTCCTGTCTATGCTAATACACCAGAAAAGGCAGGGGATTTAGCGTTATTATATTTAAAGGGTGAAAATTTTGTAGTCAAAGAAGAAGAAGTAATAGATATTGATGAAGAAGCTTTTAGAAAAAATGAAGTTAGAACTAGACTATTTGGATATTTAAAAGTTCCTTATAAAAAAGAATATCTACAAAATAAAAAAGCTCCTACACCGTTAAAAGAAGAAGAAAATCAGAAAGCTATAGCTTTGGACATTATAGATAATATGATAGATGGGGTATATTATATTATTGGACCGGGAACTACGACTAGAGCAATTATGGAAGGCTTAAATCTACCCTACACATTACTAGGTGTAGATATTATTAAAGATAAAAAGCTTATTAAATCGGATTGTAGTGAAAAAGATATCTTACAAATAGTAAGTAATAGTAAAAGTAAGCTTATAATAACGCCTACTGGAGGGCAAGGCTATCTTCTAGGAAGAGGAAACCAGCAAATAAGCGATAAAGTAATTAAAAAAATAGAAAAAGAAAATATATATATAATTTCTTCCAATAGAAAAATAGTAGAACTAGGAGGAAAACCTCTCTTAATTTACACAGGAGATAAGGATATAGATCTAATGTTAGAAGGATATTACAGAGTTAAGGTCGGATATGGAATAGATATTATGTACAGGGTTTCAAAAGGATAACCTGTGTATTAATACAAAGAATTTACAGAACATTCTAACTTCAAGGGCGGCATAAGAAAATTTAAGAAATAGTATCAAAACTCAAATAATGAGAAGGTTGTAAAATGGCACTAATAAAACTTACACCTATATTTTTATTAGCAGGATTGATGATTTCTGGAATGGATTTAGTTATAGGGGCATCTTTGGCTACAATTTATGCAGCTATGGTGGCTGGAGTTACGGAAAAACAAAAGTATAATGAATTATGGATAAATGGAGCTTATAAAAAATTTTATAGAATTTTAGAATAATAAGGTGGCTAGGCTAATCCTAGCCACTTTAATAATTATATTGAAAAAAGTTATAAATGATAATTAATATCAAATGAAATGTTTAAAAAGAATATAATTGGATATATATAAAATAGTTAACTGATGAATATCAAAAATAAAAAACATTAAAATATAGGAGGTAAATTATGGATAGAATAGTAGGAAGAAAAGCACCTGACTTTACAATGGCAGCATGTAAAGGAGATGGTAGCGACTTTACACAAGTTAGTTTAAAGGACTATGAAGGAAAGTGGTTAGTAATGTTCTTTTATCCACTAGACTTTACTTTTGTATGTCCAACTGAAATTACAGGATATAGTAAGAGAGTTGAAGACTTTAAGAAAGAAGGAGCAGAAGTACTTGCAGTAAGTGTTGATAGTGAACATTCACATAAGGCATGGATTAATTCAAGCCTTGGAAAGATTAACTTCCCAATTGCTTCTGACATGACAAAGCAAGTATCTAATAACTTTGGAGTACTTCTAGAAGATCAAGGAGTTGCTTTAAGGGGACTATTTATTATAGACCCAGAAGGAGTAGTTAGATATTCAGTAATCCATGACCTTAATGTAGGAAGAAGTGTTGATGAAACACTAAGAGTACTTAAGGCATTAAAGACTGGCGGACTTTGCCCAGTAAACTGGGATGAAGGCGAAGATTTACTATAAAAATTAGGGGTCGTTAAGGCCCCTTTTTTTAATTTAGGTTTTAGGAGGATAATATGGATATAGATAAAATAACGGAAAAAATTAAAAATAGAATTCCTAAACCAATAGATATTAAGCATAATTATGCAGTATTAATACCTCTTATTAATAATAAAGGTACATGGGAAATTATATATGAAGTAAGAGCTAATAACTTAAAAAGGCAGCCAGGAGAAATATCTTTCCCTGGAGGACAGTTAGAGTCAGATGAGACTTATAAAGAAGCAGCTATAAGGGAAACTATAGAAGAATTAAACATTACAAAAGAAAATATAAAAATAATTGGAGAATTAGATTATTTAGTATCTTATGCAAATATGACTATTCATTGCTTTTTAGCCACAATTAGTGGAATAGATGTGGATAAGATTGAACCAAGTATGGAAGAAGTAGATCATATATTCACAGTTCCTGTAGATTTCTTTTTAAATAATGAACCTAAAGTTTATTATTTGGATTTGCGAACAACAATAGGTGAAGATTTTCCCTATAATTTAATACCAAATGGAAAGAAATATAACTTTAATAAAGGGAAACATTCAGTACATTTTTATAGATATAATAATTATGTTATATGGGGATATACAGCAAAAATGACTAAGCATTTTATAGATCTAATAAAAGATTTATAATTTAAATACAATATTAGAGGATGATATTGGGAATATAATAGAGTAGATAAATAAGGAGGGATTTATTCAATGGGGGAGGATTATTTTAAGGAACAGTTAACTAATGCTATAGAAGAAGAAACATTATTGGATCGAAAATTTAATTTTATCAGCACAGCAAGGCTAGTGGTTTTTATAGCTTTGCTTATAGCATTTTATATTAGATTTTTTAATAAAAATAAGATAGCTGGTGTCTTTGGATTTGCTTTACTTCTTATTTTCTTTTTTCTTTTGTATTTTCACAACAAAGTGGAGGGAGAAAAAGAATATATACAAAGCAAAAAAGTTGTACTAGAAAAATATATTGATCGTTTCAGTAATCAATGGAAAGAGTTTAAAGAAGATGGGAGCAAATATTTAACTGAGAAGATACCTCAAACCATTGATTTAGATCTATTTGGAAAAGCATCGTTGTATCAATACATTTGCGTTGCACATACTTCCTATGGTAGGGATATGTTGGCTAAATCTCTATGTAATTATGAGCCAGATAGAGAAGGTATCCTTCGCCGTCAAGAAGCTGTAAAAGAATTAGTAAGTAAAAAAGAGTTTTCTATGCATATCCAAACTTTAAGCCATTTACTTGAAAAGGAGCAGAAAATTAATGCAGATAAGGGTATAGAAAAGTTTATTCAATATGGGGAAGATAAAACAAAGCATTTTCCAAAGTGGATTCGTTTTTTTACTTGGGGGTTGCCAATTATTACTATAATTTTTATTGGTTTATTTGCTATGGGATTATTACCATTGTTCAGTATTTATGCTTGTGTAGGATTGCAATTTGGTTTTGCAGTATTAGGAAATAGAAAAAATAAAGAAATTTTAGGTCCTTTATATTCTTTTAGTAGAAATATTGAAGCTTATCGAAGAATTTTTGAAGCTTTAGAAAAAGAGAAATTTACAAGTGAATATCTAAATATGTGGCAAAAGGAATTAACTAAAGGGGAAGGAGCAACAAAAGGGATAAAAGCCTTAAATTCTATTGGTGAAGCTGTTAATTTACGATACAGTCCTATAATTTATGCAATTGCTTGTGGAACATTGATGTGGGATTACCAGTGTGCTGAAGCCTTAGAGTCTTGGAAATCAACTTATGGATCTCATATTAGGAACTGGATGAAAGCAGTAGGAGAAATAGAGTCCCTCCTTAGTCTTGGAGTTATATGTTCTGTAAAAGATAATTATAGCTTTCCATCTATAACTCAAAGCCACATTCCAAGGTTTAAGGCTGAAGAAATATTTCATCCTTTAATTAATGAAAAACAAGTAGTCGCTAATTCACTAGAATTACAAGCTCAAACCTGTATTATAACTGGTTCAAATATGTCAGGTAAAACTACATTTTTACGTAGTATAGGTGTCAATATGGCATTAGCTTATGCAGGAGGACCTGTTTGTGCTAAAAATTTTGAAACTACTTGTATGGCACTATTTACCTCTATGCGTATACAGGATGATGTAAGTCAGGGGATATCCACATTCTATGCAGAGTTACTTAGAATTAAAACTATGGTACAATATAGTGTATACAAACGTCCAATGCTATTATTGATTGATGAGATTTTTAAAGGAACAAATTCAGCAGATCGAATCATTGGAGCGAAAGAAACCATTAAAAAGCTATCACAGTCTTGGATTATTAGTATGATTTCAACCCATGATTTTGAACTATGTGAACTATCAGATAACGAAGATGTGAGAGCAGTAAATTATCATTTTTCAGAGTACTATATAGATGATGAAATTCACTTTGATTACATAATAAAAAAAGGACGTTGTGAGACAACAAATGCAAAACATTTAATGCGTATGGCAGGGATTTTATAAAGCAAATAAAATCCAGTACTGATGACTTGTTATAGTTATTAGTACTGGATTTATTTTTTATTAAAAAATTTTTTTAATTTCGTAAGAATATTATTAGATATATCTATTAAATGGGAATAAAGACCTAGGTGGTTGTGGGTCTTCATTCCTATTTAATGAGACCGCTAAAGAGAAAGAATATAAAAATAAAGGACTTTTTAGAAACATCTAGAATTTTATAATAAAATGTATAATTTTAGGGAAAACCACATAATTTGAAGTAAATAAGGACTAGTATTTTAATTAGCAAGATGGTTGAAAGGGGACATAAGATGAGCAAATTAGGTATTAAGATTTTAAAAATTGTAAGTTTAATAGTGGTTGTTTGCATAAGTTTTATAGCTTTAGGTAATTTTTTAATTTTCCAATTGGTAAATAAAGATTTAAAAGAAGAAGCAGAAGAGCTAGTTGTAGAATTACAGACGGTAATCAATGGTAACGAGTTGGAAAAAATAAAAAAAGAAAGGACTATAGAAGAATTAGAGTATGTAAAGATTCAAAGATTTTTAGTCAATTTAAGAAATAGTAAGCAAATAAAATATGTGTACACTTTAGGTAGAAAAGAAGATGGAACCATTGAAATGTTAGTAGATGGAAATTTATCTAATCCAATACCTATAGGAGAAAAATACGAAACTAATTACGCATTAGAAAAAGCCTTCAATGGAGAAGTAAAGTCAACTAATCGATCTTTTTCAGATGAACATGAAAATTTTTTATCTGCTTATGCTCCTATAAAAAATTCATCAGGGGAAGTTATTGGAGTAGTAGGCTGTGATAAAGATATTTCTAGCTTTATTGCCATTAAGTCTAGAATACTATTATCTGTAATTATTACAAGTTTAATAGTGATAGTCGTTACAATTATTCTAGGACTGAAATTTTCCAAAAAGATATCCCATAATGTTAAAGAAATTAAAAGAGTATTAGATATTATGGGAGAAGGTGACTTTACAGTACCTTTGGAAATTATAAGTAAAGACGAAATAGAAGAAATAGGAAAATCTATAGATAATCTTAGAATAAAAACTGCTGCTGTTTTCAGTGACATACATACCATATGTAGTGAAACTTTACAATATAATGAAAACTTATTATCCATATCAGAAGAGATGTCCGCTTCATCACAAGAAGTAGCCGCATCCATTGAAGAAATGGCAGATGGAACAAATTCTCAAGCCTCAGAGATGTCTGAGATGACTAATACTATCAGCCATTTTGGGAAAAGTCTAGATAATGTTGTTCGAATAGTTGAAGAGGTATCTAATAAAGTCGACATTATAAATAGAGGGGTAGCTGTCAGTAATGAAGATTTATCGACTTTGGAAACCTCTACCAAGGATATTAATGAAGTATTTATAGAGGTAAAAGATAGAATTAAAGGGTTAGGTAATAATTTAAATCAAATAAATGAAATATCAGACTTTATTAATTCTATAGCAGAACAAACAAATTTGCTAGCATTAAATGCAGCTATAGAAGCAGCTAGAGCAGGAGAAGCAGGAAAAGGTTTTTCTGTGGTAGCTGATGAAATAAGAAAGTTAGCAGAACAATCTAAGGATTCATCTATAAGAATTAACAATATTTCAAAAAATGTTATTAAAGAAAGTGAAGTAGTTGTTAATACTTCAGAGAATATGAATGAAAAACTAATGCAACAAATATCAATAATTAATAATTCTCTTAGTTCTTATAAGGATATAATTAATAGTATTGAAGATATATTGCCAAATATACAGGAAGTAAATTTCAATATAGGTAAATTAAATGAAGATAAGGTACATATAATGAGTAACATAGAAAATACAACTGCTGTAGCAGAAGAAGTATCAGCTTCATCCCAACAAATAGCTGCTGCAACAGAAGAACTAAATGTATCTAGTGAAGAAGTAGCTAAATCTGCTGCTAATTTAAATGATAGAGCTAAGAAACTTGTAGATTCTATAATGTATTTTAGGATATAAGAAAACCCTATTAGAAGTTTTTCTAATAGGGTTTTTTATCTTTCCTCTATAATATTGTTTAGATTATTTAATTTTGTTTCCGTATTAAGGTTTTTTAGACTCTTTGCTAATAAAGTTCCAGTAATAATAGAAGCAATTAAGTCAGAAACAGGAGCCGCCATCCATACCCCAGTTAATTCAAATAATTTAGGAAAAATTAAAAGGGCTGGAATTAAAATTAATACTTGTCTAGATAGACTTAATAGCATAGCATGTTTTGGTTTACCCGTAGCTTGGAAGTAATTAGAACTAACAATTTGAAATCCTATTATTGGCAACATAGCTAAATAGATTCTTAAACCTTTTACGGCAACATTTAATATTTCAGCCAACTCTTGCTCATCGCTTATAAATATTTTTATGATCTGTTTTGGGAAGGCTTGTGTCAAAATAAATCCAACTAATGAAATAACGGTAGCACCCATAATGGCTAATTTTAAAGTCTTTTTAACTCTATCATAGTTTTTAGCACCATAGTTGAATCCTATAATAGGTTGGGAGCCTTGGTTAATACCGAATATAGGCATTAAAACCATCATAGAAATACTTTGAATAACTCCCATACTAGAAGTAGCCACATCTCCACCATAATTCTTTAAATTATTATTTAATAGGACCGTAACCATACTTGCTGCCAATTGCATACTGAAAGGTGCAAAGCCTATAGTAACAATATTTTTTACTATGTCTGTTCTCAATTTTAAGTTTTGTTTTCTTATTCTCAATATACTTGTATTTCCAATAAAATATTTCATAACCCAAATTGCAGAAACACCTTGAGAAATAATAGTAGCTAAAGCTGCACCTTTTATTCCCATATCAAATATAAAAATAAATATTGGATCTAAAATAGTGTTAAGTATAGCACCTATAAGCATAGTTATCATAGCAATTTTAGGGCTGCCTTCACCACGTATAAAGTTGTTCATACCAAAACCTATAGCCTGTAGAGGAGCTCCAATTAATATAATTTTCATATAATCAACAGCATAAGGCAATATAGTTTCGCTGGCACCGAAGGCTCTAAGTAAGGGTTCTAATAATAATAAACCTAATATACTAATGATAACAGATATGCCAACTAAAAGTATAAAAGAGTTACCTAGAATTTTTTCTGCTTCATCCTTCTTTTTTTCTCCTAATCTAATAGATACAACAGTATTTCCTCCAATTCCTATTAGCATACTAAAAGCCATTAGTATTAAAGAAATAGGATATCCTACAAATATACCTCCAATAGCTAGATTTCCTACACCTTGACCAATAAAAATTCTATCAACAATATTATAGAGTGCATTAACCATCATACCTATAATAGCAGGTATAGAGAATTTCATTAAAAGTTTTCCAATATCTTCTTCAGCTAACATTTTTGAATTGTTCGTATGTTTATCCATTTTTTTCACCTACCTTATCTAATATGCTTACAACGTTCTTTAAACTCTCTCTTAAAATTTGGATTTCTTCTTCAGTAAGAGGTTTAAGCACTTCTTGAATCTGTGATAATACTTTCTCTTCAATTTTTCGGTAATATCCCTCACCTTCTTTAGATAGTTGAACTATAACTTTTCTTTTATCTAAAGGATCATTTTCTCTTTTAACAAGACCCATATCCTCTAGAGAATTTAGTAAAGTGGTTAAACTGCCTTTCTCCATATTAATACATTTTCCCAAATCTGTAGGAATTATAGATTTATTTCTACCAATAATCGTAATGGCTCTAATTTGATTTTTATTACAATTATATTTATCATCTGAACCCCTACGGAAGAAAGAACTAAAGTTTTTATGAAACTGTGAAGAAAATTTTATTAAATAAAATTTTATTTCTTCAATATCCCTTGGCATATATATCACCTACATAAAAAAATAGTTAGAATTCTTATAATAAGAATTCTAACTATTTATATTTAAAATGTCAATATTTATTCTAAAATATTATTTTTTAGCTAAAACTAGTTGGTAAACATTTGTGTCCAGTAAGCAGTTCCATTACTAGTTTTGTAAAGCCCAACACCTATTTTATTGAATCTCGGATTTAATATGTTCGCTCTATGTCCTGGAGAATTCATCCATCCATTTACTACGGACTGAGCAGAAGAGTATCCTTTTGCTATATTTTCTCCTGCAGTATTATACTTTATTCCAAAAGACTTCATCATGGCGAAAGGATCTCCATAAGTAGGTGAAGTGTGGCTGAAATAGTTGTTTTTTGCCATATCTTCTGATTTTACTCTAGCAACTTTAGAAAGTTCACTGCTAGCAGTAAAAGGAGCTAACCCAGCTTTTTCTCTTTCTATATTTACTAATCTAACTACTTCCATTTCTACAGCTGATAAGCTGCCTGCATCTGATGTTGGAGTTTCAGTATCTGGTTTATTAGTATCTGGCTTATTAGTATTTGGTTTACAATTGTCACTAGTTGATCCTGGTTTACAAGTATTAGTATTTCCACCTGGTTTTTGGATTTGCCCATTAATTATTTGCCAAACGTTAGATTTACAATTACTATTTGTTGTATTTCCATTATTTTTAGAGTAGTTGTAGTTTATTGTATATCTTTTTGGTTGAGATTTGTTGCAAAGTGAGTAGTCGCTAATGTTTTTAATATTAAAGCTTTCAGCATGTCCAACTGATGAAGCTAATAGAGTAGTAGCTAACAATGAGAAAAACACTTTTTTATTATTTTTTAACATAATATATATCCTCCTTAAAAATAGATTAATTAACTTATTTATCAACTCAAGTAACGATTTTTTAAAAGTATATCATTATTTGCAGTTGTTGTTAATTAAACCTAGTTTACAAGTATTGGTATTTTCGCCTGGTTTGCAAATATTGTTAAGTATATCTGATTTGTCGAATTGTCCATTGATCATTTGCAAAATGTTAGACTTGCAATTACTATTTGTTGTATCTCCATTATTTTTAGAGTAGTCGAAGTTTATTGCACATTCTTTTGGCTGAGATTTGTTACAAAGTGAGAAGTCACTAATATTTTTAATATTAAAACCTTCAGCATGTCCAACTGATGAAGCTAATAGAGTAGTGGCTAACAATGAGAAAAACACCTTTTTATTATTTTTTAACATAATATATATCCTCCTTAAAAATAGATTAATTAACTTATTTATCAACTAACCTCCTTTCAAGTATCGATTTTTTAAAAGTATATCATTACATAATGGGTAAATAAACAATCAATACATGGCATGTTTACATAATATTGGTATAAAACTGTAAAAAATCTTTTCTGAGTAAGAAGAATTATTATAAAAGTGTTGTAATAAATATAGATAATTACAAAGGTATATATAGATGGTAGAATTAATATAGATGAAATACATATAATGGATTTAAATCAAGGAATTACTAGTTGCAAAGCTATACTTTTAAGCTCTTTATTATTTAATAGTCTTCATAAAACTACTAAACAATAATTTAAAATATTCCGTCAATTTACTTGACTAAAGCGGTGTGACGATATATAATTAAATTAAACAGAACTATAGCAGATCCTTATCAAACTAAAGATGTTTTAGAAACAATGTAATAAGATTCATGTATTTAAACTGCAGTCTTTAAAAGTTGAAGGTGAAGCTGTAGTAAATAACTTTTTAATGCAATTTCAATCTAGTATACTATCAGCAAATGTTGACAGACTAGAAATCATAGAAACTTTATAGATGATGGAAGAGGGCAGTAAAAAGATCTCTAGATTGGGCAAAAGAAGAATAATATAAACTTTACGAATTTTAAAATAAAGCATATTATATGATTAAGCTAATTTAATAGTTACATGGATGAGATGAAGAGATAACCATGGAATTAAGCTCCTTTGAGGGCTTGATTTCCATGGTTTTTTTGTATCAAGATGTAATTCAAGGTATTAATTCGGGAGCATAAGCATATCAACAAATAAAGAGGACGTTTGGCATATGTAGAATGAAAGGAGGTGAAGTTCTAGCGTTAGTTTAAAAGTAGTATATTTTTAAAAATTAAAAGGGGATGGTAAGATGACGAATATGGGAATGTATGTGGCAGAATTTTTAGGAACATTAATACTTATTTTATTTGGGAGCGGAGTAGTGGCAAACGTTTCTTTGGCGAAATCAAAAGCTAAAGATGGAGGATGGATAGTAGTAACAGCTGCTTGGGGATTTGGTGTAGCAGTGGCAGCATATACTACAGGATGGGTAAGTGGAGCACATCTTAATCCTGCATTAACTATTGGATTTGCTGCAATTGGGAAGATACCTTGGTCATTAGTACCTGGATATATAGTAGCTCAAATATTAGGGGCTATGGGTGGAGCAACTTTAGTATTCTTAGCCTTTAAGGATCATTTTGCAGAAACTGATAATGCAGATGCTAAGCTAGGAATATTCTGCACATCACCTGCTATTAGAAATTATAAGTGGAATATTGTTACAGAGATAATAGGTACTGCAATTTTAGTTCTAGGAATATTAGGAATAAATCATGAGAATAATGCTGTAGGAGCTTTAGGGGCTCTATTAGCAGGTATTTTAGTATGGGCTATAGGTTTAAGTTTAGGTGGACCAACAGGATATGCGATAAATCCAGCAAGGGATCTTGGACCAAGAATTGCTCATGCTCTACTTCCAATACCAGGGAAAAGAGATTCAGATTGGGAATATGCATTTGTACCAATAATAGGACCTATAGTAGGCGGATTACTTGGAGCGTTTATTTATCAATTCTTTTTAAACTTGTGGATTTAGAAAGAAAGAGTGTATAATATAAAAAAGGGGGAAAAGGTTTTGAAGAAAAAATATATAATGGCATTAGATCAGGGCACGACTAGCTCTAGAGCAATAATTTTCAATGATGAAGGCGAGATAGTTAAGGTAGCACAAAATGAATTCACACAATATTATCCTAATAAAGGATGGGTAGAACATGATCCTATGGAAATATGGGGAACTCAATCTGGAGTTGCTAGAGAAGTGCTAGAGACAGCAGGTATTAGACCAGGAGAAATTGCTGCAATAGGTATAACAAATCAGAGAGAGACTACGATTGTATGGGATAAGGTTACAGGTAGACCTATATACAATGCAATAGTTTGGCAATGTAGAAGAACAGCTGATATATGTGATGATTTAAAGAAAAGAGGACTTGAAGATTATGTAAGAGATAATACTGGGCTTGTAATAGATGCTTATTTCTCTGGAACTAAAATAAAGTGGATACTAGATAATGTTGAAGGAGCAAGAGAAAAAGCTGAGAATGGTGAATTATTATTTGGTAACGTAGACACTTGGTTAATTTGGAATTTAACAAGAGGTAAGGTTCATGTAACTGATTATTCTAATGCTTCAAGAACTATGATATATAATATTAAGGAACTTAAATGGGATGAAAAATTACTAAAAGAGTTGGATATTCCAGCTTCCATGCTTCCAGAAGTTAAACAGTCTAGCGAAATTTATGGAGTTACTGATCCTCATACCTTTGGAGGAGCAGAGATACCAATAGCTGGAATAGCTGGAGATCAACAAGCAGCCTTATTCGGTCAGGCTTGTTTTGAGGCTGGAATGGCTAAAAATACATATGGTACGGGCTGCTTTATGTTGATGAATACAGGAGAAGAAATGATACCTTCAAAGAATGGGTTGATTACAACAATAGCATGGGGAGTAAATGGGAAGGTTGAATATGCTCTTGAGGGAAGTATATTTGTTGCTGGAGCTATTGTCCAGTGGTTAAGAGATGAGTTAAAGATAATAAGTGATGCAAGTGATAGTGAATACTTTGCAACTAAAGTAGAAGATAATAACGGAGTATATATAGTGCCAGCATTTGTTGGATTAGGAGCTCCCTATTGGGATATGTATGCCAGGGGAACTGTTGTAGGTTTAACTAGGGGATCAAATAGGAATCATATAATTAGGGCAGCATTAGAATCTATTGCTTATCAGACTAGAGATGTTTTAGAAGCAATGCAAGAAGATTCAGGTATTAAACTACAGTCTTTAAAAGTTGATGGTGGAGCTGTAGCAAATAACTTTTTAATGCAGTTTCAATCTAATATATTATCAGTAGACGTTGATAGGCCAGAAATCATAGAAACTACTGCTTTAGGAGCTGCATATCTAGCAGGATTAGCTGTAGGCTTTTGGAAAGACAAACAAGAAATATCGGATAAATGGAGGATAGAAACTAGATTTAAACCCATAATGGAGGAAGAAGAAAAAGAGAAACTTTATAGAGGATGGAAGAGGGCAGTAAAAAGATCTCTAGATTGGGCAAAAGAAGAATAATATAAACTTTACAAATTTTCAAATAAAGCATATTATATAATAAAGCTAATTTAATAATTACATGGATGAGATAAAGAGATAACCATGGAATTAAGCTCCTTTGAGGGCTTGATTTCCATGGTTTTTTTGTATCAAAAGGAGGGATAATCGTGATTTATGATGTAGCTATTATTGGTGGTGGAATAGTAGGAACTGCTATAGCTAGAGAGCTAAGCAAATATAAATTAAGAACTGTACTACTAGAAAAGGAAAATGATATATCTTTAGGAGCGACTAAAGCTAATAGTGGGGTAGTTCATGCAGGTTATGATCCTAAATACGGTAGCTTAAAGGGCAAATTAAATGTACTAGGAAATGCTATGTATGAAAGTCTATGTAAAGAATTAGATGTACCTTTTAAGAAAATTGGATCTTTAGTACTAGGCTTTAATGAAGAGGAAATGAAGGTTATCAAAGATCTATATGAAAATGGAATTAAACTTGGAGTTCCTAATTTACAAATTTTAGATAAAGAAGCAGCAATGAAAGTGGAACCAAATATAAGTGACAAAGTTATAGGAGCTTTATATGCTCCAACAGCTGGTATAGTTGGACCATGGGAAATGGCTATAGCGTTAATGGAAAATGCTATGGATAATGGGGTAGAACTTAAATTAAATAATGGGGTAACAAATATTGAAAAGAATAGAGAAGGTTATAAGATATACACTTCTGAAGGAAAGATTAATACAAAATATATTATAAATGCTGCTGGAATTTTTGCAGATGAGATCCATAATATGGTGGCAGATCCTTGTTTTAAAATAATTCCTAGAAAAGGTGAATATCATTTGCTGGATAAATCTGAAGGAAATAAAGCCAATACTGTTATATTTCAATGTCCAACAGAAAAAGGTAAGGGGGTACTGGTATTACCTACAGTACATGGAAATCTAATTATCGGACCTAATTCGGAAATAATTGAAGAAAAAGATGATGTAACTACTACTCAAAAAGGATTAGAGTATGTAAGACATTTAGGAGAAAATAGTGTTAAAGAAATTGATTTGAGCAAGGTCATTACTTCTTTTTCTGGTATTAGAGCTAAAACTAGCAGAAGAGATTTTATTATTGAAGAAGTAAAGGGAGCAGAAGGATTTATTGATGTAGCAGGAATAGATTCTCCTGGTTTAACAGCAGCTCCAGCTATAGCTGAATATGTAGTGAATTTATTAGAAAAAAGAATTGGTAAGTTAGAAAAAAATGAAGAGTTTAATCCTAACAGGAGAAAAGTAGTAAGATTTATGGAGTTAACTGATGATGAAAAGAAAGAAATTATAAATCAGAACCCTAAATATGGAAGAGTCATCTGTAGATGTGAAAACATTACGGAAGGTGAGATTATAGATATAATTCATAGAAATGCAGGGGCTACTACAGTAGATGGAGTAAAAAGAAGAGCAAGACCAGGATCAGGTAGGTGTCAAGGTGGATTTTGTCTACCTAGAGTAATGGAAATTCTAGCTAGAGAAACTAATAAAGATATAAAGGATATAGTTAAAGATAAACAAGGCTCTTATATATTAAAGAATCAGTGGGAAAACATTGATGGAATGGGGGATTAAGATGAACTATGATTTAGTAGTTATAGGTGGAGGTCCAGCAGGATTAGCTGCAGCTATTGAAGCCAAAAAGAAGGGAATAAATAGTATATTAATAATAGATAGAGATAAAGAACTTGGTGGTATTTTAAATCAATGTATTCACAATGGGTTCGGATTACACATTTTTAATGAAGAGCTTACAGGTCCTGAATATGCTGACAGATTTATTAAAGAATTAGAAGCTTTGAATATAGAATTTAAATTGGATACAATGGTCATTACCTTAGAAGAAGATAAAAGTATTATTGCTATAAATCCAGAGGATGGGTTGATGAATATTAAATCTAGAGCTGTAATTCTTGCTATGGGATGTAGAGAGAGAACTAGAGGAGCTATTCATATTCCTGGTACTAGGCCAGCAGGTGTATTTACAGCAGGAACGGCTCAGCGTTTTGTAAATATAGAAGGCTATATGGTAGGAAAAGAAGTAGTAATTTTAGGTTCTGGAGATATAGGACTTATCATGGCAAGAAGAATGACTTTAGAAGGAGCTGTAGTTAAGGCTGTAGTAGAATTGCTTCCTTATTCTGGAGGGCTAAAGAGAAATATTGTTCAATGTTTAGATGATTTTAATATACCTTTGCTTTTAAGTCATACGGTTATAGATATAAAGGGTAAAGATAGAGTAGAAGGTGTGACCATAGCTAAGGTTGATGAAAAGAGAAGGACTATAGAAGGTACGGAAAAATTTATTCCGTGTGATACATTGCTATTATCTGTTGGATTAATACCTGAAAATGAATTGTCTAAAATGGTTAATTTAGATTTAGATAATTCAACAGGAGGACCTGTGGTAAATGAATCCATGGAAACAAGTATTGGAGGAATATTTGCTTGCGGAAATGTAGTTCATGTTCATGATTTAGTGGACTGGGTTACAGAGGAAAGTAAGAGAGCTGGGAAAGGAGCAGTAAAATATCTTAAAAACCAATTGATGCTACAAAAGGATACGGTAAAAACCTATGCCGGCTATGGAATTAAATATATTGTTCCTCAAATTATAAGACCATCAAATATAGAGAAAGATTTAGAAGTATTTATGAGGGTTACAGATGTTTTTAAAAACAGGGAGTTGGTGATAAAAATAGATAATAAGGAGTTTAAAAGAATTAAAAAATCTCATTTAGCTCCGGGAGAAATGGAATCTGCTAATATTAATGTTGAAGATATAAAAGGTGCTGCAGAAATATCTATTGAAGTTCAATAGGAGGTGTTTTCATGGAGGAGAAAGAGTTAGTATGTATAGTTTGTCCTAGAGGATGTAGATTGACTATAACTAAAGAGAGTAATGATTATATAGTAGAGGGCAATAAATGTAACAGAGGAAGAATCTATGGTATCAAGGAAATAACAAATCCCACTAGAGTTGTAACCTCTACTGTAAAATTTAAAAATGGACTATTGCCAAGACTTCCTGTAAAAACTAATGGTCCTATACCAAAGAGATTAATTAAACAATGCGTGGAAGAAATAAAAAGGATAGAAGTAGATTATCATGTAAAAGTTGGAGATATAATTATTAAGGATATTCTTCATACTGGTATAGATGTAGTTTCGACGAAAACCATGTAGATATAAATAATAACTTCCTCTTTTTAGTGTTTGACACTAAAAAGAGGAAGTTGTATTATATTCTAACTTGATGATATACTTTTTTACCTTTTCTAATTAAAATTTTTCCATCTTTAAAATCATCTAAAGTAACTTTCTTATCAATAGATTCAATTTTTACATCATCTATATGGATTCCGCCTTGTTCAACAAGCCTTCTACCTTCACTATTAGATTTAGTTAAGCCTAGGTCCTTTAGTAAATCTAGTATTCCTATTCCTGTTTCAAATATAGTTTTATCCATTTCAGTAAAGGGAATAGAACCTTCATCGGCGGATCCAGAGAATAATGCTCTAGCTCCCTGTTGAGCTTTAGTAGCCTCATCTTCACCATGAATAGCTTTAGTTACTTCAAAAGCTAGTACTTCCTTAGCTTTATTTATTTCAGATCCTTCTAATGCACCAAGCCTTTTTACTTCATCCATAGGTAAGAATGTTAATAGGCTTAAGAATTTTTCTACATCTCTATCGTCAACATTTCTCATGTATTGGTATAACTCATAAGGTGGAGTTTTTTCTGGGTCTAGCCAAATAGTACCTGCTTCTGTTTTACCCATCTTTGTACCAGCAGCAGTAGTTAACAATTTGAAAGTCATACCATATACCTTATCATTTTCAAGTTTTCTAACAAGTTCGTATCCTCCGAGGATATTAGACCATTGATCGCTGCCACCTAATTGTAATTTACAGCCATGATTTCTATATAAGTGTAAGAAATCGTAGGATTGCATCAGCATATATCCAAATTCAAAAAATGTTAGGCCTTTTTCCATTCTATTTTTGTAACAATCAAAAGTTAACATCCTATTTACAGAAAAATGAACTCCAATTTCTCTCATAAATTCTAGGAAATTTAATTCTAGTAACCAATCAGCATTGTTAACCATAATTGCTTTATCATCACCGAATTCTAGAAAATGAGATAATTGTTCTTTAAATCTGCTAGCATTGTAATCAATCATTTCTTTAGTCATTACTCTTCTCATATCAGATTTACCTGATGGGTCACCTATCATTGTAGTACCTCCACCAAGTAGCGCTATTGGTCTATGTCCAGCTCTTTGCATATGCATCATAACCATTATTTGAAGAAAGTGTCCTAAAGTTAAACTGTCAGCTGTTGCATCAAATCCAATATAAAAAGAAACAGACTCCTTACTTAGCATTTCTCTTAATTCATCTTCATAAGTAGTTTGATCGATATATCCTCTTTCCTTTAAAACGTCAAATACATTAGACATACTATCCCTCCTATTTAATTTATATAAAATAATTTTTGACAAATAAAAAAGGGGCTCTTCTCATCTAAGGACGAGAAGACACCCCGTGGTACCACCTTAATTTGCATAAAGCCTCAAACCACTTAACGTGTGGGAACCGCAATAGTCGACTATTGAAACTCTGGAACTGTAATTCGCTATCTATAGGTTATAGACTTCTCACCAATAGTCTACTCTCTGTGAATTCACCTTAAACAGCTACTAATATCCTTCATTGCTTAATATATAGTATATAATTTTATGTATTATGTTAATATAATAAATTAACCTTGTCAAGGGGGTAAATAAAAAAGAGGACTGAATTAGTCCTCTACTTTAAGTTCTGCAGTATTTTCCCATAATCCATGAATATTACAATAGCTTGTAGCATGGATTGTACCTGACTTTTCAGCTTTGAATTTTAGACGTACATCTGGCTCATTATAAACTGATCCTTCACCATGAGCTGTAAAATTATAAGTACCTACTTCTATTGGGAATTTAGCTCCTTCAGGATGGAAATAAACTTTTATCCATAAAATGTGATGTTCTAAAGTATTTGGGTGGGAAATTTCTTCACCAACTACTACTCTTAAATCTACTAATTCATCTTTCTTTACTGTTTCAGGAACATGAATTACTGGAACGTGTTTTTCGCCCTTCCAATCTCCACTTTGATATAAGTTGCCTATACTTTTCATATAGTAACCCTCCTTAAATTTGTTCAATTTATATTTCTTAAACACTCAATAATTTATATACCCAAATGGTCAAAAAAATACTCAATAAATAACTAATTATTTTAATTTTAGAGTATAATAAGAATTGGATTATTAATTGAATGGAGAGATAAAATGGAAAAAATAGAGTTAATAGCTACTTCTACTTTTGGATTAGAGGCAGTAGTTAAGAGAGAACTAATAAATTTAGGTTATGAAGATTTAATGGTGGAAAACGGAAAAATAACTTTTAAGGCAACAGAAAAAGATATTCCTAGGGCTAATTTATGGTTAAGAACGGCAGACAGAGTTTTACTTAAAGTAGGGGAATTTAAGGCTTTAACTTTTGAAGAACTCTTTGAAAAAACTAAAGCTCTACCTTGGGATGAGTGGATTACTGAAGATGGTGAGTTTACAGTAGAAGGAAAGAGCGTAGACTCTAAATTATTTAGCATATCTGACTGCCAAGCTATAGTAAAAAAAGCAGTAGTAGAAAAACTAAAGACTAAGTATAATACAGAATGGTTTGAGGAAACTGGTGCTAAGTTTAAAATTCAAGTTTCTTTACTTAAAGATATTGCAACTTTAACAATAGATACTTCTGGTGATGCTCTTCATAAAAGAGGGTATAGAGATAGAAGTGTAGAAGCTCCATTAAAAGAAACTTTGGCAGCAGCTTTGATACAATTAAGTTTCTGGAATAAGGATAGACTATTGTTAGATCCTTTTTGTGGCTCAGGAACAATTCCTATTGAAGCTGCAATGATCGGTAAAAATATTGCTCCTGGTCTTGATAGAAATTTTGCATCGGAGGAATGGCCAAGAGTTAAAAAAGAATATTGGTCGGAAGCAAGAAAAGAAGCCTTTAAGTCTATAAAAAGCAATATAAAGTTAAATATAATGGGCTTTGATATAAACAGACATGCCATTGATATTGCTAGAGAAAATGCAGCTAATTTTGGTTTGGAGGATGATATTACCTTTTATGTTAAGGATATGAGAGATATAGAATTAAAAAATGAATATGGTGTGGTTGTATGCAATCCTCCTTATGGTGAAAGAATTGGTGAAAAAAAGGAAATTGCTTTATTATATAAAGATTTGGGTAATAAGTTTATACAGCTAGATAATTGGTCTGTATACGTAATAACTTCAGAAGAAGACTTTGAAAGATATTATGGGAAAAAGGCAGATAAAAAGAGAAAACTTTTCAATGGAAGAATTAAGGTAGATTACTATCAATATTATGGACATAGACCTCCTAAGAAATAAAGGAGGATATAAATATAAAATTGGAAGGAGGAGCATCATGGGAATTTATACTAAGACAGGAGATAAAGGAAGTACTAGTTTGTTTGACAATAAAAGGGTTTCAAAGGATGATATAAGAGTAGAAAGTTATGGAACTGTAGATGAGTTGGTTTCCTTTTTAGGATTAGCTAAAAATTATGTAGAAGATCAAGAGATATATGATTTAATACAGCACATACAAAATAAACTGTTTACTGTAGCTACCAATTTAGCTACGGAAGATAAATCTAAGGTAAAATACCATATTGTTGAAGAAGATATTAATTTTTTAGAGAAAAGAATTGATGAATATATGGGAAGGTTAAATGATCCAAAAGGATTTATTGTACCTGGCTCAGGAAAAAAATCTGCCCATCTTCACGTAGCAAGAACTGTGTGTAGAAGGGCAGAAAGAAGAATTATTACTTTGTCTAATGTTGCTGAAATAGATCCATTAGTTATAAAATACGTAAATAGATTATCTGATGCAATATATGCTCTAGCAAGATACTTAGAAGAAAAGGAAGTAAGGGTGGATTTTAAAGCTTAACATATTCCACCATTTGATGTAAGTCTTGAGCAATTTGAGAAAGATTTTCTATAGAAGAAGTAATTTCTTCCATGGAAGCTAAGTTGTTTTCAACAGCAGCTGCACTTGTTTCTGAAGCTGCTGTTGTTTCTTGTGATATAGCTGATATTTCAGAAGCTCTTTCTAAAATATAACCGCTATTATCTCTTACCTCTTTAGCAGCTCCAGATATTTTCATTATTAAATTATTTATTTCATCTATTTTATTTATTAAATCATTGAAAGATCCTTTTGTAAGTTGAGCTACTTCTACTCCTTGTTGTACAACAGTATTAACAAGTCCTATACTTTCTACTGCATTATGACCACTAGTAGAAACATTAGAAGTAATGGCAGATATTTCTTGTGAATAGTTATGAGTTGCATCTGCTAACTTTCTAATTTCTTCTGCAACGACAGCAAAACCACGTCCAAATTCTCCAGCTCTTGCTGCTTCAATAGCTGCATTTAAAGCTAATAAATTGGTTTGTTCAGCAATCTCATTAATTATTAGTACTATACTATTAATATTATTAATCTCTTCATTTAGCTCCTTTATAATAGTTAAGGTATCCTTTGTACTATTGTCCATTAGATTAACCATATCTATAATTTTATCCATATCTTTATTCCCAGTTACAGCAGCTTTTGACATGGATAAAGAAAGATCAGTGGCTGTTTCGGTGTAATTTTCTGTGTTTATAGAAAGATTATTTAAATTAGATATAGCATCTCCTAATTCATTTATATTTCTTGAAGTATCTTCTGAACCTTTGGCAATTTCATTAATGCTAACAGAAATATTTTCCACGGATTCAGTAGTTTCTTCTATGACCAAAGAAAGATTTTGTGCATTAGTTGATAGTATATCAGATTGTTTTTTAACGTCTTTAGCCATCTTTTTACTATTTTCTATTATAGTATCTATAGATTTATTAAGTCCAGAAAATTCCTTTTTATTCTTAACTTCTTTTAGCTGACTGAAATCCCCTTTAGCGACATCCCCTATAGTACTGGATAACTGATTTAAATACTTGAATACCAGCCTGTCAAATATTATGTATCCAACTAATCCAATAATTCCCATATTTATCAATGCAGAAAGAATTAGTGATAATGCTGGACTAGTTTTTAAAAAACTTTCAATTACAGAAAATATGGCATTAGAAGCAATTATGCCGATGAATACTACTGTAAAGGTAATTAAAATAAATTTCATCTTTAACTGATTAAGTAAGTTTTCCTTTTCTTTCATAAAATAAAGCTCCTTTCCTGTTTTAATATATATATGATACTATATTTTGGTAATAAAGTTAAGTATCAAAGCTATAAGATTAATGAATTTATGGGACAATAACGAGATTATTTGATATAAATTTAGAGATTTCTTTCTTTAATATATTTTTAGTTCTATAGTAAGAGACTTTGCTTAACATATCTATAGAAATTATTTAAAAAATGGTATAATATATAGGTAAGTACATATGTTCTTAGAAAAGAATAAGTAATATTTTAACTGTTGAAAATAAAGAATAGTTAAAAAATTCTTTGTAATCTTTTTGAGAATATGTTATTATGAGTAGAAGTACCAAATATTTCATATAGGTGATTGGTATGTTAAGAAAAGAGATTTTAAATCTTGTAGAAAGCAAGGTAGAAGAGTATAGCATGTTAAATTATCATGTACTAGAAAGTATGGCAGACTGGGTTAGAGTTGTAAATAAAGAAGGTATTATTATCTATGCCAACAAGACTATGAAAGAAGCTGTAGGAGATAATATTATTGGTACTAAGTGCTACCAAGTTCATGGTAAAGAAAAACCCTGTAGATTTTGTATTGCAGAGAGAAGCATGGCTACTGGAGAAATAGTTCAAAAAGAAGAAAAGATTAATGGTAGATACTTTTCTGTGAAATCTTCTCCTGTTCTTAATTGTAATGGAGAAATATTTGCTGCTGTTGAAGTTTTTAGAGATGTAACTCGTGAAAGAAAGTTGGAACTTGAGTTAATAGAAAAGAATAAGAAGATGAGCAAAGACTTATTGTTTGCAAAGAAGATACAAGAAAAGATTTTGCCAAGTAAAGATACTCTAGAAAAGCTAAAAGTAGATTATTTATATAAGCCTTCAGAAATGCTAAGTGGAGATATGTTTGATGTTTTTCATGTAGATGAAGAAAATATAGGTATATATATTAGCGATGTAGCTGGTCATGGTATAGCTGCTTCTATGATGACTATGTTTATTAGACAGACTATGAGAGCTATAAAAGATGATATATTAAGTCCATCTATTGCTTTATCTGAGCTTCATCGTAGATTTAGTACTTTAAATCTAGAAGTAGATAAATATTTTACTATTTTTTATGGAGTATTTAATAAAGAAACTTACCAATTTAAATATGCTAATGCAGGTCATAATTGTATTCCTATAAAATATGGTAATGATGATGTAGAGTTATTGAAGGTTAAAGGCTATCCTATATCTCTTATATTTAATGAAATATCATACGAAGAAAAGAAAATTCAACTAAAAAAAGAAGATAAAATACTATTTTATACAGATGGAATAACGGAAGCTAAAGATAAAAGCGGAAAAGATTTTGGTGTAGAAGGAGTTATGGAAGCTATTTATAGTAAAAATAATAATATATTAAAAGAAATTGAGGAAAATATTATAAACCATAGTTGGGGCGAACAAGAAGATGATTTTGCTCTAGTGTTAATGGAAGTAATCGAATAGCAAAATCCCAGAATGGACAATTCTGGGATTTTTTAAGGAGGATAAAGAATGAATATTAGCCTTGATTATACTAATTCTTTTATTGAAAAACATGAATTAGATCATATTAAATCATTTATTTGTGATAGCCAAGAACTTTTACATAGTGGTAGAGGTCCTGGAAAGGATTTCATTGGGTGGGTAGATCTGCCTAAGGACTACGATAAAGAGGAATTTAACAAAATAAAAGAAGCTGCGAACAAAATTAAAGATGATTCCGATGTCTTAATAGTCATTGGAATAGGTGGATCATACTTGGGTGCTAGAGCATGTATAGAAGCACTTAGTCATTCTTTTTATAACATATTATCTAAAGAAAAAAGAAAGACTCCGGAAATTTATTATGTGGGAAATAATATAAGCAGTTCTTATATACTAGATCTATTTGATGTAATAGAAGGGAAAAATATCAGTTTAAATGTAATATCTAAATCGGGAACAACTACAGAACCAGCTATAGCCTTTAGAATTTTTAAAGAATATATGGAAAATAAGTATGGAAGAGAAGAAGCTAAAAATAGAATATATGCAACTACAGACAAGTCTAAAGGAGCGTTAAGAGAACTGACAGAAAAAGAAGGCTATACTTCCTTTGTAATTCCGGACAATATAGGAGGAAGATACTCCATATTAACATCAGTAGGTCTTTTACCAATAGCAGTAGCAGGAATAGATATAGATAATCTAATGGAAGGAGCCTATTCTGGAATGAAAGAGTATTCAAATCCAGATATGGAGGATAACATATGTTACCAGTATGCAGCTCTTAGAAATATTTTGTATAATAAAGGAAAAGACATTGAGATTCTTGTAAGTTATGAACCATATTTATATTATTTATCTGAATGGTGGAAGCAACTCTATGGGGAAAGTGAAGGCAAAGACGGGAAAGGAATTTATCCTGCAGCTGCTAATTTCACTACAGACCTTCATTCCTTGGGACAATTAATTCAAGACGGTAAAAGAAATTTATTTGAAACTACAATTAATGTAGAAAAGCCTAAAAAAGATCTAGAGATAAAAGAGGATAAATTAAATCTAGATGGACTTAACTTTCTTAAAGGAAAAACTATAGATTTCGTAAATAAAAGAGCTTTTGAAGGAACTTTAATGGCTCA
Organism: Tissierella simiarum; assembly: GCF_018917865.1. Lineage (GTDB taxonomy): Bacteria > Bacillota > Clostridia > Tissierellales > Tissierellaceae > Tissierella_C > Tissierella_C simiarum. Next base: position 55,700 of record NZ_JAHLPM010000013.1, read on the forward strand.
TACTAAAGGGAACGTTCCAAATATAATAATAAATGTCCCAGAAGTTAATGAATATTATTTTGGAAAATTAGTATACTTTTTTGAAAAAGCTTGTGCCATAAGTGGATACACTTTAGGGGTAAATCCCTTTGACCAACCAGGGGTAGAAGAATATAAAAAAAATATGTTTAGATTGCTAGGAAAGCCAGGCTACTAATAATAGGAAGTCTAATTATTTAAAATAGTAAAAGGAATGGTTGAAAAACCATTCCTTTTACTATTTTATTCAATTATAGTGACTACTTCTTCTAAAGGTTTTCTTTTAGGGCTATGTAATTCAGATTCTACTGGAACACCTATAGGAGTCATACAAGCTAAAGAATAACCTTCCTTTGTAAAACCTAAATATTCTTGAATTTCAGCTTTAGCAAACATAGGACCTGTCATCCAGCAACCACCATATCCTAAAGATGCAGCAGCTAATAATAAATTTTCCATGGCAGCTCCAATATTTTGAATTCCTGGATTATGAGAAGAAAAAGCAGCAATATCTTTTTCAGTTGCATTTTCTCCTAAAAAGATTTCAGCACCAGTTATAGGATAAGGTCCAACAAATAAAAATACTGTTAGTGGAGCCGCTTTAAAAAAAGTACAGAAGTTAAGATATGATAAAAGTTTACTTTTCTTTTCTTCGTCTTTTATTTTTCTTGCAGCAGTGTTAACCTTATCCTCAATTATCTTAGCAATATGGTTTAATTTTTCTTTATTTTTTACAACAACAAAGTGCCAATTTTGAAGGTTCTTTCCTGAAGGAGCTTGAGTGGCGGCCTTAAGAATTTTTTTTAAATCTTCCATTGGAACTTCTTTATCTTGAAATTTTCTAATACTATGACGATTGTAAATATAATCCAACATTTAATCACCTCTTTAATAATTTTATATATCTATTATACCCCAAGGGGCTAGAAAAGTGATATAATAAAAGAAAGAAAAAAGAAGTTGTTAATAATATATCAATCTTAGTTGATTTATTGTTTTTTATTTGATAAAATATAAACAAAGTTTATTTCCGATAGGAGGAGATTGGATGAACTGGGAAAACTTATTATTAAAAAAAGAAGGAAACATAGGCATATTATCTATTAACAGACCAAACGCTTTAAACGCATTAAACTCCCAAGTATTAGATGAGTTAAAAGATGCAATAGAAGTTATTGAAAAAGATGAAGAGATACATATAATAATACTTACTGGAGAAGGAAGGGCTTTTGTTGCAGGGGCAGATATTGGAGAAATGAAAGGTATGAACCCCCAAGAAGCAAGATGTTTTGCAGAAAAAGGACTAAGCATTTTTAGAAAGATTGAATTAATGGAAAAACCAGTAATTGCAGCTATTAATGGATTTGCATTAGGTGGAGGCTGTGAACTTTCTATGTGCTGTGATATTAGAATTGCTTCTGAAAAAGCTAAGTTTGGACAGCCAGAAGTAGGATTAGGAATAACTCCTGGTTTTGCTGGAACTCAAAGATTATCTAGATTGGTTGGTATAGGAAAAGCTAAAGAATTGATATTTACTTGTGATATAGTTGATGCTGAAGAAGCTTATAGAATAGGATTAGTTAATAAGGTAGTACCACTAGAAGACTTAATGAAGGAAGCTGTAGAAGTGGCAAATAAAATCTTATCTAAAGGGCAATTAGCCGTAAGATATTCAAAGGCAGCAATAAATAGAGGAATAGAAACGGATTTAGAAACAGGAATGGCCATTGAGAAGGATTTATTTGGATTGTGTTTTGCTACAGAAGATCAAAAAGAAGGTATGGGGGCGTTTTTAGAGAAACGTACACCTAACTATAAATTAAGATAATTTTGGAGGTGCTTTTATGAAAAAAATTGGAATACTTGGAAGAGGAACTATGGCTTCTGGAATAGTTCAAATATTTGCAGAAAAGGATTATGAAGTAGTTATGTGGGTAAGAACTATTGACGAAGCTAATCCAAGAGCTAGTATTAAAGTTGTTGAAAAAAATTTAGATAGACTTGTTCAAAAAGAAAGAATGACAAAAGAAGCAATGGATAACGCTCTAAGTAAAATATCCATTACCACATGTTACGAAGATTTAAAAGATTGTGATTTAGTAATAGAAGCAATATCTGAAGATATGTGTGTTAAAAAAGATACCTTTAAAAAACTTGATGAATTATGTAAAGCGGAAGCTATCCTTGCAACAAATACTTCATCCTTATCAATAACAGAAATAGCTAACTCAACTAATAGACCAGATAAAGTAATTGGAATGCACTTTTTCAATCCAGTTCCAATGATGAAATTAGTAGAAGTTATTAAAGGAATTGCTACTTCCGAAGAAACTAAAAATACTATAGTGGAATTATCTAAAGAACTTGGAAAAACTCCTGTAGAGGTAGAAGAAGCTCCTGGTTTTGTAGTTAATAGAATTTTAATACCTATGATAAATGAAGCAGTAGGAATTCTTGGTGACGGTGTAGCGAAAGCTGCTGATATAGACGAGGCTATGAAGTTAGGAGCAAATCATCCAATGGGACCATTAGCTTTAGCAGATTTAATTGGATTGGACGTTTGTTTAGCTATAATGGATGTATTATACAATGAATTTGGTGATTCTAAATATAGAGCTCATCCACTACTAAGAAAGATGGTTAGAGGTGGACTATTAGGAAGAAAAACTAAAAAAGGTTTCTTTGATTATTCTAAATAAATTTGAATCCTCCAGTGAAAACTGGAGGATTTTTGCTATATAAAAAAACAGATTGGTTACAATATATTAAAATAGTAGTTCTTTTGAAAGGTGGCTATTAGATGAAAACTTTTCTAAAAGTTTTTATAATATCCTTTATCTGTTTTTTTATTGCTATATTTCTTGGTTCTTATTCATATTTAAAAGAGAAAGATATAGATATAGATATACCTAATAACTTAGGAGATATTGTATATGAAAATGAATTAATAAATAGAGGGTTAACAAAAAAAGACACAGTAGAAGAAGTAAAAGTCAAGGAACCTGAATTTTATACTTCTTTAGAAGAAGCTGTAGAAAAGAGTAATAGGGTTAACTTTATTTTTTTAGGTATGGAAGATGTAAGAACGGATGCAATTTTATTTGTTTCTTTCTGTCCTGACACTAAAAAAGTAGATTTAGTTTCTATACCTAGAGATACTTATATTCATAGGAAAGGTTATAATAGGGGAGAACAAAGAAAAATAAATTCTGTATATGGAGATCATGGCGTGTCAGGAGTAAAAAAAACCGTAAGCTATATATTAGAAAAGGTTCCCATCCATCATTATGTTATGTTAGACTATGAAGGTGTAGAAAAAATAATAGATTCTGTAGGAGGAGTAGAAGTAGTAGTGCCTTTTCCTATGAAATACAGTGATCCAACAGCAAAGCCTCCTCTTTATATTAATATAGCAGAAGGTAAACAAACATTAGATGGAAAAAAATCCTTACAATTTTTAAGATATAGGAAGGGAAATAATAATAAAGGTGGTTATATAGATGGCGATTTAGGTAGGATAAATGCTCAGCAGCAATTTTTAAAATCTTTTGTTGATAAAAGTTTATCCTATAAGTTACCAGTAGTAATTAAAAAAGGATTTGAGTATGTAAAGACAGATATAAATTTATTCGAAGGATTAGCTTATGGAAAGAATGCCATAGGAATAAAAAATGAAGATTTTAGATTTACAACATTGCCAGGAAAACCAGAATTTAGAAAAATAGATAAAAAAGTTTTATCCTTTTATATTCATAATCCTAAAGAGACAAAAAAAATCCTAGAAGGTATATACAATGTAAATCCATCCCATTAAATCAGGATTACAGAGAAGTTACAATTCATTTTAAATTAGCACAAGATACAAGTTGTATCCTGTGCTTTTTATTGTTCTATAGGTGAATAAAAATTAAATTAATCAATTAGGATATACCTAAATTTACTTATGATAATTCATGCAGCCATTTTAAAATAAAATCAAAAGCAAGGGTATGATTGCCGACTTGACAATGTTCTGCACCGCCTTCTTCTACAGTAAAAATTTTACCAGTTAATGTTCTGGCCTTTGATAGTTCGTTCATTAAAATATCAAAATGTTTTATGGGAATATAGTGATCCTGCTCTCCTGCAAGTAAAAGCACATCACACTGGACATTTTCTGTTATACCTTTTAATGTATGTAATTTTAAGTGGGAATAAAAATCAAATGGATTATCAGTTCCAGTTATATACTGTCCATGGGATACCGCCCAATTAATAATCAGTTTTTTATCCATAAACTTTTGTATGATTAGGTTGATAATGTTTTTGGCTTTTAAAGCGAATAAGAATTTCATAAATATTTTTATAATGCTTGGCAGCGGGTTTGTCATACAATCAAAACCATCATAAAGTACGTCATAGGCGACAACCTTAGAAATACGTTTATCGAATGCAGCTGCACGTAGTGCTAAGTAGCCACCCCACGAAATACCGACTATACATACATCATCAAGTCCAAAGTAATCTAAAACAGCGCTGGTTGGTTTTTCCCAAAATGGCTCAAATTTGAGACCATTCTTTAATGTAGAGCCTTGCCCAGGTCCTTCAAAAAGATAAATATTATATCCACTTGCAGATAGTTCTTTGAGGTAAAGATAAAATTCTTCAATAAAGGAATCATATCCACCGAATATAACGAGATTTCCAACAGAATTTTCTGCTTCAAAGATAAAGGTTTTCATCGTAGTATTTTGGTATGGTATGTATTCAGTTCTCATGGAATAATCTAAATCAATAACCTTATGAAAGTTTTCAATGGATTTTTGATACATATCTTCTTTTTCAGGACATTCCTTTAAGAAAAATTCTGCCAAACGATAATAATAAGCTGCGTGTAAATATCTACCTTCCGATTCTGCTATTTTTCCTAAGCCATACCATTCTTCATACCATGAATCTAAATCTTTTATATTCGGCACAACACTCTTAATTTCTTCTATATTGCAAGCTTTATCTCCATAGGTTAAAATTCTATTTATTTGAAAGTCAAATTGTTTAATAGGATGAAGATGAACATATGCCATAACATTACCCCCTTTGAAAATTCAAATTCCCAGTATCAAAAAACAAGGTGTTCTATTTCTAATTTACATTCTTGCAAAAGTTGTTCTTCAACATTAGTGTGTAAAACACCTGTCAGACCGTATAGTAGAAAACTTGTTGCAATTTACGGGTTTACAACATGAAAAACTCCCCACAAATACAAGTACTACTTATATTTGTGGGGAGTTTGTTTATAGGGTTATTTTAAATAATAAACTTTCAAACGATTTGTCATGATAGCTTTAAATCTACTTGTTTTATAAAACTTCCCTATGGTTTACACCCTTTAAACAAGGGTTTTATGCTATATTGCTTCTTTTTCCTTTTCTTTATTATGTTCAATTATTGAATCGCCGATGGAGTAAACATTACCAGCTCCCATAGTGACAATAATATCATTATCCTTTGTGTTGTTCATTAGATAAGTTTCTATTTCTTCAAAGGAAGATATATATTTAGCGTCTATACCTTTTTGTGTCAAAGCATTTGCTAAATCTTTTGAATGAACTAATCCAGTATCCTTTTCTCTAGCCGCATATATATCAGTTACAATAACCTTATTGGCATCACCAAAAGATTCTGCAAAGTTGTTTAATAATAGTCTTATTCTTGTAAAAGTATGAGGTTGAAAAACACACCAAATATTGCCTTGTGTAGAATTTCTCAAAGCTTTTAAAGCAGCTTTAATTTCTGTAGGATGATGAGCATAATCATCTATGATTTTAATACCATTGGCATATCCCTTTAATTCAAGTCTTCTATGAGTTCCTTTATAATCACCTATGGATTCTTGAATAAGTTCCATTGATATACCAGAAGTATTTGCTGCTGCAATACTAGCTAAAGCGTTATATACATTGTGAATTCCCATTACGCCTAAAGTTATAGGAAATAAAGATTTTCCTCTGATATTTAACATAAAGGATGGATACCCTTCTTCTGAAAAGGATATATTTTCGGCAGTATAATCAGACTTATTATTAATTCCAAAAGTTACTACATTAGCTTTTGTATTTTCAATTACTTTTTTAGCGTTTATGTCATCTTCATTTATTATTAAATAACCGTTTTCTTTGATATTAGAACCGTATTGTACAAAAGTATCAACAATATGATCTATGTTTTTAAAATAATCAAGATGATCTTCTTCTATATTTAATATAATTGCCATAGTAGGATAGTATTTGAGAATATTGCCTTTATACTCACAGGCTTCAGTTAACAAGTACTTTTTACTGCCTAGTTTTACATTACCACCAATTTCATCTAATTGACCACCTAAAAGTATAGTAGAGTCTAATTCTGAACGATTTAATATAGTAGCTATCATACTAGTAGTAGTAGTTTTGCCATGAGTACCAGACACAGCAATGGAGTTGTGATAGTTATTCATTAAGGCTCCTAAAAACAAAGCTCTATCTACTACAGGAACACCTAGTTCATAAGCTTGTAGTAGCTCTTCATTATCTTTTGAAATTGCATCTGTATATACTATTAAATCGGCACCCTTTACATTTTCCATACTATGATTTATGTAAATTTCAGCACCTAACTTCTCTAATCTTTCAATAATATGACTATTATTTGCATCAGAACCAGAAACTTTATACCCTTCTGTCAGCAAAATTTCTGCCAAACCACTCATACTAATTCCACCAATACCGATAAAATGTACATGGGAGTATTTATGGTCATTTATGCAAAATGTAAACATAAACTTACCTCCTAAATATTTAAGTAATTGCTTCTTTTTTTATTATTACCAACTTGTGCATTTATATTATTTTATTCGATTGGAATTATTTTGTCACTGATAGATTATATCATAATATAAAAATAATAAAAAGGAAATCTTGTATTCGTGTAGAAGTATTATACATATCACATAATCTTTTATGGGAGATGATGCAATGGAAAAACTTAAGAGGAATGAAAGAGTTGGAGCTTTAATGAATATACTTACTAGAAATCCAAATAAGATATTTTCTTATAGCTATTTTTGCCAGCTTTTTAACGTAAGAAAATCTAGCATAAGTGGTGATGTAGCTATTTTAAAAGAATTATTGGAAAAATTAGATTTAGGATTAGTAGAAACTATTACTGGTTCTAATGGAGGTGTAAAATTTATACCTAAAATCAAAAAAGAAGAGTTAATTCAAACTTTAGAGGATTTATCTATTCAGCTTTCTAATCCAGAAAGGATAATTCCTGGAGGATTTATATTTATGCTAGATATTTTATATAATCCTGAAATAATTAAAAAATTAGGATTAATTATTGCAAATAAATTTATTGATAAGCATATAGATTATATAGTGACTATAGAAACTAAGGGAATACCTTTAGCATTAATGACAGCAGAAGTTTTAAATGTACCTTTGGTTATTATAAGAAAGAATATAAAAATCACTGAAGGTTCCACAGTTAATATAAATTATGTTTCTGGGTCCACAAAAATGGTTCAAACTATGTCCTTATCTAAAAAATCTTTGAAGGAAAATTCAAAAGTATTAATCGTTGATGATTTTATGAGAGGTGGAGGAACTTTTAAAGGAGTATATGAAATGATGTCAGAGTTTAAGGCTAGCGTTGTAGGAACTTGTGTTTTAATAGCTACGAAATTTCCTGAAAAGAAACTGGTAGACAATTATATATCCCTTTTGACTATGGAAAAAATAGATGAGGAAGAGAAAAAAGTTATTTTAACACCGAATTTTTGTAAATTGAACAAAAAATTAAAAAAATTTTCTAAATAAGAAGGATTTTCGGAAAACTTAGAGAATATAAAGAATATTTAATAATCATTCTGACTTCCATGGAAGGTGGTGAAATGGACAGTGAAAGTTACCGACGTAAGAATTAGAAAAGTTACAGAAGAGGGAAAAATGAAAGCAATAGTATCTGTTACTTTTGACGATGAATTTGTTGTACATGATATTAAAATTATTGAAGGACAAAACGGACTATTTATTGCCATGCCTAGTAGAAAAATGGTAGATGGTGAGTTTAGAGATATTGCTCATCCAATTAATGCTGCTACTAGGAAAAAAATCCAAGATGCTATTTTTGAAGAATATGAAAAGAGTTTAGTAACAGAGTAATTAAGGGCCTAAGGGTCCTTCTTACTTTTTTGATATAAAAATTTTTTAAATATAATTAAGGATTTTAGTGAATTGGGTGTGGACTTATGTGATAAATTAGATAAAATATTATTTGGATAGATAATTATAAAACGAGGTGTTAAAATGAATATTTCTATAATATTGGCAGCGGGAGAAGGTACTAGGATGAAGTCTAAGTTGCCAAAAGTGTTGCATAGAGTATGTGGAAAACCTATACTTGAATATGTGATCAATGCTAGTAAAGGTGCAGAAATAGAAAAAAATATAGTTATTGTTGGTCATGGTGGAGATAGTATTAGGGAATACTTTAAAGATGATTCTGTAATTTTTAAAACTCAGCCTATAGGAGATAATACTCCTTATGGCACTGGATTCGCCGTTATGCAGGGAATTGATTGTATAGAAGATGATAGTACTGTAATAATTCTTTATGGAGATACTCCTCTTATAACAAAGGATACAGTAAGTAAGTTAATTAATTATCATAACAGCTGTGGATATGATGGAACTGTATTAACTGCAGTTGTAGAAAATCCAACGGGTTATGGAAGAATTATAAGAGAAGAAACGGGTAATATTTTAAAAATTGTAGAACATAAAGATGCTTCAGAAGAAGAAAAAGAAATCAAAGAAATTAACTCAGGAATATACTGTTTTAACGGTAAATTATTAAAATATGCTTTAGGTAAGATTGATAACAACAATGCTCAAGGGGAATATTATGTAACAGATGTAATAAGTATTTTAAAGGAAGAAGATTATAAAGTGGGAGCATATATAATAGAAGACTCAAGAGAAATTCACGGAGTAAATTCTAGAAATCAATTAGCCTTTAGTGAAGAAATCATGAGAAACAGAATTAATAGTAATTATATGAAACAAGGGATTACCATAATTAATCCGGAGCATACTTATATTGAAGAAGGAGTTAAAATCGGACGAGATACTATTATTTATCCAGGTGTAATAATTGAAGGAAATACAGAAATAGGGGAAGACTGTGTTATCAAACAAAACACGAAAATATTAAATAGCATAATTGGAGATAAAGTAGAGATAGAATCTTCAACAATAGAAGATAGTTCTATAGGAGATAGCACTCATATAGGTCCTTATGCACATCTTAGACCTAATAGCCGTATAGGTAAAAATGTTAAAATTGGTAATTTTGTTGAGGTTAAAAATTCCATTATTGAAGACAATTCTAAAGCTGGGCATTTAGCTTATATAGGAGATGCAGAGGTAGGGAAAAATGTAAATATTGGCTGTGGAGTAGTTTTTGTAAATTATAATGGTCGTGAAAAATTTAGGACAATTGTTGGAGATGATGCCTTTATTGGAAGTAATTCTAATTTAGTAGCTCCAGTAATAGTAAAAGAATTGGGCTATGTAGCGGCAGGTTCAACTATAACTAAAGAAGTAGGGGAAGGTGTTTTATCTATAGCAAGGGCACCACAAGTAAACAAAGAAGGCTGGGTAGAGAAGAAAGGATATAAAAATCATAAATAAACATTAGGAGGAAGGAACAAATGATATTGAATAGAGGCAATATGAAAGTATTTACAGGTAATGCTAATAGGGATTTAGCAGAAAAAATTTGTAATGTATTAGAGGTGCCTTTGGGGTGTTGTGAAGTTGGTCAATTTAGTGATGGGGAAACCTTTGTTAATATTAGTGAAACTGTTAGAGGTGTTGATGTGTTTTTTATACAGCCAACTTGTTCTCCAGTAAATGATACTTTAATGGAAGCATTAATTCTTATAGATGCCTTTAAGAGAGCATCAGCAGGTAGAATCAATGCTGTAATTCCGTATTATGGTTATGCTAGGCAAGATAGGAAAACTAAGGCTAGAGAACCAATAACAGCAAAACTAGTAGCCAATTTACTTACTGTAGCTGGAGCAGACAGAGTAGTTAGTATGGATCTTCATGCTGGCCAAATCCAAGGATATTTTGATATTCCTGTAGATCATCTTTCAGGAGTACCAATTTTAGCAGACTACTTTAAAAACTTTATTGACACTGAAACTGTAGTCGTTTCTCCAGACTTAGGTGGAGTAACTAGAGCTAGAAACTTTGCTAACCTATTAGATCTTCCTATAGCAATAATAGAAAAGAGAAGACCAAAAGCTAATGTTTCAGAAGTAATGAATGTTATAGGAGATATACAAGGTAAGAATGTAATAATTATTGATGATATAATAGATACAGCTGGAACTATTACAAAGGCAGCTAAAGTACTAAAAAGCTTTGGAGCTAAAAAAGTTTTTGGTTGTGCAACTCACCCAGTTTTATCTGGTCCAGCAGTAGAAAGAATTGCAGACTCAGAAATAGAAAAATTTATAATAACAGATACTATACCATTGGGTGAAGATAAAAAGATTGATAAAATTGAAATAGTAAGCGTAGCACCTATATTTGGTGAAGCTATAAAGAGAATACATGAAAATGAATCTGTAAGTAAGCTGTTTGATTAGTATTTATGTAGGAGATGATGTTTTGTTTGTAGTAATAGGATTAGGTAATCCTGGAAAGGATTATACTAATACAAGGCATAATGTAGGTTTTAATACTATAGATTTATTAGCTGAAAGAAATGATATAAAAATAAACAAGATAAAGTTTAAATCTGTTTATGGTGAAGGATTAATTGGAGGGGAAAAGGTTTTGTTAGTAAAACCTCAAACCTATATGAATAATAGTGGAATCACAGCATTAGATATATATAACTTTTATAAACTACCTATAGAGAATATAATAGTAGTAGTTGATGATATAGATATTGATTTCGGAACAGTTAAAGTTAAAAGAAAAGGTAGTGCTGGATCTCATAATGGCTTAAAATCTATAATATTTCAACTTCAAAAAGATGATTTTCCTAGAGTGAAGATAGGAATAGGTGATAAAAGACCTGGACAGGATTTAGCTAATTTTGTTTTAAGTAGATTTTCAAAAGAAGAGAAGCAGGATATTGAGGAAGCTATAATAAATGCAGCAATGGCGGTAGAAACCATAATAAAAGAAGACATTAATAAAGCTATGAATAAATTTAATACTAAAGGAAATAAGGCCCAGGAATAAACCTGGGCTTATGGTTGTTAGTTTGAGGAGCTGATAGGATGCCAAATTTTTTTCTAGACCCATTGAAGACTCTAGCCTCCTATGAAAAGTTAATAAAAGATATTGAGAATAGAAATAGCCCTATAGCCACTAACGGTATCATTGATGAAAATATAGGGCATATTGTCTATGGCCTTAGAGAACATACAGGAAGGCAAATGCTTTTAATAACATATGATGAGGTTAAAGGCCAGAAATTATACGAAGATATTAAAAACTTTGGAGAAGAAAATGTAGTGCTTTTTCCGAAAAAGGAAGTGCTTTTTTATGATGTAGAAGCTTTTAGTTATGAAAGGTCTAATCAAAGATTGAATGTTGTTTCTAGACTTATGGAGGGTGAAGACTTAATAGTTATTGCTCATATAGATGCCATTTTAGATAAACTTTTAAATCCAAATTTGTTTAAAAAACATACTCAATTAATAAAATTTGGAGATACTGTGGATCTGAATAAGATAACTGAGATCTTCATAAGTTCAGGTTATGAAAGAATAAATATGGTTGAAGGAGTAGGTCAGTTTAGTATAAGAGGAGGAATTCTTGACTTTTTCCCTCCTAATAGTGAGAATCCCTATAGGGTAGAACTTTTCGATGATGAAGTGGATTCTATAAGAACCTTTGACATAAGAACTCAAAGATCTTTAGAAATAGTAGACTATGTTTTTATTCCACCTGTAAAAGAAATCCTTATTCTAGAAGATTATAGAGAAGAAATAGTAAAAAATTTAGAAAAGGATTTAAAAAGAGTAAATAGTAAAATGAAGGAAAATTCTATAGAAAAACAAAATATAGAAGAAAAATTTAATAAGTATGTAGAAGCTTTAAAAGAAAATCTATATATTTCTAATAGAGATATGATACTTCCGTTTATACCAAAAGAGTATTTATCTAATCTAATTAATTATTTTAAAGAGGATAGTTTAATATTTATTGATGAACCTAAAAGAGTTGAAGAAAAGGTAAAAAATATTAAAGATGAATTTAATTTAAAGTTTACTGACCTTTATGAAGTAGGAGCAGTTTTACCCTCTCATGTAAACATTTCTTATGATTATAAAGATATATTAGACGATATTAAAAATAAAATTTGTATAACTAACAGTGCTTTACTTAAAGGTAATGCTACTTTAAGTCCAAAATCCATACTTAATTTTTCAACGAAATCTATGCAATCATATCACAATAAAATGGAATTCTTAATAGAAGAGCTAAATCATTATAAATATAGAGGATATAAAGTAGTAATATTATCAGGAACAGAAGAAAGGGGTAAACGTCTTCATTCGTCACTATTAGATTTAGGTATGGAAACTATTTTTGTTGAAGATAAAAATAAAGAGATTAAATCTAGCCAAGTTTATATTACTTCAGGAAGTATTAATGGCGGGTTTGAATATCCAGCTATTAAATTTGTTGTAATTAGCGATAAGGAAATATTTGGAGCTGCTAAGAAAAAGGCCAGAAAATTTATAAAAAAAGATCAAGAAAAAATAGTTAGCTTTTCAGATTTAAATGTTGGAGACTATGTAGTTCATGAAAACCATGGTATTGGCCAGTATGAAGGAGTAGAGCAGTTAGATATTCAAGGAATAAAGAAGGATTATTTGACCATAAGATATAAAGGACAGGATAAATTATATGTTCCTATTGACCAGATGAATCTTATTCAAAAGTATATTGGTTCCGATTCAATTAAACCTAAGGTAAATAGATTAAGTAGTGCAGAATGGAGTAAAACAAAGGCAAAGGCTAAAAAAGCTGTTGAAGATATGGCAAAAGATTTATTGGAACTTTATGCAAAGAGACATAATTTAAAAGGTTATGGTTTTAGTAAAGATAGTACTTGGCAGAGACAGTTTGAAGATTTGTTCCCTTATGAAGAGACAGATGCTCAATTAAAGAGTATCATAGAGATAAAAAAGGATATGGAAAAATCTAAGCCTATGGATAGACTTTTGTGTGGAGATGTAGGTTATGGTAAAACAGAGGTAGCTTTAAGGGCAGCTTTTAAAGCCGTAATGGATGGAAAACAGGTTGCATTTTTAGTACCAACTACTATATTAGCCCAACAACATTACAATACATTAATGGAGCGATTCGATACCTTTCCAGTTAAGGTAGCTATGTTAAGTAGGTTTAGAACTCCAGCAGAGCAAAAAATAGCTATTGAAGGTATAAGAAAAGGAACCATAGATGTTGCTGTAGGCACCCATAGGCTTTTATCTAAAGATGTGGAATTTAAAGATTTAGGTTTGTTAATAATAGATGAAGAGCAGCGTTTTGGAGTAAAACATAAAGAAACTTTAAAGAAGTTAAAGGAAACAGTAGATGTCCTTACTCTTACAGCAACTCCTATCCCTAGAACTCTTCATATGTCTATGGTTGGTATCCGTGATATGAGCATTATAGACGAACCGCCTGAAGAAAGGTATCCTGTTCAAACCTATGTAGTAGAAAATAATGATCAAATGATCAGAGATGCTATATTAAAAGAAATAGGTAGAGGGGGTCAGATTTATTTTGTATATAATAGGGTAGAAACTATAGACAAGATTACTTCTAGATTGAGAGCTTTGGTCCCAGAGGCTACTTTTGCTATAGGTCATGGTCAAATGGGTGAGAGAGAATTAGAAAAGGTAATGATGAATTTCTTGAATAAGGAATACGATGTATTAGTCTGTACAACTATTATAGAAACGGGCTTAGATATTCCTAATGTAAATACCATAATAATTTATGATGCAGATAAAATGGGTTTATCTCAGCTTTATCAGTTAAAGGGAAGAGTAGGACGTTCTAATAGAATTGCATATGCATATTTTACCTATGAGAAAAACAAGGTACTTTCAGAAGTAGCAGAAAAAAGATTGAGAGCTATTAAGGATTTTACAGAGTTTGGTTCTGGGTTCAAGATTGCCATGAGGGACCTAGAAATAAGAGGAGCAGGGAATCTTCTAGGACTAGAGCAACATGGACATATTGAAGCTATAGGTTACGATTTATACGTTAAGTTTTTACATGAAACTATTAGAAGGTTACAAGGTGAAGTAGTAGAAGAAACTTTAGATACTACTATAGATTTAAGGGTTGACGGATTTATACCCGTTAAATATATTGAAGACGAAGAACAAAAGATTGAAGTATATAAAAAGATTGCTGCTGTTGAAAGCATAGATGATTATGGAGAATTAATAGATGAATTAATAGATAGATTTGGAGATGTACCTAAAGAAGTAGAAAATCTTATGGATATTTCTTATATTAAAAATTTAGCTAGTAAAAATCATATTAAAAATATCGGGCAGTTAGAAAAAGAAGTAGTTTTAGAGTTTATTTCTACAGAAAATATGTCTTTAGAATTGCTTCACTATTTATCTAAAAAATATGGACGAAAGATTACCTTCGATTTATCTACATCACCTTCCTTTAGATTTAGAGTTAAAGAAAATATATTAGAAAGCTTAAAAGAGTTAGTTGAAAAAATTAACGGTTTTCATAAGAATGAAAATAATATATAATGAAATTAGGCTTACTAAATAGATAGAGAGGATGTTATAATTGCTTAGATTAAATAATAAGAGATTTATAATAGTTACAGTACTACTTACTATACTAACATTAGCTATAAGTGGATGTAGTAAAAAAGAAGAAGGTATTGTGGCTAAAGTTAATGGCGAGAGAATTACTGATGAAGAGTTTGACACGGACTTTCAAGTATTTAAAAAACTTTATGAAAGACAATTTGGTGAAGAAGCTTTATCCCAAGTGGGAGAAGATGGCAAGACTTTAGGCGAAACTTTAAAGGAAAATATAGTTGAAAAATTAATTGTAGAAAAGCTTGTAGGTAAAGAAGCTGTTAATATGAACATTAAAATAACAGATGAAGAGTTAAAAGAGACATTAGATGAATATATAAATGGTATGGGTGGAAAAGAGAAATTTGATGAATTTTTAAAGAATAATGAATTGACGGAAGAATTTTTTAAAGATAATCTAAGAAAAGAACTTTTAATTGAAAAGCATAAAGAAACTTTTTTAAATGAAACTACTATTTCTGACAAAGAAGGTAAAGATTATTTTGAAAAAAATAAGGATCACTTAGTTGTAGTAAAAGCTAGTCATATATTAGTTAAAACTGAAGAAGAAGGCAAAAAAATATTAGATAGACTTAAAGCAGGAGAAGATTTTGCAAGTATTGCTGCTAAAGAATCCATAGATTCTGCATCTGCTGTACAAGGTGGAGATTTAGGTTATTTTACTAAAGGAAGTATGATTAAGGAATTTGGAGATGTGGCTTTTTCTTTAAAGAAGGGTGAAACTAGTGATTTAGTTAAGACTGAAGTAGGATATCATATTATATATTTAGAAGATAAGAAAGATACCTATGAAGAGTTAAAAGATGATGTTATTTCTATAATGAAGGAAGAAAAATACTTTAACAAAATTCAAGAGTTAAGAGATAAAGCAGATGTAAAAATATATTTAGATACTAAAGATACCAAAGATACTAAGAAGAAATAAGTAAAACCCTTATAGGAAAATAATTCTATAAGGGTTTTACTTAATGTAAATACTTTAACCTAACTTTACATAGATGTATAAAAATTTCCTTTTAGTTAAATAATAATCTCACAATTATTATTACTATTTAAGGAGGAGAAATATGAAAGCTACTGGGATAGTTAGAAGAATAGATGATCTAGGTAGAGTAGTAATTCCTAAAGAAATAAGAAGAACCTTAAGAATAAGAGAAGGAGACCCTTTAGAAATATTTACTGATAGAGAAGGTGAAGTAATACTTAAAAAATATTCTCCAATAGGGGAATTAAATGAATTTTCTACAGAGTATTGTGATTCTCTTTATGAAACTACAGGACATATAGCTATTATATCTGATAGAGATACTATAATAGCCATAGCTGGAGGTTCTAAAAAAGAATATTTAGATAAAAGAATTAGTCCTGAACTAGAAAAGTTAACAGAAGGCAGAAGTACTTATATAACAGATGAAAATAATCAGCCTATAAAGTTATCTTATGAAGATACTAGTCAAGAAAAATATACAGCTCAAGTGATAACCCCTATAGTAATGCAAGGGGATCCTATTGGAGCCGTAATACTTATGTCTAAAGAACCTAATGTGACTATGGGAGAATTAGAAATAAAGCTAACAGAAACAGCAGCAGGATTTTTATCTAAACAAATGGAAAGCTAAGATAAGCCTACCCAAATGGGTAGGCTGTTTAATTTATTCGGCTGTGATATAATATAGTATTATTTAAAGTACAGTTTTGATATAATGTACTAGGTATTATATTAGGGGAGGAAAGTGTATGTCGAAGGATAATAACTTTTTAAAAGGTGCAGCTATATTGGGAATGGCAGGCGTAATAGTAAAGATTCTCGGAGCTATTTATAGAATTCCTATTAGTAATATAATAAAATCAGAAGGAATGGGTTATTATCAAACCGCCTATCCTTTCTATGTTCTATTACTAACTTTATCTACAGCAGGATTTCCAGTAGCTATAGCTAAATTGGTTTCAGAAAAAAGAGCTCTAGGTGATTTTAAAGGAGCCCATAAAGTTTTTAAAGTTGCTTTAGTTGGGTTGTTAATAGGAGGAATATTAACTAGTGTGTTTGTATTCTTTGCAGCAGAAAATATTGTAGAGTCTCTAGGCAATAAAAATGCGTATTACTCACTAATAGCTTTAGTACCTGCTCTATTCTTTGTGCCTATTATGGCAGCATTTAGAGGATTTTTTCAAGGTAGGCAGGCAATGACTCCGACTGCTCTATCTCAAATTTCAGAACAGTTATTTAGGGTTATAGCAGGGTTATTTTTTACCTATTATTTATTAGATAAGGGTATACCTATAGCTGCAGGAGGAGCTTCCTTCGGTGGATCTGTAGGAGCTATGGTAGGAGCCTTAGCTATTGCTTTAATTTATTTGTACAGGAGAAAAGATATATTAAAAGAAGTAAATGAAAGTATAGTTACAGAAGAATATGGTGTAAGTAAGATAGTGAAAGATTTATTAGTTATTGCAATACCCATAACTATAGGGTCAGCTATTGCACCTATTATGGATACTATAGATGCAGCGTTGGTATTAAAAAGACTTCAATCCATAGGATATACAGAGTTAAATGCAAATGATATGTATGGTCAGCTTAAAGGATTAGCTCAAACTTTAATTAATTTACCACAAGTTTTTTCTATGGCTTTAGCTATTAGTTTGGTTCCGGCCATATCTCATTCTAGTGTAAGAAAAAAGAAAAAAGAAGTTCAAAGTATTATTTCCTCAGGGATAAGAGTTACTTTACTTATAGGTCTGCCTTGTGCATTTGGATTATTTGTTTTAGCAAAGCCAATTATAAGATTATTGTATTTTAAAAATACTATAGAAACTTTAAATAGTACGGGAGAAATATTAGCTGTTTTATCATTTGGAGTTATATTTTTAACATTAGTGCAATCTTTAACAGCTATATTACAAGGACTAGGAAAGCCTTTAGTACCTGTAATAAATTTGTTTATCGGAGCAGTAGTAAAGGTAATATTAACTTTTACTTTAACTGCGATTCCTAGTATAAATATTAAAGGAGCAGCTATTAGTACAGTTATTGCCTATGGTATTGCTAGTATATTAGATTTAATTAGTGTAAAAGTTTATGCTGAAATAAAATTAAATACAAAGGATGTATTTATAAAACCATTAATATCAGCTTTATGTATGGCAGTAGCAGCTAAGATAAGTCATTTGTTGCTTATGAGCATCATTGGGGATAAATTGGCAACAATAATAGCTATAATTATAGGTGCTCTGGTATATTTAGTACTTCTACTTATAACAGGATCAATAACTAAAGAAGATTTAAGTTTATTACCTAAAGGAGATAAGATAGGTAAAAAACTTGAAAAAATTAGGTTTATGAAATAAGTTTTTATACAAAGGAGAATAATATGGGAAAGATATATGTAGTTGGATTAGGACCTGGTAGTATAGATTCCCTTACTTTAGGAGCTGTCGAAAGGATCACTAGTGGGGATAAAAACTATTTAAGGACTGAAAAACATCCTACAGTTCAATACTTTAAAGATAAAAATATCTTATATAAATCTTATGATTATGTTTATAATGAAGAAGAGGACTTTAACAAAGTTTATGAATATATTGTGGAAGATTTGATTAAAGAATCTAAGAAATATGAAGCTATAAACTATTTTGTTCCAGGAAATCCTTTGGTAGCAGAAAAAACTGTAGAATTATTATTGAATAAATCCTTAGAAATGGATATAATATCTGGCATGAGCTTTATTGAACCTATGATTGAACTAGTAGGTAGAGATCCTATTGATGGCTTAAAAATTATTGATGGTGCTGATTTTAATAGTCTTATGGTAGATATTAATGTAGACATAATTATTACTCAAGTGTATAATTATAGAATCATATCAGAAGTAAAACTAATACTATCAGAAATATATGGAGATGAATATGAAATTTATTTAGTCCATAATGGAGGAATAAAAGATGAGGAAAAACTTCATCATATTCCTATATATAAATTAGATAGAATAGAAAATATTGGAGCTTTAACTAGTATATATGTACCTAAAATGGGCAGAATAAATAAAAAAATCCATGACTTTAATGATTTGGTGGCTATAATGAAGCTATTAAGAAGTGAAAAAGGTTGCCCGTGGGATATGGAACAGACCCATGAATCTCTTCGTCAATATGTAATAGAAGAAGCTTATGAGGTAGTAGAAGCCATTGATAATGATGATGTAGAAGAACTTATTGAAGAACTAGGAGACTTACTTTTACAGGTTCTTTTTCACTGTCAGATTGCTGTTGATGAAGGAGAATTTAACCTTTATGAGGTAACGTCAGATTTAGGAAATAAATTAATTTATCGACATCCTCATGTTTTTTGTGAAAAAAAAGTAGAAAAATCTAATGAAGTAGTATATAATTGGAATAAGCTAAAGTATGCAAAGAGGGAGATTACTAGCTTTAGTGACAAATTAAAAAATATACCAAGACTCCCTTCTTTAATGAGTAGCTTTAAAGTGCAAGAAAAAGCTGCAGAAATTGGCTTTGATTGGAATAGTGTAGATGGAGCACTTGACAAAGTAATTGAAGAGTACAAAGAAGTAATTGAAGCCATCAATGACTTTGGAGGTGGTGATAGAAGAACAGAAGAAGAACTGGGGGATTTGCTCTTTGCTGTAGTCAATGTTTGTAGGTTTTTAGATGTAAATCCTGAAGTGGCATTAAATAGGACAGTGAATAAATTTATTCACAGATTTGAGATTATGGAAGAAAAGAGCAAAATAATAGGTAAAAAATTAGAAGAAATGACCCTAGAAGAAATGGATGAACTATGGAATGCGGCAAAGGATACATAAAATTTGACAAAATGATAAAAACTACACACTGAGAAGAAGGATTTTTAGAATTAATATAGAATAAAAGAAATAAGTTAAATACAATGAAATGAGGAGGAATTAATTATGAACAAAGCTGAACTAGTTGCTAGTATTGCAGAAAAAAGTAATTTAACTAAGAAGGATGCAGAAGGTGCATTAAATGCATTTATGAAAACAGTAGAAGAAGCATTAGAAGGAGGAGACAAGGTACAACTTGTTGGATTTGGTACTTTTGAAGTTAGAGAAAGAAAAGCTAGAGAAGGTAGAAATCCTAGAAATCCAGAAGAAGTTATTAAGATACCAGCTTCAAAAGCTCCTGTATTTAAAGCAGGTAAAGCATTAAAAGAAATTGTAAACAAGTAAAAATCAGGTCTTTGACCTGATTTTTTTCTTAGGGGGGATTTAATGAGAGTTGATAAGTTTCTCAAGAACTCTAGAATTATAAAAAGAAGAACTATAGCCAAAGAAGCCTGTGAGCAAGGAAGAGTATTTATTAATGAAAAGCAGGCTAAACCTGGTGACGAAGTTAAAATAGGTGATATAGTCAAGATTAACTTTGGGACAGGTTCTATGAAGATAGAAGTTTTGAATGTAAGCGATAATGTGAAAAAAGATGATGCATCAGGATTATATAAAACTATAGAATAAAAAAGGCTTTTGTAATAAAAGCCTTTTTTTATTCATAAATATAAGTAAAGGAAGTACTGGGGGGATTAAAGTGAGTGAAAACAAGGTAATCTTTAAAAACCAAAATATTATTATTGAAGATAGAAATAAAATGACTGTAACAGGGGTAGAACAGGTAGAAAGCTTTAATGATAATACCATAATTCTTTCAACGATTAAGGGTGGAATGACTATTAAAGGAGAAGGACTCAATATTAGTAGATTAAATTTAGAAGATGGTAGCGTAAAGATAGATGGGGCTATTAATGGAGTATCCTATACTGGAAAGGAAGCCACATCAAAGAATTTTATTGGAAAAATATTTAAGTAATTTTTGGTGGGATTAAAATGGACAATACTTTAAAATTAGAAGCTTATATATTTTTAACATCTATATATGGAGGATTAATAGGAGGCTTAGTATATGACATATATAGGGTTATGAGATATTATTCTAAGCCTAAAAAGTTAGGAACTTTTATTGAAGATTTTTTGTTTTGGATAGGAATGGCTTTAATATTTTTCTATGTTCTTATAAAGAGTAATTGGGGAGAAATAAGAGGGTATATTATTTTAGGATTTATTTTAGGAAGTTTTGTATATATTAAGATATTAAGTAAGGTAGTTTATTCAATCTTGATAAAAGTATGTAAGTGGATTTTAAAAGGAACCAATAAAATTATAAAAACAATTAAGTTTCCTTTCTCTTATCTGAAAAATAAGCTGTCACCTAAAGTTAGAAAGATTAAAAGAATTCCTCTAGAAGCTGTTAAGGAAATAAAGAAATATAAAAAGATAATTTCTCAAAAGAAATAGAGGATTTTTTAAACTTATGTAGAATAAAAAAATAGGTGGTGGTGTTATGGCAAAGAAGAAAGGGAAAAAAAGATTTAAATTGAAGCATTTAATATTTTGTTTCCTATTTCTTTATGTTTCCCTTATATTTGTAAATCAAAAAAAACTGATGAAGGAACTTGAAGCCAAAAAGATGCATAAGGCTTTAGAAGTGGAAAAACTAGAAAAAGAAATAGATGGGCTGAATAAGGAAATAAAAAACAGCGACTCCTTAGAATTTGTTGAAAAGATAGCTAGAGATGATTTAGGCATGGTTAAACCTAGAGAAATTATCTATATTGATAAAAATAGAGATACAAATCCTTTTAGAACCTTTAAGAAGAGGTAGAATTCACTGACATCCGTTGACATTAAAAGTATTCTAATATATACTTAAGGAAGAATATTATTTATTATTAAGGAGGAATTATTTATTTATGCCCGTAGCTGTTGGAGAAGTAGTTGAAGGCACTGTTACAGGGATTACTAATTTCGGTGCATTTGTGCAACTACCAGAAGGAAAAAGTGGATTAGTTCATATTTCTGAAATATCTCATGACTATGTAGAAAAAGTAGCGGATTATTTAAAAAAGGATCAAAAGGTAAAGGTAAAAGTCCTTTCAATTTCAAAGGAAGGGAAAATTAGTCTTTCCATAAGACAAGCTAAACCAAAAACTAATAAGCCAGTAGAAATTGAATGGGGCAAAACTGATGATAAGCAAAAGTTTATGTCCTTTGAAGATAAACTTTCTAAATTCTTAAAAGATAGTAATGAAAGACAAGACCAATTAAAGAGTAGAGAAAGTAAAAGGGGATATAGCCCAAAAGGTCGTAAAGGTGGCAGTATGGATTCATAAAACCGGATTTATCCGGTTTTTTTATTTTAAGTTAAATTAAAGAATGGATTAATATTAATTTAAGTAAGTTGAAAAATAGAGATATACTCCACGAATAACAAAATAATACATTAAATAATAAATCATCTACTTAGGCTTAAAGCCTTTTAATATCAGACTTTTACCTTTAAAGAATATTACGTGAACTTTTAAAAAAGTGCTTTAACGTTATAGAAAATAGCCATATTTTATGTCAGAAAGTTTTGGGATTTACATACCTATAATTGACAAAATATTAATCCCCCTTTTGTTATCATATTTTTAAAGAATAAGAAATAGGGGTGATTTTTATGACTAGAACGGAAACCTTATTATCTAGAGGAAATAAGTTGAATCTAGAAATTGGGCTTAATAAAAGTGATGTGCTTACTATCTTTTTAGGATTCTTTCTAGGGAGGGCAAACATATTAGACAAATTAACACCTTTTGGTATTGCATTTCTTTCTGCTTATATCATAATGAAAGAAGTAAATATTTATCTTCTAATATCTATATTATTAGGTACTTTTACTTTCCAAGGTTTTAAGGGTTTTACTTATCTGGTATCAAGTGTACTAATTATAAGCTTTTTTAAAATGGTTAAAGAGGACAAGGATTATTCTTTAATAAAATCTGCTATTATATCTTCTAGTATCTTTACTGTAACAAAAATTTTATTCTTATTTTTAAATAAAAACTTTTTTATATACGATTTATTCTTAACTTCTTTTGAAGGTATAGTTATTTTTACTATGACTTATATTTTTTCTTTTAGTATACCTTTAGAAGCCATGAAAGATAGAAAGCTTAATAGTGAGAAAATAATATGTACTTTTATAACTTTAGCTTTAGTTTTATCTGGATTTAGTAAATTGTCAATTTTAGGTATTTCCATAAAAAATATAGTGAGTACTATTTTTATACTTTATTTTAGCTACAGCCAAGGAGCTTTTATAGGAACGAGCATGGGTATAATTTTAGGCATGGTATCCTATATATCTCAACCAGAAATGCCTTTTATAATTGCCATATATGGGGTGGCGGGGTTACTATCAGGAGTGTTTAGAGATTTAGGTAAAATAGGATCCATTCTAGGATTTGTTCTTGGTAATGGAATAATAAGTTTTTATATAAGTGGATTTGGTACAAGCTTTGTAGACTACAAAGAAATAATAATTTCTATAATCTTTTTTATATTCTTTTCTAAATATATAGATGGAAGTATTACTGAGATAATAGAAATGGATTTTGATATAAAGAAGGATTATGCTCATAAAAAAGATGAGCTTACTATAAAAAACTTAACTCGTGTATCTAATTTATTTAATAGTTTGAGTGATACTTTTAAAGAATCTGCCAATGAGAGGGACTTATATTCTGTTATGGAAGTGTATGGTTTAGTAGATGGAGTAGCTAATGGTGTATGCAACAAATGCCCTAACTATAAAAGCTGCTGGGAATCCAATTATTATACTACTTATTACAGCTTTTTTAACTTGGTTAGTTTAATGGAAGTAAATAGTGAAATAGATGAAGAAATGATTCCTTCTGGTATAAAAAATAATTGTATCAATCAAGAAGAAATTATAGAAAAGATGAAAAGATTTTATGAATTGTTTAAATTAAATCATAGTTGGAAGACAAAATTACTTGAAAATAGGATTTTGGTTGCAGAACAATTGGAAGGCTTAGGCAAGGTAGTGGAAAATCTTATTAATGATATTTACAAGAATCCTACTTTTAATGAAGATCTAGAAGAAATTATATATAAGGATTTAAGAAATAATAGAATAGACGTTTCCAGTGTTGCTGTGGCTCAATTAGAAAAGAATGACTTTGAAGTATTCATAGATATTAATAACGGATCTAAACAGGAAAATAATAGGCAGAGAATAACGAATATAGTTTCAAATACATTGGGAGTTCCTCTTACTAGTGATTTTACCCTTAGTAATATAAGGGAAGAAAGGCAAAGATTTAAGCTAATAAGGAATAATAGGTATAGTGCTCTAACCAAGATGGCTTCTATGCCTAATTCTGAGGATTGTATATCGGGAGATAACTATACTTTTGGTGAAGTAGAAAATACTTATTTTTCAGCCTTGAGCGATGGTATGGGAATTGGGAAAAAGGCTAATATAGAAAGCAGTATAGCCATAAATTTATTAGAAAAATTTATGGAGGCCAATGTAGATAAAAAGGTTATCTTAAAAACTATAAATTCTATTTTAAGAGCTAAATCTAACGAAGAAATATTTACAACATTAGATCTATCTTTTATAGATCTATATACAGGAAAACTTCAGATGATTAAAACAGGGGCACCTGCTACCTTTGTCAAAAAGAAAGATAGGGTAGAGATCGTAAATACTCAATCATTACCAGTAGGCATATTAAAAGATGTAGATTTTAATATTTATGAAGAATATATAGAAGATGGAGATATTATTATTATGATGTCTGATGGTGTGCTAGAGGCTAGTAGAGATATAGAGAATACAGAATTGTGGATGAAAGAAATTATTATGAGTATTGATAGTATTAATCCTCAAGTAATAGCTAATAAAGTCCTTGAAAGAGCAAAAGAAGCTAGTGTAAATAATATTAGAGATGATATGACGGTTCTGGTTACAAAGGTATGGAAAAATGTTTAGGGAGAATTTTCTCCCTTTTTCCATGTATATTACCCTTAGTTATGTTAATAATCCTTAAAAGAAAGGAGATGGGTAATATGCTAAATCAAATAATTTTAATTACTGATGGAGAGTCTAATGTAGGAGAAAACCCAATTTTAGCGGCAAAGAGTGCTAGGGAAAAGGACATTAGAGTAAACACTATAGGAATTATTGATAACAATAAAGAAGCAATGGAGGAGTTAGAAAGTATTGCTGAAGTAGGAGGAGGAGTTTTTGAGGCTACTCACTTAAGAGATCTTTCAGAAGCTTTAAGTAAGGTGACAATAAAATCTGTTTATCAGACTATAGAAGAAGTGGTAAATAGTGAACTTAAAGAGGTAATGGATTTAGATATGAAGGAACTCAATCCTACAGAAAGGACTAAGGTTTTAAAGATAATAGATAGGCTAGGAAACGAATCCAAGTTAAAATGCCTAATTTTACTAGATGTTAGTGGCAGTATGAAACATAAAATTGAAATAGCTAAAAAAAGTATTTTTGAATTAATTACGTTTTTGAAGGAAAGAAAAGGAGTTACTGAAGTAGGGCTTATGGTTTTTCCAGGAGAAGGAAGCTACTATGAACTATTATGGAATTTTACAGAGGAGTTAGATGAAATAAGAGAAAAAACTAATCCAATTATTACAGGAGGTACTACCCCTACAGGACCAGCTATAGAAGGTGCTATTTCTATGTTTTGCGAGGAGTTAGAAGATTATTCTATTTATGAACATATAGTTTAGGTGATTTGATGTTGATAAAAGGTAAATGGAATGGAAATGGGTATCAAGTAATTGGATATATTGGGAAAGGCAACTTTGGTACTGTCTATAAAGTAAAGGATACTAAAGGAAATATTAGGGCGTTAAAACTATCCAAAGATACCTTTTCCATGACCAATGAATATGAAGGAATGAAGAGCTTAAAGAACTTATTTCATATACCTAAGGTTTATGATTTTGATGATTGGGATACAAGAGGAGACTTACTTCATTTTATTGTAATGGATTATATTGAAGGAAATAACTTGAGGGAGCTATCACAGATTAATAAGCTTTCAAAAAAAGAAATATTTAAAATAGGCTATCTATTATTAATAGTCTTAAAAAAAATAGACAAATTAGGTTATAGATACACTGACATTAAACTAGAAAATGTTATAATAAATAATAGAGGAAAATTATTTCTATTAGATTTAGGCAGCTTGATATTAAAGGATAGCATTACTAAAGAATATACCCCAACATATAATATTAATTCTTGGATAATGGGGTTTTCTGCTACCAATGAGACAAGCATAATTTTTAGTGTAACCATGATTATGGTTAGTTTATTAGGAAATAAAGAGTTTAATCCTATGGCATATAGTTTGGAAGATGTAGTTTCATGGGTAAACAATTTGAATTTAAGGAAAGAAGAAAAAGATTTTTTGATCAAAGGACTAAGAGGAAAGTTTCTATATTTCAATAATTATACTAGCCGACTATTATCTCTCACTGTTGACAAAGGCAAAGATAATAGATATAGTTTATACAAAATTGATTTTTTACTTATGGCTAGTATTGTTTTTTTTATATTTACTTTAGTACTAGGATATATAAAGATTATTCTATAGATGTTTAGGTGATGGATATGAGAGAAAAAGTACTAAAAACTATTTTAGAACATAGACTAATTGAAGAAGAAGATAATATAGTTGTAGGAGTTTCAGGAGGGCCAGATTCTATGGCTCTACTTTATGTTTTGCTGGATATCAAGAAAGATATAAGATTTAATATATACATAGCTCATGTAAATCATGGGGTTAGAGGAGAAGATGCTTTAAAAGATGAAATCTTTGTTAAGCAAATTTCTGAGAAATTAAATTTACCTTATTATTCTAAACGAGTAAATATGAATTTATATGCAAAAGAAAAAGGAATTTCTTCCGAAGAAGCTGGTAGAGAACTGAGATATGGGTTCTTTAGGGAAATTTTACCAAAAGTTGGTGGAGGGAAAATTGCAGTGGCTCACAATATGAATGATCAGGCAGAAACTCTTATTATGAGATTTTTAAGAGGAACTGGTATTGATGGGCTGAAAGGCATGGAATTTAAAAATGAAGATATAATACGTCCAATATTGGGTATAGAGAGAGTGGAAATAGAAGAATATATATTTAAAAATAATATTGAAACTGTTCTTGATAAGACAAATTTAGAACCGATATATAGTAGAAATAAAGTTAGATTAGAGGTAATACCTTACATAGAGGAGAATTTTAATCCCAATATAATAAAGACTTTGTGGAGAACTTCTCAAGTTTCAATCCTTGATAGTGAATTTCTTGAAAATTATTCCGAAAAAAGATACAATATATTAGTGAAAAAAGCAGACAAACATAGTATAATTTTAAATGGAAGTCTGTTCTCAAAGGAACATAGAAGTATTCAACAGAGAATAATAAGAAATTGCATATATAAAATTAATGAGAGTTTACAAGGGATTACTGAGCAACATGTTTCATCCGTAATTAATCTTTTTGTTGAAGGGGGGACAGGAAAAGAAATTCATTTACCTAATGATATAATAGCTAAGACAAGCTATGAGGATTTTATATTGGAGAAGAGCAGTGAGAAGAAAGAAAAAATAGATTATTCCTATAAAATTGATTTATATAAACCTACATGTTTAATGGAGTTAGGTTGTTCTTTTAATATTAAAATTCTTCCTATTGAAAAAATAAAAATTAGGTATAAGGATAGGTTTATTAAGTATTTAGATTTTGATAAGATCAAGGGAAATTTATATATAAGAAGTAGGCAAGCTGGAGATCGGTTTGTTCCCTTCGGTATGAGTGGGACGAAAAAGCTTAAAGATTATTTCATAGATGAAAAGATTCCAAAGGACCTAAGGGATAAGATACCATTGATAGTAGATGAAGAAAATATTTTGTGGGTAGTAGGTTATAGAATAAATGACCTGTACAAAATCACCAAGGACACAAAAACGGTTTTAGTAATGGAATATAATAATGTTTAGGGATAATGAAGGAGGATTAAAATGGAGGACATAATAAAAGAAATACTAGTTAGTGAAGAGGACATAGAAAAAAAGGTGAGGGAGTTAGGTAAACAAATTACTAAAGACTATAAAGATAAAAACTTAATGTTAGTAGGCATACTGAAGGGAGCTGTAATATTTATGGCCGAGTTGGCTAAGAGCATTGAGATGCCAGTATTAATGGATTTTATGGCAGTTTCTAGTTATGGTAAGTCTTCTACATCTACAGGTGTAGTTAAAATAATTAAGGATTTAGATTTTAGTGTAGAAGATAAGGACATATTAATTGTAGAAGACATTATAGACACAGGATTAACCTTAGCCTACCTAACAGATAATTTAAAAAAGAGAGGAGCAAGAAGTGTAAAAATCTGTACACTTTTAGATAAACCAGAAAGAAGAAAAGTAGAAGTACCTGTAGATTATAGAGGGTTTAGTATTCCTGATGACTTTGTAGTAGGATATGGACTAGATTATGCTGAACAATATAGAAATTTACCTTATGTAGCAGCATTAAAAGAAGAGGTTTATAGCTAGAGCGTATTATTGTAAATTTTATTAAAATGTGTTATAATTTTAAAATATTATCTACCCATTTACAGAAGGGAGGACTTGGATTGAGAAGGTTTTTTAAAGGTATAAGTTTTTATTTACTTATACTAATCATAATAATTTTTGTTGTAGAGATGGTTGGAACAGATGTAGATCCTGTAAAGGAAATGGATGTAACAGAACTAGTAGAAAATTTAAAAACTGACAAAGTTGAAAGCATCAAGATGGTAGGGAATACGGTTCAAGGAAAATTAAAAGATAATACTCAGTTTACAACTAGATTGCCTGAAGAAATTAGGACAACATTTTATACAGATTATCTTAAAGATCTAGTAGATAGTAAGGCAATTAGTAGCTATAGTGCAGAACCAGAACCTAGTACCCCTTGGTTTATTGAAATGATACCAACTATACTGTTACTTTTAGTATTTGTAGTATTCTGGTTTGTATTTATGCAACAATCCCAAGGTGGTGGAAATAGAGTAATGTCCTTTGGGAAAAGTAAAGCTAGAATGCACAAAGAGGAAGACGGAAAGGTTATTACCTTTAAAGATGTAGCAGGATTAGAGGAAGAGAAAGAAGAATTAAAGGAAATAGTGGACTTTTTAAGAAGTCCAAGAAAGTATATTGAAATTGGAGCAAGAATTCCTACAGGTGTTCTTTTAGTAGGACCTCCAGGAACAGGTAAGACTTATTTAAGTAAAGCTGTAGCAGGTGAGGCAGGAGTACCTTTCTTCACCATTAGTGGTTCTGATTTCGTAGAAATGTTTGTAGGGGTTGGAGCCAGCAGAGTTAGAGATTTATTTGAGCAAGCTAAAAAGAATTCTCCTTGTATAGTGTTTATAGACGAAATAGATGCTGTAGGTAGAAAAAGAGGAGCAGGACTTGGTGGAGGCCACGATGAAAGAGAACAAACACTAAATCAATTATTAGTGGAAATGGATGGTTTTGGAACCAATGAAGGCATAATTGTTATGGCAGCAACTAATAGACCTGATATATTAGACCCAGCATTACTTCGTCCTGGTAGATTTGATAGACAGATATATGTTGGATTACCAGATATAAGAGGTAGAGAAGAGATATTAAAGATTCATACGAAAAATAAACCTTTAGATTCAGATGTAGACTTAAAAGTCGTAGCAAAGAGAACTGCAGGGTTTACACCAGCAGATTTAGAAAACTTAGTGAATGAATCAGCTCTTTTATCTGCAAGACATAATTTAAAGACAATACCAATGCATTTAATAGAAGAAGCTTCGATCAAAGTAGTAGCAGGACCTGAAAAGAAAAGTAGAGTTATCAGCGAAAAAGAAAGAAGACTTACTGCTTATCATGAAGCAGGTCATGCAGTGACTGCAAGATTACTTCCTAATACTGATCCAGTTCATATGGTAACCATTATACCTAGAGGAATGGCAGGAGGATTTACAGCCTATGTTCCAGATGAGGATAGGAACTATATGACAAAAGGACAAATGGAAGATAAATTGGTTCAATTATTGGGAGGTAGAGTTGCAGAAGCTCTAGTATTAGATGATATAAGTACTGGCGCTCAAAATGATATAGAAAGAGCCACAAAGATTGCTAGACAAATGGTAACTCACTATGGTATGAGTGATAATCTTGGACCAATGACTTATGGTACTGATGATGAAGAAGTATTCATAGGTAGAGACTTTGGAAGAGCAAGAAACTATAGTGAAGAAGTAGCGGCTGCTATAGATAAAGAAATGAGACAATTAATAGATAAAGCTTATAATATGGCGGAACAACTATTAAAGAATAATATGGATAAACTTCATAAAGTTGCAGAAGCTTTATTAGAAAAAGAAACATTAGATGGAAATGAATTTGAAGAAATATTTGTTGGAGTATAAGGTAGGAAATCCCCTTTAGGGGGAGCCTACCTTTTTATTTGTTGTAGATGAAGTTTATACACATGAACATTTAATTCAATATAAAGAATTTTCAAAATAATGCTTTACAATAATACTGTATTTATATATAATGTAAATATAAATTACTAAGAATATATTAAATTTGCAAGTTACTGCTTTATTTGTGGCGGAATGGTGACCCTATTTTGCAATGCGAATAAAACCCAGTGCTAATGGCATTTTATTGCCATTAATGCTGGGTTTTTTATGTTCAAAGAAGGGAGGGGAGTTAGTAGTATTACTAAAATAAAACCAAAAAGAGGAGGTATATTAATGTCAAAACCGAGAAAGCTGAAATTGCTTCACAAGATTTTCATCGGACTATTTTTAGGTATTATAGTAGGTGCCATTTTATCAGCAGTAGGTAATGATGAACCTTTTGTCGTTGGTTTATTACCATGGCTAGGTCTTCTAGGTGACGTATTCCTAAGACTTATTAAAATGGTAGTAGTTCCTTTAGTTTTATTCTCAATAATTAGTGGGGTTTCCAATCTTACAGAAATCAAAAAATTAAGAAGCATTGGAACAAAGACAATAATAATCTTTTTTCTAACAGGTTTTCTTTCAATAGGCACTGGTATTTTAATGGCTAATATATTTAAACCTGGTGCAGGATTAAATATTGCTGAATTAGGAGCTGGAACAGTTGAAATGAGAGAACTTCCAACTGTATTTGATTCAATATTGGGATTATTTCCAGCTAATATATTTGAATCACTTACCCAAGGCGAGATGCTTCATATTATTTCCTTTGGTATTTTCATTGGAGCTGGGTTATTGCTTATGGGTGAAAGAGCAGAACCTATTGTTAATTTAGTAGATAGATTATCAGAAATGATGTACAAAGTAGTAGACATTGTAATACAATTTACACCGTTTGGAGTATTTGGACTTATGTCAAAAGCTGTAACAATATTTGGAGTGGGTATATTTGGCCCTGTATTCAACTTTATCTTAGTTGATTATGGAGCAAATATTTTTAATATAGTAGTATGGTACTCACTAATATTATATTTTATAGCTAAGGTAAATCCCTTAAAATTCTACAAGAAAGCATTTGAACCTTGGGCTATAGCATTTAGTACGTGTAGTAGTGCTGCAGCTTTACCGGTGACAATGAAAGTGGGCACTGATAAGATAGGGATTCCAAAGGAAACAGCTAGCTTTATTTTGCCCTTAGGAGCTACAGCTAACATGAATGGTACGGGAATTTATTTTGGTATTGTAGTAATGTTTGCTGCTCAGTTATACGGTATAGAAATATCATTTAGTCAGCAAATAATGTTAGTTTTAACAGCTACAATGCTATCTATAGGGTGTGCTGCTGCACCTCAAACAGGACTTATTATATCCATAGCCCTATTAACAGGTCTAGGGATTCCATTGGATGGTATAGCATTGATAGCAGGTGTATATAGAATAGTAGATCAAATCCATACATCTACAAATGCTTTAGGAGATTTAGTGGTAGGAGTTACTGTATCATCTTTAGAAAAAGATCTAGATAGAGAAGTATTTAATAATAGTGATTTGTTGGCAGTAAAGAGTCAAGCTAGCTAAAACTTAATATAAATAAAAATATTACAAGGGGGAAGTATAATGAGTTTAAATAAAGCGCCAAGGAATAATGTATTTTATAGGAATCAAAATTGGATGTACCCTCGAATCGAAAGGGGAGAAGGAATATATCTGATTGGGGAAAACGGAAAGAGATATATTGATGGATGTTCGGGATCAGCAGTTGCCAATATAGGTCATGGAAATAAAGAAATTGCTCAGTTTACTAAGGAACATATTGAAAGAATTGCTTTTACACATTTGTCCAGATGGACAGTTGATTCAATTGAAAAATGCGCTAAAAGAATTGCATCTTGGTGTCCAGAAGGATTAAGCCATGTATATTTTGTATCAGGTGGTTCTGAAGCAACCGAAACTGCTATGAAAATGGCAAGACAATATTTTGTTGAAAGAGATGGAAAAACAAACAAGTGGAAAATTATATCCAAATGGAACTCTTATCATGGCGCTACGTTAGGGTCTTTATCTATGACAGGAACCATTGGTAGAAGAAAAATATATGATCCTTTATTAGCTAGTTTCCCGAAAATTAGTCAGTTTTATCATTATAGAAACCCGTGGGGAGCAAAATCTTTGGAAGAAACAAGTATACTTGCTGCCAAGGAACTAGAAATGGAGATTCTTAGCCAAGGACAAGATAATGTTGCTGCGTTTATTTCTGAACCAGTGGTAGGATCAGCGGCACCAGGTTGCCATCCTGAAAAGATTTATTTTGATATGGTAAGAGAAATTTGTGATAAGTACGATATTTTATTTATAATGGATGAAGTTATGGCGGGCTCAGGTAGAACGGGAAAGAAAATGGCATCAGATCACTTTCAAGCAAAACCAGATATTCTTGTTGTTGCTAAAGGTCTAAGTAGTGGATATACCCCAATAGGTGCAGCTGTATGTACAACTGAAGTTTTTGAAACAATTATGGTTAAGGGATCGGGTAACTTTATTCATGGACATACTTATGCTGGTAACCCGTTATCTTGTGGAATCGCTGATAAGGTTATGGAAATCATTGAAAGAGAAAATTATATAGAAAATTGTGCTATTCAAGGAGAGTATTTAATCAATAAGTTAGATGAACTTTATAAGTATCCTATAGTAGGAGATATTAGAGGGAAAGGGCTCATGATAGGTATAGAATTTGTTAAGGATAAGGAGACAAAAGAACCATTTGATTCATCTGTTAATGTAAAAGGAAAAATTACTCTTAACTGTTTAGAAGAAGGTCTAGTTCCATATCCAGGTGGAGGATCAGTTGATGGAGTACGAGGAGATCATATATTATTAGCTCCACCAATAAATATAACTAGAGAAGAAGTAGATCTATTATATGAAAAATTAGAAACAGCTATTAAGAAGTTATCAGAACAATTATTCTAGGAGGGAATAGAATGAGTTATAGAAAAGAAAAATTAATTATAACCGTAGCTTTAACGGGAAATGTTCCTACTAAAGAAATGAATCCAAATACTCCCGTTACAGTAGATGAAATAGTTGAAGATATCATTAGATGTAAAGAAGCTGGGGCATCTGTAGCTCATATTCATGTGAGGGATCATAAGGGAGAACCAACTTGTGAAAGACATTTATATAAAGAGATATTAGACAAATTAGAAGAAAGAGATTGTGATATTATAACACAACTATCTACTGGAGCAAGAGGTGGAGGAAATACAGCCGAATGGCGTGGGCAGATGTTAGATTTAAACGCAGAAATGGCAAGTTTATCTACAGGCTCATCCAATTTTCCTTCACAAGTAAATGCTAATTCTTTTGAATTAATAAGGGAATTAGCTGCAAAGATGTATGCTAACAATATTAAACCTGAAATAGAAGCCTTCGATTTAGGCATGATAGATAATTCTTCTTATTTATTAAAAGAGGGGGTACTTAAGGCGCCATTACAATTCAATCTAGTAATGAATGTGAGAGGATCAGCAAAAGGTACACCAAGAAATCTTTTACATATGGTTGAATCCTTACCAAAAGGTTCTACATTTACTGTATCAGGAATTGGGGCAAGTCAAGTGCCCATGTTAACTATGGCTATACTATTAGGCGGTCATGCTAGAACAGGATTAGAAGATACAATACTTTATGATAAAGGAGTATTAGCTACTAATATAATGTTAATTGAAAGAGTAAAAAGAATTGCAAAAGAATTAGGAAGAGAAATAGCAACACCTGATGAAGCTAGAAGAATATTGGGTATAAAGAAAGTTGAGGAAGGCTACGCACTTTAGTGTAGCCTTTTTATAAACTAATATTTAGAAAGGATGTGGACAATGAGAGAAGTAAAAGACTATGGTCCAGATACTGTATATTTTGTTTCTTATTCAAAACTTCCTGAGGATATTTCTGCTACTTATGTACATAAAGTAGTAGGAGTAGGTTTTCTAATTAATACAAAAACAGGTATTATAGAAGATGTTATGGTAACTTTGATTTCAGACTTGTGTAAAGATTTCTTAGCATATTTAATGATAGGACATAATATTGAGAGAGACGGTATAGATGAACTTATCGAAAAAGTGGATAAACGATTCTTTGGTTCTTCTCAGAAAGCCATAATCGTAGGTATTAAGGGAGCCTATGCCAAATATATACAATGGAAGCAAGCAAATAGGGGCTAAAATATAAGATATTAATAATATGCTATAAAATTCAATACTAATGAATGTTAATTTCATTAGTATTGTTCTGTATGCACATTATTAAAAAAATAAATTATACATATAAATTTGAAATAATTTTAATATATTTATAAAGATTATGCAATATTACATTCGTTTTTCAAATATATTGAAATATATGTTGCAAAATTCTACTACTTATTACTATAATAGACTATGAAGAGAGCTTTATAAAGAAAACTATGCTTTACCAAATAAGGAGGTAAAAAAATGTTTGATGATAAAAAAATTGAAGATATTAAAGCTTCAGTTGATCAATGGGAAAAAAACAAGGTTGAGAAAGCTCTGGCTAAGTTTCCAGAAAGAAAAGAAGCCTTTGTAACGGGTTCTAATATTGAAGTTAAAAGGTTATATACGCCTGCGGATATAGAGGCTTTAGATTATAATGAGGATCTAGGTCTTCCAGGAGAATATCCATTTACAAGGGGAGTTCAGCCTACCATGTATAGAGGTAGACTATGGACTATGAGACAATATGCTGGCTTTGCAACGGCAGAGGAGTCTAATCAAAGATATAAATATTTATTGGAACAAGGACAAACAGGTCTTAGTGTTGCTTTTGACTTACCAACACAAATAGGTTATGATTCAGATCATGGACTAAGTGAAGGAGAAGTTGGAAAAGTAGGAGTTGCCATAGATTCTTTAAGAGATATGGAATTATTATTTGACGGAATCCCTTTAGATAAAGTAAGTACATCTATGACTATAAATGCTCCAGCAAGCGTTTTACTTGCCATGTATATAGCTGTTGCAGAAAAACAAGGAGTCTCAAAAGATAAATTAAGAGGAACCATTCAAAATGACATACTAAAGGAGTACATAGCAAGAGGAACATATATATTTCCACCAGAGCCATCTATGAGATTAATAACCAATATTTTTGAATATTGTTCAAAAGAAGTACCTAAATGGAACACTATTAGCATTAGTGGTTACCATATTAGAGAAGCAGGATCTACTGCAGCTCAGGAAGTAGCGTTTACTTTAGCTGACGGTATAGCTTATGTTGATGCAGCTATTAAAGCTGGTTTAGATGTAGATGATTTTGCTCCAAGATTATCCTTCTTCTTCAATGCTCATAATGATTTACTAGAAGAAGTAGCTAAATTTAGAGCGGCAAGAAGAATTTGGGCTAAAATAATGAAAGAAAGATTTAAGGCTAAGAGTGAAAAATCAATGATGTTAAAGTTCCATACTCAAACAGCAGGTTCTACTTTAACGGCTCAACAGCCAGATAACAATATAATAAGAGTTACTATTCAAACTCTAGCTGCAATTCTTGGAGGAACTCAATCATTACATACTAACTCTAAAGATGAAGCTTTAGCATTACCAACAGAAGAGTCTGTAAGAATAGCATTAAGAACCCAACAAATAGTAGCCTATGAAAGTGGTGTAACGGAAACTATAGATCCGTTGGCAGGATCTTATTATGTAGAAAGTCTAACAAGTAAAATAGAAGAAGAAGCTTATAACTATATTGAAAGAATAGATGAATTAGGTGGAGCACCTAGAGCAATAGCTAAAGGATATATACAAAAGGAAATTCAAAACAGTGCTTATAAATATCAAATGGAAGTTGAATCCCAAGAAAGAATTGTTGTAGGGGTGAATAAATTCCATATAGATGAAACAGATAAGAAGGATTTATTAAAAGTAGATCCAGCAGTAGAAAAATTACAAAGAGAAAAATTGGAAGCTTTAAGGTCTGAAAGAAATAATGAAGAAGTAGAAACAACTTTAAAGGTATTAAAAGAAAAGGCAGAAACAGAGGAAAATCTAATGCCATTTATATTAGATGCAGTTAAGGCTTATGCTACACTTGGAGAAATCTGTGGTGTATTAAGAGAAGTATTTGGTGAATATGAGCAATCTGTAATATTATAAGAAAATGAGGAGGCATAAAAATGGAAAGACCAATTAGAGTATTGGTAGCTAAACCGGGATTAGACGGTCATGATAGAGGAGCTAAAGTAATTGCTAGAGCATTAAGGGATGCAGGTATGGAAGTTATATATACAGGTCTTAGACAAACACCAGAACAAATAGTAGCGGCAGCAATTCAAGAAGACGTGGATGTAGTAGCTATGAGTATTTTATCAGGAGCACATAATCACTTATTTCCTAAAGTAGTTAATCTATTGAAGGAAGAAGGAGCTGACGACGTATTAATAATGGGTGGAGGAGTTATTCCAGAAGATGATATACCTTTCTTAAAGGAATCAGGAATAGAAGCTATATTTACTCCAGGAACACCAACAAAGGATGTTATAGAGTTTATTGAAAACAACCTAAAAAGATAATAATAGGTGGTGTTTTAAGTTGAACATTGAAGAGAGACTTTTAAAAGGTGACAAAAGAGCTTGTGCCAGATTAATAACTATGGTAGAAAACAATGATAAGGAATCCATAGATATAATAAAAAAATTGTATAAATATTCAGGGGGGGCTTATGTAATTGGAATTACTGGCCCTCCAGGCAGTGGTAAATCTACATTAACAGATAGATTAACTAAGGAGCTAAGAAAACAAGGGAAAAAGGTTGGAATCGTAGCCATAGATCCTACTAGCCCCTTTACAGGCGGTGCCATTCTAGGTGATAGAATTAGAATGAGTGATCTTGCCTTAGATAAAGATGTATTTATAAGAAGTATGGGGACTCGTGGCTCTTTAGGAGGTATGTCAAAAGCTACTTGGGCTGCTGTAAAGGTTCTTGATATATATGGATGCGATTATATATTCATTGAAACTGTAGGAGTAGGTCAATCAGAGATTGATATTGTAAAAATGGCAGATACGGTACTTATGGTAATGGTTCCTAATTTAGGAGATGATATTCAAGCTATTAAGGCAGGAATAATGGAAATAGCTGATGTATTTGCAATTAACAAATCTGACTTAGATGGAGCAGATAAAACACAGGTAGAAATTGAAATGAACTTAGATTTAAACGAAAAAAGAGACTATCGTCCTCCAGTAGTGAAGGTATCAGCAGGGCTAAATAAAGATATAGATGTACTTTTAGAAAAGTTATTTGAACATAAAGGATATTTAGAAGCAACTAATGAGTTAGAAAAAATAAGGACTAGAAATAATAAGTTAGAGATATTAAAGTTGGTTGAAGAAGAACTAATGAATTTAATAATTGATAGAGCGGTAAAAGAAGATTTGATAGAGGATTTATCTAAAGAAGTTACATTAAGAACTATAGATCCTTATACAGCCAAGGATAAAATAATAAGTTTAATTAATAAATAGGAGGTTATGGAATGGTTAGCAAAGTAGATCATATTGGTATCGCTGTTAAAGATTTAAATGAAACTTTAAAGTTTTATGAAGAAATACTTGGTATTAAATGTGTTAGTACGGAAGTTGTAGAAGAGCAAAAAGTTAAAGTTGCTTTCTTACCCATAGGAGATACAGAAGTAGAATTACTTGAGTCTACAGAAGAAAATGGTCCAATAGCTAAGTTTATCGAGAAAAAAGGTGAAGGAATCCAACATATAGCTTATAAAGTAGAGGATATAGAAAAGACCTTAGAAGAATTAAAGGCAAAAGGTATTAAATTAATAGATGAAAAACCAAGATATGGTGCTGGTGGTGCTAAAATTGCATTTTTACATCCAAAATCAACTTTTGGAGTTTTAATAGAGCTTTGCCAAAGAGATTAAGGAGTAAATATAAAAAGGAGGGTAAAAATGAAGGAAAAAATTGAAACACTCCTAGAAACCAAGAAAAAAATAGAACTTGGCGGTGGAGAAAAAAGGATTGAGAAACAGCATAAATCTGGTAAGCTAACAGCAAGAGAAAGAATTAATCTATTACTAGATGAAGGAAGTTTCGTTGAAGTGGATAAGTTTGTAGAGCATAGATGTACAAACTTTGATATGGAAAAAGTAGAAGCTCCTGCTGATGGTGTAGTAACTGGATATGGTACAGTAAATGGCAGATTAGTTTTTGTTTATGCTCAAGACTTCACAGTATTAGGTGGTTCTTTAGGTGAAATGCATGCAGCGAAAATATGTAAAGTGCAAGAAATGGCTATTAAAATGGGAGCACCTATAGTAGGATTTAATGACTCTGGTGGTGCAAGAATTCAAGAAGGTGTAGATGCTCTATCAGGTTATGGGAAAATATTTTATAACAACACTATAGCTTCAGGAGTTATTCCTCAAATATCAGTAATAATGGGACCTTGTGCAGGAGGAGCAGTTTATTCTCCAGCTTTAACCGACTTTATTTTCATGGTAGATAAAACTAGTATGATGTTTATAACAGGTCCTCAAGTAATTAAATCTGTAACAGGAGAAGAGGTTACACAAGAGGAATTAGGAGGAGCTAATACTCACAACAAAGTAAGCGGTGTAGCTCACTTTATGGATAATACAGAAGAAGAGTGTATTACTAGGATTAAAACTCTATTAAGTTATTTACCTTCAAATAACTTAGAAGAAGCACCAGTATATGATACTAATGATGAAATAAACAGGTTAGAAGAAAAATTAAATGAACTTATACCGATAAATCCTAATAAGCCTTACGATATGAAAGAAGTTATTAAGTTATTAGCTGATGAAGGAGAATTCTTTGAAGTTCAACCTTATTTTGCACAAAATATTATAACTGGATACATAAGATTAAATGGCAAGACCATTGGAGTAGTAGGAAACCAACCTAAGATATTAGCAGGATGTTTAGATATAAATGCTTCTGACAAAGCAGGAAGATTTATAAGAACTTGTGATGCCTTTAATATTCCGCTTCTTAACTTAGTAGATGTTCCGGGATTTTTACCAGGAACAGATCAAGAATATGGTGGAATTATTAGACATGGAGCTAAAATGCTTTATGCCTATAGTGAAGCGACTGTTCCTAAAGTTACACTAATAGTTAGAAAAGCTTACGGTGGAGCATATCTTGCTATGTGTAGTAAAGACTTAGGAGCAGACCAAGTATTTGCATGGCCAAATGCAGAAATTGCAGTAATGGGTCCAGATGGAGCAGCTAATATAATATTTAAAAAGGATATTGAAAACTCTAATGATCCTATAAATACAAGACAAGA
>NZ_JAHLPM010000014.1 GCF_018917865.1 Tissierella simiarum
GATGGCAAAAACTTATTAGAAACCTCTATCAAGTCCAAAGGTGGAAGGGTTTCTAAACAGGGTACAGTTGCTACATTTAATGAATTAGATTTAGGGATAAAGTCTATAGAAACAGATAATACGGGAGATGCCACAGCAGTAGCAGGAGATATATTAAGTGGTAAAACTGCTTATGTGAAAGGGAAGAAGTTAACAGGTACTATGCCTAATAGAGGAAGTAAAACATTCAGTCCTTCAAAATCTAAACAAACAGCAGATAGCGGATATTATAGTAGTATCACAGTGAATCCTATATCAAACGGTTACTATGGTATTGGAGACATTTTGACATCGGATAAATTTGAAGTAACAGGACCTGATCAAGTATGGTCTTTTGCGTTCCCTGTTTCAAATGAAATTGTAAATGCAGTAGCAGTTGACAACGAGGGTAACGTTTATAGTGGAGATTATGGGATAGTAAGAAAAATATCACCAAGTGGTAAACAAATATGGGTTTTTACGGGACATTCTGGTTCTGTGAATTCAGTAACAGTTGATGATGAAGGTAACGTTTATAGCGGAAGTAGTGATAGGACACTAAGAAAAATATCATCAAGTGGTAATGAAATTTGGAAGTTTACAGGTCATACCGGTTCTGTGAATTCAGTAACAGTTGATGATGAAGGTAGCGTTTATAGTGGAAGCAATGATTATACAGTAAGAAAGTTATCTCCAAGTGGTAATGAAATTTGGAAGTCAGAGCATGGAAAAACTGTATTTTCAGTAGCTGTTGATAGGAACCGCAACGTTTATAGTGGAAGTGATGATGGGATAGTAAGACGCTTGCATCCAAGTAGCGGTAATGAAATTTGGAGATTTACAGGTCATACTGATAGTGTAAGGGCATTGGCAGTTGATAATAAAGGTAACATTCGTAACATTTATAGTGGAAGTAATGATTATACTTTGAGAAAAATATCACCAGATGGTAAGGAGATTTGGAAATTTACAGGGCATACCGGTACTGTAATGGCAGTAGCGATTGATAACAATGGTAATATTTATAGCGGAAGCGGTGATAAGACAGTGAGAAGGTTATCACCAAGTGGTAAGCAAATGTGGTCTTTCATGGAACATACCCAGCCTGTATACACAGTAGCGGTTGATAATGAGAATAACATTTATAGTGGAGGCTATGATAAGACATTAAGAAAAATAAGCGATATCAAGATTAAAATAATCAGGTAGGAGGAATTGAAATGAATTATCTATTTTATGAAAAAGAAACAGACACAAGAGCAAAGGTGATGCTGATTTATTATACAGAACCACCTCAAGAACTAATGGATAGAGGGAATTATATTATGGTAGAAAACTTAATTGAGCCTAATGTAATAGAGGGGAAAACTTCACTACCTTATTGCAATCCTCAAACTGGAGAGTTTTGGTATGAATATGTAGATAGACCACTTGCAGAAGAAGAAATAAATAGTAAAAAACTAAATGAATTAGAAGGTACTATAATGGAATTAACAACTATCATAGCTCAACTACAAGGAGGTAATTAATATGACCTTTACAGAAAACAGTTATTTGGTAAAGTTTTATATAAGAAAAATTAATGAAGGTACTATAAATAAAGATGATGTACCTAGTTTATATAATTTAAAAGAAGAAGTAAATAAATTGATATAACACCTAGAAGGGTGTATTTTTATGCCCTTCTTTACTAAATTTCAGGAGGTAGGAGATGAGCAATGAGGTTACAGTAGCATTAATAACGCTAGTTGGTTCAGCTATGGGAACCATTGGGGGAATTGTAGTCACAAGTAAATTAACAAATTTTAGATTAGAACAACTAGAAAAGAAAGTAGATAAGCATAATTCAGTAGTAGAAAGAACCTTTATTTTAGAAGAGAAAATGAAGGTGGCTAATCATAGGATTGATGATCTAGAGAAAGGGAGGGGTTAATATGGTAAGGATA
Organism: Tissierella simiarum; assembly: GCF_018917865.1. GTDB lineage: Bacteria > Bacillota > Clostridia > Tissierellales > Tissierellaceae > Tissierella_C > Tissierella_C simiarum. The sequence continues at coordinate 1,965 of NZ_JAHLPM010000014.1, forward strand.
TTATTAGCAGCAGGACATGGAGCAGGACCCGCTCATAATAGAGGGGCTATTTACTTCAATGAAGGAGATAACAATTATATTTATAGTTTAGAATTAAAAAAAGAACTAGAAACTTACGAGAATATAAAAGTAGATTTATTAAGAAAAAATATAACAGATGATCCAACTTTAGCAGATAGGGCAAAAGCAGGGCAAGGATATGACTTATACCTTTCCATACACTCAAACGCCACTACAAATGATGATGTGAGAGGTACGGAGGTATGGGATAGTGTAGAAAAACCTAATGTGACACTTGCTAAATTAATATGCGATGCTACAGCAGAAGTATTTAATCACAGAAATAGAGGTGTGAAATATAAAGAAGGGCAAAAAGGTTATAATTGGTATGGCGAACTAAGATTCAATCAAGCCAAATCTGCTATGATAGTTGAAAATGGCTTTCATACAAATAAAGAAGATTGTTTATTCTTCAAAGATAGTCATAAAAAAATTGCAGAAATACAAGCTAGAGCAATAGCAAGTTACTATAGCTTAAAGAAAAAAGCTATAAAAGAAGATAAGCCCCATTGGGCAGAAGAACATTACAACAATCTTAAAAGTAGAATCAACATTACAGACAAGCGTTTTGACGATAAAATTACACGAGGAGAAGCTATGGCTCTTGTAGATAAAGCATTAGATTATATAGAAAAGGGAGGAAAATAATATGTTAGAATTTATAAAATTAAATTTAAGTTCAATCATGGTAGCTCTAGTTATAACAATAGGGCTACTTTTTATTTATAAAAGAGGTAAGAAAGAATTTGTTAGGCAAGTAGTGTTATCTTTAGTAGTGCAAGCAGAAAAGGCTCTAGGAAGTGGAACGGGAGAACTAAAGTATATGATGGTAGTAGAGAATGTATATAAAATATTGCCACCTATATTGAAATTATTAATATCTAAAAAAGAATTGGATACACTAATAGAGGATGGGGTTGTGTATTTAAAAGAGTACTTAAAGCAGGGGAAAGACCTATTGGGGTATGAGGATGAATATAAAAAAGTTAGTTTTTCAAGTGAATTACAAAGGAAGATTCAGTAGTAAGTAAAAGGTGATAACAACGAATCATTTTAACCTCTTATTAAAGACCAGGATTAATTTCTTGGTCTTTTTTTAATCTTAAAACTAAATTTTATACTATAACGACATATTTTATTATTAGATAGCATATTTATAGTAATGAGTAGGGTGGTGGTTGTAGACATTAAAAACATGTTTCTTCTGGCACAAATACATGGGTTGTATCTTTTTCTATTTTTCTATAGGAGACGTACTATTTTTAAAAAGACAATTGTTAAAAGAACAAAAAATAAGTAACACTTTTTAAACCACATCCTTTCACTAGACCTGGATTAAGTTCCAGGTCTTATTAATTTATATTATAGTAACGTTTTTGTCAGACTGGAATATACTTATAGTAGGAGAAAACATCAAGCGACCTTAAATACTAAGAACACGTTTGTTCCTATTTGAAATATAAAAATAAGTTTTTCCCTTCTTTCTATAGGAATTGTGTCAATTATTTATGATCACCTCTTTATCAATTAGGCTAGGATTAAGTTCCTGGTCTTTTTTTATTTTTTGAAACTTTTTTATTTACATGGGACATAAATGAGCAACAAACGGGCGAACATGGGCTTTTTTTGAATCGAACATATGTTAATATACTAATACAGATTATTTTAAAAAATGTATCTTATAATTTAATATACAGAGTAAAGGGTTACAAAGAATCTCACCTGTTTTTTAGGTGAGGTTTTTATTTTTCAAGATATAAAATCCGTACTGTAACAAATAGTATTTGACCTATGTAAAATATTATTTAACTTTTGTCAAAAAAATAGAGGAGTTTCGTGTATAATGTAGAAGTATTATTAATAATGTATTGCAATTTGCAATACATTATTAATACCAGGTAAATGATAGATGTACAAACTAACACCGACCCTTTTCTCATGTTTAAGTATTACTTTATAGGCAACACTCATATTATATACAGAGAGGAGTGGTGGTATGGGCAATGTTGTTTACCTTTTTAAAGGAGGGGACAAAATGCATAAGGAGATATCTGTTTTTGATGTCGCTAGTACTTTGTTGACTTTTGAAAAGATGACAAACAAGAAACTGCAAAAATTATGTTATTACGCACAAGCTTGGCATTTAGCGGTATTTAAGGAGCCGTTGTTTGGTGAAAAGTTTGAAGCTTGGGTTCACGGACCAGTATGCAGAGAACTTTATGGTGTTTATAAGGTTTATGGCTGGAATGACATAACACAGTCACACATGGGAAGTGTTATTTGTGATGAAGAAAAATTGGAATTTTTAGAAATGATACACGACACATACGAAGATTTCGACGGAGACGAACTAGAAGCTTTAACTCATTCTGAACTTCCATGGCAAGAAGCAAGGAAAGGGCTTGAGGAATGGGAACCATCCAATGAACTTATTAGCGAAGAAACTATGAAAACATTCTATTGGAACATATATGAACAAGCACAAAACGACTAAGAAAAAATTTAATCCTAAAACCTTTAAAGCACCTAAGCCAAGTAAACCACAAAAACAAAATAAAGAATTCCCTATTCCGGAAGAAGAATTAGAAAAAATAAAAGCTTTAAGTGATCAAAAACTAGTTTTTTCTTTTAGGTTTTTAGAGTTAAACCACGAAGCTTTCAACCTTGGTGGAACATGCAATAGATGGGGAAATGATTTATTTAATTTATTTAATCAATTATCGAAAATTACAAGGAATGAATTTGTAAACGAGCTAAGAGAACACTATCGAAGTCATACTCATTGTTGGGACGAGCTTGATTACAAGTATAATTTTGATGATGATTTTTTAGAACAAATAGAATGCAGGCAGGCTAGAATTTCTACAAGCAAAGGCGGCATTCACGGATTTATTATAGGAAATAGGTTTTACATAGTTTGGTTGGATCCTCACCATAATTTGTATCCTAGTGAGCGACATGGAGGGCTAAAGATATTTCAACACCCAAATACTTGTTGTGGAGATAGAGAATTAGAGATACAAGAATTGAAATCACGAATAAAAGAATATGAGGAGCTATTAGAAATAACCACTTGTCCAAATTAAAAATATAATGGGAGGTGGTTATTTTTATATTTTATCTTTAATTTATTGTACATGAAATCTACCTAATACATTAACCTTATACAAGCTTTTATACATACATTGATAGAATTACTATACTACATACACAAAACCTTTCTATAAGCCTATACAAGCCTTAAAACAGCATATCAATTATTTTACTATATTTTAGCAGGAATTATTAATTACTTGTTAAGAATAATTTTAGGCTTGATAAATTTATTTGGATTTAAATTTATTAATTTTATGATAAGATAAAGAAAGGGACTGTTTAGTCCCTATTTTGTTTGACGTCAAAAAATCGTCAAAAATAAATAAGTTAATATGGTTTGAAATAGTATTCTTATAAAGATATAATTATTTTTTAAATGGCTACTTTACTTAATTTGATGTAAAATAATATAAAATGATTTTACTTTTCAGCTAGATTTGGATTTATTTAGTATATCAAATTTTAAATTTAATTCAATCTACTAAAGGAGTTTTTAAAAACATAAAGAATAATAGTAGTAGAGGTGGTAGCTATGGAAGAAAATAAGAAAAAAGGAAATAAAAAGTTTAAAATATTCATTATTATCTTTATTATAGCAATATTGTTTTTTTCTCAAAAAGAGAATCAAGAAAAGTTAATAGAAATTTTGAATTCCTTAAAAATTAATCAGAAGACCCTTAAATTAATAGAAAGTTTTCCTGTTGAAGAAGATGTAAAAGATTTAGATTTACATGATAAAAGTATTATGAAATGGAGAGATAATAAGTTATCTTTTTTAGAACTAGATGGAACTTTATCTTGGGAAAAAGAATTTAACCTTGAAGAACCTTATATATTTTTTGGAGAAAAGTATATTTATGGAATAGATAAAAGTTCGGGAGATATTTATTTTTTAGATAAAAAGGGAGAGACTATAAATAGAGTTCAACTTAAAACTCAGATTTTCAATATAAAGGAAAGTCATAGTAATTTAATTTCACACATAAGAAATCTAAATATGGAAAGTATAAACATATTAGATAAAGATGGCAATCTAATAGGAAATAATCTTGTGAAAGATAAAAATATATTAACCTACTCAACTAATAAAGATGGATCTAAATATGTATTGTCTTTATTAAATTTAAAAGAAGGAGCTCTTAAAAGTCAAATAGAAATATTTGATATAAACGGAGAAAAATTAGCTTCTATAGATTTAGAAAAAGAGATAGTAATTAATTCAGAGTTTACAGATAATGAAGAAGTAATAATTTTAACAGATAAAGGGCTTTATTATATTAAGGACAATAAAATCTTATGGAAGAAACAATTTGATTTAATCAAAGATATCTACTTGGACAAAGATAAAATATATGTACTTTATAGCAATTATCTAGAGAGTATATATTTCAATGGAAGAACAAAAAGTAAGATGAGTTTTTCTGAAGAGTATAAGAAGATATTATCATCAGATAAACATATTTTTCTTTATGGAGATAAGTATATAGTTGGAATTCAGGATGAAAAAGAGATACTAAAATATGAATCTGATGAAAAAATATTGGGGCTTTATGGAGCAAAATCTAATTTAATGATTTGGAATCCAAATAAAGTTAATATATTTAGTATAACAAATAAAAAGTAAGTATAAACTTTAGGCATTGAGTAGATATTTGGTTATAAGGGTATATAAAATATAAATATTAAAGTATAATATTTATAATAGGTTTTACGGACTTTATGAGGAGGGATTGTATGGAGAGAAATAATTATTCTTTTGGGGTAATCCTCATATTTATAGGTTTTATGTTTCTATTACTAAATTTAAAAGTACTTACTTTTAATTGGATTCTGTTTATTTTAGCTATTGGTTTAATAATAGGTTACTATCTAAAAGAAAATATGGGGTATTTAACTGCTGGTCTAATTTTACTTGCTATATCTTCGGTATCCTTGCTGAATGAATATGTATTTACCAGTATTAATATAAAAGGGTTTGTTTTCTTATGGATATTTGGAATCATGTCTCTGGCATTATATTCAAAGCAAAAGAGTAAAGGACTTTTAATATTTGGAGTATTGTTACCTGCTTTGGGAACTTATAATTTAATTGAGGAAATAGCTAGAACAGATGTAGGATGGGTAATGTTTCTTTTATTTGCTATAGCTTTCTATATAGCTTATGTAGTAGGCTATAGACAAGAAGGAAATGACTGGCCTAAACATTTATCAATAATCATGTTAATTATTTCAGGTTTGTTTTTGCTATCATCTAAATCTTTACTTAAATTTGGATTTTGGAAGTTCATATCTTATCTATGGCCTATTTTACTTATAGGAATTGGTATAAAGATAATATATAATGTGATAAAATTAAAAAGATAATCCCACCATTCGGTGCATGTGATAAGGAAGTAATCTCAAATAAACATTGGATAGTCGGTAAACGGTATTGTAAATAAGCTGGAAATAGCAACTACAAACGTATTGGAGGCTAAACATATGAAAGAGATTACTTATTCACAAGTTGGAGACTACCTACTGTCGGATTTAGCTTTGCCTAAAACAGAACACGCCGCAATCGGTAAATACGGTATGCTGCGCCACACTTAGCTAAAAATGCATAAGCACGAATTGTATGCAAAGCTATTGTTGTCAGGAGAATTATATACTCATCTCGCCAAAGTGGATTTACTGGCAAGGAAAATGGTTCAGGATATTGTGAATCAAGCCATTCGAAAGAGAACTTTGCCGGACGAAGTCAACCCGGCAGCTGGAATGGGCAGGCGCAATGAACGAGCTGAAGCATGAAGCAGAGGAAAGTATTTTTTAAAATATAGTATTTAGGTAGTGTTAATGTAATTAAAACAAGTGCTTATCCGATTTAGATTGGATAAGCACTTGCTTTGTCTTGTATATTTCGGATAGAAGAAATATAATAGATGTATTGGAGGGAAAGAGTATGGATTATATAACGACCAAAGACGCCGCCGCTAAATGGGGCGTTACCGATAGAATGGTGCTTTATCATTGCACCTCCGGCCGAATTGACGGAGCAATAAAGATGGGGAATACATGGCTTATTCCTAAAGATGCCGTCAAGCCGGAGGACAAGAGATACAGGAGGGAAAGACATGCCAAATAGAGTTTTAATCATAGATGATGATACAGAGCTTTGCACATTGATGAAAAAATGTGTTACGCAAGAGGAATTGGAAGCCGATATTGCCTATACCGGCAGGGCCGGGTTATCAAAAATCGCAGAACAAAATGACGCATACTGCCTTGTGATTCTGGATGTTATGCTGCCCGGTATGGACGGATTTCAGGTTTTATCGGAAATACGAAAAAGCAGTACGGTTCCCATACTTATGCTGACAGCCAAAGGCGATGAAATAGATAAAGTGACCGGCTTGCGTCTCGGCGCGGACGATTACCTGACAAAGCCGTTTAGCATCAATGAGCTAATGGCACGAATGGAATCCCTGATACGGCGATACACAACTTTTAATCAAACTGCGCCGATGGATATTCTTAACCTCAAGAACATGGTGATTGATAAGGAAAACCGGACTGTATGCGTACATGGAGAGTCGGTTGACCTTACAGGCAAAGAATTTGATTTGTTGGCGTTTCTGGCCTCCAACAAAGGGCGTGTATTTACGAAAAAACAAATCTACACGCAGGTTTGGGAGGACGAGTATGCCTTTGACGATAACAATATCATGTCCTTTATCAGTAAGCTACGGAAAAAGATTGAGCCGGATGCGGAACACCCCTTTTATATTCTGACCGTACACGGCGTTGGCTATCGCTTTAATAAGGAGGCGTAGCGCATGAATTGGACACTGATTTTTCTTTTCGCCACCCTTCTATGTATTTGTATTATTGTCTATCTCGCAACGAAGTTCTGTCGTGTAAAAGAACAGCTTTCAATTATTAAAGCTGCCTTGGAGGATATAAAAAAAGGAAACCTCAACCGACGCATCCTTACAAGAAAAAACGATATGACAAAAACGATTTGCTACAACATCAATGAAATCGCCATCAACGATCAGGCACAGCTTATCAGACTCAAACAATCGGAGCAAGCCTATAAGCGCCTCATGACAAGCCTTTCCCATGATGTCAAAACGCCCTTAACTTCCTTAGTGGGCTATTTGGAGGCCATACAGGAAAAGATTGTGACGGAAGAAGAAAAAGAGGAATATATCGGAGTAGCTTTGGACAAGGCCCACCATCTGAAGGACTTTGTTGAATCCCTGTTTGAGTGGGTAAAGCTGGATGCCAAAGAGCAGATATTCCAATTTGAAATCTGTGATTTGAATGAGCTTTCCCGCAATGTTATAGCGGACTGGATACCGACGTTAGAGGATAAGCAGTTTACTTACGAAATTGACATTCCTGATGCGGAATACAGTATACGGTTAGACCGCAATGCCTATATGCGCATACTCAACAATTTGCTTCAAAATGCACTTTTGCACAGCGGAGGCGACAGAATCGGCCTTCAAATTTCCGAGAATGAAAAGCAAGCGAATATCATCGTAACGGATAATGGCAAAGGGATACCCCAAAAGGATCTCCCGCATATTTTTGAACGGCTGTATCAAGGCGATGAATCCCGCAGGACCAGTGGAAACGGTCTTGGGCTATCCATTGTTCGGGAGCTTGTCACCGTACACGGCGGCACGATTTGCGCAGAAAGTCCCCCCCATGGCAGTACAACTTTTACTATAACACTTCCGAAGGCCCTGTGACGATACAGGGCTTTCCTAATTGGGAATACAACAAGGTTTCCGGGACCCATCCGCAACCTTTGATTGTGTTGATGGGTAGGGTCTTATTTCAAAACAAGAAACAAGCAAGATACCGGCAAGGTTTTGGCAAGGTTTCTGCACTATACTGAAAAGTGGAAAGGAGAAAAGTTATGTGGACAATTATTCAGACGGAATTAGCAAAACTGAAACGCAAAAAAATGATGCTGGGTATCTGTATTTTGACAACGCTGCTCGCTGTTTTTGCGATTGAACGTGCTTGCAGTATTTCCAGAAGCAGCAGTTATATGGATAGCTTTGGGGATTTATATACACTGGCTTTCAAAAACCTTGGGATGGTTTATCTTCCCATTGTGCTTGGCATGTTCGCAACCTCATTATTCTTCGACGAACATAAAAACGATACGCTGAAAGAATTGCTGATTATCCCTGTTTCTAAAGCACAACTATATTTTTCTAAAGTCATAACTGTATTTTTGCTGTCCTTGGGACTGTGTTTGTACACATATGCACTTACGGTATTGGGCGGATTTATCGCGGGCGGTTTTCCAGACCTGAATACGCAAACAATCTGGCAGTCGTTCATTTTATTTGCCGAAGGCGGTATTCTTGTTCCGCTTGCCATGCTGCCCATCGTTTTTTTAGCCGTGCTGGGACAAAAAAGCTATCTCCTGCCGATTGGAGCAACCCTGCTGTATCTGCTTCCCGTCATTATTCTGCCTGCCCCTCTCATGGGCATTCACCCTTTGGCAAGCGCATTATGCGTTTACAGTTTTTCATCCCCGATGGCGGCAGATATGGTATACAGCTTATCGCAGGTGACGGAGGGAATATCATCGATTCCCGGATATGGAGTATGCCTAATCAGTATGGTGGTAGTCGGCGTTATATCCAGTGTGCTTTCCGTTGTAGCACTCAAAGAACAAAACCTTTGAATGGAGGAAAATTATGAAGAAAACTTTTGTATTATTGCTATCAAGCCTAATGATATTTTCGTTATCAGCCTGCCAGAAAGCGGTTGAGCCATCGGATGCTCCTGATGAAAATGTGATTATTCAAAATGCGACGGAATATTTTGAACAGATGTGTTCCGGTGATTTTGAAACAATTTATAACGCCTTACCGGAAGGCGTGAAAAAACAGACCAAATCCGCGCAAACCATACAAGATTCCTGGGATGAGGCTGTAACAAAGGCAGGCGGATTGCCAGAGGACAGTGAACCGGAAGTGTCCTGTTATCGCCCGGAGCATACGGAACAAATACGGGTAGAGTTTGTTATTCCCTGTGAAAAGGGCGATTTTAAGGTGTTTATCAACTATGACAGCAACGGTAATTTATATAATTACGTTGTCTGGAAAAATAGCTAAGAGAGGAAATCAAAATGGATAATCTTATGATTGAAACCCGGCAGTTGACGAAGGTATATGGGGAGCAAACTGCCGTAAATAAAGTAAATCTCCATGTGCAGAAAAGCCGCATTTACGGACTGCTTGGCCGCAACGGAGCGGGTAAAACTACCGTTATGAAAATGATTTTAGGACTTACTTCCGTTACCTCCGGCGAAGCCTATGTTTTTGGTCAAAACATTAAAGGCAACGAGAAACGCATTTATCCCCGTATTGGGGCAATTATCGAAACACCCGGCTTTTATCCCAATCTGACGGGGACGGAGAATCTTCAAATTTTTGCGAAACTGCGTGGGACCTCAAAACCGAATGCAGTTAAGGAGGCTCTTGAAGTTGTCGGATTGCCTTATAAGGACAAAAAGGTGTTCAGCAAATATTCCCTTGGCATGAAGCAGCGCCTTGGAATCGCCAACGCAATCCTGCATGACCCTGAGCTTCTCATATTGGATGAACCGACAAATGGACTTGACCCTATCGGAATTGCCGAAGTCAGGAACTTCATTCGGGATTTATGTGTGGAACGGGGAAAAACAGTTTTAATTTCCAGTCATATTCTTTCTGAAATTGCGTTGCTGGCCGATGATATTGGCATTATCCATGAAGGCGTTTTGTTGGAGGAAAGCAGTTTGGCGGAGCTTCAAAAGAAAAACAGCAAGTATATCCTGCTTCAAGTTTCCGATACAGCAAAGGCTGCTTTGGTATTAGAGCGCCAATTTCATGTGAAAGAATACTCGGTGCAGGATACCCATACGCTGCGGATCTATGACACGACCCTTGACATGGCTGAAATCAACAAAACGCTAATGCTTGAGAATATTTCTGTAACCAGCTCACAGCTTTGCAATGATACTCTGGAGGATTATTTCAAAAAGGTCACGGGAGGAGAAGGCATTGCTTAACCTTGTTCAGACGGAGTTTCTAAAGCTCCGGCGCAGAAAATTTGTCTGGCTAATGCTCCTTGCCGCTTTGCTCATGTCACTTGTTGCCATATTCTATTTTGGTGCGGCAAATACAGTAGAAATCACGCCTATGCAGTTTTACAAGTGGACGGCCTTTTCCTATACGCCTTGGATTATCCTTCCCCTTGTGCTTGGAATGCTCTGCACAATGTTGATGTACGATGAAAACCAAAATGATATGCTAAAACAGCTATGGATTATCCCTGTCAGCAGGATGAGATACTTTTTCAGCAAATTTATGGTAGTCTTGTTCTATTCCATCTGTTTTATGCTACTTACTGCCGTGAGTTCCATTTCGGCGGGGGTCATACCTGGAATGATTGCGTTTACAAGCGACAGCGTTTCTTTTTTATTCATCAAGTGTTTGGAAATCGGGATTTTAACACCCTTCGCTATGATACCTGTACTTACTGTCGCTGCTTCGCAGAAGAGCTATATCTTGCCGGTATGCGTGACCATCGTTTATACATTCCTTGGTTTTATTCTGCTCATGGTGAATATGTACGTCCACCCCCTTTCAAGCACAACGGCCATTTTCATGCGGAATATTTCGGGAGTTGTTATGAAAGAGCCGGTACATTTGGGTAAATCCTTCTTATGTATTGGCATATGGGCAGCAACCTCAACGATTTGGGCTAAGGTTGCTCTTAACACAGGAAAGTAGGTGGGTGAAATGAAAACATTATTATGGGCAGAGAGATTAAAACTAAAACGCTCAAGAATTCTATGGATTGCTGTCTTTTCTGGCATCATGGTAGCAATTATCGTATTTATGCAGGGACAGTTTCAATATTACGGTCAGCGTTATGTAGACGGAGCTACATGGTATATGACCGCGACACAGTCCTTGGGGAGCTTATATGTGTTCCCGGCAATCATTGCCCTGATCGGCAGCTATATGATTTGCAGGGAGGATCAAGATGATACGATGAAATCCCTTGTCCTTGTTCCTGTCAGCGTTTCCAAATTAGTGGGGGCAAAGATGATTGTCGCAGCGGTTTTTTCCGTTGCTCTGTACGCTTTCCTGTTTGCGGTTACATTTACCGTAGAGGCGGTACTTCATATCTCTTTGCTTGATTTGGGTACGGTGCTTGGCTTCGCAAAAATATATCTCTTAGAAGGAATTGGCCTATTTCTTGCGGTATCTCCTATCATAGCTATTGTATACAGGTTAAAAAAGGGATACTGGCTTGCTCTGATATTCGCCGAAGTGTATTCGTTCCTTGGTCTTTTTGTCGGGATGCAAAGCACAATGCGCTCTATTTATCCAATCACAGCGGTCTTTTGTGTGGCAGGTTATTATGAAACAACATCTGTTCAGTTTATTGTCAGCCTGTTCAGTCTGTTAATTTGCGGAGGTTTATCGTTATTGCTTTTACACGGACTGAATAAAAAACGTGCTATTTATTAAGTGCGTCGCAAAATGTATTTGTAAGGAAACTTCACCCGCCAAATAAAAAACGTGAGTTTAGCAGGGATTTCTCCATGCTCGAACAATCTATCCCTCCAAGCTCGCTGGTTTGGAGGGTATTTCTTATGCGCTAATACGAGGACAGCGCATCTGGGCAGCTGTCCGAGGAACGCTACGAAAAGCTGTCGGCGGACTACGAGGCCGAGCAAAAGGATTTGCAGGACAGGATTGCTGATTTACAAACAGAACTGGCCGCGGAGGAACAACAAGCTGAGGACACTGGACGGTTTCTGCAACGGTCAGGAAATACACGGACATACAGGAGCTTACGTCGACAATTCTCAACGAGTTTATCTCTAAGATCATTATCCATGCACCTGACAAGAGCAGCGGGAAGCGGAAGCAAAAGATTGAAATCGTCTACAACGGCGTGGGTATCCTGGACATCCCCGAACTGACCGATGAAATGTTACGCAGAAACAGAGAAACGGCATAGCCTTCCGGCTGCACGTTCCCTGTTAATAATACTTCCTTATGAACCGCCCTCTTTGGTGGGATTATTCTATTACAATTTCAACTCTTTCTCCATTTTTGCTATCTACATCTACTATCTTTCCAGTAGCACCACCTTTGATGGCATCAAATATTTCATTCATGTCTTTTTCGCTTAAACCAGCTTCTTTAAATTCAGGAGAGAATTTTCCAGCCAATTTAACTCCTAAATTTATTAGTGTAATAGGTAAAGTTACATTAACTTTAGTATCTTCATCAGGATCGAAAACTCTAATTTTTAACCATTTGGCACTACTATTAGACTCATTGATTTCTTCTTTGTTATTCTCTAAAGCTTCTAACAATGTAATACCTTCTTCTGGAGAAACTTTGCCTTCTTGAACCATATTAAGTATTTGAATTTTTTCTTCCTTTAACATAATTTTCACCCCTTAATATATTTTTATAGAACCATTAGAAGTTGAAGCTATAAACATCAGATGATTTTCTTCTTCTTTATAGGCGATACTATGAGCAACGATTTTTCTTATGCCTAATTTAGCTTGCTTATTAATCTTATATACTAAGTTAGGTATTTCTAAGTTAATGCTTCCAAGAGATGTTTCTAAATCAAAATAACTATTTTTTTCTACTTCTCCAATATTTGAATTAATGGAAGCATTTGAAGTAATTAGTTTAATTTCTTTAATCTTTTCCTCATCAATATCATCGCAAGTAATCTTTCCATTAGAAGTAGTTAAATTTAATATTTCACAACTAATATCATTAACGTCAATAGAACTATTAGAAGTACTTCCAATAATAGATAATGAAACTACATCTTCTATAACGATTCTTCCATTTACTGTTGAAACCTCTAAGTTTGTGCTATTTATATCTCTTAAGCTAATATTTGAATTGGTACTATTTGCTTTAATATTAGGAGAAGATACATCTTTTATACTGATTTTACCATTTCTGGTTACTAATAAAACATTGTCAGCAGCAATATCTGATATACCTATTGAAGAATTAGAAGTATCACATTTTAAAGTATTTAAATTAAAATCATCAATATCTATTCTGCCGTTAGACGTGGTTAATGATATTTCTTCATATTTTTTTTCTGGTAGATAAACTTCTAGTCTTATAGAAATATTGCTAGAAAAAGCAGGGCTAAATACTATTTTATTGCCATCTTCGTAAAAATTATAAAAAGTATCATTTTCGTTTAGTTTTCCATACTTATATTGGCAAGTAACTTTAATTAATAAGTTTTCTTGGTCCCAAGAGTTAACTATTATGTTTCCATTAACACCTCTAAAATCGATAATAGGATTTTCCATATGAGAGATATCTTTTTCTAGAGTTGTATTTATTGTTTCATAATTGCTTGTGAAATTAACTGAATTTCCCATATCCTTTAGACCACTAAACATATTGGATATTTTATTTCCAATATCAGAACCAAGGGTTTCAACCTTTTTACCTTGCTCCTTAATAACTTTTTCTATTTCTTCTACTTTCTTTATTGTTTTATCCATATTTATTAATCTATCTTTCTTTTCTTCAATAGGAGTGTCGTCAGAAAAAGTAACTACCTCCTCTAAAGCTTCCATTAATTTTACAGCTTCTTCGCTTGTAATTTTGCCTTCCTCCAACATGGATAGAATCATCATTTTTTCTTCTCTCATAACAACCCCTCCTATTCCTCTCCTTTAAGAAGCTTAACTGCTTCTTCAGAAGATATTTCTCCTTTATTTAATCTTTCTAGAATCTCTTTTTTATTTACTTCAGGAACATTATACTTAGGACTATATCCTAAAGATTCAATTACATTTTCTAACTTATTTCTTACAGTAGGATAAGATATGCCTAATTCTTTTTCTATTTCCTTTATATTACCTCTGTTTTTAATAAAGACTTCTACAAAGTTCTTTTGTTCATCTGTAAGCTTACAGAATTTACAAAGGGAAAAGCTACCTTCAATACTTGTATAGCAATTATGGCAACCAAGTCTAGTTACCTCTAATTCATCCCCACATACTGGACATTTACCTAAAACTTCTCTTTTCATAAATTCACCTTCTTTATATTTTAAAGTATAGAAATCTTAACTATTGTCCCATCTCCAGTTGATATATCAACTAAATCAAAAGGACCATGTTTTTTAAATTCTTTTATTAAATCTTTTATATCTCTACTATCTAATTCTTCTAGAAATCTCTTAGAATATTCGTCTAAGCCATCGGAGTTTTTTAAAGCTATAGACTTAAACTTCATTCCAATAGAACTTAAGAAAGATATTAACCAAAAAGGTATAGCTGGTAATCTTAAATTAGAATTACTTTTTTTATCAATTACTATAATTTTAATTTTAGATGCATTTCTATTATTTCTATATATAATTTTTCCTGTCTCTTCCACCAAAACCCCTCCTTAAAAAAATATATTTTAAAATCAAAATTATTTATATAATTTAATTAGGGTATAATAAAACTTAAAGCATCTTTTATTATTCTATCTTTAACCTAATAATAATATTAAAAATTAAATATGTCAATATCGAAATTAAAAATATTAATAAATAAATTAAAAATATTAAAGCATATATTAAAAAATTAAAATCAGTATTAGATTCATACTATAAAGGTTAAATATTATCTATATAAAATTAATTATTATAACATTTATCTATAGTTTTGTTGATTATAGTGAAAAATTAGTATAATATAATTAATTGAACAAATAGGAGGTAATATTGATGAGAATAGAAGTAGATGCTAGAGGTCAAGTTTGTCCGAAACCAGTTATTATGACTAAAAAGGAATTAGATAATTTATCAGAGGGCATATTAACTACTATAGTAGATAATGAAGTGGCAAAGGAAAATGTATCAAAGTTAGCGGGAAGTCTGGGCTATGAGTTTTCTGTTGATAAGGGCAAGGATAATGAATATTATATCCATATTAAAAAAGGTGAGGTTAATGGAGAGGTAAGTGTATGTATTCCTGATACTTTTAAAGATTTAACCATTGCTATTGGTTCTAATAAAATGGGTAGTGGAGAAGAAAAATTAGGAAATATTCTTATGAAAAGTTTCATATATACAGTAAGAGAAACCACACCATATCCTTCTTCTATAGTATTATTTAATAGTGGAGTTTATTTAACTTGTGAAGGATCAGAAGTTCTTGAAGACTTAAAGGCTTTAGCTGATGAAGGTGTTGAAATTCTTTCCTGTGGAACTTGTTTAGACTATTATAATATTAAAGACAAGCTTCAAGTAGGAGGAATAACAAATATGTACTCTATTTATGAAAAAATGAGAAATGCAAATAACACTGTAAATATTGGATAGGAGAGACTTATGAAGAAAGATGAATTTGGAGTTGTTACTTTTAAATCTACCCACCATGCTATTCAAGGAGAAAGTATATTTAAGAAAAAGGAAATAAGTTTTAGAACTATACCTACACCAAGAGAGATTACTGTTAGTTGTGGATTAGCCATTAAATTTGATTTATCTGCAATGGATAGGGTAAAAGAAATGATAGAAGGAAATGAATTAGATTTTGATGGAGTTTATAAATATGTAAAAAATAATGGAAACTATAGTGCAGAGAGAATCATTTAAATTGAGGAGAGAGGATCAATGGAGTGGTTGAATTATTTTCTTAATTTTTTTAAAAATGATATAGGAGAGTTAAATTTCTTAGGGAAGGCTGCTAAAATATTCATAATTTTTTTTGTTATTAAAATTATAGTAAGAATAATAAATACAATTATAGATAAATTTTTAGAAAAACAGAAAAAAACCAAATTTTCCATAGATGAAAGAAAAGCAAATACTTTAAATGGAGTATTAAAAAATATAGTAAAGTATGTCCTCTATTTTATAGGTTTTGTGATGGTGTTAGAAATGTTTGATATAAACACTAGTTCAATAATAGCTACAGCAGGAATAGGAGGATTGGCTATAGGTTTTGGTGCCCAAAGTTTGGTGAAAGATATAATAACGGGTTTCTTTATCTTATTTGAAGATCAATTTGCCGTAGGAGATTATGTAACTATTGGTAATTATGAAGGTATTGTGGAAGAATTAGGAGTAAGGGTTACTAAGATTAGAGATTTTTCTGGAGAACTCCATATTATACCCAATAGTAATATTCAGATAGTTACTAACAAAACTAGAGGTGCTATGAGAGCCTTAGTTAAAATATCTGTATCTTATGAAGAAAATATTGATAAGGTAGTTAAAGTATTGGAAAAGGTATGTGAAGAGGTAAAATCTTCTAGTGAAAGTATATTAGAAGGACCTACTATATTAGGAGTAACAGACTTAGGTGAATATGAGGTGGTTCTTACAATAGTGGCAAAGACAAAACCCATGGAACAATGGGCTGTAGAGAGGGAACTTAGGAAAAAAGCTAAAGAAGCCTTTGAAAAGGAAAATATTGAAATACCTTACCCAAAACGAGTAATATTTGGAGGTAAAGAAATATGATATTGAAATATGATGTAGGAGATATAATTACACTAAAAAAAGGTCACCCTTGTGGAGAAAATAAATGGGAGATTTTAAGGACAGGTGTGGATATTAAGTTAAAATGTTTAGGCTGTGATAGACAAATATGGATACCTAGAATAGATTTTGAAAAAAGGGTTAGAAAGATTTTAGTAGATGAAAAATGGATTAGTATAATTCACCATAAAGGGAAAGGTAGTGAAGAATAAGAAAAGCTATTTTCTAGCTTAAACCTTGCTAGAAAATAGCTTTTCTTATATTTATTTGATTAACCACACAAACCCCTAAAAATGATTATATATTTACATTAATGAACAAAATAAACCAATAAAGATGGACTGCTTCTTATTCTTTCTTTCATCTATATAGAGTACAAATGAAATAAGAAAGTTCCAATTATTTTAAAATAATTGGAACTTTTTCCAAACTTTTATACTCTATATAAGTGAATACAATTTAAGGGGGAATTTATATGTTAAAAAAAGTATGGGTTTTTATGATTTCTTTAGTATTGGTTTTTAGTTTAGTTCCAAGGTCTCACGCTAGTGGGATGGGTGAGAATCATTACACCAACAAAATAAATATAAGATATAGTATACAGGATCATAAATATATTGATTTATATAATTCGGAGATCTCAAATTTAGATAATAATCAAATAAAAATAAAAGTTAAAACTGTAACTAGTAGTAAGGTAGAAACTATAAAAATGGATGTTTATTTAGAAAAGTGGAATGGTAGCTCTTGGATTCAAATTTCTTCTTGGGATGGGAGCAAGTCTAATACAAATAGCTTTGAAAAAATAATTTATTATTCTGGAACTGCAAATTCAAAATATAGAGTAAAGACTACTCATACTGTTAATCACAATGGATATACGGAATCTGGTACGAGTGTATCCTCTTCTATAATAATAAGGTAAGTGTATAACAATAAGGTAGATGGAAGTAGTCACCCATCTACCTTATGCTATCAGCCATTTTAATCATATCTTCTTCTAGAGAGGTACCTTCTAATGTATATTTAACTTCATTCTTATCCCATAAAAGTATCTTGAAATCATTTTTAAAGAAAATAATATGGTAATCGGTATTACCTATTGATATTTTTTTAATATCTCCAGTACTTTTATTTATACTTATATCACTTGTATATTCTCCTAATATATTTTCTTCATGTAATTCTAATTTTTCTCCATCTTTGTTTTCATAAAAAATTTTAATATCTGTTATCAAATCACCTACAGTATAAGCTACGGCTTCTTTAAATTTATAACCTTCTGGTATATAAGTAGGCAGAGTATATTTGCTGTACTCATCTTCAATTATTTTATTTAATTCTTCAAAATTTAATTGAACTTCGGGTACTTCCATTAAAACTTCTTTTGGACTTTCTTCATTTGAAGAAATACTTATTTTATATGTGTTGTTTTCACCTTCAGATATATAGTATTTAAGAACTCTTACTAATCTGCTATTTACTATATGAGGCTTAAAAACTGTAAAGCTTAATATAACTATAGCTGCAACCATGGATATGTTTTTATAATATATAACTCTTTTTTGCTTCTTTTGTTCTTTTATGATTCCTTTTTTTATGTTTTTCCACATTTCGTCAGAGTTAGGAAGTTCTATGTTATCTAAATTGAGATTTAATGATTCGTCTAATAAACTGTCTATATTATCATCTTTCTTCATATACAACACCTTCTTTAAAATATATTCTTTTTAAACTCTTTTCTAATTTATCTTTAGCTCTTGAAAGTCTTGATCTTACTGTTCCTATAGGGACATCTAAAAATTCGGAAATATCTTCATAGCATAAATCTTCATAATAATATAGAATTATTACTTCTTTATAAAGTGGTTCTAAATCTGAAATAGTTTTCCACACCGTTTCTTTTAATTCTTCATCTTCTAGTATTTCATCAGGTAAATAAAAGCAATAATCTTCCGCTATTAAACTAAAAAATTCCTCATTTTCTACACAAATATCCCATCTTTTATTTTTCAATCTATTTCTACTAATGTTAGTGGTTATAGTACTTATCCAAGGACCAAATTTATTTATATCTTTTAATTTTTCAATATTAGTATAAGCATTAATAAAAGCTTCTTGTAAAATATCTTCTGCTTCTTCTTTATTGTTAGTCATGAATAGAGCTACTTTGTATACTCTCTTATAATTAGCTTCAAAGAGTTTTTTAAAAAGAATATCGTCTTTACTGTCTTTTTTAAAATTCATTTTATCACCTGCTAAGGATTTTAGTTTGTTATTACTTTGATATATTTCTATATTGGTAAAGATTATCCTTCTTGAATTTTTGTTTAATTTCTCTATTCATTTATATAGAGTATAGAGTAAGCCAAAAAGTTCCCAAAAATTAAAATAATAATTTAAAAGATTTTTAAAATCTGCTTAATATTAAGAAGTCTATATTTTCTTAAAATTCCCAATAAAAGAACTTTTAACTTTTAATATTAAATTGTAGTAAAATATTAGACAATTTAATATTATCATAGTAAACTATAGATACGAGGATTAAGAAGAAATCATAAGGAAAAGGTTTTCAAAAAAATGAGGGGGTGCTTTTATGGCATTGCAATATGCTAAACGTATGGATAATATTAAAGCCTCGGAAATTAGGGAGTTATTAAAACTAACTCAAAGACCAGAGGTAATTTCCTTTGCAGGAGGACTACCAGCACCAGAATTGTTCCCTATTGAAGAATTAAAAAGAATAGCAAAAGAAGTATTAGAAGAAAATGGGGCTAAGGCATTACAATATGGACCAACAGAAGGATATCAGCCATTAAGGGAAGAAATAGCTAAGAGAATGGAAAAGGTTCATGTAAGTACAAGTCCAGAAAACATATTAGTTACTAGTGGATCTCAACAAGGGTTAGACTTTGCGGCAAGAATATTTATAAACCCAGGAGATATAATCATATGTGAAAGTCCAAGTTATTTAGGGGCAATCAATGCTTTTAAGGCTTATGAACCTAAATTTATTGAAGTAGATACTGATGATAAAGGTATGGTTATGGAAGATTTAGAAGAAGTTCTGAAGAATAATGATAATGTTAAATTTATTTATGTTATTCCAGATTTCCAAAATCCATCAGGAAAAACTTGGTCTATTGAAAGAAGAAAGAAATTAGTAGAGCTAGCTAATAAATATAATGTAGCTATTCTAGAAGATAATCCTTATGGAGAGTTAAGATTTGAAGGGGAAATTAGTCCTGCAGTGAAACATTATGATACAGAAGGTAGAGTAATATTTTTAGGAACTTTCTCAAAAATATTTTGTCCAGGCTTAAGGCTTGGTTGGGTAGCTGCTGAGCCAGAAGTTTTAAGCAAGTTTATTATGGTAAAACAAGGGGCGGATTTACAATCCAGTACTATATCCCAAATGGAAGTAGCTAGTTTCTTACAACAATATAATATAGAAGAACACATTGAAAAAATAAAGGATGTATATAGAAAAAGAAGAGATTTAATGATGAAAACCATTGAAGAAGAATTTCCAGAAGGCGTTAAATATACTTACCCAGAAGGTGGATTATTTACATGGGTAGTATTGCCAGAACATATAAATTCAAGAGAATTAGCTGTTAAAGCTTTAGAAAAAAATGTAGCTTTTGTTCCAGGAGGTTCTTTCTTCCCTAACGGAGGTAATGAAAACACTTTTAGATTAAATTACTCAAATATGGATGAAAAAAGAATAGTTGAAGGAATAAAAAGGCTTGGTGCAGTAATAAAAGAAGCAATGGAAGCAGAATTAGCATAAAAAAAGTCCCTCAGATTTTGAGGGGCTTTTTTAAAATCTTGGAAAGGAGAGAAGTTATGGAAGTAGAAGTAAGAGCCACGCCTCCGATATCTTCTTTAATATGGTCAATAATAAGTTTGTTACTGATTATTGGAGTTGTTGTTTTTTTTATATATTTTTTTAGAAGAATGTTTCATGCGATGAATGATATTAAAAAGATAAGAGAAAATACAGATGAGATAATTAAATATATAAGTAATGATGAATAAAATTTTCCTTGAAGCCTATACTGATTAATGGTATAATACTTGGGTAAATCCTTGCTCTATATAAAGGTAGAGCCGATAGTCCATAAGGAGGTGAAACACATGAGAAAATATGAAGCTGTTTTAATCTTTGTACCTAGTCAAGAAGAAGAGAAAAGAGTTCAATTACTTGAAAGATTCAAAGGAATCATCGAGGCTGAGGGAACTATTTCAAACGTTGACGAGTGGGGAATAAGAAAATTAGCATATCCAATTAATGATATTGGTGAAGGATACTACATTTTAATGAACTTTGAAGGAACTCCAGAAGCGGTTAAGGAGTTGGATAGGGTTGCTAAAATTTCTGACAGCATTATGAGACACATGATTATCAGAGAAGATGAATAATCGGAAGGTGGTGTTATGATTGAATAATGTTGTATTAATCGGAAGGTTAACAAGAGATCCAGAATTAAGGTATATACCTATGTCTGGAACTGCTGTATCTACATTTTCTTTAGCTGTAGATAAAGGACTTTCTAAAGAGAAAAAACAAGAAATGGAATCAAAGGGACAACCTACAGCCGACTTTATTAACATTGTAGTATGGGGGAAAATGGCAGAAAACTGTGCTAATTATCTTGCCAAAGGTAGACTTGTTGCAGTTCAAGGTAGAATTCAATCAAGAAGCTATGATGGAAAAGATGGTGTTAAGAGATACATCACTGAAGTTGTAGCAGGAAATGTTGAATTCTTAGAATGGGGCGATAGCAACAATAATCAAGGCTTTGGTAACCAAAGTTCAGATTTTTCAGGTATAGAAGGTTTTCATCCCATAGAAGACGATGACATTCCATTCTAGAAGGAGGGAAAAAAGGTGCAAAGAAGATTTAAACCAAGAAAAAGAGTTTGTAGTTTTTGTGCAGATAAATCTGGTGCAATAGATTATAAAGATATAAATAAACTTAAAAAATATGTAACAGAAAGAGGAAAAATTCTTCCAAGAAGAATCTCTGGAAATTGTGCAAAACATCAAAGAGAGCTTACAATAGCTATAAAAAGAGCAAGACAAGTAGCATTATTACCTTATAGTGCAGAATAAGAGAGGATTTTCCTCTCTTTTTTATAACGAATAGGAAAGTTCTACTTTTTTTATTTTTTCAATGTAGGAACTTGTTCTGACCTAAATGAGTTTCAAAAAAAGCTACCTTGCAACGCTTCTTTAGAAGCTTTTTTTATAAATCATAGAGAATTATAGATTTCTTTAATGCGGATTTGATTTAAAGGTATTATAACAAAGGCTTCCTTGATTTAAAAGATTTCAATGGAAGCCTTTGTTATATATAATAATAGTATTGGGTATATAATATTTATAACGGGAAGGAGGAGCCGTATGAAAAAATTGACCACTAGTGATATTACAAAGACTGCAATATTGATAGCTTTAGCATTAACATTTCAAATGGGTTTAAGAGGTGCAGGTCAGCCTTTAGTTGGACCTTTAGTAAATTTTGTACTTATAATGAGTGTGTTTTTAGTAGGGAACTTTTCTGGAATTATGGTAGGGAGTATAACCCCATTAGTAGCTTTCATGTTTGGAATGATGAAACTACCCCCTCTAATTCCTTTTATAATAATAGGGAATATTTTATATGTAATTACTTTTAATTATTTTAGAAAAAGATTTTTTAAAGCAGAAGATATTATTAGTATAGTTATTAGTAGTTTGATTAAATTTGGATTTTTGGCAATTTCAGTTAGATATTTAGTGACTTTCTTTGTAACAGTTCCAGAACCAGTAGTAGCAGCATTTACATTACCTCAACTTTACACTGCTCTAATGGGTGGAGTGTTGGCAATATTGGTAAAACAATTTTTACCTAAACCCATGCTTAAAGATAATTAAGTTTACAGGTACCTCTTTATAAGGTACTTTTTGTTTGACATATAATCCTATACTTTGTATTATTTTAGTAAGGTATTGTTTTATCAATATATTTTGGGTAAAAAAGGTGGGAATAGGATGGAAACGAAAGACATAGATATTATTAAAAATGTAAGAACTATTGAATGGCTTAAAAGCCAATTATTGACTACAGTAGCTAATCTGTATGAAGTTTTAGCAAAAGGAGAAGAAGATACTAAAGAGAATTTGGAAAATGTTATCTCTGATATCATACTTCAATCTTATGTCCTTGGTAAAAGATTGGGATTAAGCTATAAAGATATAAACTCTACCTTAAAAGAAAATATTAAGTTAAACTTAATAGAAGACCATAAAATTGAAAGGTGGTATGGAGATTTAAGTTTATTGTTAGAGTTTATAACTTCCAACGAAGAATAGGAGTGAAAGTCTTGAATAATAAGGATACAATGTTAAAAGTTGTTTTTGAAAGTCTTGTGGTTATTTCCATAATGGCCATATATATAACTTTTGGAGTTCACTATTTACCATTGCTAATATTTTTATTTCCAGTTCCTTTTGTAGTTCTAGGAGTAAAAAACGGATTAAGTTATAATATAATAAGTATGGCGCTTACTTCACTTATAGTAGGGTTATTGGTTGATAAGATGTCGAGTATTTTCTTATTTATTGCTTTTGCTCCCTTAAGTATTGTATTAAGTTATGGAATCAAGAAAAGAAGAAGACCTTTAGAGATAATGAGCATATCTACAGCAACTTTTCTAGTAGCTCTATTGCTAATGATAGGTTTAATAGGGGATTTATCTGGAATTAATTTTGTTAATCAGTTAGAGCAATCTTTTATGCAAATGCTAAATACACAGCTAGATATGTTAAAAGATATGGGATTAACATCCTATGAAATACTAAAAACTAAAGATTTGTTAGAAAATGCATATAATTATATTATATTAATAATACCAACCATGCTAGTAATATTTTCACTAGTAACTTCTTATTTAAACTATTTATTATCTGCTATGGGTCTTAGAAAGATTGGATATGGGGTGGTGACTACACCTAAGTTTTCTAAGTTTAAACTACCTAATAATATAATACCTGGAATAGCAGTAATGTTTTTAGGAACTTTTTTAATTAAGAAGTTACAATTATTTTATTATGAAACTGTATTTGTGAATATTGTTGTGTTAGTTGGATTTATGTTTTTTATACAAGGATTATCAGTATTGGATTTTCTTCTGATAAAATCTAAGATGTTTCCAGTCTTAAGAGTATTATTATTATTATTTACTATAGTTGTAATGCCTTTAGGTTGGATAATAACATTAATAGGATTTTTGGATGTTATATTTGATATTAGGAAGTTTAAAAAAGCTTAGATCCTATAGGAGGATTGTTATGGGAAATAAAAATTTATTTAATTGGTCTGATACTAAAGTGTATTTAATAATTATAGGAGTATTACTTCTTATAATTGCTTTTTATCAACCGGTACTAGCTTTAATTGGAACTATTCTTTTGGGATATTTAATTTATTATTATGTTAAGAGTATTCATCAGAAAAAAGAAGAATTAACTAAATATATTGAAGGATTAACGGATGAATTCGATTCTGCTACTAAACATGCGATTTTTAACATGCCTTTTCCTTTAGTCATGGTAGAAGAAAATGGATCTATAAGTTGGTATAATACACCATTTTTAGAAATGATGGAAGAAAAGGATTTATTAAATGTTAAAATAGGAGAGTTAGTTTCTGGACTTAAGATAGAAGAAGTACTAAAAGATGAAGAAGGGAAACCTTTAGAAATAAGTTATAAAAACGACTATTATAAAGTCTATTCTAATATTGTAGATACAAAAAAGACAGCTAGTGCAAAAGATATGATAATTATGCTTTATTGGGTTAATAACACAAACTTTGTAAAGCTAAATCAAAAACATAAAGATGAGAGATTAATTGTATCTTTAGCTTATGTCGATAATTATGATGATGTAAAAAGCAGTACTTCAGAGGTAAATAGACCTTTAGTGTTGGCTGAAATAGATAAAAAACTTAATACTTATTTTTCAAGGTATAACGGAATAGTTAGAAAATATGAGAATGACAAGTATCTAATAATAATGGAAAACAATCCTTTCGAAGTTATACAGGGAAAAAAGTTTGATATATTAGATCAAATTAGAGAAATAAATTTAGGAAATACCATACCTATTACATTAAGTATGGGAGTAGGTGCAGATGGTAATAATCCTTTTGAAGCCTATGAACATGCTAGAGCAGCTATAGATATAGCATTAGGTAGAGGTGGGGATCAGGCTGTAGTTAAAAAAGGTAATAGCTTAAGTTTTTACGGTGGAAAAACTAAGGCTATTGAAAAGAGAAATAAAGTAAAATCTAGAGTGATAGCATACGCTTTAAGACAACTTATAGACCAATCAGATAAAGTGTTTGTAATGGGTCATAAAAATGCAGATATGGATTCTTTTGGAGCGGGTATAGGTATACTTAGAGCTACAAGTAATAGAGAAAAAGAAGGATACCTGGTATTAAAAGGAGAAAATCCTTCTATTAAAAATATTTATGATAGAATGAGAAGAGAGCAACCAGAGTTATTAGAGCAAATAATAACTCCAGAAGAGGCTTTGACCATAGCAGATAAATCTTCACTATTAGTAGTAGTAGATAATCATAAGCCTAGTTTTACAGAAGCACCAGAGTTATTAAATATAATAGATAAAGTAGTTTTATTTGATCATCATAGAAGAGGTGTGGAGTTTATAAAGGATCCAGTTTTAACTTATTTAGAACCTTATGCTTCATCTACCTGTGAATTAGTAACAGAAGTTTTATCTTATATGGGAGATAAAATTAATTTAACTAAATTCGAAGCTGATGCTCTATTAGCCGGTATAACTGTAGATACGAAGAATTTTAGTTTTCAAACAGGAGTTAGAACCTTTGAAGCTGCTTCATTGTTAAAGAGAGCAGGCGCAGATACTACTGCTGTAAGGCAGTTATTTAGGGATGATTTTAATACATTTTTATATAAAGCTGAAGTAGTAAAAGCTTCAAAAGTAGTATTTAATAAAATTGCTATTGGCAGATTGGAAAGAAACATGGAAGACTCTATATTAATAGCTGCTCAAGCGGCAAATGATTTACTAAATATCAATGGAGTAGAGGCTTCTTTTGTAATGACTTTAGTTGGTGAAAAAGTTCATATTAGTGCCAGATCTTTGGGTAATATTAGTGTGCAAATTATACTTGAGAGATTAGGCGGAGGAGGACACCTGACAAGTGCAGGAGCTCAATTAGAAGGAATATCAATGGACGAAACAGAAAAACTGCTTATAGAAGCTATTGATAAATATTTAAGGGAAGGTGACGAAGAATGAAGGTAATACTATTACATGATGTTAAAGGTTTAGGAAAAGAAGGAGAATTAGTGAATGCAAAAGATGGTTACGCTAGAAATTTTTTATTCCCTAAAAATTTAGCTATAGAAGCTACACCAGGAAATTTAAAGAAATGGGAAGAAAATAAGAAGCAAAAAGCAGAAAAAAAGAAGGAAGAACTTAACGAAGCATTAGAATTAAAGGCAAAAATTGAAAAATTATCTGTTGAATTAAAAAGAAAAGCAGGAGAAGGTGGAAAGCTATTCGGCTCAATAACTTCTAAGGATATTGCTGATGCTTTAATGGCTCAACACAAAGTAGATATTGATAAGAGAAAGATTGAACTAAAGGATAATATAAAAACTTTAGGAACTACTGTTGTAGAAGTAAAAGTTTATACAGAAGTTACAGCTAAACTAAGCGTTAATGTAAAAGAAGAATAATGGGGTGGTTAAAATAGAGAATCAACTTATTGGACGAGTTCCCCCCCATAGTTTAGAGGCAGAACAATCTGTATTGGGAGCTATGATAATAGATAAAGAAGCTATAAATACTACAATAGAAATAATTAGATCTGATGACTTTTACAAGGAAGCTAACAAGGAGATTTTTGAATCCATAGTTGATTTATTTAATAGAAATGAGCCAGTAGATTTGATAACTCTGTCTGAAGAATTAAAGAAGAGGGGAACTCTTGAGAACATTGGAGGAGTAACTTATTTAGCTAGTCTTTCAGGAGGAGTAGCTACTACCGCTAATACTAAATATTATTGCAAGATAGTAGAAGAAAAATCTATCCTTAGAAGACTAATAAAATCTTGTGATGAAATAGTAGGAAAAAGTTATGAAAATGCAGAAGAAGTTAATGCAATAATAGAAAAGGCAGAGAAAAACATATTTGATATTACTCAAGGAAGACATAGAGAGGGATTTTCTCCTGTAAGTGAAATTTTATTGGAAAGTTTTTCAAAGATGGAAGAAAAGGCAGCTAATCAAGGCGGATTAACGGGTCTTACTACAGGGTTTATAGATATAGATAATAAGTTATCTGGTTTACAAAAATCCGACCTAGTGCTATTAGCTGCTAGACCTTCTATGGGGAAAAGTGCCTTTATGATAAATATAGCTACTAATAGTGCTCTAAAGGCAAATGCTAGTGTAGCAATGTTTTCTTTAGAAATGTCTAAAGAACAATTAGTGCAGAGAATGATTAGTTCTATATCTCATGTAGATTTACAAAAAATTATTAGTGGTAAATTAGTAGAAGAAGAATGGATTAAGATAATAAACTCTATGGGTCCATTATCCCAAGCTAAAATATTTATAGATGATACGGCCGGGATCTCTCTAATGGAAATGAAAGCTAAATGTAGACGTTTAAAAATAGAAAAAGGATTAGACTTAGTAGTTGTAGACTATTTACAATTGATGCAGCTAGAAGGGAAGCAAGAAAGTAGACAGCAAGAAATATCTGCCATATCTAGAGGTTTAAAGGCATTAGCTAAAGAAATGGATTGTCCTGTTATAGCTTTATCTCAGTTATCTCGTGCTCCTGAACTGAGAGCAGATCATAGACCTATACTTTCTGACTTAAGAGAGTCCGGAGCAATAGAACAGGATGCAGACGTAGTTCTTTTCCTATATAGAGATGAATATTATCATGAAGATTCAGAGAAGAAAAATATAGGGGAAGTTATTATTGCAAAGCATAGAAATGGTCCTACAGGTACTGTAGAGCTAGTATGGAAAGGTGAATTTACTAAGTTCTTAAATAAAGAAAACATTAGAGAATAGTTATAACTACTCCTATATGGGTATAAATAAGTAGATATTTTTTTAGGAGGGTGTATTATGGTTGATAATAGAGTATTAGATATAACTGATTCTGTAAAATGGATAGGTATATTAGATCCAGGTCTAGTTACCTTTGATGTAGTCATGGAGACTAAATATGGAACTACTTATAATTCTTATTTTATAAATGCAGAAAAGAAAGCTATAATTGAAACTTCAAAGGCAACTTTTAAGGATATATATTTAAATAAGGTACAACAAGTCGTTAACTATGAAGAAATAGAATATATAGTATTAAACCATACAGAACCAGATCATTCAGGAAATGTGACTTATTTATTAGATTTAGCACCTAATGCTACAGTAGTTGGCAGCAGGTCAGCAATAAATTTTTTGAAGCATATGATAGATAAAGATTTTAAATTTATGATAGTCAATCATGGTGACGAGTTAGATTTAGGTAATAAAACTCTTAAATTTACTTCTGCACCTTTTCTACATTGGCCAGACAGCATGTATACCTATTTAGTAGAAGACAAAATTTTATTTACTTGTGACTCCTTTGGCTGTCACTATTGTAATGAGGATATGTTCGATGATCTAGTAGGAGACTTTGATGATGCTTTTGAATACTACTTTGACGTAATATTAAAGCCTTTCAGTAACTATATGCTGGAAGCTATAGATAAAATAAAAGACTTAGACATTAATATAATTTGTCCTGGACATGGACCTATACTTCGTTCTAATTGGAAGAAGTATGTAGATTGGTCTAAGAAACTAGCTGAAAATAAAGAAGAAAGAGAAGAAAAGCAGAAAGTATTTATTCCTTATGTATCTGCTTATGGTAACACTAAAAAAACAGCAGAAAAAATTGCTGAAGGTATTAAAATGGCAGGGGATATAGAAGTAGAATTAATGGATATAGAAATGGCTGATTTAATGAGTTTGGAAGATAAGGTAGATAAAAGTTCGGCTATTATCGTTGGAACACCTACTATTAATCAAAACACTCTTCTACCTATATATAATCTTATGGCAGTAATAAATCCTGTAAGAAATAGAGGAAAACTTGCTGGGGCTTTTGGATCTTATGGATGGAGTGGAGAAGCTGTGAAAATAGTTCAAGAAAACCTTAGAAATTTAAAATTGAAATTATATAATGAAGAAGGCCTAAAGATAAATTTTATACCTTTTGAAAAGTCTTTTGAAAGAGCTATAGAATATGGAAAAGGATTTGGGGAAAAGTTAATTGAAAATAAGAAATAAAGTAATTACTTCGAGGATTTTCCTCGAAGTAATTACTTTATATATAAAAGGGTGATGGAGTATGGAAATCAAAGGGAAAAGAGTGATAATAGCACCTTTAAAAATTGAAGATGTTTATTGTATGAGAGAATGGGGGTATCATGAGGATTCTTTACTGATGGATTATAATTTTCCATCCATGAATAATAGTGAACTTCATGGATGGTATAAAGTTAAAACCTTTGGAAGATCCAAAGAATATTATGGAGTCACTAACAGAGAAGGAAAACTAGTTGGATATATGGGAATTAAAAATATAAAGAAAATAAAGAAAGAAGCTACATTAGGTATAGTTTTTGATCCTAATCATATAAACAAGGGTTATGGGACCGAGGCTATAACAACTTATTTAAATTACTATTTTAACGAAATGAAAATGAAGACTCTCTTACTAGAAGTAGCGAAATTTAATAAAAGAGCTTTAAGGTGCTATGAAAAAAGCGGATTTGTAGTTATTGACTTATATCTAGATAAATTTTTCAATCAAGATATGGATTTAACAGATCCATACTATTTACAAGAAAAATCTTCTTTTGTAATAAAAGATGGAAAGATATATAATTATATTTACAAAATGAAAGTAGATAGAAAATCTTTTTTAAAAGAGAGGTAATTTTGTGGTAAACTATCAATTTGAAATAAAATTAGGACAACTTTTAAAAAGTTTATCTTATGCCTTAGATATAGCAGAGAATCGATATTATGGTCATTCAAGAAGAACCGCTTATATTGCTCATTCTATAGCAGCAGAGATGGGGCTTACTGAAGAAGTACTTACAGATGTCTATTATGCTTCTCTTATACATGATATAGGTATGGCTGGATTTTTATCTAATTATAGTGTAATAGATATACACTATAATGAAGACCTTAAAAAGAAACATTGTGATATAGGGTATAGAATATTAGATAAGCTACCTTTTAATGACAAAGTGAGGGAGTACATATTATATCATCATGAGGATTGGCAAGGCAATGGGTCTTATAAGCTTAGAGGAGATGAGACACCTTTAGGTGCTCAAATAATACATATAGCAGATTATTTTGAACTTTTCTTCGTAAGGAAGTACGATGAAATCCATGAAAATTACGACATAAACATAATAAAAAAATGGATAGATGTATATAGAGGTAAATTATTTAAAGATGAACTATGTGATGTGATTTTAGAGGTAATAAAGAAAGATAAATTTTATTTGGATTTAAAACCTGAAAACATTAATCAAGCTTTAGATATAATAGAACCTGGTAAGAATACTAATATAAATATTCATGGTCTCCATAATATTTCAGAAGCTTTTTCCATACTTATAGACAACAAAAGTAGATTTACTTATGAACATTCTCAAGGAATTTCACAGATTACTAGTAATTTTGCCACTTATTTAGGTTATAATCCTTTAATGATAGAGAAACTTACCATTTCAGCTAATCTTCATGATATAGGTAAGTTTGTTATACCTAGTAGTATTTTAGAAAAACCGGGAAAGTTAACTTCTAAGGAGTTTATGGTAATAAAATCTCATGCTTATTATACAAAATTAATTCTTAGACAAGTAGATGGATTAGAAGATATTGCAGAATGGGCAGGGAATCATCATGAGAAATTAAATGGAAAGGGATATCCAGAAAGATTAAATGAGAGAACTTTAACTATAGAGGATCAAATAATAGCTTTTGCTGATATATATCAGGCTTTAACAGAACATAGACCTTATAGAAGTGGGATGGAGCCTAAAAAAGCTATAGCTATAATGACGAATATGGCAGAAGAAGGTTATATATTAAAGGATTTATTACCTGACTTTAAACAGTTAGTATTATAGGAGTTGATTTTATGAATTTTACTATAGAAACTACAGATATGGATTTAGGAGATACGCCGATAGAGAATATATTTATAAATGACTTTATGCCCATGGCTAATGGAACCTATGTTAAAGTATATTTACTGGGTTATAAATATGCCCATGATAAGGATCAAAACATAGAGGTTAATAATGAAACCATAGCCAAGCATTTAGACATACCTCTAGATGACGTTTTAAGAGCTTGGGATTTTTGGGAAGGCAAAGGTATAATAGAAAAGATGCCTGTAGATATGAATAATAAATATAATTATAAAGTTAGGTTTCTTAATTTAAAGCAGCTTTACATAAAAAACAACTTCAATATTTTAAATGCCAAAGAAGAGTCGCCAAAAAAACCCTATCTTTGTACTACAGAAGATTTAATAGATGCTAACCAAATACCTGCTATAAATAGAATGTTTAACTCTATAGACTATATTATGCGAAGGCCTATTGTACCTATGGAGAAACAAAAAATTCTGGCTTGGATTCATGATTACAATATGAATCCAGATGTAATAGAAAAAGCCTTCTTTTATGCAGTGGAAAGAAAGGGAATTAGAAAGATAAATTATGTAGAAGGAATTATAAGAAATTGGTATGATCAAGGGCTTACGAATTTAGAAGCTATTACAGAGCATTTTAAATCACAAGATGAAAAATATTATAAATATGAAAAGGTTATGAAACATTTAGGTCTAGATAAAAGACCTATAACTCAAGGGGAAATGAAGGTTATAGATAAATGGTTTGATGAGTATGAATTTTCTATGGAGATGGTTCTTAAAGGCTGTGAGAGTTCTAGCAAGGTTTCTAATCCTAGTGTTAATTATATAGATGGAGTATTGACTTCTTGGTTTGAAAAACAAATAAAAACCTTTGAAGATATTGAAAAAAAAGATAAGCTTAAAGAGAAGAAAGATTATAAGGTTACTAAGACTGTAGAAAGAAAAAGTACTCCAATAAAGACTAGGTTCCATAACTTTGAACAGAGGACTTCTAAATATACTTCAGAACAGCTAGAGGAGATTGCACGTAAGAAAAGGGAAGAACATTACTTAAAAGCAAAAGGAGAAAGTTAGCCTATGTATAAAGAGATATTAAAGGAAATTTTAATGGAATACGAAAGGAAAAGAGATAGACAAGTTTATGACCAGAGAATAAGAATAGAAAAGGTATATAAAAAGGTACCTGCAATTAAAAGAATAGATGAGGAAATATTTAAAACAGGTCTTTCTATGTCTAAATTTATAATAGGTAATCCAGAAAGCTATAAGGAAAATCTTGAAAAGGTAAAAGAAGTAATGGAAGCCTTAAAGATGGAGAAAGCTTTTTTATTAACAGAGAATAATATTCCTTTAGACTATATGGACATAAAGTATGAATGTAATAACTGTAAGGATACAGGCTATTTAGAGAATGGAGAACAATGCAGTTGTTTAAAACAAGCTTTGGTTACTAGAGCTTATAAAATGTCTAACTTAGAAAATGTATTAAAAAAAGAAAATTTCCAAAACTTTAATATAAATATCTTTAAAAACGAGCCTTTTGAAGAAGAAAAAATGACACCTAGAGAGAATATGGTGGAGATAGTAGGCATAAGTGAAGGGTTTATCAATAACTTTGACGAAAATAATGGAGAAAATCTATTGTTTTACGGTACTACAGGCCTTGGAAAAACTTATCTTTGTAATTGTATTGCCAAAGCCTTACTGGATAAAAATAAAATTGTAATATATCAAACCGCTTTTACTATTTTAGAGATAATTGAAAAACATAGATTTAGCAAAGAAAATAACCGCTTTAATGATTATCAGTATAACTTATTATTTGAAGCAGATCTTCTTGTAATAGATGATTTAGGAACTGAAGTAGCTAATACATTCACTAATGCAGAGATTTTTAATATAGTAAATACTCGTCTTATTGGAGGTAAAAAAACTTTAATATCTACTAATTTAACTCCTAAAGAAATATCAGATATTTATACGGATAGAATATTTTCTCGTATACTGGATAAATTTATACCATTAAAATTTTATGGACCAGATTTAAGATGGGAATAAGGAAATCTGTCTTTGATTCTTTGATTTTGAGTTAAAGAATTGAAGGCAGATTTATTAAATATAAGTAAAGAAACAAAAAATAATTGATATGTTATTAAATTTATGGTAAAGTTTTTTGTGTTGTGTTTTAAATGCTGAAATTTTACTATAATAAAGGATAGGAGTTTATTAGACTATGAACAATGAATACGTCATTGAAAGAAAAAAGGTCATAACAAGACTATTGTCCATGCTGCTTATATTAACCATAGTAGTTGGTGTAATTTTGGGTATAGGCGTAAAGAGGATCAAAAAGGATGCTGAAGGACCAAAAGATTTATTGACTTTGGATTTTTCAAAAAGTAAGGGAGAATTTGTAAAAGCCAGTTTTGATAGAATGACTCCTTATTTTGCAGAATATGTTATGGAAAATACTGAAAAGGATATTGAGTTTTCAACAAAAAGACTCTATTTTTATTTAATTGATGATAAATTAATGGTGGTTCAAATTCCACATGCTGATTTTAGAGAATTTGATAAGCTTGTAGACTCGTCTAATAACGGAGAAATAGCTGTTGAAAATCCAATAGAGAGAAAAGGGAGGATTGTACCACTGAACTCCCAAGTAAAAGGAATAGTTAAGGATATATTATCATCAGAGCTAAACATAGAAAATGTCACTGAAGAAGATTTTAGTACATATATTTGGTCTGATATGATGGATGTAGATATTCCTAAAGAGATTGGTGAGGATGATACAGGACAAGTTATAAAGTCTATAGGTAGTATGTATCTATTTTTAGTCTTAATGGTAGCTGTAGTTGCCTTTTCTAGTCTTTCTAAATTAAAACGTAAATATAAAGAAAATGCATAATATCAGTAAAAAAATATTTAATGTGTTTATAAATATTAAATTAATAGAAAAAAATAAAAAATAAAACTGTAGAAATTTTCTACAGTTTTATTTTTTATTGGAGCTGGCGAGAGGAATTGAACCCCCAACCTACTGATTACAAGTCAGTTGCTCTGCCGATTGAGCTACGCCAGCATAGATATTAACTTTTTACTGCACAATTTATTAACTGCTAGAAGTAACCGAATCCCACTAAGCGATGTACACAAAATCGAAATACATGATTTTGGTCCCCTGCTTATGCCGATTGAGCTACGCCAGCATAAATGTTTATTTTAAAATGGCGACCTGGAAGGGACTCGAACCCTCGACCTCCAGCGTGACAGGCTGGCATTCTAACCATCTGAACTACCAGGCCATTTAAATTTAGCAGTCTCGCAACACAAATTTGTTCACTCCCTTTCGGTCGTGCAAATTTGATGCTCGTTGCGTTTGACCTACCATCAATTCGCTACGCTCATTGGGTTAGGTCATAATGGTGGGCACAACAGGGCTCGAACCTGTGACCCCCTGCTTGTAAGGCAGGTGCTCTCCCAACTGAGCTATGCGCCCATAATTTAATGGTACTTCGTACACTCCTGATTATATGTACTATAGGTTAAATAAAAGTTGGTGACCCCACCGGGAATCGAACCCGGGTTACCGCCGTGAAAGGGCGATGTCTTAACCGCTTGACCATGGGGCCAGATTAAATTTGACTCAATAAAAACCAATTTTATTATACTATGAATTTTAAGGCTTGTCAATATAAATTTTCAACTAAATTAATTTAGTTGAATTTTAAGCTAAATACTAAAATAAAAATCATATTCAATGTATAATTAATTATAACATGTTTTAATATAAATGGGAAAGGAGAATATCTATGGATGCACAAGATAGAAGGGAAGAAATTTTTAAGGTGCTAAATGAATCTAAAAATCCTATTAAAGGGACTGAGCTTTCTCAGAAATTTCAAGTCAGTCGACAGGTAATAGTTCAAGATATTGCTTTGTTAAGGGCAAAGGGAGAAAATATAATAGCTACGCCACAAGGCTATATTATTCCCGACACATATGGTAAAAGTAGAATACTGAAAACAATAGCTTGCAATCATGAAGGCTATGATGAAATAGAAGATGAATTAAAAACAATTATTGATATAGGTGGAAGAGTAATAGATGTAATCGTTGATCATCCTTTATACGGAGAAATAAGAAGTTTGCTTGAAATTGGTTCTAGATTAGAATTACAACAATTTATGGATAGTATAAAAGAAACTAATGCAGAACCTTTATCGTCTTTAACAGGTGGTATTCACATTCATACTATTGAGGTAGAGAATGAGGAGATTTTTAAGAGAATAAAAGAGGCCTTAATGAGGAAAAAATACTTGATAAATGAAGATTAAGATGATATATTATATCTACAAGTGACAAGACAGATGTAATTACACTGAAAAGAGGTGCTACATTGGAAAACAATGAGTCAAATAAAAAAGGCAGCATAAAGGATTATTTTATTAAGGTTTTTAATGGCATGGCTTTAGGGCTTTTTTCATCTCTTTTAATAGGATTAATAATAAAGCAGTTAGGTACACTCTTTAAGATGGAGATTATAATTAATTTTGGATCCATCGCTCAAATGCTTATGGGACCAGCCATAGGTGCTGGTGTAGCCTATAGTGTTGGAGCACCACCTCTTGGAATCTTCGCTTCTGTAATTACAGGAGCTATAGGTGCTGGAACCATCAATTTCCAAGGAAATCAAGCATTGGTAAAGGTAGGTGAACCTGTGGGAGCTTTGGTAGCTGGTCTTTTAGGAGCAGAAATATCAAGGTTAATAAAAGGAAAGACAAAAGTAGATATAGTATTAGTCCCCCTATCTACAATAGTGATAGGAGGATTAGCAGGATATTATATAGGTCCAGTTATTAGCTCTGTTATGACTCTTATAGGAAAATTAATTAATTTAGCTACAGAACTTCAGCCTATACCTATGGGAATTATTATATCTGTACTTATGGGGATAGTATTGACTTTACCTATAAGTAGTGCAGCTTTAGCTATTTCTTTAGGACTTAGCGGTCTAGCGGCAGGTGCTAGTACTGTTGGATGTGCATCTCAAATGGTTGGCTTTGCCATAGCTTCTTACAGAGAAAATGGATTTGGAGGTTTTATTGCTCAAGGGTTAGGTACTTCTATGCTTCAAATCCCAAATATAATACGGAATCCAAGAATTTGGATTCCTCCAATAGTTACTTCAGCCATATTAGGACCAATATCTACTGCTGTTTTGAAAATGGAAAGTAATATGATAGGTGCAGGAATGGGGACTAGTGGGCTGGTAGGGCAGTTTGCAGTAATAGACGTAATGGGATTAAATCCAAAGATTTTTTCTATGATACTTTTTATGCATTTTATTTTACCTGGAGCTATCAGTTTTTTAATTTCAGAATGGATGAGAAAAAGTGGGTATATAAAATCAGGAGATATGAAGTTATAAAATAATGAATAAACAAAAACACTAGATTTAATATTAACTTTAAATCTAGTGTTTTTGTTTCACAAAACTTCATAGTTAAGTTATAATATAATAAGTTTATATTAAGGATAAGTCGAGGAGTGTTAAAAATGTTTGATTTAGATGCATGTGTGGCGTTTATAACAAATAAAGCAGCTAAAAAAATGGCTGATGAATTTAATGATAGGTTAATGAAACTTGGAATTACAAGAGTTCAATGGATAGCTTTGTTTTATTTAGGAAAATACGATGGGATCAGTCAAAAAGAGTTAGGAGAGCTAATGGACATTAAAGAATCTACAGTTGCTAGATTAATAGATAGGATGGAAAAAGAAGATTATGTTTGTAGACTTAAAGATAAGGATGATAGAAGAATCACTAAACTTTATTTAACAGAGAAAGGGAAGAAATATAGACAAGAATGTTTACCAGAAGGGGAAAAAATGGCAGAAATTTTCACAAAGGGTATTTCTCAGGAAGAACTTGATATATTCATGAAAGTAGTAGATAAAATATTGTCTAATATAGGTCAAGAACTTTAAAAAGTAGTTGACTTTGTTAAAATACTTGCTATACTAATTATTAGTATAGCAAGTATTTTAACAAGGGGGAATTATGATGTCAAAAAGTCCAAGAGAGTATTTAGATGAGTTTATGAACGGTTTACAAGCTGTAGGTGAAACAAATGAAAATCATGCAGGGGCTTTTATGAACCTATTAGGAACTACCTATGAATCTGGAGCCCTTGATACGAAGACGAAAGAGTTAATAAGTGTTGGAATAGCTGCTTATAATAGATGTGAATATTGTATAGTTTTCCATGTTTATAAAGCTTTAGAAAGTGGTGCTACTAGAGAAGAAATAATGGAAGCAGCTATGGTTTCTGTAGCTTTTGGTGGAGGACCTTCTATGGCTTACTCATCTACTCTGCTTAGAGCTAGCATCGATGAATTTGAAAATGATTTCAAATAATCTATGTAGAAATAAGGAGAGATAAAAATGATTATTGAAGTTAAATTTGAAGGTTTAAATGGAATAAAAAAAGGTAAAGTAATGAAGATATATAAAGAAGTTGGGGATACTATAGAACCTAACGATTCTTTATTTTCAATAGAAGAAAATAAAAAGACATTAGATATTGAACCAAGCATAAAAGGTGTTATAAAAGAGATTAAAATAAAATCAGGAGACAATATTAAGATAGGTGATGTTTTAGCATTAGTAGATGGAGAAAAAATAGAAACTAAGAAATCAGAGTCTTCTTTTGATTATTTTAAAGGTTTAATAACTCCTAAAAAAGAAGAAATAGAAACTAAAGTTACTATTATAGGATCAGGACCTGGTGGATATGTAGCAGCTATTAAATTAGCTCAGTTAGGAGCTGAAGTAGTCCTTGTAGAAAAGGACAAGGTTGGAGGAACTTGTTTAAATAGAGGTTGTATTCCTACAAAGGCATTAGTACGTTCAGCAGATGTTTTTAAAAACATTAAAGAAAGTGAAGCCTATGGCTGTAAAGTAGAAAACTATAATTTAGATATTGGACAAGTAATATCTAGGAAAAATCAGGTTGCTTCTCAATTAGGAGAAGGAATTAGCTATTTATTAGAAAAGAACAACATAAAATATGTTAAAGGTTGCGGAGAAATTCTAGACCAAAATACAGTTTTTGTAAAAACAAAACATAGAGAAACCACTATAAAAACAGAGTATATTATTATTGCGACAGGGTCTACTACTACGAAGCTGCCTATACCTGGTATAGATTTAGATAATGTTTTGGGAAGTACTGAAATAATGGAAATAGATGAACTGCCAAAGGAAATGGTTATTATTGGTGGTGGAGTAATAGGCATGGAATTTGCCTTTATATTTAATACCTTTGGGACAAAGATATCTGTAGTTGAATATATGGATAAACTTTTACCTAATTTAGATGAAGATATATGTCATGAAATCGAAGAGATAGCAGAAAATAAAGGAATAAATATTTATACTAATTCAAAGGTTGAAGAAATAATAAGAGATGAAAATAATAAAGCTATAGTAGGATTTACTAATAATGGTGAGAAGAAATATATTTCTACAGAAAAAGTATTAGTTTCTATAGGTAGACAACCTTATCTAGATGGATTAGGCATAGAAAAATTAGGTTTAGAATTGAATACAAATAAAAAAGGAATCAAAGTAAATGAGAAATTGATGACAAGTATATCTAATATATTTGCCATAGGGGATGCTACTGGAGGAATACAATTAGCTCATGTAGCTTCTGCTCAAGGAATAGTTGCTGCTAATAATATAATGGGTATTGAAGATACAATGGATTATAGCATAATTCCAAGTGCAATATTTACAGATCCAGAAATAGCGAGTGTAGGAATTGATGAAAAATATGCTAAGGAAAATAATATTGAAGTAGAGATAGGAAAGTTTCCTATAGCTTCTAATGGAAAAGCTTTAACTTTAGGTGCTTCGGAGGGATTTGTAAAAGTAATTGTTGATAAAAATTCTAAGAAAATCCTAGGTGCATCTATTATAGGCCCAAATGCCACAGATTTAATTAATGAAATATCAATAGCTATGACAAATGGACTTAAAGCAGAGGATATAACTAAAACTATACATCCTCATCCAACTACATCAGAATCTGTATTTGAAGCTTTATTAGCTGCAAGTGGTGCTTGTATACACAATTAAATGTATAAATTTTAGTATTAATTAAAAAAATATCCTAATTATAGGTAAATTAGTAAGAATTAAAGTTTTAATTTACTGTAACTGGGTATATATATTTTGGGAGCAGAACTCCCTTTTAACAAAAGATAAAATATTAAAAAACAAAAGATGAAAATGGACATTAAGATTACTTAGTGTCCATTTAAAATTAATTTTAATATTTTTAAATATACCCTTGACAATTTTTTAAATCATGGTATAATATCATTTAAAATTTAATATTTTAGCGAAGAAGGGAAATAGTAAATAATAAAGTCTTTTTAGAGAGCCAATGGCCGGTGAGAATTGGTAAGTCTTTTTATTGAATCCATCCTAGAGCTAATGAACTTACAAGCGAACCGAAAGGTTAAGTAGGGTGGCAACGCGGGTATACTCTCGTCCCTAATATAGGGATTGAGAGTTTTTTTATTTTTGAAAATAGGAGGGAAAATTAGTATGCTTGATATTAGAAGAATAAGAAAAAACCCTGAAGAAGTTATTAAAGCATTAGAGAAAAGACATGGAAATTTTCCAATTGATAAAGTTCTAGAATTAGATGAGAAAAGAAGAAGCTTATTAGCTGAAGTAGAAGAAATGAAGGCAAAACAAAATGCAGTATCTAAGGAAGTACCAAAACTTAAAAAAGAAGGTAAAGATGTATCAGAACTTTTAGGAGAAATGAGAACTTTATCGGATAAAATTAAGGAATTAGATGGAGAAGTAAAAAACATTGATGAAGATTTAAAACATAATTTACTCCAAATCCCTAATACTCCTAATGAGTCAGTAGTAGAAGGAAAAAGTGACGAAGATAATATAGAAATACGAAAATGGGGTGAGCCAAGAAACTTTAATTTTGAACCAAAAGCTCATTGGGACATAGGGACAGAGTTAAACATTCTTGACTTTGAGACTGCTTCAAAATTAGCTGGAGCAAGATTTACCTTATTTAGAAATAAAGGAGCAAGACTTGAAAGAGCTATAACAAACTTTATGGTGGATTTACACACTACTGAACACAACTTCATGGAAATGGCTACTCCTTTTATGGTAAACAGAGATAGTATGATTGGAACAGGTCAGCTTCCAAAGTTTGAAGAGGATATGTTTCATTTACCAAGTAAAGACTATTTTCTAGTTCCTACAGCGGAAGTGCCTCTAACCAATATTCATAGAGACGATATACTAGAAGAAGAAATGTTGCCAATTTATTATACTGCTTATACTCCTTGCTTTAGACAGGAAGCAGGTTCTGCAGGAAGAGATACGAGAGGTCTTATTAGAAACCATCAGTTTGATAAAGTCGAGTTAGTTAAATTTGCATTACCAGAAAAATCTTATCAAGAATTAGAAACTTTAACTACTAGTGCAGAAGAGGTTTTAAAAAGATTAGGCTTACCTTATCGAGTAGTAATGCTTAGTACAGGAGATTTAGGTTTTTCATCTGCAAAGACTTATGACATAGAGGTATGGATGCCGAGTTATGGAAGATATGTAGAAATTTCAAGCTGTAGCAACTTTGAAGATTTCCAAGCAAGAAGAGCCAATATTAGGTTCAGAAGACAAGAATCAGGAAAAGTTGAATATGTTCATACTCTAAATGGTTCTGGTTTAGCTGTAGGAAGGACTTTAGCAGCTATTTTAGAAAACTATCAACAAGAAGACGGTTCTGTCATAATCCCTGAAGCTTTAATACCTTATATGGGAGGAATAGAAAAAATAGATAAGTAATGAATGAAAAGATTGGGTAAAATACTCAATCTTTTTTGTGTTCTAAAGGAATTTTAATATTTAAGTAGAATATTAGGAATATTAATATATAAAATAATTAGTGGGGGTGAAGTTTTGAAAATAAAGAGAAAACTTTGTTTAATATTAATATTTGTTCTTATATTATCTTTAGCAGGATGTAAAAAAGGGAAAGCTTTAAGTGAAGACAATTTAATGCTAAAAGATTACAATGGGATAGATATAAACAAGATAAACGAATATAAAATAGAAGTAGAATTAAATGAAGAGGAAAAATCTTATACTGGAAAGCAATGGGTAACTTATGTAAATAATACTGGCATAGATTTAAAAGAAATATATTTTCATGTATATCCAAATGCTTTCAAGTCTTTAGACAAAGCTCCTATACTATTTAACCAAGGAGAAGGTATGGAACCATTGGAATATGAACCTGGATATATGGATCTAGAAAAAGTTTTAATGGATAAAGATAATTTGAGATTTAATATACAAGGGCAAGATGACACTATATTGCATATACAATTAAATAAACCTTT
The DNA here is from genome assembly GCF_018917865.1 of Tissierella simiarum. Classification (GTDB taxonomy): domain Bacteria; phylum Bacillota; class Clostridia; order Tissierellales; family Tissierellaceae; genus Tissierella_C; species Tissierella_C simiarum. The sequence goes on from NZ_JAHLPM010000014.1 coordinate 43,427, forward strand.
AAAAAAGGGGGAAAAGGCTACTATTTATTTTAAATATAAAGTATATCTGCCTACTAGTAAGGATCGTTTTGGTTATGGAGAAAAAGCGATTAACTTTGGAAACTGGTATCCTATAGTTTGTGTCTATGATAAAAAAGGATGGAATTTAGATCCTTACTATAGTATAGGAGATCCCTTCTATAGTGATATAAGCAATTATAAGGTAAATATTACAACACCTAAAGAAGTGGTTGTAGCTGCTAGTGGAAATATTCTTTCAGAAAAAATAGAAGGGGATAAGAAGACTTATATTATTGAAGGAAAGCTTTTAAGAGATTTTGCTTGGGCTGCTAGTAAAGATTTCATTGTTAATGAAAGAAAGGTTGGAGACACATTAATAAGACTATATACTTTAAAAGATAATGATTCTATGATAGAATATAGCCTTAATGTAGGAGAAGAATCTATTAGTTTGTTTAGTAGACTATTTGGTAAATATCCCTATAGTCAATATTCCATAGTAATAACTGAATTTCCTTCTGGCATGGAGTATCCAGGATTAGTCTTTATTGGAGATGATTATTTCTATAATTCCTTAAAGAGTATATTGGAAAAAATAATAGTTCATGAAACAGCTCATCAGTGGTGGTATGGCCTAGTAGGGAATAATCAAGTAGATGAGGCATGGTTAGATGAATCTTTGGCTACTTATTCGGAAGTAATTTATACAAAGGAAGTATATGGTGAAAAAGAAGGAGAAGAGTATTATAATCAAAATATTAAGATAGGTTATGATCACGGAGTTAAATATTTGGGAGAAAATGGAGTAGTTAAAAAACCTTTAAATGAATTTACTGGCTGGGATGATTACGGTATACTAGTTTATACAAAGGGAGCTATATTTATAAATGAAATCAAAGAAGAATATGGAGAAGAAACCCTCTATGATATATTAAATAAATATTTTCATACCTATAAATTTTATAATGCAACAACAGAGGATTTTATAAAAATATGTGAGAATGTCACTAAGGATTCCTTTAAAGAAAAGGTAGATAGGTGGCTATTGGGTGGAAAATAAAGTGGGGGGAACATATACCCTCCACTTATATTTTATTATCTATTAAATAAGATATCCAATAAGAAGAGAACAATAGTCTATAGTAACTTTGTATAACAACTATGTGGCTATCCTTTAATATTAAGTATCTAAGCATCTTAAGAAATAATTAATAAATTAGTAAATAGAATAGGATATAATTAAACTTGAGATATTTAAATAGAAATTTGTAAGAATTATTAGGGGGACTGGAAGTGGAAAAAAAGAATATTTTAAGAAGGATAATAACAATAATTTTAATAATGTTTATTTCTATGAACAATGTAGCCTTCGGAAGTATAGGGATAGAAGGAGAACTTACAGCTTATTTATTAGGGGATTGTGAAACGGGAGAAATTTTAGAAGGATTTAATATAGATAAGCCTATAGAAATTGCTAGTATTACTAAATTAATGTCTTATTTAGTAATAATGGATGAAGTCACTAAGGGAAATATACTTTTAGAAGATCGAGTTTTTATAGATGAAGATATTGCAAGTATAAAGGGGTCTAGTTTAAAAGTAGAAGTAGGAGAAGTCTTTTCTATAAGGGAGTTAATAGAAGCCGCCATGGTGGTTTCTGCCAATGATGCTACATATGCTTTAGCTAAGAAAGTTGCTGGCACAGAGGAAGCTTTTGTAAAACTAATGAATAACAAAGCCAGAGAACTAAACCTTGAAAATGCTATATTTTTTAACTGCACAGGGTTACCTGTAAAGGATTTGGATATACAAAATGTAATGACTACTAGAGAAATTTTTATATTATCCCAGCACATTATAGACAAGTATCCAGAAATATTAGAGATATCTAAATTACCTTTTATAGAAATGGAAAGCAGAAATTATGTTGAAGGGAATACTAACCCACTTCTTGCAGAAATAGAGGGAGTAGACGGTTTGAAAACTGGTTTTACTAATAAAGCCGGATACTGTTATGTATCTACTTTCGGAGTTAAAGGAAAAGAAAAGGAAACTAAGGATTCTAGGTTTATAGGTATAGTAATGGGAACTAAAGGTTTTGATGAAAGAAAAGAACTAGGAAAGACATTGGTCCAATATGGATTAGACAACTACTCAAACAGAATAATTTTAGATGAAGATATACCTTTAGATACTTTAATTTTTCCTAAAGGAAATCCTAAAGAAATAGAAATATACCCTAAGCAAGGTTTTACAAAGCTTATAAAAAATGATGAAAATATAGAAGTTAGTTTATCATTAAATGATAAATTGAAACCTCCTATTAAAAAGGATCGTACTATAGGTAAAGTGACGGTATATAAGGATGGAGAAATTATAAGGGAAGAAGAAGTTATAGTAAAAGAAAAGGTGAAGAGGGCTAATCCCTTTATCTTGCTAGGCAGGTTTATTGAAAATATATTTTTGAAAATTAAAGGAATATTTTCTTAAAGATTCATCATCTAGGGCAAACTCATATAAATTTTTAGGGCGTATCACTTTCATTTCTATAGATTAATACTTATAGTTTAATATGAAAGCAAAAGAAGAAAGGGGAGGGGACTTAACTTGAATATAGATATTTCATATGAAATTCCAAATGCAGAAGAATATAATAATTTAAGGATAATTTCAGGGTTGAGCCCTAAGGATGAAGCAGCATCAGAAATAGGATTAAAAAATTCTATTTTTATGATTAGTTTGAGGGATTCTGGTAAATTAATTGGTATGGGAAGAATCATAGGAGATGGCGGATGCTTTTATCATATAGTGGATATCGCTGTAGCCCCTTCTTATCAGGGCAATGGATTAGGTAATTTAATTATGTCAGAAATAACTAAATATCTAGATGATCATGCATCAAAAGATTCTTATGTAAGCTTAATTGCCGATGTTCCAGCTGATAGATTATATAAAAAGTTTGGATTTGATTATTCGGCACCAAAGTCTGTTGGCATGGCAAAAAGATATTAGAATTAACATTATCTAATACATATATATGGTAAATAATATATAGAAAACTACCCTAAGGATATTAGAAAGTATAATTTTCTATATATTCAATTATATATGATGGGAATGTCTGTTTTGCTATTTGTCCCCTTAGTCAAATTGACAATTTTCCTAAAATGGTGTAAAATATATTAGTATAAAATTTATGCATCCGTAGCTCAGTAGGATAGAGCGGCGCCCTCCTAAGGCGTGTGTCGGGGGTTCGATTCCTCTCGGGTGCACCATTTTGGTGATTGATATGGACGAGAAATATATGAAAGTTGCTTTAGAAGAAGCTAAAAAGGCTTATAGCACCTACGAAGTACCGGTAGGTGCTATAATTGTTCACAAAAACAAGATTATAGGAAGAGGATATAATAAAAGAGAAACTCTAAAAGATCCTACTGCTCATGCAGAAATATTGGCTATTAAAGAAGCAAGTGAGTATTTGGGAGGATGGAGGCTAATAGACTGTACTATGTATGTAACATTAGAACCTTGTCCAATGTGTGCTGGAGCTATAGTTAATTCTAGAATAGATAAATTGATTATAGGAACAAGAGATTTAAAGATGGGCTGCTGTGGTACTGTAGAGGATTTAACTAATCATCCTAAATTTAATCATAGGTTAGAAGTTATCTTTGGAATTTTAGAAGAAGAATGTAGCAATCTTATGAGAGACTTTTTTAAAGAGCTTAGAAATAAAAAATAGCAAAGGAGTGTTTTATAATTTCAAAAACTTAAATAAATTGAACATTCTTATTATTATAGTATATGTAAGAGTAGTTTTATGTTATAATATGAGAGTAAAATAGAGGGATGTCTATCTATAAGGTAGAATGAAGGAATTGGAATTTAGTTTTAAGGTGCTATTTTACCAACATTAAAAATTCAATAAACTTGGAGAGATGTCCGAGAGGTTGAAGGTGGCGGTCTCGAAAACCGTTGTACAGTGTAAGCTGTACCGTGGGTTCAAATCCCACTCTCTCCGCCAAGAATGAAGAACAAAAAAGATAACACTGTGGTTTCCCACAGTGTTATCTTTTTTGAGGAAGCCACTTTTAAAGATAAACTTGTAAAACTGAGGATAACACTAGGTATTCTTTATAAAAGTAAAACATTTATTGTCAATATTTTAACGATATATATTGCAAGAAATTAGACAACCTTACGAAAAAAATAGGTGAAAACGTATACTTATAACATAATTATCGCAAGAATGGCATATTATTGAAATACAATTGACAATTATTTAATTATTCAGAAAATTCCTTGACAAAGTATTGAAAAGACGTTATATTTGTAATAATAAAAAAGTAAAGGAGGAATAGGAATGACCAACAACAATGGAAATTCTCTTGGAGAAACCAAGGGAAGAGAAAGCTTTAAGAGCAGCTTTGGTTTGTTGGCAGCTGCTGTAGGGTCAGCTGTAGGATTAGGGAATATCTGGAGATTCCCTTACATTACTGGTGTTAACGGAGGAGGAGCTTTCTTAATTATTTATTTATTTTGTGTTGTAGCTATAGGACTGCCCGTTATGCTAGCTGAATTTGTAATTGGTAGAGAAGGAAAGAAAGATGCTATAGGTTCTTTTAAGTATTTAGCCCCGGGCAAAAAGTGGTATATATCTGGAGTGCTAGGAGTATTGGCAGCTTTTTTTATACTTTCTTTTTACGGTGTTATTGCAGGTTGGACTTTAGAATATATCGTTAGTGCAGCTGGTAATCAGTTTGCTGGAAAGAGTGCTGCAGAAATTGGAGGATTTTTTACTAGTTTTATTTCAAGTCCTATTAAGCCCATTATTTGGCAAGTTGTATTTATGAGTATTACAGCAATCATTGTGGCTACAGGTGTTGAAAAGGGAATTGAAAAGTTTTCAAAATTGATGATACCTTTGCTATTATTAATCATTATTATTCTTGATATTAGAGCCCTTACATTACCTGGAGGAATGGCAGGAATTGAATTCTTATTTAAACCAGATTTTTCTAAAATAAATGGAAAGGTAATTTTGGCAGCTTTAGGTCATGCCTTTTTCTCCCTAAGCTTAGGTATGGGAATTATGATTACCTATGGTTCATATATACCTAAGGAAGAAAAACTGGGGAAAACTGCTTTAAAGGTATCTATAGCAGATACTTTAATAGCACTGCTAGCAGGAGTAGCTATATTTCCTGCAGTATTTGCCTTTGGCATAGCTCCTGATTCAGGACCGGGTTTGGTATTTATAACTTTGCCAAACGTATTTGCCCAAATGCCAGGAGGATATTTCTTTTCAATAATGTTCTTTTTGCTTTTAGCATTAGCAGCCTTAACTAGTACTATTTCTCTGCTAGAAGTAGTAGTAGCTTATATAATTGAAACATTTAAGATGGAAAGAAAGAAAGCTACATTAATTTCTGCTACATTGATAACTTTAATTGGTATGGTTGCTTCTTTATCAAACGGTAATTTGTCTTATATTCAAATATTTGGAAAGAACATATTTGATTTTATAGACTATTTAACTGCTAATTATTTCTTGACTACGGGAGCATTTTTAAGTAGTATATTCTTTGCTTGGAAATTAGATAAGGAAGTAATAAAAAATCAATTAACCAATCAAGGTGCTTTTCAGGTAGACTATATAAAGGCTTTCTATTTTCTATTAAAGTTTGTTGCACCAATAGGTATAATCTTTGTATTCTTAACAGAAGTAGGTTTGATATAAAGAGTCTGGGCATAGCCCAGACTTCTTTTTAAAAGGAGGGAGTTTGATGGAAAAAAGAGAAAGTTTCAAAACTAGCTTTGGAGTTTTTGCTGCTGCTGTTGGTTCTGCTGTAGGATTAGGAAATATATGGAGATTTCCCTACATTGTAGGTGAAAATGGTGGGGCAGCATTTATATTAGTCTATCTTTTATGTGTAGCTATTATAGGATTACCTGTTTTACTATCAGAATTTATAGTTGGTAGAGAGGGAAAGCTTAACGCTATAGGTTCTTATAAAAAGGTAGCTCCTAATACTAAATGGTATCTAAGTGGGGTCTTAGGGGTAATGTCGGCTTTCTTAATATTATCTTTTTATAGTGTTATTGCTGGATGGACTTTAGAATACGTGTTTAAGGCAATAACTAATCAATTTGTCGGAAAAAGCCCTGTAGAAATAGAAAGTATGTTTACATCTTTTATAACAAACCCTGTAAAATCTATAGCATGGCAATTACTTATTTTAACAATAACTTGCTATATAGTAGCTACTGGAATAGAAAAAGGCATTGAAAAGTATTCTAGCATATTAGTACCTGCTTTAGTTGGAATAATAATTATTTTAGATATAAGAGCTTTAACTTTACCAGGAGCTTCAGAAGGAATGAAGTTTTTATTTAAGCCAGATTTTTCTAAAGTTAATGGGAAGGTAATATTAGATGCTTTAGGACATTCTTTCTTTTCTTTAAGTTTAGGAGCAGGAACTATGATTACCTATGGCTCATATATTAAGAAGAATGAAAACTTAGGTACTTCTGCTTTAAAAATTGGCATTGCTGACACTTTAATAGCTATTTTGGCTGGAGTGGCTATATTTCCTGTAGTATTTGCTTTTGGGATTCAACCCAATAGTGGTCCAGGGTTAGTGTTTATAACTCTACCAAATGTATTTCCAAAGATACCAGGAGGTTATATATTTTCAGTATTATTTTTTGTATTATTAGCACTAGCGGCTGTAACTAGTACCATATCTATGTTGGAAGCAGTAGTTGCCTATGCAATGGAAAGGTTTAATATAAGTAGAAAGAAGGCATCTATTATTACCACTATTTTAATTGGAATAGTAGGTATATTTGCAGCTTTATCTAATGGGCCTTTATCTCATATATTAATATTTGAAAATACATTCTTAAATTTCTTAGATAAATTAACTGCAAATTATTTTATGACCATTGGATCTTTAATTACTATATTATTTGTTGGTTGGAAATTAGATAAGAGTATTATTGAAAATCAGATTACTAATGAAGGAATTCTTAAATCCAGTTATCAAGGTACCTATTACTTTATAACAAGATATATTTCTCCTTTAGCTATAATTATAGTATTTTTGGCTAGTATAGGAATAATCTAGTATATATTATGTATGTAAAAAACAGAGGGAATTTTTTTTCTCTCTGTTTTTTTATAACTCATATAAGCCTTTGTTTAAAAACTTATGGTTTTCTGATAATATAATATGAGTAGAGAATAAAATAAGAAGGTGATGGAATGGAATTATTAAACAAAACACTTAAAGCAATAGCTTCCCCTAATGAAGAATCAAAGATAAAAGCCAAAGAGGTTTGGGACAACCTTGTTAAACCTATAGGTAGTCTTGGTTCTTTAGAAGAAATCACTATTAAAATAGCTGGAATGACTGGTGAAGTCCACAACAAAATCAACAGGAAAGCTATAGTAGTAATGTGTGCTGATAATGGCGTAGCAGAAGAAGGAGTAAGTGCTTGTCCTCAAGTATTTACAATGCTTCTTACAGAAAGTATGGTAAAGGGGATTACAGGGCTTGCCGCTTTATCTAAATTTACTAATACAGATATAACTTTATTGGACATTGGATTAAAGGGAGATATAGATCATCCTAAGGTAATTAATAGAAAAGTCGCATATGGAACTAAAAACTTTACTAAGGAATCAGCTATGACCTATGAAGAAGCAGTTAAGGCTATAGAAATTGGTATAGAAGTGGGAGATACACTGTATAGCCAAGGGTACGATATATTGGGAACTGGAGAATTAGGAATAGGAAATACTACTACTAGTGCTGCTATTTTAAGTGTTTTCTCTGGACTAGACCCAGATATAACTTGTGGTAAAGGAGCAGGTCTTACTGATGAGCAGTTTAGTCTTAAGAAAAAAACCTTAATGACGGGATTAGAATTAAATAAACCCAATAAAGAAGATCCAATAGATGTAATATCTAAGGTAGGCGGTTTTGATGTAGCTGGAATGTGTGGACTCTTCCTTTCAGCGGCGAAAAATAGAAAACCTATAGTAATAGATGGATTTATTTCTTCAGCAGCAGCTCTTTGTGCAGTAAAGTTAAATCCAATGGTAAAGGAATATATGATTCCTTCTCATCTTTCTAACGAACCAGGAGCAAAATATATGATGGAACAATTGGGATTGAAACCTATGTTAAATTTAGGTATGAGATTAGGAGAAGGTTCAGGTTGTCCATTGGCTTTTCAAGTAATAGAAGCTGCTTTATTTACAATGGATAATATGGGAACATTTAAGGAAGCTTCAATAAATAGTGAAGTGTTAGTAGATATAAGAGAATAAATAAAAAGGTGATAAAAATGATAACCCTAGTAACTGGTGGTGCTAGAAGTGGTAAAAGTACTTTTGCAGAAAGTATATTTGAAAATAAAGAAGATGTAGTCTATATTGGAACCTCTAGAATAATGGATAAGGAAATGATGGAGCGGATAAATCTACATAAAAAAAGTAGACCCGAGTATTGGAGAACATATGAAGGAAACTATGATTTAATACAAGCTCTTGGAGATGAAAAAAATTATTTACTAGACTGTATAACAGTACTAACTTCTAATATAATGTTTGATATTACTCAGGATAAGGAATATATAGATTATGAACTTCAAAGAGAAGTAGAAAACTGTATAATTGAAGAAATAAAAAGCCTTATAGAAGAGGTAAATAAAAGAGATTATAATCTTATAATGGTAACTAATGAGGTAGGAGATTCCATAGTTCCAGAACATCATATTAGTAGAGTATTTAGAGATATTCAAGGAAGGATAAACCAAAGAATAGCTTCTTTATCTGATCAGGTTTATTTGGTATGTTGTGGTATACCAGTGAAGATTAAATGATAAAAGGGCTAATATTGTCTATACAGTTTTTAACTAGAATACCTATAAATATAGCCATAGACTTTAATGAGGAAAACTTGGCGAGGAGTACTTTCTTTTTTCCTCTAGTAGGAGCTATTTTAGGCAGCATAGGTGGATTAACATATTATTTATTTTCCTATATAAACAAGGATTTAGCATCTTTTTTAGCAGTAATAGCAATAATTATTGGTACAGGAGGTCTTCATTTAGACGGATTAGGAGACACCTTTGATGGGTTCTTTTCCAATAGGAATAAGGAAAGAATACTGGAAATAATGAAGGATAGTAGAATTGGAACCTTTGGAGTAATAGCTGTAGTTTTAGATATACTTTTTAAATATATTTTAATATCTAACTTTAAAAGTCATATACCTTTAATATTAATTCTTTCTCTATCTAATAGCAGACTTATGGTGTGTCACAAAATGGCATGTAAAGAAGTAGCAAGACCTGGAGGTCTTGGAGATATGTTTTATAGTAGTGGACCAAAGAAGTTTGCTATAATGGGAGGGATAGTATATGTCTCAATTATTGCTTTTTTAAATCCTGTATTTTTAATACCTTTAGTTTTCACTTTCATAATAGGAGAAATTATAAGTCATACCTCTTATAAAAAAATAGGAGGTTTTACAGGAGATGTATATGGTGCTACCATAGAAATAGGAGAGATTGCATCTTTATTAGCATTTATGGGGGTGTTAAAATGGATATAATCTTGGTTCGTCATGGAGAAACGGAAGAAAATGCTTTAAAAAACTTCAGTAGAAAAGATGTCCAATTGTCCCAAAGAGGAAGAATACAAATCGAAAATACTAGAAAGTATATAGAAACATTAGATTTTAAAAAGGTATATGTGAGTCCTCTAAATAGGACTATTGAAACTATGGAGATTCTTGAATTAGAAGGAATTAAGGAGAAGAGAATACAAGAAGTAGATCTTGGTCTCTTTGAAGGCAAAAACTATGAAACCTTAGAAAGAGAATTTCCTGAAGAAACTAAGCTTTGGAATGAGGATCCTGTAACTTATGCAGTTCCCCAAGGTGAAAGTATAGAAGGTGCTTATTCTAGAGTTAAAGAATTCCTAGAGGAGTTAATTGAAAGAAATGAAAACGTATTACTAATATGCCATGAAGGAATTATTAGAATAGCTTTAAGTTGGGTATTTGATAGACCTGAATACTTTTTTAAGTTTAAAGCAGAAAACGGTAGTATAAATATTATAACTGTCCATGAAGGATATAAATATATAAATAAGATGAACTATATAAATTATTAACATCATACAACAAAAGAGAAAATATTATAATACAAATGATAAGGAGAATACTATAATGGAAATTGAAATTTTCTTAGAGAGGATAATACCCTATATTACTGGATCTCTAGAAACTGTAGGGGTATTTATTATCGTTTTAGCTTCTATAAAAACTTTTTACCAGTTTGTAAAAGGCGGTTTCAATTTTGACGATGAAGAAATTAAGATGGAGCTAGCTAAAGCTTTGGCTTTCAGCTTAGAGTTTAAATTAGCTGCCGAAATACTTAAGACAGTAATAGTAAGGACTTTAGATGAGTTTATTATTCTTTCAGCAGTAGTTATTTTAAGAGTAATATTAACCTTCGTTATTCATTGGGAAATCAAAAGTTCTGAAACTAATGATGAACCAAATGGTAATGGAAAGAGTTCAATACCAAAAAAGAAGGGAGAATAAGAATAGCTATGGAAAATATAAAAGATTTATCTAAGCTATTTGAAGGAATACCATATGCAAAATTAGGATTTGCTCCAACGCCTCTTTATAAAGCAAAACGAGCTTCGGAAGAATTAGGAGTAGAAATTTATTTTAAGAGAGATGATTTAACAGGACCAAGTGTATTTGGTGGAAATAAAATAAGAAAACTAGAATTTTTAATGGGGGACGCTTTAGAGAAGAAAGCGACTCATGTAATTACTCATGGTGCAACTCAGTCAAATCATGCTATGCAAACTGCTACAGCAGCCAATATATTAGGATTAAAACCTATATTATATCTCGTGGCTTTGGTTGAACCAGATGAATCAGATTTAAAGAGTAATTTATTTTTAAATAAAATCCTTGGTGCAGAAACCAATATTATAAGTTTAACCGGTAATATGACAGAAGAAGATGGAAATAAAATTGGCGATGAAATGGCAGAAAAGAGAAAGGCAGAGTTGGAAAAGGAAGGTTATTTTGCTTATGATGTGCCTATAGGCGGCTCTACGTCTATAGGAGCTTTGGGATTGGTTAAAGCACTTATGGAATTACCAGCTCAAATGGAAGAACAAGAAATAGATAAATTTGATTATATATTCTTATCTACAGGAAGCGGTGGAACTATGGCAGGAATCCTTGCAGGTAGGGAAATTCTTAATTGGGAGTCAAAAATAGTGGGCATTACTGCCAGCCCTAAAGGAGAAAAATATAAAGATAAAGTGGTATCTTTAACAAATGATGCTTTAAAATTATTAAAACAAGATTTATCTGTGACAAGAGATGATTTTATAATAGACAATGATTATATTGGAGAAGGATATGAAATTCCTACAGAAGAAGCTTCCAATGCTATTAAATATTTTGCAAGAAAAGAAGGAATACTATTTGATCCAGTATATACAGGAAAAGCAGTGGCTGGATTATTAAATTATATTGAAAAAGGATTAGTACCAAAGGGAAGTAAAGTATTGTATTATCATACTGGTGGAGGTACAGGATTATTTGCAGAAAAAGAAATAGTTGGAAACTTAATTGACTAGTAGGAGGTTGAAAATGGAAAGACCAGTAATAATTGATTGCGATACGGGGACAGATGACGCTATAGCCCTTTTGTGTGCCCATAGATGTAAGGATTTAAATGTAGTAGCTATAACTACCGTAGCAGGAAACACTTATTTAGAAAACACTAGTCAAAATACTTTGAATTTAGTAGACTATATTGACTGGGATGTACCTGTAGCAATAGGAGAAAGTAAACCTTTAATGAGAAAATTAGTTACAGCTGATTGCCATGGTACTAAAGGTTTTGGAGATGTAGTTTTAGAAAAGTCTAATAGAGAATTCCATCCAATGGATGCTTGTACCCTTATTTATGAAATGGCTAAAAAGTATGAAGGACAATTGGAAATAGTAACTATAGGACCTATGACCAATATGGCTATGTGTCTACTTAGGTATCCAGATATAAAACCTTTAATAAAAAGAATAACTTTCATGGGAGGAGCCATGATAGGAGGCAATACTACCTTAGCCGCAGAATTCAATATATATGCAGACCCAGAGGCAGCTAAGATAGTTTTTGAATCAGAAATACCTTTAACTATGGTAGGCTTAGATGTGACACAAAAAGCAGTACTTTCTCCAGAAGATAGGGAGTATTTTAATATGTTAGATAATCCTCATGCAAAATTAACAGTTAAATTATTGGATTATATGTTTAAAAGAGCAGACTTATTTGGTCAAGAGGATGCAGTAATGCATGATGGATTAGCAGTAGCTTCTTTGGTATTGCCAGACCTTTTAAAGACTGAAAAATATTATGTAACAGTAGAAACAAAAGGCCATTATACTACAGGACAAACGGTAGTAGACTACTACAATTCAACTAAAAAGGAAGAGAATATAGATATAGCAGTAGACTTAGATGTCGATATGTTTAAAGAATGGGTTAGACAATTAATAGGGTACTAAAAGAGGATATTAATATCTATAATATAAAGATATAATGAAATTACCACCATGTTAATTTTAAATAATATGGTGGTAATTTCATTATTAAACTCAATATATAGTAGTTTATTGTAAATTTATTCTAGTGTAATATAATATAATTATATAAATTATTTAATAAACAGTTGAGAGGTATATTATGATTAAAATAGGAATTGATTTAGGAACAACTAATAGTTTAGTATCGTATTGGACAGAAGATGGACCGGTTATTATTCCAAATTCTCTAGGAGAGCATTTGACGCCTTCTGTAATAAGCATAGATGATAATGGTGAAGTACTTATTGGTAAAATTGCAAAGGAAAGGCAGGTAGTTCATCCAGAATTAAGTGCTTCTGTATTTAAGAGAAATATGGGAACTAAAAAAGTTTATAAACTTGGAGATAAAGAGTTTTTACCAGAGGAGCTATCTGCCCTTATATTAAAAGCATTAAAAGAAGACTCAGAACATTTTTTAGGGATACCCGTTACAGAAGCTGTAATAAGTGTGCCAGCATATTTTAGTGATGTCCAAAGAAAAGCTACTAAAAGAGCAGGTGAGCTGGCAGGTTTAAAAGTAGATAGATTAGTTACTGAACCAACAGCAGCAGCTTTGGCTTATGGTTTACATAATACAAATTCAGAAACTAAATTTTTAGTATTTGATTTAGGCGGTGGTACTTTTGATGTTTCCATTCTAGAGTTTTTTGACAATATTATGGAAGTTCGGGCTGTTGCAGGGGATAATTATTTAGGTGGAGAAGATTTTACTGAAGCATTGGAAACTTTGTTTTTAAAACACCATAATTTGAATCGGAAGGATTTAGACGATAAGACTTACTCTCTATTAAGAAAGGAAGTAGAGGCAGCTAAGAGAGCTTTATCTGAAAATAAAGTGGTTACCATCAATTGCCCTATTAATGGAGAAGAATTATCCTATGATATAAGTATAGAAAATTATGAGAGGGCTGTAAAAGGTCTATTAAATAGATTAAGAGAACCAGTGGAAAGAGCATTAAGTGATGCTTCTTTAAAGATTTCAGACATAGAATCTATATTATTAGTAGGTGGAGCTACTAAATTACCTTTAATTAGACAGTTCGTAAGTAAGTTATTTGGAAAATTAGCTTATATAAATATTAATCCTGATGAGGTAGTTGGTCGTGGAGCAGCTGTACAAGCTGCTTTAAAGGGGAAAGATTCTGCTTTTAAAGAGATTATACTTACAGATGTTTGTCCTTATACTCTTGGAACGACTATTTCTGTAAAAAAATCTTACGGATACTATGAATCTGGTCACTTTCTTCCAATTATTGAGAGAAATACTACAATACCTGTCAGTAAAGTTGAACGTTTGTATACAATATACGATAATCAGAAAACAATTAATGTGGAAATATTACAAGGAGAATCTCGTTTGTCCAAGGATAATATATATCTTGGAGAATTGAATATACCAGTTCCATTAGGTAAGGCAGGAGAAGAGGCTGTTGATATTAGATATACTTATGATATTAATGGCATATTAGAGGTTGAAGTAACAGCAGTATCTACTGGTACAAAACGTAGTATCATTATTGAAAAGAATCCCGGGTATATGAGTAAGGAGGAAATTGTAAATAGAATGGAAAGTTTATCTCATCTAAAGATTCATCCTCGTGAAAATCATGAGAATAAGCTGACCATAACAAGAGGAGAAAGGCTTTTCGAGGAAAATTTAGGTCCCATTAGACAAGAAATAAGCAGACTTTTAAGTGAGTTTGAAGATGTACTTGAAAGACAGGACTTAAAAGAGATACAAGAATTTAGAAATAGGGTTAATGAAATATTTGATACTATTGATAACAAGGGGGACTTTTAATTGGATTGTTTTGAAATATTAAATATTGATGAAACTAAGGATACGAAGGAAATTCGTAAAGCTTATTCTAAATTATTGACACAATATTCACCAGAAACAGATCCAGAAGGTTTTCAACGATTAAGAGAAGCTTATGAAGAAGCTATTTCAAGAGCAAATGAGAGTGAAGAATCTAAACAGATATTATCTCCTATAGATGAATTTATGAAGGACTTTGAAGACAATTATAGATCTTTTGATAAAAGGCTTAGTGTTGAGTGTTGGAGAGAACTATTAGAGAGGGATATTTGTTATAACATAGATACATCAAAGGAAATAAGTGATAGAATACTAGCTTTTATTATGGATAATTATAATTTTCCCTATGAAATATGGAGATTATTTGATAGCTACTTTTCTTGGAGCACTAAGAAGGATAGACTATATAATGATTTTCCTACAAACTTCATTGATTTTATAGTATATAAAATTAATACAAAAAATATATTTCGTTATGAAGAGCTAAAGGAATGTAAAGAAGATAAACAAGATTTATTTATTACAGAATATAATAGAATTTATAGTGCCCTAGATGATTACGATCTATATACTGCTAAAGTATCAATTGAAGCTGCGAAGGAAATTTGTCCAAACCATCCAGACTTATTAATACTAATTGCTAGAAACTTAGTAGCTAAAGGAGGACTTAAAGAAGGAGAAAGATTATTTACAGATATAATAAACAATAATAAAGATGATTTAGATGCCTACTTCTATAGAGGAGATCTATACTTTAGAGTGGGGAAAATAGAAGAGGCTTACGATGATTATAAAATGGCATTAGATATAAAACCAGATTCTCAGGGGATTCTATATGCACTAGGAAAAACATGTATTATTTTAGAGAAATATGAGGAAGCAATAAAGTTATTTGAAAAGTTACAGGAATATACTCCATATAATTCAGATATTAGGATAATTTTAAATTCTGCTTATAATTTTTATATAGACAAGCTATTAGAGTATATGGAACAGAACTCTATGGATAAGCAGTTAAAGTACAAGTTAGCAGAAGCTTATTTTAAAACCTCTAGAACAGAAGATAGTTATAATATATTAAATGGGCTAATGCAAGACAATGATTTTACTAGTGAAATGTATTGTTTATTCTGTCAAGTGCTAATAACATTGAACAATAAGGAGTTAGCTTATACTACTGTTTGTAAAGCATTGGACTTATTTGATGAAGATCATAAATTAAACTTCCTTAAGGCTGACCTTTTAGAGGAATTTGGAAAATATGAAGAAGCTCTTTTACAATATGATAAAATTATAAGTTTTAATAAAGACGATTCTACAGCGTATAACAATAAAGCATATCTTCTTAATATCTTAGGCAGATATAATGAAGCCTTAGAATGTGCTAATATGGCGATAGAGATAGATCCTAATATAGCTCATGGATATAAAAATAAGGCAATGGCTCTTTTAGAATTAGAATTTTATGAGGATTGTTTAAATGCTTGTGAACAAGCTTTAAATATTTTCCCTTATTTAACAGAAGTTTATGTAATAAAGATGAGAGCCTTTATTGATATCAACTTATATGATGAAGCTTTAAGAGTTTACAATACTGCAAGTGATTTTGGGCTTACAGATAGTAAATTATACTATGAAAAGGCTAGGGTCTTAAGAATGTTGGAAAGATTTGAAGAGTCTATTAACTTCTGTGATCTTGCTATAGAATTAGATGAAAATAATGTAGATTGCTATTATTCTAAAGGACTTTGCTATTATTTTAAAGAAGATTATGATGAGGCTATAGAATGTTTCAATATTGCAATAGACCATGATATCAATCATGGAGGTGCTTACTATTACAAGGTTAATAGCTTAATGCATTTATCGCGAGAAGAAGAAGCTTTAGATATATTGGATGAAGTATTTAATTCTGATGTTCCACACCTTGACAGTTTCTATAATTTAAAGGGATCAATAATGAGATATTTGGAAAATTATGAGGAGGCGGTTATTCAATATAGGAAGGCTATTAGTTATGATCCAAATATAGCAAAGTATTATTATTTATTAGGATATTCCTTAAATGAATTGGAAAGGTTTGACGAAGCTATTGAACCACTAGAGAAAGCTATTGAGTTAGATTCAAATGAAATAGATTGGCATGTAGATATAAGTCATTCTCTATATAAAATTGATGAGTTTGAAAGATGTATAGAATATTGTAATAGAGCAATAGAAATTGATGAGGAATATGATATCCCTCATCAGAATAAAGGCTGGGCATATTATAGATTAGGGAAGATAGATGAGGCAGAAGAGGCATGTAGCATTGCCCTAAAGCTAAATGGTAACAATTATAATGCACTGTTATTAAAACTTAGGATTTTACAAGATAAGAGCTTATATGAAGATGCACTTATAATGTGCCATAGGTTATTAGAAATCAATAAAAATGATGAAGAAGTAAAGGAAGTCAAAGAGGAAATTCTTAAACAAATTAGAACTGATAAAAAGGAAAAGAAGGGATTATTTAAATCTTTATTTAAATAATAATAGAATATAAAAGATGAGGCGGAAGTTAAAAGTTAAGTTGTGAGTCTAGCTTTTGATTTCTGTCTTTATTCTTTTTTCGTTGTATAATTCATACATAGTATAAAAAACAACATTATATTACGAAATCTCATTTTGTTTTCTACATCTTCATAGTAATATATAGTTATATCGAAGAAGGGATGTGGAAGATTTATGGAAAACGTTACCAAAGTAAAAAAACCTTCTTTACTCTTAGCATTAGTGCCTTTTATTTGCTTAATATGTTTTATGCTTTTGGGTGTCCTAGTACTGAATGCAGAACCACAGATAGCACTTATTTTAACTAGTGTTATTACAGCACTCATAGGAAAATATTTAGGATACTCTTGGGGAGATATGGAACAAGCAATGATTGATTCTAATGCAATGGTTATGCAAGCAAACTTTATTATAATGATAGTTGGCTGTTTAATCGGAGTATGGATGGCAGGAGGGATAGTACCAGGGATGATTTTCTATGGTCTAAGACTATTTACTCCAAGTATGTTTCTATTTTTATTACCCATGGTTTGCTCAATAGTTTCAGTATCTACAGGTAGTGCATGGAGTACTGCAGGGACTATGGGGATTGCAGCTATGGGAATAGGTGCGGGGCTAGGAATACCACCAGCAATAACAGCAGGTGCAGTAGTGACAGGTTCTTCTTTCGGAGATAAACTTTCTCCATTATCAGACAGTACTAATTTAGCGGCAGGAATAGCAGGGGTAAATGTATTTGATCATGTAAGACATATGTTATATACAACTGTGCCTAGTTATATTATATCTATAATAATATTTGGAATTATAGGTTTAGGATATAAGGGGACCGTAGTAGATACTGGTCAGATAAATGGAATATTGTCAGCAATAGATGCAAATTTTAATATTTCTCCTTTAATATTTATCGCACCCTTATCAGTAATTTTAATGATAGCCTTTAAAGTTCCAGCGGTGCCAGGAATGGTTGGTGGAACAATGGTTGGACTAGTATTTGCACTTTCCCAAGGGTATCATTTAAAGGAAATACTACCTTTTATGTTTCATGGGTTTGAAATAGCTACAGGAAATGAAATGGTAGATATGCTTTTGAATAGAGGTGGTATGCTTCAAATGATGGAAACCATTTCTTTAGTGATCTGTGCCCTAGCTTTTGGAGGAATAGTTAAGAAAATAGGATGTCTTGACACTATTATTAAAGTAATACTTAGATATTGTCAGAGTAGAGGTTCAATAATATTTGCAAATGTTGCAACTTGTATTGCTATGAATTTTTTAGCTGCTGACCAATACATGGCAATAGTGATTCCTGGGCAAATGTACAAACCAATATATGAAAAGTTAAATTTGCATCCAAAGAACTTATCGAGAACTTTAGAAGATGCAGGTACCTTGACTTCAGGACTTGTACCATGGTCTACCTGTGGAGCAGTATATTTAACAACTCTGGGAGTTAGTGCTTTTCAATATGGTAGGTATCACTTTCTTGGACTAATAAATCCAATCGTAGCAATAATATATGGATTTACTGGATTTGCTTTGGCTGGATTAGATGAAAGTAAGCCAATTAAAAATAGTATAAACGAATAAAAAAGATTCTATATACATATTAGTTTTAAGCATTAGCAAAAAGGTTTTAAATTCAATCATAGTAATGGGATTTTATTTCTATTTAGACAAATAGATGTTAAACTACAACACTATACCAGTTTAAAGCAACATTGAAAAAATGAATTTTTATAAAAGTATATCTAAATTTTATTAAAATTTTTATAAAAATCCTTAATATTTCCTTAAAATTTTTCATATATCTGATATAATAGTAGATATATGAGAGTATAAGCTAGGAGGGATTTAATGAAAAAGCTTTTAACAGGTAACGAAGCTATTGCGAGAGGTGCCTATGAAGCAGGATGTTTAGTTGCCACTGCTTACCCAGGGACACCGAGTACTGAGATCCTTGAAAACGTTTCCAAATACGAAGAGATATACTCAGAGTGGTCCACTAACGAGAAGGTAGCATTAGAAGTAGGTGCTGGTGCCTCTATAGCTGGTGCTAGATCTTTAGTAACTATGAAACATGTGGGTTTAAATGTAGCTGCTGATCCTATGTTTACTATTGCATATGAAGGTGTTAACGGTGGACTAATAATAGTAACTGCTGACGAACCAGGTATGCATAGTTCACAAAATGAGCAAGATAATAGGCTTTATGCTCCTCATGCTAAGGTAGCAATGGTAGAGCCATCAGATAGCCAAGAATGTAAGGATTTTGTAAAACACGCTTTTGAAATTAGTGAAACTTTTGATACTCCAGTAATATTTAGGGTGACAACTAGGGTTTGTCATAGCAAGGGTATAGTAGAATTAGGTGAAAGGGAAGAAGTAGGGGTTAAAGAGTATACCAAAGATATAAGAAAGTATATAATGGTTCCCGCTAATTCAAAGGCAAAACATATTGAAATAGAAAATGAAAGAATCCCCAAACTAAGAGAATATTCAAATACAACTCCATTAAATAGAATTGAATGGGGAAATAGAAAAATAGGAATTATAACCAATGGCATATCTTATCATCATGCTAAGGAAGTTTTTGGAGATAATGCATCTTATTTAAAAATAGGATTTAGTTATCCACTTCCAGATAAACTAATAAAAGAGTTTGCAGGAGGGGTAGAAAGTTTATATATTATTGAAGAAAATGAGCCTTATATAGAAAACTTTGTAAAGGCTATGGGTATTCCTTGTACTGGTAAGGAAATATTCTCTCTTTGTGGAGAGATTAGTCCAGAAATCATTAGACAAGCTATGTTAAATGAAGATAAGAAAGAAACTTATTCTTTAGATTTAAAAGTACCATCAAGACCACCAGCTCTATGTGCTGGATGTCCTCATAGAGGTATATTCTATGCTGTGAGTAAATATAAGAATAAAATCGTAGTAACCAGTGATATAGGCTGTTATACTTTAGGTATGGCACCACCTTTAGGTGTTGGAGATACGGTAATATGTATGGGTGCTGGCATTACAGCAGGTATAGGTTTTGATAAGGTTAATACAATGGCTAATAGGGACAAGAAGGTATTTGGGTTTGTTGGAGATTCAACCTTCTTTCACTCAGGAATGACTGGTCTTGTTAATGCAGTTTATAATGGCACTAATATGGTAATGGTTATATTGGATAATAGAATTACAGCTATGACAGGACATCAGGAAAATCCAGGTACAGGGAAAACGCTATCTGGAGTAGAATCACCGATGGTAGATATAGAAGGACTAGTCAAGGCTATTGGAATAAAAGAAGAAAACATTAGAGTGATAGACCCTTACAATATGGAAGAAAACAACAAAGCCGTAAAGGATGCTATAGAAGCTACAGAACCTTTTGTAATAATAACTAAACAACCTTGTGCTTTAATTAAAGATGTACAAAGAGCCAGAAGAGGATTACATTGTGAAGTAAATCAAGAAACATGTAGAAAGTGCAAAACTTGTTTAAGGATAGGATGTCCTGCTATTTCCTTGAAGAACAATGTAGTGAGCATAGATACATCCTTATGTAATGGATGTACAGTATGTCTACAAGTTTGTCCATTTAAGGCAATAGAATATTGTGGAGAAAGTAGGTGATTCTGTGGTTAAAAGTTTGCTTTTAGTTGGTGTTGGAGGACAAGGTACCATACTTGTATCAAGAATCCTTTCAGAAGGGTTAGTAAATGAAGGATATGATGTTAAAATGTCGGAGATACATGGGATGGCTCAAAGGGGGGGTAGTGTTACTACCCAAATCAAGTTTGGAGAAAAAGTACATTCTCCTTCTATAAATGTTGGCGAGGCTGATGTATTAGTAGCTTTTGAAAAAGTTGAAGCTGCTAGACATATAACCCAACTTAAAAAAGGCGGTACTTTAATAGTCAATGATGAAGAAATGTATCCTTTACCAGTTTTAGCAGGATTAGAAGAATATCCAATGGGAGTCATAGAAGAATTAAACGATAAAATTGAAAACATAAAAGTGATAAATGCAAGACATATAGCTGAAGAATTAGGGGAAACTAGAGCACAGAACATAGTAATGCTTGGTACTACAGTTAAAGCATTGGGTATTGAAAATATTGATTGGATTAAGCTAATAAAAGAAAATTTACCAAATAGAGTTCATGAAGTTAATGTGAAAGCTTTTGAACAAGGCTTAAATTTATAGATCTCCTTTTAAAGTATGGCAGTAGAATATTCTACTGCCATACTTTTTTAAAAATATAATTCCAATTGAAAAGTATCTTATGATATTATATAATAATAAAAATCAAAAAGATGCATTAGATGCATTTGGAGGAAAGAGATGAAAGAAAGTTACGAAAAATATACAACGGCTTATATAATGAATCATTTCAATGTATCTCGACAGACCTTATATAACTGGATAAAACAAGGATTAATTTCGGAACCGTCTAGAGATTGGCGAGGGTGGCGTATATGGACAGAGGAATCTATTTATGAAATTCAAGATGTAATATTAAATAAAAAGAGCAAAGATTATAAAAACAATAATTTTCTTGAAGTTAATGAACTGTATATAAATAATAGAAGATATTTAGGAAGTAAGTATAAATTATTGCCATTTATAAAAAATGTAGTTAAAGATCAATGTGGTCATGTGAAAACTTTTAGTGATGTATTTGCGGGTACTGGTGTAGTTGGACATGCCTTTAATAAAGTGGATACTAAAGTCATAGTTAATGATATCTTATATTCTAATTATTTGTCATATATTACTTGGTTTAGTGATGAAAAGTATGATTCAGTAAAAATTAATAAGTTAATTAATGAACTTAATCATATTTCTTGTAGTAAAGAAAATTATGTATCAAGAAATTTTGGAAATAAATATTTTACAATGGATAATGCAAAGAAGATTGGAGCTATAAGACAGGAAATAGAGTTAATTTCTCCAAGTTTAAGTTTTAGAGAAAAGGCTATATTAATTACTTCTTTGATTTATGCCATAGATAAAGCAGCTAACACTTGTGGCCACTACGATGCCTTTAGAAAAAAGATGGATACAATACAACCTTTAAAACTTCAAATACCAATCATTAATGATAAGTTAAATAAAAACAATGAAATTTATAGAGAAGATGCGAATAAACTTGTAAGAACAATCTCTAGTGACTTAGTGTATATAGATACCCCTTATAATTCCAGACAATATTCGGATTCCTATCATCTATTGGAAAACATAGCTCAATGGAATAAGCCAGAGGTCTGTGGAGTAGCTAAGAAAATGATAGATAGAAGTCATATTAAAAGCAGCTATTGTACTATGAGAGCACCTCAAGCCTTCGATGATTTAATAAATAATATTGAAGCAAAATATATATTAGTTTCTTACAGTAACATGACTAACAAAGGAAATGGAAGATCTAATGCTAAGATTAGTGATGAGGAAATAATTGCGTCTTTAGAAAAAAGAGGAGAAGTTATAATATTTGATAAAGATTTTCAGTGTTTTACAGCGGGAAAAACCTATATAAAAGATCACAAAGAAAGACTATTTTTATGTATATGTAAAAAGGGAAAAAAGTTTTAATTATAACAAACTTAAAATTACTAGTTGTAAAGAAAAATCTCATCAGATTGGTGGATTCCTATGAAAAATAAAAGTCTATTATTAAAGATTATAATATCTATAATTTTAATAAGTTTTATTTTGGTGATCTGTGTAAACATGGATTCAGATAAAATTCAAAAACTACCTATAAACCAGCAAGAAACCGTAAGGATCGGAGCAATTCCAGGTCTTCCTCCCTATTGTTTCTTAAAAGATAAAAACAATCTTATAGGATATAATATAGACGTTATGTATTCCATAGCTCTTGAACAGGGTATACCCATAGATATAGTAGTTTTAGATAAAGATAAAGCACTAGAAGAATTAAAAGAAGGAAAAATTGATGCAGTTTTAGGTCTTCAATATAGTCCTGATTTAAGCCAAAGTTTAAAGTTTTCTAAGCCTTTTATTATAAATAAATTTAGTATATTTATAAAGCACTCTAATAATAAGATAAGAGGGATTGAAGATCTCAGACATAAAAAAGTATCTGTTTATAAAGATGATCCAGCTTTAGAAAGATTAAAGAATATTGAAGGTATTCGCCTTTTTACTACAGAAACTCCAGAAGATGCAATGCTGCTTTTAGCTTATGGGATGACAGATGCTTCTGTTATTAATAGACTTACAGGTATGTATTATCTTATGGACTCTAAATATAACAATAAGATTAAAATAATTGGAGAACAAGTAGATACCTTACCTTCTAGTATAGCAACACTAAAAGAAAATACGGAACTAATAGAAACCTTTAACCAAGGGTTAGAAACTTTAGAAAAAAGGGGAACATTGGAAATCATAAGAAGAAATTGGTTGGGAGAAAGTATCCCTAAGTCTTTAAAAGTTTTAAAGCAAGTGTTAATATTAATAGTTACTATTGGAACTATAATAACCTTTGTAGCTATAATATTTTATAGAGTCAATAAGATATTAAAGAAAGAAATTGAAATAAGAACTAAAAAAATTGAAGAAGAGGCTGGCTTTAAAGCTCAGATTATAGAAAGCCTATTTGATGGCTTAATAACCATAGATACGGAAGGAAGAATATTAGGTCTTAACTCTAACGTAGAAGATATCATAGGAGAATATGAAGAAGAATTAATAAATCAAAATATAAAAGAATCCTCATTAGCCAAACTATTTAATTTAAATCATATAGAATATGTAATTAGAAATAAAACCAAGTTAATACAGTTAGAAAAAAGCTATGTTTATAATGGAGAAGAAAAAATTGTACACTATAATATTACACCTATAAAAAATTCTGATGATGAGATAAAGGAAATTACTCTTACTTTTAGAGATGTAACAGAAGAAAAAAAGATAATGAATAAACTAGCCATGAAGGACAAGATGGAAACTGTAGGAAGACTTACAGCTAGTATTGCTCATGAAATAAGAAATCCCTTAACTTCTATAGATATGTATATAAAGCTACTACCTGAAAAAATTGACAACGAGGATTTTAGAAATAGTTTAATTAGAGATATTCCTAAAGAAATATCTAGACTTGATAATATAATAAAAAATTTGCTAGATTATGCAAAACCATTGCCTCCAAGAAAGCAATTGTTTTCAGCGAAAAAGGAAATGGATTCAATATTAGGGCTAGTAGCAAATCATGTAAATAAGAAGGATATAAATTTAATTGTTAACTTAAAAAAAGACATGATGATTTATTTTGATATACAACAATTTAAACAGATTATGTTAAACTTAATAATAAATTCAGTAGATGCTTTAAATGAAGTTCATGAACCTACACTAGAAATAAGTGGATACGAAGAAGGTAGATTGGTGATATTTGAAATAAAGGATAATGGACAAGGAATACCAAACAATATTAGAAATAATATATTTGAACCTTTTTTTACTACTAAGGAAGAGGGTTATGGACTAGGATTATCTATAGTAGATCAGCTAGCGAAAGAAAATGATGCTGAAATATTCTTGGATTATAACTATAAAGAAGGAGCCAAGTTTGTTTTGGTCATAGAAGGTTATATAGAAGATCAATGCCTTTTAGAAAGGACGGATAGCACAGATGAAGAAGTTATTTATAATTGATGATGAAAAGTCTATATGTAATGCATTAAAATATGCCTTTGAAGATGAATATGAAGTTTTTATGGCTAATAATATGGATGAATTTAATAAAATGATTAAGGGGAATAGACCATCCTTGGTCTTATTAGATTTAAGGTTTGGAAGCATATCTGGGCTAGATTTATTGGAAAGGATAAAAAAAATTTATCCTGATGTAGTAGTTATAATTATGACTGCTTATGGTACAATAGAATCTTCTATACAGGCTATAAAGAAAGGAGCCTATGACTATATACTGAAACCTCTAAACTTAGATGATCTTAGGGAATTAGTGAAGAAAGCAGAACAATATCAAAATATTCATAAAAAAATAATGTTGGATAATTACTCTTTTGAAGAAGAAAAGGATATTGGGATTATAGGAAAAACAGTGAAAGTTAAAAAGGTTTACGAAATGGTAGAGAGAGTAAAAAATTTAGATGTAAATGTTCTGATACAAGGAGAAAGTGGGACTGGAAAAGAACTAGTTGCTATGGCAATTCACTATAATGGAACTCGAAAAGATAGACCCTTTGTAGCCGTAAACTGTGGTGCTATTCCAGAACATTTAGTGGAAAGTGAACTCTTTGGGTATGAAAAGGGAGCCTTTACAGGAGCGAATGAATCTAAAAAAGGTCGCTTTGAATTAGCCAATAAGGGAACTCTTTTCTTAGATGAAATTGGAGAAATGAATCCGTACTGCCAGGTAAAACTATTAAGAGCCCTCCAGCAAAGAGAGATTTTTCCACTAGGAGGAACGTCTTCAAAAAAGATAGACGTTAGAATAATTGCTGCTACTAATAAAGATCTTTCTAAGGAAGTAGAAGAAGGGCGGTTTAGAAAGGACTTGTTTTTTAGATTAAATGTAGTGCCTATATATGTACCTTCACTAAACGAAAGAAAAGAAGATATTCCGCTACTTGTAGAACATTTTATTAAGAAGGCTAATCTTATGTATAATTTGAGCATAAAGGAAATTACAGAGGGAGCTCTAGAAAAGCTTAAAAGTCATAATTATATTGGCAATATAAGAGAATTGGAAAACATAATATATAGAGCTTGCATCTTTTCTTCTAAAGGATTTATTGATGAGACTTGTATTCCAGATCTTAGTCCTCTAGATGAAGTTTATTATGACGAAGATATTATACCAATAAAATTAGGCACTAAATTAGAAGAAGCAGAAAAACAGCTTATAATAAATACCTTAGATTACGTTGATGGCAATAAGGCAAAGGCAGCAAGAATTTTAGGTATTAGTGAAAGAAGTATTCATTACAAAGTAAAAAATTATTTTGATTAAGATGAATAGATGAAAATATTTCATGCCATGCAAAATTTGCATGGTGCTTCTAATTTATTAATGCAATTAAACAAGAATTGTTATGTTAAGAAGGTGACAATATGGGAGACTTAATAAAATAACTGAAATTTATAATAATTGGCACAAATTTTGCAAGAATTATGAATGGATAAAACTATTAAATAGTCTAGGAGGGATTTAGTTGAAACGTAAATTATTTTCATTATTACTTGTTATAGCCATGATATCAACTTTATTAGTTGGTTGTGGTGGAGATAAAAATGCTACAAACAATACTCCATCCAATGATGCAGTGAAGGGATCAGATAAAAGTGTTGTAAGGATGGCTTTATGGAGTGCTCCAGCAGGTATTTTTAATCCTGTACTACTTGGAGATGACTATGATGGAGCAGTAGCAGGATTAATCTATGAACCTTTAGTTGAAATGAATCCAAAGTTTGAATTTGAAAGTGGTTTAGCAGAAAAATGGGAGATTTCAGAGGACTCTAAGTCTATAACTTTTTATCTAAGGAAAGATGTAAAATGGCATGATGGCGAACCATTTACATCTGAAGATGTAAAGTATACTTTTGAATTCATATCAGATCCAGGATATGCTGGAAATAAATTCTCTCAAATTTCAGCTATATCTGGAGCTAATGATTATAAAGAAGGCAAATCAGAGTCTATTAAAGGTATAGAAGTTATTGATGATCATACTATAAAGATTACTACAGATGAAGTATTTGCTCCATTCCTAGATAAGATTGCAGGTATAGATGTTATTCCTCAACATATTTGGAGTAAGATTGAAGTTAGCAAAGCTTTAGAATCAACAGATATTTTAAGAAACCCAGTAGGAACAGGACCTTTTAAGTTTGAGAAGTTTGTTCCAGATCAATATGTAACAGTTGTAAAAAATGAAGAATATTGGGCTGGTGCTCCAAAAATTGATAGTATAGTTCTTCAAGTGGTTAACCAAGATACTGCTCAAGCGCAAATGTTAAGTGGAGAAATTGACTTTATGCAATTATCTAGTATGAATCCTGATGACTTAGCTTTATACGAAGATGCAGGAATTCAAATTCAAGAAGTATTCTATACTTCATTCCAACAAATGGGCGTTAATGTTAGAAATCCACTTTTAGCAGATAAAAAAGTTAGACAAGCATTAACTTACGCTATAGACAGACAAGGCATTGTAGATTCATTACTTCATGGACATGGAAATGTTGCAAATACAACTTACCCTCCATTTTTCTGGTCATATCCAGGAGATGAAGCTATTAATACTTATGATTATAGTCCAGAAAAAGCTATAGAAATACTTACAAAAGAAGTTGGCTGGGAATATAAAGATGGAAAGATGTATGCAGATGGTAAGCCAGTTAAATTCTCATTAGTATATCCTACTGGAAATAAGGCTAGAGAATTATCAGCTCCTGTAATACAAGAAAATCTTAAAAATATAGGAATTGAATTAGATCTTCAAATAATGGAATTTGCAACAATGGTAGCAAAAGTTAAAGATGAAAAAGCTTTTGATTTATTCTTACTAGGTAGCGGTATAGGTGCAGATCCAGACGTTAGAAATAACTTTAGTACTGAAGCTATAGAGACAGGAAGTAATTATATGGGTTATTCTAATCCTGAATTAGATAAGTTATTTGAAGAAGGCGTTAAGTATATTGAAATTGAAAAACGTAAACCAATCTATTTTGAAGCAGCAAAGATTATAAACGAAGACATGCCAGTTATTTTCTTATATAACTGGAGTGAAGGTCGTGCTATAGCACCAAAATTAAAAGGAGTTCAATCCTTTGCATTTGGTAATTATTACAAAGTAAATGAATGGTACATTGAGAAGTAAAAAATAATTAGGGAAGATGGCTTAGGCTGTCTTCCTAATAATTATATAAAGTGAGGAATGATTTATGAAACAATTTATTATAAGACGATTACTTATCATGATACCAGTGTTTATTGGAATTTCCATGATTATATTTGGACTTATCCATTCTACACCTGGAGATCCTTATATAACTATGTTAGATCCAAATATAACAGAAGCAGATAGGGAAGCAATGTTAAACTCTATAGGCTATTATGATCCACTACCTGTAAAGTATATTAAGTGGATTGAAAGAGCTATAAAAGGTGACTTAGGCTATTCCATTAGATATAAAGAACCTGTTGCGGACGTTATTTCAAGGAGGATAGGCAATACTCTATTGTTATCAGTAACAGCTTTAGTTTTAAGTGTTTTGATTGCTGTACCTTTGGGAATTGTTTCTGCTACAAAGCAGTATTCAGTATTTGATTATGTAGCCACAATCCTTGCTCTTATAGGATTATCTATACCAGCTTTCTTTTTTGCACTGGGACTAATAAAAGTATTGGCTTTTGATTTAGGAATTTTCCCCATATCTGGGATAGAAACAACTGGAGCTAATTACACTGGTATGAAAAGGGTTTTAGATGTTTTACATCATATGGCTCTTCCTATAATAGTGTTAACTTTTGTTCAAACAGCATCTTTAATGAGATATACAAGATCTTCTATGTTGGAAGTAATACAACAAGATTATATAAGAACGGCAAAGGCTAAAGGTCTTTCAGAGAGAGTTGTTATTTATAAACATGCTTTAAGAAATGCAATGATATCTATTGTTACCCTAATAAGTCTATCTCTAGGTGGACTGCTTTCAGGAGCTGTATTAACAGAAACAGTTTTCGTTTGGCCCGGAATGGGAACTTTGGTATATCAGGCCATATTAAATAGAGATTATCCTTTAGTAATGGCAGGTACTATGCTTCTAGCTCTCTGTGTACTATTTGCTAATTTACTAGCTGACATAATGTATGCAGTTGTAGACCCTAGAATCAGGTACGAATAAGTTAGAAAGGAGGCTATTGTATGGCAAATAATATTGCAAATAAATCTTCTAATATAAGTAAAGTACAAGGAGAGGAAGGAACCTCTCTTTGGAAAATTGGAGCCAAAAGGTTAATAAAAAACAAACTGGCTGTATTTGGAATAGTAGTACTGTCGATTTTAATTATCTTATCTGTTCTAGCTCCAGTTATAACCCCTTATGATAGAGATGAAACAAATTTAACTAACACCTATCAAAAACCTTCAAAGGAACATTGGTTAGGTACTGATGAATTAGGAAGAGATGTATTTACTAGATTAATCTATGGAGGAAGAGTATCCTTGAGTGTAGGGCTTGTGTCTACATCTATTTCTGTAATAATAGGAGTACTTTTAGGAGCCATAGGCGGCTACTATGGGAAAGTAGTAGATAATATTATTATGAGAATAGTAGATATATTTATGTGTTTCCCATTTTTCATAATGGCTATAACTATTGCTGCTATTTTAGGACCGAGTATTTGGAATGTAATGATTATATCGGGGATTCTTAGCTGGCCTAGTATAGCACGTATAGTTAGAGCCGAAGTTATGACAGTTAAGGAAAGAGAATTTGTTGAAGCTTCAAAAGCTTTAGGGCTAACTCCTATAGAAATTATTTTTAGACATATACTTCCGAATGTTTTAGCGGTAGTAATTGTTTATACTACATTGGGAATAGCCAGTGGTATTCTTTCTGAAGCAGGGTTAAGTTTCTTAGGATTAGGAGTTAAGCAACCTCAACCAAGTTGGGGTAATATGCTTTCAGCAGCTCAAAATCTTCGTTCCTTAAGGCTTCACTGGTGGTTATGGGTTCCACCTGGATTGTTAGTGTTTATCACCATCCTTTCAATAAACTTTTTAGGTGACGGTTTAAGAGATGCGCTAGATCCAAAGCTTAAGCATTAGGAGGTGTAGCAATGGATAAAAATATTTTACAAATAGAAGGATTGGTTACTGAGTTCTCAACATCAGAAGGTAAAGTAACAGCAGTAAACAATATAGATTTAAATATAAAAAAAGGTAAGATAATGGGTTTAGTAGGAGAGTCAGGCTGCGGAAAGTCTGTAACCTCTTTATCTATAATGAGATTGGTACCTAAACCTTATGGAAATATATCCAAAGGAAAAATTCTATTTAAAGATAAGAATCTTTTAGACCTAAATGAAGAAGATATGAGAAAAGTTAGGGGAAATGATATATCTATGATATTTCAAGAGCCTATGACAGCTTTGAACCCTGTATTTACTATAGGATACCAAATTGGAGAAGTTTTAGAACTCCATTTAGGCTTAAAAGGAAAGGAAAATTTAAATAGGTGTATAGGACTGTTAGAAAAGGTCGGTATTCCAAGACCCGAAAAAGTAGTGCATGAGTATCCACATCAATTAAGTGGCGGTATGAGACAAAGAGTTATGATAGCTATGGCTTTAAGTTGCAATCCAGAACTTTTGATTGCTGATGAACCTACAACAGCATTAGATGTTACCATTCAGGCCCAAGTTTTAGAAATAATGAAGGGCCTTTCAAAAGAATTGAATACAGCTATACTGTTAATTACCCATGACTTAGGAGTAGTAGCAGAAATGTGCCATGATGTAGCAGTAATGTATGCAGGGAGAATTGTAGAAGAAGGAAATGTTAAGGATATATTTATGAACCCTATGCATTATTATACAAAAGGGTTAATGGCATCTAGACCTAATTTAGTCAAAAAAGGGGAAAGACTTAAATGTATTCCTGGTATGGTTCCAAGTCTTCATAATATGCCAAAAGGATGTGCCTTTGAGCCTAGATGTTC
This sequence comes from Tissierella simiarum, assembly GCF_018917865.1. Taxonomy (GTDB): domain Bacteria; phylum Bacillota; class Clostridia; order Tissierellales; family Tissierellaceae; genus Tissierella_C; species Tissierella_C simiarum. Next base: position 74,208 of record NZ_JAHLPM010000014.1, read on the forward strand.
TAATCCAATGGATATTTGTAAAGAAAAGATGCCTGAGCTTATAGAATATGAAAATGGTCATAAAGTAAGATGCTGGGCAGTTGAAATGGAGGGGAATAGAAACCATGGAAGATAGAATATTAGAGGTGCAATCTTTGAAAAAGTATTTCCCCATAAAAAAAGGAGTATTTTCGAGAAAAGTTGGAGATATAAAAGCTGTTGATGATATATCTTTTTATATTAATAGAGGCGAAATATTTGGTCTCGTTGGAGAATCAGGCTGTGGAAAATCTACAACAGGAAGGACCATATTAAATTTATTGGAACCTACAGGAGGTTCTGTAACTTTTGATGGTAGAAGAATCTATGATGTTGAAGAGAACTATCGTTTATCTACAGAAGAAATGGCTCTTATGAGAAGAGATATGCAGATGATATTCCAAGACCCCTATGCTTCTCTAGATCCAAGGATGAGTGTAGGAGCCATTGTAACTGAAGGAATGTTGAAACATAAAATTTATGATAAAAAGGAAGCTATGGAAAAAGCTAAAGAGTTACTAGAATTATGCGGATTACCAGCTTCTAGTATAAAAAAATACCCTCATGAATTTAGTGGAGGGCAACGTCAAAGAATAGGTATTGCCAGATCTTTAGCTTTAAATCCAAAGTTTATAATAGGTGATGAACCTATAGCTGCATTGGACGTTTCTATTCAAGCTCAAGTTCTGACACTTATGCAGGATTTGATAGAACAGTTCGATTTAACTTGTTTATTTATATCCCATGATCTATGCGTAGTAAGGTATTTCTGCGATAGGATTGGAGTAATGTATCTTGGATCCTTTGTAGAAGTAGGAACTAGTGATCATCTATTTGAAAACCCAATGCATCCCTATACTCAAGCTTTATTATCAGCTATACCAAAATCCATGCCTATAGAAGAAAAACAAAGAATTATATTACAAGGCGATGTACCTAGTCCAGCAAATCCGCCAAAGGGATGTAAATTTCACACTAGATGTCCCTATGTTAAAGATATATGTAAAGAACAGGTTCCTGAAACTAAGGAACTAGAGACAGACCACTTTGTAAGTTGTCATTTATATTAGAGAAAGAAGGTGGAGTTAATGAACTCTAAAAGAGTAGATGACACACCAAAGTTTACTTTTAAGGATATAGTTGCCTTAGTAATAGCGACTTATCAAATTATACTACCTAGGGTAATTACATTAATTATTTCAATAATTCTTATTGGTTTAGGCTTAAAAATTTTTTTAAACTAAATATTCCCTAAGGAGAGAACTCACTTAAAATGGGCTCTCTCTTTTTTTATAACGAATAGGAAAGTTCTACTTTTTTCTTTTTTTCAATGTAGGAACTCGTTCTGACCTAAATGAGTTTCAAGAAAAGCTACCTTAATAACGCATCGATAGACGCTTTTCTTATTTCCCATCATAAGATTTTGTATCAAAGTCATTATAAGAGTGTTTATTAAGATAATTTTTGTCGACTTCAACAGCTTTATATGTTTTGTCTATATACTCAAAGGTTAGTTCGTTATTTTTTATGCCCTCAAATATAGAACCTTTAGATGTAGAATTTAAATTATCTTTTTCAGGTTCTTCTAAGACTTCTTGAACCAATAATTTATCTTTCTTATAAAAGGTTGTCCTACGGACTTCATTAAGATCATTGATACTTATTACCACATTTTTTTCTTTATCACTTTTGATTGTCTTGGTTATCAACGCACTGCCATTTTCAAACATGTACATTCTATAATCATTACCAAGACTAAAGTCGGGTGCATAAGAATAAGAAATAATAAAAAACATAAATAGCATAGTCATAAAAAGAATGGTATATAGATCTTTTAAAATATTACTCTTCATGTAAATCCCCCATACATTAAAATATTAAATATATCTTAATCATATACCATTAGTTTCGTTTTATCAAAAGAATAAATTTACCTTTAACCAGGGTTTTCCATAAAATAAAAGACGAGAGGATGTCTTATTAAGATATTCTCTCGTTTTGTTTTTATCAATGTAAAAATCGAAGATAATCAAAGGATATAAGAGAGATAAAGAGAGAAAATTGGATATGCTAAAAGCTATGAGGAGGGATAAGACTATTTAAGTCTATATCATCTTAAATAAAAAATGCTCCAATTTACAATATCTGTGAAAGGAGTATAATAATAAAATCGAGGAGTGATGAATATGGAAGATGTCATTAAGAAGATAGTAAATATAGATAAGGAGACAATAAAGATAAAAGAAAAAACAGAAGAAATCATTAATAATAAAGAAAAAGAATTAAAAGAAGTTTTACAAAACCTTGAGAAAGAGCATTTAGAAGAAGGGAAACTAGAAGGAGATAAAAAATATAAAGAAATAATAGAAATAGGAAAAAAAGAAACCGAAGAGCTCCGAAAAGAAGAGGAAAAGACCCTAAAGAATATAGACAATTTATATAAGGGAAAAAAGGATGAACTAATAGAAGAGTTATTCCATAGCTTATTTAAAGATAAAGAATAGAGGGATAACATGGGAAGTGAAAGAAGATTTGCAGCTATAAACACTAAAATTAGAGTTTTAAAATCTAAGTTATTAACCAAAAAAGACTATATAAACTTAATAAAAAAAGATAAAGTAAAGGATCAAATTTCTTATCTAAAAGAGAATACAGTTTATAAAGATGTTTTAGAAGATACAGGAGATACAGAAAACATTCAAGAAGTAGAAACACAACTAAAAAAGTATTTAATCTATCAATATGAAAAGTTAATTCCATATTTTACAGGCGAGTATAGGAAGTTATTTAAATCCATACTTTTAAGGTTTGAAATAGAAGATCTAAAACTTTATTTGAGGGCTTTAGGTAGAAAAGAGGATTTAAATAAGATAAAAAAAGCAACTCTTTTAAAGGAATCTTATTCTAATATAAATTTTGATAAGCTGTCTAAATCAAAAAATTTAGAGGAGTTTATTGAAAACTTAAAAGGAACCCTCTATTACAATGTGCTAAAACCTTATAGTAAAGAAGAATATAAGAGAATTTTATATTATATGGAGATGAATTTAGATAGACTTTATTTTAACCTATTAAAAGCTCAAAGTTTAAAGTTAGATAAAAAAGACAGTTTACTATTTGGAGAAATATTAGGAAAAAATATTGATTTATTAAATATTGAGTGGATATATAGAGGGATTAAGTTTTATAACCTTTCATCGGAAGAACTCATTAACTATACCTTGTCTAATGGATATGAATTTAACTATGAAGCAATTAAAGAAATGTGCTACTCCAAGGAAGAAAGATTAATAGAAATAGTATTATCAACTAGATATAACTTCTTATTTGATACAGAGAAAGATGTGGATTTATATATGGAAAGAAGAATAGAACGATATCTTTACTATCAATTTATAAATGCATTTAAAAAAGGAAAGCTAGACATCACATTGTCTATAGCGTATATGCACCTTTTAGAATATGAGATAAGAGATATTATATCTATCCTAGAAGCTAAAAAATATGACTTATCTTTAATGGAAACGAAGGAATACTTAGTAAGGAAAATTGAAGGAAGTGATGAATAATGGCTGTTGAAAAAATGACTATGATGAATGTCATAGGTAATGTTTCCTATGTAGATAATGTGCTAAAAGATTTAATTCTTTCAGGAAAAGTAGACTTAGTAAGTGCCTTATCTCAAATTGAAGAAAATAGTTTTGTATTTAATGTAAACGATAAAAACTTAGAAAAAGCTATTGATTTGAACTATATTAGTACTTTTCCTAAAGACAAAGCTTATGAAGATCTTCTTAAAAAAGGGGAAGAATTAAAGGAAATTTTGAATATTAAATCCGATGTGAATAAATCCAGTTTTAAAGAAGAGCTAGATTTTTCTAAGATTTCTTTAGAACTAAATAATATATATGATGAAATTAAGAAGCCTTATGAGAACTTGAGACTGCTTAAAGAAGAACTTTCTAAAATAGAAAAGTTTTATAACAACTTTTCCTTATTAAAGGATCTTAAAATGTCTATAGATGATCTAAGGAATCTTTCTTATTTTGATTATAAGTTTGGGATTTTATCTAAAGCAGACAGGATAAAGCTTAAAAAGAATTATGAAAATATATTGGCTATTATACTCCATACTGGAAGCAGTGAAGAAGGAGAAGTTTATTTAGTAATGTATCCTTCAAGTTTACGAGAAGAATTAAATAGAATATTAAGGTCTTTAAATTTCAAAGAAATTTTACTTCCAGAAGAATATACTGGAACACCTATGGAAATGTTAAGGTATTTAGAAACTAAAAAGATAGAAATAGAAGATAAGATAAATGAATTAGAGAAAACCATATTAAAATTAAAGGTTAAATATGAAGGAATAGTTGCAACCTTAGTAAATTTACTTTATATAAAGGAAAAAATAGAAGACTCTAAAGAATATATGGCTAGATCTAAAAAATTCTTCTATCTTTCTGGCTGGGTATCTAAAAAAGATATTAAGAAAATGGAGGAAATTTTAAATAAGTATGAGGGGATTCTTACTATGTATAAGGGAGAAAATGAGACCTTGGATTTAACTCCTCCAACAAAGCTTAGAAATATTAAGCTTTTTAGACCCTTTGAATCTTTAGTGAGAATGTATGGAATTCCTTCTTACAATGAAATAGATCCAACTCCTTTTCTAAGTCTATCCTATATGTTTTTGTTTGGAGCTATGTTTGGAGATCTAGGTCAAGGGTTTATATTACTATTGGGAGGCATTCTTCTAGCCAAGGTAAAAGGCAATAAAGTCTTTGGAGGACTTCTTGGAAGGTTAGGATTAAGCTCTATGATTTTTGGAATTTTATATGGTGCAGTTTTTGGATTTGAAGATATAATACCTGCTTTACTAATAAGGCCTTTTGAAAACATAAATACGGTTCTTGCTGGAGCTGTAGCTATAGGTATTGGTCTTATACTTATTAGCTATGTTTACGGTATTATAAACAGTGTTAAAAGAAAAGACGTAAAAGAAGGACTCTTTGGCAAAGATGGATTAGTAGGATTATTATTTTATTTATGTTTATTAATTCTTATTGGAGGAAAATTATTGGGAAGAACTATACTTCCTATGGAAATAGGTGTAGCAATAATATTACTATCCATAGCCTTAATGATATTTAAAGAGCCAATATCCAACTTAATTGTTGGAAAAAGACCTCTTCATGAGGAAGATATATCTGGATATTATATTGAAAGTGTATTTTCTATTATAGAAACTTTATTAAGTATGCTAAGTGGTACAGTATCTTTTATAAGGGTTGGAGCTTTTGCATTAACCCACGTTGGATTGTTTATAGCCTTTGAAACTATAGGAAAACTAATAGGAACTACTGCTGGGAATATAATAGTTTTAATCTTAGGAAACATTATAATTATAGGATTAGAAGGATTAATCGTATTTATACAAGGTTTGAGACTTCAATACTATGAACTATTTAGTAGATATTATAAAGGTGAAGGAAAAGAATTTAAGCCTGTAAATATAAAATAATAGGAGGAATTTAACATGACATTTATTTTAATATCAACAACAATAATGGTTTTACTAACTATAGGAACTGGAATGTTTATGATGTATAAAGAAGTAGAAGGAAATAAAAAGAGCCTAAAGAAGATTTTAAGAGTAAACTTGTTTGTATTCTTACCTTTGTTAATTGGTGCAATTATAACTTTAGTGCCACAAGCTATATCAGCTGAAACTGCTAATCCTTCATCTTTTTCAGGTCTTGGATTTATAGCAGCTGCTTTATCAACTGGTCTTGCTACTATAGGTGCTGGTTATGCTGTAGGTGTTGTAGGATCTTCAGCTTTGGGTGCTGTATCTGAAGATGCAAGTATATTAGGTAAAACTTTAATCTTTGTAGGTTTAGCTGAAGGTATTGCTATTTATGGTCTTATAGTTTCAATTCTAATTTTAGGAAGGCTATAAAAATGAAATCTTTTTTAATTAGTGATAATAAGGATACTTTAGTAGGTCTTAGATTATCAGGAATAGATGGTGTCCTAACAACATCTAAAAAGGAAATAAATGAGAATTTTAAGAGAACTCTTGAAGATAAAGATATTGGAATAATCATCCTTACAGAAAATGTTTTTAATGAAATTAAAGAAGAAGTATTAGAGGTAAAGATTAATGAAAATACTCCACTAATTGTAACCATTCCTGATAGGACTGGTTTAAAGGATAAAAATTTCATTATGAGATATGTAAAAGAATCCATAGGCATAAAAATTTAGGTGGTGAAGCTATGATTACCCTTGAGGATAAATTAGATATATTTTATAAAATTGTTTTAAAGGATGAAGAAGAAAAGTGTAAGAAAACCTTAGAAGAATTAGAAGAAAAAAATAATAACATTATAAAGGAAAAGAAAGAAGCTTTAGAAAAAAGAAAAAAAGAAATAATAAATAGAAAATTTCAGTTAGGTGAAATTCAAAAGAATGAAATGGTTTCTAAAGCTAGACAGGATAATAGGGAGAAGGTTTTATCAAAAAGGCAAGAAACTCTTGAGGATCTAATATTTTCTTTAAAAGAAAAAGGAAGGCAATTTACTTCTTCTAAGGAATATAAAACCTATTTAATAAATAACATAGGAAAAGCTATGGACAATATGCAAGAGAAGGAAATTATTTTAGAGATAAGAGAAAAAGATAAGGATAATTTTGGAGAAGATATATTGTCTTTAGGAAAGGGAAAAGGAATAAATGTTATATTGAATATTGCTAAAGAAGATATAATTGGTGGCTTTATAATTTCTGATAGAAATAGAACTTATAACTTAGATAATAGCTTTAAAACCATTATTGAAGAAAATAAATATTTAATAGGAAAAACTCTCTATACATCCATAGAAGAAGCGGGTGATTTATATGAATAAGCTAATAGGAAATATTACTATGATAAATGGTCCTGTTATATTGGGTGAGAACATGACAGGATTTAAGATGAGAGAAATGGTTTTAGTTGGAGAGAAAAAGTTAATTGGAGAAGTTATATCCATAGATGGAGATAAAGGTACTGTTCAAGTCTATGAAGAAACAGAGGGTTTAAAGAGGAAAGAAGTCATCCTTTCTACAGGAAAGCCCCTATCCTTAAAATTAGGACCAGGTATGCTGGGGAATATGTTTGACGGTATTCAAAGACCTTTAAAGAAAATAAGAGATGACTTTGGCAGCTTTATTCCAGAGGGTATAGGACTTATTTCTATAGATGAAGAAAAGTTGTGGGATGTTAACTTTACAGCTAAAGAAGGAGATCTCTTAAAAGAAGGAGAGATATTTGCTACTGTAGAAGAAACTTATCTTATAACCCATAAACTTCTTGTGCCAGTAGGCATAGAAGGAAAGGTTATTAAGGTAAAGGAAAATGGCAAATACAATATTGAAGAAGAACTCGTTGTAATAGAAGATAGCTTTGGGAAAAAACATTCCTTGAAGATGTACCAAGAATGGCCAGTTAGAATCCCAAGACCTGCTAAGGAAAGATTGCCTATAAATAAATTATTGGTTACGGGGCAAAGAGTATTGGATATATTTTTCCCTATAGCTAAAGGTGGAACGGCTGCTATTCCAGGAGGATTTGGTACTGGTAAAACTATGACTCAACACCAATTGGCAAAATGGTCTGATGCAGACATTATAATATATATCGGCTGCGGTGAAAGAGGAAATGAAATGACAGAAGTATTAGAAGATTTTCCTGAACTAATAGATCCTAAAACCAATAGACCTATAATGGAAAGAACTGTTCTTATAGCCAATACTTCTAATATGCCAGTAGCAGCTAGGGAAGCTAGCATTTATACAGGAATTACTATAGCTGAATATTTTAGAGACATGGGGTATCACGTAGCAATAATGGCAGACTCTACTTCTCGTTGGGCTGAAGCCTTAAGAGAAATTTCTGGTAGATTAGAGGAAATGCCAGCTGAAGAAGGTTACCCTGCTTATTTGCCTTCAAGATTGGCTCAATTTTATGAAAGAGCTGGTTATGTAAATTCTCTTTCTAACAAGGAAGGTTCTGTAACCATAATAGGTGCTGTTTCTCCTGCCGGTGGGGATTTTTCAGAGCCTGTTACAGAGAATACGAAAAGATTTGTTAATGTATTTTTAGCATTAGATAAGGAACTAGCTTATTCAAGACATTATCCGGCTATAAATTGGCTAAACAGTTATAGTGGTTATATGGAAATGCTTAAGAACTATTATGAAATGGAATTAAATGAAGAGGTAGAAGGACTTAGAGGTAAAATGCTGCGACTTCTCTTTGAAGAAAACAAACTTCAAGAAATAGTTCTTTTAGTAGGAGAAGATGTTCTCCCTGATGATCAAAGACTTATACTTGAAATAGCTAAAGTTATAAAAATAGGATTTTTGCAACAAAATGCTTTTCATAAAGAAGATACCTATGTACCTTTAAAAAAGCAGCTTGAAATGTTAAAAACTATAGATTTATTATATGAAAGGGGACTTAAAGCCATAAAGAAGAACATACCAATTTCTAAAGTTAGAAATGGAGAACTTTACGGAGATATTATTAAGATGAAGTATACTGTTCCTAATGATAGCTTAGAAAGATTAGAAGAGCTTAAAAATGAAATAAATGATTTTTATAATACATTAGAATTAGATTATTCTAAATAGCAGGTGAGACTATGAAAAAAGAATATTTAGTGCTGGATAAAGTAGAAGGAGCTTTAATTGAACTTTCTAAAGTTCATGAAGTTGGTTACGGAGAAATTGTTCAAGTAGAAAGTAAAGATGGAGATAAAAAACTAGGAAGAGTTATTAAGATAGATGGAGATAAGGTAGTCGTTCAAGTTTTTGGTGCAACGTTAGGATTATCTGTAGAAAACACTAAAGTTAGTTTTGAAGGAAGACCTTTTGAAATTCCTTTAACAAAAGATATTTTAGGCAGAACCTTTAATGGAGTCGGTATTCCTATAGATAAAGGTGGAGATATTTACTCTGATAAGTTTTATAATGTTAATGGCAGACCTATAAATCCTGTATCTAGAGAGTACCCAAGGGACTATATTCAGACAGGAGTATCCTCTATTGATGGACTTATAACTCTTATTAGGGGACAAAAACTACCTATATTTTCAGGAAGTGGATTGCCTCATAATGAATTGGCTGCTCAGATAGTAAGACAGGCAAAGATTAAAGTAAAGGGAGAAAAAAAAGAAAATTTCTCCATAGTATTTGCAGCCATAGGGGTAAAACATGATGAAGCATTTTTCTTTAAAGAAGCTTTCAAAAAGGCAGGAGTTGGACATAAGGTAGCTATGTATATAAACTATGCTGATGATCCTATTATGGAAAGGATTATAGCTCCTAGATGTGCTCTTACAGCAGCAGAATATCTAGCTTTTGAAGAAGATCAGCATGTTCTTGTAATAATGACGGATATAACTAGTTATGGTGAAGCTTTAAGGGAAGTTTCTTCTTTAAGAGAAGAAGTACCAAGTAGAAGAGGATATCCTGGATATCTTTATTCTGATTTAGCTAGCCTTTATGAAAGGGCTGGTATGTTAAAGGATAAAAAAGGGTCTGTAACATTGATTCCTATTTTAACTATGCCTAATGATGATATAACTCATCCAATTCCAGACTTGACTGGATATATTACAGAAGGACAGATAGTATTATCAAGAGAGCTTCATCAAAAGAATATCTATCCTCCAATAAATGTACTGCCTTCATTATCTAGATTAATGAAAGATGGTATAGGTGAAGGATATACTAGAGAGGATCATCCTGATGTTGCTAATCAATTGTTTTCTGCCTACTCTAAGGTTCAAGAAGTTAGAGCTTTGGCCCAAATAATAGGAGAAGAAGATTTATCCTATAAAGATAAAAAGTATATGAAGTTTGGGAAAGCTTTTGAAGAAAGATTTGTTACTCAAAGTTTTAACGAAAATAGGGATATGACAGATACTCTAAGTTTATCTTGGGAGATTCTATCTCTATTACCTGAGGAAGAATTAGATAGATTAGATCCAGCCTTAATAGAAAAGTATATGAAATAAGGTGATAATATATGGCAGTATATAAGATGACACCTACAAAGGCTAATTTAATAAAGGCTAAAAATTCTCTTCAATTTTCTAAGAAAGGTTATGAGTTATTAGATAGGAAGAGAACAGTCCTTATTAGAGAAATGATGACTTTAATAGATAAAGCCAATGAACTGGAAGAAAAAATTGATGTTAAATTTAAAGAAGCCTATAATGGATTGAAGTTGGCTAATATTACTATGGGAGCTGAAGCTGTGGAAGAAATAGCTCTATCCATTGAAAAGGAAGAGGATTTTAATATATTATTTAAATCGGTTATGGGAATAGAAACTCCTTATATAAAATATGATGATACTCCTTTTTCTACAGAATATGGATTCTTTAGAACCAATCCAGCCTTTGATAAAGCTGTGTTAAATTTTATAGATATTAGAAAGATAATATATGAATTAGCAGAAGTAGAAAACTCTGTATATAAACTAGCAATGGAAATTAAAAAGACTCAAAAAAGAGCAAATGCTTTAGAAAAAATTCAAATTCCGAAGTATGCTAAAACTATTAAATATATTGAAGAAGTACTTGAAGAAAAGGAAAGAGAGGACTTCTTTAGACTTAAAAAGGTTAAAGGGAAATAAGTCACCATTTTGGTGGCTTATTTTTATGGCTAAAATCATAGATATATTATATATTAATAAGGATTATTTACATAATATGAAGGATATGGTAAAGTCATATTAAGAAGTAGATATAAATTTTTTTAAATTGGGTATAATACTAACAGGTGAAATCTCATATAGCATTAGCAATGGACTTAAAAGCAATACTTTACAAATTAGTTTTGTATGATATAATAAAATTACAAAAGAAAATACCATTAGGCGAATCAAATTATCAATTAAAAGCCCTCAGGAGTGCGAGTTCTGAGGGCTTTGCCATTATCTTTTGTTGAGAATGTTTAGAATTAGATTTATAATTGATAAAATTTTGTAAATAGCATTGATAATGGACTCAAGAGTTGTTTCTTTAATTTTTCGATGAATTTTTTCCATCAGGCTCCTCAAATTATCACCTCCTTCATTTTATCGAGGAGGCAATTAATTAAAGAGACAACTTGCCATATTATACCATATAATAATTAATTTAGAAACATTAGGAAGACATACTGTTATAAAGAATATCTGGTATTTTGCCTAGTTTTTTTATTAATTGAGTTAATTTGATTTTTTATATCTTATAGGATAATGAAAATAGTTTATATCTAAATAAAAAGAATGCTATTTCATAATGATAAAAAGTATATGGAATTGGGGAAAGTTTTTGAAGAAAGATTTGTTTCTTAAAAAGGTTAAAGGAAAATAAGCTACCATTTTGGTGGCTTATTTTTTCATATAGTTTTTTATCATTTTTTAATAAATAGTGGTGTGTTGCTAGTTGCTCGGAGGGTAGGTATTTTACGACAGATCAGGTATATGAAAACTTTTTATAGCTACTGCTTGACAATAGATGAAAAAAATCTTACAATAAAAACATAACACAAACAGACTGTCGGTATGTTTTTGGAGGAAATTATGAATAGAGAAGAAAAGACAAGAAATACTAAAGAAAGAATAATCAAAGGCGCATTTTCACTGTTTGCAACAAAGGGATATGAAGCTACCACAACGCAGGATATTATAGACATTACCCAATTATCTAGAGGGGCAATGTATCATCATTTTAAGAGTAAACAAGATATATTAGAATCTGTCACAAAAGAAGCCCAACTTCAGATAAATGCTTTTTTAGAAGAGTTAGTTGCAGATGGTTCGCTAACTTCTAAGGAGAAGATTTCCAAGATAATTGAGTACAATGCTAATAATGATATTCAAAAGCAATTAATACATTATAATTGGATGGAAAAGATTCCTTTCGCACTACTGGATGAAATACGTAGCTTGAACGATATCATTGCTCCTTATATATCTCAAATAATAGAGCAAGGTGTTGAAAATAATGAATATCAATGTGACTATCCACAGGAGTTAGCAGAAATTCTTGCATTATGCATAGATATTTGGCTTGACCCCGTGCTATTTAAGAGAAGATATGATGAGGTATGCAGCAGACTAGATTTTTTACTATTTATGTTAGAAAGAATCAATATGCCTATCATTGACTCAGAAGATATAGAGAGGATTAAAGGTTTGTATAAACAATTTTTCAAGTAAAAATTGTTTGTATTACTTTCGGGAAGGAAGATGAGTAATTATGCAAATTGAAATAGGAAAAAAAGGAAGGAAACTGAAAATATTAATGATAAATCTACCTTTTTCTGGGCATATAAATCCTACGTTGGGGTTGGCAAAAGAATTGGTCGAACAGGGGTGCCAAGTAACTTATATCCTAGCGCCTGAATGGAAAGAGAAGGTGATTCTTACAGGCGCGCAGTTTGTTCCCTATGATAATTATCCTGAAACGCTAAGTTCATCTCAAAAAGAAATTAAAAGCTGGCAGGCTGCTTATGATACTGCCCTTCGTATAGGAACAGATTATGACTGTATTATTTATGAAATTTTATTCTTTCCGGGAAAAGGCCTAGCGGATAGATTACAAAAGCCATCTATTCGGCTTTTTTCCACCTTTGCACTAAATAAATCAGTAATTGATATGTTTGCTAAGACTGGTGGTCTTTATATGACCAGTATTTTTAGATTTCGATTATTATATCAGGTATTTTCACGAGCTATTTGTAAAAAGTTCAAATTAGGAACACATGATATTGTGGATGAAATTGTATCTAATTCTCCAGATTTGAATTATGTTTACACGGTTAAGCGCTTTCAGGTGCTCAATAGTGAATTCCCTGACAGAAGTTTCAAATTTATAGGTCCTTCTATTACCCCGAGAATCAGCACTATAGAGATATCCTTTGACGAAATAAAAAATCCTATCATATATATATCTCTTGGTACACTACTCAATAATTCTATTTCTTTTTATAAAAAGTGCTTTACAGCATTTGAAAATGAAGATGTTACAGTCATTATGTCTATAGGAAATACCATTTCCATAGAGAAGCTTGGACAGATACCCATTAATTTTATGGTTTACCCCTTTGTTCCACAATTAGATGTTTTACAACATGCTTCTTTGTTTATTACTCATGGTGGAATGAATAGTGTAAATGAAGCAATGTATTACGGGGTTCCCATGTTAGTTGTACCGATGGGAAATGACCAACCGACGGTTGCAAATAGAATTGCTGAATTAGGGATAGGAAAACGAATGAATCGAAGAAAGCTATCTCCTGAAAGCTTAAAAAGTGCTGCATTCAACATATTAAGTAATATAAAATACAAAACAACAATAGAAACTTTTAAGTGGGATATGATCAATGCAGGCGGTAATAGCCTTGCCACCTATGAGATAATTGATTATATACGTAACAAAAATGGCTAATTAGCATGAAAATTCTTCAACCCAAGAAATATGTAATTTTCTTTGATTAAAGAATTCTATGCCCATTATTCTTAATCTCTTCATTCAATTTCAAACCTAAATCCCTTGTTTTGCATTCATATAATAAAGACATTTTTTCTTCAATATGTAAACCTTATTTTATAAAAAATTTAAAAAATAAATGTAAGACCCAAACATTAGGGCCATTAGTATATGTGAAGGGATAAATATTTGAAATTTAAGGGCAATAACTTGAGAATGTAAAATAAGAAAGGGAAAGTACTAAAATTGTTATTATTATACTAGCAGCTACGCTGCTTATCAGTTGTATTCCAAATGTTATTAGATTTAGTAATGAATCTATTAATATAGATAAATATGATTCAATTCTAATTTATTATTATAAAATAATAGAAATCGTATATCAAGAAAAATAGAAAGGGATATGATATATGAAGAAAACGCTGATTTTATTTTTTGTTAGCTTAGTACCTCTGATTTTTCTATGGTTTGGATTTAATCTTAGTGTACATTATATACAAGGTGTTGAACTTTTAGCAAATCCAATTGTGTTATTTTCAATAATAATAATCTTGTTTTCACTATGTTATAGCGGAAATAAGGTGGATATTGTAAATTTAATTGGATTAATATCCTCAATAATTTTACCATTAGCATATATTTATGAGTTTTTCACATGGCATTATACTACAATTACTGGGGAGATAAATTTCAGCGTAAGTATAAGAACTGCACAAATTGGATTTTATCTTGGCTTACTTACCTCTATTGTTTTCGCCATTTATTATATAATTATGTATAGAATGAAAATAAAATCCTTATTAGAATAATAAAAATAGTCTATATCTAAATAAAAAGAATGCTATTTTATAGATAAATTATTTTTGTTAGGGAAGAGCAATTCTTTTTATATATTTGTTTGATAAAAATTTCAATGTCATCTTTCAACAAATATAAGATATAATTTATATAATTATACGCTACTCTAAGGTTCAAAAAGTTAGAGCTTTGGCTTAAATAATAGAGGAAGAAGATTTATCTTTAAAGATAAAAAGTATATGGAATTTGGGAAAGTTCTTGAAGAAAGATTTGTTTCTTAAAAAGGTCAAATAAAAATAAGTCACCAAAATGGTGACTTATTTTTATGCCTAAAATGTATAGAAATATTATATATTAATAAAGATTATTTACATAATATGAAGAATGTGGTAAAGTCATATTAATATTAAGGCATTTTTTAAAATTGCTGTTTTATCTTATTTAAATTGCCTTGTTCTATATTGAGGTGGATAAGATGGATAAATTAGAAGATAGCTTCTATGAGGAGATATGTGAAAAATATTTTAAAGATGTTTATCAGTTTTGTATATATTTAACTAAAGGTAATAGAAGTCTTAATCATATAGTAGAAGAATGTGTACAAGAAACGTTTTTAGAAGCAAAAAAGCAAATAAAAAAATTAAAAAACCATCCTAATGTTAAAGGTTGGTTATATGTAACGTCTAGAAATATGATAAATAGTTCTATGAGAAAATACTATACTAAAAATAAATATGAAATACCTATATATGACGAGGTCGCTTGTTCTTTGACAAGTGTTGAGGAGGAATTAGAAAATATAAATGAGTCTGGAATGGATATAGATAAGTTAAAAGTAGATATTATGAAACAGCTTAAGGATGAGGAATATGAACTATATATAGATTGTTTTGTTAAAAAGATGCCTATTAAAGAAATAGCCGAGAAATATAATATTTCTATTTCTGCCTCATATACAAGAATTCATAGATTGAGAGTTAAAATAAAAAAGATGGTAGAAAGATATTTTTATATGTAAAGTAAATGTATATTATGTATGGAAAGATAGAATTTAATATAAAACAAAAATAGGAGATTAAGATGGATAATTTAATTGTTAGAGAATGTATATATGAAGACTTGGATAATATCATATCTTTACAACATCAATGGCATAATGAGGAAATAACTTATGGGTTTATCCCAGCTGATAAGAATTATTTAGAAACAAGGCTTGGAAAATATTTTCTTGTTGCTGAGGTAAATAATGAGATTGTAGGTTTTTGCTATGGAGCAATTCATAGTGCTGATAATATGCCTGTAATTAATAATGGGCAGCTATATATTGAAATAGAAGATATTTATATATCACTAGAAAATAGAGGGACAGGCATTGGTAGTACTTTGTTAAATAAAATTTTAGAAGTTGCTAAAGAAAATGGAATTGAAAGATCTTTGATTTATTCGTCTACAAAAGATCTAGATAATATCATTGAGTTTTATAAAAAGCATGATTATAAGACATGGTATATTCAAATGTGTAAGTAATTTATATATTACAAATTATCATTTATATAGAAAAAGAGGTGAGATTTTATTGGAAGTTTGGCTTATGGGACAATCTTTCATTAAGGATAATTATGAAAAATACTGAGAATTCAATATCAGGCGATGTGGGAAATGATGAATTTCTAGAAATTATCTTATCTAAAGAAAGCGATGCTGATGTTAGAGAAAAGATATACAATATCACTTATACTGCACTTAAAGATGACGATATAAACATAGATACAGATTTAATTGACGAATGTGTAAAGACTGTTGCAATTATTGATGGGATAGAACCAATTTCAGAAGCAAAAGTTCAACAAATGCGTGAGAAGGTTGATAAAATGTATGAACAGGAAGTACAAGCAAATAAGAAGACAAAGTTTTCTATTAAATTTTTTGGGAAAATTGCAGCGATTTTACTACTTGTATTTATAATAACGAGTTTTGCTGTAAATGCTAATAGATATAATATTTTTAAGATAATATCTGACTGGAGTAATGAAACCTTTTATTTAAATATCAAGGGAAGCGATCAGAAATCAGAAAATGAAAGTAAATCTCTCAATAATAATATTTATTGTAATATTGATGAAGCAATAGAAGGTATTGTTTCTGAACCTATAATCCCTTCAAAGATACCTGATGGTTTTGATTTAGAGTATATAGAAAGAATTAATCTTTCAGAAAAAGCTCTTCTTACTTTAAATTATATAAATGAAGATAAAGAACTGTTAATTTATTTGGATATTTATAATGAAGAAAAAGATGAAGATATTGATAATAATGTTTTAATTGAAAAAGATGATACAGAAGTAGTAGTTTATAATAAAAATAATATAAACCATTATATAATGAAAAACAATGGTAAAGTACAAGGAGTTTGGATATATAAAAATGTGGTTTATACAACTTGTGGAGATATTTCTATAGAAGAAACAAAGAAAATTATTGATTCAATTTATAATAAATGAAATAAAAATAAGGACTAAGGATGATATGATACTTCCAAAGTAGACAGTCTAATTAATTAAAAATAGACTATCTACTTGGAGGTATTTTTTTATGGGGAGAAAAGCAAAGTATAGCAAAGAAATAAAAATACAGGCCTGTA
>NZ_JAHLPM010000015.1 GCF_018917865.1 Tissierella simiarum
ATTAATGAAGAGTATTTAAATCCAGTAAGGATTAAGGTAGTATAAATGTAAACTGTGAGCACTTGCTTTCAGCATAGGGCGTACTTGGACACGCCAAAAAGAATAAGGCTTCCTAAGTAATTAGGTTGAAAAGTAATAGCAAACTTCTTTACGAAAAAGAATTCCCCATCTTCTATAAGTGGGGGAGGGTTCAAACCGTATTCATTCTTTATGGAATAATGATAATGAACATAACATTTTTCCAATCCATAGGCAAAGGCAGCATTGCCAGTAGAATAGTTTTACTAAGACAACTAATATTATTTGTTCCTAGCTTACTATTGTTTTCAAAAATATTTGGAATCAATGGAGTTTGGTTTGCCCAACCAATTGTAGACTTCACCATGATTATAGTAGGACTAGCATTACAGAAAAAAGAATATAAAAGATTAAAAACTATAAAAATAGAATTATAAAAAATTTAGAATATAAGATTAATGAAGTAGGAGATAATTAATTATCGCCTACTTCATTAATTTTAGTTCACAAAAAATATCTAAAAAGGAAAAGAAAAGTCTAAACAGGAAAGATAATCATTATCAATTAGTGTATATTTATTCTTATGAAAATCAATTAAGAGAATAGGTGATGTATTATAAAATTAGATGTAAAAAAGATTATAAAAAGATTAAGTGAACTTTTTTTCACTTTATTATTTGTAACTTTACTTTCATTTATACTCATGAGAGTTTCAAAAGTTGATCCTGCAACTGCTTATGCTAAAAGGGCAATAGGAAATCCAACAGAACTTCAAATAGAAAATATTAGAATCAGTATGGGTTTTGATAAACCATTACCTGTACAATATTTTTCTTGGCTAAAAGGATTATTTCAAATGGATTTAGGAAAATCCTTAGTAAGTGGATATAGTGTTTGGGATGAAATATGGAAAGCGTTTCCTAAAACATTATTAATTGTAGGAATATCATCAATTATACAATTTGTGTCAATCATAGTTATTGGTTCACTTATGTTTATTATAAAAAATAAACTCATAAGAAGATTATTTAAAATATTATGTATAGTTGGAATATCAGTACCATCATTTTATATATCTACTTTATTTTTAGATATTTTTGGTGTTAAATATAATTTAATTTCTGTTACTAATAATATTGGGTTTAAAGGTTCAATTCCTCCAGCTGTATGTTTAGCAGTTTTTATAATATGTTTTTATGTACCGTTATTTTATAATGGGCTAATTAAAGAGAGTAATGAAGATTATTCTATGTACTTAAGATGTCAAGGTTTGTCTGAATTTAAAATACTTAGAAATCATTTAATTCCAAATGGAATACTAGGAATTATTCCAAGTTTTCTACAAAGTATAGGTTTATCCATAGCAGGGGCTACTGTAATAGAGAGAGTGTTTTCAGTACCAGGTTTTGGATACTTAATTGTAAATAGTGTTATAGAAAGAGATGCTCCTATGATACATTCAACAGTATTTTTCTTGGCTTTTTTCATAGCTTTAATGAATATTATAGCGGATATTATAAATGAAAGAATAGAAGGAGAAAGGAGTTAGCTATGAATAAGAAATATACAACTATAGGAATTTCTATAATATTAATTATTTTAATGTTTATGAGTTTTTTATTTGCACCAAATGACCCAAAAGAAGCAGATCTTATGAATAGATTTCAAAGCTCTTCTGATAAATATCTACTAGGTACAGACCATTTAGGAAGATGTGTTTTATCTAGGTTATTATACGGAGGAAAAACTACATTAGGAATTATTTTATTTGGTGGACTAATTATATTTATAGTAGGAACTTTATTAGGAATGATATTTTCTAAATCTATAATAGGAACTTACTCAATAGTAGATGGAGCTATAAATGCAATAACTTCTATTCCGCCAATTGCATATTTAATAGTTTTTATAGGTGCTTGGGGAAATGGAATTAGAACTATGATTTTAGCTATGACAGTTTCTTATTCTCTAAGATATATGAAACTTGTAAAGACAAAGACAGATTTAGAACTAAAGAAAGCATATGTATTATGCGCTAGGTCATCGGGAGCTTCAAAATTTAGAATACTATTTATTCATGTTCTGCCAAATATATTTAATGATATGATTGAGTTTATTTCATTATCCTCAGCAGACATGATACTTACAATAACAGGATTTTCTTTTATAGGATTAAATCTCGGCGATAATGTGGTGGACTGGGGAACTATGATTTTAGAAGCTAGAAATTATGGACTAGTAAATCCTAAGCTAATTATATATCCAATACTTGCTGTAATAATATCCTCTTTAACTTTTAATATTATGGGAAGTAGTGTAGGAGGACTGAATAGCAATGATTGAAATTAAAAATCTAACAGTAGGAACAAATGAAAAAAAGATTATTAAAGATATAAATTTAAATATATCTAAAGGAGAAATAGTAGGAAATGGGTCTATAAGTTCTATATTGTCAGAACCTAAAAGTGAGTTTATGAAACAGATTAAGAAGATGAGAAAGTTAAAGGATGATAGAATATGGAATACAGAGAAATATTGCTTCAAGGCATAAATAAAACCTATATGACTAATAAAGATGAATTTCATGCTTTAAATAATATAGATTTAAAAATAAGGTCTGGAGAAAGTATATCTATATTAGGTGAAAGTGGCTCGGGAAAAAGTACACTTGCTAAGATAATTTCTAAAATAGAAAATCCTACATCTGGGGAAATATTTTTTGATAAAGAAAATATTACAAATTTAAAAGGAAAAAAACTACTAAATTTTAGAAAAAATATTCAAACAGTATTTCAAGATACATCAGGTACATTAAATCCTAAATTAAGTGTTTTAAGAAATATGGAAGAAGGTCT
Source organism: Tissierella simiarum (assembly GCF_018917865.1). GTDB lineage: Bacteria > Bacillota > Clostridia > Tissierellales > Tissierellaceae > Tissierella_C > Tissierella_C simiarum. Next base: position 2,874 of record NZ_JAHLPM010000015.1, read on the forward strand.
AGTAAATCTAACTAATTATAATAAAAATGAAAGAAAAGAAATTCTTTTAGAGCTTATGAAAAAGTTAAATATGAAAGAAGAAATTTTAAATACTCCTGTTAGAAAATTATCTGGGGGAGAAGCTAGAAGAGTATCTTTAATTAGATCCTTAGCAACAAATCCTAGTTTTTTAGTATTGGACGAAATCACCAGCGGATTAGATTTGATTTCTGAAGATATGGTTTTAGATATGATAAGTGATTCCATAAGAGACTTAAAAATGACAGTAATATTTGTAACTCATGATGAAGAAAGTGCTAAAAAGATTTCTAATAGGCTTTTATATATGGATAAGGGAAAGATAAAATATGAAAAAGCTACAAAAGAAGAAAGGATGATAATATGAAAATTAAAAAAATAGGTATACTTGCTTTAACTTTAATGTTAGTAGTAAATATATTAACTGGATGTAGTAAAAAAGAAGAGGTAGCAGTAGAAGAAGTTTTGAAACAGGAAGCTACAAAAGAAGAATCTAAAGAATTAGTAATATGCACTGCAAAAGAACTTACTAATTTAACTACACTGACTATGAATAAAGAAAACAACATAGCTTGTGGACTTGTTTATGAGCCATTAGTTAAATATGAAAATGATAATATTGTCCCAAATTTAGCTAAAGAATGGGAATGGAATGACGAAGGAACAGTTTTAACTTTTAAATTACAAGAAGGAATAAAATATCATGATGGAGAAGATTTTAATGCTGAATCTGTAAAAAAAGCTTTAGATTTTAATCACTTGAACCCTAATTTCAGTGGTATAAAAGCAGTAGCAGAATTAGAAAAAGTAGATGTTATAGATGAATATACAGTTGCTGTAACTTTCCCTCGACCATCTTTATTTTATATAAATGATTTTTGTTTCCAAAATGTTATGTCTATGATGAGTCCTAATGTTATAGAAGAAGGAAATTATCAAACTTTTACTGATATAATTGGAACAGGTCCTTATGTAAGAGAAAGTTTTGTATCTGGCGATTCAACTGTATTTGTTAGAAATGAAAACTATTGGGGAGAAAAGCCATATTATGAAAAAATCATAGTAAAATATATACCAGAAAACTCATCTAGAATACAAGCTTTAAATTCTGGAGAAGTAGATTTAGTATATGGAGCAGATTTAATAACATATGACGATTTTACTCAAGCAACATCATTAAAAGATATAAAAGGACAAGTTAATGAAAATCCGACTCTTACAAGAAATTTAATATTAAATGCATCTTCTGAAACTTTATCAGATATAAATATTAGAAAAGCCATAGCTCATGGAGTAAATAAAAGAGCTATTGCAGAAGGATTAACTTTAGGAAATGAAAAAGTTGCTGAAAGACTTTTTAGAAAAGGAACACCTTATACTGATGCAGAAATAGATGAAGTATATGATTATAATGTAGATAAAGCCAAAGAATATATTGAAAGTCAGGATGGACTTTAAACGAAAGCACAAATATTTATGAAAAAGATGGTAAGAAACTTAGCATTTTATATACTTATTGGACAGATTTATCATTATCAAATGAAATAGCTCAAGCTGTGAAAGCAGATTTAGGAAAAATAGGTATAGAGGTTATAACTGAAGGAAAAGACCAAATGACTTGGTGGGTAGATGGAGTAGAAGGAAAATATGATATAACTACTTGGAATACAGAAGGTTCTTATACTGAACCAAATAAATTCTTTACAGAATCTATGGGAGCAGACCCTCATAATATATCATATCAAGGTTTAGATAACTACGAAAATATAAAAGGACAAATTGAAGAATTCTCTAATACAAAAGATGAAGAAAGAGTTAAAGAAATCTTTAAAGTATTATTAAATGAAAATAACAATAATGTAATAGATTTACCTATTAGTTATGCAAAAGATTTAGTAGTATATAATGGAAATAAGATAAAATCTTATAATTTCTCAAGTGTACCACAATTCTTTAATATTTTTGGAGTAGTTCCAAATAACTAAAAGAAGTAGCTTTAAACCATATGGTTTAAAGCTATTTTTAATAAATTTATTTTTGATTATTTTGTTTTTTAATTTTCCTATAATCAGAAGGTAGTAGATTAAACTCTGCTTTAAAATTTGATGAAAATTTACCTGGACTTTTATATCCAGATTTTAGAGCAATATCTAAAATTGTATCATTTGTAGTTGATAGTAATTTTGCAGCTAAATCCATTCTATAAGACCTAGTAAAACTATAAATAGTAGTTCCATACACATCTTTAAAACATTCTTTTAAAGATGATTCTGAAATATTAAAAATAGATGACAATTCTTTAATAGTGTAATTCTTAGAGATGTTTTCTGTTAAAAACTCTTTTATATTTTTAATAGTGTTAACTTGATTTTTATAATAGTATTTAGGAGTATCAAAAATAGATTTACCGTCAACTTTACTTAAGAATAATATAATTTCTAGTACCTTTAATTTAAAATAGTATTCTAAAAGCTCTTTAGGAGCAGAATTTAATTCTTCAAAAATATGATTTATTTCTTTAGCATTTCTTATAATCAATCTAATCTGTGAATTGTCATTCTTCAAATTATCTCTAATCTCATATAAATCTATATTGGTGAGGTTCATAGATTTAGCAATATTATTTAAACTTATATTTGCCTTTGGAATATTTATTAAAATAGATATTCCGTGATAATGATTTAATGGAAAAGTAGAATTAATAGCTTCATGAGATAGTTCAAAAATAGATAAATCACTTTTCCCAATATATATGTATTTTCCATCATTAAGTTCAGATTCAATCCTTCCTTCTGTACAAAAATTAATCTCAATAGTATTTTTTATAGGAATTTTATCATAATCACATTTTTCTAAATGCATACTATGATAGAAGATTTCAATTCCTGAAAACACATTATATTGTTTAACAAAGCCTTCCCCTGTATTATTAGAGAGTATATATGTAATTGAATTATCTCCATTTATATTCCTTTTAACATCATCAGGATAATAATATACTATATCCAATGTAACACCCCTTTAATTACTAAGTAAGAATATATCAATCAATTATATTGTATAATAAAGTTCATTGATAGTAAATCTCATGTTATGAATTAGCATTTAAAATGAATCTTAACAAGAGAGAAGAAGGCTTTGTTAATATGAAAAATAAAAGTATATATATTTATTGAACTAAATAATATAAAAAACTAAAATATAAATAGAAGAATAAAGTTAAGTACCTAGATTTTGTACAAACAAAACCATAGTATTTTCCTAAGTTTACCATGGAAGTATTACCAGAAAATAACTAAAGGTGAAAATAGTCCGCCTTTCGAAGTATTTTTTATCCCAAAAAATACTTCGAAAGGTGGTATCTCACCTATGAAAAGTATATCATTCAAACTAGATGAAAATAAAGTGGTAAGTACTTCTGCTTGGCTTGTTTCTTTGATTCAATTTTCTAATAAACTTAATTTCTTTGATGCTTTTAAATCTTTTAACTTGAAAATGAAAAGTGTCAACTATACAAATCTTAACAGATTACAAACCCTAATTGCTTCTATTGCAATGGGTGCAATTACACTAATGATATCAATGAAAAACTAGTACCGGATACAACAGCTGCTAAACTTTTAGGGATGAATAAATTCCCTGACCAATCTCAAGTTAATCGTTTCTTGAATAGATTTGATGAGACAAATATAGATCAACTTGAATTTATTCATCACACCTTATTCATGGAAAATAGCCTATCTTTATCAAGTACGGACCCTGTCGTTGTAGATTTTGATATGAGTGGTCTTGTAGCTGGTGGTAGAACCTATGAATTAGCCGAGAAAGGCTATTTCCCTAGAAAAAGAGGAGAAAAGGGATATCAATTATCTGCTGCTTTTGTAGGAAATACAGCTGAAACAGTTTCTATGTTTCTTGATCCAGGTAACACCTCCTGTACTAATAGATTTGAAGATTTATTAAAAGCAACTACCTTTAAATTTAAGGAACATCTATCCAAAGATAATTTGATTATTCGAGCTGATTCAAGATATTCGTCTTTTGTTACAGACATATTAGAGATCAGCAATTTTATGATATTCAATGAATTGTATGGGATTTGATCCGCCAAGGAGCCACTGGGTCTTTATGACATCTTTATTATCCTCTCAAGGCATGTGGAAACGGTTGTACTGCTGGATAGAAAATTGTCTTTATCTAATTAAGTTTTGCTTTTTACAATAATCTCCTGCTTTTATTATAATAAAGATTTGCTTTCTTAAAAAAATCCTCAATACTTCATCCAGGACTAAAGGGAAAGAGCAGGAATTAATGATAAGAAAAAGAGAGAAAAATTAGGGAAAAGAAATAAGGAATATTATTGGGAGAAAAGAGATGAAATAGCTGAATTTTAAAGGTTTTAAAATTTTTAAATATACGTTATACACTCCTAGACTGATAGTCTAGGAGTTTTTTGTAATACTATATATTTATCTAGTAATATTTAAGTTAGTTATATTGACAAAATTTCAATATGAGAGTACGATATGTATAACTAGTATAAAAAGTAATACTGAAAGGAAGTGTTCTATGAATAAGAAAACTTCGGAAGATAAATATATGGGTTCTGTGAAGGTAGGTCCAAAGGGGCAGATTGTTATTCCAAAGGAAGTAAGAGATATGTTTGATATTTCTCCAGGAGATACTTTAATTTTGCTTGCAGATGTCCAAAGAGGTATTGCAATTGAACGGTATGATGTTTTTTCTAAAATTGCTGATGCAATTTTTGCAGGTAAAGCACAGGAGATTTATCCATTGAAATCGGAAGAAGATTCACTTATTTTTGCCAAAGAAATAAAAAAAGTGAGTAAGTCTGGAGGAGAGCATGATGAGTAAAATAGTATTTTTCAACATCCCAGCTCATGGACACACTAATCCTACTATAGCAGTAGTAGATGAATTGGTAAAACGTGGTCATGAAGTTTGGTATTATTCGTTTTATGAATTTCAGGAGAAGATTGAAAATGCAGGTGCAAAATTTATTCCATGTGATAACTATTTGCCAGAACTTACGCCAGATGTAGAAAAGAAAGTGGGAAAGGATTTTGCATCTCTTATAGAGATGACAGCAGATATGACTATGAGTCTAGACGAAAAGGTATGTAGAGAGCTTAAAGAATTTCAACCACACTGTATAGTATCAGATTCTATATGTATTTGGGGAAAATTATTTGCAATAAAATTAGAGGTACCATATGTATGCTCTACCACTACTTTTGCTATTAATGATCATAATGCAAAATTGATGAAACAGAGCATAAAAGAAATATTTCGTATGCTTATAGGCATGCCAAGAATCAATAAGAAGATAAAATTACTTCAGGAAAATGGATATAATGTGAAAAACTTTTTAAGTATGATTAAAAATGATAATGATACGGATACTATTGTTTATACATCTAAAAAATTTCAGCCTATGGCAGAAACCTTTTCAGATAAATATGCTTTTGTAGGTCCATCTTTTACAGTTCCGGAGATTAAACTGATAGAAAAGAAACGTCCTCAAATATATATTTCTTTGGGAACTGTTCTAAATAAAAATAATAACTTTTATAAAAATTGTATAAATGCATTAGCTGATGTGGATTGCAAGGTTATTATGTCTGTTGGACATAATACAGATATAGCAAGCCTTGGTGAGTTACCAGGTAATTTTGAAGTCCATCCTAGGGTTGAGCAGTTAAAAGTTTTACAAGATACTGATGTATTTATTACTCATTGTGGAATGAATAGCATCAGTGAAAGTCTATATTTTGGAGTACCATCAGTATTATATCCATTACATAGCGAACAAGCTATGGTTGCAAATCGTGTTGCAGAGCTTAAGGCAGGAAAAATGTTAAAATCAGAAAGTGCAAGTAGTATTCGAGAAAGTGTTTTAGATGTATTATATGATACGTCTTATAAAAGAAATGCAAAAGCTATTTCCCAAAGTCTTCAAGAAGCTGGCGGAGCTAGTGGAGCTGCAGACAAAATAGAGAAAGTTTGTGGGATAAAATGTATTTAGAACAATTGGGCATATATATAATATAAACTATCCACTATAACACCAGACTTTTACTATATGTTAAGATATCAAAAGACTGGAGATGTCTTAAGATTGAAAATTAAGATAATCTTTAAGTCCAGAGTTTTCATTTTGGAAAAATTAGAGATTAATATTGTTATATGAGGGGGATTAATTATGATTTATGATAAAGAAAATAAAACAATTACTACTGAGAGGTTAGTACTAAGAATATTTGAAAAGTCTGACGCAGAAACTGTTACTAAGCTTTGTAATAATTATAATATTTATAAAAATACATTATATCTACCTTATCCATATTCTATAGATTGTGCTTTATCATGGATAGAAAATCATCTTGATAACTTTAACGCTGATAAGTCATATGAATTTGCTATTACCGATAAGAAAACTGGAAAATTATATGGAGCTATAGCATTATCTAATAATCAGCATTTTAATAATGGAGAAATAGCCTATTGGATTGGTGAAGAGTTTTGGGGAAATGGATATGCTACAGAAGCAAGCAAAGCTATTTTAGAATTTGCTTTTAATGTTAAACAATATCATAAAGTATATGCTCGTCATTTTGCTTCAAATCTAGCTTCTGGTAAAGTTATAGAGAAGTTAGGCATGTTAAAAGAAGGGATTCTAATTGATCATGTAATGAAGGAAGACCGATATGAAGATCTTGTGTATTATGGAATTATAAATTCATAAATTCTGAAACTTTCAAAATCATTACTCATGTAGGAAATATACTATAAAGTAATCATTATAATATCTAAATATCAAAAATGCATCAAAATGAACAGCATCGTTTCAAGTAGACAGATTAAATAATAAAAATCTTGGACTGAACCCGATTAGGTAGACTTGATAAATAGTCTATTCGCTCAGGTTCAGTTTTTCATATTCTAAAGGAGATAAATATCCAAGAGAAGAGTGCCTTCTCTTCCTATTATAAAAAAGTTCTATATATTCAAATACAGCTAAACTGAGATCCTCTAAAGGTATTTTAAATAAATATATAGGTGTATCTTATGTTCTTCTAGATGTAGACTTGGCGAAATTCTTGTTAATGGAGCTATTGTGTATGCCAAAGTAGAACTATTACGCAGAATATTGACATACCTATGATTAATAGCTAATGGAAAATATAAATATGTATAAGCTATGCATTATTCATGATATAATATTAATATAGGTAATTGTAAATAAGGAGGGATGGATATGACCCTAGCAGAAAAAATCCAACAATTATTAAAAGATGAATTGAAGCCAGAGGATATTAAAACAGTAATAGATATGGCTGAGTTTTTAAAGTTCAAGGAAAACCAAAATATATGGAGAAAAATAAATGAATTAGAGCATGAACATATTACAGAAGAAGAGAGTCTCTATCTAGAAGAAATCAAATTAAATGGTGAGTTCATTGACCAAGATGATCTTTTAAAAGAGTTGGAGATTAATCAGGATGAAATATAATATAAGATATGAGAAAAGATGCTTAAAATATTTAGATAAACTAGATAGAAATATGCAGCTAAGAATAATTAAAGCGATAAATCAGCTTCCATTAGGTGATGTTAAAAAGTTATAAGGTAATACTGAAGACTATAGACTTAGAGTAGATAGTTATAGAATTATATTCAGCAAAGATGATAGAAATCTTATTATATTAATCATTGAGATTGCACCTCGTGGAGAAGTTTATAATAAACTATGATTTTTGATATAGAGGCAAGATTTGAAAAAGATAATATAAATATATTCAGAGGTAGATTAAAATCACAATAAACAAAAGTTGCAGTTATAACTGCAACTTTTATTTATTGCATATATAACTGCAAGTATTGTAAATTGATGATATATTATTTAGAAAATTGTAGGGTCAGTAATGTAGAAAATCGTATTTTAAAACTAAAATAGGTGAAGTCTTCGGTCAGATATAGACTAAAGTCTTCGCCTATTTTTATATAGAAATCCCCAAATATAAAATAATAGACCTCTTTGAAAAGAAGATTTTCTAAATATTATCATAAGAAATGACAAAGTGCAAGATTGTTAGAGATGATGATGGGTTGATATATTTATGAGAACGATCCCCTTTAAAACGAATAGAATCGTACTCATCTAAGTGATAAGTATCTCCATCTATATCCACTATCAACTGACCCGACATAACGGTAACAAATTCCATAACACCTCGTGGATGCGATTCGGAAAGATATTCTCCTTTAGGCTGTAGGTAACCTCGATAAAGTTCCAGTAAGCCATGGGAATGAAACAAAGGCTCAACAACTAATATGTCGTTAGAACTGCTTAATTTCATCCCATCTTTATTCCGAGCAATGCAGACATTTGATTCCATAGATAATAGTGCACTTATAGGAATATTTAGACCGTTTGCAATTTTCCACATTACGGACAACGTAGGATTGGCTTCTCCACTTTCTATTTTTATTAATGTTAATTTGCTTACTTGGATTTGATTGGCTAAAGATTCTAGGCTAATTCCTTTATTTGTTCTAAATTGGCGAAGGTTGGCCCCTATACGTTTTCCTAGATTCTCTTCTTCCCAAGATTTCTCAGTATTCATTTTTTCCTCCTTTGATCTGAAGACGTATTATTTGCACTATGTTGGTATATTATAATTAACTAAAAGTTCATTTTGGTATACAAATACAATGTTTTTTATGCTATAATAAACAAAAAGTTAATTTTATTATACCACTTCAATATTTATTTTACACCATAGGTTAACATTTTTATTTTCATATAGGGAGATGACATTGGTGTCGCTAGTTTTATACTAGGTAGCTGATATTTTGCAACAGAAAATGAGGAGGTGTTATTTATATGAATGAAGAAAAAAGAACGATAAAAACTGGTTTTATGGATGCTTTGCCACTAGCAATCGCTATTGGTGCATACGGTTTATCCTATGGAGTACTTGCAACTCAAGCTAATTTTAGTTTAGTAGGTATCGTGGCAATGTCTCTGTTAGTATTTTCTGGTTCTCTACAAATGGTAACAGTTGGAATGTTAACGGCTGGTGGAAGTCTTGTAAGTGTGCTTATTACCTCGGTTTTGTTAAATTTACGCAACTTATTATACGGAGCTGCTCTTGCTGAAGGTCTTGCCCCTGCTAAGAAGTGGCGGTGGTTGCTATCTTTTGGTGTGTCAGATGAATCTTTTGTTTTGGGAAGTTCAAGGTTTAAAGAATATGGACCAGATCCTCTTTACTTTGGGATTGTTGTTGTTACTTTCTATATTGCCTGGATTTTCTCTTCGCTTATTGGGGGGCTAATTGGAAATCAAGTTGATCCTCAGAAATGGGGCTTAGACCTAGCATTTCCAATTACTTTTGTAGCAATTCTTATTTCAGATCTTACAGAAAAGCCTGCAATTGCTACGGCGTTGACTGCCACAATATTAGCCATTGGACTGGAATATTTTATGCCTGGTAATGAATTTACAATCATTATTACTGGTGTGTTAGCACCATTTGTTGGTCTTTACTTAAAGAGGAGGTCTCAAAAATGCTAAATCGTTGGATATTAATCGGATTGCTTTCCGTTTCGACGTATATTTCACGTATTATAGGTGTAGAAATAATGGCAGGACGAGAAATGAATCCTACTCTACGCTTATATTTTAACTATGTGCCAGTTGGAGTTATATCTGCACTTATTATTAAACAAATCTTAGTTCCTGTAGATAGAGGACTAGTTATTTCATTTCCCATTCTCATAGCCTGTCTTTCCACAGCAATTGCGGTTAAGAAAATAAAAAAGTTTCTTCCTTCTGTTGTGTTTGGAGCAATTATTGGATTTTTAACTCGTTATTTTTTCACCTAAATTTAAATTTTCACAATACTATCACCCAAATTCTATGTTTATGTTGTATAATGGATATAATATCTTTTTCAGCTAAATGATTCAAAATAATATTTTATTAATAATTAGGGGGATTTTAAAGGTGAAGAAAAAGTTTAGAAAAGTAAGTATTTATAAGTATGCATTATTAGGAATACTTTTAGTATTGGCAATAAGTGTAACTGGATGTAAAAAGGAAGAAGTTGTTGTAGCTAAAGTAAATAATGAAGTTATAACAAAGGATGACTTATATGAAATATTAGTTAAACAAAATGGTGAACAATTACTGAATTCTTTAATATCTGAAAAAATCATTAATATAGAAGCTGAAAAACAGAAGATAGAAGTTAGTGAAGAAGATATTCAAAAGGAAATTGATAAAATTGCAGGTAACTATGGAGGAGAAGAAGCATTTAATCAAGCAATACAATATTATGGATATACTTTAGAAGATATAAAAAATGATCTTGCTATGAATATAAAGATTAAGAAACTTCTTGAACCTAGTATTTCTATATCAGAAGAAGAAATGAAAAATTATTTTGAAATAAATAAAGAAACATTTAATCAAGAAGAGGAAGTAAAAGCTCGTCATATATTAGTTGAAACAGAAAAAAAGGCTAAAGAAGTTATAGAAAAATTAAATGCTGGAGGAGATTTCTCTGAATTAGCAAAAGAATATTCAATGGATGAAGCAACTAAGGAATTAGGCGGAGAATTAGGTTTTTTTGGTAGGGGAAAGATGGTTGCAGAATTTGAAGAATCTGCGTTTGCATTAAAATTAAATGAGATTAGTGAACCCGTTAAAACAAAATATGGATATCATATAATTGAAGTAGAAGAAAAGAAAGAAGCTAAAGAAGCAAACTATGAGGAAATTAAAGATATGATAAAGGAAATTTTATTAGAAGAAAAAATTCCTACTGAATATGAAAAATGGTACCAAGAGAAATTAAATGAAAATAAAGTAACAAATTATCTTGTAGAGGAATAAAAAGGTAGAAACAATTATTTTCAAATTAAGCACAGATTATTTTATATTACTTATATAATTAAGACGTCAAAAGATAATATATTTCTTTTGACGTCTCAATTATTTTTATCCTGAAATTTATTGATATATTTCCAGTATTATGATTTGTTGTATCATTATTTTAATTACTATGAAAGTTTGCAGCATTGATATGAGATTTCACGAATTATCTGTTCAAATTCGAGAACATCAGTATCATTTGATGCAAAAACGATGATAAAAGGTTCATCTGCATATACAATGCCTACATCATTAGTAATACCATCATCTTCCCCTGTCTTATGGGCAACCCTAATATCGTCTGGTAATTTACCTGGGATTTTATGATTAATCTGCTGGTCCAATAAAATTTTTTCAATCTCAGTGGATACTTGTTCATTGACAAATGTTTTGTGGTATATTTGCTCTAACAAACAGCCGATTTCTCTTGGAACAAAAACATTTTCTTTTCCTTGCTCTTGAGCTTCTTCATCAAACAAAAGACGGTTAATTTTAGTTTTTTCAAGCCCAATTTCACGAAATCCACTGTTTAACTTATCAATATTAAAATGTTTCATTAATACATTAGTGGCCGTATTATCGCTTAATGCAATCATAAGATTACATAGCGTCCTTATATCTACCGTAGGTTCTCCAGTAAATAAGGTCAATGCACCACAGCTAGGCATTTTTTCACTATTCTTCACAGTTATTATTTCTGACATATCAGCACTTTTCAAAGCTGATTGGCGAAATATTTCTGCAAGAATCGGAAGTTTAATCACACTTGCAGCCAGAAATGCATCGTTTTCATTAAAGCATATTTCTTCACATGTTACAAGATTTTTATAATAGAATCCCACTTTCCCCTTTGCAGTTTTCAGCTTTTCTAAAATCATATTTTTCATAGCTATAATCATTCCTCTCATTTGATCAAAGCACCAAACGGAATAAAATCGCCGTCTTTGAGCATATTTTGGTTTAAAACTATATTTTTGAGACTGCATTTAACTATAGATAATGTAGGAGTGAGTATGCAGTTGATTATTCCAAGTTGTCTCCCCGATAATCTGCTCCTCCATTTTTCTTTTTAAAGTATAGATATGAGAAATATCCTATTATTGGTACAATTAATCCTATTAGTGAGTTAACAGGATCGCTGACAAGCTCATTAATAAGTAATATACTAAACACAATTAAAGTAATAATTACAGTTGGAGCACCGCCCCATACTTTGTATGGACGTTCTAGATCAGGATATTTTTTTCTAAAAACTAGAACTGCTGCAATGGCAAGCATATTTAAAGCTGCACTAGTAAAAATAACTAATCCAGTAAGCTGTTCTAAGTTCCTCATCATTACAAGTATAATAGATATAATAGCTTGTACTATAGTAGCAACGTGAGGAATAGAGTATTTAGGATGTAATTTTTTAAATGATTGTGGAAAATAACCTTCCATTGCCATTGCATAATATGTACGAGGGAAAGTTAGTACATCTCCATTGATAGTCCCAATAATACCTACAGACATACCTATTAATACAACATAGAATCCTAGGTTACCCATCAATCTACTTGCAACTTCTGACCCTAGGTATATATTACCAGATTCCATCATATCTGCAATTTCACCTGCAGGTAATACCTTATAGACAGCAAAATTAAATAAAGTATAAACAATTGTAATAAATGCTAAAGAAATAATAATTGATAGAGGAAGATCTCTCTTAGGGTTTTTCATTTCCTCTGCCACCGTGTTTAAGTTTGTCCAGCCTTCATAGGCCCACAAGCTGGCAAAAGTAGCAAATGCTATCATGGTAATCATACCACTTATGCTTACTGGATTATCATCAGGTATAATGCTCAAATTTAAAGTTTCATGACCCATTGTAATACCTAAAATAATTATAAGGAATAAGGGAATTATCCTTGCCACCATAGTAAAGTTTTGGAACATGGAAGCTACTTTTACTCCTTTAAAATTTAGTGCTGTTAGAAGTAGAATTAAACAAACTGCAAGTAGCTTTATCATTATATCACTCATAGGAATTAGGACATTAAAAGCTGTAACAAAAGCAATTGACAATGCTGCAATTGAGCCAGATCCATTCAGAAATAATAAACAAAATCCATTTATAAATCCGACTGCTGGACTATAGGCTTTGCTTAGGTATATAGTCATACCTCCTGCAATAGGCATAGATGCTCCAAGTTCTGCGAAACAAAGACCTCCAAGTATGGATATGATACCTCCAATAACCCAGCATAATAAAGCCATACCCATGCTCATGTTAGAACGCTGTAGCACATAGCTTCCTAGATAGTAAATCCCTGAACCTATTGTCATACCAGCCACAAGACTTATGCCGCCAAACAATCCAATTTCTTTTTTAAAACCGCTGCTTTCAGTAGTTGGTGAATCGTTCTTCATAAAATTTCCCCCTATGTTTATTATTTTATGTTACAAAATTTGTTCCTATCCTCCTCTCATAAAGTAAATAAAAGCTACCTTCTAATAGATTTACCAAGATTTCTATTAAGTATTTCATTATCTTTAACAGCAACTTTGCCATTAACAATAACAAACTTAATCCCATTTGGAGGTAATGAAGGATTTTCAAAAGTAGCATTATCACAAATTTCATCAAAATTAAATATTACAATATCTGCATCCTTTCCTACAGATAATCCTCCCTTGTTTCTCAGCCCATATCTCTTTGCAGTAAGATATGTCATTTTTTCAATAGCATCATATAAACTTATAAGCTTTTTTTCTTTTACATACTTATTTATAACTCTTGGAAATGTTCCACTAGCTCTTGGATGTCCTTGAAAATTGTGCATGAATCCGTCACTTGCTATTAAAACTGCAGGATGAGCTATTGCCATATCAATCTCTTCATCTTTCATGACGTGGCCTATTGTAATCAGTTCTGGTCTTTCTTTTCTTAGCTTAAAAAATAGCTCTTCGTTTAATCTTTTGCCTCTATATTCATCTTCACCAATTTCAATACTTTCATAGGTTGTTTCATATCTTGAAAGGAAACCATCATCATAAGTAGTCTCGCCTAGACTAGTACTAAAAGCACTGTAGGGATAACAGTCTGAAGAGATATCTAATCCCATAGCCTTATAATTGTCTATTAAAGTTAATAAGCTTTCCATTTGCCCATATGCACCCATACTACCTATATGAGAGACTTGTACTGGGACCTCTAGATTTATTCCAACATTAATAAGTTCCATTGCAGATGGTATAACTTGTTTTGCGTCATCTCTAATATGAGCTGCCACAATTTTTCTATCTTTTTTTAAGGCTTCTGAAACTGTTAATAGTTCTTCCATATCGATGCCTGGTACATACCTTATTCCAAAAGAGATTCCAAGGCAGCCTTTATCCAGGTATTCCTCAGTAATATTTCTCATTTTTTCAATATTCTTTTTACTTGCTTTTTTATATTTATCATTTTCACCTACTAACCTTCTAAGTCCATTGTGAGGTACTAATAGTCCAAAGTTTACTGGAAGACCTTTTCTATCAACAGCATCAATGTATAAGTCTGGTCTGCTAGGCCCATCCCCACAGTTTCCCCCTATAGCTGTTGTTACGCCCATCCTAAGCATACAATCAAAGATACTTATGCTAAATTCATCTTTATCAATATCATATTCATCTTCATGCATATGACCATCGATAAAACCTGGCGTAACTATCATACTTTTAGCATCAATAACTTCATTGCCATGTAAGTCGTCCTGTGAAACAGCAGTTATCTTTCCGTTATGAATACCAATATTTAATTTTGAATATATTTTATTTTCTGGGTCAATAACTAAACCATTTTTAATAACTATATCCATATGCATTCTCCTCATCTAATTTACTATAATTAATTACAGCAAATATCGTGCCAATATTCAAAACTACATTTAATAAAATAAATATATGTGTTCTGTTAATTAAAATAAAAACACAGAATATAGCTTAGTTATAAGCATATTCTGTGTTTTTAATATGAATAAATTATTTAAAAAATTTATATTATTTCATCTGATATTTTGATGTACTACTTTGGCAAATAAATCTATTTAGATACTGGATTTAAAATGATTATCTGTATTTTGATTAGAACTATTATAACAAATTAAAGCAATATCTCTCATTGCACTTTCAGCTTTTCTTACATCCACATTATTTGCTCCCATACATAGTATAAATGGGTTATCTGACAGAACTATTCCAATATCATGGATTATGTTATTGTCTTCTCCTGTTTTATGTGCTACTTTTATAGTTTCATCAAAATAATAAGGTATTATTTGATTTCGCTGCTGTTCTATCATGATTTTTTCCATTTCCATACTAGCTTTCTCTGAAATTAGCTGTCTTTTATATATCTTGTACATCATATCTGCAACTTCTCTTAATGAATAATAATTTTCATATTTTTGCTTTATTGCTGCTTCGTCAAATAATAACCTATTAATAACAGTATTTTTATAATCCAACTCCTGCATTCTTTTATTGATATTATCCATTCCTAGCAACTTAATCAGAATATTAGTTGCTGTATTATCGCTTATAATAATCATTAAATTACACATATCTTCAATAGTTACTTCAATACCATTATGTAAATAGGATAAAGCTCCACAAGAAGGAATTTTGTCTTCATTTTTTATTTTTACAATATCATTTCTCGAAATGATGCCTTTATCAATTTGATGAAAGGCTTCTATTAATATAGGTATTTTTATAATACCAGCAGCTAAAAATATATCTGTATTACCTGTACTGAAATATTTATCTGTGTTAATATCATGATAGTAAATTCCTATATTTCCCTTAAGGTTTCTAATCCTATCTTCTATCCCTTGAATTAACATTGTAAAACCTCCATAATTCAGATTTCCTTATTTATTTCACCATAGAAACATTACCTTTAAATCAAGAGTCCATAATTTTGGACAGAATACAATATTATGGACTCTTGATATTATATTTACTTAACTTATTAAATAAATTGGATCTTCCTATTTCTAAGCTTTCCATTACCTTCATTTTATCTCCGTTAAATTCAGCCATTTTTTCTTCTATTATTTCTTTTTCAAATTCCCAAAGTCTTTCTTTTAAACTTCTGTTATCATTTTTAACATCGCTGTTAATTAATAAATCTTTTGGATATATAATATTACTTTCACTTATATTTACTGCAGCCTCTAAAACATTTTCAAGTTCTCGTACGTTACCTGGCCAATTATATTCCAGCATTTTTGATATAGCATTTTTAGATAATATTTTAATCTCCACATTTAATCTTTTGCAAATATCCCATAAAAGTTTATTGGCTAACTCTTTAATATCAGATTTTCTTTTTCTAAGAGGAGGTATTTCAATTGGGAGCACATTTATTCTATAATATAAATCCTCTCTAAATTTACCTTCTTTTATAAGTTGTCGTAAATCCTTATTTGTTGCAACAATAATCCTTGTATTTATTTCTATCTTTTTTGTTCCTCCAACTTTATAAAAGCATTTATTTTGAATAACTCCCAAAAGTTTTGCTTGCATAGATAAAGTTAATTCCCCAATTTCATCTAAAAATATTGTCCCGTTTTGAGCTAACTCAAAAAAGCCTTTTTTACCTTTAACAACAGCTCCTGTGAAGGCTCCCTTTTCATAACCAAAAAATTCACTTTCAGCCAAGCTTTCAGGAATAGAAGCACAATTAACTTCAATAAATGGCATTGAATTAGATTTACTGTTTTTATGTATTGTTCTAGCCAAAAGAGACTTCCCTGTACCACTTTCGCCATATATGATAACAGTTGAAATAGATTGGGAGGATCTATGGGCCATATATTTTACACTCATAATCTCGCTGCTGGTACCCAGTATTTCATGAAATTTATAAATATAATCGTTATCATTAACTAAATTCAAATTTAATTTTGCACTTTCCACTTGATCTATCCATGTTAGGATTTCAGAATAGCATGTTACAATTTTTCTCATTCTAAGTACAATTTTATAATCATTATTAATAGAGTCTTTAATTTTATAAATCCAATAATGGATTAAATAATTATTAATTAATTCATTTCCTTCATCTATTGTAAAATTCACATCATTTATTGCTGTACTAATTTTATCAACAACACTGTTTTTAGGTATAGATTCCAACAAGTATCGATTAATTATAAAGGGTATGTAATAGTAATCCTTTTTTTCTTTATATTTATCACCATGAAGTATATTTTTTAGATTTTCTTTAGAGTCTGTTTTTCCTGAATAATATTTTACTTTGTTATCCATATTTCCAATTATGATCATTCTATTTAATTGTTCATAATTGGTATGCTCAAATAGGTTGGTGCCAGTTTTAATCTGTAACGTATTATTTGAGATATCGAGCTTTATATAAATACTAATTCCCATAAAGTAAACATCTATTTCTAAAATATTATCATTATTTTCATTTAGTATCTTTAATATTGGCTCTACCTCATTATTTTTATAACATCCAATGGCAATAATACTACTTCCTTTCTTAATGTCCACATTCTTAATTCCCAAAAGGTTTAAATCATCTAAATTTAGATCTTCATCCATTATTCCAAATTTATCTGTTACAAAGATTACAATATCATTCCTCTCAATCATACTGGAATCATAAGATATATGATTATTTTTTTGACAAACGCCAAATATTTCTTCTGCCATTTCATTTGCTAACTCAATAATACCAAATTGGTTGATAATCATAAAAGCATCTTTGCTTGTATTTAGCATATATTGCATTTGCCTTTTATCCAAATAAACCACCCCAAAATCAATGTTTCAGCATAAAACTTTATACTTTAAATATAAAGATGTTAAAATTAATTATATCATCTATTGCCATATATTTCACAAAATTTATTTCAAGGTGGTATTATATTGTAGGAATTATTATATAAAGATTTAGCATCTTTAATATAGTTCATTTAAAATAACACTTTTTCGATATTTCTCTGGAGACTGTCCATATATTTTTTTAAAAGCAATTGAAAATTTACTGGCACTTGCATATCCTAAATGAGCAGCAACACTTTGGACAGTTAGTTCTTTGTTTGCAAGCAGTATAAGTGAATGTTTCATTTTTGCTGTACGAATATATTCACCAAGAGTTATGCCATACATGGCTTTAAATGACTCTCTTAGCTTAGTTTTACCCATTGCAGAAATTTGACATAATTGTGTTGTATCAGGTGGATTAATAACATTTCTATCAATTGCATTTCTTACAGATTCTAATCCTTTTAAATCTTTTGGAGAAACACAATTTTTTGCTATTTTTAATTGCTCTTTTTCATGAAGAAAGTTGCTTGTAATGATTGATAGTAATTCACCAACTTTACTTTCATAATATAGACGGGATTTTCCAAAGGACAGAAGTTTTTGTTTAATCTGCAAAAAAAGTAGTGTTATCTCTGGCGTATTATAATTAAAAGTTTTCCAGCTGAAGGTGTCAATATAGTTGAAGTCTTCATCTGAAAAACAGCTTTCAATACGCTCTTTAATATAATCCTCCAGTAATAAGATATTGATGCCTTTAATAGGAGTATTGGCACCAAAGCTAAAACGACCTTTTGATGGTCTGCTCAGATATAAATTTACACCTGTGGGAATCGTGAAAGCTCTTATTCCATTTTGAACTAAAGTAATATCGCCTGTTTCAAGTAAGTAAAGCTCTATACGTCTTTGATCTAGCTGGTATTGATGCCATATAGTTTTATATGGGGTCCAGTCACTTATGGATATAAAAAGACCAGGAGAAGGATTTATTAGATAAACGAAGCCATTTCCTTCCTGTGGATTGGGCTGTAAAAAATGTTCTCCTTCTCTGATGACACTTTGAAAAGAGAGCATTTCTGTAAAGAAAGATATAGGCCCTTGTTTTATAATTTTTTCGTTATATAAACTATATTGCAATTGTATCACTCCAATATAAGATAATTTCACTCTAAACTTAAGCAGCTATAAATCCCAATCTATCTTTTTTATGTCCTATAATATCATATGAAATCTTCAACTTGTTCTAAAAAACATCTATATTATAAGGATTTGCCATATTTTATCTTGGAATATACCTTTTAAGCACAATTGACTCCAATAAAACCTTTCAGTAGAATAAATAATTGATAGCGATTATCAATGAATAACTAATATTAATTGTAACATCTTATTTCGTCTAAATCAATGAAATTGGCGAGGGAAGGTTTATATTATTTTCAATAGGAAGAATTTTATAAAAATCGCCTATTGTTTAAACGTTATGTATAGATGGAGTTAAAAAATATTTCTATATATCGAAAGGAGAGTTGTTGTATGAAGCAAAAAGAAAAAAATTCTATCTCACTTCTGCTAACATGGGCAGGAAGGGATAGATACTACTTGTACTTATCTATATTTTTGTCATTAATTAGTGGTCTTAGTACTATGGTTCCGTACTATGCAGTGTATAAAATCATGGAAAGTGTTTACAGCAATATATTTACGAAAGAAATTCTATGGAAGTACTGCTTGATCCTTGTAATTGGTATTGCAGTTCGCTTTATTTTGTTCGGTATTGCTGGAGTTTTATCCCATAAGGGAGCCTACAATACACTATTTAAAGTTCACTGTATGGTAGTAGATCACATGGCAAAGATTCCTTTGGGTAACTTAAGTCAGCGGAATACTGGAGAGATTAAGACAGTTTTAAATGAAGAAATTGAAAAGTTAGAATTGTTTCTTGCTCATCATCTTCCAGAGTTAGTTTATTATGTAAGTGGCCCAATTGCAGTATTTATTTATCTTTGTACAGTAAATTGGAAGCTGGCACTTATATCATTGATTCCACTTTTTCTTGCTTTTTTGGTAATAATCAATATGTTTCGTGGTATAGATCAAATGATGGAAAGGGCAACTCGTTCCCTCTTCAATCTTAATTCAACGATGATTGAATACATTAGCGGCATGAAACTAATTAAGGCATATAATATGGGAAGTAGATCTTTTAAAAAATATTCAGATGCTATTGAGGATGAGTGTTCTGTATGGAAAGATACTTCTCGTAAGATGGGACCTCCTTATGCAGCTTATGTTGTTATTGTTGAATGTGGATTGCTTTTGATGGTTCCATTAGGAGGGCTTTGGTTTTTACGTGAATCTTTAACTGCTAGTGCTTTCATTTTGTTTGCCTTTGTCGGATCACTTTATCTAACAGAGTTGCGACCTTTGCAAGAACTTGGATCTAACTTTGCACAAGTTCTGAATGGCATTCGTAAAGCGAAAGAGATCCTTGATATTCCACCTTATGAAGGTGGCAGTGACTTCCCTAAAAAGCATGATATTGTGCTTAATAACGTAAGCTTTGCATACGATGGAAAAAATAATGTCCTGCAGAACTGTAATCTGTCAATTAAAGATGGAGAGAAAATTGCATTGGTTGGACAATCTGGTGCAGGTAAAAGTACGGTTGTTCAATTGATTGCTAGATTTTACGACGTCAGCCAAGGTGAAGTTTTAATTGGAGGGGAAAATGTAAAAGATATTAATTATGAAACTTTGCTTCAAAATGTTTCCATAGTGTTTCAGAAAACCTTTTTAACAAAAGACAGTGTCCTGGAAAATATTCGTATGGGAAGTAATGCAACATTGGAAGAAGTTCGGATAGCTGCGAAACAAGCACAGATTGATGAATTCATAATGAGTCTTCCAGATGGCTATGATACCCTTGTAGGTAGCTATGGTTCCAGATTTTCTGGTGGTGAAAAACAGCGTATTGCTATTGCAAGAGCCATTTTGAAAAATGCACCAATTTTAATTCTAGATGAGGCAACTTCTGCCGCAGATCCTGAAAATCAGGTTGAAATTGACCGTGCAATTCAAAATCTTTGTAAAGGAAAAACGGTTATTATTGTAGCGCATCGTTTAGGCGTTGTATTGCAGTGTGATCGAGTGGCTATAGTGGAAAATAATACGATTTCATGTATTGGAACCCATGATGAAGTAAAGAGAAAGAACAAATATTATCAACGGGCATGGGGAGACTATGAACAGGCACGCGGTATTGCATACCACATTGAAGGAGGTGTTTTGTATGGATCAAAGTAATGTGATGAAAAAAAATGGAAGGTTCTATTTTGCTATGGTTTTGCATGTTTTAGAAGGAATGTTATCTGGTTGCAACTTTATGGTTCTTTATCTTTCTATTCGAGCATTGTTGGAAGATACTCTTAACACAAAATTATTGTTTACTTTGACTGGTACACTTGCTCTTATCTTTGTTGTTCGCCTTATTATTTATAGTATTGGATATACACAGGGACAAATTGGAGGGGCAGAAGTGAGTAAGCATATCCGTCTATTTTTAGGAGATAAAATTAAAAAAATTCCCTTGTCCCGATTTACAAAAGCACAGACTGGTGAATACATTAATGTAGTTACTAGTGATGTTAACAATTATGAAAGTATTCTAACTCATAAATCAGGAGATATTATTAAGAATATAGCTTTATCTTTATCATTAATTTTCTTTGTTAGCACTGTTTATCTTCCAGCTGGATTGATTTTATTAGTAGTTTATTTGATGCTGATTCCAGCATTGTGGTTTTCTTTCCGTTCAGTAAAAAAGTATGGGAATGAAAAAAATCAAATTTTAGCAGACAATGTAAGTAACATTGTGGAATACATTACGGGAATCCAGACTTTTCGTTCTTATGGGATTGGAGGAACTAAAAACAAAACTGTTACAGATTCCATGGGTGCATATAGCAATATTAGCTATCAATATGAAAAAAAGGTAATTCCAATTGGTGTAAGCTATAACATCATTGTGTGGTGCAGCCTTCCTGCTATGGTACTTGTAGCAGGAAATGCTTGGGTTTCTGGTTTATTGGATACTGCTACTTTTATTATGGTCAGTGTTCTTCCGATTTTTGCCTCAAAGCTGGCAGGTACAATTTTTATAGATTTGACTTCTTATAAGAATCTGATGATTTCTAAACGGAAGATTAACAAGGTAATTTTTGAGGAAGAAGAACCAGAATCAACTGTACCTTTTATGCCTAAGAATAAGGATGTATGTTTTGAAGATGTATGGTTCTCTTATGTTGAAAACGAGCCTGTGTTGACAGGAGTAAGTTTTACCGCTGAAAATGAAGAGCTAACGGCAATTGTGGGAGATTCAGGTTCTGGTAAATCAACAATCCTAAATTTGATTTCCAAATATTACAAGCCACAGTCTGGTAAAATTTGTATTGGCGGAATTCCCATTACAGAAATAGCTTCAGAAAAAGTACTGGAACTGATCTCAATGGTGGATCAAGATGTGTTCCTCTTTAATGATACCATTAAGAATAATATTCGTTATGCACGACCTTCTGCTACTGATATCGAGATTATTCAAGCTTGTAAACTAGCAAACTGTGATGCATTCATTCGAAAGTTGGAAAAAGGTTATGATACGCCTATTGGAGAGAATGGGAGTCAGCTTTCTGGTGGTGAGCGACAAAGACTTTCTATTGCTCGTGCAATTTTGAAAAATAGTCCTATTCTACTTTTAGATGAAGCGACGGCTTCTCTAGATATTGAAAATGAACTGGCAGTAAAAGATGCAATCCGTAACCTTCTAAAAGAAAAGAAAACCGTTATTATGATTGCTCATACCCTTTCTATTGTTCAAAATGCCAATAAAATTGTGGTAGTATCAAATGGAAGAATTATAGAACAAGGTCCCCACGAAGAACTTCTTCAAAAGCAAGGGAAATATTATTCCATGTGGAAGGCAGAAGAAGAACTAGCTGTATAATTAAAAAGAGCTTAAATCAATTATATATTGTTAATTTCATTGTTAGTATATCAGATTATTATACTGGTAAGATGTGTTATAACAATCATGAATAATTGGTATCCTATATTTATGAAGACGACTGAAGGTGATGAGTTGATCATCACCTTCAGTCGTTATAACATGGATTTTATATTTTATATCTACTTATTGATATTATTAATTGAGTTGCTTTTATAAAGAATGATGAAGTATTAAAAATCTATAACCGACATATTGCCCCATAATTTTACATAAAATACTTATAATTTATAGAAATGTAAAAACTTGATAAAATATTTTTATGTAGTATAATAGCAATTGGGTGATAGGGGGATTTATATTATTGCTAAACTTAAATAAGTATTAATTGTAGACATAAAAGGGGGATAATTATGAAAAAAACAAGAGTATTGGTATTAGTTTGTGTGTTTATTCTAAGTTTTACTTCAGTGGGATTTGCTGCTGAAGGAATAATGGTTGAGCCTGAAATTGAACAAGCATTACCAGAGCAGGAAAAACGTACAGAAATGGTGAAAGATTATGAAGTAATACACTATGTACTAGATAGACTTGGTGGATATGTTCCTGAATCGACACAAGTATATTATAAAGAAATAACATTTGAAAATGGTTATGAAATTGCTGATGTTCAACATGAAGTTGTAAGAGAAGGATACAATACAGATTTATTTTACGTTATGAAGTATAATTACAGAACTTATTAATACTTATTTTTGAGAGTATATAGTTTTAGCAATAATAGTTTATAAATATCCATAAAATTAGAAAACCAACCAGTTATATTAATATAATTGGTTGGTTTATTAGATTGTTGGTGAACATGATATATTTTTTTAGAAGGATTTCATAATATGTAAATACTTCTTAGAATTTCTTAAGGCAGTAAATAAGAATAATTATATTACATTGATATTTTTCATAATAAATAGTAAAATATAAAAAAGGGTAATATATTACCTTTTTTATATTTTGCTTATGGAGGTATAGTGTGAAGGATCTAAAGAAGATAGAAAATATAGATGAAAGATATCGTATTTTTGGCATGTTATTTCTACTTTCCACAAAACTAGAGACTATTGGAAACAGTTTTCTTGGTGAACTTACAACAAAGCAGTGGTTTTTCATGCTCACATTAACAAACTTTTTTGATACGCCACCTACACTTAGTCAATTAGCTGCTCAAATGGGAACTTCTCATCAAAATGCAAAACAACTTGCTGTTAAACTTCAAGACAAAGGGTTTTTAAAAATCGAAAGAGATGTACAAGATAACCGAATACTCCGACTTATTGTGACAAAAAAAATTCAAGAGTATGTAAGTATGCGGCAAGATAGAGATCATTATTTTATCGAGGAATTTTTTAAGGTGCTAACAAAGGGCGAAATTAAAAGCCTTGATGAGAGTCTACTTAAGCTATTAGACAACATCCAAGATATACATGAAAATTTACTTTGATTTGTAGGGGGTATTTCAAAGGTGGAAAAGAAAACTGTCATTGTGACTGTTCCATTAGTTTTAATAGGTGTACTTATATTAGTATGGATAATCATAAGTAGTACTATTGTGAAACGGGCGAATCAATTAGTTATTTCTAATGCAGAATTATTGGAAATTCATGATGGTATCTATACTAGAGAATATATACAATCACCTGTTAAGACTGTTGTTCAGGTTGAAGTAGAAAACCATCAAATATCAAAAATTGAGATTTTAGAGCATCAAAATGGATTAGGACAAAAAGCTGAGACGATTGTTGATGATGTACTTAACCAGCAGATTTTAAATGTAGATTCAATAACAGGAGAAACTGTGAGTAGTAAAGTTATACTTAAAGCAATAGAAAATGCTTTGAGTAAATAAATGGGGGGAATTTATGAACAAAATAGCAGTAATATACGAATCGAAATATGGTAGTACCCAAAAATATGCTCAGTGGATAGCAGAGGAAGTTAACGGAGATCTATTTCATTGTTCAAAAGTTAATGTTGAAAAGCTAATGCAATACAATGTAATTGTTTACGGAGGAGGACTTTATGCCAGTGGCATTGCAGGAGTATCTGTTATAACTAAAAATTTTGAGAGTATAAAAGATAAGAAAATAATAGTTTTTACGGTGGGACTTGCTTCAACTGATAGAAAAGAAATTTTTGCCCCAATTGTAGAGAAAAATTTCTCTGAGACAATGCGTAATAGTATAAAATTTTTTCATTTACGTGGTGGAATTAACTATAAAGAATTAAATTTAATACATAAACTTATGATGGCAATGCTTAAAACAGTAATTACTAGGAAAGCTCCCGACGAGATGACAGATGACGATAAGCAACTTTTAGCAACTTATGGAACTAAAGTGGATCTTACGAATAAGAATACAATAAAACTGTTGGTGGATTATGTTAAAAGTTAGATATAAATAAATTCTAAATAATAATTAATTCTAGCATATTTTATAAGATAATTATTTTAACACATAGAGATAAAGTGGCATATCGAATTTATAAATTCGATATGCCACTGTTTTTTATAGAGGGTATAGAGAAAATGTTCCAATGACATAATTTTAACATAGAAAAAATCTATTAATTAATTTTAGCTATTGATAAGTTCTATTTAACACATTAGAAATTAACTGTTATACTATTCATGGCAAAAGAATATGACAAAAATTTATCATATAATGATGAAATATGACTTTTGAATTAAAAAAAACAGAGAAATCATACTAAAGGCGGCAAAAGGCTAACATAGTTTGTTGTTTTTTATTTTAGGAGGAAATATAATGAAAGGTTACATAGGAAAACGTATTGCTACTGGAATTTTGACCATAATTTTTTCCTTTTGTTTTACTTTTTTTTTAATTAGGTATGCGCCTGGTAATCCTATAAAGGTTCTTGCAGGTACAGAAAATCCTAATCCAGAGCTTATAGAACATCTTACGGTTAAATATGGGTTAGACAAGCCTATTATAGTTCAGTTTACCAATTATATAAAGAATATATTAAAGGGAGATTTAGGATATTCCTATATGAGTAATGAACCAGTAATAAAATTAATTAAGGAGAAAATATTTCCTACACTTTTGCTTACTCTCACATCATCTATAATATCAGTTATAGTGGGAACCTTTCTTGGAGTACATGCTGCAAGAAAAGTAGGGTCCATATTCGATAGAATCATGTGTGGGATTTCTTATATTATTGACTCTACCCCTGGCTTTTGGTTGGGGTTAATTTTTATTATTATATTTGCATCTACCTTTAAGATTTTACCTACATCTGGTATGCATGATTTAAGAGCAGACAATGAAGGATTTGCACGTGTTTTAGATGTGATAAGACATATGATTTTACCTGTTGGGACTCTTTCAATACTTCAGATTCCATTATATTTTAGAATCTCAAGATCTTCGGTTTTGCAGACTATGTCTGAAGATTTTATTACAACATTAAGGGCTACAGGGATGAAGGAAAGTAGGATATTTAACAAATATGTATTGAAGAATGCAATAATTCCAACCATTACAATGTTTAGTCTATCCTTAGCATTTACTATTAGTGGGGTAGCACTTATTGAAATAGTTTTTGCGTGGCCTGGTATGGGAAGGCTTATAATGGAAGCAATTAAAAAAAGAGACTATCCTTTATTGACAGGAATATATTTAATAATTTCAATATGTGTTTGTGTAGCTATGATAGTTACTGACATTATATATGCACTAATAGATCCAAGAATTAGACTTGAATAAGGAGTTGTTTTATGTGAGAAAGGGTTTTAAAGACGCACTTAATAAAATAAATTCCATCAATGAACTTAAAATAGGAATAACTCTTTTGATAATATTGATTTTAATAGCAATCTTTGCACCATTAATTGCTACCCACGATCCATATGTCTTAAATGATGACATGGCTGCAAAGCCTTCATCAGAGTATATATTTGGTACTGATGGACTTGGTAGGGATGTATTTAGTATGGTAGTTTATGGATCTAGAACATCTTTAAAGGTAGGAATTATAGCGGCAGCTATATCTTCCATTATAGGAACTTTAGTAGGTGGAATTGCAGGATATATAGGCGGAAAGATAGATAAGGTGATTTCAGAGTTAATAAATATGTTTTTAATGTTGCCAACCTTTTTTTTAATATTAATAGTGATTGCGATTTATGGTAGTAGTTTAACTAATGTGATTATAGTTATAGGGTTAACAAGTTGGACAGGCACTGCACGACTTATGCGTGCTCAGGCAATATCTCTAAGAGAAAGAACATTTATAAAAAGTGCTAAAACTATTGGAGAAAGCAATATAGGAATATTATTTAAGCATATTATACCTAATGGAATTTTCCCGATTATAGCTGATTCTACTATGGCTGTATCATCAGCTATATTATCTGAGGCAGGTTTATCTTTTATAGGACTTGGAGATCCAAATGTTATAAGTTGGGGTCAAATAATTGCACATGGTAAGGACTATCTTCCTCGTAGTTGGTGGATATGTACATTTTCAGGAATTGCAATTATATGTACAGTTCTTTCTTTTTACTTAATCGGAGAAGGAATAAATTGTATATTAAATCCTAAGTTGAACAAGGCGAGTTAAGGGGAGATAAAATGTCATTGCTAGAAATAAAAAATTTAAATGTTAAATATAAAGTTGAAGGTAAAGAAATCAATGCAGTAAGAAATATTTCCCTAAATGTAGAGGCAAAGGATTCCATTGGAATAGTTGGAGAATCTGGTTCAGGGAAATCAACCCTTGCTATGGCAATTTTAAGGTTACTTCCAGAGAAAATAGTTGAAACTACAGGTGAAATTATATTTGATGGCATCAACCTATTGGAAATTAGTGAAAATAAATTAAGAAAAATAAGATGGAAAGATATTTCGGTTGTCTTTCAGAAGTCAATGAATTCTTTAAGTCCGGTTCATAAAATTGGATTTCAAATAAAGGATATATACAAAGTTCATGAGCCTAATGCAACTGATGAAGAGATTAAAGAAAAAGTATTGGAATTATTTAAGTTGGTGAACCTTGCAGATAGAGTATATGATCTTTATCCTCATGAGTTATCTGGCGGTATGATGCAAAGAGTTAGCATAGCCTTAAGCTTAATTTTTTATCCGAAGTTATTGATATTAGATGAAGCTACAACAGCACTCGATGTTGTTACACAAGGACAAATACTTGATGAAATTATGAAACTTCAGGAGAAGTTACATTTAACAAGGATAATGATTACCCATGATGTATCTGTAGTATCTTCAACTTGTAAGAAAGTTGCAGTAATGTATGCAGGCTATCTTCTTGAATTTGGATATGTATCGGATGTTCTTACTAAACCTAAGCACCCTTATACTCAAGGGCTTTTAAAATCATTTCCATCCTTTACAGGAGAAAGAAAGGATTTAAGAGGGATTAAAGGTTCTCTTCCAGACCTTAGCATTCTCCATGGCGGTTGTATATTTGCAGACAGATGTGAAGAAGCTACCAGCATATGTTTTAGAGAAAAACCAAAGATGGTTAAGTTTTCTGATAGCTGGAATGTGGCATGCCATTTAGTAGTAGGTGAAGATTATGAGTAGTTTAATAAGAGTAAATAATTTAGTTAAATGGTATTCTCAAAGAAGTGTAAATAAAAAATATATATTAGGGCATGGAGAAGGGATAATAAAAGCTATTGATGAAGTAAGTTTTTCTCTTGATAAAGGGGAAATCCTAGGGATAATAGGTGAATCAGGTTGTGGCAAATCTACTCTTGGAAGATTATTAGTTGCACTTGAAAAACCAACAGATGGAAGTATTGAATTTGAAGGACAGTCAATTGATAATATATTGAAACAAAATCCATTACAATTTAGACGGGATTGCCAAATGATTTTTCAAAATCCTTTTGATACTTTTGACCCAAGAAATAGCATTCAAAAAATTTTAACTACTGCTTTAAAGATACATAATATAGGGGCTTCAAAAGAAGAAAGAATAAATATTTGTATAAAATTTATGGAGGATTTAGGTATAAAACCAGCAGAGGATTATCTATATAGATATCCTCATGAGCTTTCTGGCGGACAACTTCAAAGAATATCCATAATTAGGTCTATGCTTTTAAATCCTAAACTCATTATTGCAGATGAAGCTGTATCCATGTTAGATGTGTCTGTTCGTGCAGATATAATAAATGTTTTGTTAAAGCTTGTAAAGGAACAAGAAACAGCAATGGTTTTTATAAGTCATGATATTTTAACTACTCATTATATATCAGATGTAATTGCAGTAATGTACTTAGGAAGAATAGTTGAAATAGGTAAAACAGATGATGTAATACATAATCCAAGGCATCCCTATACTAAAGTTTTAATTTCAAACTGTGCTTCTATAGATCCCCTTGAAAAGCGTAGTGTGATTAAAATTAGTGGAGAAGCCCCTACACCTATAAATACGGGGCCAGGTTGTTTTTTTTATCCACGAT
The DNA here is from genome assembly GCF_018917865.1 of Tissierella simiarum. Lineage (GTDB taxonomy): Bacteria > Bacillota > Clostridia > Tissierellales > Tissierellaceae > Tissierella_C > Tissierella_C simiarum. Next base: position 32,184 of record NZ_JAHLPM010000015.1, read on the forward strand.
GTTATAGGGCGTGTGAAAAATGCAAAGAATCATATCCAATTATGATAGAAGTAGGAGATGAACACTATGCAAGTTGTTTTTACTTAGAGTAACAATAGGGGAATTCATATTTCTCTATAAATAATAAATATTAAAAATAATAGTTGGAGGTGACAGATCAAATAGAGGCTGCTTAGAATCTACTTTGAAAGTAGCCCATAATTTCTTGTTATATAACCAAAAAATAAAAATATAAAATAAATGGAGGGAAATTAGATGAGAAGAAAGTTATCTTTATTTCTTGTTATAGTTTTATGTTGTGGACTTTTTGCAGGCTGTGCAAAGGAAAACAAGGTTAATGAAACTGAAAAAGTAGAGGAAGCTAATACTGAATCAGATACAGCAGATACGCCAAAAGTAGGTGGAACATTTGTTGTAAGTATGGCACGTGAACCACAGACTTATAATCCTTGTGCTCAAGCTGATGATGCAGCTTATGTAATAATTCAAAATATGTTTAATAAACTCGTAAAAATCAATGGAGATGACAAGGTAATACCAGATATTGCTAAAGAATGGGAATACTCAGACGATGGAAAAACTTTAACTTTCCACCTTCAAGAAAATGTTAAATGGCATGATGGCGAAAAGTTTAGCTCAGAAGACGTAAAATGGACATTTGATCAGATTATAAAAGAAAAAGGATTCGCATCAGCATCTCTTGCAGGGGTAGAGGAAATTACATGTCCTGATGAAAATACAGTAGTATTTAAATTAGAGGCACCTAATTCAGGCTTATTAGGATATATTGCATGGTTTGGAACATATATAATGCCAAAGCATATATATGAAGGTACAGATTGGCTTCAAAATTCTGCAAATCAAAGTCCTATAGGAACAGGTCCATTTAAATTTGTAGAACATAAAAAAGGAGAAAGCATAACTATAGAAAGAAATGATGATTATTGGGGACATAAGCCATACTTGGACAAAATCGTATATACTATAATCCCAGATCAAAATACTGCATTTCAAGGATGGTTAAATGGAGAGATTGACGAAAGTAGAAATGGGGTGCCACTTAATGAAGCTCATAGTTTTGATGATGATCCAAATTATGTGGTAAAAGAAAAACTTTGGCCTAACAAATTATATATAAATTTCAACCTTAGAGAAGGAAAATTTGCTGACATAAAAGTTAGACAAGCAGTAGCTTATGGTATTGATAGAGATGAGATTTTTACTAAAGCATTAAAAGGAATAGGGCAAAAAGCAGAATATTTCATATCGCCAATTTATGATTGGGCGATAAATGAAGATGTAAAACTTCCAGAAAGAGATGTTGAGAAAGCAAGGGCTTTATTAGAAGAAGCAGGATATAAAGCAGATGAGAATGGAATATATTTCTCTACAACAATGGATCTTTTCCCAGGATTTGATGACGTGGCAGAAGTAATTAAGGCAAACTTTAAAGATATAGGAATAGATATGAAGATTAACGTAATGGATGACCCAGCTTATGACGAAAAAGTTTGGTTTGGACATGATTATGAAATAACAATGATTGGAGGATACCAAGGTCCTGATATATCAGCTATTTCAAGTCGTATTGAATCTAATGGGTCAATGAATATAGGAGGATATAATAATCCTAAAATAGATGAGCTTTTAAAACAGGGCTTAGTTTTAACAACAGAAGAAGAGAGAGCACCTATATATAAGGAAATACAAGAAATACTTGCAGAAGACCTTCCAGTTATATTTTATAGTGAAAAAGGAGCAAAACTAGTAGTTAAATCTTATGTAAAAGGTCACCCAGCAACAGAAGCTTCTGATAAAGCATCTGAAGCAGAATTTACTTATGTTTGGTTAGATAAATAATTTTAATAAAAATACTCCTAAGCCCACCCTTATACATAAATATAAGGGTGGGTAATGTTTTTTGCTAAGTTTTTATGACTTTCTTTAATGTAAGGATTAATATATAGTTAAGCAGAAGATACTTGGAGTTTTTATTTTTGTATTAACTATTGTAGTAAATTGAATAACTTATACAAGTCTTCCTCAGTAAAAATCTAATAGCCCCTGAGGAACATTTATTTTATCCATATATAAATTTAAGTGGTTTCGCGGTAAAAAATACATATAACAAGATTGTTGAAAAAACAACAATCTTGTTGTATATTAATTATAGTTTAAAATATATCAAAGATTACTAAGAAATAGAGGGAAGATATGAATTTTAATCAATTAAGGTATATAGTAGAAATAGTAGAAACAGGAAGTATATCAAAAGCTGCAAGTAACTTATTTATATCTCAACCTAATTTAAGTAATCAAATCACAAATTTAGAAAATGAAATAGGTAAAAAAATTTTTTATAGAAATAATAGAGGCGTAACTTTAACCTCTTATGGTATTGAGGTATATCATTACGCTAAGTCAATAGTAAAACAATTCGAAATTATTGAGAACAAACTTTTAACAAAATCAAATGAAAATAAGATAAAAATTGCTTCATTTGGTTCTGAAGTTATTAATTTTCAATTTTTTGAAGTTTGTAGGAGATATAATAATGAAAATTATGAATTTGAACTTTGTGAATCTGGAGTAGAGGAATCTATAGAAAAAGTAATTCAAAGAGATTGTGATATAGGGATTATAATTTATAGTGATTTCCAACGAAAAAAATTATTACAATATATAGCAGCAGAAGAATTAGAACTACAAGACCTTTTTGTTGGACAAATGAAAGTTCATATGAGTAAAAATCATAAAAAAAGCAAAATGAAGACTTTAAATAGGGATGATTTACAAGGGCTTTTTCATGTAAAAAAAACCTACCTATTTGAGGGAATGTTTAGTTTAAATTATGAAATGGAATATTTAGATATTCCTGATACAAATAAGACCATTTTAGTAAACGGAAATAAAACTTATAATGATGCATTACACAATTTACCATCCTTTGCAATCGAGATAGACTGGAAATGTAAGAAAAAAATCCACAGTGATTTAGCAAGGATTCCTTATGATGGAAAACGATTAGATATGACTTGTGCAATGGTAAAGAGGAAAAATGAAATATTAAAAGAAGAATTGCTCTTTTTTATTGATAAATTAATACAATCATATAGATAATAATTGTCTTAATACTATAATATTTTAATAGCTAAGTTAATAATTAAGCTATTTTAATATAATACAATAATTTACATAGGAGGAAAATATGAGAAAAAGAATATTAGCCGCTATCATGATTTTTTCTTTAGTTATTATTATGGCAGGATGTGCAAAGAGTGAAACTCCTGTAGTTAATAAGGAAAATGGACAAAAAGAGGAAAAAATAGATGGAGAAACATCTGCAACTGTTGATGGAAGTACATCAGCATCAATTGTACCAGAAGAATTAGTTCAAGAGTATAAACCAAAAGGTTTTACAGATGGAGATTCAAAGAAGGCGTTGTTTGTAGTAGGAGATCCAAGGAAGTATAGTGTAAACTATGATTTGGTAAATACAGCTATGAAATATTTTGAAGATAAAGGTATAGAAGTTGAATTAAGAGATTTATATGATTTAAAATTTAATCCTGTACTTTCATTAGAGAATTTCTATTATGCTAAGGATGGCTCAGGTGAACCAACTCCAGAAATTAAAAAAGAACAAGAATTTGTAACACAAGCAGATTATATTATATTCTGCTATCCAAATTGGCATGATACTCCAATATCAATAGTTAAGGGATATATGGAAACAGTATTTGCTAAACAATTTGCATATAGAGATACTGATAATGGTTTGGAAGGAATGCTTAAAGGTAAAAGTATTTATACTATAATGAATGCAGGTTTCCTAGGTGGTGGTAGAGGTTATATAGGAGACGGAGTAGGAATGAATGATGAAACTTGGGATGAATATATGAACGCCTTTAAAGTTTTAGATGAGGATACAGCTGGATTCTGGGGTGTTGAAAATAAAGGAAGATTTGTAAATGATAGAACACCGAAAAACAACTCTGAAAATTATGAAGAGGAAATAACAAAATTAAGGGAAGATTTAATTAAGAAGTTAGATAAAGATTTCTTTAATTAAATGTATAAGGCTTCTGTAATAGGGAGCCTTATTTTTTTGCGGATATTCGTATTTTTTATTATGGAGAATATGTAATTATTAAGAACTATACTACTTTTACTCCATTTATATTTAGTTCTCCATCCATTGCTGGATGCTGCAGGTTTAAATGACACAATTAAAAATAGTCTGAAAAATATGGGGTTTGCTGTTCAATGGCGTCCTCTAACATATCTATAATTTCTGCATTACATGAAATCCGACCAATTTTATGAAGATAATCCGGTCTTTTATAACCAAGCAGCATTGTTGTCAGCGTTTGAATGTTTATTCTTGAACTACTTCGTTCCTCAGCACGAATCACCTCTCCCTTTCCTTCAGGATGAATGCGAAGGGTAAATGTACCCTGATTCCATGATAGAAGGGGATCATCAAGTGTAAATGTCCATACACGTTCTTTATCATCAGGTTTAAAAGGATATTGAGAAATAAACTGTTTCAGATCGACAATACGTGCCATGAAATATGGTGCAATTGTTTCCTTGATATCAGCATCTTCTAGTAAAAATGCCAATGGCTCATCCATATAGATATTACCTACCACTTTTGAAATCATAGAAAAATGTGCATTGATAAAATTCCATAATCCACTCCTTGCTTCTTCATTAATAAATATCATATCTTTTATATGAAAGACTTCATCTGCTATCCAGTAAAGAACATATCCGTCTGGTTGTCGGTTTTCATTATAGTAAATTGCAGCAGTTAAATCGTCAGAATCCCATAGCCAGTATTCATTCCAAGCCAAATCGTTGCGTAGCATTGCTCCATGGGTTTGATAAGCAAAGCGCTCGTAAGCTGTTTTCAAATCATCACTACTGATGTCAACACGTTCAATATCTCCAGGAACTTGTTTGTTTTTGGGAAGCTGATAATCATTTACCTCAAATTTTATTTTATCTGAAATAATTTCCCATCCTTTTCTTCGATAGTATGGAATGGAATACGGATAAAGATAGGAAATTGACTGTTTTCTAGCTCGCATGTTTTCCAGTGCCTGGCATAGTAATTTGTGCATCAATCCTTGATTTGAATACTCTGGGAAAGTACCTACCCCAGTAAGTCCGCCCATTTCATATGTTTTGTTAAATATTCTTACTTGAAATGGGTAAACAGCCACTTGAGACACCAATTTTTCTCCATCAAACCAGCCCAAAACATCTGCCTGTTCTAGAACAGGGGATTTAGCACGGACTATGTCTTGTTCTTCCCATCCAACTTTGTGTAAGTCGTTATCGGTTACTTGAAACACATACCGTAACAATTGATTATATTGTTCTATATGTTTCACGCCAACTTTTCTCATTTTTAGCTGTTTTTTTCGGCTCATGGTTTTCCTCCTTTATAAAATTGCAAAATAATCAATAATGTTATCCTTACCTTAAAGACAAAAAAATATCCATGTGGTACACTCCTGTAAATAAATTAGCTGGTATAGAGTTTTCAATAAACTCTCTTTTTATCAATAAGATGACATTAAAAAGAATACATTATTGAACTTCAGCTTCTATTATAAGAATTAAATAGTTGAAATTGTATTGACAATATAGGAAATATATGTAATAATATCTGAAAGTGAGTATGCTTAAGCATTGATGTGTGAGCAGCATAGGGGCTACATAGAAGTCCTACACGAATGATCATAATCCTTCGGAGTCACTCTTACAGTGATTCTGGGGGATTTTTTTATAACGAATAGGAAAGGTTCTACTTTTTTCTTTTTTCAATGTAAGAACTTGTTCTGACCTAAATGAGTTTCAAGAAAAGCTACCTTGAAACGTTTCTTTAGAGGCTTTTTTTATATCTATGGAGGTGGACTATAATGTTGGATTTTACAATTAGACCAATCAAAACTGAAGATGCACCATACATTAATGAAATGAGAAGAATGGATGGTGTAAGGGAAAATACTTTAGGAATTATTAGTGAACGACTTACAAAGTCAGAGGATTTTATTAAAGGATTATCAGAAAATGCACACATGCTTGTTGCTGAAGTTGAAGAAGATGGTATGAAAAAAGTAGTAGGTATAATAGGTTTACATGTTAGTAAGAATCCAAGATTAAGACATTCTGCGGATATTGGTATTATGGTCAATACCGATTATCAGGGGAAAGGTATTGGAACAGCATTATTTAAAAAAATAATTGATATTGCAGATAATTGGCTTATGCTTGTAAGGCTTGAACTTACAGTCTTTGTTGATAACGATAAAGCTATAAAATTATATCAGTCTTTAGGGTTTCAAATAGAAGGAACAAAGAAGTATGCTGCCATTAGAAATGGAGTGTACACAGACGAATATTTAATGGCAAGATACAATTTAAAGTAGATAAGTTAATAGAAGTAGCTCCATAAAATATGAATGAAAAGTAGTCATTATTTCACTATTAAATTAAAAACTAACAATAATAATTGATTAGCATAAAAAGTAAACTGATAGATTGTACAGCATAATATAATATTACTAAGGATTATCAAAAATTTTATGCTGATTTTGCTACTTTAAAAGTAAAATAAAGAAAACAAAGGCTATAGTTATAACATGTTTCTAAAATGTATATTTTAAAAATTTCTGCTAAAACTTATTAATATAAATAGTCTTATATTAATTTTAGGGGAGGTAATTTAGAAATGTTTGATATGATACCTTTTAGAAAAAATAATTTAAGTAAGAGAGATGACTTTTTTTCACCGTTTTTAAAAAATTTCTTTGATGATGATTTCTTTTCAGTAATGAGCCATATGCAGGGAAATTTTAAGGTTGACTTAAAAGAAACAGATGAAAACTATTTAGTAGAAGCTGATCTACCTGGAATTAAAAAGGAAGCTATAGATATAGATTTTCATGATAATTATTTAGTGATTAGTGCAAAACGAGATGAATCTATGGAAGATAAAAAGGAGAATTATGTTAGACGTGAAAGACATTATGGTGAGTTTAAACGAAGTTTTTACGTAGATAATGTAGATGAAGATAAGATACAAGCTTCCTTTAATGATGGTGTTTTGAAAGTTGTCCTTCCAAAATTGACAAAAGGTAATGATAAAAAGAGAAAAATTGATATTAACTAGTTCTAAGTGCAGCTTTTAAAGCTGCACTTTTTATATAAAAACATGATTTAAGTTTCCTTAGACTTTTAGTTTAAGGAAATTTTTTATAGAAAATTGTTGATATAATATAAAAAAATATGATAGAAAATATTGATATATTTAACTATTTTATACCGTACAGTTTAAAATAGTTTTTTAAAAGAGTGATTTTAGAGTCCTCTTTTTTATATAGAGAATTTATATGAGAATAAGTTAATTTATAGGGGTATATAATTAATAAAAAATCAAATGTTATGGAGGCGTTATGAAAAATATTGTATCTCAAGAATGGTTAATAAATAATATGTCAAATGAAAACTTAATTATTTTAGATGTTAGAGCAGAATTAGACGATTCTGATTATGGTTTTAGGGAATACAAAAAAGGTCATATAAAGGGAGCCCAATTTGTTTCTCTTGAAGAGATTATGACCGGTGATTTGGGAGTTCACGGTGGTAGACATCCCTTGCCTGATATGAAGGAATTTATAAAGAATATGAAAAAACTAGGTATAAACGATGATTCCACAATAGTTATATACGATAATGGTGATTTAGCAATGGCTGGAAGGCTGTGGTGGCTATTGAAATACTCAGGAAAAGATAAAGTTTATATTTTAGCAGGTGGTATAAAGAACTGGCTTGATAATAATCTTGATGTGACTACTGAAATACCATATTTTAAAGAATCTGATTCATTAAGTCTAAATATAGACCATTCCATGGAAGTAGATATGAATTATGTTAAATCGGCTATTGATTCAAATAATATAGCAATAATTGATTCCAGAGCTTATGAAAGGTATTCTGGAGAAATTGAACCTATTGACAGGATATCAGGACATATTCCCAGTGCATTAAATTTTCCTTGGATGAATTTAGTAACTGATGGTAAAATAATGGATATAGAAGACATTGTAAACTATTTTGAACCTTTGAAAAATTATGAAGAGATAATTGTTCATTGTGGTTCAGGTATTACAGGAACAGTTAATCTTTTATTTATGGAAGAGGTTGGACTAAAACCAAAGTTTTACGTTGGAGGATACAGTGACTGGGTTAGTTATGAGGATAATATTGTAATACAAGAGAAATAGAAGATGATTTAAAAGTTTGATTAGCAAAGATACCTTTCATATCATTATATGCAATAACATTATCATAAGTTAAAATAAAATTATTGACTTTATAAGCGAATTGTATTATAATTCAGAAAAATAAGAATAAATTCTATGCGTAGAAGTAGTAGTTAAATGAGTGTAGTTTTAGCGAGTCGGAGTTGGTGAAAGTCCGATACTAGACTGTTAATGAATGGATCTACAAGAAACTTAGTGAAGTGAATTAATTCAAAATAGCTAACGTCGGGGGTTTCCCGTTATAGAAATAGGATATAGGGTTATATACTTTGTATCTTTAGGAGAGATTATCTAATTGATAGTCTAATAAAGGTGGTACCACGGAAATATGTCTTTCGTCCTTTTTATGAGGAGCGAAAGACTTTTTTATATGGTTTATTAATAGTATTTTTAGTACTATTTAAAATAATTGGAAGGGTGGTGAATAGTATGTTGTGAACAGAAGAAAGTGACTGGAAATACAAAATAATAAAACAGAAAAAGGAGAGAATTATTATGAAATTAAGAAATAATATATTCACAGCATTACTATTAGCCATTGGATTTATTTTACACCAAATTACACCTGGGATATTAGGTGGAATGAAGTTCGATTTTTTATTATCCTTTATATTTATATCTCTTTTAATAAATGATACATTCAAAAATGCCATGCTGACAGCATTACTAGGAGGTTTACTTTCCGCTTTAACTACTACTTTTCCAGGGGGGCAGATACCAAATATAATTGATAAATTATTTACATGTATAACCTTATTTGCGGTAATTAAATATATCCGATGCTTTAATTTAAATTTCTTTATAGTAGCATTAATAGGTGGATTAGGAACTTTGCTTAGTGGAACAATTTTTTTACTTTCTGCTGTTTTTATTACTGGTACACCTATACCGGTAAAGACATTAATTATAACTGTGGTTATTCCTACTTCTTTAATAAATGGAATAGGAGCTGTTTTTATCTATGGAGCGATAAAGAAAGCATTAAAGATATCTGGGATTATTATAGATTAAATTTGATTATAGTAAGAGAAGTAAATTATAGGAGCAGCATTTAGCTGCTCCTATAATTTATTTTATTATCTTTGAATTGTATATCTATAGTATATACTTTATCATAATTTAGAGTTGATAAAATATATATTAGGTCTATGATATAATTAATGGTAAATGATTAACTAAAATTATAGAGGTGATCTATGTTTAACATAAATGATAACATGCTATTAGATAGAGCAGCAAACTATGCTTCCTTTGTTAATGGAAAAAAATATTATAAAGAAGGAAGAGTATATGAGTTGAGATCTAATGAAAAACGTGAATATTTTCAGGGGACAGTTAGGGGAAGTTTAGATTACCAAGTTTCTGTAAAATTTGACCATACAGGTGAGCTAATGACTTCACATTGTACATGTCCTGCCTATAATCAGTATAAAGGATATTGTAAACATATAATTGCCCTTCTTATATGTATAATGAAGTTGGATTTATCAAAGGATACGAGGGAGAAAGATGAAGGAAGTGTAAGAAATATAATAAGCTTTTATAGACATAGAAATGAAATTGAGAAAACACCAATAAATATAGAATACAACTATGAATTTAGTCTAAATTCATATGATGGAATAGAAAGGGCCTCCTATTTAAATTTAAGAATAGGAGAAGATAAATTATATGTAGTAAAAAGTATGAAAAACTTTTTTGAAAAACTAGAATATGGAGAAGAAATAGAACTCGGAAAAAATTTTACTTTTTCACCTTATAAACATACATTTAGAAATGAAGATAAAAAAGTCATAAATTTTTTAAGCCTCTTATATGAAAATTACAAAGAAAATTATTCAGGATACAACAATCAAAGTATCTTTAGAAATAGGAGAATGTTACTTACACCTACTGCATTAAAAAGATTTTTTAACCTTATGGAAGGAAGAAATTTCAATACTTATATTATGAATGAGAAATATGAAAATACGACTATAATAGAAAAAAGTTTACCTTTAAATATGGAAGTTACAGGAGGAAAAACTGGGCTAATAATTAAGATGGGTTGTGATGAAGATGTAGTACCCCTTACTTCTGACGGAAAGTATTTTTTTAGTAGTAATAAAATATATAAACTTCCAGAAGACCAAAGAAATAATATAATCCCTCTTTATAATGAAATAATCTTTAAAAGAAATGGAACTTTAAAAATAACTGACAATTATAAAGAAACTTTTATCTCTGAAGTTTTACCTAATGTAAAAAATTCGTTAAATTTAAGTATCGATAAAAAGATAGAAGAAGCTATATACAATCCAGAATTTGAATGTGAAATTTATTTAGATAAACAAGAGGATATAATTGAAGGTAAAATTAAATTTATATATGGGAATATAGTTATAAATCCCTTTAGTTCTAAGGAAATTGAATATAAGGACAAAAAAACAATATTATTGAGAGATGTTGAAAAGGAAAGATATATTCTTGAATTATTAGAAGAAAGCGAGTTCAAAGTTTTAGACGGTATAATATATATGGATAGAGAAGAAAAAATATTTGATTTTGTATATAATATTATTCCTAAACTTCAAGAATATTGTAAAATATATTATTCAGACAGCCTAAAGAACCTTAATATTAGAGATTCATCATATTTCACAGGAGGTATTAGTCTGACTAATGATTGGGATATGTTAGAATTTGATTTTGAAATAGAAGGAATCGATATTTCAGAATTAGATGAAATATTTAAATCTTTAAAAGAAAAGAAAAAATATTATAGATTAAAAGATGGTTCTTTTTTAGCTCTTGATAATAGAGAATTAGAACATATGGGAAATATAGTAGAATATCTTGGTATAAGTAAAAAAGATTTTGAAAAAGAGGCTATATTAGTTCCAAAATTTAGAGCAATATATCTAGATAAATACTTGAAAGAAAATAACTTAGATTTTGTTAAGAAAAATATAAATTTTAAAAAACTTGTTCAAGATATAAATGAACCAGAAGAAATTCAATATGAAATACCAAAAGAATTACAAAATGTTCTAAGAGACTATCAAAAATTTGGGTTTAAATGGCTTAAAACTCTATCTCAATATGGATTTGGAGGAATATTAGCTGATGATATGGGTTTGGGAAAGACTCTTCAAATTATTACATTTCTATTATCGGAGAAAAATGAAAAAGGACAAAGCCCTTCTATTGTAATAGTACCAACATCTTTAGTATATAATTGGGAGGCGGAAGTCCATAAATTTGCTCCTAGCCTTAAAATGTTAATTGTTACAGGGAGTAAGGCAGAGAGAAGTGAACTGATTAATGAGGTAGAAAATTATGATATAGTAATAACTTCTTATCCTCTTATTAGAAAGGATATAGAACTTTATAAAGATTTAAGCTTTAGATATTGTATATTAGATGAAGCACAGCACATAAAAAATTATAAATCTTTAAGTTCAAAATCTGTTAAGAAGATAAAGGCTGGTAATTACTTTGCTTTAACGGGTACACCTATGGAAAACTCATTAATAGAATTATGGTCTATATTTGATTTTTTAATGCCTGGATATTTACTATCTAATGGAAAATTTATAGAAAGATATGAAAAGCCTATTTTTAGAGAACGAGATAATAAAGTCCTTAAAGATTTAAACAACCATATAAAACCTTTTATTCTGAGAAGGCTTAAAAAAGATGTATTAAAAGAACTTCCAGAGAAGATAGAACAAAAAGTTTTAGTAGAAATGACCATGGAACAAAAGAAGTTGTATCTTGCATATCTAAAAGCAATTAAAGGAGAAATAGAAGAAGAAATAACTCATAACGGTTTTGGAAGAAGTCATATAAAAATTTTGTCAGGACTTACAAGACTTAGGCAAATATGTTGTCATCCTGAAACCTTTATTACTGATTATGAAGGAGAAAGTGGGAAGTTAAACTTCCTTGAAGAAGTGTTGGTAGATGCTATTGAAGGTGGTCATAGAATACTTGTATTTTCTCAGTTCACTAGTATGTTAAATATTATAAAAGGAATGTTAGAAGATAAAGATATAGAATATATGTACCTTGATGGTTCCACAGATATAAAGCAAAGAGGAAATTTAGTAAGAGATTTTAATGAAGGAATAGGAAGTGTATTTTTAATTTCTTTAAAAGCAGGAGGAACAGGATTAAACTTAACTGGTGCAGATATGGTAATACACTGTGATCCTTGGTGGAATCCAGCAGTAGAAGAACAAGCAACGGATAGAGCTTATAGAATAGGACAGAAGAATACAGTACAGGTTATGAAACTTATAACTAAGGGAACTATTGAAGAAAAAATCTTTAATCTTCAAGAGAGAAAGAAAGAAATGATAGATAAGGTCATAACAGAAGGAGAAACTCTTGTATCTAAATTAAGTGAAGAAGAAATACGGTTTTTGTTTGATTTGAAACCTAATGATTAGGTGAAATTAAATGATATTATAGAAAAGAATAAAAAAGAAGGATAAGGGAGTAGATTTTTACTCTATTATCCTTCTTTTCGTTATGTTCAAACAGAAAATATGTGATAAGATAAACTTGTATTATTAAAGATTAAGCCAAGTTTAGAAAAGATATAATCCTGTTAAGATAATATTATTTTATATGGAAATTGTACGAGGGGATGATATAGTGAAAAAAGTAAAAAAGAAAGCAATAAAGAAAAAAAGGAAAAATAAAATTATAAAGAAGATAATAAAGAAAATAAGGAAAGAAAAAGGGAACAAAATAGTAGTAAAAAAAATAAAGAAGAAGATTATAAAGAAAAATAAAGGAAATAAATAGAAGTTCAATAGGGTAGAAAATATTTACGGCAAAGTTTATACTATATTTAATAGGATTATATATTATTTTTTAAGATAAAAGGAGAAAAAAATGAGATATTTAATAAGAGAAAAGATATTCACCTTTGCTGATAAATTTGTAATCAATGATGAAAATGGACGTTCTCATTATGAGGTTGTAGGAAAGATATTGTCCATAGGTAATAAGCTTAATATATATGATATGAATGGTAGAAATGTTGTTTATATTGAACAAAAGGTTCTTAGATTTTTACCAGAATATTTGATATATAGAGAAGGAAAAATTATAGGAAAGATAAATAAGGAATTGACCCTTTTTAGACCGAGATTTAGAATAGAAAGTTCTTATGGAAACTTTACTATAGATGGTGATGTGTTCCATCATAATTTTAATATATTAAAAAATGGAAGACCTGTTTCATGGATAAGTAAAAAGTGGGTTAGTTTTTCAGATACTTATTCTGTAGATATTTCTGATGGAGAGGATCATGCTTTTATATTAGCTATTGTTATTGTTTTAGATCAAATATTCTATGATAATAAAAATAGGAATTCTAATAATAATATGTAGTAGAATACTTTAATCTAATAAACGTAAAGTTGACAAAGTATGTCCAATAACTTAAACTAGAGTTGATTGTTTTAAATCGTTATATAAAAATTGAATATAAGGATTGTTGGTGTAATCTTATAGAAGATTACTTAAAAGGGAAACTCGGTGAAATTCCGATACGGTCCCGCCACTGTAATGGATAGAAGCTTATCATACCACTGTGTAGAAACATGGGAAGGGATAAGATTCGTTATGCCTAAGTCAGGAGACCTGCCAACGATAACAATGCTGTTTATTACTCACGCGGATGAGGAGGTGTTATTAAAACTTAGTAGATTTATTCTGCTAAAATTAGTGATGCCCTTTCTATCTTTAGAAAGGTTTTTTTATTGTATAATAGCCAGCTTATAGCTGGCTTTATTTTTTATAATTTTATCTATTAATTATTATTTAAACTTTAAATGAATGGAGGAGAAAAAATGAATATTCATGAGTACCAAGCAAAAGAGATACTGAAGAAATATGGGATACAAGTACCCAGAGGTAAGGTCATATTTACACCTAAAGAAGCTGAAAAAGCAGTATGGAAAGTAGAAAGTGATATTGCAGTTGTAAAAGCACAGATCCATGCAGGGGGTAGGGGAAAGGCAGGGGGAGTAAAAATTGCTAAAAGTATAGATGAAGTGTTGATGTACACTAAGGAGCTTCTAGGCAAAAGATTAGTTACCCATCAAACTGGATCAGGAGGTAAAGAAGTAAAGTGTTTGTTAATCGAAGAAGGCTGTGACATTGAAAAAGAGTACTATATGAGCTTCGTTTTAGATAGAGAAATATCTAGAATTGTTTTTATTGCATCAGAAGAAGGTGGAACAGAAATTGAACAGGTAGCAGAAAATGCTCCAGATAAGATTTTAAAAGAAATTATTGATCCTGCAATAGGTCTAACTCCTTTCCAAGCACGACGTATTGCTTTCGGAATAAATATTCCAGATAAGGTTATTAACGAATTTGTACAGCTATCATTAAATTTATATCGTTGTTTTATAGAAAAAGATTGTATTATGGCTGAGATTAATCCGCTTATAATGACAATGAATGAAAAATTAATTGCGTTAGATGCAAAACTAAATTTTGACGCTAATGGATTATATCGTCAAGAAGATATAGTAGCTTATCGAGACTTAGAGGAGGAAGATGAAAAAGAAATTGAAGCATCAAAATATAATCTTTCTTATGTATCACTAAATGGAACAATTGGTTGCATGGTAAATGGTGCAGGTCTTGCCATGGCTACAATGGATATTATTAAGTATTATGGTGGAGAACCAGCCAATTTTCTTGATGTTGGAGGCGGAGCAACAGAAGAAAACGTGAAGGCTGCCTTTAAAATTATTCTATCAGATAAACGAGTGAAAGGGATATTTGTTAATATATTTGGTGGTATTATGAAATGCGATGTTATAGCAAAGGGCATTGTAGAAGCTGCTAAAGAAGTAAGAGTACGAGTACCAGTTGTAGTTCGTCTTGAAGGAACTAATGTATTGAAAGGAAAAGAAATATTAAATACATCGGGATTAAATATTGTAGCTGTAAATTCTATGGATCATGGTGCTGAAAAAATTGTTGAATTGGTTAAATAGAAGGGAAGGGATATAGAATGAGTATATGGATTGATAGGAATACAAAGGTAGTTGTTCAAGGAATAACGGGTTCAACAGCTATATTTCATACTAAGGAAATGCTAGAGTATGGAACTAAAGTAGTAGGAGGTGTTACTCCGGGTAAAGGAAGAACAATAATAGAGGGAGTACCAGTATTTAATACGGTTAGAGAAGCGGCTAAAGAAACTGGAGCAAATGTTTCTATTATTTATGTTCCAGCTCCTTGGGCAGCAGATGCAATTATGGAAGCTGTTGATGCTGAATTAGATATGGCTATTTGTATAACAGAACATATTCCAATACAGGATATGATAAAAGTTAAAAAATATATGGAAGGAAAAAAGACTCGATTAATAGGACCTAATTGTCCAGGAATTATTACGCCTGAAGAATGTAAGATAGGAATTATGCCTGGATATATTCATAAAAAGGGCAATATAGGGATAGTATCTAGATCTGGAACATTGACTTATGAAGCAGTTCATCAGCTAACACAAAAGGGAGTTGGTCAGTCTACAGCTGTTGGAATTGGAGGAGATCCTATAAATGGAACCAACTTTATTGATGTACTAAAGGCTTTTGATAAAGATGAAGATACCCATGCAGTTATTATGATCGGTGAAATTGGAGGTACAGCAGAGGAAGAAGCAGCTTTATGGATAAAAGAAAATATGTCAAAGCCTGTAGTAGGATTTATTAGTGGTCGGACAGCTCCAAAGGGAAAACGCATGGGTCATGCAGGAGCAATTATTTCTGGTGGAAAAGGGACAGCAGATGAAAAAATACAGATTATGAAAAAATGTGGAATTGAAGTTGCTGATACACCTGCTATAATAGGCGAAACCCTTATTAAAGTTTTAAAGGAAAGAGGTATGTGGAATAAAAGTTATAAAGTTTAGTATTAAATTACTGTAGTTAATAAATTCAACATATTCTCATTTTCAAGTATGACAATAAAGACTAAATTAAAAAAATGCCATTATCTTATTTTTTATAAAAGATAACGGTATTTTTTTATTTAAAATAGAAAATTTGGGGTAAGAATATATGAAGAGGTATATTTTTATTACAAAATTAAAGGAATCACAGTATTTAAAAATAAGGATATGGAGGTATAAAGGCTAAAGATGAACGATGATAACAATTTTGATAAAAAGAAATGGCTTGTTTACTATATTTTAGCCATGCTAACAATAACGTTTGTATTTAATGGATACCTTAAGCAAAAGCTTATTCAAAATGTAAGTTATAGTCAGTTTGTTAAATTTGGTGAACAAGGAAAAATTGCTTCAGTAGTAGTAGATAGTGATGAGATTATATTTCAAGTTAAATCTGAGAATAAAAAAGCTCTTGAGCTATATAAATCTAATAATATGCAAGATCCAAATCTTGTTAATAGACTAGAAGAATGGGGAGTTGAAGAGTATACTTCAAAAAGCCAGAAAGTTTCTATAGCCCAATACTTCCTGACAAACTGGATTATACCAATAATATTTATTATGGTGATATGGAGCCTTATTTCTAAAAGTATGAGTAAACGTATGGGTGGCAATGCTATGAACTTTGGCAATAAAGTAGGAAAGATTTATGCTGAGAATCAGACAAAAGTTACCTTTGAAGATGTTGCAGGTCAAGATGAAGCTAAAGAATCATTAGAGGAAATAGTAGATTTTATTAAAAATCAAGATAAATATAAAAAAATTGGTGCAAAACTTCCAAAGGGAGCATTACTTGTTGGTCCTCCTGGAACTGGAAAGACATTACTCGCTAAGGCTATTGCAGGAGAAGCAGACGTACCCTTCTTTTCTATTTCAGGTTCAGAGTTTGTTCAGATGTTTGTTGGAATGGGAGCTGCAAGAGTTAGAGATTTGTTTAAGCAAGCACAGGAAAAATCACCATGTATAGTATTTATCGATGAGATCGATGCTATTGGTAAAAGACGTGATAGTTCAGGTATGGGAGGAAATGATGAAAGGGAACAGACTTTAAATCAACTTCTAACAGAGATGGATGGCTTTGATTCTTCCAGTGGTGTTGTTATTTTAGCAGCTACTAATCGTCCAGAAATATTAGATCCAGCTCTTTTAAGACCAGGAAGATTTGATAGAAGAATTATTGTTGATAGACCCGATCTTACAGGCAGATTAAAGATATTAGAGGTGCATTCTAAAAATATTACATTGGCATCAAATGTTAATTTAGAGGAAATTGCAAAAGCTACTTCTGGAGCAGCAGGTGCAGATTTAGCTAATATTGTTAATGAAGCAGCACTTAGAGCCGTTAGATTTGGAAGAACACAGGTTATACAGGAAGATTTGATGGAAGCTATTGAAACTGTAATTGCAGGGGCAGAGAAGAAAGATCGTATTATGTCTCAATCTGAAAAAGAAGCAGTAGCATATCATGAAGCTGGACATGCAATTGTTGCTGCGATGCTTGAAGATACTGACCCTGTAGCAAAAATAACTATTGTTCCAAGAACTATGGGATCTCTTGGATATACTTTACAGTTGCCAGAAAAAGAAAAATATCTTATTTCTAGGGAACATCTTCTTAACAATCTTAGTATTTTATTTGGAGGTCGTTCTGCAGAAGAAGTAAAATTTAATCTTGTATCTACAGGTGCATCAAATGACATTGAAAAAGCTACAGAGATAGCTCGTAATATGGTTACAAGATATGGTATGAGTGAAAAATTTGATATGATGGGTCTTGAAACTCCTAGTGGACAATATATAAATGGGGGTATAAGTAAGAACTATAGTGAAACTACAGGAAAGGAAATTGATGAGGAAGTTTTAAAGTTAGTCAAGAATGCCCATGAAATATCTAAAAAAATATTAGTTGAAAATATAGAACTTCTCGATACAGTAGCTAGGAGACTTCTTGAAGTTGAAACTATTACAGGAGAAGAGTTCAAAGAAATTGTAGATAATTATTTAAAAAAATCATAGACTTTTAACCCACTTATAGTTTTAAGGATAATAGGTGGGTTTTTTTATATATAAAAAGCTTATATTTCTTCCTATTAGATGAAGCTGCCATACCAGCCTTTGTTATACTTGGAATAGTGTTAATAATTCAATTAAGGAAAAGAAACTCTTGAACAAATCCAAGAAGTATAATATCATAGTGTATATATGGGGATATAGTTCAGTTGGGAGAATGCTTGACTGGCAGTCAAGAGGTCAGGGGTTCGAGTCCCCTTATCTCCACCATCTAAATCCACAATTAAATTGACATCTATGGTAGAGTCATATACGATAACTTTTTTAACAAATCTTTGGATGATGCTTTTCTGTTCTTCTAGAGGTTTGTTTTTTATATCCTTGTATAATTCTAAATATTTTTTAATGGCATCTATATTAGGAGAATGTATTTCAGATTGGTATTTAGCTTCACTTAAATATATAGTTAAATCTACCTTTCTTTTTTCAAGTTCATCCATTTTTTCTTTCATAGATTCATGGAACATACCATTTGCAATTGCATTTACTATATTATCAATTTGTTTTTGAACTTCTTTTAATTCCTTTTCAAACCTATCAATATCTGATTTAATTTCAGTGTTTTGTATTTTGGCATATTCACAGATTTTATTAGCTAGTTGTTCTATAGCCTTTTTAGAAAATATTTTTTGTTCTAATTCATTTATAACCATATCTTCAACATAATCTTTCCTTAAAGATCTCATATCGCATTCCTTAGTATTTTTTCTTGTGGAGCATTGGTAAGAAACATAAAGTTTCCTATTTTCTCCTGCACTAACTCTATTACCAACCATTGGCTTTTTGCATTTTCCACAATAAATTATTCCACTTAATAAATAAACTTCCTTGGCTTTATTTGCTGCAGGACCCCTTTTGTTTTTAGCCATCTTTTTTTGCACCCTTCTCCATAATTCTTCATCAATAATCCTAGGCATACCATTATCAATTCTAATTATCTCATCTGGTTTTTTAGATTTATGGTGATTTCTCTTGCCGTCTATTTGCTTAATACTTCTATTGTAGATATATACCCCCCTATATTTTTCATTTTTTAATATTTCATATAAACTATTTTTTCTAAAGACCCCTCCCGTTTTTGTTCTATATCCTAATCTATTTAATTCTTCTATTATACTCCCATAACCAAATCCATCTGCATACATTTGAAAAATAGTTTTTACTGTTTTAGATTCCTGTTCATTTATTGCATAAGTTAAGTCATCTAATACATCATACCCTAAAGGTGGTCTACCTCCAGTATGTTTACATTGATACGCATTTTCCTTTAGGCCTTTCATAACTTCTAGACCTAAATTCTCCGAAAAATATTCAGCGAAACTTTCAAGAATTCCTTCCATAAGAGAGCCTTCTGGACCATCTGGAAGGAGTTGTTTCACATATATTATTTTAATACTACACTTTTTTAATATGTGCTTATAAAATGCTGAATCGTATTTATTTCTTGCAAATCTATCAATTTTATGCAAAAGAAGTATATCAAATTTTCTTAATTTAGCATCTTCTATCATTTGTAAAAAGGCCGCCCTATCATCACTTCTACCAGTAACAGCCTCATCAATATATTTTTTAACTATAGTTATGTTATTTTCTTTTGCATATTTATATATATCTCGTAATTGTGCATCTATAGACTCTTCTCTTTGATTGTCTGAGCTATATCTTGCATAAGCTACCGCTTTAATCATATAATACTCCTTTCAAACTTTAACTTTACTAGTTCTTCCGAAACCTCTAAATACGAGCTTAGCTGTCTAACTGTAAATCCTTCAATCGTAGTTAAATCAAGATCATCTGGTATTAATAATTCAGCAGCAAACTTATTAGCTTCAATTTCAAATTTACTTTTAACTTGTAAATGGTTTTCTGTATAATAGCTTATAGTTAGATCGACATGTAGTATAGCATGTCCCAACTCATGAGCCAATACCATTCTTTCTTCCTGAATACATAAATCATTCGATAGAAATATAAATTCATTATCAAATATATCTCTAAAAAATTTACCTTTCATTCCTTTGGGCAATTCCTTTTTTATTAGAGTAATATCTAAAAGATCTACTAATTCATATACGTCTCTAGTTTTATAGATTTCTATTAAACCTTCTACAATTTGTTTAATTTTAGCCACTATATCACTCCTATGAAAAAAATTATTTTCTTTTCATTTTTTCAATAGATAACTTCATAGCAAATAACATATCGTTCGCAAGGCCCATAATCTCATCATCAGTCATCTTATCTAAGTCATATCCTCCATAAGCCATTAAGGCAGGCTGTTCTAAAATAAATTTTAAAGCATCCTCTGGAGTTAAGAATTCTAAAGATTCTATTCTCTTAATTTGTTCAGATAGTTTACCATTTTCATTATATTGATCATCCCACTTGTCAGCCATTAATTCATCTATGGTCACATTTAAAACACTTGCTAATTTAGATAGTGTTTCGCTCTTAGGATTTTTAGCTTTTCCTGTCTCTATTTCAGATATTGTACTTTGGCCGACTCCTGATTTATCTGATAGTTCTTTGATTGTCATTCCGTAACGTTGTCTTAACTCTTTAATGCTATTTCCTAAACTTGACATTAAAAAACTCCTTCCCATACTAAATGTTCGGTTTACAGAATAATTATAACACTTTATATTCGGTAAAGCAAATAGAAATTTTGAGGAAAACTTAGTGTTTTGGAGGAATATCGCAATATTTCTTTAAAATAGTCGGTATAGCGAATATTTGAGCGTTGATTGTTCGGATAAACGAATATATAATTAAGTCATAATCGGTCAGCCGAAGAAAGGGGGGTGAATATGAAAAATAACATAAAAAAATATATACAAGCATTAAAAAAAAATAAAGGGATTACTGTAACAGAAATTATTGAAACATCTGGAATTGGAAGGACAAGCTTTTATGAAATTATGAGAGGAAAACAAATACCTAAATTAGATACTGCAATTGCAATAGCCAAAGCATTAGATGCAGATGTTAAAGATGTTTTTCCACAATTGAATGGAGGAATTAAAAATGAATGAAGTTAAACTGATAGAAGAAATTGTGTTAAAAGAATCTGATTATGGCGATCCAGAGTTAGCGATCTATCTTAAAACACCAGTTATGAATTTTAAGTTTGTCTATAGACAAAGGTTAACAAACGCTCTTGCGATACACATGTCTAATGAATTTTTAAAAAGTTTGAATACTGGACTTGAAATTAAGTTTGAAAGTTTTAAACAATATAATGCTCTACTTAAATCTATAGCAAATAAACTAAATGTTCCATATTCATTTCCAATAAGCAGAATTTAAGGGAGGTGCAGCAATATGGAAGTAGCTTTAGTAACAGTTACAATAGATAGAAATACTGGAAAAACAATTAATAAGGAGGTTAAAGAAGTATTTGAGGTTGATGAAGACGAATTTTATAGACCATTAATAAAAGTATTAGGTGATGATTTTATAAGACGTTGGAAAGGAGGCGAATTAGGTTGAAACTTATAGCAGGTTTTGTAGGTAAGAATAAAGACTTTGAGATAATTGAAATTCAGCAAAAAGTAAGACAAGCTCAACAAAATTTTAATTATGCAGATAAAGAGACTATAGATGTAACAGCAAAAGAAAATCTTGATATTAGAAGATAGGAGGATTAGATGATGAAAACTTATAAAATAGGACAAGTCATTGAGATTGAAGGATTGAAATACATGATAGTTCGTGAAGGTGGAAGAGAATATAGCGTAGTTGCAAGCCTTTTAAATGGTGAAAATCTAATTTTATTAGAAGGTAAGATTCATGGAGTTGATTATGATTCTTTAGCAGAAACAATTATAAATTTATTTGATCCATATGTTGATATTTACGATGAAGATTTTTGGATTGAAATAGAAGGTTCATTATTGAGCTGGCTATATGAATTTAGGTTTAAAGATAATAGAAAGGAGGGTTAAATAATGACTTATAGAGAAGGAATAGAATTGTTAATCGCAAGGTATGAAAAGTTTTTAGAAGAAGATAGGCAAAAACAAACAGAATATGAGGAAGAAGATAATTCAGTATTAGCCGCTTACGTAACTGGAAGAGCAGACACCTTAGAACCTGTCATAAAAAACTTAAAAGAATTGATAGAAGGTGTTAATGATGAAATTTGATCTTAATGTATTTGATAAGGTTGAGGATACTATAGCTTTTGAAATCTTATTAAAATTTTTTAGTGAAATATCAATCGAAGTCAGTAGACTCATGAATTTAACTCTAGAATCAGGATTACAAGAAATCTATGAGGAATGTCGAAAAGCAATAGATAAAAAAGTAACAATAAAAAATAAATTAATTGAGTTATACAGAAAGGAGAAGCAGATGCCTAAGAAGGTGGTAATATCTCAAATGCAGTCAGTATGCCCTAATTGTAGGGAAAAATTGTTAAGGCATTATAACTATTGTACTGAGTGCGGTCAGGCAATAGATTGGAAGGTGTCAGAGTGACCAGAAAACAATTAAAAGACTTAATTAAAGGACAAGCATTAAAGAAGTTCATAGTTAAAAGCATTTTATTTTATTAAAGAAAGGAGGTGCGTAATATGTCACAAGTTGAATCTATACTGGACCTTAGATATAACTTAGCAGCTTTAGCTATAGCTATATGTTCAGAAGAGTTTATGTTACCTGATGAAGCCTTATCTATCATAGAAGAAAAGAAGTTTATTTTAGGAAATGAAGATCTAGAAGATATGTTAAGACTGAGAGATCAAGGGGTTACTTATAGAGAATTAGCTGAAATATATAATTCAACAGATTCAAACATACATCATAGGCTTAAAAGGTATACAAAGAAAAGAACCTATAGCCGGCAAGCAAAATAGGTTCACAGAAAAATACTTTTACTAATTATATCACATTAGGAGGCAGATTGAAATGGCAAATACAAGAGAAGAATTATTAATTCTATTAAGAGATATGGAGATTTTAGAAAATAAAGTTAGAGAAGGAAAAAAAGCAGAAAGTGAATTAAGTAATCTAGAAAATAAATATGAAGAAATCATTAGAATTGAAAAAGAAAAAATAGACAAATACTATGCACCAGATTGCGAGTTAAAATAATGAAATGTCCTAAGTGCAATAGAGATATAGGCATAAAGAAAAATCAAACTGTAGATTGTAGGTGTGGAGCTAAACTTTTAGCTACATTAATAAAAGGAAATTTAGAGATATTTGATTTGAGAAAGGATGATAAATAGATGGAAAATAACTTATTAATAGAGGAAGCATGGAAAATAAAAAATGATGATGATGCAGAATGGCTAATCGAAGAGGTTAATAAGGATTTAGTAGAAAAGGCTAGATATAAATTAGCTTTAGAAAACAAAATCAAGAATTTACAGGACAAGCTTAGAAAAGTAGAAGATGAAGAAAGAACGGCTATAGAGAAACGAAACTCTTATTTAATAGAATACTTTGAAACTATTGATGAGAAGTTCAAGAAGAAAACTAAAACTCAAGAAAAGTATAGATTACCTTCAGGAGAGATAGTTAAGAAATATCCTGGTCCTGAATTCAAAAGAGATATAGATAAATTATTAGGTTGGATTGAAAATAATAAACTTAATGACTATGTAGAGGTAAAAAAATCTCCTAAATGGAGTGAGCTGAAGAAACAAACAAAAGTTGTTAATGGGCAAGTAATATTTAGTGATACTGGGGAAATAGTTGAAGGTGTTGAAGTAATAGAAAGATCGCCAGTATTGGAATTTAAGGAGGTATAACAATGATTAAGATAGATGAAAAAGTTGATTTATCAAGAAAAGCATTAGAAATAGATATCGAAAGTCCAATATTTAATAGTATGATACATGACTTAAATTTAGAAATTAAAAGAGCTATAGAAAAAGTATATGATAAAGAATTTGAAGTTGGGGAAATATCTTTAAAACTAAAACTATCAATAAAAGATGATTACAAAGAATATCCAAAAGAAAATGAGTTTGGGGAACTAATTAATGAAACTTATAAATATAGAAAACCTTATTTTGAACACCAGGTATCAACGACTTTGAAGAAACAATATAAGCAAGAGGGAGTATATACAGAAGAGAAAGAAGTCAAATTTGAAGATGGCCAATATATAGTAGCACCAATAATGGATCCACAGATTAGCTTATTTGATTAGGAGGTATAAATATGGTTTTACAAATTAAGAAAGCTACAGATATTAAAGCGACTAAAGGAACTTATCTTATATATGGTCCTCCGGGAATGGGTAAGACTTCAAGCTTAAAATATCTTCCAGGGAAAACTCTAGTTCTTGATGTAGATAGGACAAGTAAGGTTCTTAAAGGTGAAAAAAACATAGATATAGCAGAAGTAGATAATATAAATACCTGGGAACATTGGGAGAGACTTATAGTAGATTTATTTGAAAATTACAAAGGAAAATATAATAACATTGCCGTTGATAATATATCAGAATTAGAAAGGTGTTTACTGTCAGACTTGGGGAGCAAGGGAAAAAACATGGGAGTTCCTAGCCAAGGCAATTACCAACAAATGCAGTTTAGATTAGTGAATTCGCTTAGATATATGAAAAATTTAGATGCAAATATCATTATGACAGCATGGGAATTCACAGATTTATATACTACGGCAGATGGACAACAGTTTAATAGATCATATCCTCAATTAAATGGAAAAATATTAAACAATGTGTCTGGACTATGTGACATGGTTGGAAAACTAGCAATAAATAAAGATGGTGAAAGAGGTTTTATATTAGCTCCTACAAATAGTTATTTTGCTAAAAACCAATTAGATGATAGAAAGCATTGTCTACAGTCAGAGTTAATTTTAGAAGGTGATGCAGTTGAAACAACTAAGACAGTATCAGTTACAACTAATAAATAATGTAAGACAAGCCTACTTGCAGGGATATAAAAGTCCCTGCATAGTAAGCCCTTGTGGATCAGGTAAATCTGTTATGATTAGTGAAATTGCTAAGAAAGCAACATTTAAAAAGAATAGAGTATTATTCTTAGTCCATAGAAAGGAACTTAAAGAACAAATAGCAGATACATTCAGTTGGTGGGGAGTAGATATGGATTATGTAGAGGTAGGCATGGTCCAGACAGTAGTTAGAAGATTAGAAAAAACTATCAAACCAAACCTTATCATAACTGATGAGAACCATCACTCATTAGCAAGTAGCTATAGGAAGATTTACGATTACTTTCCTAATGCTAGACTAGTAGGCTTTACAGCAACACCTATAAGGCTAAATGGTGGCGGATTAGGAGATGTAAATGACAAGCTGATTATTGGTCCTACAGTTGCAGAATTAATTGAGTGGGGAAACTTAGCACCATTTAAATATTACGCTCCAGAGATAGTTGATACTTCTAAATTAAAAATTAGAAGGGGAGAGTATGTTAGTTCTGATATAGAGGATCTATTTCAAAACAAAGCTATTTGGGGTGATGTAGTTAAACACTATAAAAAACTATCAGATGGTAAACAAGCAATATGCTACTGTTCCAGTATTAAACAATCAAAGAGAATGGCGAAGGAATTTAATGATAATGGAATAGCGGCCAAACATATTGATGGAGAAACTCCAAAGGCTGAAAGAGAAGCAGCAATAGAATATTTTAGACAAGGTAAGATTATGGTTCTTTGTAATGTGGATCTAATTTCAGAGGGGTTTGACGTACCAGATTGTAATACTGCAATACTTCTCAGACCTACACAGTCCCTCTCTCTATACATTCAGCAGGCAATGCGACCTATGCGACCTAAAGAGGGAAAGACAGCTATAATAATTGACCATGTAGGCAATGTAGGTAGATTTGGAACCCCTGATATGGATAGAGAGTGGAGTTTGGAACCAAAGAAAGGATCTAATACTACAGTACAGGAAGAAAATCCAGTAAAGCAATGCATGGAATGTTTCTATACAGTATTAAGGACTACAACCATATGCCCTGAATGTGGCTATGAGTTTGGAAGAGAGGAAAAAGAAGTAGAGGAAATTGAATCAGAATTAGTTGAAGTAGGAAGTTTTGAAGGTTTCACAACTGATTATAGAGAGCCGGAGGATTGTAAAAGTATGGGAGAACTATATCAGTTGGCCAAGAACAAAGGATATAAACCAGGATGGGCCTATTATCAAGGAAAACTGATGGGATTTATTAAATAAATTTTAAGGAGGAATAATAAATGTTTACAATAAATCATGATGAAGCAATGGATACAAGTGTAATAGAAGAAGGGACTTATGAGGTATTAGTGGCAAAGGCTTTTGAAGATGTATCAAAAAATGGATCTATATTTATAAACTTACATTTAGTAGTTAGAAATGATGTAGATCAGAAATACAAAAATAAATATATATTTGCTAGCATATGGCAGAACAAGGAAACAGGACAGTATCATTCAGGAATGATAAATACAGTAGCGAAAGCCTTAAAGATAGAAAATGGAAAGAGATTCAATAGTTTACAGGAATTATTAGATGATTTTCTTAATAAAACTGCCAGGGTTACAGTTAAACATGAGGAATATAACGGAAAAACTTATGAAAGAGTACAGTCATGGGAACCAAGTAGATTTAATACATGTAATCATATGTTTAAAGAAAGTCAAAATACAAGTACAGGAATTAGCGGATTTTATCCAGTTAGTAATGATGATATACCATTTTAATATAGGGGAGAATTCTCCCCTTTTGCATAAAGGAAGTGATGACTATTGTATGAGAATATACCAGAAGAATTAAAAAAGTTGAAACAATGGGTTTGTTGGAGATTTGAAGAGAGGAACGGAAGAAGAACAAAGACTCCTATAAATGCTAAAACAGGTGGATATGCACAATCGAATAATCAAGCCACATGGGTTGATTTTGATACAGCAGTAAAAGTATCTAAGAATTTTTCAGGCATTGGGTTTATGCTAGGAAACGGGATATTTGGAATAGACTTAGACAATATGGATGATGAAATAGAAAAATATAAAAATAGTGATGAAGATAATATTATATCTGAATTTATACATGGATTAGGTAGTTATGCAGAATACTCACCAAGTGGAAAAGGAATTCACATCATATGCAAAGGAAAGCTTCCTCCAGGAGGAAGGAGAAAAGGAAACTTTGAATTTTATGAAAATGGCAGATTTTTTACAGTTACAGGAGATATAGCAAGTGAATATATAGAAGTTGTAGATTGTACTGAAACGGTTAAATATCTGCACAGTAAATATATAGGGACACCGGTGGAGTACTCTAACACTAGACAGGAACCAAGACCTTTAGATTTAGATGAGCAACAAATAATAGATATAGCCTTAAAATCTAAGCAAGGACAGGCGTTTAATACTTTATATCAGGGATTTTGGGAAGGACTATATCCTAGTCAATCGGAAGCAGATTTAGCTTTTGCAAATATGCTTGCTTTCTGGGCCGGTAGAGATAAATTTAAGATGGATTCTATATTTAGAAAGTCAGGACTATTTAGACCTAAGTGGGATTCCAGGCGAGGAGAACGGACCTATGGAGATTATGTATTGGATGCAGCTATTAGAGATTGCAGGGAAGTTTTTACACCAGGGCATGGTGTAGAAGATTACGGAGTTGTTATTCTAGACAAAGAAATTAAAAAGTATGCTTTTGATGATACAGGTAATGCTGATAGATTTGTTGATAAATTTAGGAATAGAGCAAGATACAGTTATATAGATAGAGGGTGGTATTTTTATAATGGTCGAAAATGGGAATTTGATAATTTAGGACATGTCAAAGGTCTTACTGAAGATGTTATTAATGATATGAAGTTAGAACTTGCATATTGTAAAGATGAAGAAGAGGAAAAAGCTTTCTTTAAGCATCTTAAATATACCAGAAACAATAGAGGAAAAACCAATATGATGAAGGAATCAGAGCATAGATTATCAATTTTACCTAGTGAGTTTGATAAGGATAAAGATGTTTTTAATGTTATGAATGGAGTAATTAGCTTAAGAGATGGAAAATTATATAGCCATGACTATGAGAGATATTTAAGTAAAATGAGCTATGTAGAATATACAGATAAAATTGATACTCCAATGTGGATAGAATTTTTAAATCAGATATTTGGCAATGACCAAGAACTTATCAATTATATTCAGAAGGCAGTAGGATATTCCATGAGTGGATCCACCAAAGAACAGTGTGTGTTTTTCTGCTATGGAAATGGTAGAAATGGAAAATCTACATTCCTAGACATTATATCAGAGATTATGGGGGACTATGCTACTAATATACAGCCAGAGACTATTATGGTCAATAGACAAACTGGAGGAGCAAATTCAGATATAGCAAGGCTAAAAGGAGCTAGATTTGTAACTACAGTAGAACCGAACCAGGGAGCGAGAATTAATGAAGGATTATTAAAGCAATTAACTGGTGGAGATACAGTCACGGCTAGGCATTTATATGGCCGAGAATTTGAGTTTGAAGCAGAATTTAAACTATGGATGGCCACAAATCATAAGCCTATTATTAGAGGCAGAGATTTAGGTATTTGGAGAAGAATGCACTTAATTCCTTTCACTGTAGAAATTCCAGATGACAAAGTAGATAAGAATCTTAAATATAAGTTGAAAAAAGAACTTACTGGAATTCTAAATTGGGTAGTTGAAGGCTGTATAAAATGGCAGAGAGAGGGCTTGGAAATGCCAAAAGCAGTAGAGGAAGCAGTTAAGGAATATAAATCTGAGATGGATGTTATTTCAGCTTTCTTAGAAGATTGTACAGTTCAAGGACCAGGAGAAGTAAAAGCCAGTGAATTGTATAAAGCTTATTCAGAATGGGCAGAGAGAAACGGAGAATATAAAATGAGTAACACTATGTTTGGTAAGGAAGTGGGATTGAGATACGAGAGGAGAAAGACAATGCATGGTTGGTATTATCAGGGATTAAGGTTAAATGATGATTCAAAACCTTATCAGGTCAGTTGGAATAATTAAAAGTATGACGGGTTATGACGAGTCTGAGCTGAATTTCATAAACTTTTATATATAATTTTCTTCTATAGGACTTTATAGTATAACCCTTCAACCTGTCATACCTGTCATAAGTAAGAAAAATACTATATTATATACAAATATAAAACATTATGTAAACTATATTATGTAAACTAAAGGAGAGGTTGTAATGGATTTAAAAAATATATCAACGGAAGATTTAATAAATGAACTAAAAGATAGAAAAGAAGTGGATGTTTATGTAAGTGGATTATATAGAAAATTTGAAGCTCAAATAAAAAAGAAGTATACGAATAATAGAGAATTCGTAAAACTTCCAGATTTCTATACACTGATAGTTATAGATGAAGATGAAAAGGTTAGGAAGATACATGTAGAAGATGGAATAATGAGAAGGTTTAGATTTGTTACAGATGATGAAAGCAAAAAAGATAAGTTCAATGAATTGGTGTATTCAAAGAACTTATCGAGAGACGATTTAGTTTTGATACTAACAACTATTAATTTAAATCTTGATATTTTTCCACAAGGTCTATTAGAGAAATACTTAGGGAGTTAAGAGAAGTAATATCTCTTACAGTTTCTATGACTTGGGAATATGGGCTAATTTTCCATACAGATATTTTTGCATCTATGTTTTCTTTATTATCATTTAATCCAGATACC
Organism: Tissierella simiarum; assembly: GCF_018917865.1. Lineage (GTDB taxonomy): Bacteria > Bacillota > Clostridia > Tissierellales > Tissierellaceae > Tissierella_C > Tissierella_C simiarum. The sequence continues at coordinate 62,229 of NZ_JAHLPM010000015.1, forward strand.
TCTAAGTCATAGTTACTGTTAATTTTACGATAAATACATTGTTCACCATCAACGGGCTTTATGGAATAATCAGAACCTAGTTTTGCACGAATTTCTTTTAGCTTTTTAGTAGGTTCTTTTATTTCAATTATCATTATAATCACCTCCTTTAAGGTGATTATAACATAGGGAGTGATTTAATGAGAGAAAAGGATGTTCAAAATGAAATACGTCTTGCTTTAAATCCATATGCAGTAGTTTTTAGAATTAACGTTGGTACCTTTATGAGTGAAACGGGAAGAATGGTATCAACTGGAGTACCGAAAGGTTTTTCAGATCTATTCGGAGTAAGGAAATCGGATGGAAAAGCTTTTTTTATAGAAGTTAAGAATGAAAAAGGAAGGACAAGTAAATATCAAGATAATTTTTTAAAGCAAATGAAAAAACATGGTGCTATCGTGGGGGTGGCAAGAAGTGGAGAAGAAGCAATTAGGATTATTAAAGAAGGAGTATAATGTTGCAATTGCTAGATTTCATAAAATGGAAAAATGGTGCGAAACGGCAATTATTGAAGAGCAAGAAAAAAACTATAAACATATTGTTGATGTGATTAATAATTGCAATAGGTTATTGAATGAGATTAAAAAATATGATGAATTTGTGACGGATAGCGAAATATTGAATGGATTCAAGGAGGCTAATCATGAAAGATAAAAAGATAATTGTATTCTGCTATAGATATGGCCCTGGCGATCATAACACTACTAAAGTAGAGATTGAATTTGATAAAGATGCAACGGAGGAAGAAATAAATGAAACTTATGTTGATTGGATATTGGAGACAGTTAGAGAAAAATGTACTTGGTATGAAAAAGAAGATTAATAAAATATTTTACCCAATAATGAATAAAAAGGAGCTGGTTGAGATGTTAGACGAGATAAGTATTAACGTTGCAGAAGCTATACCTTACAAGAGTTTTAAAGAAATGACAAATATAGTTGAAAAAGAATTGAATAAAAATCGTTATATTGAGATTTGGGACAAGTATATTTATTCAGCTGAAAATTGGAGGGAGAATGATAAGGCGGTGTAATAGTTGTTAGATGAAAAAATAAATAAGATGATAGAGGAAAATTTAAAGTTAGTACCCTTTGTAGTTCATTCTAAATTTAAGGTAGATGTATCTAAGAATCCTGATTTATTAGATGAATATATAAGTATTGGAAATATAGGATTGATTAAAGCATGCGAAGGTTTTGACGAAAATTTTGGAGGTGCATTTAGCACTTATGCAGTTCCTATTATTTGGGGTGAAATCCAAAGGTTTAGAAGAGACGTTAAAAATAGTGTTAGACTTCCAAGAAGGCTTCATAAGGCAGGAATAGAATATGGTAGAGGGATTAATGAAAACAAGGATATTGATACTATTTGCAAAGAATCAGGAATTAAGAAAGAGGATATTGAGGAGTGGCTGGCAACTAAAGATATAGTAAATTTAGATACTCCTGTACGAGATCCTAAAAACGAGGGTTCTAATTTAACAAGATTAGATATGTTAACGGATAATTTTAATATAGAGGAATTTGTAATAGAGGATATGAAATATAAAGAAAAGATGGAGATTCTTGAAAAAGTCTTGAGTGATATAGAGTTTAAAATTGTTAAGTTAATTGAATCGGGAGTATATAGACAGAAAGATATAGCAAAAGAGATAGGAGTATCACAAGCACAAATAAGTAGAATTCTTAAAAAAATGACTGAGATAGTAGGACCTGTCATTGAAGAATACTATTCAGGAAAGATATCGTGGAATGAGCTTTGTAGCAAATTGAGCATAAAAGAAAAAGTGTCTAGTAGTGCGTTTTTCGATTCAATATGTATTGCATTAAGAAATAAGTTTAAGAGTGCAGATATTGAAGTTACAAAAGCAACAATCATTGAGAAGTTGAGAGAATTAGGGATTAATGAAAATTCTTTAACTGAAAATCAAATAGATAAGCTATTAAATGAATTGGAGGTTTTCAATGTGAAAAAATTTGAAAAAGAAATAAATGAGTTGTGTAAGTGGCTGATGGATAATCCAGGAGAGGAATTAAATATGGGTGAAGAATTGAAAAAACTTGGAATGTCTAGAAGCAGTATTAGTTACTATAGGGGAACTATTAAAGATAAAATACTTGAAAGATTAAAGGATCAAGGGTTAGACATTAGAGAAGTTCCTTATGGAGCTAAAGGGACAAGATTAGTTCTATATTCAAAAGAGCAGCCTATTATATCTGGGGAAGAACTAACAATACCTGTAGAAGAAATAAAACCATTAGAGAATAATATATTATTGGATATTGCAGATATACCACTTAAGGATTATAACTTAGAATTCGCAGAAGCATTGCAGAAATCTTTATCTATGTTAACAAGATTCGGAAAAAGAGCAGTATTAGATATTAAAGTAAGAGAAGTTAGCTAAATAAGGAAGGGGTAAAAACATATGAACTACATCAAAGAAGCAGAAAATTATTTGAAACACTATGGGGATATGTATGAAAGTATAGAAAATATGGACAAGGAAATATCTAGATTAATTAGGGAATCAGGACCACAAGATATTACAGCTATACAATATGACATTACAGGTATACCTGGAGGATGTAAACAAGATGAAGCGATCAATGTTTTATTTAAAATTCAAATATTAACGGAAAATAGACATAATACAAAAAAAGAACTTGAAAAGATAGATAAAATTTTAGATGAGATATCTGAAGAAGAAGGCTGTGAGTTTTATGGACAAGTATTGAGAAAATGGTATATAGAAAGAGTTCCTAAGGAAGATATAGCAGAATCTATTGGATATTCTAGCAGGCAATCAATATATACACTAAAGGGTAAAGCTATTAGAAAATTTTCTATAAGATTATTTGGCCTTGAAGCTTTGAAAATGATATAGAATGAGGGGATTCAAAAACTATAGAGGAGTGAGATTGTGGAGGATAAAATTGAAGAATCAATAAAGTTCTTAGAAGAAAATAATTACATCATTATAAAACGTACAAAGAAAATGTTTGAGGACATGGAAGAATGTGAGGAAATGCAGGTAAATGGCATATATAAAGAGTGTTTAAACTGTTCATGTAATATATGCGTTTGTAATCAATGGACATAAATTTGGAAAAACTCTAGACAGTTTTTTGATTTTAAATATGTTAATATGATATTGAGTAAAAATAGCAGTCAAGATTACGAGTTAATTACCTCCTTTCTTGACTGCTTTTCCTATTTGTTTTGGTGTGACGGGCGGTGTATATAACCCAAGATCAAAATAAAAGGAAGTGTTATTATGTTGAAACCGCCGATATCACGATTGGGTGGAAAATCAAAATTGAGAAAAACAATTATTGAAATGATACCAGAGCATATATGTTATGTAGAGTTATTCTTTGGTGCTGGATGGGTTTACTTTGGAAAAGAAGCTTCTAAAGTGGAAGTAATAAATGACATAGACAGAGAACTGATAAACTTATTTAAAATGATTAAATATCATGCACCAGAGATAGAAAGGATGTTAGAGTATGAATTTAGTGGCAGAGATATGTTTGAAGAATATAAGAACTATAACATAGAATATTTAACAGAGATAAATAGAGCTGTAAGGTTTTTATATTTAATAACACAAAGCTTTGGAAGTAAAGGCGATCATTATGGATATGGTACAAATACAAAGCCTAAGCCACAAATATTCTATAAAAATGTTTTAAGTGATTTAAAGGAGAGACTTAGAAACACTTATGTAGAGAATCTAAGTTTTGAAAATATAATTGATAAATATGATAGAGAGTATACTTTCTTCTTCGCAGATCCACCTTATTTAGGGACCACAGGATATGAACATGAATTTGGAGAGAAAGAGCATTTATTACTTAGAGATAAGTTAAGTAATCTAAAAGGTAATTTCCTATTAACGATTAATGATCATGAAATTACAAGAGAATGGTATAAGGACTTTAATATTAAAGAAGTAGAGGTATCTTATAGCGTATCTAAAGAACAGAAGGCTAGGAAAAAATATGGGGAACTGATTATAACTAATTATTAATTAGAAATAGTATTGTATTTATTCAACATGTCGAAACTTGCGATATATTTATGTAGGATTTTACCCTTTCTTGTAGAAGTAATAGAGGGAAAGGAGGAGCCATATAATGCAAGAGAATATACAAGTTTTTGTAAAATTCGGGGGAAAGAAAGATTTAGAACAACTCCAGAAAGGATACGTCCGTATGGGGAATAGGGATATATATGAGAATTTTAAAGTAGAGGATTATGAAATTAATAAAAAAGGAATAAAGAATGAAAATGAATCAACACTATTTAAATTAGGAAATAACATTAAAATCATAGACGATCCAGACACTTACTACATACCTATATTTTGTTTATCTCAATTTGAAGTAAATAAAGTTTCCGTAGATCGGATTAAATTTAAATTTACAGATGAACAAATAAAAAAAATTCCAACAGCGTTTGGGGATCATGCATTGATAATAAACAAAAGTATGTTTATTGATAATTTTGTTAAAAATGCTGAGACTAAAAAATTAATGCCGGAACATAAAATGGTCAAATATAGCGATTCTATTTTTTTAAAGAGCCCTATAGAAGAACTTTTAAATAGCGGAATATTAGAAAGTGGGAAAATAGTAATTGGGGATATCGATAGAGATTTTTTAGACAACTCTTTCTTCGAACTTCCAACAATACATAAATATCAAACTGAATATAGGTTTATATTAATGAATGAGAGATCCAAAGATTATTTTTATTTTAAAATAGATACAATATATAAATATTCAAAATTATTAAAAGTAGAGGATTTGTTAAATAGTGGCACAATACAATTATAGAAAAAGGGAATTTAAAATAGCTAAATAGCCATTAAAATACAGTACTTAATAATAAATGCCTTGACTAAAATATAAAAAATAACATCAGCACTCAATACTGAGTGCTTTTTCCATACATATTTTTAAGGTAGGTGGTGATATGAAGAAGAAAAAAGGTGGTAGACTTAGCAAATATGAGTCAGAATGGAAAGATAAATTAATAGTTATAGAAGGATGGGCAAGAGATGGACTTACAGATGAGCAAATAGCTAAAAACATGGGGATTAGTCCTAGTACATTATATGAATGGAAAAAGAAGTATTCGGAGTTTTCGGAGGCCCTAAAAAGAGGCAAAGATGTAATAGATAGAGAAGTAGAAAATGCTTTATTAAAACGTGCTTTAGGTTATGGATATGAAGAAGTAACCAAAGAAAGAATGATTAAAAAAGATGTGAAAGGCGATCCTATGACTGATTTACATGGATTTCCAATATCTGAAATGGTTACGACCAAGATAGTGACAAAGCAGGTAGTACCAGACACTACAGCACAAATATTTTGGCTGAAGAATAGAAAACCAGAACAGTGGAGAGATAAACAAGAAGTTACTCATAGTGGTTCTGTAGATGCAGGTCTTGAAAAACTTAATTCAATACTAAATCAGGTAAAAAGAAATGACGGAAGCTAAAGAAAAAAAGGAACTAGTCCCACTATCAGAAAAATATCTAGATTTTATGTCTTATAATGCTCCGGTAGAGTTTCTTGAAGGAACTACATTTGCTGGAAAGACTACAATAGGTGTTGTAAAGTGGATGCTAAAAGTAGCAGATTCACCTAAGAAACAACATGTACTTGCAGGACTAGATCTTGGAACAATAACTAAAAATATAATTACAAAAGACTATGGAATCTTAGATATCTTTGGACCATTAGTTACTTTTAATAGTTCGGGGAATAAGGATGAGCCATTACCTCATATTCTCTATCGTACAGCCCAAGGAGATAAGACAATATATATCATGGGTTATGATAATAAAAAGAGATGGCAAAAGGCTCTAGGAGGCCAGTATGGATGTCTTTATATTGACGAAATCAATACTGCAGACATGGATTTTGTAAGAGAATCATCTATGAGATGTGATTACATGATGGCTACACTTAATCCCGACGATCCTTCATTGCCTGTTTACAAAGAATACATTAACTGCAGTAGACCGACAAAAAAGTGGAAACATACAGTGCCAAATGAATTATTAAGCATGTTAAATGAACCAGCTAAGCCTAATTGGACTTACTGGTTTTTCTCATTTGAGGATAATGCCGCATTAACAGATGAAAAGAAAGAACAAATAATATTGAATGTACCTAAAGGCACTAAACTACACAAAAACAAGATTCAAGGATTAAGAGGTAGAGCAACAGGGTTAATATTCCCTAACTTTAGCAGGAAGAATAATGTAAGGTCCATTGATTGGCTTAAAAAGAGAATGGCTGATAAGAAGGACCCTCTAAAGTTTGTACATTTCTCATGTGGAGTGGATACAGCATATTCACAGGAAAGCCCTGATACGATTTCATTTATATATCAAGGAATCACTGATAAAGGACAATTGATAATCCTGGATGAAGAGGTTTACAACAATGCTAGTTTAGAAGTACCTTTAGCACCAAGTGATATTCCTCCAAGACTTATAGCTTTTCTAGAGAGGAATAGAAAGAAATGGGGATTTGCTAGAGATGTATTTATTGATAATGCAGACCAAGCAACCATTACAGAACTTAAGAAATATAAAAGGCAGAATGGTAGCATTTATAATTTCCTTAATGCCTACAAGAAAGTAGAAAGAATAGACAGAATTCATTTACAGCTAGGATGGTTAAATGTAAATGATATTAAGACTGAAGCCGATTATATAGTATTAGATCATTGTGTTAACCATATAGGAGAATTAGAAGCTTATAGTTGGAAGGAAGATAAGTACGAGCCTGAGGATAAAAATGACCATACAATTAATGCTTCACAATATGGTTGGATACCATTTAGAACAAAGATAGGAATAGGAGGATAAGAAAATTGCGGAAAGGATATTACCTTAATGATCATAAAGAGGGATTGAGTTGGTGGGAAGATACAGGAATACGCACAGTAAATAATGGGTTAATTCTGGAACTAAGAAGCAAACCAATCATAGGAGAAGATGGCCAGAAGTTTTATAGAAGGAGGCTCTTCTTTTGGAGGGATATAGGAAAGAAAATTTTTAGTAGGAAAGAAGAAGCTATAAAAAATTCTAAAAGAATCTGAGTATCCCTAAACATTGGGATACTCAGATGATAGTTAATAGTAAACTTTTAGTTTAGAAATTATACCATTTTCTTTTTCATAGTCGTCTTCTTTAATCTGAATAGTAGTGTCTGGGGTTTTCAGAAGCACGCCAGCTGTTATAATACCCTGAAGCTCGATAGGAAAAAGAATAAAGTCTCCACGTTGGTCAGAACCTGGAGTACCTTCGTAAGTACCAGTTTCTATGAAATTATCAAGAACAGTATATAGCATAATAAATTCTCCTTTCTAATGTACTTGGCTTGGCAGAGCCTGTACTTATATTATAGGAAAGTATGGAAATGTTTTCTAGTATTAGCTATATAAAAATACAGTATAGGAGGTTAAATTATGGGATTGAAAGAGGTGATAAAGAACATGGCAATGAAATTACTTAACATACAACCTGCAACAGATAATTCAATATCAATTAAAGAGCCTTTATCTCATGCAGGGACAGTATTAAGAAATAGAATATGGTATAGAGGTGATCCCTCTGAACTAGACCAATTTTTTAAGCAGACTGCAACTGATGATGTAGGCAAGTCTAGATTTTGGGCAGCAGTACCAAGTGCCGATTCAAGTATAAGAAAATTCCATAGTGGTTTACCTGGTGAAATAGTAGATAAGTTGGCTGATATTGTGATAGCCGACTTAGATAATATTGAGTTAACTGAACAGGAACTATGGGATGAGATAGCATTAGACAATAAATTTAGTGATAAAATATTAGGTGGAGCTATTAAAGATACTCTAATATGTGGTGATGGAGCTTTTAAATTAAGCGTAGATACAGAGATAACTGAATATCCTATAATAGAATTCTTCAGTGGTTCAGATGTCGACTATAGATATAAAAGAGGAAGGCTCCAGGAGATAGTATTCTATGCGTATTATACACATGACAAAGAAACCTATAGATTAGAAGAAATATACGGTAAAGGCTATATAGACTATAAGCTGTATGATAAGCATGATAAAGAAGTACCCTTATCCAAGGTACCAGAAATAGCTCATTTAAGTAAGATTACTTTTACTGGTGATTTTATTATGGCCGTACCTATGAAATTCTTCAAGTCGCCTAAGTTTGAGAATAGAGGGAATTCCATATTTGAAAGAAAATCAGATAACTTTGATGCATTGGATGAAGTAATATCTCAATGGATAGATGCAATTCGTGCTGGTAGAGTGAAAACTTATATACCTGAGGATCTTATCCCTAAGAATCCAGATACAGGAGCACTAATGCGACCGAACCCTTTTGATAACCAATTTATAGGGGTGGGAAGTTCCTTGAAGGAGGAATCTAAGGAGCAAATAGAACAAAAACAAGCAGATATAAACTATACTGCATTTGTAGAAAGTTATGCCAATACCCTAGATATGTGTTTACAGGGGATAATCTCGCCTAGCACATTAGGAATTGATTTAAAGAAAACAGATAATGCAGAGGCCCAAAGGGAAAAGGAAAAAACCACACTCTATACTAGAGGAAAGATAATTGATGTGTTGAATGAAGTAATTCCTCTATTAATAGATACAACTTTGAAAGTACATGACACCATGAAAGGGAAATCTCCTGGAGAATATCAAGAAAATATAACCGTATCCTTTGGAGAATATGCAAGTCCTGACTTTGATTCTACTGTAGAGGTAGTAGGAAAAGCCAAGTCCTATGGAATAATGAGTTTAGAGCAGTGTATAGAAGAACTATATGGAGATACCTGGACTGATGAAGAAAAAACCCTTGAAGTTAAGAGAATAAAACTAGGTGATTCTGTAGTGGATGAACCTGCTACTAATATTGATGGCATGGAAGAAGATGAAGAAGAAGTGATAGAAAATGACGAGGAATAAGGACAAAGATAAGGCCTATAATATACGAGAAATATATCAGCAGATGGAATTAGATCTAATAGCTTCTATGAAAAGAAATCTATCTAGGCATCAAGAGGAAGAAGTAAAGCAAGGATTTAAATTTGAACAATGGCAATCTGTTAAATTAAGAGACTTAGAAAGATTTAGAAAAGAAAATATAAAAATTATAGGGGAATATGCTAGACCTATAGAGGAAATAATTCATAATACATTGACAGAAACCTATAAAAAATCCCAAGATAATGTTAATGAATTTATAAAAGAGATTAAAAATGAATATGTAAATGATGTATTTGTCAAATTACCAGGAGATTTAGATCCAATAAAGAAACCTATAGAATCTGAAACTATGCAGGATATGATAGAGGAAGCTTTAGAAAATATAAGAGTTTGGGAAGAAGCTCCAACACCTATTGATGATGTATTCTTTAGATCTAATGATAGAAAGTTTGATGCTTTAATAGAAACAGTAGAGAATGACTTTAAAAAGGCTAATTCAGCAGTCTTAAGAAGAATGGATGATATATACAGGCAAACTGTATTTAAGGCCCAGGTGCATTACAATCAAGGAGCTGTAAGTTTAGATAAAGCTATAGATATGGCAACAGAGGATTTTCTTAATAAAGGAATAGACGCTATTACTTACAAAGATGGTAAAAAAGTTAATATAGTCTCCTATGCAGAAATGGCATTAAGGACTGCAAACCATAGGGCATATCTTATGGCAGAGGGTAAGAAAAGGCAAGAGATTGGATTACATTTAGTTGTAGTATCGGCTCATGCTACAGCCTGCGAATACTGCATACCATGGCAAGGAAAGATAATTATTGATGATGTGTATGGCAGTGGTAAAAAGGAAGATGGACCATATCCATTACTTAGCGAAGCAATGGAAGCGGAGTTCTTACATCCGAATTGCAGGCATAACCTAAGTACTTATTTTCCTAACATAACTACACTTCCCAAAGTTCCTAACATGGAAAAGGTAGAGGAAAATTATAAAAGAGAACAAAGACAAAGGGCATTGGAAAGGGCGATAAGAAAGCAAAAAAGAGTAGTAGAAGGAACTGTAGACAAAGATAATCTAAAGGTTGAGAAGGATAAACTTAGGAAGCTTCAAGAGGAAATGAGGAATTATTTAAAAGAGAATCCACAACTAAGACGGGCTTATAGGAGAGAAAAAATATATTAGGAGGGATTTAATTGGCTACAGCTACACAGGTAACACTAATTATATGTTTAACATTAATAGGATTAACATTGATTAATAAAAGAGATAAGACCAATTAAGGTCTTTTTTTATTGTCCTAAATAAGACGTTAAACTGTTTAATATTACCCTAATGGCAGGGAATAAAAGCCATATCCCAAAACTAGGACTGGCTAGAATAAAAGGAAAGGGATTGAAAGGAGAATACAAATGGAGTGGTTAAAGGAATTATTAAAAGATTTACCTAATGCAACAGAATTAGAAAAAGCTATTGCTAAAGGAATAGGGGAAAACTTTGTATCTAAGGCGGATTTCAACACTGTAAATGACACTAAAAAACAATTAGAAGTTGATATTAAAGAAAGAGATACGCAACTTGAAACCCTTAAAAAGTCAGTAGGAGACAATGAAGAATTAAAGAAACAAATTGAAACTTTACAAGAAGATAATAGGACTAAAGATGAAGAGTACCAGAAACAATTAAAAGATTTACAACTTACTAACGCTATCAATTTAGCATTAAACGGTAAGGTGCATGATGTGGATTTAGTGGCTGGATTGGTGGATAAAGAGAAAGTAATTATAGGTAATGACGGGAATATAGTGGGATTGGATGAACAGATACAATCATTACAAGAAAATAAATCTTTCTTATTCAAAGGAGAAACTACAGATCCAAATAATCCTACTCCTGGATTCCAAAAGATAGGAAATCCACCACCTAATGATCCAGGGGCAATGGAAGATGCAATAGCCGCCGCTTTTGGAAATACAGAGAAATAATATAATTAAAGGAGAGATGTGTAATGCCAGCTATTAATTATGCTGAAAGATTTGAAAGACAAATAGAACAACAATTTGCAAGAGAATTGACATCTGCAAATATAGCAACAAACAATAGATATAGATTTATTGATGCACAAACAATCAGAATACCTACTGTGGAATTAACAGGATATAAGGACCATGCTAGAGATGGTTCGAAGAATAGGGGGAAGGTAGGAAATACCTATCAAGCACTTACCTTAACTCATGATAGAGATATTGAGTTTTATGTAGATGAAATGGATGTGGATGAGACTAATCAAGTTTTATCTGCTGCTAATATAACATCGGTATTTAACGAAGATCAAGCTATACCAGAAACTGATGCTTATAGATACTCTAAGCTTTATTCAGAGTTTGTGGCGCATGGCGGGACTGTAAACACTACTGTATTAACAGAAGGTAATATTCTATCCATATTCGATAAGATGATGGAAGATATGGATGAGGCAGGAGTACCTCAGTCTGGAAGAATTTTAAAAGTGACTCCCACCGTTTACACTATGCTTAAGAATGCAGAGGGAATCCAAAGGACCTTAGATGTTACAGGTGGTGCTAAGGGAATTAATAGAAATGTTAGATCCTTAGATGAAGTTACTATAGATACTGTACCATCAGATAGGATGAAAACGGCCTATGATTTTACAGAAGGATGGGTTCCAGCAGCAGGTGCTAAACAAATAAATATGATTTTATGCCATACATCTGGAATATTAGCCCCTATAAAAGTAAGGGATATTTATTTGTGGATGAAGGGTGAAACTCCTGAGTCAGCATATGGATATTTATATCAGAATAGATCCTTCCAAGACTTATTTGTTATAAAGGCTAAGAAGGATGCCATTGCTATTAATGCACAAGAATAGGAGGGATAATTTATGTATGCAGTTAAAGCTAATAGACAATATAAAATATCAGAAGATGAAAAGCAGAAATATATTGACTTAGGTTATAAAATAGCAGAACTAAAAGATAATAAATTAGTATTTGAGGAAGTAGAAACAGAAGAATCAAAGGAAATTGCTGAATTAAAAGCAAAAGTTAAGGAATTAGAAAAAGAATTAGAAGAAGTAAAGAAGGTTGAAGAAACTGATAAGAAAGCTAAAAAGGGAGAGGGCAAATAGCTCTCTCCTAAAGTTTTAAAGGGGTGAGTTATTTGGCTTATGTAGATTATGAATACTATAAAAATGAGTACAAAGGTAATTTAGATGAAGATACAGCTACTAAACTTTTGGAAGAATCATCAGATCAGGTAGATAGATTAACATATGGAAGAATAAGACGCAAAGGATTTAGTAACCTCACAGAGTACCAACAAGAAATGATTAAAAAAGCAGTATGCTATCAAGCTGATTTTATTAGTAACTATGGAGAGTACCTTAATATTCCTATTGATGGATATAGTGCTGGTGGTATAAGTCTATCATTTAGTAAGGACAATCAAGGCGCTGGTGGAGTTATAGCAGATAAGAAAACTTTAGATTATCTAAGTCAAACAGGGCTTACAGTTAGGAGGTTATAGCTATGAAACTTCCATTTCCTGATTGGCTATTGGTTACGCCTATTAAGGTTTACGTTGAATTACCTGGTGAAGATGGAGTTACTAATGAATTGATCTTTGATGGTAAATGTAACTTTAATGAAAAAAGTAAAACTGTAATGAATGCAGAAAGACAATTAGTAACACTATCAGGTTCCTGTATATTCAAAGGAGATATATATCCTAACAAGCCAATTAAAGGCTATATAACTCTAGTTGATGATGAAGGAAATAAGATTGAGAGTAGACAGATATATAACTATAGAAAGATTCGTAACCCTGATGGCTCAATATATTCTACAGAATTGGACTTGATGTAATATGAAAGTTAAAGCAAATATTAAACTCAATCAATCAAATATTAAGAAGATACAAGAGGGTATGGAGAAGTCATTACCTTTAATTATGGAAGCTATGAAAACAGAAATTAATAACATGCAAGTAGTCCCTAAAGAGATTGGTGACCTAGAAGAATCAGCGGTAGTGGGAGTAGAGGAAGGTAAAGGCTATATTAGTTATAATACACCTTATGCTAGAAGGTTATATTATCATCCAGAGTATGATTTTAGACAGGATAAGAATCCAAATGCTCAAGGTAGATGGTTAGATCCGTTTATTCATGGAGATAAAAAGGCTTGGCTGACTGTAGCTTTTGGTGAATTTCTTAAACAAAATTCTAGTGGGGTGATTGAATGATAACTGCAAGTGATTTTAAGGATTGGTTAAAAGAAAGGGTTGATTGTCCCACATGGTTTACTGGTGGACTTAGAGATACAAAAGAAAAGTCTATAGTTATTTACAATGGAAAAGCCTATACCAATCCAATGGCCATAGGTGGAGTACAGAACAGCTCTTATACAAGCAAAGGCATTAGGATATTAATACATTGGAATAAAAACATTAAAGAAAGTGAATTGAAAGCTCAAGAAGTATATAACTCTTTATTAGGACAAAGTGGAGTTATAGCAGGTAAAAGAGTAATACAGTTTAAAATGAGAGATTCGGAACCAGTTTACCTTGGTGTAGATAGTTCTGGAATTTATGAATATGTAATCGATTTAGAAATAATAATAGAAAGGTAGTGAAAGTATGGCTAATTTAGGAGTATATCCTGTTTTTAATATTGGTTTTAAGATTGGTACTAAAGGTAGGACAAGTGCCGAAGAAGATATGAAAGTTATAAAAGATATGGAAACTTTCTCCCCATCCATTGATGGAAATGTAGAAGAGTGGACACCAATGGATACGGAGGGATGGATTAGAAGACTAATGACTGGAAAGGGATTCTCTATTGCATTGAATGGTAAAAGGCATGTAGGTGATCCTGGCAATGATTATGTAGCGGCCTTAGCTTGGAAAAGTGGACTAGAATGTTCTTCTAAGGCAGCAATAGTATTTCCTGATGGAGATAAGCTTGAATTTGATTGTATAGTGAATGTTACTACACCTTTTGGTGGAGACAGTACTGGTGTATCTGGACTAGAGTTAGAATTACAAAGTGATGGCAAACCAACCTATGTACCAGCAGTACCTTAGGAGGTATTTAAATGAAAGTAAAGGTATTAAATAAATTCAATGACTTAAAAGAAAATAAAATAAGAGAAGTTGGAGAGATATTTGAGGTACCTAAGAAGAGGTATGAGGAAATAAACTCTACCTCTCATGGTACTTTAATTGAAGAAGTAAAACAAACAAAGGAGATGAAGGATAATGAGTAAAATAATAGACTTATCAGGTAAACTTACAAATGAAAGACCGAAGTTAAAACTAGCAGAAGATAAAGTATATGAAATAGATGATAGAAAGAATACCATATTAATGATGAATCAGAAAATGAGGAGTGCTGATATAGAAGATGTAGAGTTCATAGATGAGATGATAGAAATGTTATTAGGTGAAAAAGCAGCTAAAGAAATAAATGAAATGAATTTATCTATATCTAACTATCAATCAATCATGATAGCAATTATGGCAGCAATAACTGGTGAGGAGTACGAAGTAGCGGAGAAACGATTTCGTCAATCGGCAGATATATAGCAGCGGACAAAGCAGAGAGATATGGTTTGATTTATACGAAGATTGGGGGTTTATAGAAACTTCCTTTGCTATTCAGTATAATATTAGGCTAAGGGAAGAAACTGAGATGTCCTGGGGTGAATTTATAACTCTTCTAGGTGGAATAATGCCTAAAACTCCGCTGGGACAGATTATATCTATTAGGAGTGAAAATGATAAGGATACATTAAAACATTTTACCCCTGAGCAACATAGAGTTAGAAACGAATGGAGAAGTAGAAATACAAGTAAGATAGTTCAAATGGATAAAAAGCAAGTAGAAAGGCAAATAAAAGAATTTCAAGAAGCGTGTAAAAAAGCATTTGGCAAATAAAGGATTGAATCCCCGTATTGTATTTGGTATTATTAGGTTAATAATATATGATACGGGGGTGGGTTTGTGAGAGCAGACATCAAGACAGCTTTAGAAAAAAACAAAGAAATAAACCGACTGTTTAATACTTTTGGGTTTAAAAAGAACTATGAACGAATAGAAAATTATCTATCAGAAGATGAGACAGTACTTTATATAAGAAATGGCAATGTTAAAATAGATAACTCAGGAGAGTTAAAAGAAAGTGGATTTAGTATAAAAGATAAAACTCCAGTCATATTAGCAATTACAGATAAAAGAGTATTAATTTATTTTAGAGTTCTTTTTGACGAGAAACTTGAACAGATCCCAATTAAAGAAATAAGAACTTTTGATTTTAAGCGAAATGGATTAACATCATCTGTTTTTAGAATAACCTCGCTAACGAAAAGTGTCGATCTTGATTTGACTTGCAATGCGGATGAAGTAAAATTACTAAATGATACTTTGTTAACATTAATTAAATAAAAATAAGAGAGCATCTACTAACAAGTAGGTGCTTTTCTTATGCCTGAAAGGTGGTGAAATGATGGCAGATAGCACAAGTGTAGGAAAAATACAACTGGATGTAGAAATAAATCAGAAATCACTAAACATAGAAATGAATAAATTAGGTAAGATTTTTAATAATAGTTTTAAAAATATGTTTAGTGGAATGGTAGACCAAACTAATAATTTTATTAAAGATTCAATAGGTAGAATTAGCAATAGTTTTAAGAACTTTGCTCAGATGGGAGCAGGTTCTAGTGAAAAAATATCTAAAAGTGTAGAAAAAATGAATGCTCAATATGAAAAAACGCAGGTAGAAATAAGAAAAATACAAGAAGAATTAGCAAGTTTAGATGCACAAAGAGACGCTATAATTAACAATTATAAAGATATGCCGGCTTTTTCTGGTATGAGTAAAGATGAAAGTTTAGAGAAAATACTTAAAACTGATGCTGGGTTTCAAAAACTTACAGCTGAGATAGATAAATTAACAGCTAAATTAAATCCTTTAATGGCTAAAAATAAAAAACTAGCAGATGAAATAAAAAATACAGGAGAAGAAGCTGAAAATACGGGTAAAAGAATACGTAATTTAGGAAAGAAAAGTAATAAAGCAGGTAAAGACATAGACAAAGCTTCTCTAAAGACTAAATTATTCGGTGACGAGATGAAGAGAACCGGAACTAAAGCAACTGGTTTTGCCGCCATGATAAATAGATCCTTTAAATCTATCTTAAAAAGAATATTTGTCTATAATTTAATTCTTAAAGGCATACGTGGAATAATAAACTATACGAGTGCTGCATTAAAAACTAATCAACAATTCGTACATTCACTAAATATAATTAAAACTAATTTAATGGTAGCATTTCAACCTATTTATTCATTTATTCTTCCTGCTCTTAATGCTCTAACGAGAGGAGTAGCAACAGCAACAACTTATATAGCTGCTGCAATATCAGCTCTATTTGGAAAAACATATCAACAGAGTTACAATGCAGCTAAAAACTTGGACAGCACTAAAAAAGCTATGGCCGGATATGGAAAGGCAGCTAAAAAAGCAGGTAAAGATGCTCAAGGAGCTTTAATGGCATTCGACGAGATAAACCCACTTGATTCAAAGGATAAGGATGATGATTCTGGTGGTGGAGCAGGAGATTTTGAAATGACTATGCCTGACTTGGCCGCTATAGATATTGGCGGTATTGATAAGTTTAAAGAGATAATGGCAAGTGTATTCGAACCTTTTGTGTTGGCCTGGGAAAACGAAGGACAGAATACAATCAACGCAATGAAATATGCACTAGCTGAGATAAAAGAATTAATTAAGGCTATAGGTAATAGCTGGCTAGAAGTATGGACTGGTGGCACTGGGCAAGCAATATTAGAGACTACGCTTAGAATACTACAAAATATATTTGGATTGATAGGGGATATAGCTAAAGCTACTAGATTAGCGTGGGAAGAAAATAATTTAGGAACTCAATTAATGCAAACAATAGCTAATGCTATATTGAATATTCTAGGTTTAATAGAGCAAATAGGTATTAGCTGGAGAACTGTTTGGAATAATGGAACAGGGCAACAAATAATGTATACAATACTAAGGATATTACAAAACATATTTAAACTTATAGGAAATATAGCAAACTCATTTACTTTAGCCTGGACCAATGCAGGTACAGGCACTGCAATAATGCAAGCTATACATGACATAATACAGTCTATATTGGATGTAGTAGAAAGAATAGGGATATCACTAAATAATGTATGGGGTGAAGTAGGAAATGTAGTAGCTCAAACCTTTCTAAATATATTAAGAGCAACTTTAGAAACTTTGGTTTTCTTGGGTGAAAAATTAGTTTGGGTATGGGATCATGGTGGACAACATTTATTTGAAGGATTTTTAAAACTTGGAGCTAAAATATTTGAATTGGCTGGATACATCTATACTGAATTTGTACTTCCATTTATAGAATGGTTCGCAGATCTTATGGCTCCAGTTATTGCTGATTTAATGGAATGGGTAGGAAAGTTACTGGACAAGTTTACCGAATTGATTGACTGGTTATTGGGTGATGGTAAGCCTGTGCTAGATACAATAATCACAGTCTTAAAAGACATGGCTATAGCTTTTGGAATTGTTAAAGGTGCAATACTAATATATAACGTAGTTATGGGCATTGCAACAGCTGTTTCCACTGGATTTGGGGCAGTGATGGCTTTTATTACTTCACCAATAGGATTAGTCACATTAGCAATAGGTGGAATAATAGCTGGACTTAAACTTTTTGGAGTTACCATGGATGATATTAAAAATGCAGTAAAAAAATTTGTAGAAGGTGTAGTAGGGTTCTTTCATTGGCTTTGGGATGTTCTTGTTGGACATAGTATAGTCCCTGATATGGTAAATGCTATTATAGACTGGTTCAATAATCTATTTGAGTGGGTCATTGAAATTGTGAGTAATTTAGTAGAATCCATTGTAGAATTCTTTGTTAATCTATGGGAAACCATTACAGAAGTAACAACTGAGGCATGGAATAGCCTTAAAGAATTTCTAGTAGAGTTATGGAATGGTTTAAGTGAAAGTGTAACAGAAATATGGACTGCTATCAGCGAGTTTATAAGCAACATTTGGAATTCAATAAAAGAGAAAACTTCTGAAATATGGAACGCAATAAAAACTTTCCTTATAGAAAAGATATGGACTCCTATAAAAAATACTGCACAAACCATATGGAATAACATAAAGAAAGTTATATTAGATCCTATTATTCAAGCAAAAACTTCCTTGGAAGAAAAATGGACAGCTATTAAAAAGTATATCTTGGATAAATGGAATGAGATTAAGCAAGGTATCTCTAATATGAAAGATAAGTTAGTAGATGCAATAATGAATCCATTCAAGATAGCTGATAAAAAGATACATGACGTAATAGGAAGTGCTAAGGATTGGGGAAGAAACCTAATTCAAAACTTTATAGACGGAATAAAGGCAATGATAGGAAAGGTAAAAGATGCAGTTAAAAGTGTTGCTGATACTGTAGCTGATTTCTTAGGATTTCACTCTCCATCAAAGAAAGGTCCTGGTAGTGAAGCAGATCAATGGATGCCTAATCTGATGGGCATGTTGGCTGACGGTATAGAGGATAATATATATGAGGTATCCGCAGCAGTAAGTATGACTGCTGGAAGTATTCAACAAGGAATACAACCTAATACAGATGCAATGGCTAGTGCTGTAGGTAGTGCTGTTTTACAATCAATGCAGATGGCAGGAAGTAGTCAAAGTCAAGGTGATACAACAGTAGAATTCAACATAGATGGAGCTACATTCGCAAGAGTTGTAATTCCATATTTAGATAGTGAAAAGGGAAGGATTGGAGATCCAATAATACAACCAATTTAGGAGGTGTAGGTATGTTAATAATTGAAGGTGTAGATATGCCTACACCTACTGATTATGATATAGATGATGAAGAAATAAGTAAAGCGGATAGAAATGCGAATGCTTACATGTTAAAAGAACAGGTAGCCTTTAAATACAAATTAAATCTAAAATGGGCAATGCTAACCCCAGAGGAGACTAAAAAATTATCAAGAGTCAAAAAGAAAAACTCTTTTAATGTAAGCTTTATTGATTTAGAAAATGAAAGAGTTACTAAAGAGTTTTATGCAGGGACTTTATCAGCAAGAGGTATGCAGTATAAAGATGGAAAAATATTGTATTGGAAAGATGTAAGAATGAACATCATTGAAAGGTAGGTGTAAATATGATTAAAGTAAGTCAAAAATTTAAAGAATCTGTTTATGCACCTACTAGAAAAACTACTGCTAAAGTATTCTTTGAAATCCTAGATAATGAAGCCTACAATGATAATACTTCTACAGTAACAAGTGAAGCTCCTATAAGCAGGAAGCACCAGCTAACCAACAAAAAAAGAAATATGTCACACAGATACGCTACCTTTGAGCGAGATTACTTCAAGCTTGATGGTAGTTTTCATATTCCCCCTAAACCTCATGAGGGGGATAGTGAGTTAGGTTGGTGGAGTGGAGATATATGCAATGAAGAAGGTATATTTAATCCTTATCAAGTGCTAGAATTCAATTTTACAGAAGAGCATAATTCTATGGGATTAACCATAACCTTTGACACTATGGCCAATGAATATGCTAGTGATTTTGACATTGAAGTTTACGGGCTAGATGGCACCTTAATACACAAAGAAGTAGTTACAAATAACAATTACCATCTATATGTACTTATAAGAGGTCTAGATAACTATGGAAAAATAAAAATTATTATAAAGAAATGGGCTAAACCTTTTAGACGGGTTAGAATTACAGAAGTAGACTTTGGAGTTGTTAAAAATTATGAAGATGATAAGCTTATTAAACTCAATATAATAGAGCAGATGAATATAATTTCTGATACTATTCCTAGCAACGAAATTAAATTTACTATAGATAACAGCAGTAAAGAGTTTAATATATTAAATCCGGAAGGGTTTTATCGTTTCCTAAAAGAAAGACAAGAAGTTACTGCAGCTATAGGAGTAGAAATAAGAGAAGATGAATTTGAATATGTACCTATGGGTAAGTTTTATCTTACCGACTGGCAGAGTGACGAAGGAGCAATGACTACTACTTTTACAGCAAGGGACATATTTGAATTATTAGATCAGAAAGAATATGTAAGTATTACAGATACCAATTTATATGACTTAGCGGAGGATGTATTGGTTAAAGCAGAGGTTAAAAACTACTATATAGATGAAGAATTAAAAAATATTAATACATTAAGCTTTGAGAAGAAATTAAATAGCAGAAAAGCACTTCAATATATAGGGATAGCTGGGAAGGCTGCAATATACCAAGATAGGCAAGGGGTATTACAGATTAAACAATTTAAAATATTAGATGAAAGAGATACCCAGTATATCTATTTTACTGGTCCTGATATGTTTGCTGGAATGATATATGTAGCAACTGATGAAGGTTATGACATGAAAAACATAACCTTTGATAATGTATACAAAGAACCTCAAATTAAACTAGACAAGTTAGTTTATTCAATAGTCATGGTTATAAATGAAGAAGAAAAGCAGGAAGTAACTTTCTACAATGAAGGAATTAAGGAAGGGGTATCATTTAAAATTGACAATCCTCTTATAAATACAGTAAAACATGCTCAAGAAGTAGCAGAATGGATAATAGAAGAATACAACTTAAGAGCTATTTATAATATTAATTGGAGACAAAACCCTGCATTAGAATGTGGAGATATAGTTTTAGTAGAGGATTCTTTTAATGCTAAGAAACTATCCAGGATAATCAAACAGGAATTCAATTATCAAGGGTACCTAAACGGTAAGACGGAAACAAAGGGAGGGATTTAATGGGAAGCACAACTATTCTAAAACCAGTAATAAATACAGCAACTATAAATCCCAATCCGGTAAATCAAAATAATACATTTTTAATATCAATTAGTGTAAGCGAAGAGGAATTCCTAATAGAGCAGACTGTTATATACTGTGGAATGTTTATAACGGGACAGGAATTGGAAGGGGTGATATAAAGATGGCAATACAGCAAGTAAGAGTTCAGATAGACGGTACTTGGCATGTGTTAACTTATAATAGTTCAGTTAAAAAATATGAAAAAACAATAACTGCTCCAAATATAACTTCTTATAATTTAGATGGTCGCTATTATCCTGTTACTGTAGAAGCTACAAATACAGCAGGAACTAAAACAACTGTAAATGATACCACTTCAGGAATAGGAAGTAGCTTGAAATTAGTTGTAAAAGAAAGAATCAAACCTACTATAAATATAACTTCTCCAGGGGCAAATGCTTATATAATAAACAGTAAACAGCCTATTGTATTTCAGCTTAAGGATGAAGTTAATGGTTCGGGTGTAAATATATCTTCATTATCTTTAAAAATTGATGGTGGTACTGCTATAGGGAATGGATCTCCTGGTATGGTATGTACTAAAGTAACTAATGGATATGATTGTACTTACACACCTCAATCAGCTCTATCAGATGGATCTCATACAGTAACAATTAATGTATCGGACTTTGATGGCAATGTAGCCACACAAGCTTCTAGAACCTATACAGTAGATACAGTTCCACCAGTATTAAATATAACTAATCCTAGTGATAATTTTATAACCAATAAAGCTAGTTTAGTTGTTCAAGGTACAACAAATGATGTTACCTCAAGTCCTGTAACTGTAACAATTAAATTAAATGGAGCAGACCAAGGACCTATTACAGTATCAAATGGATCATTTAGTAAATCTATAACATTAAAAGAAGGTTCAAATACTATCATAGTTACCTCTAAAGATGCTGCCGGAAGAGAAACAATATCCACTATTAATGGAACCCTAGATACTTCAGTACCTCAAGTTACAAATGTTTCAATTACACCTAATCCAGTGGATTCGGGAGCAACAATGGTAATATCAGTGACGGTGAGTGGATAATGAACAGACAGTTATCTGTAGAATTACAGCCAAACATAGTGTACGTTTATGGAAAAGTAAACGGAAAGGAAGTACCTTGGAAGTTATCAGCTCCTAGAATTTGGTCTGCTGTAGTAGATAAAACACCAGATGGAATATATAAATTAGAGATAACAGCTTATAATGCAGCAGGGACTCAGACACATTATGAACTTACAACTTATGCTTCACCAGGATGGACTGATCCTAAAACCGACTGGACATATAAAGATTATTATAATTTCTGGGATCTAAATAGAGTAGAAAATAATGTAATTTATATATCAGAACTATTAACATTATTTGATGAAAAAGTGGACATAGAAACTTATATTGAAAGAAGTATTGATACTATAGAATTCGCTGAAAGTTTAAATAGAATAGAAAAAAATATAGATATTCTAGCTACAAGATATAAACCATCTGGATGGCAAGAAAGTAAGCTAGATTGGCAATATGATGATTCTTTTAGTTATGAAGATGCTAATAGGTTAGAAAGAAACTTAGAGCTACTTTATAAGCATTATAGAGGAAACTTAGACAGTTATAAATACTGTGGAATGATTAATGTAGGAGAGGAGGCAATATAAAAAATGGCTTATATAAAAACAGTATGGAAAAATAGAGAAGTAGAAAGACCTAGAACATTTACAAAAGTTGATAATGCCGATGGGACGATAACCCTAGTTCCATCAGAGGGTAAAATAATAGAACAAGGTACCCCTATTATAGCGGCTAATATGAACAATATTGAAAATGGAATAGAAGAAGCTATAACAAAAGCAGAACAGGCTTTTCAATCAGCCAGTGATGGTAAAACATTAATCGCTGGAGCTATTACTGGCAAAGGTGTACCTACTAATCCAAGCGATACATTTCAAAAGATGGCTGATAATATAAGTGCCATAGAAACAGATAAAACAGGAGATGCCACAGCAGTAGCAGGAGATATATTAAGTGGTAAAACTGCCTATGTGAAAGGGAAGAAGTTAACAGGTACTATGCCTAATAGAGGTGCAATAGATAATACTATAACAACTCAAGGAGGACAGATAGCAATACCAGCAGGTTATCATAATGGTAGTGGTAAAGTAAAAGCACAGTTTCCTAATTTAGATCCAAACAATATCAAGAAAGGAATTAACATTGGTGGGGTTGTGGGAAATTATGTAGGTGGATATAGTCTTTTTGTGCCAGGCGCTTACGATGATCCTTACTTTTCAATACGCACTATTGTAGATAAGGTTGGTACTTCTTATGAAACAATATGCAACTTTAAAACCATGGGCACACTTGGTAGGGTACGCTTAAAAGTACAAGGCTACAAACCTGCCGGCGGCTCAATGTCTTTTAGGCTATACAAAAATAACTCTTTAATTGAAACTCAGACTTTTGATGATTTCACTGGAGGATATGCCTATTTTGATTATCCTATTGAACTTAAGCTTGATGATGTTTTTAAAATAGAAGCAAAATCAATACGAAGCGACAACTCATATCATCATGATATGAGTGATGGGAGTATTTATTGGTGTCAAATGCAATACTGGCTAAATATAAGTGAGATTTTTATTAATATATAAATTAACTTAAAAGAGGAGGAGATACAATGCATTACTATGCAAAATTAAATGAAAACAATATATGTGTAGAGGTATTAACAAGGGCAAGAGAATTACCTAAAGACCTTGATGGGTTTATAAAGATTAATGATTACAACGAGACCCTACTATGGAGAAAATACGATAGTCAAACAGGTTGGTCCCAAGAAAGATTTGAACCTAGTATTGAAGCAGAATTACAAGAGAAAATACGAGAACTAGAACAAAAGACTACTAAAATAGAAGAGCTAGAAGGAACTATAATGGAATTAACAACTATCATAGCTCAATTACAAGGAGGTAATTAATATGACCTTTACAGAAAATAGCTACTTAGTAAAGTTTTATATAAGAAAAATTAATGAAGGTACCATAAGTAAGGATGATGTACCTAGTTTATATAATTTAAAAGAAGAAGTAGAGAAAATGATATAACCCTAAGAAGGGTATTTTTTATGCCCTTCTTTACTAAATTTTAGGAGGAATAAGATGAACCATAAAACAGTTTTTAATGGGATTATAGCAACTATAGGTACAGGATTAACTTACTTAATTGGAGGATGGAATACTTCATTGAAAATATTAGCTATATTTATAATAATGGATTACTTAACTGGGATAATGAATGGATTCATTAGCAAAAAATTATCTAGTTCAGTTGGATTTAATGGACTTCTTAGAAAAGCTGCTATATTTTTTGTAGTTATAATAGCTAATCAATTGGATATAGCAGTTAGTAATAACAATAATCTTTTCAGGACTATGGCTTGTTATTTCTACATAGCCAATGAAGGGATTAGTATAACAGAGAATATAGCTTTATTAGGTATACCACTGCCAGAGTTTATAGTTAAAACACTAAATAAGCTTAAAGATGATAATAATGAGGTGAAAGAATGATGAATTATAAAATAAATCATATCCCTATAGGTAAAATTAGACCAGGGACTAAAATAACACCAGAATTTATAACTATACATTCTACAGCTAATGAAAAGTCAACAGCATTAAATGAAAGAAATTGGCTTACTAATCCTTCTAATGATCGTATAGCTAGTTGGCATATAGTAGTAGATGAAAAAGAAGCAATAGAAGCTATACCGCTTAATGAGATAGCTTATCATGCAGGAGATAAAAAAGGCAATAACACAAGCATAGGCATAGAGATATGTGAAAGTGGAGATAGGGCTAAAACAATACAAAATGCTGTGGAATTAGTAGCTAAGATGTTATATGAGAGAGGTTGGGGAGTAGACAAGCTAAAAAGACATTATGATTGGAGTGGAAAGATTTGTCCTAGAATAATGTCTAATAATAATTGGGAAGGTTGGAGAGGATTTGTTATCTCTGCAGAGAGGGAGTTGAATAAATTGAAAGCAGGAGAAAAGTCTAATGTTAATCATGAACCTTCTAGTTGGGCTAAGAAGGAATGGGAATGGGCTAAAGACAAAGGACTATTAGATGGAAATAGACCTAAGGATTCTATTACTAGAGAAGAATTGGCAATAGTGTTGCATAGATTAAAGGAAGGAAAATAATATATTAAATTTTATACTAAAAATATTAATATCTAAAAAAGAATTGGATACACTAATATAAGGTAAGGTTGTGTATTTAAAAGATTACTTAAAGCAGGAGAAAGACCTATTAGGGTGTAAGAAAGATTCAGTAGTAAGTAAAAGGCGATAACAACAAATCATTTTAACCTCTTATTAAAGACCAGGATTAATTTCTTGGTCTTTTTTTAATCTTAAAACTAAATTTTATACTATAACGACATATTTTATTATTAGATAGCATATTTATAGTAATG
>NZ_JAHLPM010000016.1 GCF_018917865.1 Tissierella simiarum
GGGGTAGCTTGGAAAGTTAAAGCGGTTGGCGGACTGTATTCAGCGTGTCTTTAGACACTTGCAAGTAACATGCCCTTATAGGGCTGAGCAAACCACCCGTTTGACGGGTGGTTATGATTGTTTATGAATACCACCAGCTTTGAAGTGCACCCTAAAAGTTAGACTATAATTTTAACTTTTGGGGTGCACTTCATTTTACAGGGGGGACTTTCTTGAGTTCGGCCAGCATGTGCGGTAGCTTGATGGTGAAAGTCCATTATGGAGCTTGGTAGTAGAAATCATTAGCCAAAAGCAAAGGTGTCTATTAGAGATATTAATGGAGATATCTTGGGAATAAATTAGTTTTCTTACAAATTTTTAGTTAAACTAAATGTATTTCAGCTATATTTTTTTGTTTATGCAACTTAGACATTTCAAATTGTAAGATAAGCAGCAGATCGTTGTAATTAAGAAGAAAATTGATATAATTTATATGGAAGGAGGAAAAAAATTGAAGGTCAATTATTATGAAGATAAAATGATAGAAGAAAATCGCGTGGATGTATTCTATAGTGAGAAAGATCGTGAAATCCTCGGAATCATGAACTATTTACAATCATATGAAATAATTTTAGGAAAAAATGAGAAATTGACTAAAAAGATACTTCCTAATGATATATTTTACTTAGAAACTGTAGAGAGACGTTGTTATGCATATTTAGAAAGTGAAGTTTACCAGATAGATTTTAATCTGAAAAATTTTCAAGAACGGTTTCTTAATAATGGTTTTATTCAAATTGGAAAATCTATGATAGTAAATGTATACAAGATAGATAGAGTTAAGACAGATTCAAATATGAGAATGCGTCTGATTATGGAAAATGGGGAAGTACTTATTTTAAATAGAACATTTAAAAAGAATTTTATGGAATATTTGAGAAACATACAGGAGGTAGAAAATGAGGATTATAGATAAAAAAACATTTATTCCAACAGTATGTGTTGTATACACTATTTTATCTATCGGTAAAATTGTACTAGAATCTATTATACAAAATGAATTTGGGAATTATCAATCAAATTTACTTATGATGATTTTTTTGTCATTTATTGCAACATTAGTTCTCTCACAACATTATAGGTTACAGCAAATTCCATTAACACTAGTGATTATTGGACAATATTTGATGCTAATCGGAGTTGTATTATTAATTACTTGGGTTTCAGGATTATATACGGATCTACATCCTAATGCATATAGGGATATTTTTTTATCATTTACAATTCCATATATTATAGGTGCTGCTATTTATTATTTAAATGTGTTCTGGGAAGTGAGAAATGCTAATCAAATATTAAAGAATATAAAGAAGAAAGGAAATTAGATATGGACAAGAAAGTTACTGGGTGGGATTATTTCTCTTTAGGAATGCTTGCATTTGCTGGATTAGGACTAGAAGCGTTATATGCTTATGTATTAGAACCGATGATATATGGAATCACAATGCAGGAGTGGAATACAAGTCAGACAATCATTCACTGGATTATAACCTGCATTTCTTGGGGGATAGTGGGTTATTTGCTCATTCTTGCATCTAAGAAGAAGTATCAGTTTAATCTTTTTGAAACAGCAGATAAGATGACAAAATGGCAATGGATATCTGTTATATTTTGTGTTGTTATAGCATTAGTGGCAAGCTACATAGATTGGAAAGGATTTAAGATTATCAGAGAGTTTCAGAGTAAAGGGCTATTATTATTTGTTTTTCAGTATATATATTATGCCTTTGAAACAGTGCTATTTATGCTTATCATAATTTTTACTCAGAAGGCATTTGAGGCATCGTATAAAAGAAAAAACATCCCATATGGAGGAATAATCTGTGGAATTACATGGGGATTGGCCCATGCATTTACAAAAGGTAGTATATGGATTGGATTAGAAGGAATTGTCCTGGGATTTTTGCTAGGAGTAACTTATTTATTAGTGAATAGAGACATAAAGAAAACATATATAGCATTGTTTATTATGTTTGCACTATAGTTGACTGATGTAGGCGCATATTATATTGATTCTTGATGTTAGTATATAAGCATAGACATAAATTCAACAAGAAAAGCAAAAAGATCTTGAAAGG
The DNA here is from genome assembly GCF_018917865.1 of Tissierella simiarum. Lineage (GTDB taxonomy): Bacteria > Bacillota > Clostridia > Tissierellales > Tissierellaceae > Tissierella_C > Tissierella_C simiarum. The sequence continues at coordinate 2,118 of NZ_JAHLPM010000016.1, forward strand.
AAAAAAGAAAATGAATTATACTCACGCCCTATTTTGGGCGTGTTTTTCGCTTTTGATACTATATTGAACCAATAGTAGGAAATATGAATAAAATAAGGAGGAAAATGTAAATAAAGAATGTGAAATTATGATAATTTATTGTAATGAATTGATTCTGTAAATTTATATATTTTAAAGTAAATTAGATAGCTATATACAATAAAAATACCCATTCAATGATAGTTGATTTCGAAAATAAGATATGATATGATTTACGAAATGATAAAAATGGATTTTGTGTTGTAAACAAAGACATATTCTAAAGTTAATCACTTGGAGGCAGATATGAATAAAAGGAGTAAATTAAATTTAGGTGATGAGATTAAAAATATAGTTCAGGATGCGTTGAACAATGCGGATTTTAAAAGATTAAATCGTGATATTGAGAATGTTGTTAAAGGTGCACTTGATGAGGTTAGAAGGTCAATTGATTGGAAACGAGAGAATCACCATAACTGGAATAATCAAACTTGTAATAGTCAAGCTGATAAGACTAATGATTATCAGCATAGAGATGAAAAAGATTCACAGATATTGAGGGAACAAAAACAACAAAGTGATAACTATAATACCATGAATAATTACAATAATGCTTATAGACGGGGTAAAGCAGCTTTAAAGCCAACTAAGTTCGCTGTTCCAGTTGGACAGGTGTCAGGCACATTGTTTACTGTATTTGGGATCATAGGAAGTACTGTATTTGGAATAGGAGTAATCGTATTAACATTATTAGGATATTTGATTGGAAGTAGGGGTGTATTTCATACCATTGCTATGGGACTGTTACCTTGTTTTATTGCAAGTATAATTTTGTGTATGAATGGAAGCAGGATTCGTAAAAGATTAAAAAGATTTCAAAGATATATATCACAGATGCGTGGCCGCAGTTACTGCTTGATTAAGGACTTTTCTTCCGCAACAGGATTGAGCAATAAATCTACGGTGAAAGATTTGCGAAAAATGATTGCTATTGGCATGTTTCCAGAAGGACGTATTGATGATAAAAAGACCTGTTTTATGTTAAACAACGAATGCTATGAACAATATCTTAAGTTGCAGGAAGATATGAAAATGAAGGATTTAGAGGAACAGGAAAAGCAGAAAAATCAGACGACAAGTCAGGATTTTACACAGGAAGAAAAAAATAATAAAAATGATAGTTTGAAACCAGAAATTAGAAAAGCAATTGATGAAGGACGACAATTTGTCATGGAAATTAAAAATGCAAATATCGCAATTCCAGGTGAAGAAATTTCACGTAAATTAGACCGATTGGAAGAAGTAACAGGAAAAATCTTTGATTATGTGGAAATTCATCCAGAAAAGTTTCCTGAAATAAAGAAATTTACGGAATATTTCCTGCCAACCACGTTAAAACTGGTGGATGCTTATAGGAAATTGGATTATCAGCCTGTACAAGGAGAAAATATTTCAAGTGCAAAGAAAGAGATAGAGGAAACAATGGATACCATTAATCTTGCGTTTGAAAATTTATTGGATGGTCTATTCGAGGATGTGGCAATGGATATATCAACAGATATATCTGTATTAGAAACTATGTTTGCGCAGGAAGGGCTAACAGAGAAGAATATGAGAGTTAAAAATAAAACTATGGAGGATAAAAAATGAATAATGAATTGCCAACACTAACTTTTGAACCTTTTAGTGATGATACATCAACTCAAGAAGAACTATGCAAAGACATACTAAATAAGGATGACATGCAGATTCAAAAGCCGGTATTTGATGAAAGTATTCTTTCACCTGAAGAGAAAAAGATAGTCGACGATTTTGCAAATCAGATTGATTTAAATAAATCGAATCAGATTCTCCAATATGGCGTAGGAGCTCAAAAGAAGATAGCAGACTTTTCTGAAACAGCCTTAAATAATGTGAGAACTAAAGATTTGGGTGAAATTGGTGATATGCTTTCTGGTGTTGTAACAGAATTGAAAAGCTTTGATGTAGAGGAAGAGGAGAAAGGATTTTTAGGGTTCTTCAAAAAATCATCGAACAAACTTACGGCAATGAAAGCAAAATACGATAAGGCAGAAGTTAATATAAATAAAATCTGTGAGGCGTTAGAACGGAATCAGATACAGTTGCTGAAAGATATAGCAATGCTTGATAAAATGTATGAACTTAATAAGACATATTTTAAAGAACTTTCCATGTATATTCTGGCAGGTAAAAAGAAGTTGGCTAAGGTTCAGGCTGAAGAATTACCTGCACTAATAGAGAAGTCTGCTGCCAGTGGTTTGCCGGAGGATGCGCAGGCTGTTAACGATCTAACTGCCATTTGTAACCGTTTTGAGAAAAAGATTCATGATTTGGAATTAACCAGAATGATTTCGATCCAAATGGCACCACAGATTCGTTTGGTTCAAGGCAATGATACCATAATGGCTGAAAAAATTCAGTCCACCATTGTAAACACAATTCCACTATGGAAAAGCCAGATGGTTTTGGCCTTGGGAGTTACCCATTCAAGTCAGGCTGCAAAAGCTCAAAGAGAAGTAACGGATATGACGAATGAGTTATTAAGGAAAAATGCTGAAACACTTAAAATGGCAACGATTGAAACAGCAAAGGAATCAGAACGGGGAATTGTGGACATCGAGACGCTTCGTATTACCAATGAATCATTAATATCGACCCTTGATGAAGTTATACGTATTCAAACAGAAGGTCATCAGAAGAGGAAGGAAGCAGAAATCGAGTTGAATAGAATTGAGGAAGAATTGAAAACTAAGCTTTTAGAAATAAGAGGCTAATGAGAGATCAAGACAAACAGTGAGTAAATGGGAAACCAACCAAACGGTTCCTGATCTTATTAAAGCAAAATTACTAAACCAGTTATACAATGTAAGTTATGATTATCTTATATGTGGAAGTCCTATTGGCGGAGATATAACAAGCATTGAAATGATAGTTGATGAAATTGATTGTACTGGTGCTTGGAGTAAAAATATCCGGCCTTAGCTTCATATCAATATCAAGGTATAAAGGAAATAGAATCATACCATGAGCAAATTTCTAATATGTACGACAATTTTAAGAATGAGTTTAACTTAAGTGATATGGATACTGTTTTGGTATTGAAAGATATTCTTTATCAAAAATACCAGATAGTTCAAAGGAAAGTTAAGTGAAATAAATATATGTTTTATCACAATAAGCAAATTTAAAATATCAACAGCACTGAGATATAAAGAGTCTTGGTGCTGTTGCTTTATGCCAAATTATGGGATGACCAAGAATGGATTGCCGATGTTTTTGAAAAGCTCGAAAAATATGAATCTGAATTGAACTCTTAAGGATGTAAAAAATTAGCAACACATCAGAAATCCTTAAAACTATACTCTAAGGAAAATAGCTATTGCCTTAGAATGTCAGATTGATTATATTGTCAATTTAAGAAAGAAGGAAATTCAAAAATAAGTTTATATAAAAAAGTGAATTATGGAAAACCCAATGGGACGTATCAACTTAATTATGATTTAATATAAGTATAATAAAAGTAATACAATAGCTTTGAAACATACTTTCTATGTAGTTACAATATACTACCCTACCCTTGAAGTGGGGAAACGCAAGTTTCGAGATGGGTTTTATAGATGGGAATTGTCATGGATTTTTTCATAACTTTTTGGTATGATTACTTCATCGTAAGAACAAGATAAATCGAAATTTGAAACCGATAATTCCTTAGGAGGCTAGAGGTAGTGATGAAAGAAAAAATGACAATAGGCGAGTTCGCTAAATTAAAAAATATAACGGCAGAGACCTTACGGCACTATGACAGATACGATTTATTAAAACCAGAATATATTGACGAAAAAACTGGGTATCGTTTTTACTCTATTTTTCAGTTTGAAAAGCTTTCAACGATTTTAGAATTACGACAGCTTGGAATGAACCTTTCAGAAATCAAAGATTTTTTTGATAATCGCAATGCAGAAAATTCATTGAAGTTATTGGAAGAACGCTATGAGAAATTACTAGAGGAAATAGAAAAATTGGAATATTTGAAAGATAGTATCTCATACAAAATCAGCCATCTGAAAACTTTTCTAAATTCTGAGTATTTGAATCAAAATGATTTTAAAAACATTCCAGAAAGAAAAGCTTTGTTGTGGAAAAAAGGTTTAAACAGTGGAATGGAGGTTGAGTATGGATATGCTGAACTTGAACAGTACTTAAAAGAATTTGCACCAATTTTTGCAGAAAACAGATATGGAGTCAGAAGAACGCTGAATGAGTTAAATGACTGGAATTCCTATCTGATTTTATTTGTGGATGAAAATTTGCCTTTACCTGATTACAGCACCGTAGATATTATAAAAATTCCTGGTGGGTTATATGTCACCACTTTGTGTCAAGGAACGGAAAATGATGTAATTCAACATATACAGAATATGAAAAATGAATTAGAGGGCAAAGGTTATAAGATTTCTGGTGACATTATTCAAATTGTACAGATTGACCTTTCTGTTACAGGTGCAGTGGAGTCGTTGTTGTATGAAATCCAAATCCCTGTCGAAAGCTTTTGACTTTTGTGTTACACAAAGCTTTATAATATCTCCTATGATTGTTTTTATAGGAGGTATTATTATGAATGAAAATATTTTATTAAAAGAAAAAATACCTAAACTGTATCTGAAATTTGTTATCCCTGCCATTATTGCTATGGTTCTGGAAGGGATTCAAGGAATGGTGGATGGTATTTTTTTAGGTAACTTCGTAGGTGTAAATGCCATGGCAAGCGTAAATATTGCCAATGCTTATTTACAAATTATTATTGGAAGCAGCATGGTTATCTGTACGGGAACTATGAGCTCTCTTGGTCGTGCTTTAGGAGGAAGCAACGCTAAAAAAGCAAAGGATATATTCAGATCTGCTATTATTGCACTTGGAGTTATATCCGTTACCATTCTATTAATTGGTTTCTTTTTTTCTAATGGGATTGCTCGTTTTCTTGGGGCAAATGATGTATTGCTTTCAGATACCAGCAGATATATCCAAACGATTGCTTTGTTTGTTCCGATTATATCCTTTAAGATTTTATTTGGTTTTATAGGAAGATTAATTGAAAAACCACAACTATACTTGGCAGGAACTGTAAGTTGTCTAGTTTCTAATATGGTTTTAAATTTTATAACCATCAAAATTTTACGACTTGGTGTGGTTGGTGCCGCTACTGCTACTGGAATTGCCTATCTGATAGGGTTGATTGTTGTAATCAGACCGATATTATCTAAAAAAACTATTATCAATGTCTATGATGGGAAATTTTGCTGGAATGACTTTAAGAATTTAGCTTTTAATGGTTCTTCTGAAGGAGTAACCTATGTTGCAAACGCACTGACCTTGTTCCTGCTTAACAGATCTTTTATGAATTTTGCAGGAGAAAGTGGGGTTGCTGCATTTACAATAATTAATTATATTGGAAATTTTGTTACGCTGATTATGTTTGGAATATCCGACGGAATCAGTCCAATTATAAGCAGTAATTATGGTGCAGATAAAATGGAGAGAATACGAAAAACTTTGTATACTGCGGTAATAGCGAATTTGGTAATCGGTATTGGACTTTTTTCAGTATTTAATCTGTTTAGCGAAAATTTGATTCGTATCTTTGTCAATGATAACAAACCAGTTATAGATATGGCAGTAGGTGGAGCTAAAATATATGGGTTATGCTTTTTATTAAGTGGGTTCAATATCATTCAATCCGGTTATCATACAGCATTAGGAAATGCTGTTGCCTCCATCATAATAGCTTCAAGCAGAGGGATTGTTTTTGTTGCAATCGGTCTTATGATTTTTTCAGTTTTTTGGGGAATAAATGGAGTTTGGTTTACACTTCCATTTGCGGAAATAATGACATTTGTATGCTGTCTGAGTATTTTATTTCACCAAAGGAAACAAGAAATATCTTTCGTATTTGCACCTTCCAGCTTAACAAACAGAAAAATCAAATAAGCACTGATAGACGCAGATGTTATGAAAACATATCTGCGTCTTTTTCTATACCAAAGGAGTATTAGATGAAAAAGAAAATCAGCAACAAGGAATACAACAAATCTAGGAAAATCGTAAAATCCTATACAATCCTAGAGTAGATGAATTGAAGACAAGGGCTAGAGATAACCTAATTTCAGAAAAAGGATTCAAGCTTAAGTCCATACGATGAATAGAGGTATAACGACTTCAATCTTACTAGTATGTTCTAATGTGTACAAGATCGCACTTGGGATTTGGTTTTGTTTCTATTAATTTAAGAAATTTTTTAAGTTGAAATGTGATTAGCATATGGAATTTATCTCTTATTGTTGTTTTTTCAAATATTACTTGACAAAAACATTAGGCGACTTTATAATTAAGTTAACTTAATTATAAAGGAGAGTGAAGTATTGGTTTCAAAAATGGATAATCAGAACGAAAATGAATTGTTCAATTTGGTTACAGAAATTAATGAGATAACTTATTCCATGAATGCTCGTTTGATAAAAGAGTATCGGTCTTTACTTAATGAAGATCTTTCAAGCAAACAAATTATATTAATGGATTTAGTAAAAAAAGAATCTAGATTATCAATAAGTCAACTGGCTGAATTGATGAATGTTACTTCAAGTGCTGTAAGTCAGATTGTATCCAAATTAGAAAGAGAGAAATATCTGTTAAGGACAATTAATCCTAACAATAGAAGAGAAATAATTGTGCAGTTGGATGAGCGAGGACACCATTACTATTCAAAAGAAGAGGAGATTAACAAGGAAATTGTGAATCGTTTTTATTCTCGTCTGAAAATGGAGGAAGTGATACAATTACGAGACATCTTAGTAAAACTTAATAATGTAGTTGAAGAGGAATTGTCAAGAGAAGAAATGAGAGGAGAATAAAATGGATGATAAGAGAGTAATACTAAAAAAGTTTTTTGATGAAATTCAATCTGAAAAATTAATTAATGGAACTGTCTTAATAGCCAAGGATGGTGAAATATTATATAAAGGAGCTTTTGGTGAGGCTGACCTCGATTCTAAACGAGAACTAAAAATAAACTCGATATTTAATCTTGCATCAGTTTCAAAACCGATAACTGCTTTGGGTATAATGTTATTGGCACAGGCTAATAAGCTTTCCCTTGATGACCCTATAGAAAAATGGTTGTCTGATATTCCTTATAAAGGGATTACAGTAAGGCAATTGTTGAATCACACTTCTGGATTACCCGATTATTTAGAGTTATTCGAATGTCACTGGAATAAATCTAAAATAGCAGTGAATCAAGACTTATTTGAACTACTTATTAAGTATAAACCAGAACGGTTATTCAAACCTAACGAGCGTATGGAATATAGCAATACAGGTTATGTAATGCTTGCTCTTATTATTGAAAAGGTTTCAGGTCTTTCGTTTGCAGAGTATATGAAAAGAAATATCTTTATACCTATTGGAATGCAAGACACTAAAGTATTTTGTCAAAGATTAACTGAACAGGCTATGGATAACTATGCATACGGTTATGTTTTCGATGTGTACAAAGGTAAACATGTTTTACCAGATGAATTTCCCGAAACAGACTTTGTTGTTTATCTCGATGGGATTGTTGGGGATGGAGCGATTCATTCCACAGTTGAAGACCTTTATTTACTTGACCGAGCATTGAGAGATGGGACACTTATTGATGAAACCTTATTGAAGGAAGCCTATTCTCCATCTTCCCCAAGACTTGAAAGTCCTTTTAAATATGGGCTTGGATGGATTTTAGAGAACGAAAAGAGAAAGGGAAGGGCTGTGTGGCACAGCGGTGGTTGGCCAGGTTATGCTACACACTTTAAGAGATACATTGATAATGATATAGTGATTATTTTTTTAAGAAACAAAGAACAGGACTTTGAATTTGAACAATCTATTATAAAGTCAATTGAGAATATACTTTTTGATGAGCCATATGAGACTCCAAAAGCACCAGAACTTCAAAAAGCGAAAATACTACATCCTGAGATTTTAAACAGATATGTTGGCGAGTATCAATTAGAAGAACATACTGAACTGATTACAAGGGTTACAATGAAAGATCAGCGGTTATTCATTGAACTGCCAGGATCAATGAAACTGGAAATGTACGCATCTTCAGAGAATGAGTTTTTCCTTCGCAGTTTATCAGTAACAATTAATTTTGCAAATGATGGCGTTAATTATTATTTGACTATTAATGATGGCAGTTACTCTCAAACTGCTAAGCTTATTTAAAAAATGAAATTGTATTGATTATCATTCGAAATCTTAAGTAGATGTTGAATATCAATATATAAGAATTAGTCTTTATGGTACTAATGGAGAGGAGTATAATCAATTATGTATAGAAATTATTTTATTAGTCAAAATGAACAAAGTTTTTATCCAGAATATGCATGTGGAATTGTTTGTCTTTCTATGTTATTAAAATATCATCAGATAACTGGTTACGAAAACTTTGAGAAACTTGCTATTGAATTAAATTTTAATGTTTCACCAGAAGAAAAAGGATATGATAGTGATGATATGAAGTGTGGGACTTTCCCTGAAGATATATTCAGATATCTTGTTAAAAATAACATTAATTTTAGAATGTCTTTTTATGAAGATGAATGGAAGGAAGCTCTAAAAAAGTCTCCGATTATGGTAATGATGACTGGTAATGAAGAAGAGTTTGGTCTTAGGAATAGTCATTGGATTTTATTAGTGAACAGAGATAAAGATTTTTTTACGTATCTTGATCCATATGAAACATTGATATCAAATAACTACGTAAAACATATTTGGTCAGGTGATTTTCAAAAATATTATACAGGAATAGCCTGTCAAGTAATAATATGAAATTATTTTTCATTATTTGCACCAAAACTCTACACGTTCACGGCTAAAATAATTAAGCATTATTACAAGGAAATGTTTATGCAGGCAAATAAGAATGGGTAAGATTCCGCCACTTCCTCCAAGCATGTAATAGAAACTAACAAAACAGGAGAAGGGTACAAGAAGGATATATGGATATAGGTATGAATGTCCGCAAAAAGCTGTTTGACGATCTGTTTGCAGATTGAGAGGAATTTCCATAAAGTTATTCATTGTTGATTTTTTGTTGTTGTGGTAGTATAATAAATAGAAACTAAAATTTGAGGTGAAAAGATGATTAAATTTTCTTGCTAATTATTAAAGTGCAATATGACAAAAAGGTAAGTAGATGTGTCTACTTGGTTTGTTGTGCTTACGCAAGAAAATTGTTCATTTCTCTCTCAATATATACTTTTTGTGTTATGTTATGATTATTAGTTTAACTATGTATATTTAAGAGCTGTAAGAATGAATTTCTTGCGGCTCTTATTTTTTATAAATAATGAGAATAAGGAGGATGGATAATATAATGAGAAATAAAGACACTATAATAACACATGATAATCTCCATATAAAGCCGGATACTGCGGGCGACATTTATATGGAGTAACACCAGTCGCCTATTGTTCCGACTTTGTTATTAGTACTGTTAAATTACAAGGGAGGGCAAAAATATGTCTTTGATAAATATTACAAATTTGACATTCTTTTATGAAGGAAGCTATGATACTATTTTTGAAAATGTAAGTTTTCAAATTGATACAGATTGGAAACTTGGTTTTACAGGAAGAAATGGAAGAGGAAAAACTACTTTTCTAAATCTTTTACTTGGAAAATACGAATATAAAGGAAACATTTCTGCTAATGTAACTTTTGAATATTTTCCTTATGAGGTACAGGAACAAGAATTTTTCACAATAGATATAATAAGAGAAATCAGTCCAAATTCAATGGATTGGGAAATAATGAAGGAATTATCGCTGTTGGATGTAGATGATGATGTCTTATATAGACAGTTTTATACATTATCAAAAGGAGAGCAAACTAAAGCATTGCTTGCTGCTATGTTTTTGAAAGAAAATTCATTCCTGCTTATTGATGAACCGACAAATCATTTGGATACTGAAGCTAGAAAAAAACTCAGTAATTATTTGAGAAAAAAGAAAGGATTTATTCTGGTTTCCCATGATAGATCTTTTTTGGACAATTGTATTGACCATGTTTTGGCTATTAATAAAACTAATATTGAAATACAGAAAGGGAATTTCTCTTCATGGTGGAGAAACAAGGAATTGCAAGATAGATTTGAACTAGCAGAAAACGAAAAATTGAAAAGGGATATAAACCGACTTTCAGGTTCAGCAAAACGTACATCTGCATGGTCAGATCGTGTAGAAAGTAGCAAGTATGGAACTACTAATTCTGGCAGTAAATTAGATAAAGGGTATGTTGGACATAAAGCGGCAAAAATGATGAAGCGAGCTAAAAATATAGAATCCAGACAACAAGATATGATTGAGGAAAAATCAAAACTTCTTAAAAATATTGAGTCTAATGAAAGGTTAAAAATAGCACCGCTTACTTTTCATGATAATATGATCGTGAAACTTACAGATGTTTCAATTTATTATGATGATAGAATTGTTTGTGAAGGAGTAAATTTTACCGTAGAGCAAGGTGAAAGAATCGCCATTCAGGGGAAGAATGGTAGTGGAAAATCAAGTATATTGAAATTGATTTGTGGAGAAGATATTCCTCACGATGGAATTGTAAGGAAAAACAGTCAGTTAATTATCTCGTATGTTTCGCAAGATACATCGGATTTATATGGAAGTTTATCTGAGTATGCATATAAGCACTGTATTGAAGAAAGTTTATTTAAATCAATTCTTAGAAAGCTTGATTTTTCAAGAGAGCAGTTTGAAAAGAATATGGAGGATTTTAGTGGAGGACAGAAGAAAAAAGTATTGATTGCAAAAAGTTTGTGCGAACAGGCACATTTGTATATTTGGGATGAACCATTGAATTTTATTGATGTAATTTCTCGTATGCAAATTGAAAAGTTGTTGCTTGAATATCAACCGACAATTCTGTTTGTTGAACATGATTATGCATTTTGTGAAAATGTTGCTACAAAAATAATAAAATTATAAAGGATAGAACTGGAGGTTAATTATGTTTTATAAGAATACAAAGGTAACACACAATAGACTCCGTGCAAAGTCAGATATTTTAGGCGACGCTTGCATGGAGTAATATAGTCGCTAATCATGCTGGCTTTGCTTCTTAACTATTAATAGTGAGGAGGAAGTCTACATGAAAAAGACAAAAACAAAATATGAAAAAATAGAACAGATAATATCAAATTTAAATTTACCTTATTATAGATATGTACAGTTTACAAAAGCTATTTTTCATCAAAGGATAGATAACTTTGATGATATGCATATGTTACCAAAAGCATTAAGGACAGCTTTAATAGATGAGTTTGGAAATAATGTATCTAGTGTAATACCTGTTTTTTTACAAAGCTCAAAACAAGCTCAAAAATTATTATTCGAATTGTATGATGGAGAAAGGGTAGAAGCAATTGGATTACAGTATAAACAGGGTTGGGAATCCTTTTGTATATCTTCCCAATGTGGTTGCAGTTTTGGATGTCGCTTTTGTGCAACAGGAAGTGATGGATTTAAACGCAATCTTACTGCTGATGAGATAACTGATCAATTACTTTATTTTTATTTTAATGGTCATAGATTAAACAGTATTTCCTTTATGGGAATGGGTGAGCCTTTTGCAAATCCTGAGATATTTAATGCTTTAAAAATTTTGACTGATCAAAGTTTATTTAAATTAAGTCAACGAAGAATTACTATTTCAACAGTTGGTATCATACCAGGAATACAAAGATTGACCAAAGAATTTACACAAGTGAATCTGGCTTTTTCACTTCATTCCCCATTTGGAAGCCAGAGAAGTGATTTAATGCCAATAAATAAAAAATTTCCATTGTATGAGGTGATGAAAGCATTAGATGACCATATCATTCATACGGGAAGACGAGTGTTTATTGCTTATATTATGCTTGAAGGAATTAACGATTCGAAAGAACATGCAAAAGCAGTTGTAGATTTATTGAAGAACCGTGGTTCATGGAAGTATCTATATCATATTGATTTAATACCTTATAATTTTACAGAAAAAACATTTTTTAAATTCAAATCATCAAGTGATATTAAACAATTTTATAGTATATTAAAGGATGCTGGCATTAGTGTAAATGTTAGAACTCAATTTGGCTCTGAAATTAGTGCTGCTTGCGGACAATTATGTTGTGATAATGAATTATGATATTAGGTTAAATATCTACCTATCGATGAGTCCCTCACTGAGAAGGGATTTCTAAGGCTATAATTCACATATTGTCTTCATTTTCCTTGAAAGATAACTTCACCATGGAGTAAAAATTGTTATTCAAAATATATTTGATAGAGCAATATGGAGTTATTATTAATTGAATGAGATGTTAGTTAAATAATTTGTCTACTAGGGAGACTATCCTGCTTTGTAGAGGTATAATCTCTGGAAACATAAAGTTTCCTGTTAGATTGTATGATGATTAGCTAATGGTGCACTGTAGTTTAGGAATAGAAAGTAGAGTCTGATCACAATATATAATGGCTTTGAAGTGATTTAGGGTCAGGAAATGAGCAAAAAACATCATTTCTTGACCCGTGTTTTTATGGTAAAGTATAGATGACATAGGGTAATTCAAGTAATAATAGTTTATAATTTAATTTAGATAAAAAGAGGAAGAAAACTTATTGTGCTGCTACTATTTAAGGAATCAAAAAATAAGGAGACTTAAAAAATGAAAATATGGACAATACAATCAATTGATATATGGGAGAAGTTAAAAGAAGAAGAGATTGTCACTTGTGATGAAAAGTTAGCTTCCTATTTAAAAGATGAAGATTGTTCATTTTTAGAACCTTATAATTGGATTAGAAATAGAATGATAAATAGAATAGGCGATAGCTCTTATAAATCTAATATATACCCCATATGGGGTTGGTATATTTATGATGGAGTACATAAGAAACCAGATTTAAGATGTTCTGGCCACGGAATACCCGGAAAACAAATGGCTTGTATTGAATTAGAGATTCCAGGTAATAAAGTATTATTAAGTGACTTTGATTTATGGCATTATGTTCTGAATAATTGGTATATAGGAGATAGTACAAATGAAGAAGAACTTGATGCTGAATGGGAATGGTTAGATACATTATCAAAGCAAGAGAAACAAAATATGATTGAAAAATCATGGGATAAAATATTTAACATAAAAAAATCTTTAAATGATGGATTTAATTCATCAGGTAAGTATATCCAAGGTACATTCTGGGAATTGAGGCTTAATGAAGTAAAGAAAGTGCAAATGCTTAAGACAAGATAGAAACTATTGTTTTAATTAGATTTGTGGGTTAAGTAAAATTTTGAAAATATATGTAGACGTATTGTATAATTAATAAATCTAATTTATATTTAATACAGAAAAATTAAAATATTAGAAATAAGGAGAAACAAAATGAAGAGAATAAAAGTATATACCCAAAGATAAATGTGAGAAATATATAGAACAGATCTTTTATGAACTGAGGTGGAGTTCACAGTGAACTCACCAGAAGAACTCACTTTAAGAATTTATTTAACATCAGAAAAAGAACAAGTAAAATAATATAATTAGCAGATAAAAATCTACAGGTTCTCACTATATGGAAATGGCATTTTATATACAAAACAATTTATTGAAACTATTTTTTAACAAGAATCTTAGTTCACTACATTAGTATATATAGTTCACAGCAAACCCCCGCATAAAAATATAAAACTGCTATAATTATAACACCAAAATAATTATATATAGAGGGGGAAGTAGCTTTGAGAAATTTCCTTTATGCTACTTGCGACAAGAAAAGAACGGATTATAGATCCTATCTAGGAATTTTATGATATAACAATGTGGTATTGAAAGATTTCTGTTTATTAGAATCAATTATGGAATAATAAATTCTGGTTATACCGCCTGCATCTTGAAAACCTCAAATAGCCAAAATAATAAGAAATCCATATTCGAGTTAGCTAATCAATTTTATTTTTATAAGATAATTCATGAATTTTCTAAAGCAAATATTCCAGATGATCGCGTAAACAAGTGAAAACGAGAAAAAAATTAAAAAAGTTAAAGGAGTTGATAACGAACTGGTTAAATCTACAAATGCCGGAATGCCTACTATATAAGTTAAAAATATCATTCCAAGAGATAGTGTTATACTTGAAAATAATATAGAAATTATTATTCCTTTCCTATAAAGCAATGTTCCGATAACGATACCTAGTAGCCCGGTGGTAAAAAGCAGTATTATTGTCTCCTGCACATTAACTATAGCAAGAATTAATGCGGAAGAAAAAAACACAGTAAAACCAAGAGAAATATTAGAAACAGCAGCTATCGCAATAGGTAGGGTACTTAATGGACTTAAGGCCAACCCAATCGCAGGTAAAAATACAGGTGCTGATTGGAATAGTACAGCTACTGTTGTTAATATACCTCCAATACAAATGAACCTGCTTATATTCATTTTTTTCAATTTAAATGCCTCCTATCAGGTGCTACTAGTATTTTAGAATGCTGATTGATACGTGCATATTTCTGTATAAGCACTGAAGGTATATCTTCTTAATATACCTTCAGTAAAGGCTTTCATCATTTACATCAAATCAGTCTCAAAATTGATGAGGGAATATGATTGCTCTCTCTTGTTTGTTTTATATTTCGATTCAATAAATCCTAGAAAGGAATTTATCTGGTATTAAGTCGAATTTTATAGTTATGAATCATGGAACAATTTCAAAAACAGTACCTTGGTTAAAATCAGTCACATTCATAGAGCCATAAACCCCTAAATATAGTCTGGTTTGATCCAGATTCGTTCCCAAACTAACATAAAAAGCTGATTGTGACCCAAAATTATAATCGGTTTCAATAACACTAAAATCACTTAGTTTACAATCTGTTCTTATCCTGGTATAAGCTAAAACACCTTTAACGGTCGGTTGAGATTCTTCATCCCGGGCAAAATCGGTAAACACAACACTTCCCGTTAAATCGGGGATTCCATTCCCCATATATGACTGGACTCCTGTAAGTGCAGTTCCTCCAAACTTATCGGGTCGGGGATCTTTATGAAAATAACTAGTCAGAGGCTGAAGACGATGCACTGAAGTTTTTACTGCTTCATTGTAATAAGCAATTACTTTCTCATCCAGAGTTGGACTTGCAGAGCAGTCCCTTATAATTGAAGTAGGAAAAGCCCCTTCCCACCCTCGCCAGCCAAAGTTAATAAATCCTTCTTGGTCAGGTTCAGATTTCATTAAAGAAGCTTGAACAAGCTGAGTAACCGGTATTGGTTTATAATGAACGAATGAAAAAATCGACTCTACCAGATCCTGTCCCACATTTCCCACATATTTGATATACTGATCATAAAACCTTTGAAATGAAATGCCAGGTATATTGCGAACCCCTTTGGCAATTACCGTAAGTGTTTCCTGAATAGGTACGGGGAGTTCATTAAAACGTGTGACTACGGGTGGATTATAGATAAATGTATTCTTGGCTACATCAATTTCAATTATTTTACCGGCGATTTCCATATCATCCTGACTTAAATTAAATGGATCATAGCCTGATCCACCATCTCCGGTTGTTAAAATAAGTTTTCCTGTTTCAGGTGAAAAGTTTAAGCTATTGACACCATTATGATTAAAAAATGGTCTTCTTAAATTAAGTAATGTCCGCCGTTTTTGAAGTTGACCATTCGATTGTAAAATCCATTCTTCAACTGTGTCAATATGATCATATTGAATTTCTCTATTTATCCACTTTAGGTTTAAGGTTCTGGGGTCACATGGATTAGGATTAAAAAATTCAGGAAGAGCACCTAGACCTTGTGCTCCAGCTACTGAATTAGGAAGAGCACCCGGACCTTGTGTTCCAGCAACTGAATAATGAAGATAAAACAGACCGTTACAATAAAATTCGGGATGAAACGCTAGCCCTATCAATCCCCGTTCATCATATCCACCACCAGAGACACCTAGTTTTATGATTCGTGGGCGAATATCTAAAAAAGTCCTTATAACTCCGTTTCCTATGTAAAAGATCTCTCCTACCTGGGTTGCAATAAATAATCTTTCGATTGAGTCACCTGGAAGTATAGTTGTTTTCAAAACAGTGGGTAAATTTATCTTACTAACAATAGGACGTAAACTAACTTTAACTTTTATCAACTTATTTTACACTCCTTCTTATTGTTTTCTTTTATAAGAATATGATTAGAACTGTTATATTAGTACCAAATTGTGGCCGGGGAATCTGATGATGCATTGCACCATTTTCCGCACCAGCATCGGAGAAATTTAGGGCGATCATTGGGGACGTGGCTGTTTTTGCATATTGAATTGACAAATATTCTTTCATGGCGTATTTTAATCCGTCTACACCCACTTGATTGTGCGTGTCAAGAACATTGAGCTGGAGCCGGCACATTTCCCAGTCAAAGGAATATTATCGAATTCATCATAGTCCCTCTGCCAAGGGGATGCCAGCTTCAAGCAGCATTATTTTTGTACACTTAAGGCATATGGAGTACTGTGTGTCGTTAAGCAGAAAGATAAATAGAGTTTATACTTAAATTGTCTAGAGTAAATAAGATATTTGCTTGTATATTTAAATCAAGAGTAAAATAAGAATGATAATTTAGCATTTATTTTAGTCTTTATTTTTGTTAAATAGTTAAGTCAGACTAAGGCTATGGTCGTTTAATAAGTGTAAACATAAAGATAAAGGAAGGTGATTAATATGAATAAGCTAGTGAAAAAACTTAAAAAGATAATGATAAAGATTTTTTGAAGCTTTTTCAAACATATGAGGAAGAACTATATCGAACCAAGTATGAGTAATGCTGGAAATATTTATGACAATGCTATTATGGAGTCCTTTAATAAATCATTAAAAACCGAAGTGATGGATGGTAGCAAAATTTTTGTTACA
The DNA here is from genome assembly GCF_018917865.1 of Tissierella simiarum. Classification (GTDB taxonomy): domain Bacteria; phylum Bacillota; class Clostridia; order Tissierellales; family Tissierellaceae; genus Tissierella_C; species Tissierella_C simiarum. Next base: position 19,159 of record NZ_JAHLPM010000016.1, read on the forward strand.
CGAGAAGAGACTAAAAAAGCTGTATTCGAACATATACAGCTTTTTTATAATAGGAAGAGAAGGCATTCTTCTTTTGGATATTTATCTCCTTTAGAATATGAAAAACTGAACCCTGAGTAAATAAACTATTTATCAAGTCTACCTAATCGGGTTTAATCCACCTTAAAAATATGTCGGTAAATTTGCCAAAATATAAGCTGATTGCTTTAATTGGCATATCGGGTAGTGGCAAATCTACCTTTGCTATGGATATTCTGTAAAAAGAATGTTAGTGGCAATACATGAAGAGTATGGGTCTTGTCACCGACCTAATAGGTCATTGGTAGATAGCATATCCGAACTTTCTTTTTTAATTGCTATCGTTCAAAGAGCACTTCCTAATAGCCCACACTCTACGGTTGGCACATATACAGAAAATTTCACCTGACTGTAAATTTGATATATGAAAGTATAAGAATGCACAAAGAGCTGGAAAACTGCATTAATAAATATATTACCAATATATGGGGCTATAACTCAGTGTGAGAGTGCCACGTCAGTAGCGTGGAAATCGAGGGTTCAAATCCTTTTAACCCGAATACAATAACCATAAGGCCAAAGCTTTGGTTTTATTTTAACCTATAATAGAAAAGGCCGGGCACTTGATACAAAATTAAGTTGAGCAAAAACTCGGATAGAAATGTACGGGTTTTTTTGCGTTACAATTAAAGAAGGGTGCTGGGAGAAATGTAAGAGTAAAGGTCTCTTATTTCTATCCGAGTTTTACACAATCTGACTAAACGATAAAACCGTCGCAATGAAAGAGTAACTGCTAACCTGTGCCATTAGTTTCAACTTTTATTGCCGCTGTGAATATATTTCTTAGAATGGTGCATATTGAAATTTGTGTATTATTGTCTAAAAAGCAAATAGGAGAAATATGTATAATAAAAATAGTTATATAAATTGCAATAAAACTATTACAAGGCAAAATTAACCACTAAAGATCATCACCATTCTATGACATTATGTAAACTAGAATAATATAGAATGGTGGTAAAAATGAACAAACAAGATAAAATATTTGAAACTGAAAATAATAATCCTAAGATTCAAGCAATAAAAAAGGCTATGAAAGATTCAAATGATAAAAGAATGTATTAACGTTATCTAGCTATTCTTCTTCATCTAAAAGGTTTAAACAATAAAGCTATTGCAGAAGACTTAGGTCTATGTCAACATACCATAGGAAATTATATTAGAAAATATAAAGAAGAAGGTATTTCAGGCCTAGATATAAATCATAGCCCAGGTGCTCCTCGTTTACTTACAATAGAACAAGAAAAAGAACTTGTAGAAGTAGTTACTACAAAGACTCCAGACGAAGTAGGTTTTGCACCTAGGAAGAATTGGACTATTGCTATCATTCGCCAATGGGTTATTAATAACTTTGGTGTAAAATACAGTCCTAGAGGTATGGCAGAAGTATTATACCGATTAAATTTAAGTTATACTAGACCAACCTATACTCTGAAAAAAACTGATGCTGAAAAACAAGAAGCTTTTAAACAAGAGTTTGAGGTTTTAAAAAAACTTATTTGACGGAAAAATTGACCATATACTATTTGAAGATGAATCTATGATTCGTGATTACCAAGCCATTCAGAAGACATGGTTTTTAAAAGGTAAACAACGAATCATCCCTACATATGGTAAACGTGAGGGAGTAAAACTCCTAGGTACTCTTAATTACGAAACAGGTCATGTTTATTGTGTTGAGGAAGAAAAATATGACGCTGAGATATTTTTAAACTTCCTAAAAAATGTTTTAGCAATCTATCCACTGGAAAGATAGTGATGATATTAGATAATGCTAGAATTCATCATGCTAAACTACTTGAACAATTTTTAGAAGAACAAAAAAATAGACTAAAATTAATCTTTCTACCACCCTATAGTCCAAACCTAAATCTTATCGAAGGCTTATGGGGCTGGCTAAAGTCTGAAATAATAAACAATGTTTTTTATACTAATGCTAGAAAAATAAAAGTAGCCGTGAGAAATTTTATCAGATTTATTAATCAAAAACCTAATGACGTCATAGACCGTCTTTGTGTTCAAATGTAAAATCTTTATTGCAAACTATATATATGCTATTTTGGCAATAGGTTTTTGTAAATTTTTAACTAATGAAAAATTAAAAGTTGGTATTGATAGTAATATAATTTATATCTGAACATACAAAATCTAAGTCAAGAATTAGTCAAATTAGTAAAAAATATAATTAGTAACATTAATGATGAAATGTAGAAAGTTAAATTATTTTCTCATGTATCTAAAATTTTATAAGGGGGTACAGTAATTATAATAAAGTAAATAAAAAAACTATTGACAAAGTTACACGATTAAGGTTATTATAGATACACAAAGTCTTTAATTGGAGGTGTTTAATACATTATGAAGTATTCAAAAGCTACAAATTATGCTCTTCACACCATGCTTTTTCTTGCAATGGACACACCAAATAAACTTGTTGGTGTACAGGAGTTAGCAGAAAAACAAAAAGTTTCTCCAACGTATTTGTCCAAAATATTGACCAAGTTAGTTAAGGAAGGAATGATTAATTCTTCTTCAGGTGTCAACGGAGGTTATTCCCTTAGTCAAAATTGGGAAGATATTTCATTCTTGGATATTATACATGCTATTGAAGGTAAATCATCTTTATTTGATTGCTGTTTAGAATCTCATTCAGAATGTGTTATAAAAAAAATAATGCTTTCAGCAGAAGAAAAAATGGAGGAAGAGTTAAGGAATCAGAAGATATCAGATCTTGTTAAGTAAATATCTGTGGATTTATAATCCACTCTTATTTTTTAATGAATTATAGATATAAAGAGTCTTTTAAGTCTTTGATTACAAATTTAAATTGGTTATTGCTAGGGAGAAATATCAAATCCAATTGGCTAAATATCTTCCACCAATTTCAAATATAAAGCACTATTATAGAAAAAGTCATTTAGCAGTCCCTATTGTAGTGGGTGGAATTAAAAGACTGACCATTGATTTGTTATTTCAGAAAACAATCTTAATCATTAAAATTTAAAAATAAAAGGAGGTAAATTTATGCAAATCACACTTTATTTAATTATGGGGATAATTATTGGAATGTTTTTCCCTATCCAAGCATCTATAAGTGCTCGTTTAAGCTCTTATTCAAAAACACCTTTAACAGCTTCGTTCATCGCATTTTCTTTAGGAACGGTAATACTACTCATTATAAATTTAATAGTAGATCCTATCGGAATTACTACTGGAATTGATTTTTCATATCCATTGTATGTTTTTATCGGTGGAGCAATAGCTGGTGTCGGTTTTAATCTAGCTAATATCATTCTTTTTTCAAAACTTGGCGCTTCAGTTACAACGCTAGTAACCGTAACCGGGCAAATGATTGTAGGAATCCTAATCGATCACTTTGGGTGGTTCGGTGTACAAGCTAATCCTGCTAGCATTACTAGAACATTCGGGGTTGTCATTATGATTTTCGCCATTTCATTGGCTCAACCTAGAAAGAAAAAAGACTTAACCATGGCGTCAGAAGAAGAAAAGAAGGATAGTAAAATCACCTGGATAATTTTAGGTGTTCTAGCCGGATTTTTACCACCATTGCAAACCGCTATTAATGGAAAACTTCGTACTGCAACGGGCTCTCTTTTAGGAGCTACTTTCATTTCTTTTTTTGTTGGCACGATTATCTTGCTTATTTTGATATTGATTACTCAACGTCGCTTAGAGTTTCCTTTGTATGACACTCAAAAAAATCGTATTCCTATTTGGACATATATGGGCGGTATATTTGGCATATTTATTCTAACAGGCAACATTGTCTTGTTACCTGTGCTTGGATCGGTTCTAACTACTATGATTTTCCTATTAGGACAAATGATTATGGCATTAACAATCGATCAATTTGGAATGTTTAATTTACAAAAAAGAAAAATTGATAGTAGAAGAATCGCTACTTTAGCATTGATGATTGTTGGAATCATATTTGTTAAGTTCTTGTAATCTTATATGTCAGACTAAGCATGTATTTAATATATTCAAAAAAACTACCAAGTTAGCATAACTTGGTAGCTTTTTCTTGAAATCTTTATAGTTAAGTTATTTATTTTTATAGTTTTTTATAATAGGTTGTTGAATAACTAAAATTACCAGTAAAAAAGTCGTCCAATTTCTAGTATTATGTTAAGCACCATAGCAGCAAAGATTATTGGGTTTTCCGATATTCCTGATCATTTTACTTTCTGTATTCGAACAAAAGAGATTGAAAAATCTTTGTTTTACCCAATATAGGATATTTGTTCTCTTATTAAATCCTAAAGCTATATAAGTATGTACACAAAATAAGGAAATGGAGAGATTTGGCAAACAAAAATTGATAACTTTTCTGTCCCTTTATATGTTTTCATTGCATTTTAAAAGGTATAGGCAGTACTGCCTATACCTTTTAAAATAACAATAGTTATGCATAAAAACTATGTCCACCTATTTTCATTACATAGGTCTTATTCTTTACAATCCAAGTTCCTGCTGCTTTAGCTGGATTGAAGAAATATGTTGAATTTCCTACTGGTCTTGCTCCATTTAGAGCATCCTTAGCTGCTTGCATACTTTCTTGTGATGGGGTATTATAGATTGTTCCATCAGCAACTGGACTAAACTGAGGAATACTGCCATAATACTCGAAAATTACACCGTATATAGTATTGGGAAATTCTTTAGAATTAACTCTGTTAATAATTACATTTCCAACTGCCACTTTTCCATTGTATGATTCTCCACCTGCTTCTGCCTCAATGATTCTAGCTAGCCAAAATAAATCATCTTGACTATAGTTTTTAGGTGAGCTTGCCACAGTGTTAGTTTTGTTATATAGTGCTGTTTGAGTTTGTTTATCTGCAATACCATCAATAACTAATTTATTATCCTTCTGAAAATTAATAACAGATTTTTCAGTGAGCTTACCATAGATACCATCTATGGAACTAGTATAATATCCAAGACTTTGCAATTTTTGCTGAAGCCTAGAAACCTCACTTCCTTTACTGCAGAATTCCAATGTTACATGATTTTCATTTGCAAATACTCCTGTTATTGGCACTAATAACAATATTAAAACTATTAAAATTGATAATACTCTCTTTCCTTTCATTGCTATACACACTCCTTCCGTAATAAGGCTTCCGAAGTTAGCTGACGGGTTCGGGATAGAAGGCTCCCTACCACAGATGTGGATTAACCCCTTAAATGGTTCCTCCGTACCTATAATATTTAGGATTCAGCAGTTATAATGGTATGCAATATGGATATTATATAAGAATGTTTATGTCATGTAAACCCGAAAAGCCAAAATACCAGAAATTGTATATGTAAAATATGGTATAGTAGACATGTTTATGTTAATATGGCTGTTAGGTTTAAGCTAATTTTATTTGTATTTAGCTTGTTGAATAACTAAAATTACCAATAAAAAAATTGCCCAATTTCTAGTATCATGTTAGGTACCATACTAAACAATCTCTAGATTTGATTCTGAGGCTAAGTTTGGTAAATCTACTGGATTAGGATGGTATAAAGGATATAAAGTTCATGTAATCAGTCCCACGGATTTAGCGCCGTTGGAATTTTACTTTACTATAGGAAATGTTTACGATAGTAACTGCAAAAAACCGATCAGCGAGAAGAAGGTATATGTTGATATAAATGAGACTTCATGGTTTTAAAATAAAAAATAAGAAAAAATCATAAAAGTAAGACTAACATGACTTTCAGCTTGTTACTATACATGCCAAGGTGAAATGATATATATAATTATCTCATAAAATGATAAGAATAAAGATTTTGAAATCCAATTTAGATGCAACCACTAGAAACAAAATCCTACTATATAAATGAAGGCCTTACAAAATAGTAAAGGAGGTAATAAATTGGAGGATGAAAAGATAGTTTCTTTATATATGGAACGTTCAGAAAATGCTATTATAGAAACTGCAAATAAATATGGGAGTTTTTGTCGCACTATTGCATTCAACATACTTTCAAATTATACAGACGCAGAGGAATGTGAAAATGATACATATCTTGCTGCGTGGAATACTATACCACCAACTCGTCCCACGAAATTATCAACTTTCTTGGGACGGCTTACTCGTAATATTGCTCTTGATAAATATGACTATTATACGGCGCAAAAGCGTAATAGTAAATTTGATTTGCTATTATCTGAGTTGGATGATTGTATTTCTGTACCAGACAATGTTGAAGAGGAGTATGAAGCAGGTCAAGTAGCAAAGGTAATCAGCGAATTTTTGCGTAGTAGAGACTATGAAAGTCGAAATGTTTTTTTGCGACGTTATTGGTATGCTGATTCCATATCTGATATTTCGGAGCGTTTCGGGATGAGCGAAAGCAAAGTAAAGTCCATGCTGTTTAGAACGAGGAAAAAATTAAAACAGTATCTTAAAAGAGAAGGGATGATTATATGAATAAAAGGAAGTTATACAAAGAAATCGGTATGATTGATGATGATTTGATCGAAGAAGCTGCATCTTCAAAAGCAAGAATCATGAGAAATCATTCTTTTGTGAAATGGATATCTGTTGCTGCTATATTCTGTATATTTACATCTTTTGTTTCAACAGTATTTGCGGTGGCATATCTTCAAAAAAACAATTTAGATGCTTATATCAGATATTTATCGCCTGATAATATAAATTTATTATCTAATATATCTGATTCAGAGATAAAATATGATGCGGATAAATTCTTTGAAGCACTGAAAACTGATGATATATACTATCAATATATTGCTATTAATAGGCTTGTTGAATGTTTTAACGATAATCAATTAAGAGAAAAGGCTATAAAACGCATAAAGCCATTTATCAAAAGTGAAGAAAAAAAGGTAGCAGATGCAGCTTCTTTTGCTGTTGACATTCTTTCCGAAAAATATGAAAGTGATAAGCTTTATAAGTTGGCTGATGGGAGTGTGGTTTTTACACTATTTAATAATTATTCAGACTATGGAAGTTATAATGAAATCTGGAGAATCAAAGAAGGAAATTTGGAAAAATATTTTTCTTTCTCAAACCCATCTATGTATATTAAAGAGATTCTTCTTTCTCCTGATAGAAAATTAATGGCCGTGAATACTTGCTCCAATAAAAGTGAATATATATTTATTATTGATACGGTAAATGGTATGGTAAGTCCAGAGTTAATTGGAAGTGCAAGAACAATATTTGGAGCAAAGAAAGGATATGAGGTGCTCATAAGAATTGACAACGAAAATTATTCTTCAATTTCCAATGTTGTTTGGAATAACAATCAAGAGATTAATTTTGACGCTCATTTATCCTATGATAATACTGAAATTATAGAGGATGTATCTGTTAAGTATTTTTTTGATAGGAGATTGTTTGAAATAGAACCTAATAAATAGAAAGTACAAGGAGGGATAAGAGAGTTCATTTTTACGCAAATCCCCTTATTTCTGTGTATTAGTATTATCACCTTGCCCCAACCTACGTGGAATGTTGCGTGCTACTATGTTAGGAAAATAAATAAAAATATTTTATTAATTGCTTATATTAAGTAATTTTCATTAAATGCTCTGTGAACTTATTGTTGGATGTGTTGATACCAATTTAATCCTAAATTTTAGAAAAATAGGAACATAAATATTGACTTTTTGAGTATAATAAAATATCATAATATAAACGAACACGAACAAAATGGCGTTGATGAGGAGGAGTACGTACTCACCTGAAGCAGAGAGAGAAGATGGTTGGTGAAAATCTTCGTGAAGGAAGTATGGAAGTAGCCTTTGAGCTGTGAACTGAAAAGATATAATCTTAGTAGGATTCAACGGAAATTTCCACCGTTAAAAGGAAAGCAGTATCGGATAATGTATTTTATCCCGTACTGTCAGAGTGCAGATAGTCATATCTGAATTTAGGTGGTACCGCGGACGCATACATTCCGCCCTAAGCAAATATAAGAAAGCTTAAGGCGGATTTTTGTTTTGTGTTCGTAAAATTTAAGGAGGTATTACCATGCAGAAAAATTATGACTTTAAGCAAGTAGAAAAAGAAATGCAAAACTTTTGGAAAGAAAATTCTATCTACAACTTTGACCTAGAAAGTCAAAAAGAAATCTATTCTATTGATACGCCACCACCTACCATTAGCGGTAGTCTACACATTGGACACATATTTTCCTATACACAGGCAGAAATGATAGCACGTTTCAAACGCATGCAAGGCTATAATGTTTTTTATCCTTTTGGTTTTGACGATAACGGATTACCAACAGAAAGGCTTGTTGAAAAAGATGAGGATATTATTGCAAAAGACCTTCCTAGAAGCGAATTTATTAAAAAGTGTATTATAACCTCTGCAAAATACGAAAAAGAGTTTAAAGATTTATGGCAGTCTTTAGGCTTCTCAGTTGACTGGTCACTTCAATATGAAACCATTAACTCTATGGTTCAACGAATATCGCAAAAATCCTTTATCAAACTTTTAAAAGATGGAAAGGCTTATATGAAAGAGTCACCAGTTTTATGGTGTACTGAATGTCAAACTTCAATAGCCCAAGCAGAATTAGAATCTATTGAAAAAGATACTACCTTTAATTACGTTAAATTTAAGGTAGATGAAGAAATATTATTAGTTGCTACAACAAGACCTGAGTTACTATATGGTTGCGTTTGTCTATTTGTAAATCCAGAGGATGATAGATATAAAAAATATATTGGTAAAAATGCCACTGTTCCTTTATATGATTATGAAATTCCTATATTAGCAGATGATAAAGTTGATATTGCTAAAGGAACAGGTGTAGTTATGTGTGCAACCTTTGGTGACAGCACCGATGTAGAGTGGTATGAAACTCATAAACTGCCTTATCGGAAAGTTATTCTACCTGATGGTAAAATGGATGAAAGTGTTTCCTTAATCGGAGGATTAAAGGTCTTAGTAGCTCGAAGACAGATTATCAGCCTACTTTCAGAAAATGGATTTCTTTTAGAGTCAAAAAGTATCACACATACTGTTGCTGTACACGAACGTTGTGGGAAGGAAATTGAGATTTTACCGTCAAAACAGTGGTATATTGATATTCTTAATAATAAAGAGCTATTTTTAAAAGCTGCTGATGAAATCAATTGGTATCCCGAATATATGAAAAACAGATACGTATTATGGGTTGAAAATCTTAAGTGGGACTGGTGTATATCTCGCCAGCGTTACTTTGGTGTTCTTTTCCCAATATGGTATTGCAAAAATTGTGGTAAGGTTATAATTGCAGATGAGGAGATGCTACCTATAAATCCTCTTGAAACAAAACCTAATAAGCCGTGTTCTTGTGGATGTGAAGAGTTTGTGCCTGAGAGTTCCGTTTTTGACACATGGGCTACTTCATCAGTAACTCCTCAAATAAATGCAAAATGGGGCGAGAAAAATGACATTTCAAATAGAATTTTACCAATGAGTTTGAGGACACAGGCTCATGAAATTATACGTACATGGGCATTTTATACTATAGTTAAAAGCCTTTACCATACAGGGCAAGTTCCTTGGAAGGATATAATGGTTTGTGGCTTTGTTCTTGCCAAAAAAGGAGAGAAAATTAGCAAATCAAAGGGCAACTCTGAGTTATCACCAAAATTGCTTATTGAAAACTACTCTGCTGATGTTATAAGATATTGGGCAGCTAATTCTAAGCTTGGAACAGATACATTTTTTTCAATTGATGAATTAGGTATAGCCAAAAGATTTATCACAAAGCTATGGAATGCATCTAAATTTTCAATATCCCATTTACAGGACATTAACCTCAATGCTAATGTGAATCTAATGCCTGTAGACAGATGGATAATCGAGAGATGTAAACAAACTACTAATAATGCAAGAAAACTCCTTGACCAGTATGAAATAGGAGCAGCCCGACATGAAATTGATGATTTTTTCTGGAAAGATTTATGTGACTATTATCTTGAAATTGTTAAAGCGCGTTTATATCAACCTGAAATACATGGCTATAAAGAGCGACAATCAGCACAATATGCCCTATATTATTGCATGCTTAATATATTAAAGTTATACGCTATTTACGTTCCACATATTACCGAATATATTTATCAAGAATTTTTTAGACAGAATGAAAATAGTATTTCTTTACACAAGTTGTATTGGGAAACTGAAGAACCCATTGATGATGAAATTATCCTTTTTGGGGAGAAGCTAAAGGACATTATTGCTGAAACAAGAAGATATAAGTCTGAAAATGCTCTATCAATGAAAACAGAAATAGAAGAGGTTGTAATTACTACAGATGATAAATTTATTGAATTATTTAAACAAACTATAAGTGATATAAAAGCTTGTTGTCGAGCAAAGAAAATAAAAATAATCCAATAGAGACTTAGTTTTATAGAATTACCTTAAATTATATTAAATTTTGCCTTAAAGAGATAAAAGGTTGACATAAAAAATTCTCTTTTCTGGTTTAAGTCTTATTTTGATTCTTGCCAGAGAAGAGAATTCTATCTCCAAAAGCATAGATTATTTTATACTACAGAATAAAGTTATGGCTATTGGACCTATGTCAATATAGTAGACACATTTTTTCAAACAAAGTTTTATGCTGACCTCCTAGCATTTTCTCCACATTTCTGAGTAATGTAACCAATAGAGCTATGTATTCTTTCTCTGTTATACCAAGACTCTACATATTCAAATATTGATAACCTTGCTGTATCAAAATCAAAGTACTAAACTAAGATTAACTTCTCCTTTCTTTAAAACTGAATGAAATGATTTTCTATACATGCATTATCATAAGGATTACCTTCACCACTTCTTATATATTCAGCAGTAATTAAAGGTTTTAAATCAAAATCAAAATATAGCGTCAGTATTTTGAAAATAGAATGCCTATTCTATTTAAATTTTTTCTATAAAAAAGGTGAAATCAATGAATCAGGATGACCGAGTTTAGAAATCTCGTTATGAGGACGAACTGTCAGCAACGGCAAATTTCGACGAGTAGGATCATTTTTATGAATGGCAGAACATTCTACTCATTATTTACTAAGTTCTACGGATGGGAAAATATTGATTTATACTCAGGAAGGCTCAATAATAACTTATACTCGTTCCATTGCATGGCAGGTTCTCAAACATAGACTTGCCCTGATTTTTATGGCTTCAACACGATTACAATATTGAAATTTGCCAACTCAGCCTTTATTTGTGCACCGCTAAACTGATTTTAAAAATAAAATCAGTCTGATTTTGAGTGGACAACTTACCCAATAAATATTCCTCATAGGCATCGCCACATACGGTCAGTCCCTGCTCTTTAAGCTGCCGAAGAAACGGTTCATAGATTTCTAACACTGATTCATATGGGCCCTTATGGTAAGTGACCGCATAAAGTCCTGCCGGCTTCAACTTAGCATCCGCATTATCCATACGAACAAACAGTCGATCGACCTTTTCGAATCTTCCTGCTAGCAGATCTTTTTGACTTACAATAGATCCGACATAAGCTGGACCTTTCAGTTCCGTTTCTTTCAAAAAGCGATCATAATAGCTAAACCACTCCTCGCCACTGGCGATATCATTCTCCTTTGGGATCGGATTGCTGTATAAAATAGGCTCTGCTGGAAGCTCTATGAGAGAGATTTCATCTAAGGGAGCGCTGAGCGCTTCCTCCGAATATGTGACGATGCTGCTTAATAGCCAGTGAATTTGTTCCAGCTTTCTGATTTCCTGCTTTACTCGGCTGAGTTGTTCCTTAGAAAGTGCAATTAACTCTTCGGGTGATGGCGCATTGACGTAGTGTTTCAATGTCTTCAAAGGAAAGTTAAGCTCTCTCAAAGATTGAAGCATCCAGAAAACATCAAGCTGCGGAACCGTATAATACCGATATCCATTGTCATTCACTCCCGCTGGATGGAATAAACCAATTCGGTCGTAATAGAACAAGGTATCCTTTTTTATTCCAAATCTTTGCGCAAATTCTCCAGTTGTAAAGGTCTTTGATTTGTTTTTATCCATTTCATTTTCCTCCTTGACTATGGAGTTACTCCATACTATATAATACATATTGTTCAAAAAAATTGCAACAAAAGAATAAGGAAAAATTTAACACTATGGATACGAAGCTATATGCTAAACCGGACCTCTAATATTACAGTACGCTTTACGGTTTCTCCGGAAACTGCCGTCTCTCATATTGTAATAGAAATAATTAAAAAGGAGATGAATATAATGGAGAATTTTAGAACTGTAGGAGAATTTGAAAAACAAGAATCTGTGTTAATCATCTGGCCACCGTACGCCAATGCAACCAGAAAGTTAAGTACGGATATAGTTAGTGCTCAAGTGGTACTAGCGTTGATGGAAGAAGTAGAAGTCATCGTTTGCTGCTATGATGAGGAAGTGCAAAAACGTGCAAAACAGGAATTGGATAGACAAGGGGTTGATACTCCATTAATCCGCTTTGTAATATTCCCATCTCCTATCATCTATCCTCGTGATTTTGGCGCTGAGGTTATGATAGGTGATTTTGGGAGTCGTGCAAGGGTTGACTTCCGTTTTGACATGTATGGATACTATACGGAGGATGATGAGCTTTCTCGCCTATTACGGGGATTCAGTGAATTTCATGCAAAATGCATCGGAATTGAAAATACACGGTACTCTGAACTGATTAGCGAGGGTGGCGATCGGGAATTCAATGGATGTGGCGTAATGATGGCAATACGAGAAACGGAGGTAGATAAACGTAATCCTGGTAAGACCGTAATGGAGGTGGAAGAGGAGCTGAAACGGGTATTTAATCTGAATCAGATTATTTGGCTTCCGCAATGCTCCTATAGCGATGAATATGCTTATTCCGGGTCAATCCCTTCTGCCGACGGCACATTCTGCTCCTTCCGTTCTGCTACTGCTAACGGACACATTGATGAGATCTGCCGTTTTGCCAATACTGATACTATTTTAATTGCACACATTTCCGAAGAAGAAGCCCGTGAAAGCAAGCTGCACGCTTTGGACAAAGAGCGGCTGGATCGAGCATATGAGGTGGTAAATACTGCTCGTAATCAGGACGGACAGCCTTTCCGTATTCTGAAAATGCCCGTGCCTGAGCCCATTTATATAGACCTCTATCCAGAAGATGACGCATATAACCTTTGGAGGGAACATAATGAGGATATGGATGAAGGGGTGTTAGATGTAACTTCCTTTCCTGATGGTCCGATTAACGTTCTGCCAGCACTCAGCTATTGCAATTTTCTGATTGCTAACAACGTAGTAATTGCTCAGAAATATTATGAGGAAGGAATGTCAAAACGAATCAAGGAAAAAGACGAACAGGCACTACAAGTTCTACAAACCGCGTTTCCTAACCATCGTATTATACAGATTAACCCGCTAGCACTAAATTTATATGGCGGTGGAATCCATTGCCATACACGCAATATCCCGTCTGCACAACAGATATGATTTTTCAATCATTTGAAAGACGTGAAGATAGAATATTAATGAGTCAGATTAAAAATGTATTATTAGAAATAGATAGAGAAAAAATGGCTAAAAACATTATTGAAACAAAAACAAATAAGTTTGCTTTTTAGATGGGATTATAAAAGAAATTGCAGATATTGTTCCAGCTTATGCAGAAGAGATTGTAGATACTAAAGGTTATTTAGTTTTACCCTCCTTGGCTGATATGCATTCAGACCAATAACTTTGTTTAGCTTTATCCGGATCAGGAAATACGATTTAACATGTAGCGCCTTTGGGTTTCTCTAAAACTGAAAGGCGCTTTTCATATTTTAAAAGGGGATAATTAGGTGGAATAAAAAGGAAAATAAATACCGTAACGCTCATACTGTTATATATACGATGTGTCTGCCTATACTTGTGCTTATCTAACTATTTCTGCTGACCATGGTTAAGATACATGATTCACTGGATCGTGCAAGAATTACAAATCATCAACCATATCAAGTTGTGGAATATTTCAACATATAGAGAGAAATCCTTGGTTTTATTCCTGAAAAGTCATCTCTTGTTGAGCTGAACTTTTTATATGTGGAAACACATTTCACTGTGTGTGGATTTTAAGAGAATATCCTACGTGCAACTTATAGATGATGAGATAACAATTGTATGGAGATAGGAAAAAGAGAAGCAGTGAATTGAATTATGCCTCTCTTTTCGCTTATTTGGTACTAGGTAGTAGATTATTTTGCTTTTATTTGCACTAAATTGATTACATCATCTAGAATGGAACGATCGGTAACGTTTATCATCAGCCAACTTCCAACATTGGAAAAGGCAGTCCTTTGATATAAGTCCTGTGTGTATTCACTGCATAAATGTATTATATCCTCGACTTCATGAACTTCTTTGTTGCCTATTACTAGAAGAGCAATGAAATAGCCTTCCATTGGATAAAGTGTGCATAACGACTTCCCGTTTTTATGGTATTTGACATTCCATCCTGGTTGCATCGAACATTTACTGTAGGAGAGCTTGGGATGAATACGATAGGTATTTTGCAAAAAGGTATTTAAATCATGCCAAAGTTTACTATTAATATATTCATTGATGTCATCTATCGTAGGTGGATTACATGAATTGTAAAGTTTATTCCACTCCATATGTACTTCACCTCCACAACGGAAAATTATCTGCTTATTCTAAAGTTACAGGTAAAATCCATACTTCCATGCTGGTTGTGTCTGGACTATGGCTGGCATAGCGTTCCGCTGTAAAAGGCTTGGCAGCAAGCTTGTGATTTGGAAGCCATGTTTCAAACATATATTTATGAACCTTGTACACTGCATCCATAACGAGATGTTCAAAATCCTCTGCTTCAAAAGAGCAAACAATATATTTACCTTTGGGCAGTTCCCAGGAAGTGTAGCCTTTAACTAGTTCATTTGAAACAGCTTCGGCACCAGCAAAATAGCGGTAATAGCCTTCTCTTGTCCCAGGATAGGCAACTCCAAGCTCATTGCCATCCGCTTTTAATTCTTTAATGATGGGTTTGCTTTCGCGAAAAGTATTCCATAATTTTCCAAGTGTGTCTACACCAGTCTCACCGCCACCAGGCATTTGATAAATAGGTTCTTCTACTGTAAGTCCAATGAAAAATTGAGGATATAAAATTTTTCGCCGTGTAACTTCAAGGACGATTCCATCAACAATCAACGGAACATTTTCATCAATAAGCGTGTAATTCAAAAGCAACTGTGGCTTTACAAAATTGTTGAGCCGGACGGGGGCAGTACGGTATTCTTCAGGTGTCATTCCAAACGCTTTTTTAAAGGAACGCGTAAAGGTCTCATGAGAGGAAAATCCAAAATCCAAGGCAATATCTAGAATTCGTTTATTTTTATCCAGTAAAGCTTCGGATGCTTTTGCAAGGCGGCGCAACTTGATATACTCGTTTACAGGCTTTTTAACCAATCGGCTGAATAGCCTCTGATAATAAAACTGTGAGAGAGAAGCAAGATTTGCCAAGCTTTCAATTTTTATTTCTTCTGAAAGATGTTCTTCAATATAGTCCACGGTCAATTGTATTTGTTCCCATGCGTGCATATTTAAGCACCTCCTTATAAACAGGATAGCACGTTAGCAGTGATTTGGCTTGACAGCCAATGCCCTTTTTGATCAGTTGGGATAAATTCAACCAGTCTTCCTGTAAATAATTATACCACAAAGCTATAATGACCTATCTTAAAGCCATTACAACAAGCAGTTCACCGTAGAACAAGGATGCCCCATGGCATTTAGGCAAGCAACTAAGCTAAGTCAATATATTTTATTTTTGAAAGATTTTCTTAGGTGATATAAAGATTTTGATGATAGGCACATTGATGTCATGAAAATTATGTTTGGGAAGCTATATGCCAGATGAAATATCAGTCATAGCACAGATTTTAGTAGATTAAGTTCCATAGAATTAGGAAAGTTTGTATCATCAATAATTATAGCAGCATTATCTATAGTTGCTCTTTCAGTCACAATCCTTACTCGCTAATAGTTAAGCTGTTCGTAATCCCAGAGAATGTTAGCTAAAAAGTCCTGACGAACTACTTTCCATATATGTAATCTTGGCATCAGATAAGATGGAACTTTTTATATTGTGGTATTTATTTCCATCTACTCCTATGCTTATTCCATATGATGTATCATGTTAAAATTACATAAAAATACAAGTCAACAAGGTACTATTAATTTTGTAATATATGATAATATTTTTATTGATAGTTGTTATTTAAGGTAGATTAAAGGAATACGAGTTACAATAATAAACAAAAGTGTACAGGAGGTTTAAAATGCGGATTTTAATGATTGAAGATGAAAAATATTTAGCGGAAGCTATTGCGAATGTATTAAAGAAAAACAATTATATTGCTGACTTGGCACATGATGGCGAATACGGACTGGACTGCGCTTTATCTGCAATTTACGATATTATTATTCTTGATATCATGCTTCCCAAGAAAGACGGTCTGTCTGTCTTAAAGGAAATTAGAAAGAATGGCATATCCACTCCCGTTATTTTGCTTACTGCCAAAGGGGAAACTGACGATAAGGTAAAAGGTCTTGATGCCGGAGCAGACGATTATTTGGCTAAGCCTTTTAAAACTGAGGAATTACTCGCAAGACTTAGAGCCTTGAGTCGAAGAAAAGATAATTTTGTATTGGAAAATATACTAACATATGGGGATATCGACCTAAATCCCCACACTATTGAATTATATTGCGGGAAAAAATCATATAAGCTAACTTTGAAAGAATGTCAGCTTTTGGAGCTACTAATAAATATGAAAGGTATGATCGTTTCTAAAAACACGATTATAGAAAAACTGTGGGGGTACGATGGTAAAGGCGAGGATAATCATGTTGAGGTTTATGTTTCGTTTCTGCGTAAAAAATTAAGTCATATAGGATCTAAAACTTCTATCCAAACGGTGCGAGGAGTTGGCTATACTTTGAAATTAAAAGGTGAGCAAAGTGTTTAAAAGATTACGGAATAAGTTTATCATACTAAATATGTCAATCATTTCGGTCATAATGATTGCAGCTTTTATCGCTATTTACATTATAACCTACACAAATATACAAAACGAAAATCAAATCAAGCTTAACAATACGGTCATGTCTCCCATTATGATAAATCCGCTGTTTAATACAGATGAAAGCAATAATACCGATAGAATATTTATGGGAAAAATACCGAATGATTATGCTTCAGCTTTTAATGTGTTGATTAGCGATGATAATGACTTGCTTAGTATTCACTCTTATATTGACTTAACCGAGGAGATATACGAAAAGGCCACTGAGCTTGCTATATCCGCAAAAAAAGACAGTTCTGTCATTTCTCTTAATGGTCAGCGTTGGCTTTATAAAATTAAGCCTATCAACGCAAACCTTCTTATAAAAGGAAAAGGAAACTTCGATACCGTAGCCAAAACGAAAGTTATTAAGCAGATTTATTTTTTAGATGTAACCGACTCTTATAAAATCCTTTCACAGCTTTTACTCACCTTTGGTGCAATTAGCATTGTCATGCTTTTTGTGATATTCGGTATCAGCTTGTTTTTTGCCCAGCATGCTGTTGCTCCCATTGAAAAAGCTTACGAGAAACAAAAGCAGTTTGTCGCAGATGCTTCTCATGAGCTGAAAACACCGATTGCTATCATCAACGCCAATATTGATGCTTTGTATGCAAACAAAACCGAAACCATTGAGAGTCAGCAGAAATGGATCAACTATATCAACGCTGAAACAGACCGAATGGGAAAACTCGTAAGTGATCTTTTATATCTGGCTAAAACCGATAACGGGGCTGTAAATAATAAGCATTTACCTTTTAACATCAGCAATATTGTCACAGATGTTTTGCTTGCAATGGAAGCTGTCGTTTTTGAAAAAGGTATAAAGCTGTCACAGAATATTGAGCCTGACATGATTGTAAATGGTGACAGTGAAAAAGTGAAGCAGGTTGTGATGATACTGTTTGACAATGCAGTAAAGTATGTAAATGAAAATGGTAGTATCTTTGTTACATTAAAAAAATCCAGAAATCATACTACTTTTTCCGTGAAAAATACAGGAAATGGCATACCGAAACAAAGCCTACCAAAGTTGTTTGACCGTTTTTACCGTGTGGACTCGTCAAGAGCACATGACGGAGGTTATGGTCTCGGACTTTCTATTGCCAAGGAAATTATTGATAGTATGGGCGGCAAAATTCAAGCGGAGAGTGTCGAGGGAAAAAGTGCTACCTTTACATTTATTCTGTAAAGAGTTCGGAAATTTAAGTTTTATTAAAGGTTGGCTTATTATAATTACCTTAGATTTATAAAACAAGGAGGGACTTTATGAAGCCAAAACCACAGATTATTCCCATTATCATTTTTTGTATTTCGGCAATTATTCTGATGTTAGGCATTGCTCAGCTTATTTTGTATATTCCGCTGCAGATTGAAATGTTGAAAGATGCTGAATTACAGGGAGCAACCGCCGAGCAAGTAAGCGATTATGTATGGCAGCGATATTGTATGCAAGTGGTATGATTTATTTAAAATTAACCAATGTGAAAATTAAATCATCAATTGGAATGGGAAACCCAAAAAATTCTGCTTCTAGTCAAAGTAGTGAAGATGATGAATTCTTTGATGATTTTGAGATAGTGGAAGATGATAGCAACCAATAGCTGGAAAGGAGGCTTAAGCCAGTATGTATATTCTACAAAACGCATTAAAAAATCTTATGCGTAATAAGAGCAGAAACATTATGATAGGTGCGATTATTTTCGCGATTGTACTTACAACCGTTATAGCTTTGATTATTAACAATACTGCTTCGGCTGTTATTGGGGAATACAAAGAACGTTTTGCATCTCAGGTTTATATAACACCCAATATGCAAAAAGTAATGGAAGAAGCAAGAAAAAACTCGACAGATGGTAAGGTGCTTATTAAAAAACCCGAAATACCTTCGGAACAACTTTTGCAGTTTGCCAATTCTGATTATCTGAAAGAAAGTATTGCCACAGGTTCTATTGCGGCGAACAACGCAGATATAAGAGCAATTGACCAAGATGACACAAATCAATCAGAGACAAACTCTGCGTCTATTGTTGGCGGCGGTGGCGGTATAATGACAAGTGCCGGAAGTAATGGAAATTATAAGCTGTATGGTGATTACTGGCAGAACTTTAATGATGGACTGAGAAGTCTTGACAGTGGCAGACTGCCTGAAGCAGATGGAGAATGTATTATTAGTTCCGAGCTTAGTGACAATAACAGTATTACTGTTGGTGATGTATTGACATTTACGGCAAATATGGGCGTAGATACGCCGTCCGATATGGATTTCAGCAATGCACAGGACGGTGACAAGGTGACTGTTAATGATAAAGAATATACGGTTTCCATATCTGCAATGGGCACCGTGCGTTTACAGCGCGAGGTTACCTATAAATTAACAGTTGTTGGAGTTTATCTTGACTTAACCGATGAGTATGCAAACTCAAATATGCCAAAATCTGCAGGACTTAACAGACGTAACGAAGTACTGACAACACTTGACACATTACTTGCAGAGCGTAGTATTGATGAAACAGGGGTAATGGTGAATGTAACCTATTATCTGAAAAACCCCGAACTACTTCCAGAATTTGATGAAGAGGTTAGAGCAAAGGGTCTTTCTGATATATTCAATGTGGATACCGACACAGCTTCCTACGAAAAAGTAGTAAAGCCTGTTGAGGGATTAAAAAGTATTTCAATAACATTTATGGTCGTTGTTATGATTCTTGGTTCTATTATTTTATTGCTGCTTGCTTCAATTTCTATCAGAGAACGTAAGTATGAAATTGGTGTGCTTAGAGCAATGGGTATGAAAAAAGCAAAGGTTGCCTTTGGATTGTGGCTTGAAATTCTTACAATCACCTGTATCTGCCTTGTAATAGGTTTAGGTATTGGTACTATGGTCGCACAACCAGTGTCAGATATGCTCTTGAAAAATCAGGTAGAAGCGGCACAGGCAAACACTTCTCAAAGTCCCGGGGATGGAACTATCACTTCAGGAAACCCTAGTGGTATGGTACTCGGAGGTGCACAACTTGGTGGAGGAGTACAAGCTAATGCAAAGCCAGTTTCTGAGATGAAAATCGCGCTCAGCGCTTATACGATTATGGAAATTATTATAATCGCTATACTTCTTGCTTCTTTTGCAGGAATTGTTTCAATTACCAAAATCACGAAGTATGAGCCAATAAAGATACTCATGGAAAGAAATTAGCCGGTAATCTGCCGGTGGCAATATGGGAGGAATTAACTTATGGATGTATTAACATTACAAAATGTTACTTATAAATACGAGGGTACGAAAAAGAATGTACTTAAAGGTATTGATGTAACCTTTGAAGCTGGAAAGGTTTACACCATTGTAGGAAAATCTGGATCAGGCAAATCAACCTTGTTGTCACTCATGGCAGGGCTTGATATCTGCACAGATGGTGTTATTTTGCATGGGAAAAGCGACCTGAAAAAGCTGGATAGAGATGAATACAGAGCTAAAGGAATCGGTGTTGTTTTTCAAAGCTTTAATCTTCTTACAAACGCAACAGCAGTTGAAAATATTGTGCTTTCGATGAATATCAGCGAAAGCCATGAGCCTGATAAAAAAACATTCGCTTATACTCTGCTTGAAAAAGTAGGGATTGATAAAGAAACCGCAGACCGTAAAATTTTAAAGTTGTCTGGTGGTGAGCAACAGCGGGTTGGTATTGCAAGAGCGTTATCACATAATCCTGGAATAGTCATCGCGGATGAGCCGACAGGAAATCTTGATACTGATACCGAAGCGCAAATCTTGAAAATATTTACCTCTCTTGCCCATGATGAGGGAAAGTGCGTAATTATCGTAACTCATTCAAAAAAGGTAACGACTATTGCCGATATCATTTACGGTATGAGTGATGGAAAACTTGTGCAAATGAAACAAAAATGATACTTTTATAAACGCTTTAAGTAAATTAATAACTTAAAAAAATCAGCAAAGTAATTTACTTTGCTGATTTTTTTAAGTTTAAATAAACCGCTCATTTTGAGGTCAGCATTATATAAGATTGTACATTAATCTTATTAATATCACAAGTCATATCAAGTTTTTATTAGTAGAGAATGATATAATAACACTATGGGAGAAGGAGGGATAATAATTGTCTTTAAAAACGATAGAAAATATGGTTGATTGGGTTGAAGAGAATATAAAAGAAAATCCAACTCTGATTGAAATGTCCAATTATGTTGGATATTCTCCATTTTATTGTTCAGCTAAATTTCATGAAAATGTTGGAATTACATTTAAACAATATGTATCCAAACGAAAATTAAGTCTTGCTGCCATAGAAATAAGAGATACACAGTCTAGGTTTTTAGACATAGCATTAAAATATGGTTTCTCTTCCCAAGAAGCTTTTACAAGAGCTTTTGTTGATGCTTTTGGATGTACTCCTTCTCAATATAGAAAGCGGTTAACTACTATTCAAATATATATGAGACCGAATATACTTCTGGTACCAGAAGAAGAATTTCTTGGTACTTTAAAAGACTAAATTAGTAATGGAAGGAGGGATAATATATTTAAAAAAATAGGAAGAAATGATTTATGCTGGTGTGGGAGTCACAAAAAATATAAGAAATGCCATGCTGAATTTGATAATAAGGTTGAAGTGTATAAACTGCAAGGACATATAGTACCTTCAAGAGAAATGATTAAGACACCCGATCAAATTGCAGGAATACGTGAGAGTGGTAAAATCAATATAGCGGTTTTAGATGCTGTAGAAGAATATATAGAAGAAGGTATAACCACAGATGATATTGATAAGCTCGTCTATCAAAAAACAAAAGAACTTGGTGGAGTTCCTGCGCAACTTGGATACCAAGGATTTCCTAAAAGTGTATGCACTTCTGTTAATGAACAAGTTTGCCATGGAATACCATCAAAAAATGTAGTATTGTGTAATAGGGACATTATTAATGTGGATGTTTCAACGATTTATAAAGGATACTTTTCGGATTCATCAAGAATGTTCTGTATTGGTGATGTGGATGAAAAAAAGGAAAAACTAGTTCGTGTAGCATGGGAATGCATCGATTTAGGATTAAAGCAAGTAAGGCCTTGGAGCTTTCTTGGGGATATGGGGCAAGTAGTTCATGAACACGCTATTAAAAATGGATATTCTGTTGTAAAAGACATTGGTGGACATGGAATTGGTTTAGGTTTCCATGAAGATCCTTGGGTAAGTTATGTTTCAAAGAAGAATACTGAAATGTTAATGGTGCCAGGTATGATATTTACAATAGAACCTATGGTCAATATGGGGACGGACGAAATATTTTTGGACGAGGAAAATGGTTGGACTATTTATACGGCAGATGGTAAGCTATCAGCACAATGGGAAGTGATGGTACTAGTGACAGACGATGGCTA
The DNA here is from genome assembly GCF_018917865.1 of Tissierella simiarum. Classification (GTDB taxonomy): domain Bacteria; phylum Bacillota; class Clostridia; order Tissierellales; family Tissierellaceae; genus Tissierella_C; species Tissierella_C simiarum. The sequence continues at coordinate 41,745 of NZ_JAHLPM010000016.1, forward strand.
TGAGGTATTGGCATATTAATTTAGTTGTAAAAGTAAGAATTTGTTGAATAGATTTATATACAGTGAGTAAAAAAGTTATAAATTATCTAACTTGTACGATGTTTGGTAAAATAGAACCTGTCAGTTAAGATAAGGTTCTATTTTTATAAAGTTAAATTAAAAATTTGCTTTGTTTTTGGCTAAAGAAGTTGTCCTATAGATTCATAGATGTTGAATATAATGTCTCTATATTCGTATGCGGATCAAATCCTAATAAGTAAATAGAGAAAGTAGCTAATTCTATGGAATAAGAAATAAAAGAAATGAGATATCATATAATAATTTTATTTGCTTTTCTATTTCAATTAATGTATGTATCAATGGGACATATGTTTAATTTTCGTTATCTTAGCTGATTGACTGACTCAGGAAATGAAATAATTTTTGCTTAAATAAAGGAAAAAACAAAAACATATGGAATATTTAAAATATTATATTAAGGAGAAATTCATTTTATGGAAAACTAGCTAAGCATTATTAAAGATTTGATGGATCAGTACGATAGATCATTCTACATCTATGATGAAAGTATTATTTCTAGGCAGGTTAAAATACTTTTAGATAATTTTCCACAGTTTGAGTTTTTGTATTCAGTAAAGACCAATCCTTTTGCTCCTATCATACATTTTGCAGCCCTAAAAGGATTTGGTACAGATGCAGCTTCAGTTGAAGAAGTAATTATAAGTCAGAAAGCAGGCTTATCTTATGAAAAAATATTTTATTCAACACCTGGAAAAACACGTAGGGATATTGAAAAAACCATAGATAAGGCAATAATAGTGGCAGACAGTTACAATGAATTGTTATTACTTAATGACATTGCAGAACAAAAAAATATGAATATAAAAGTGGGATTAAGGATAAATATAGACTTCGCTATGGATAGTGGAAGCTGCTTAAGTAGCAAGTTTGGTGTTGATGAAAATACATTAGTAAAGCAGAAAGATTTTCTCAATAGCTTATCAAATATAAAAATTGTTGGAATTCATGTCCATCTGCGCAGCCAGGTCCTTGATCACAGTAGACTATATCAATACTACGAGAGAATCTTTGAACTAGCTCTGTTCTGTAAAGAAATTTTGGGTTGGGAAATGGAATTTATTAATTTTGGAGGGGGGCTTGGCATAGTGTATTCTTTGGCAAATGATGCTCCTCTTGATGTTGAAAAGCTTAGCAATGAATGTGAAGGATTGATTCGAAGGTTTAAGGATAAAATCAATGCAAGACTTATAATTGAAACTGGTAGATTTATAATTTGCGAAGCTGGTCAGTATGTTACTCGAATAGTAGATATAAAGGAGTCAATGGGAATAAAATATTTAATCGTAGAAAAAGGGCTTAATGGTTTTCTAAGGCCTTCAATTGCAGAACTTTTAATGGATTATATACCAGAAGACAGCAATTTAAAAGCTTCCGAGCCGCTATTTACAGTAAAAGATGCTTTTGAATTTATGATTCCTGAAGGAGAAAGGTCTGTTTTTGAAAAAGTAACTATCGTAGGAAGTCTTTGTACAGCAACGGATATAATGGTGAAAGATGTGGTGCTTCCAAAAGCTCATATTGGTGATATAGTGATAGTATCAAAAGCTGGAAGCTATTCATATTCATTGTCACCAATATTGTTTTCAAGCCATTCTCTTCCTTTTCAGTTTTACTTGAAGACAGACGGTGAAATATGTATGAAATAAACCAGTAGATTAACACGAAAAAATGAAAGGACATTTTGTACCCCTTAGATTGTAAATTCTATCATAAATGTGGTTTCAAAATTAGTACCGTTGATACTATGTTATACACTTTATGAAAAAGTGATTTTTGGTACTTGAAGTTTTATAATATTAGGGCATAAGTGAATCGGAATTTGTTCGTATTCTTTATATTTTGTGCATCATTATAAAATTACCGCAAGTAAATTTAAATTAATATCAGAAAGGGGAAATGTAAATGGATAATCAGAAAATATCGCCGCAATTAAATAAATTGATTAAAAAGTATAGTTACATAAAAGATACAGAGGGCATGTCTCCTGCTAAAGTATATAAATTAGTTGGAGAAAATGAGAACCTATATTTAAAAATGATGGATAGTCGATATAAAGGAACCACATATGATGTTGAACGTGAAAAAGATATGATGCTATGGTTAAAAGGTAAGTTGCCTGTTCCAGAAGTTTTATACTTTGAACAGTATGGGGGTTGGAATTTTCTCCTCATGAGTGAAGTAGATGGTACCATGTTTTACGAAGAGTATAAAACATATGAAAACCCTAAAAAGATTATTGAGCTATACGTTGAGTGCATCAAACTTTTTCAATCCATCGATATTTCTGATTGTCCATTTAATAATAATACAGATAATCGATTAACAGAATTAGATTATCTGATGAATAACAATTTAGCAGATATGGATTGTGAAAATTGGGAAGAGGATACTCCATTCAAAGAACCAGATGAGCTATATGATTTTTTAAAGGCTAACAAGCCAAGAGAAGAATTAGTCTTTTCACATGGTGACCTGGGAGATAGCAACATTTTAGTGAGAGATAATAAAATAAGTGGATTTATTGATCTGGGAAGAAGTGGTAAAGCAGATAAATGGTATGATATTGCGTTCTGTGTCAGGTCTATTAGACATGATATTGGGGAAGAAAAATATGTCAGGTTGTTTTTTGATTTACTTGACGTACAACCTGATTGGGAAAAAATAAAGTATTATATTTTACTGGATGAATTATTTTAGTATTAAGGATTTCAACAGATGATTCATATGATATTAAGTGTTACCGATAATGAAAGTACCAAGACAATATTCTAATATGTATTTTTGGGTTATGATGTAAAGTAAATTACATTACATAACCAGAATGTTTACATTTGAACAGAACAAGAAATGACAGATGTAAAAATGAATTTTTAGCAATAAGTAATTTAAAAATTTTTCTATTCTATAAGGGAGAGAATTTATATAATCTTCGCAATTATTATCAAAACAAATTACTATGGTTATGTTATTCTGTTATCGAAAGGAGGAATGTTTTATGATGCAATCTGAAATTAAAAAGGCGGTTTCGTATATTGAGGAAAACCTGACAAGTGATCTTTCTTTGAATGATGTGGCACGATACTGTAACTATTCACCGTATTATTTTTCTGTATTGTTTCATCAGACTTTTGGCGAAACTATGAAAAGATACATGAAAAAACGTCGTCTTACCTGTGCGGCAGAAAATCTTAAAAACACTGATATGAAAATTATTAATATTGCGGTAAAATACGGTTATTCATCACAGGAAGCTTTTTCTCGTGCTTTTACTGGCGTGTTCGGTATAACACCCAATAAATATAGACAGATGCAAGTGCCGATTCAAGAAACATATCAAAAAAACATTTCTTCATTTTATGATAATGGAGGAGATGAAGTTATGAAAGGCAAAATCAAGAATCTTCAAGAGAAAATTGAAGAAAAATATCCTGTGAACATTCTGCATGTTCTCAATGGTTCTTGTATGCTTGAAAAATTTGAAAATAACAAGCTTATCAAAGAAAAAGCAATCTACGTGCCGTTTAATGAAGCAATGTGCTGGGGCGAAACCGATACTGAAATATTTTCGCATTCTTTTATAGAGAAAAGAGTTAAATCATTAGAAACGACGGAGGAAGAATACCAAAAAATTGTATTCGAACCATTAAAACCTCTTTTTGAAGAAAAATTTAATATTATCGTCTTGTGGTTTGGCGATGATATGTTTTGCCAGATGAATTTGATTACAATTCTTGCGTATCTCGAACAAATCGGATATAACGGCGATGTTCTCTTTTGTATGGCACTTGAAAGAATTGATGATATGTTGTCTGAGGCGTTTGAGATTGACATTAACGGCTACTCGGATATTTACAAAACTGTTTTATGTAGCCATCAAAAGCCTGTTTTAGAAACGATGCCTGTTACTTATCAAGCGATAAAAATGTATTTAACTTATAAGAGAGACGAAAGTCCAATTGTAAAGTACATCAAGAGCAATCTAGGTAAAGAAAATCTCATAGTTGACTTATTGTTACTTTTTCCAGAATATGGACTTGGGGATTTGCAATATCAAATGATGATTGATGAGTACAACAGATTATAGTATAGTTCGTGGTAGTTTGAAAGTACAAATCACAAATCGTAGAATAACCCCACCCTACGACAAAGAAAAAAATGTAATTGGGTAATTTTAGATTAGCTCCTAATATAGGGAATACGTCGAATTGAACCAATAAATCTTTCTGTAAAATGAATTATATTCATTTTTTATTTGATCCAGATGAATAAATATCTAAAAAAGTGAGCATTTTGATATGCTCACTTTTTTCGTCATTAGAAAGGAAGAACTATATGGTAAGAAAAATAAGCCCCAAAGTAACTCTACAAGAGAATGTATGTATAGTACAATTCGTTTTGTAGATACAAGTATTAAAAATTATGAAGTAAGAATAGTCATATTTATATAATTGTAACTTGTAAATAAATGTAATCATAGTATAATGTGTGTATTGAATTATACATTATAGTAAATTATGATGAACCAAACAGGGGGGACACACATGAAAGAAATTGTAGAAAAATCTGATTTTATAATCTTAAGAAATACTCAGGAAGACGATTTAAATTTTGTAGTTGATTCTGAACGTCAACCTGATAATGCACAATATGTTGATCAATGGACAAAAGAACAACACAGGAATTCATTATTTCAGGAAGATATTTTACATTTAATAGTTGAAGAGAAAACTACAAATAAACCTGTTGGATATGTAATTATAGGAGGTCTTACAAACCCAAATAAAAATATTGAATTTAGGAGAGTTGTAATATCAAAAAAAGGTAAAGGCTTAGGAAGGGAAACACTAAAATTAGTTAAGAAAGTTGCTTTTGAACAATTAAATGCACATAGGTTATGGCTTGATGTTAGACATAAAAATCAAAGGGCACAAAATCTTTATAAATCTGAAGGATTTATTGAAGAAGGTATCTTAAGAGAATGTATTCTATATAATGAAAACTATGAATCGTTAATTGTGATGTCAATTCTAAAAAACGAGTATACTAATAAACTCAATTCATAAGATTCTCAATTTGTGTATTAACATGTAGTTCAAATTTAGGCTGAAATTGAACTACATGTTTTAGTCTGTATATATCAATAATTTACTCTAACAGAGCCAAGAATTAAAATAAAGGGACTGAAGGCATGGTTTCTTTTTTATCACTTCAATTGTAAAAGGAGAAAAGTTCACATTACTATATATAAGATATATTTTTTATTGTAACATGAATAAAATATAGCTGGACTGGATGCAGATAAATTCTATTTAATCTTTTAAATAATGTTTTAGGCAAATGTAAAATATTTGTTTGAAATATATTGAATTATATTTTAGACAAATGTATAATATGGATAAAGGCAATTGTCTAAAAAGGAGATGATATTGATGAATAGTATGAAAAAGCACTTGCTGCAAAATTTGAACTCATTAATCTTGTAAACATTTTATATGATATAAAACAGATTATTAAAAATAATATTGAAGAATTGATAAAATGGATAAAAAAGTGGAGGGATTAGTATGCATAAATTTCTAATTGCATTGTTCAAATGCTCTATTTCCATGTCAGTACTTTCACTACTCTACATATTACTTACTCCATTTCTTGCTAAAAGATATACAGCTAAATGGCTCTACTATTCTTGGCTAATTATAGTGATTGGATTTATCGTTCCACTTAGACCTAATATTAAGATTCCCATACTTCAAATAAAAGAGACAATAGCTCCATATTATATTGAGCAGATAACTTTAAAAAATGTAATTGAAGATATTGTTCAAACTGAGGCAATAAGCCATAGTATATGGATGACTCCTTGGTATTGGTGGATAGGAATATTATGGATCATAGGAGTTATAGGATGTAGTAGTTATCATATTATTAGACATCGGCGCTTCATAAGAATAGCAAAACGATGGAGTGAAGAAATTACTGAACCAACAATATTGGATATTGTGCAGCACTTACAAGTAGAGTTAAAAATATACAATCAAACAAAACTATTATTTTGTTCCTGCATTACAAGCCCGATGATGATTGGTTTTTCTAAGCCAGTGATTTTACTTCCTTCAAAAAATGTTCCTGTGGATGAGCTTTCATTTATACTTAAGCATGAGTTGGTTCATTTTAAGCGTAAAGATCTATGGTACAAAGGTCTGATATTTCTTGCAGTTGTTATTAACTGGTTTAATCCAATAGTTTACTTAATGGCAAGAGCAATAGCAGTGCAATGTGAAATCTCATGTGATGTAGAAGTGGTAAAGGATGCAAATATATATAAACGACAACAGTATAGTGAAACTATAATTTCTGCCATTAAAAATCAATCAAGAATACAAACTTCATTCTCAACAAGCTTTTATGGAAGTAAGGAAGGTATGAAAAATAGAATCTTTTCAATCATGGATATGAAAAAGAAAAAGGCAGGTATTATGATTATTTGTTTAGTAATAATTGGTGTTATGATTACAGGTATGACCTTTACTACAAGTGCCAATATAGAGGCCATCGAGGATAATACACAGCTTAATGGCCAGACTGAAGAATATAACATGACGGTATCGTATTTTGATGAAGAAACAGGAGAAACTTTTTATAGTTGGGATGATGGAGCAACATGGGTTTTGATGACAGATGAAGAATATGAAGCTAAGTTTCCAACAACAGATATTGAGTGGTGGACTTATGATGGTTATAAAGCGTGGTTAGATACTGAAAAAGTAGAGTTACAAAATATTATTGGTGAGCGTGGCTGGAATTCAACGGAAGGCTGGTATGTTTGGACACAAGAAATGGTTGATGAAACGATTCAAATGTACGAGCAAATATTACAGGATATTAAGAATGGTGTTATGGTTTCAAAATCTGTAGATGGAGATGAAAATATAGTTATATCATATGATCCCAAAAATATTAAGGTTGATACATCCTCTGGATGTAGTTTTAGTATTGAAAATGGTAAAGGGGGATTATGATATGAGTTTTTTAACATTGAAAATAATCGGAATTTTATCTATGCTCTTTGACCATGTTGATAGAATATTTCCTGTAATAATGCCTATTGCCAATTTATTCGATAGAATTGCAGTAAATAATCCTAGCAGTGAACAGATGGTATATAAGATTTTTGATATTATTGTCAGAGTGATACCGTATATTGGTAGGTTAGCAGCACCAATTTTTATGTTCTGTATTGCAAACGGATATATGCATACACATAATGTGAAAAAATATATTGCACGCATAACTATTTTTGCATTAATTTCTCAAATACCTTATATTTTGTTTTTTAAAAGGGGTATGGGAATAAATTTTGAGGACATAGGCCTAAATATTATGTTTACATTAGGATTAGGGTTAATTGCAATCTATGCCTTTGATAAACTAAAACAAAAAAATATCGTTCTAGCCTTTGGGGTGGTAGTTCTTACTGCTATTCTGGCCTTTATTATTCATGCAGAGGGTAGGGAAGTTTATATCATAATTATTTTTATGTTCTACTTACTGAAAGATATACCCAAGAATAAACGGGCAGTGATTTGGATTTTTATCATAATATTATCGAGGTTGAGGCTTGGTATTGCTACTATAAATGATCCAAACTTGATTAGAACGTATGTTATTAATGTTTTTGGTCAATATTTAGGTGTACTTGTTACATTTTTTTATAATGGTGAAAAGGGGAAAAGTAATAAATTTATTCAGTATTTCATGTATGGTTTTTATCCTGCACATCTTTTAATATTAGCTTTACTACGAAATCTTGTTAATGGCTGATAGTATAGTGAATATCATTGTAAATAACATTCTCAATGAATTTCTATGGAGGTAAGAAGAGTATGAAAAATAGAATATATGGATACGAAACAAAAGAAAAAATATTGTCACGATTATTTGTTTGATACTCACTGGTATTATTATAGCTAGAGCTTCATTTACTTCTGTGGCTACCAAGGAGCGTGCAAATACTTTTGAAGGTAATATTCAATTATTCAATAAGGAGATTGCAGAACAGGAGCAGAAAAACAAGGAAGAAAAAGCAAGACAATATTCGATTTACTCTAAATATGAATTAACTTATGACCAAGAAAAAGATAGGTTTTTTTACAATGGAAAATTAGTAAGGTTTTTCGCTGATAAGCTGGATAAAAGCGGATTTTATAATTCTTTTAGTTATGCAGATGGGGATGTTGATTTACGTGGTATCCGTAATGAAAAGTATGAACTAGTAGGTGTTGAGCCTGTGAGTCAAAAAGAATACGATCACCGGACAGATAAAATCAAGACTTCTTTTAAAAATATATCTGACGTGATTCAAGAAAATGTTAATGATGATTTAAAAAATGATGATGTTATTATTGAGGTTAGTGACCAAAACTATGTAGATGATTCTCTTAATTCATACATTAAATATGGAATTTCCTATGATAAGGAAATAAAAGTATGGATGTATAAGGATAGACCAATTAATTTCCTTTACGATGAGTATAATATAGCCGGTATATCTCTAGAAGTTATAAGGGATACCAATGGTAGGATTGAAAAGATAGTTGAAGTGATTCAATAAGGATTTAAGTTTTTAAACAATATCAATTATTGGATTTTAGGGAGATGATGTAAATGAGGAATATGAAAAGACTGCCTGATGCAGAATTTGAAATTATGAAAGTGGTGTGGGAGAATGAACCACCAATTACTACTAATATAGTAATGGAACAATTGGGTAAAGAGAGGAATTGGAAAGCTCCTACTGTAATTTCTCTTATGATGAGGTTAGTAGAAAGAGGATTTTTAAGAACAGAAAAAAACGGAAAAGAACGTACTTATTTTCCATTGATAGAAAAAGAAGAATATTTAAAGTTTGAAACAAAAAATTTCATGAAATTTTACCACGAAAACTCATTCCTTAGTTTTGTAAATACTTTATATGATGGTAAAGAGTTTACTGATGATGATATTGAAGAATTGATGAAATGGGCAAAAAAGCAGAGGGATTGATATACACGATTTTTCAATCCATTAGTAAAAGAACTATTCTATGAATGGCACAATAAAAATATGAAAAATCAAGAGGCATTAAGATAAAAAATCTTAATGCTTTTATTTTTATGTAAGCTAAAAAATCATTTTTATAGAAAATCTAAGGGGAAAATAGTGCAAGAGATAAAATAGGTGATTATGAGAAGATGATAATATTTTAGATATATTAATTTATCTACTTACAATTTTTTCGTATAAAAAGCTAGTATGATATTATATAATACTTATGAATATATACTTTGAGACAAATGCTATGGATGAAAAAATAAAGGAACTGATACTTGTACTTTTATATCTTGTTTCATAGGAAGAAAATGAGTACGGTACAAAACATAGTCGTAGTTGAAAAGGTTATGATTTTAGTTTGTTTAAGAAATAATGTATTATGAGCGGTAAACGCCTTAAATTTCTTGGAATAAATGATGAAGGAATAACAAGGCGAAAAAAGAATTATTGAAAAATATGGACTAACTAAATAAAACTTAGGAGGTGTTAAGTATGGCATTAGATATGCGAGTGAATCTAGAACCTAAACAAGCTGATGAAATTGTTAATAGAGAAATTATAGATGGCAGTGTTACAGGAGAACTTATAGATTCTCATATAGTGTATGGCGAAAATGGTAAACTTTGTATTATTTCTGTTTATGAAAAACATTATTATAGAGCAGGAAATAGACTTACACTTACAGTAATCATTGATAATATGGAAGGTGCTACAAGAGTACATTCCATATCTGGCGGTGGTGGTGAAGGATTGTTCCGATTTGATTGGGGAGCTTCAAAAAGTTTTGAAACCTGTGTAGAAAATGCCTTAGCAGAATATAGGATTTAAATGGTAAGGAGAAATATACAATCTCTCATATTTGTGCATAGAAAGAGAGGTGTTGAATTGCATACAGTATTATACTTGAATCTAAGGAGGCTGAAAGATGGAGTGGATTAAGAGATTAAATGATGCTATTAATTATATTGAAGAACATTTATTGGAAGAAATTAGTTATGAGGAAATTGCAAAGATTGCGTGTTGCTCTACATATCATTTTCAACGTATGTTCTCATATCTTGCAGATGTACCGCTTTCGGAATATATTCGACGTAGACGTATGACAATGGCAGCTGTGGATTTACAAGAGAGTGATGAAAAAGTAATTGACATTGCTCTCAAATATGGTTACGACTCACCTACCGCTTTTAATCGTGCGTTTCAAAGTATACATGGGATTGCACCATCACAGGCTAAATTAGCTGGTGTTACTGTAAAAGCATTTCCACCTATCAGCTTCAAAGTTACAATTAAGGGAGATGTTGAAATGAATTACAGGATTGAAAAGAAAGATGCTTTTAGAATCATTGGTGTTTATGAGCCATTACACCATGAACTTGAGAAAAACTTTGAGATAGTACCGCAAATGTGGCAAAAAGCTGCCATGAATGGAACAATTGAAAAACTTACAGCTATGATGAAAGATGACCCTATGGGTATACTTGGAGTGAGTGCTTGTAACGAGCAAAATAATTGGAAATATTTTATTGCTGTGGCAAATAGCAACGATTTAGCAGAAGGTTTTGATGAATATGTAATACCTGCTACAACATGGGCAATTTTCTCTGGTGAAGGCATAATGCCTAATTCTATACAGGAACTTGAAAGAAGAATTGTAACTGAGTGGCTACCAACCTCTGGCTATGAATATGCCAATGCACCTGATATTGAGGTTTACCTTAATGCGGACCCTCAAAATGCAAAATTTGAGGTTTGGATTCCGGTGATAAAAAAGGAGAAATAATAATAGCACATTATTTTTTAGTGGAAGACCAAACAATTCTTATTCAAAATCTTCTCTATATTAAGTAAACCTCATAAAACATCAGCTTCATGGGATATATGGCGTCCAAGGTGGTATGCTTATCTTGGTATGTAACAGGACAGTAGGGCAATCAATTCAATTATAGATGAATTGGTTGCCCTACATTGTATTAGGCCATTACTTGTATTGGCCTGCTAGTTTCTCAATGCGGGCATCTTTATAATCACTGGAATTAAAGATCAAATAGGGGCGAATGGCGTTATTTACACCAACTTCATATTCAGTTATTTTAGGCTCTACAAATCTTGAAAGACTAAGCGTATTGTGATAATTTCCCAACTGAAAAAGCATTCTCTGCAATAGCTCAATTTGATATTTAATATCTTTAGAAGATGTGATTTCTAATATAGTATTTTCAAAGAAATGATGTGTATCAATGTTTTTAAATGTAGAACCTAGCCATTTGTCATACGGTTTGTATTGTTTGTGTTGAAGAAAGTATATTTCGACAATTATTCGAATTGACTTATGTACTATTAGCTGAGAGCCTAACAAGTCACCTGCTTCTTCTACACGGGGAATGAGGCGTTCCGTACTCCAAATAAGATACCATTTCACTGTACTTGGCTATTGTGCGAATATCCTATTTGTAACTTGTATACGAAGAAAATAACAGTGGAAATATATTTTATAAGAAAAAACAAATATAAGAGTGCAATAAAATGCAGTAAAGTCAATTAAAGTATAATAAAATACAATAAAATAATTGACCATGGCAATAAAGTCTGTTATAATCCTAATACAGATGGATAATGAAAGGATAAATTTATATGGAAAAAAAGTTTTACACAATTAATCAAGTTGCAGAAATGCTAGATATGCATCACAAAACCATAAGAAAATTCATAACAGAAGGTAAGTTGGTTGCAAGTAAAGTTGGAAAGCAGTGGAGAATTTCTAACCATGATTTAAGCTCTTTTATGGAAATGAATAATGAAAAAATAGATGGAGAACAAAATTTTGAATTTTCTACTCATGAAGCATCCTCAAATATTGTAAAGAAAAGAATAAATGTATCAACGGTTATAGACATTGATGAAATAGATAAAGATCAGTATATGCGAATATCAAACACTCTTATAGCTATAATGAATTGCAAAGATCCTGAAGTGCAGAATTCAACGATTAACGTGAAATATTATGAGAAAGAAAATAGATTAAGGGTGTTGCTTTGGGGGCAAGTAAAGTTTATTGAAGAAATGTTGAGCTCAATTTCTCTGCTTGTAGATTCAACGAATTTAAAATGAAATGGAAGAAAAAATGAATGAAAACACAAATTGCATTTAAAACGCAAGCGGGAAAAAATGAGATTATGAAAGCATACGATTCATTTCTTCAAAAATGGGTTTCACCTTGTAAAGAAATTTATACTGATACACGTTATGGAAAAACACATATTATAGCAAGTGGTGAAAAAAGTGCTCCGCCTCTTATATTACTTCACGGTACTGGTATGAATTCTATTATGTGGATAGGTGAAGTTAGAGAGTATTCTAAAAGTTACAGAGTATATGCTGTGGATATACCCGGTGAACCAGGTAAAAGTGATGAAACCCAGTTTTCATTAGAAGGGGCTTCTTATACGGAATGGCTCTATGATGTTTTAGATGCAAATGAAACCATTCCACTTTTTACTGACAATGAACTAAAGAAATTGACTATGCCTACCGCACTGTTTGTAGGTGAGAAAAATATAATGCTCCATTCTGTGAAAACTGCAGAACGTTTACGTGATTTAGTGCCATATGCAACGATAAATATTCTGCCAGATGTCGGACATTCCATTGTCAATCTTGCAGATAAGATAAAGGTCTTTTTAGCAGATCAACTATAGGTAGTATTATTATTGCCAAACAAATAGACACTTTTTGATAATTTATATAGAAGGGAAATACAATTTATGAATATTAGAACAATAATAAGAAATAACACTTCAATTGCGCTTGTTCAAAGTGATGAGCCGATTATAATAGATATTCAGTCGTCTTTAGATCTTATGGCAACTGTAAAATATGAAACAGGATGTAATCGAATGGCGTTAAATAAAGAAGCCATATCAGAAGATTTTTTTAATCTAAGCACTCGTCTTGCAGGGGAAATACTTCAAAAGTTTATTAACTATCATATGAAATTTGCTATTATTGGCGATTTCTCTATCTATTCGAGTAAGCCGTTAAAAGATTTTATATATGAGAGTAATCACGGTAAGGATGTGTTTTTTGTTTCCACTGTAGATGAGGCAATTGACAAATTAGCTTCCGCTCAATAGGTTGAGATTGATAGAAGTTTTCCTAAAAGTAAATTTCGTCTTAAAGCCATCACAAAATGTGACGGCTTTTTTTCATACACAAAATTTAAAACGGAAAGGAAAAATTTCTATGGCAAGAAAAATCAAACCTCAGTTACTTCCGTAAGAAGATGTTCATATCCAGGAATTCCTCTCAATGTTAGTAATATTGTTGCATGTATCTGTATAAATGTGGAAATGAAAGGGATAATATTATGGCTTATGCCCTGGATCATTAGGCTTGTATCGTATTCAATTTTCCTAGTAAAGCAAATTTTTAATTATTTAGGATTCATTTTTGTGGACATACAGCATTTTTTCCTATCTTAAATTATCATACTACATAATATTCCAAATTTGAAAGCTATGTGAATAAAATATATAGCCTGAAATTTTCTCTATAATAATTTTTTAATCTTGACTTCCGACAGTGTGTCGGATATAATTCAAATGCCGACAGTTCGTCGGGAAAATACTTTTATTTATATAGGGGGAAAATAATATGCCAGTTGCTAATATAAATAATACGTCAATATATTATACTGATGAGGGACGAGGAAAGCCGCTAGTTTTCATCCATGGTCTTGGGGCAACACATGTAATGTTTGAGCCTCAAATTGAGACTTTCAGTAAAACTCATCGTGTTATATGTCCGGATACCCGTGGAAATGGAGGATCAGGTAGACTTACAGGTCCTGTAAAAACAGTGCTTGATAGGCAGTGTGATGATATAGCTGCACTTCTTAAATCTCTTAGTATAGACAAAGTTGTAATTTGTGGAGTCTCTTATGGAGGAGTATTCACATATAATTTTGTACTGAAGTATCCTGAACTTGTAGAAGCCATTGTTATAGTAGATTCTTTTAGTGATACAAAGATTGTAGGAGCTACCGAATTATTTATTATGGTATCTCAATATATATCCTTGTGGACATACTATTTGCCCTCATCATGGCTTATACCTGCTATAAAAGCTCAGTACAAGAAATGGCCATTGGCACAAGAGCATCTTATAGATATAATTAAAAATATGAGGAAAAATGAGACTGTTTTGCAAAGGTTAGCAATAAACACTGTAAATTATACTGATTATTTAAGCAGAGTGAAATGTCCTGCGCTTGGCATTGTAGGGAATGGAACAAAGGTTGGAATAAGATATATGGAGAGATCAATGGGAGTAATTTCAGGATCTAATCTTAGAATAGTTGATAATTCATTTGATCCAACAAACCTTTGTCAAAGAGAGATATTTGATGAGATTTTAGGTGACTTTCTTAATAAAATTGGATGGTGATAACATTGACAAAAGTAAGGAAATCCGCAGATGAGCGAAAGGAACAAATATTGGATGAAGCATTTAAATTGTTTTCCAATGGTAAATATAATTTAATTGTAATGGAAGATATAGCTAAAGCGTGTAACATAGCACGTACGACACTTTATGAATATTATTCAAGTAAGGAAGATATTTTAATTGCATTGGTTGAAAGAGTATCTTTTGAATCTAGAGAAATTAAATTTAGAGGAAATACATGTAGAGAACAGCTTGAGTATTTTGCAGAGGATTTGATTGAGAAAATACGGGAAAACAAAGATATATATAGAATACTCTTTCAAGCTACACCAGTAATGTCAGAAAAATTATCTTCAAAGCTTATTAATTGGAGAGAACAAAACTTCCAACAGGTATATAAAGCTGCGAAAATGGGGAAAGATTCAGGTGAGTTTAGGGAAGAAATTAGTGTTGAAGATGTAACATTTGTATATCAAGCATATTTAGGGCAGCGAATGGGTGAATTTATAATGAAAGATGAGGATATCGACCCAAAAATGGAGGCAAAACGTCTTGGGGATATGCTTTGGAATGGAATAGGGAAAAATGTTTAAAAGAATATAATAAAAATATTATCAAAAAATTTATAAATATAGATTGAAGGAATTGTAAATTAAAATAGATTTGTATTTTATGTTTCCCCAAACTTAGATTTGGGGAAATTTTAGTTAGGGGGTCTATTTTATACAGAAAGAAAGGATAATAACTAAATCTATATTAAGGTTTGCAAGAAATATATTATATTACCTAAACTATATAAGAAAACGAAAAGAATTAGGAGACAATTTAAGCAGGGGAAAATAAGAGCTAATCATAAAAAATTCTTAGATATGATAAAGGTGAGGATACAGATCTAAAGTAATTGAGAAAATATTATTTGAAAAATAAGAAGTTAAGGTTTATGTAAGGTTTATTTCATAACCAATTAAGGATGAAGTACTATAATATATTTTATAATTGATAAAATAGAGGAGGTGAAATCTAGTTTTACAGATATAAAACTAGAAGGTTAAATGGAAGAAAAAATAGAAGTTAAAAAAGGATTAACAGGTTTTCAAATAAAAATAATAGCTATGATACTAATGGTATTTGATCATATTCATGCTTATTTAAATTACAGTAAAAACGTTCCTATACAGTTTAGATGGGTAGGTAGGATAGTGGCACCATTATTTATATTTATGACAGTTGAAGGTTATTATTATACAAGAAACAAGAAAAAATATATGATTAGACTTTATATAGCACAGTTAATTATGTCTATAGGGAATGATTTATTGGATAAGTTTTTTCCAAGACCAGATAGTATAATAATAATGAGTAGTATGTTTAAAACATTATTTCTTATTGTAATCTATCTTTCAATAGTAGATTTTTTAAGAGGTGCCTTTAAGGATAAAAATATATCTAAAGTATTATTAGGAATAGGATTCTTGGCAATTCCTATACTATTAAGTTCTGTTATTATGATAAGTATAAGTAATCTTCCCTTTTCATTTATTCGTATATTTATGTTGTTGATTCCAATGCCACTATTTACTGAAGGAGGTATTGTATTTATAGCTATTGGAATAGTTCTATATTTGTTCAGAGATAATAAAACTAAACAGGTAATTAGTTATATTATAATGTGCATTGTTATTATGCTATTATCAGGAGATTTTAGTATACAAAGCCTTCTGTATACAAACTTTCAGTGGATGATGATATTTGCTGCACCATTAATGTATTTATATAATGGAGAAAAAGGTAGAGGTATGAAATATCTATTTTATATATTTTATCCAGCCCATATATACCTGTTCCATATGATTTCTTATTATATGTTGACTAGGTAAATTAAAAATTAAATGATAAATATGAATATTAATACTGCACCTATTGAAAAATATAGTAGGGGCAGTATTTTTATTATATAATTATATTTAATTTATATAAGTTGTTTCATAAATAAGGAAGGAGTAGTTTTTATATGTCGCTAGATAAGAAAATTTTGATTATAGATGACGAAAAGGATATAGTGAACTTAATAGGAACAGTTCTAAAGAAAGAGGGATTTACAAAAATATACAAAAGTCTTAATGGGAATGAAGGTCTACACTTATTTAATAAAATAAGCCCTGATTTAGTTATACTTGATATCATGCTTGGAGACATGGAGGGCTATGAGATATGTAAATATATAAGAGAAAAATCTAATATACCAATACTTTTTTTATCGGCAAAATCAGAGGAGTTAGATAAGATTTTAGGGTTTTCATTGGGAGCGGATGATTATATAACAAAACCCTTCAGTCCAAAAGAATTAGCATATAGAGTAAAGGCTCATTTAAGAAGGAGTTCTTATATGGAAAACTTTTCAAAAGACGAAAATTTTGAAATTGGACCCTTTGTTATGAACATAAGTGGTGGAACTTTATCTAAAAATGGCACAATAATAGATTTAAAACCAAAGGAGTTAAAAATATTAGAATATTTAGCTAAAAATCCTAACCAAATCAAAACCAAAGAACAAATATATGATAAGGTTTGGGGTGAAGAATATATTGGTGATGATAATACTATAATGGTACATATTAGAAGACTAAGAAAAAAGATAGAGGATAATCCGTCTAATCCAAAATATATATTAACAATTAAGGGATTAGGTTATAAGTTTACAACAGGGGATTAACGTTATGAAACGAAAACTTACTTTTAATTTTATTATAAGTATCATACTAATTATTGCAGTTGTCGTTATTATTAATATAATATCTTTATTTGGTTTTCTCTTTCTAAGAGCAAAATATGATTTTAAATTTTTAGGCTACAATTCTACTGGACATAAATATCTTGATCCGCAAATATATGTTAGGGATTTTTCAGAAAATATTCAATATGAAAATGGAAGTTTTTTTATAACTAACGAAGGAAAATTATCCTTAGATTCAAATAATGCTTGGATTCAAATATTAGATGGAAATGGCAAAGAGGTTTACAACTATAAAAAAGTAGAAACAAATCCAACTAAATATACTCCTTTTCAAATTATAGACTATTATAAATACTCGAAACCTTCTACTATGTTTATCGGAAATGTTAATATTGCAGGCCTAGAATATAGCTATTTAATTGGATTTCCTCTTGAACTAATCTCAAAAAATGTACTAATATATAATAAAGACCAGCTTGCTTCAAGCCTTGCATATATATTATTGATTGTTTTGTTTGTAGATATAATAATAGCCTCTTTATTTGGATTATATTTTAGTACAAAACTTATAAAACCAATAGATGAAATAGTGGAAGGAATATCTAAACTATCGGAGGGAAAATACCACATAGATTTAAAAGAAAAAGGTATATATAAAGATGTGTATGCAAATATTAATAATCTTGCATTATCTTTAGAGTCAAATAATAGGGAAAGAAAGAAAATAGATACAATGAAGGAAGAATGGATTTCTAATATTTCTCATGATATAAAAACTCCTCTATCTTCAATAAAGGGCTACTCAGAACTTTTAGGTAGTGATTATTATATAACAAAAGAAGAGATAAAAGAATATGCTGAGATAATAGAAAATAAATCTATGTATATAAAAGAAGTGGTAGAAGACTTACATTTGAGTACTAGATTAAAAAATAAAGATATTAAATTAAAGTTAGAAAAAGTAAACTTAGTAAAATTAATAAAAGAAATTATAGTAGATATTTTAAATAATCCCAATAATAAAAATGAAAATATCCATTTTATATCTAGTAGAGAAATAATTGAAAATAATATTGATATTGTTCTATTTAAAAGGGCAATAAATAATATCCTTCTCAATGCAATATCACATAATAATCAAGATGTTAAGATAGATGTTATTGTGGAAAAGATAAAGAATAAAACAATTATAAAAATAGAGGATAATGGAAAAGGAATTGCCAAAAAAGATATGGAAAATATTTTTAATAGATACTATAGAGGAACAAATACAAATCAAGAAGGATCTGGACTTGGTTTAGCAATTGCTAATGATATAATTAAAATCCATGGTGGGAAAATAGAAATGGAAAGCCAATTGCAAAAAGGAACTATCTTTACCATAATCTTATTTAATCTGCATTAAAGTATAGGAGATAAGAACATATAATATAAGATGAATAAATTTAGAATGATTTATAATAAAAAAGACATTGAATCATAGATGCGACTCGATGCCTTTTTTATTTCCGTATTTATTTTATGGTGTAACCGTATAGAAATACTTCAAGTGTGCTTGGCTTGTTTTCACGGGTGATTTGCAGTTTTCTTCACCTAGCTGTACAAATCCATGATTGTCATAAAAACCATAATTACAGGCTGAGTCCGTGTATAAATAGATGTTATGTGTGTTATGTTCTTTCAGATACTCATCAAGATAAGAAATCAATGTTTTTCCAACACCCAGTCCTCGGCACTCTTCTATAACGGCAAACAGCGTAAGTGAAACCATCAAAATCATTCTTTTTATCACTTATCAGTCAATTATAAGTGTTTTGAACTTTTTTGTAATCAGCAATATTAGTTTTATACCTAAGTGCTTAAAATGACACTTTTATATAGTGATATCCTACAGATAAAACATGATGGAAATGTGATAGATATTTATAGTCGCTTTTTGCTCGTCCCATAATCACGCCGACAACTTTTCTTTCATTTTTGCAACTCGAGTAAAACTGACTTCGGCAAGGTAGCTTTGCAAATACACTGTTAGTGCTTTGTTGAGAGGATTCCCCGGCATTCTCATTCAGTTATACTTAAAAAAATAAGCGTTAAAAACAAGTTGACCATATTGGTCATTTATTATATAATAAGAAGTGACCGACGTGGTCATTTAGCTGTTTATATCAACAAACTAATAAAGAAAGGAGGCGGTTATCATTTATTCGAAATTTTATAGTTTAGAACCGGAGAAACGAGAACGCATTATTAATGCAGCCCTTAAAGAGTTTGCACAAAGTGGCTATGAAAAGGCTTCTACAAATAATATTATTAAGGAAGCAGAAATATCTAAAGGATCATTATTCAATTATTTTAACAGCAAAAAGGGACTGTATTTATTCTTACTTGATTATGTGGTTGAGGTGATTAATAAAATCTACGATGAAGTAGATTGGAATGAAACTGATATTTTTAAAAAAATGAAAGCAATCGGATTAGTTAAATTTAAAATTTATAAAAAGTTTCCTCAAGCATTTAATTTTCTTAAGTCTGCAACCCACGAGAATGCTGCTGAAGTGAAATCTGAAATCAATAAATTATATAAAGATCTCATTGCAAACGGTTTAGAAAGAGGTTATAAAAATATTGATTGGACAAAATTCCGTGAAGATATTGATATTGAAAAAACCATTAATATTATTAACTGGACGATACTGAGTTTTGCAGAACAGCAAAGAGATAAAGTGAATTCTTTTGAAGACATCGGCATGGAAGTGCTCGATGAATGGGACGAATATTTTAATATTATGAAGCGTTGTTTTTATAAAGAGGAGGAACAATAGTATGTTTATTGATGTTTCAAACTTGAAAAAAAGCTACAAATCGGGCATGGTTACAACGAATGTTTTGAAGGGGATCGACATGAAGTTGGAAAAAGGGGAAATAGGTATTATCCTTGGACCATCAGGATCAGGTAAATCCACTTTGATGAATATCCTTGGCGGAATTGACCGCGGTGATAGTGGTAGGGTTGCCGTTGATGGAATCGAGATCAATAATTTAAACGATGATAAGCTGACTGATTACAGACGTGAGAACATCGGTTTCGTCTTCCAGTTCTATAATTTGGTTCCCAATCTTACAGTCGAGGAAAACATTGAGGTCGTTTCCAACATCAGTAAATCACCTTTGAACATTGATGAAGTTTTAGCGGCAGTGGAAATGCAGGATAAAAAACATCGCTTCCCTAGAGAACTTAGTGGTGGTGAGCAACAGCGAGTCTCTATTGCCAGAGCAATTGTCAAGAATCCAAAGCTACTTCTTTGTGATGAACCAACTGGTGCGCTCGATTATCTTACGTCCCGTAGTATCTTAAAGCTCTTGCAACAGGTGAATCAAAAATACGGAACTACTATTTTGATGATAACCCACAATGCTGCGATTGCTGCTATGGCTAACAGGGTATTTAAGCTCAGAAGTGGTGTAATTGCAGAAGATACAGTTAATCAGATAACTGTTCCAGCGGAAAGGATTGAATGGTAATGGCACTAAATAAGAGAGTTTTTCGGATATTTAAAGAGAACACCCTGCGATACATTGGTGTTCTTGTGCTTATTATCCTTGGAAGTTATACGTTTATTGTGGCGGCGGGAATTTCTCAGAATCTCGATACTTTGGTCACCACGTTTACAGAGGAGCATATGCAGGAAGATCTATCTTTTTCAACCGACAAGGCTATTATGGATAGCGTAAAATTAGAGGAAAAAGTTGACGCCATAATCGAAGAATACATGAGCTTTGATGCCACCCTATCTGACTCACTTACCTTACGGTTGCTCAGTGAAACACAAAAACTCAACATCCCGGCTGTTATAGAAGGGCAGGCGCTTTCTGGTCCAGGAGAAATATTGCTTGATCCTGCCTTTGCCAAAGCTAATGGCTATTCAATGGGAAGCAGTATCAGTGCAGCAGGAAAAACCTTCACTGTCGTAGGATTTGTATCCCTGCCTCACTATATTTATCCGTTAAAAAATGTATACGATATCTTGGTTTCACCTGATAATTTTGGTATAGGTGTTATAAAGCGTGAGGATTTTGCAGACATAGACAAAGTCGTGGGCATTTATTCCGTTAGGTTTAATGACAGGACGCAGAGCATTAATAAACAAGCAGCTGGGCTTCGTAAGCTGTTACATGAAGAAGGCATAAAAGAATCCGAGTGGATTGACATTATGAACAATAAACGTGCACGAATGGCTTGGGCGTCCATAACCGGTTTAAAGACGATGAGCATACCACTGCCGGCGGCAATGTTTCTTTTGTGCTGTTTAATTATCGGCATTATGATATGGCGTATGATTCGCCATGAATCGGTAATTATAGGGACACTTTACGCGCAAGGTTATCGGAGGCGTGAGTTAATGCGCCATTATATGGCTATTCCTCTGCTTCTCGCTATTGCAGGAGGAGTCATAGGGAGTGTGTTAGCGCTACCGTCAATTGCCCCATCAGTTATGGCAATGGTTTCATATTATAATGTTCCCGTAACTCACATTGATCTGAGCGTTTGGAATGCCTTAATTGGAATACTGACACCCGTGCTGTTTTTGAGCATAAGCAGCTATCTCGTTATACGTTCGGAATTGAAACGCTCTCCTGCGGAGCTTATGAAAGGCGAAAAACAAAAAAACGGGGTGAATATCATAGAACGTATTTTTAAACTGGAAAGGTTAAAATTCAGCACAAAATTTAAACTGCGGGAGCAGCTGAGAAGCATTCCACGGCTCCTATTCCTATTTTTAGGTGTTACCAGCGCCTCCGTACTCATGCTCTTAGGCTTTACAATTATGAACTCGATGGATTATGTATTCAAAAACAGTATATCGGACACCTACCAGTTTGAATACGAATACGTCTTTAAGAACACGCAATTTGGTGAGGCGTCGGAAGGGGCAGATATTTTTTCAGCCGGAAAGTTTTATTCTGAAAACAACGAAGGAATTGAGTTTTATATAACCGGCGTAGAGCCAGGGTCGACAATTTTGACGCTTAGGGATATTAAGGGTAATCCGCTTCCCAATGACCAGACAAACATTACAAAGCCTTTAGCAGAACGATTGGGTATTAAGGCGGGCGACAACGTAAGTTTCATAAACAAGCAGGATGGGAAGTCGTACACCTTTCATATAGACGCTGTTGCCGATTCCTATGTGGAGCAGTTTATCTTTATGCCGATTAATGAGTTTAACACACAGCTGGGATTTCCTGAAAACAGTTACACGGGACTCTGGAGCACGAAAAAACTTGATATTCCCGATGAGCAACTTTCAGGAACAAAGTCACTAAGCGAGACTGCGAATGCCATAGATGAACTGTTTGGGCCGATGATTTCCATGGTGATGGTTATGACCCTTATCGCCTGTGCTGTAGGCTTGATTATCATTTATCTTGTAACCTCGTTGATTATCGAAGAAAATAAAAATACCATCTCGCTTTTTAAGATATTCGGCTATAGACGCCGCGAAATTCAGTCCTTGATATTAAACAGCTCGACCTTTGTCATATTGACCGGATTTATTATTAGCATTCCTGTTATGGCGGCGTCAATGAGCGTAATGTACGGTTATCTTGGTTCTATGATAAATTTAGTGCTTCCAACGATTATTAATCCGCTTTATGTGTTTGTCTGCTTTGTTGCCATCATGCTAACCTATCAGCTTAGCAAACTGCTATGTACAAAGAAGGTGAACGCAGTCTCTATGAGCGAGGCACTAAAAGCAGGAACGGAATAGAAAAAGTATTTGTACCAGTTTCCATTGAGGCTGCAGTAAAAGGATTGCAGCCTCAAACCTAATTTCGTATTCTTTAAGGAATGCTTTTATTAATAAAGAAATATTGTAATATTTATTATAGTTATCTTGGACTGGTTTGTGTCTACAATATTATACTAACATCAAGTACGACTATGTGCTTAAAGTGTAATCCTATAATAATTAATTTTTATCTTGCTTAATTAAAAATAAACACTTGATTTTGGCTCATAAGCTTCGTCTTATGAGTTTTTTTCTTACCTTAAAAAGAGAAAAAAATTTTGATTACTGCTTATTTAATTCAATACCAAAGGATTTAATACATTTAGTATTTTTTTATATTATGTGGTAATACTAGAAATAGCTTAGTGAAAATTAGGAGAGTATTTATGTTTATATTACTTAAGAGCGGAGATTGTTATACTCCTGAAAGTATAGGTAAAAAAGATATTTTAATTGCATTTAATAAAGTATATAGAGTCGAGGATGAAATTTCTAAAGAGAAACTATGGGATACAAAAGTTATTGACTGTACTAATAAGATAATTATCCCTGGTTTAATTGACCAGCACGTTCATATTATTGGAGGAGGCGGCGAGGAAGGTCCAGTTAGTAGAATTCCTGAAATACAATTAAGTGAAATTGTTAATGCTGGAGTCACTACAGTAGTAGGGCTCTTAGGACTTGATAGTATTACAAGAAATATATCAAATCTATTAGCAAAAGCTAATGCACTCCAAATTGAGGGTATTACATCATATATTTATACAGGAAGTTATTCTATTCCTACGTCGACTTTAACAGGGAAAGTAGTTAATGATATATCTCTTATAGATAAAGTAATAGGTGTTGGTGAGATTGCTTTATCTGATTATAGATCATCACATCCTAATCTTCAAATGTTGAAAGAGCTTGCTAGTGAAGCAAGGAAAGGTGGTTTAATAGGAGGAAAGGCTGGAATTGTCCATATTCACGTTGGAGATGGTAAAGAAGGCATAAAGCCTTTATTTAGATTAATTCAAGAATCTGATTTTCCAATTGATATGTTTATTCCAACTCATATAAATAGAAATAAGAAACTTTTTGAACAAGGCATGGAATTTCTTGATATGGGAGGATTTATTGATATTACTGCAGGTGAGTCTTCAGAAAATGGATATAGTTTGCCTGATGCAATAGAAAAACTTATAAGAAATAATAAAAACTTAGATAATGTAACAGTATCTTCAGATGGCAATGGCAGCAATATGGGTAATGGCATATGTAAGATGTCTCAATTGTTTAATGATATGAGAGACTGTATTATTGAAAAAAAAATAGATATGACATCTGTTTTAAAAACTGCAACAGTAAATGTAGCTAAATTTCTAAAAATTTACCCTGAAAAGGGTACTATTAAAGTTGGAAGTGACGCTGATATTCTTGTTTTAGATAAAAAGACACTTAATATAGATACTGTGATTATAGGTGGAAAAATTTTTATGAAAGATGGCAAAATAATTAGAAAAGGTAAGTTTGAAAGTTATATTAATTAATTATGGAGGTTATGCATGCAATCAGATAAAAAAGGTGTTCTCCTGATAATAGGTGGAGCAGAAGACAAAAAGGATGAAAAGACGATACTTAAGAAATTTACTAAACTTTTAGAGCATGACGATTCAAAACTTTTAGTGTTAACTACAGCAACTAAAGAGCCAGATTCTGTCGGAGATAATTACCGCAAAGTTTTTGAAGAACTGGGCATGACTAATATTGATATATTAAATATAGATAGTAGAGATGATGCTAATGATAATGGATATATTGAAAAAATAAGAGAATCTGACGGAATTTTTTTCACTGGTGGAGATCAACTAAGAATCACTAGCATAATTGGAGGAACTAAGGCAGGAGAAGCTCTATTGGAGTGCTATTTAAACGGTGGAGTTATAGCTGGAACGAGTGCTGGAGCTTCTGCAATGAGTAACATTATGATAGTTGAAGGTGATAGCAATGAACCACCACGAAAGTGTATTCTAAAGGTTGCACCAGGTTTAAATTTATTAAATAATACAATAATTGACCAACATTTTGCTCAAAGAGGAAGAATTGGACGCTTAATTTGGGGTGTAGCACAAAATCCAGACATTTTAGGAATTGGAATAGATGAGGATACTTCGATAATTGTGTATTCAGACAATACTTTTGATGTGTTTGGGACAAATTCAGTAACTATTGTTGATGGTAAATCTATTAAAAGTTCTAATATTTCTGAACTTAAACCAGATGAAGTTCTAGCAATAACAAATGTAATATTACATGTATTGCCAGAAGGATACAGTTTCGATTTAAAAAATAGAGAAGTTTTTAGATCATACTAATCTATGCTTTGCAAGATAAAGTAGGAGGGAATGAATCTTGAGGATTATAGACATAAAGGTGTTTAGTGGAAGAAATATATACAGTCATAAATCTGTAATCAAGATATTAATCGATCTTGAAGATTTAAGCGATAAAACCACAATAGAATTTGATAATTTTAATGATCATTTATTAGACCTATTTCCAAATTTAATAGAGCATCATTGTGGTCTTGGAAAATATGGTGGATTTATTGAAAGAATTAGGGAAGGAACATATTTTGCACATGTTGCTGAACACTTGACTCTGGAGCTTCAAGCAATACTAGGATATGAAGTGTTTTTTGGTAAAACTAGAGTAAAAGAAAGTCCTTCTTTATACAACATGATAATTGAATATGATAATAAAAATGTAGCTATTGAATGTGTTAAACAGTCAATTAATATCATTGAGAGTATTATAAGAAATGAAAATATTGATTTGGATAATATATTAGATAACCTAAATAGAATTAAGGAACGTTATGAATTAGGTCCAAGCTCTAGAGCTATTTTTGATGAAGCAAAAAAAAGAGGAATACCAGTAAGAAGATTGGGAGATGAAAGCATTCTAGAACTCGGTTATGGAAAATATTCAAAACGAATTCAAGCTGCTTTAACCGATTCAACCAGTGGAATATCCATAGATATTTCTTGTAATAAACAATTAACTAAACAACTCCTTATGGAAAATAATATTCCTGTTCCTTATGGAGACATAGCTAACACAATAGATGAAGCATTAAGAATTGCTAGAGAAATTGGATATCCAGTTGTTTTAAAACCTCTAGATGGGAATCAAGGCAAAGGAGTTGTTCTTAATGTTAGTTCACCAAAAGAGCTAGAAGATAATTTTAGGATACCAATAAGATATAGTAACAGTGTATTAGTGGAGAAATATATAAAGGGAAAAGATTATAGATTACTTGTAGTTAAAGACAAAGTATGTGCAGTTGCTGAGAGAAGAGCACCAAAAATAATTGGAGATGGAATCCACACTATTAGGGAATTAGTTGACATAGAAAATACAAGTGAATTAAGAGGATATGGTCATGAGAAACCTCAAACTAAAATAAGACTTGATGAAATAGCATTAAATTATTTAGAGAAAAATAATTTAACAGAGTATTCAATTCCAGAAGTAGGACAAATCGTTGAATTAAGAGGGAATGGAAATATTAGTACAGGTGGAAGTGCTGTGGAATGTACAGATGATATTCATCCATATAATATAAAGCTTGCTGTAGATGCAGCTAAAATTATTGGTTTAGATATTGCTGGAATTGATATTACTACTAAAGATATATCAAAGCCTATCACAGGATGTGAGGGTGCATTAATAGAAGTTAATGCAGTTCCAGGGCTCCGTATGCACTTATATCCAACTATAGGTAATAGTATTAATGTTGCTTCTGATATTTTAGATTTTCTTTATCCAGAAGGTACTCCGTATTCTATTCCTATTATTGCTACGACTGGAACAAATGGTAAAACTACAACTACAAGATTGATCGGTCATTCCCTTTCGTTATCTGGAAAGAAGGTTGGAATGACAACTTCAAGTGGAATTTATATTGACAATAAATGCATATTAAAAGGAGATAATACAGGACCTTTGAGTGCAAGAAATGTATTAAGTTCTAAAGAGATAGATATTGCATTACTTGAGGTAGCAAGAGGAGGACTTATAAGGAAAGGTTTAGGTTATGATGTTGCAGATGTGGGGATATTAACAAATATTGGTGATGATCATATTGGACTTGATGGTATAGAAAGCATTGAAGATTTAGCTTTTGCAAAAAGTTTAGTTTTAGAAGCAGTAAAACCTGATGGCTATTCTGTACTAAATGCTGATGATAAAATGATTGAATATTTTATTAATAGAGCAAGTGGAAACTTAATTTTATTTTCTAAAACTCATAAAAATGAAATTTTAATTAAACACATTAAAGAAGGGAAAATTGCATTATGTGTAGAAGATGATAGTATATATGTATATGATAATTCTCAAAGAATCAAACTTATTGACTTAAATAGTGTTCCAATCACATTTAATGGGATATTAGAATGTAATATAGAAAACGTACTTGCAGGATCTAGTGCTTTATATGCTTTAGGAACACCACTAGATATTATTAGAGAGGGATTAAAGACCTTTAAACCTGATGTAAATATGAATCCAGGTAGATTTAATATTTTTGAACTAAGAAATAGAAAAGTGATGGTAGATTATGGCCATAATATTGAAGGATATGAAGAGGTTGGAAAATTTATAAGTAAGCTAAATGTTTCTAGATCCATTGGTGTTATTGGAGTACCAGGTGATAGATTAGATGAACAAATTTTTAATATAGGAGTAAAATGTTCTGAAATTTTCTCGAAAGTATATATAAAAGAGGATATGGCTTTAAGAGGAAGAAAACCAGGTGAGGTGGCTAATATACTTTATAAAGGATTATTAAGTGCTAATTTTAATGCTGATAACATTAAAATTGTGCCATCAGAAATTGAAGCATTAAAAACTGCAGTTTCTGAATCTAAGGATGGGGATTTTATTACACTATTTTATGAAGAATTCACTCCAGCTATAAACTTAATCACTCAATTACAAGATGAGGAATTAAATAAAAATGATGTGATCTTCTCAATGCTAGGTTAGTAAGTTGCTATTTTTTTAGTAAAAAACTTGAGAGCATTTGGTTTAAAATATGTGGTTGAATACTTCTCAAATGCACGGATGTATATATGGTATAGAAGGAAGGGTACAGTTTCTAATCCTTCCTTTAACTATGTCTAAAATATGAATGATTGAGAGATACAAGGAAAGTATACCTTTACGCAGAAATAAAAAACGTCTTGTTTAATAATGAATTTTTATAAAATTACTATGTGATATTCCATTTATAAGAATATAATAACTTCTATAAATATTGATTATTAGAAATTCTTCTATAGGATTTCTTTTTTGCAAGTTTAATTGTTTCCATAACAAGACCGACATTTTGCTTTCTACCTATTTTATATGCAACAATAAAATAATCATATAAATCTTTTATTAATAATAGATATAATACATTAAAACGGCCTCTCTATTTATTAACCTATTATATACAATAGATAATAGGTTAATAAACTGTAAAAATAGGTATACTAATAAAAAAATGTATTCAAGGTAGGAATAAAATGAAAAAACGATATTCAACGATTGCATTGGCTTCTATTTGTGCACTTGTACTGCTGGTGGCAGGAGTATGGAATTATACTCAAAATAGTAGAAACAACCAAAATATTAAAAATAACATAAATAATAAAAGTGAGAATCAGTATATTAAACAGGAATTAAATGAAGAGAGTGAGCTTACCACATACAGATTTCCGGCCGAGTTTGAAAAGCAGCAAGCTATCTGGATGCAGTGGCCGTCAGAAGTATATAATCAAGGCGACCACCCTGTAAATCCTGTTATCATTAATATTATGAAGGCTCTTGAGCCGTATATTAGAGTTAATGTCATGGTACGCAATAATTATGAAATCACCGAAATCGAAAACGTGCTTAAAAACAGTGGTTACTCCGGTACAAACATTCATTTTTACGTAATTAACCATTTATCCATATGGACAAGAGACGTTGGGCCTATTTTCGTGAAAGACAGCCAAAATAAGCTGAACGTAGTGGACTTTGGTTTCAACAACTACAGCAGAAATGGCAGTCAGGATTATGTCAATGTGGAGGGTCAGGTAGATAAACTCGTCGCTCAATTATGCAAATTACCGGTGATCGACACAAAACTTGTTTCTGAAGGTGGTGCCATAGAGTCAAATGGCCAGGGGACATTAATGACAACAGAATCGGTGGTTCTCAAACGTAATCCTGGAATGACAAAGCAGCAAATTGAGGATGAATATAAAAGAGTTCTCGGAGTAAAAAAAATCATCTGGTTAAAAAAAGGGCTGGCTGAGGATGATCATATTACAAGTGGACATATCAATGAAATAGCGCGTTTTACAGATCCTAATACAATACTTTTAGCTCAGATCCTGCCAGGGGACAGGTATGTAAATGAAGCTTCCCGTGAGTCTTATTTACGACTTGAAGAAAACTATAATATTCTTCGGAATGCGACAGACCAGGATGGGAAACCGTTTCATATCATAAGGGTTCCAATGCCCCCTACAATTTATCAGAAACCAAATGATATAGGAAAAATACCTATACGAAGCTACTTGAATTATGCTGTCACAAACGGTGCAGTGATTATGCAGACTTATTGGAAGCCGGGCTTATCCAGTGAACTAAAACAAACGGAAGATAGTGTCAAAGACATATTACGCGATGCATTCCCCGGACGCGATATTATTGGTATTGATGCCGAAAACTTGAATCTTTGGGGAGGTGGAATCCATTGTATAACTCAGCATATGCCTGGAGATTAGCTTTATTAACCGGTGAAAGTCTTTAAGTTGCTATTCAAACCTGGCACACTGTTTCTATGTATTTCTATTGCGGATAATGAAAAAAGAGTCAAAAAACCTATATTGGTTTACATAATGTAGAAAAAAGGTTATTTCTCTAGAGAAATAACCTTTTTTCTTTTTCTGATTATATTATACTCTAAAAATGCTAAACATGCAAGAAATAATTTGAGATATTAAGAGATATATAGATTAAGTAATTTAATACTTTTCTTATATAATAGTGCCATGTATTTGTTAATATGAGGGACTTTATTTTTTCTTCCATATTGTATAGTATTAATATACTGTCATTTCACCGCATAAATGTTCTTTTTTTATTTATATTCATAATTTTATATTGGAGGTGTAAGTTTTATGCAGGCTCAAAAACATCCAGCATTTGATGAGGAGAGAAGATATTTAGAGGATACTTGTAAATGTATGGACAGGGAGATAGATTATCTTGCAGATGAAGTAGAGAAAATGGATGAAGAATTATCAAAACTTAAAAGATCAGTAGGTGGTAATTATAGTGATGATGTTATTGTAAAAACTACAATTCATGAATCCAATAAGAGGAAACTTAATCAACTTAAGAGGGCCGAAGATAAACCGTATTTTGGGAGGATTGATTTTAAAGAGTTTGAAAAAGCTGAATATGAAACCTTCTATGTAGGTAAAACAAGTTTAACTAGGAAAAATGATAACAAAATGCTTATTATTGACTGGAGAGCTCCTATGGCAAGCTTATATTATAGCGGTGAAATAGGAGAGGTAATGTATAAAGCACCTGAAGGACTAATAATAGGGGATTTGGGCCTTAAAAGGCAGTATGAAATAGATAAAAAGGAGTTAATTAATATTTTTGATAAAGGACTTACTCCTATGGACGAGTATCTTCAAACAGCATTATGGGAAAAGAAAGATAATAGACTTAAAGATATTGTTAATACTATACAGAGTGAACAAAATGATATTATAAGGGCAGATAAAGAAAAAGTCCTTATAGTACAAGGAGTAGCAGGAAGCGGAAAGACTACAATAGTTTTGCATAGAATAGCCTACCTTATGTATACTTATCAGGAAGTGTTTAATGCTGAAAAGCTGCTTATCATAGTACCTAACAATCTTTTCTTAAACTATATTTCTGATGTACTGCCAGATTTAGGCGTTGAAGAAATAAAACAGTCTACATTTGAAGATATGGCAATGTCTTTATTGGATGCAGAGTATAAGCTAGTAGATATTGAAACTAAATTTTATCAGTTATTAGATTATCAGAAGTTATCAGAAGAATACAGAGAAAAGTTGCAGTGGACATCGTTTTTTAAAGGCTCTATGATATTTAAGAATATAATAGATAGATATGTTACTCATTTATCTTCTAATTTTGTTCCTAAAATTGATCTTAAAATCAATGGCTTTATTATATATTCATACGATGAAGTCCTGAAAATGTATGAAAAAGACTATAGATACCTTCCTATTATACCGCGGTCAAAGAGAATACAAAAATATATCGAATCCAATATGTTAGATAGAGTTAAAAGTATTCAAAAGGAAATTTCCGATCAATATGAAAATAAGGTGAATCTTTTAAAAGATTCTGTAGAAGATATAGAGTCTATTAGAAGTGAGCTTATAAAATTATATGATGAAAGGGATAAAATAAACCAGGAATTAAAAAAATCCGTGGATAAAGCTACAAAACAATATTTTGATCAATGGCAGAATCTTGATATAGGTACCTTGTATAAAGATTTAATATCAGATTATGAGAAATTAAGATTATATGCTGATAAAG
This sequence comes from Tissierella simiarum, assembly GCF_018917865.1. Taxonomy (GTDB): domain Bacteria; phylum Bacillota; class Clostridia; order Tissierellales; family Tissierellaceae; genus Tissierella_C; species Tissierella_C simiarum. The sequence goes on from NZ_JAHLPM010000016.1 coordinate 73,521, forward strand.
AGTTTGACAGAGACCTTATTGCATTTGTAAGTAATTATTCTAAGAAAATATTTGATAGTGGAATGTTAGAGAGGGAAGATTTAGCTGCACTGCTGTATCTTCATTTAAAACTTGAAGGATTATCTTTAGAAGAAAAATATAATCATATAATAGTGGATGAAGCGCAAGACTATAGTGAGCTTCAAATGTATATATTAAGACAACTTAGCAGTAATAATTCTTTTACAATAGTTGGAGATATTTCACAAGGAATACATTCATATAAGGGTATAGGAAGTTGGAAAGAGTTAATGGAGAATGTATTTGTTGGTTGTGATAGAGAGCTATTAAATTTAAAAAAATGTTATCGATCTACAATGGAGATAATGAACTTTGCTAATCAGGTGATAAAGAAATGGAGAAAAGAGGAGATAACTCTTGCAGAGCCTGTGTTAAGATCAGGAGATAAACCTCTTATTATAAAAAAGAATAGTGATGAAGAAATCGTTAATGATATATCTTTAAGAATAAAGGAGCTTAAAGAGGAGGGGCATAAATCAATTGCTGTAATATGCAAGACTACACAAGAAAGTATAGGTGTATACCAATTATTAAAAAATGCTATTACTGACGACATTCATTTAATTACTGATAAAGATACTTCTTACGAAGGTGGAATAGTAGTAATTCCAACATATCTATCAAAGGGGTTAGAGTTTGATGCTGTCACAGTGTTTAACTGTTCAAAGGACAATTATATTGCCGATGAACTTCATATAAAATTGTTATATGTTTCAATAACTAGACCTTTGCATAAACTTTTTATATATTATAAAAATGAGCCATCGATATTATTAGATATTGATAGCGACTATTTTAATACTTTATAAAGACTTGAGTATTAACAATAAAATATGATGTTTTAGATTATAATGCTAGAGTATTATAAGATGCCTTGAGGGATGTATTTACAAGATTATGAAAAGTTTATTGAATTCATGAATGAGCAACCAGATGGTCGCTCTTTTCTCTTGTTCAAAACATAAAAGCAGTTGCTTATGCTAAAGATCATATTCACCTCAAGTTATAGAGTACATTGCTAGCTGCCTTTGTGCCGAACGAATCAGTAAATATGAATTTCTTACAGATCAGTTTTATCTGGATGAGAATTAGACTTTAAATAGTATTTCTTCATAGCGAGAACAGATTCATTGCTAATAACATGTTCTATGGAGCAAGCATCTTTATCTGCAATTTCTGGATCGATATTTAAAATCTCGATAAAAAAACGACGAAGTACATGATGTTTATAGGAGGTTTGTTCCGCTAGAGTTTTGCCTTCTGGAGTCAAAAATATTTCCTTATATCTTTCATTTATGATCAATCCTTTTTCAGCTAGTGTAGCCATGGCACTGTTGGTGCTGGCCTTTGTAACACCAAGACGTTTAGCAATATCAGATACCCTGGCTCCGCCATCTTTGTCGGAAAGTTCATATATTGCTTCAAGATAATTCTCCATAGTGAAAGTTAGCTTTTCCATATGATAAAACCCCTTTCTTTTATAAGATTAATGTAAAATCAATAAATTTTTTGTACTTACACACCTAAATTCACGGAATGTGGAATAAAATTGAAAGCTCATAACATTTTTAAATCTAATAATTAATTGGAAATACATAAGAAACTAAAAAGCACTTTTTCGGAATTCATTTGGTGTAAAGTCTGTAGCTCGTTTAAACATTTCAGAAAAACTACCATGAAACTTATATCCCACTGCATTTGCAACTTCTCCTATCTCTTGATTGAAATTTAAAATTAAGTCCTTCGCTTTTTCTATACGTAGAGACTGAATTTATTCTGTTATAGTTAGACCGTAGGCTTTTTTAAATGAACCTGTTAATTTATTATGGCTCATGTATGCAATCTTCGCTAGTGTATCTAGTGAATATGATACAAATTAAATTAGAATAAACTAACTTATTATAGTATATCAGGAAAGTTAGATGATTAAAAGAGATTTTATCAATTAAATTATCCGCTGGAAAGGAAGGTTTTCTGATTGAAATGTAATAAGCACAGAAAAATTTGTAGTCCATTAGTTGCCTGATATAGTACAGGCTATCGTAACACCTATAGCATTCCTAGCTAGTATGCTGTATTTTGATTGGCGTCTGGCTTTGATTTGTATGATTCCCATTGCTGTAGGGTTTATGGTGTTGAGCTTTATGCTTAAAGGAGAAAGCGGAAGTTTCTTAGAGCTGTATGTGTTTAGATGTAAATATTCGATAGTTGTTCTTTGCACAACGTTGGGAGGATATAAGTCCAACCTTATCCCAATAACGAATCGTAGTTGCTGGAACGCCAGTTTCTTGACTGATATCATTGATAAGAAAAATCTTTGGCGGACTAGAAGAAGCACGAAATAAGGGGCTAACTGCTAAACATTTTTCATTTAATAGAAAAGGAGGACGCTGTGAAAATTGCGAGGGGCTTAGATATGTTACAAGTAACATGCTGTTTTTTAAAGACTTAGAAGTGATTTGTCAGGTCTGTGGTGGAAATCAGTTTAACGACGAGGTTTTATCTGTAAAATACAAAGGTTATACGATAAAGGATATTCTGAAAATGTCTGTTGAAGATGCGTTATGTGTTTTTAACACATATCCTAAAATTGAAAGGATTCTAAAGCTACTTCAAAATGTAGGATTAAGATATCTGGAACTTGGGCAAACATTGACAACTTTATCTGGTGGCGAAGGGCAACGTCTAAAATTAGCAAAAGAACTTATTAATAATGGGGAAAAACAGCTTATATATAATGGATGAACCTACGACTGGATTACATCCATTGGATGTAGAAAATTTTCTTACACTTTTAAATCATATTGTAGATTCTGGGAGCACTGTAATTGTAGTTGAACATAATCAACAGATTATAAGAGCTGCTGGTTGGATTGTAGACCTTGGTCCAGAGGGAGGAAAAAATGGTGGACAAGTTGTATTTACAGGGACACCGCGGGATATATTGAAAAACGGAACAACGATTACAGCAGACTATTTACGAAAATCTTTGTAATCTATTAATTGAAAAAAGCTATATCTTTAAAGAATTTATAATAGAAGAACGCTAATTTTAGCGTTCTTCTTCATTGCGACTTAAAAATAACAACAAATATATAAAGAATAACGATAAATATACAAAGAATAACAATAAAAAATATTGAAATTGTTCAACTCGTGATATATAATATTAAAGTGGTTAACAAACAAAAATATATTAAGGCGAGGTAATATTTATGAAAGAAAGAATAAGTTCAAAATTATTAAATGGGATTGTGATCGTGGGAATTACTTTAACGATTCTTGCACTTATAGCCACACCACTTGTGATTACAGCATTTTTGAAAGTTTCAAATAGGGAACTATTAGGTTCTAATATGGTGATGATATTGACAGGATGTATCTATATCTGTGCAATCCCATATCTTATAGCACTATTTAAATTAAAATCCATTTGTAGACTGCTTTGCTCAGAAAATTCTTTTTCACCTGAAATTGCAAAGGAATTTCAAATAATCGCAATCTGTGGATTTAGTGAGGCGGTACTTTTTATATTGGCAGAACTGTTCCTCTATTTTAGCTGTGACTTATTTTTGTATGCACTAACGATAATTCCTTCAATTATAGTTCCTTTTGTCTCTATAACAGCAGGATTTCTCTCATTACTTATGTCAAAAATTTTTAAAAAAGCAGCAGAGATAAAAGAAGAAGTAGACCTTACTTTTTAATTGGATAATTGGAGGTGTAATTATATGATAGTTGTCAACTTAGACGTTATGATGGCAAAACGTAAAATGTCACTTACTGAGTTATCCGAAAAACTTGGTATGACCATGGCAAATGTTTCTAATTTTAAAAATCAAAAAGCTAAGGCTGTTAGGTTTACTACCCTAGATGCATTGTGTAGAATACTTGATTGCCAGCCAGGTGATATTTTGGAATACAGAGAGGATGTTTAATTGTGAGAAAAATATCTAAAATGATCTTTAAAATAATAGGTGCAATATTAATCATTGCAATTATAGGCATAGTTATCTTACTTATTAAAGGGCCCAGTGACCCGATAGTTTTAACAGATGAGGAAGTAATAAAGCGAAATGAACAGCAGAGTAAGCTATATGAGAATGTGGATTTGACTGGATTTGATACAGTTTCAATTACAGGAGAGAAAGTAACATCCGACTATTTTAAAGACTATAAAATAACAATGATAAACCTTTGGACAACAAACTGTAGTCCATGTATTGCTGAAATGCCAGATATTGCAAAACTTTACGATAACAGACCTAAAGATAGTAATATTATCTCAATCTGTGTTGATACTGTTGATGACAAGGATGCTGTAGAATTTGCTACAAAAGTTATGAGTGATGCGGATGCCAAGTTCTTGACCTTAATTCCAGATGCTGTGTTGCAAAAAGCATTGACTGACAGAGCAAATCTTTTTCCGACCACTATCTTTGTAGATTCAAATGGTAAAATAGTCGGACAACCACACTTCGGTGGCCGAACTGAAGATGATTATAGACAAGCAATTCTTGATAGATTAGAACAGGTTGAAAAATCAAAATAAACAGGAGTGAATAAACTACGATGAAAAAAATAGAATCGATGAAATTAAACATACGATATACTCTCCTGATTTTCTCCTTTTTATTTATTGGGATAGGCATTCTTCGTGGAGAGCATTTGGTAGTATTGAAAAAAGCAGTCAATATTTGCCTTGAATGCATAGGTATCGGATAATGGATAAACTAAAAATAAGCAAACGGCATATCATTCAAACCATTACAACGATTATTACAAATGGATATATCGCTGGATTTATGAAAGGTAAAATATTTGCAGGTAACTCAAAATTTATTTGTGTGCCGGGACTGAATTGTTATTCCTGTCCTGGTGCTATCGGATCTTGTCCTATTGGTTCTTTGCAAGCAGTTTTAGGAGGGAGGAAGCATAATTTTTCATTTTATGTATTAGGATTTATTATGCTGTTTGGAGTGCTTCTTGGAAGATTTGTTTGTGGTTTTCTATGTCCGTTTGGATTTTTACAGGATTTGCTTCATAAAATTAAGTCACCAAAAACCAAGGTTCCGAAGAAGATAGACAAGCCACTTCGATATTTAAAATATGCTATGCTTTTAATTCCTGTTATTCTATTACCAATTTTTCTAACCAATCAATATGGTATGGCACAGCCTTATTTCTGCCAATGGATTTGTCCGGCAGGAACGCTGGAGGGCGGTATCCCGTTACTCATTAAAAATGAACCTTTAAGAGAAACAATTGGATTTTTGTTTAATTGGAAAATGGGGATATTAGTACTGATAATCGTTGCTTCAATATTTATATATAGACCTTTTTGCAAGTACATCTGTCCTCTTGGCGCATTTTATTCACTTTTCAACAAGTTTAGCTTTTATCAAATGAATGTGGATAAACTAAAATGCAACGGCTGTAAAACTTGTGAAAAGCAGTGTAAGATGAATGTTAAGATAACAAAAGATATTAATTCGATGGAATGTATTCGTTGTGGAGAGTGTAAAAAAGCCTGCCCGAAGGGTGCAATAACATCAGGAGTTTGTTTAAAAGGCACAGTAAGAGTTACCAAAGAAAATGAGCATACATCTTATCAATAAAAGTAATAAAGAAAAAACAAAGGCATTGAGATGAAAAAATTTCGATGCCTTTGTTTTTTATAAACAAAAAGCAGTTCAATAAATCTGATATCCAGTAAAAAATTATGAGACTGTGTTTTCGTTACTGAAAAATACAGTCTCTTTTTTTATTGTCTGATTCGCAGAATAGAAATGAATGAAAATAATGCTTGTAAGATTTATGAGAGATATATTTTTAGTTATATGCAATTAATCCTTTTGAAGCGATCCAATCCTATTTAAGAGTATGAATTCACATAATTATACTATTTTTCCTATGCTAAAGGCAACTTGTTTCTTACAAAATAGTGTTGACAAATGGCTCCTTTTAACATAAACTACTTTATATATAAAGTAGTTTATGTTAAAAGGAGTGGGGAAACATGTTAGCAAAACCAGCCATGTTACTTTTGGGAATGATAAGTGAGGGACCTAAAGGTGCATATGAGATTACCAAGATGCTTGATTGTATGAATGTCAAATGGTGGTTTAATATATCAGATTCCACAGTATATTCAACAATCAAGAGTCTTGAAAAAAGGAAATTAGTAAGTGGTAAGGCAGAAAGAAAAAGCAATATGCCCGAAAGAACTGTTTATAGTATTAGTCAATTAGGTAAAGATGAATTAAAATCTTCCATAAAAGAAGTTTTTATGACTATGGATTATGATACAACTATTTATTCTATAGCTGTTACCTATATTAATATTTTTAGTAGTTTTGAACAAGTACAACTTTTTTACTCAAGGCTACAAATGCTTCAAGAATATTTACCGGGAATTGAAAACAGCATAAAAAGCAAGCAGAGAACTGGATTATCTGTAAGGCATATTGAAAATATAATTAGAATGAAAAATATTGTATTAGTGGAGATTGATAGTGTTAAAAAAATGCTAGAAATTTTAAATTCTAATAATATAGAGAAGAGAGAATAATTTATGAAACCTTTTTTAAAAAAATGTTTTAAATTTGAACTTTCAAAAGACACTATTGTTGCTTTTATCAGCGGAATAGTCGTAATTTTTTTTAGTTCATTAATGCTGTTTTTTCAAGAACAAACGATTTTAAATGAAATTATGTCTATATTTCTACGTGATGTATTAATGATACTATTTATAGGTTTCTGGTTTGTACTTTATTATGTGATTATTGTTAAAAAAGAGAGCATTTCAGTTCTTGGGATTACCAAAAAGAAACTTACTTTAAGTCTTGTATTAAATGTAGGTTTTGGTGCAGGTCTTCTTACAGTTTTTATGAAGGATGGAGAAAAGATCGTATTTAATTATGGAACATTATGTGCGATAGTCTACATAATTGCAGCTGGTATTTTTGAAATGGTTTTTATCTATGGATTTTTAAGAAACTATTTTGAAAGGGCATTTGGAATTGTTCCTTCAATAATTATTACGGCAGCTTTTTATAGTCTTCATCACACTGGATTTCAGCCTGAATTTTTAAAGTTATTTTTTGTTGGAATAATGTATATTTCCGTATTTTATATCACAAGAAATTTATTTATTATATTTCCATTCTTTTGGGGAGTTGGGGCGATATGGGACGTTCTAGTGAATTCAACAGCAGGAGAAGCTCTTTTAGGAACAACTTCACTAATCGTTGGAATTGCAATAATTTTAATCATGGTTGCAATATCATTATATTTTAGAAATAAGTATAAAGAACAAATACTAAACACAAATAGCAGACAATCTATATAATGGGAGGTGGCTGAATGCCTCAAATGAATAAAGGTGGGAAATTTATATTTGGAATATCAATTTTAAGAGATAATTTAAGCATACAATTTCCTACACAAGCAATCGAAGAATATGATATAACTTCAGAGGGAAAAGTATTTCTTATCTCTGGAAGTAAAACAACTGGTGGTTTTGTAGTAACACGAAAAGGAATGCTCTACGACTCTAAAATTGGAAATATCCTTAAAGATACAGCACAGCTTTGTAACTATGAATTGCCGCAAGGAAAATTTGTAAAGTATAAAGGTAGATTGTATTGCTGGTTAAGTATATCAACTAATGGTAAAATCCAATTTACTTCAGATATGATGAATACTCTAGAAATTAATATAGGTCATAAACTACTTTCAATACGGAGTAGTAATATAGCCTTTACAATGGGGGCAAAAGGACCGTTGTTAGAAAAAGCTGAAAACTTTGATGGTGAAATTGAGATATATTGAGATTATATACTCTTAACTTAGAAGCCCTAAAGGCATTTGGATTATCAATAAAGAATATCTTTTAATTGTTTAATCTTGCAACATTATGCTACGAAAGTAAATTGACGAACTCAAAAAAATTGATATAAGTAATATTACAGCTCATAAAGGGGTTCAATGTATATATGAAATAGTTGCAAATGTATGAGACCTGGATTTATTTAAATGAAGGATAAATCTCAAGCTGAACAGTGATTTATAGAGCTTGTGCAAGAACTAAAAAGTGATTTTGGTTCTTGATTATTACTTGTAGTCCATGTAGGAAGCTGGGTGGCATCAGTTATTTTGTTTGCTGTCTTGTATTTACATTAACTATGTGCCTTATATTTGGAAAGTCTTTGAAATGTAACTTTAGAGGATTCCGAGAATATCCTACCAATTTGTTATAGAGGATGAAAACAACAGCAAAGCGGTAGGGATGAATAAAAGAGCAGTTATCCAATCTAATCTCGCTACTTTCCCATTATACTTTTTCTATATTCTTTAGGTGTACATGAAACTTTCTTTTTAAAACTTTCTATATAATAGCTGGCACTTCCAAATCCCGTAAGATCTGCTATTTGGCTTATAGTCATATCTGTAATTCGCAGCAATTCTATGCTCTTATTAATTCGATAATTGAGAATATATTCGAATACAGTACATTTTACTATACGCTTGAAAGAGCGACAGCATTCACCTTTGCTGATATGAACTACGGATGCGATTTCTTGAAGAGTAATCTTTTCCATATAATGTTCATGAATGTAACTCATTATGGTCTTGATTCTCTGTTGATCAATATATTTATTGAAATTTTCTTCCGTTATTGTTTTGTTTTGATTCGTAATAAGCAGCTTCCACATAGCTGCTAGTTCTATACATATGTCAAGTTCATAACCATATGCTTTTTGGGAATAGAGGTCATAGATTGTATTAATTTTGTTTAATATTTTATTCTGCCATTCTACATCGCTTTTCATCACGATCATAGAATGAGTGTGTGACTTTAAAAAAGGTTTCACATACTTTTGTTCGAGGGCACTTCCAGGAAAGAATGTAAGCAGCTTAGGGTCCACATTTATGCATATATACGTGCTATCAGGATTTGCAACCGGTTTTGACATATGGAGACACTCACTATTGATAAAAATCCCCTGGCCTTCTTTTAATGTATATACATTCTGATTAACTAAAAACTCCACTTCTCCTTTTGTAACCAGCGAAAACTGAATTTCTTCGTGCCAATGCCAGTTAATGAATCCCAGAACATTCTTATCTAGCTGATTCACGTAAACAGCCATCGGAAAATCATAGCTGCCGTGCAGCGTTGTCTCTTTATGATTCTCGTCAATTTGTATATCTCTTATCTGCATAGTTTCACTCCCTTAGATCAATATAACGATATTTTTAATCAATATTTATATAGAAATTAAATTTAGATATCAATATAATTATATAATAGATGTAAAGATTTTCAATGTAAAAAAGGAGGTGTTAATAAAATGGCATCCAGTATTTCGATTGTTAAAGGAAAAAAGTACAGCGATGAATTATCAAATTTATTATCAATTGAAGCAGCTGAAGCGGTAGCAAGATTTCATCTTTCTATACCGAGGTATCAAAAGACTCCATTGGTTGAACTTCCTAGTCTCGCCAGCAAATTAGGTGTGCAGAAAATTTTTATCAAAGATGAATCACATCGATTTGGATTAAATGCATTTAAAGGTTTAGGAGCTACTTATGCTATTGCAAAGATTATCTCCAAGATTATGAATTTAGATGAAAACTGCCTAGATTATTCCTTTCTTACATCTGAAACTATTCGGAATAAAATTAATCATTTGGTATTTGTCACAGCAACAGATGGCAACCATGGAAGAGGAGTAGCATGGGCTGCATCTATCTTCGGCTGTAAAGCAATTGTCTACATGCCGAAGGGCTCTAAAGAATGTCGTGCAGAGGCTATAAGAAGCATTAATAATACCCAAGTACAAATTACCGATTTGAACTACAATGATACGGTGCGATTTGCCTATGACTATGCAAAGAAACATGGATATTGTTTAGTACAGGATACAGGATTTGCAGGTTATGAAGAGATACCGAGTCATATCACTCAGGGTTATACAACTATGGTATCTGAAGCCATTGCGCAATTATCCGAATACCAAATTGAAAAACCTTCCCATGTATTTCTTCAAGCAGGGGTTGGATCTATGGCAGGAAGTGTTCTTGGGTATCTGACACATTATTATCAAAAGAGGCCGCCAATCACGACGATTGTGGAGCCTTCTACTGTTGCTTGTATCTATGAATCAGTTAGGGGTGGCAATGGAAAACCCCAAGCAATTGGTGGAAATCCGAAAACCATTATGGCTGGATTAAATTGTGGTGAACCCAACCCATTTACATGGCCGATTTTAAGAGACTATGCTTCCTTTTATGCCAGTTGTCCAGATTGGGTAACAGAATGCGGCATGAAAACACTTGCTCATCCTGTCGGCAATGACGCAAAAGTGATATCTGGTGAATCAGGTGCAGTTGGGTTAGGGCTTCTTGCATCTTTGTGTAAGGATGATAGTTTAAGTTACTATAAGCAATTGCTCAATTTAAACGAGGATTCAACTATTCTCATATTCAACACAGAAGGAGATACAGATCCAGAAGCATATGAAATCATTATAAATCAATAAAAAATGAAAAGGAGAATTCTTATGAATCAAAAAATACGGGAAATGATCGATTCTTTAGAAAGTCAATTAATATCCTTTGCCCAAGACTTAGTTCGGATCGAAAGCAGAACTGGTCAAGAAGGAAATATAGTACAACGTGTAAAACAGGAAATGGAAAAATTGGACTATGATGATATTATCATCGACAAAGTAGGAAACATTATAGGCATAATTGGAAATGGACCGGTAAAGTTGCTATTTGACTCCCATATAGATCATGTAGATGTCAACGATGCAGACAAGTGGGTTCATGGACCTTATAGTGGAGATATTGAAGATGGTAAGCTGTATGGAAGAGGTTCCTCTGATATGAAAGGTTCTTTTGCTTCCGCAGTTTATGCTGGACATATTATGAAAAAACTCGGTTTGGCGGAGGGAAAAACGATTTTTATCTGCGGTTCTGTTATGGAAGAAGATTACGATGGAGAAGGGTTATATCATGCCATTGTGGACAATAATCTGAAGCCGGATTATGTTGTTATTTGTGAGCCAACTCATCTCAATATCTCCATGGGGCATTCAGGAAGAGCCATTTATAAAATTAATGTAAAAGGTACCTCTTCTCACGGTGCGGCTCCTGAAAAAGGAGATAACGCAGTATATAAAGCGGCAAAAATCATCGAACGTATTGAAGAACTCGGTAAAAAGTATATGGCAATGCCGTTGGAACGTCCTTCCATAGCACTTACTAAAATTGAAAGCACATCTGCTTCCATGAATGCAGTGCCGGGAAGTTGTACAATTTACATCGACCGTCGCATTTGTTTACATGAAACCGAAGAATCCATTGGAAAGGAAATGGATTCGCTAATCGGTGACATTGATGCTGATTGGGAAATCTATGATGCAATTGGAGAAAGCTATACTGGAGAGGACATTGTGCTGCATTCTTATCTACCAGCCTGGGAAATCAAGAAAGAGCATCCTCTGGCTCAAAGCTGTTTTCAAACATATCAGGAAGTGTTCGGCGAATATCCAAAACCATATAAATGGGACTTTTCAACCAATGGCGTCGCTTCCGCTAAGTTAGGAATACCAACCATAGGGTTTGGAGCAGGTATTGAAAAAATGGCACATATGGCAAACGAATATTGTCCTATTTCTGATTTAATACTTGCATGTCAATTCTTTTCCCTGTTACCGCTTAAACTGTAAACTAGAAAAAAGGGGATTAGTGCACACTCTCTTGGTTGTATTATTTCCCAGCAATGGGAAGATAATGCTAGGAGGGGATCATAAAATTTGTTCTAGAATATGTATCTATTATATTGATATAGGTTCAAAGCACATTGTATTGATAAAAAATAGCCTTATGGTAAAGATATATAAGATTTTAAGTAAAAATTTAAGTGTGCTTATATTCACTCAGATTGATATTCTGAGGGAATTTTTTATTAACAGGCAGAAATATAGCACAAATTACTTGTAAAAATGATAAAAAATATTTGCAAGTGAAAAAACCGTATGGAGGAAATATTTCTATTTATAATTCTGATATGTAAGAAATCATTATATGTAGCATATCAGTATCATCTTCTTATCAAAATCTACATTGGAATTGTTGTGAAGCTAACCAATAGAATGCGGACATACTTTAGTTAATAAAATAGGACATACAGGTATGTATTTAAATATTGCTTTTGCAGTGGTTTCTACTATTTTTATTTATAATATCTATCTTTTTTCAAAAAGAGTATACCCATCCTCTATAGGTGGGTGGTGAATTTTTACTTAGCTAAAGCTAAGTTTTTTCTTTTATTAGATTGCATAAATAATAGCATTTATTGTAAAATCATGACTACTATACTATAATATTACTATAATTTTCTAAGAAAGGAGGATTTAAATGCCCCAAAAGCCTACTAAAGAAGTTTTGTTTGGTGTTCAAAAACAACAGCTTAAACATTTGTCTAAAGGTGAATATTTAGCTTTAAGAGAGTTATGCTTTTTAAGCAAAAATATGTAT
>NZ_JAHLPM010000017.1 GCF_018917865.1 Tissierella simiarum
GATTTTTAGTTATGGTTGGCTAGACCTAACTTTATTATATCAAAGGAGGTTTTGTTTTTTTACTCACCGCTAAAAGCTCTTTAGAACCACCCGCATAGCGGGTGGTATTCATAATACAATTAAAAGGACTAAGTCCTATTCAATACAGGACTCAGTCCTCAAAAGTTGGTTAATTAAATTTTGTCTAACTTTTTGGGGGCAGTTCATATAAGGCTCTTCTTAATATCAGCTTTCTTCTATTAATTGCTTAAGGTTTTGTACTTTAATCAAATTCTCTTTCAATTTCAAGTATTTCTCCTGTATTAGCATCTATTTTTACTTCATACACTCCAGTAGAAGCCCTTATGGTAATTTCATAAACCAATATGCCATGCTCAGTGTCTAGCTCAACTTTTAATACTTCTCCTGGAACATATCTTAAAGCAATTTGGATAGCTTCTGCACCATTAATTTGATGAATTCTCCAATAATTATCCCATGAATTATAGTAATTATCTACCATTATAAGTCTCTCCCTTCTAACTTTTATATAATTACTATATTCAATTACTTAAAAATTTGTGTTTTATAATAGAAATAAGGTTTGTTCCATAACATAATTTTAATCGCTATTATTTTATTTACTTTATCTTACCTCTATCTCTTTTATAACTACTATGTCCCATACATTCCTTTATAGAGTCATGAGCGCCAGTTACCACTATATTTTTATGTCTACGATAAGGACAAGTTATATAGCTGCCTTGTTTTTCATTGTATTTAACTTCACTAGCAGGTAATATAAAGCTGTTTCTACAGACTTTGCATTTACATGTTATATACTATTTCACTATCCTCACTCTTTATAAGTTTTATGTAAGCTTTAATTATCATTTATGAGTAAATCTGTTATGATTACTAATTTGTTATAATAAAAAATTCCACCTAGACAATTATGTGAGATGCTCCTAAACTCTTTTATTAAGTTTACTTTTGCAACACATGATTTTGGTGAAACTTTCCACACTATCATATTAACAGATTTAAAATGAACATATCGAACATATTTAAAGATTTTACAAAAATCTATTATGCATCATCCTTACATTATCTGCTGTATCATTCCCTCATATGTACATAGCTACTCCTTCCCAAGTTAATCCATTTATGTATCTTAAGGTTAATATCCGTCTTATTAAACTATCATCTATATTATTCATATAATCATTTATCTCTTCAACTAAATCAATTAATTCTTCTACTCTTCTGTTTAACTTTCTCTGTAGCCTTTCTATTTTATCATTATGGCTTTTATAGTCTATTCCTCTTATTTTTATGCTATGCTCCACATAAGGAAAATAAGGACTAGATCCTTTTACAGTATCAGTTGTCATAGTAAAATCAATATCTCCTATTTATTTTTTTAATATTTCTATCTCACTTTTTAGGTACCTTAATTGTGATAATTACTTTTTATTCATCTTCCTATCCCTCCTCAAAAAAACAACCCGAGGGTCTAATCTCCTTGGGCTTCTTGAGCCTCTACTGTATTAAATTTATTTATCTTCTTACACCTAGGGCATTTTATTTCTGCTATTCCTTCTATTTCTCCTAATTTCTTTCCACAATATTTACATTTGATTTCTTCCAAAGTTGCCTCCCTTGATTTCAATTCCTGTATATATCAAACATCCGTATTTTCTTAGTTCCGACATGAAAATACCGTAAGATTCATCTCTGAATAATACGGTATTAAAATAAATTATTGATTTCTAATATTTTTATTATCAAATTCTATCTTGTAAAAACTTTATCTCTCAATAAAATTCATCAATTCTTTATTAAATTTATCTCGCTGGTCATAGAATGATCCGTGACCGCTATATTGAAATGGTATAAGCTTCGAATTTTTAATGCCTTGGTTTTGTATTTCACCTAGTTGGAATGGAACAACTTTGTCATGAATGCCATGAATAATTAATGTTGGGACATTTATTGTTCCTAAGTCATGAAATAGTTCTTCACGTAGCCAAGTATTTGCTATGGCAGCAGTTGCCCATCCTGCTGCCTGTAAGCCCAATTGTAAGAACCATTGGGAAAATGGTTCAGTTATATGCTGAAAGAAAAATATATCACCAAAATCGTTTAGCATTTTAGGGCGGTCAGTATATGTTCCCTCAATAATTCTGATCACAGTTTCCTTCTCTAAGCCATAAGGAAAGTTAGGAAGTTTGATAAGACTAGGAGCTGCTGCGGCGAAAAGAGCAAGTTTAGATACCCCATATCCATTATGCCTAGACATATATCTGATAGCAATTGCCCCACCTGTTGAATGACCTGCCAGTATAAAATCTTGTAATTTAAGTGTTTCAACTACACATCTAACATCGTCAGCTAATCGATTGTAGTCGTATCCTCTCCACGGCTTATCTGATTTACCAAATCCTCTTTGATCTATCCCAATACATCTGTATCCATTTTTAGGCAGTTCATTAAACTGATATTCAAATAATTTATGGCTTCCAGGCCAACCATGTAAAAACACAATTGTCTTATAACCTTCTGGATTAAGATCCTCCACATAAATTTTTATGTTTTGCTCTACACTAACATAGTATCCCATCAAAACACCTCCTATAGTTAAATGGCTATATTGACATGCTATTCACTTAAATGATAGTTTATGAATGATTGAGTTAAATTTTCAATACCGTATTATTCAGTTTTCAAAAAACATTATTTATATTTTAAATATCATGTTTACATCTCGTTATCGTCATATTTGCCTCCTATGCTACTATCTCATACAACTTCTTTCTAACCTGCTTAGGTATTCTTTCTTCAACTCTAGAAATACACCTATCTTCAAAGGTTACTTTATTATGCAATTCTAGTACTTTATTTTTATATATTAGCTTTATGCTCTTCTTCATTCAACAAACGTCCTATACGTCTTAAACAAAACTCCAACATCTTGTCCAACTTTATCCCTCCGCTAAATAATTTACATATCTTTATTTTATTACATAGAACCTACTAGACATCCCTTAATATAATGTAGTGTAAATTGCATGAAGAACTAATAGGCATCACTTCTATTCATGCAAATTTACAAATTATAAATAAGGATGTGGTCTTAATGGATAATATAGACGTGAATTCCTCTAGGTATCTTGATCCTGAGCATTTTGATCGTTGCCCTCCTAAAGAAGAAGATGGTCAAACTCACGTTCATGAATTTTTAGGTAGTACTAGATTAGCCGAGCAAGGTGAAGATCGTCATAATCACCGATTTGCAGGGGTTACAAGTGAAGCTATTCCAATACAAGGAGGAGGTCACAAGCATGGGCTATTTACAAACACCGATTTCTTTATAGATCATCTCCATGAACTTGCAACTGAAACTGGTCCTGCTATTCCTGTAGGAGGCGGAAAACATGTTCACTTTGTTACAGCTAGAACCACAATAGACGATGGTCATTTCCATGAAGTTGTCTTTGCTACCTTAATTGAAAATCCTATAGGCTAGAGAGTTACACTGGCAATTTGTCTTATATGTGATATATAAGGCAGATTGCCTTTTACTTAGCTAATCTTAAACTAAACATATCTAACTGTTTGGCTGCTGGCTCTAATTCTCTGTAACACTTAGCTGCATCAAATTCTTTTTTAGCTTGTCTTATTTTGTTAAAAGCTTCATGATTCTTTACCTCCTTTACTTTCTCAATTGCATCTTTAGCGCTTATATTTTCACTAAAATATATTCTTTCAGCTTCTTTAGCTATAGCTGCTATTTCTTTATTATTTATTGTTTATCACTTCTTTTAAAAATAATTAATCTTAAACATTAACACTTTTTCTTCAATCTGCATAAACTGTTAAGGAGAGTTTAAATAAAAAATATTTATCTCAAATCCCTTGTTTTCCACATTATTTTTATACTTAAACATTAACAATTTATTAACAGTACTCATATGTTAATATGAGAGTTCTCGTTCACAATTTTTTATTAGGAGGTATTGGTTATGACGGATGGTCAAGGTCGTGGATTTTTCGGTGATGGATTTTGTATGGATGATTCATTACTATTCTTCTTCTTGCTACTAGTAATTTTATTCTGTAGCTGTGGTGGATTTGGTAGATGCTAAATTGCCACATAGATCGGGGTTCGTCCCCGATTTTTTCTTTTTTGATTATTTTCCATTTCCTTTTTAGAGAAACTTACTTTAAATATTAGCAATTCATTAATAATTTCATACTATATATTAGGAGTTAGGTATTCCCTCCAATAACTCTTTATTTTTTACTCCTCATTTATTAATATGTTAAGGAGGTATCGTCATGGTTGATAAACAAGGTCGTGGTGGATTCTTTGGTGGATGTTTTGATGAATCAATAATATTCATATTTTTAATATTGATAATTTTGTTCTGCTTCTGTTTCTAATGTTACAACCTTTTTATAAAAATCTATTTATATATCACACACTAAAAACCATCTTTTATTACTTTGTAGGAGGTGTTTATTATGACTGACAGAAGATTTGATGATTCTCTATTATTCTTCTTTTTGATATTGGTGATTATATTCTGTAACTGTGATTTCTTCTAATCCATTATGATTGAGTCGGGGCTTGACCCCCCGATTCTTTTATGCCCATCTACTTTTTCCTTTCATCCTTGATATTGCTCCATTCACATATCCTATATATTCCTGTTCTTCAGTATCTTTTGATTTAAAGCAACTTTTATATTTAACATACTTCTTGCATTTACTATGACAGTTGAAATGCCTATTTTCGCAGTACAAACATGGTGAATTCATAGTATCCTCCTATGCTTCTTCTTTTTCTTTTTGCTCCTTTACCTTCTTATAATATTCTTCCCTCTTCCTTCTAGCTATATTCTCCAACTGTTCAGCAGTATATTTTTCAGTTCTCCCTTCAAAGTTATGAAATTTAGTTTTTCTAGTCTGAACTTTATTTCCGCTATAGTACTATATATGATAAACAAACATATACTCATCTATTTTCCATTTAATTGAGACAGTGAAAGAGCTTCAAGTAATAAATTTACTTGCCCTTAAGTGAAATGACATAGATTTCATAAATAAGAGTTTGACTGTTGATGAATCTTTGGTGGTAAATGAAAATAAAAATGAGTTGATATTTAAAGAACCTAAAAGCGAAAGTAAAAATAGGATTATTTCTTTATCTGATTAACCTATAGCTATATTGAAAAAACACGAAACTCAACAAAATGAGCAGAAACTAAAATTAGGGAAAATTTACACTGATAATGACTTAGCTTTTGTAGCTGATAACAGACAACCTATCAACCCTTCAACTTTTTCCAAGATGTTTGGAAATATGATAAGAGAAAGTGAATTGCCCCATATAATGCTCATGATCTAAGGCATACTAATGCCCCAAGGCTCATGAGCATTGGGATATCTGCTAAAGTGGTTTCTGAAAGATTAGACCATTCTAATATATCGATTACATTAGATACTTATTTTCATGTATTACAAGATGCACAGAAAGAAGCAGCTGAAAAAATAGACAATTTCTTTAGTTCTACTAAGTAAAAAATACCTACTAAAATAGTCGGGTTTGCAAAATGTTTGCATTTTAAAGTTTTTTAGTGTATAATAAGAATTGTTAAAAACAATAAAATTACTATATTTTTGTCCTAACCAGGGGTATAGTGGTCGGAGAATATAACGGGATGTGGCGCAGCATGGTAGCGCACAAGTCTGGGGGACTTGGGGTCGCTGGTTCAAATCCAGTCATCCCGACCAAATTATAAAAAGGTAGAAAAATTCTACCTTTTTTCTTTATCTTTTATTTATATTATAATACAGATTAACCCTCCACTACCATCATTAATAATCCTTTCTAAAGTTCTTCTGATTTTCTGTCTAGCATCTTCTGGCATAGTGCTTAATTTTCCTTGAAGTTGTTCATTTACTAAATCATACAGAGACTTACCAAATATATTTGATTGCCAAATCTTTGTTGGATCTTCTTCAAATTCACTTAAGAAATATTGTACTAATTCTTCACTCTGTTTTTCTGTACCAATTAAAGGAGATACCTCAGTAGTTATATCTGCCCTCAATAAATGTAGTGAAGGAGCCTTGGCTTTTAACTTTACTCCAAAACGGTTACCTTGACGATATATTTCAGGCTCTGCTAATTCCAATTCTTCTAGACTCGGACTAACTAATCCATAACCAATTTCTTTAGCTTCAGTTAAAGCTTTTTCAATTTTATCATATGCCTTTTTAGTTTGAGCTAGCTTAGAAACAAGACCTAGAATTTGATGATCTCCTTCTATAGTATAACCTGTCATTTCATTAAGTATCTTATAAAATAGCCCTTCTTCTATAACTACATCTGAATATACTACTCCTTCCCCAAGATTTATTTGTTTTAAATTGATCTCTTTAATAATATCTAATTGATTTAAGGGATTTAAACAGTTGGTAACTTCGTTTAATTTTTGTAAAGTTTGTATAGACTCTTTTAGAGACTCTAAAATATTTGATTTAATCCAATGATTTCTTGGAAGCCCTTCTATCCATCCAGGTAAATTTATGTTTACCTCTTTTACAGGAAACTCTAATAAAAGTTTTTCAAACAATTTCTCTACATCGTCTATTTCCATGTTTAAACAGTCTACAGCTACTACAGATACACCATATTTTTCTTCTAAACTTTCCCTTAATGCTATAGTGCTATCTAAATTAGGATGTTTAGAATTTAATATTATTAAGAAAGGTTTCTCTAATTCCTTTAACTCTTTAACCACTCTTTCTTCAGACTTAATATAGTTGGATCTTTCTATATCTGTAATAGATCCATCAGTAGTAATTACTATACCAATAGTAGAGTGGTCTGCTATAACCTTTCTTGTACCTATTTCTGCTGCTTCTTCAAAAGGTATTTCTTTTTCATACCAAGGAGTAGTAACCATCCGTGGAATATCATTTTCTTCATGACCTAATGCACCTTTAACTAAATAGCCAACGCAATCTACCATTCTAACTTTAAATTTTACATTATCCTTTAAAGTTAGCTCAACGGCTTCATTAGGAACGAATTTAGGTTCAGTAGTCATTATAGTTTTACCTGCACCACTTAAGGGCAGTTCATCTTTTGCTCTTTCCTTCTTATGTCTGTTATCAATATTCGGTAAAACTAATAGTTCCATAAATCTTTTAATAAATGTAGATTTGCCCGTTCTGACTGGTCCGACTATTCCTGCATAAATATCGCCATCAGTACGTTCTGCAATATCTTTGTATATGTCAAATCTCTCCACTTTCCTTCCCCCCTTACGAGATTATTATAAGAAATAACATTACTTAACATTATATATATACGTTTGGACTCAAAGAATATTACAAGCTTATGAAAAAAACCTGCTAAAATTAGCAGGTTACCAAGATATATTTTTATCTATAATTACATCTTCCATCTCATGTTTTCTATCTCTTAACATTAAATTTATTACAGAATTTTTAACATCTTTCCCTTCATAAAGTACTCCATAAATTTCTTTAGTTATAGGCATTATAACTCCATACTTTTCAGCAAGCTCATAAGCAGACTTTGTAGTCTTTATACCTTCAACTACCATTCCAACAGTCTTAATAGATTGTTCTAAAGTCTTACCTTCACCTATTAGTATACCAGCTCTCCTATTTCTACTATGCATACTAGTACAAGTTACAATCAAATCTCCTATTCCTGATAATCCAGCAAAGGTAGATGTATTAGCACCCATTTTTTCTCCCAATCTTGCCATTTCTATAATTCCTCTAGTCATCAATGCAGCTTTAGTATTATCTCCACACTCTAAACCGTCAGATATTCCAGCTCCTAAAGCTATAACATTTTTTAAAGATCCTCCTAACTCTACACCAACTACATCAGGATTGGTGTAAACTCTGAAGAAAGGTGTTATAAACAGATCTTGAACAAATTCTGCTACTGTTTTATCTTCAGATGCAGATACTACAGTAGTAGGCATATTCTTTGCCACCTCTTCTGCATGAGAAGGTCCAGAAAGGATAGAATACTTATTTTGTGGTAATATCTCTTTTACTATTTCAGATATTCTTAGTAAGCTGTCATTTTCAATTCCTTTAGCAACATTTACAATAATTTGATCTTTATTTATATATCTTTTACAATTGTATAAAGTTTCTCTAACTCCATGAGTAGGTACTGATAAAAGTATAACATCCTTATTAAAGCTTACCTTTTCTAAATCATTCGTTACCTTTAAGTTAGAGGGCAATTTTACATTGGGTAAATATTTCTTGTTTTCTCTGCTATTTTCTATTTCTTCTACTTGTAACTTATCTCTAAGCCACATTTCCACTTGATATCCTTTTTCCGATAACAGAATCGCCAAAGCAGTACCCCAACTACCTCCACCAATTACCCCTATTTTTTCAGTCATAATAAAAAGTCACCTGCCTATTCTACCTTTTCTCCCAGTTTGTATTCTTTACCTTTTGCTAACCTTTCTATATTTGCTCTATGTCTAAAGATAGCTAAAATTGCTAAAAATAATGTTGTTAAAAAAAATTCTCTATTGAAGGGTCTATTGACTATAGAACCTATAATAGGTGTTATAGCTGCTGCTACAATTGAGCCTAAAGACACATATCTTGTTTTATATATTATAAAGGCGCCTATTAATATACATATAATTCCTGTGGGCCAATGAAGAAAGAATATAACTCCTAAGGAGGTAGCTATTCCTTTACCTCCTTTAAAATTTAAAAATATCGGCCAATTATGTCCTAAAACTACAAATATCCCCCCTAATAAACTACCATTATAGCCCATAAGCTTATAACCAACAAATGTAGCTAATATTCCTTTAGTTACATCTAAAATAAAAGCCAATGCTCCTATTCTTTTACCAAAAGTCCTTAAAGCATTAGTAGCTCCTGCATTACCACTACCATGCTCTCTAATATCTACTTTCCTTAAAATTTTTCCTAAAATATAAGCAGAAGAGAAATTACCAATCAAATAGGATATAGATACAACCATTAAAAGTTGTTTCAAATTAATCACCCTTTTCTCTAAACTCAAATTGGAGTGGTACTCCTGCAAAACCAAAATGTTGTCTTATCTGATTTTCTAAATATCTTTGGTAAGAAAAATGAACAAGTTCTTTGTTTTTTACAAATATTACAAACTTAGGTGGTCTAACGGCTACCTGAGTTCCATAATATATTTTTAATCTTACTCCCTTATCAGACGGTGGCTGATTAAGAAGAACTGCTTCATTTATAATATCATTTAATACACCTGTACTTATCCTTAAATTATAATTGTTATTTACTATATTTATAAGATCGAATAGCTTATTAATTCTTTGTCCAGTTTTAGCAGAAATAAATACAATAGGTGCATAGTTTATAAACCCTAAAGTTTCTCTTATTTCTTTTTCATACTGCAAATAAGTTTTATCTCCTTTTTCTACCAGATCCCACTTATTAACAGCTATAATAATAGCTTTACCATTATCATGGGCATAGCCAGCAATCTTAGTATCCTGCTCTGTTACACCCTCTGTTGCATCTATAACTAAAATACAAATATCTGACCTATCTACAGCAGTTAATGTTCTTACTACACTGTATCTTTCAATTTTTTCGGAAATATTCCTTTTTCTTCTTAATCCTGCCGTATCTATAAAAACATATCTTTCATCTCCATAATTAAAAAATGTATCTATAGCGTCTCTAGTTGTTCCAGGAATATTTGTGACAATTACTCTTTCTTCTCCTAAAATGTTGTTGATCAATGATGATTTTCCCACATTAGGTTTTCCCACAAGAGCTACTTTAATCAAATCTTCATCATATTCAGTATCCTTGTTTTCAGGAAAATGTTCTACAATTTCATCTAATAAGTCTCCAATACCTAACCCTTGTTCTCCTGAAATAACTATAGGATCTCCCAATCCTAATTCATAAAATTCAAATATTTCATTAGGAGTTTTAGGTGTATCAATTTTATTGCAAGCTAAAAGAACTTCTTTTCCTGACTTTCTTAAAATATTACCGATTTCTCTATCTGTAGAAGTAAGCCCATCTAACCCATCTACAACGAATAATATTACATCAGCAGTATCAATAGCTATCTCAGCTTGTTTTTTAATATTACTCATTATAGTATCTTCATTTTCTGGCTCTAGTCCTCCAGTATCTATTAAAGTAAAATACTTATTTAACCATTCAGCCTCTGCATATATTCTATCTCTAGTTACTCCGGGTTTATCCTCCGTTATAGCTATTCTTTTTCCAACAATTTTATTAAACAAAGTTGACTTTCCAACATTAGGTCTTCCAACTATGCAAACTATAGGTCTATCCATTTAATCACCTCTTATTTCTTTAGTATTTCAATTATTTCCTTACCTGATACTTCTGAAGGAATCACCGATACTTCTAACTCCTTACTAATATCTTCTACAGTTAAGTTATCTAAAAATATATCCTCATCCCTTTTTAACATAGATTTAGGAATTATTACACCACTAATATCTTTATAACTCTTTAACTGCTCAATTAGATCTTGACCTGTTACAAGCCCTGATACTGTAATAGTGTGCCCGAAAAAATTGTTAATTATAGGAACTACCTGAAGGTCTAATCCAACAAACTTTTTAATTATCTTCTCTCTTATATTACTCATAAAATCATATGCCAATGTTCCAGTAGCTAAAATATATTTCTTGTTAACATTGATAGGAACCTTTATATTATTTAATTCTTTATCTATTTCATATTCAAAAGATTTCATTAGACCTACTCCATTTTCTAATTGAGGAAATCCTTCGTACTCTTCGTAGTCAGGTGATTTTCTTCCAGATAAAGCAAAAAATTCATCAGAAGCGAATACAAATCTAGTATTTAAAGCTTCTAAGAAATATTTTTGTTTTTTATCAATATAATCTAAAAGCTCTTCTGCAGTTTCTTTATTAAATGGCTTTACTTTATAAAGATTTTCTCTATATTTAGTTATACCTACAGGCACAACTGCTACACTTTCTATGGTAGGGTATAGTTTAGATAAATCTTCTAATGTTCTTTCTAGTTCTATTCCATCATTTACTCCAGGTACTAGAACTATTTGACAGTTTACTTGAAGATTAGCCTCATTAAATCTCTTCAATATATTTAATATTTTTCCTGCGTTTTTATTATTCAACATTTTAACTCTTAGATCTGGATTAGTGGTATGAACACTAACATTAATAGGACTTAATCTATAATTTATAATTCTATCTATTTCCTCGTCACTCATATTAGTTAAAGTAACAAAATTACCTTGAAGAAATGATAATCTTGAATCGTCATCTTTAAAATACAAGGTTTCTCTCATATTTGGAGGTAATTGATCTATAAAGCAAAACATACAATTATTTCTACAACTTCTAGCCTTATCTATTAAAGGATTGGTAAACAATATACCCAGATCCTCATCAAAATCTTTCTCTATTTCAAACTCCCAAATTTCACCATTTAATTTTTCTATAGCCACTACTACATAATCATCAGATATTAGATACTTATAATCTATTATATCTTTTACTTTATTATCATTAATAGATAATAATATATCTCCAGGCTCAATTTCAAGTTCTTCCGCAATGCTTCCTTCTATTACTTTTTCTATGATATTTTTGTCTTCTGTTAACTTTTTCAATTCCATATTTTTCTTTCCACCTTTTTTGTCCAAGCTTAATATTATTCTAATATAGTAAAATATATATGTAAATAGCTAGAACCAATATCCTTTGATTATATTCCCACGCTAAATTATTTATATACCATTACAAATAGGTAAGCCTACAGAATCTTCTGTAGGCTTGTTTACTAATTAATATAGTGGAAACCTATCACATAACTTAATTACTCTTTCTAAAATCGGTTCTCTATCATTACTTTCATTTAAAGCTAAATTCATTATTTCTGCTATTTCTCTCATTTCATCTTCTTTCATTCCACGAGTTGTCATTGCTGGAGTTCCTATTCTTATACCACTAGTTACAAAAGGACTTTCTGGATCAAAAGGTATTGTATTCTTATTAGTAGTAACACCAACTGCATCTAATAAAGCTTCTGCTTTCTTACCAGTTAATCCTTTGTTTCTAACGTCTATTAAAATTAAGTGATTATCTGTTCCTCCTGAAACTAATCTAAATCCTTTTTCTATTAAAGCTTCAGCTAATGCTTTAGAATTGGCAATAGTTTGTTTTTGATAGTCTATAAAATCCTCTTCTAAAGCTTCTCCAAAGGCTACTGCTTTAGCTGCTATAACATGCATTAAAGGTCCACCTTGTATCCCAGGGAATATAGCTTTATCTACTATCTTAGCATATTCTTCTTTACATAATATAGCTCCTCCACGAGGTCCTCTTAATGTTTTATGAGTTGTAGTTGTCACAAAGTCTGCATAAGGCACTGGACTTGGATGTAATCCTGCCGCTACTAATCCTGCTATATGCGCCATATCTACCATTAAGTAAGCCTGTATCTCATCAGCTATTTCTCTAAACTTTTTAAAATCAATTATTCTTGGATAAGCACTAGCACCAGCTACAATCATCTTTGGTTTCTCTCTTAAGGCAATTTCTCTTACTTCATCATAATCTATAGTTTCTGTTTCTTTATTTACGCCATAAGATATAAAATTGAAATAAACACCAGAAATATTAACAGGACTACCGTGAGTTAAGTGTCCACCTTGTGATAAGTTCATTCCTAATACCTTATCTTCTGGTTTTAATACTGAGAAATAAACACCTAAATTTGCATTAGATCCTGAATGAGGTTGAACATTAGCATGATCTGCATTAAATAACTTTTTAAGTCTGTCTCTAGCTAAATCTTCAGCTAAATCTACACAATCACATCCCCCATAGTATCTTTTTCTTGGATATCCCTCTGCATACTTATTTGTCAACTGACTTCCCATAGCTTCCATTACTTGTGGAGTAACAAAATTTTCAGAAGCAATTAACTCAATATGCTTTCTCTGCCTATTTGTTTCCATTTCAACTATATTCATTACTTCAGGGTCATATTTTTTTAAATTTGTAAAATCCATTTTTTCAGTCTCCCTTCATTCTAAAATATAATTCAATGGTATTTGATTAATTAAGAAATAATACTATAATATAATCAAGTAAACCCGTTAACAACTTACATTATCATTATATAGATATTTCATCATATTTACAAGAATATTAAATTTTGGAGGTGAAAAAATGGAGCAAAATGAAAAAAATGATAGAAAAGAAGTAAAGAAACTATTAGTTTTAGCAATATTAGCAGGAAAAATTATGTTAAAGAATGGAGCAGAAACCTATAGAGTAGAAGATACTATTGAAAGAATTTGTAAATCAAGAAAAAATATTAAATATGTAGATGCCTTTGTTACCCCAACAGGAATCTTTCTTTCACTAGAATACAATGAAGAAGTAATGACATATTTACAAAGAATAAAAACTATTTCTATAGATTTAAATAAAATTAATTTAGTAAATGAATTTTCTCGAAAATTTGTTAATTCCTCAATGTCTATAGATGAAGCTTTAATAGAATTGAAAAAAATTGATAAAATACATACTTATAAACTATTATCTAAAGTTTGTTTTGGAAGTATGGCTTGTGCTTTTTTCTCTTTATTATTTGGAGGGACTTTTCTAGATTTTATTTCAAGTTATTTAGTTAGTTTTACAGTATTATTTACTTTAAACAAAATTGATAAGCTAGATTTAACTTTTTTCCTTAGAAATTTTGTTGGTGCTCTTTTAGCATCACTCCTATCCTTCTTGGCAGTAAAACTTGGTATTGGAGAAAATATGGATAAAATTATCATAGGTTCTATAATGTCTTTAGTTCCAGGTGTATCAATAACTAATGCTATTAGAGATACTATGTCTGGTGATTATGTTTCTGGATTATCTAGAGGTATGGAAGCTATTTTTTCTGCTTTAGCTATAGCCTTTGGTGTAGGTATACTGCTTAATTTTTACCTTAGGGGGGTTATATAAATGGAAGTATTAAAACAATTTATTTTATCTTTTTTATCGACTATTGGATTTGCAGTATTATTTAGTATTCCAAAGGATTCTATAGGAAGATCTGGATTTGTTGGAGCTACTGGATGGGTAGTGTATTTTTTAACCTATAATCTATTACAAGGAAAAGTAGCAGGCACATTTTGTGCAGCACTATCTGTAGGTATTTTAGGAGAAATATTGGCACGATATTATAAAAAACCAGCAACGGTTTATATAATACCAGGAATAGTTCCTCTGGTACCCGGTGCTGGAATGTATTATACCATGTTGGCCTTAGTTGAAAAAGATTTTTTAATGGCAGCTAATACAGGTACTGAAACCTTATTTATTGCTGCTTCTATTTCAGTAGGTATAATAATATCTACGACTCTCTCTAGATCCATAAAAAGGGTTAGACAGAAAGATTAGTTTTGTTTAGTGTATTTTAACATGGTGTCTACTAATTTGTCTAAAGCTTCTTCTTCAGTAGCTCCGTCTAAATAACTTTTTAAACAATTCTTCATATAATTTTCTAATATTAATCCACCTACACTATTCAATGCAGCTCTTGCAGCTGCAATTTGGATTAATATATCTCCACAAAACTTTTCTTCTTCTACCATTTTTTGTATTCCCTTAATTTGTCCTTCTACTCTTCTAAGCCGTTTAATAATAGCATCATTGTCTTTAGTCTTTAAAGTCAACCCATTTTCCTCCCTTTAAATATTATAAAATTCTAAGTATCTCCATGGTGTCCTCTTCCTTTTTTTCTATTATCTTATCAATCTTCTTTACTATAAAATAGGAACCACCTAGAAAAATTAAACCGATTAAAAAGCTTATCATTTCATAATTGGCTATTTGTAATTTTTTCAACACTTCCATACTTATTACAATACCTACTAGTAGCATTATAAAGGGAATCATGTAAACTATCATAGCATACTTTAATATATTTTTAGTTTTACCTTTAATCTCTACATAATCTCCTACCTTTGCATTAACTGTATTAGGTAAGTTTACTATATGGGCTGGTTTATTACAAGCTCCACCACAACTTTTACAATTATCACCGCAAGCAGAAATTCTTTTAACAGCTACTTCCACTTTTTCTCCATTTACTTTTTTTACAAAACCTACTTGTTCCATAATATCACCTCCTATAAAGCTATATCCTTTATAACCTCAGAAGCAATTATCAATCCAACTACAGAAGGAACAAAAGCAATACTACCGGGTACAGCTTTTCTTAAATGTGAATTTTCTAGATTTACTTTTTTAGGTACTTCTTCAGACCAAACTACCTTAAGACTTTCTATTTCTCTTTTTCTAAGCTCATTTCTCATTACTTTAGCTAAAGGGCAAACCTTAGTGCTATAAATATCTCCTATCTTAAACATAGTGGGATTAAGTTTATTTCCTGCTCCCATAGAGCTTATAATGGGTATACCTATTTCTTTACATTTAACAATTAAGTCTATTTTTGAAGAAATCATATCTATTGCATCTATTACATAGTCATAAGAAGGTTTAAGAAGCTTTTCTCTAGTTTCTTCATTATATTTTTCCTTATATATAATAACATTTGTCTCCGGATTAATGTCCAAAAGCCTATCTCTCATAACCTCTACCTTTGGTAGTCCTACAGTTTTATTAGTGGCATGAATTTGCCTGTTAATATTAGTTATATCTATTATATCATAATCTATTAAAACAATGTTACCTAAACCAGTTCTCACCAAAGCTTCAGCAGCAAAAGATCCTACACCACCAACTCCAAACACAGCTACAGTAGCTTTACTTAGCTTTTCCATACCATCTGTACCTAATAGCAGTTCACTTCTTATAAATTGATTACTCATTACATTCTCCTTCCAAATATACAGTCTTAATAGCAAGGAAATAATTTACTTCCTTGCTATTAAACTCTTAATCCATGATTAAAATAGTATTATTCTAAATCTAATTTTACATGAACTTCTTCTAATTGTTTTTCTGAAACTGTAGTTGGTGCATTAGTCATTAAACAAGTTGCAGATTGGGTTTTAGGAAAAGCTATAACATCTCGAATATTTGTACTATTAGTAAGTAACATTATAAGTCTATCGAAACCGTAAGCAATTCCTCCATGAGGTGGTGTACCATATTTAAATGCTTCAAGCAAGAATCCAAATTTGTTCCAAGCCTCTTCTTCACTAAATCCTAAAGCCTTAAACATATTTTTTTGAAGATCTGGATTATTGATTCTAATACTTCCTCCACCCATTTCATCTCCATTAATAACTATATCATAAGCTTTAGCCCTAACTTTCTCTGGTTCAGTTTCAAGTAAATCAATATCTTCTTCCATTGGATGAGTAAATGGATGGTGTTTAGCCACGTATCTGCCTTCTTCTTCATCATATTCAAATAAAGGGAATTCTGTTATCCATACTAACTTTAAATCATCTTTTTCAATAATGTCTAATCGCTTAGCTACTTCATTTCTTAAATTGCCTAGACTATCAAATACAACAGAGGATTTATCGGCTACAAATAAAATTAAATCACCTTTATCTCCTTCCATTCTTTCTAATATATTCTTCATTTCTTCTTCACTAAAAAATTTGGCTATAGGTGATGTAATTCCTTCTTCTGTAATTTTAATCCAAGCCAATCCTTTAGCACCAAAAGTTTTTACATAATCTTCTAAGCTTGAAATATCTTTTCTAGTGAATTTATCACCATAGCCTTTGACGTTTATTCCTCTAACAGAACCTTGATTTTCTATAGTACTGCTAAATACTTTAAAACCGCAGTTGGCCACAAGATCTGATATATCCTTTAATTCAAATCCAAATCGTAAATCTGGCTTATCTACTCCAAACCTCTCCATAGCTTCCTTATATGTCATTCTCTTTATTGGTAGTTCTATCTCTATTCCTTTGATCTCTTTAAAAAGATTATAAAGAAGCTTTTCATTAATAGAAATTACATCTTCTACATCTACAAAGGACATTTCAATATCTACTTGAGTAAACTCAGGTTGTCTATTGGCTCTTAAGTCTTCATCCCTAAAACACTTTACTATTTGGTAATATCTATCCATACCAGCTACCATTAAAAGTTGTTTCATTAATTGTGGAGATTGAGGTAATGCATAGAATTCTCCTGGATTAACCCTACTAGGAACTAAATAGTCTCTAGCTCCTTCTGGAGTTGGTTTTGTCAGCATTGGAGTTTCTATTTCTACAAAATTATTTTCATCTAAGAAATCCCTAATAACTTTTGCAGTTTTATGTCTCAGTTTTAGGTTTTCCTGCATTGAAGGCTTTCTTAAATCTAAATATCTATATTTTAATCTCATTGATTCAGAAACATTATCTTCATCCTTAATATAAATAGGTGTTGTTTCTGCTTCATCTAATATCTTTAATTCTTCTGCCAATATTTCTACCTCTCCGGTAGGAATCTCTTTGTTAATTGATTGTCTTATTCTTACTTTACCTCTTACTGCCAATACATATTCAGACCTAATTTTTTCAGCTTTTGCGAATATTTCATCTAATACAGTGTTGTCAAATACTATTTGTGAAATACCTGTAGTATCTCTTAAATCTACAAATATTAAGGAACCTAAATTCCTTTCTCTTTGTACCCATCCCATTAACACTACTTCTTCACCCTTATGTTCTGGTCTTAAATCTCCACACATATGAGTTCTTCTCAAATTTCCCATTTTCTCTCTCATAAAATTACCTCCTCAAAAAATAATAAGTCCCCTCATCTCTGATATTCAGGGACGAGAGGATCATCTCGCGGTGCCACCCTAATTAGGTACTTTCCTCACTCTAAAATTATAACGCATTTCTGCGAACTAATCCTTTCAGATTATTTACTCAAAGATGTCTTCAATAAATATCAGTATCGGATTTCCACCACCACCGACTCTCTATTACTAAGGGATCTACCTACTATTCCTTATCTTCGTATTAATTATGTTTTTATCCATTATAAAATAAAAAATATATAGTGTCAAGGATTGAAGTAGATAATAATAAGTTTTACATTATCTTATCATGCTTCAAAAATCTGGGTAATACACTGAACATCATCAATGACTCTTTCATTCTCTATATAATCAATGTTATTATTGGCATAATAGTTATGCCAGAAACCTATTGCAGGTTTGTTTTCTGCTAATTGTGCTATAATATATTTGCCTTTATATTTTTCTAATAATTTATTTATAGCTTCAGTTCCAAGACCTTTTTTTCTGTAACTTTTTAAAATAAAAAATTCATGTACGCAAAAATCCACATTTTTAGGTACAAATTTTCCTGAATTCAAAAGAATAAATCCTGCTAGATTTTCTTTAGAATATATGAAAAAAGGTTTTAAATCTTCTTCTTTGAAATAGAATTCTATTCCCTCATATTCAAATAACCCTGTATCACCTATTTTTAGATCATTAGTATATTCAGATAAATCATGTAAATATAAAGTCATCAAATTTTTAAAAACACTTTCTGATTCATATGTAATTGGAACTAATTTTACTCTATTTTCAATCATATATATTCCCCCTATCAATAGCATTATATCATGTTGTAACATTAATACCTATATCCTATATCTTATTTAATTAACATTTTAAATGATAAATATTATTATAATTGGGTATTTATTAATAAATTTAAATATTATTTCAGGAGTGAATAGTTAATGGAAACATTAAGTTTATTTGAAAAAATAATTTCTCAGTCTAAAGACATAAATAACTTACCTACATTATCTGAAATATTTGAAGAGTTAGAGAATCAAGCAAAGATAAATAACTATGATTATGATGAAGAAACAGATAAAATGTTTGATAATTGGAATGAATCTAAAATCACATTGTTGGATGGCTCTCAGATAGAATTAATCGCCTATAAAACTTGTATATTACATTCTTTTCATGATATTGAAAGAGAATATTCCTATAGAATTGGTGACAATTTATATCTTTGTGCAAGTTGTCTTACAATTTTAGTAGAGCATAAATATTTATGTGAAAAATACTATACTTACAGTTCTGAAAATTTGCTTTTCCCTAAAAAATGGGATAAAAATAGAGTAATTCTTTGGATTCGAAATTCAGAAAAAAGGCAAGAAGAATACTTTTCAAGAAGAAATAACTATTTAAATTATCAATACGATTATTTTAACGATGAAGATGATAATTATGACGATGAAGATTATTTCAATAATGAAGAATACATATTGTTTCAAGAAGAAGTAAATAAAATTAAAGAAGAGAGAAATAATATATGGAAACAAGAAGAATGTCAAATTCTCTATAAAAAGCTTATTGATTATGCTGGTGGTTCATTACATTTAAAAAAATCTCAATTACAACAAGCTAAAGATATGGCAATTTCAGCAATCCAAAAAAATAAAACTCCAGACTTTAAAAAACTAAAAAATAGAGTAGAACAAGAAAATGAAAAAGATTTAAAACGAAAGAAAAAGAAACAAATGAAAAAGGAACGACAAGGAAACTAGTAGTAGGGAGTCTGGATCAAGTCAGGCTCCCTACTTATATACCTTTTTTATTTAATTGCTTCTTTTAATTTATCTCCAAACTCTTTTTCAATATATAAATCATTTAGCCCCCAAAATTCTTTAAATTTTATATATGATTCTACAGCTTTCTCATTATTCATACCATCAGCTTTTATTGCCCTTATTAATATATTTTTAGGAGTATGTTCCATATCAATAAATTCAAGTAACTGTACTTGATACCCTAGTATTTCTAGTACATTAGCTCTAAGGCTATCTGTCACTAAAGATGATAACTTTTCTTTTATTATTCCATGGCTTAACATTGGTTCTAATATTGGATTTTGAATTTTATCATAAAATTCATGCTGGCAACATGGCACTGAAAGTATAGCCTCAGCTTCCCAATTTACAGCTTTTACTAATGCTGCATCAGTAGCAGTATCACAAGCATGTAGTGTTACCACCATATCCACTTTGTCAAAATCATTATAATCTTTAATATCGCCATGTATAAATTTGAGTCTATTATAATTTAAATCCATAGCTACTTCGTTGCAAAAATTAATTACATCTCTTTTTAAATCAAGTCCTATTATATTTACATCTAAATTTAATACATTTACTAGATAATGATATAATGCAAAAGTTAAATAAGATTTTCCGCATCCAAAATCTATAATATTTAACCCTTTATCTGTCTTTATTTTTGGAATAACATCAACTACCATTTCTAAAAATCTATTTATCTGTCTAAATTTATCATATCTCTTTGAAAGAACCTTTCCATTCTCATTCATTACTCCAAGCCTTATAAGGAAATCACAGGGCTCTCCATCTTCTATTATATAAGTCTTTTTTCTATTATGAGATAAATATACTTTCTCTTTTGTAGGTTTCTTTTTTAATATTGTTACTTTTTCTCTCTTACTTATTAATATATGGTAGTCTGATTCTTTTGCAAAAATTACACCTTGTTTAAAATTTTCATCTAAAAGGTTTACTATTTCATTAATTGATTCAGCAAGCTCTAGATTCTTATGTAATACCTTATTTTTATAATTATAGGCAAACTGAAGTTTCATATTACCTTTTATAAGCACTGGTTTTATAGTAACCTTATTAAAGTTATTCTCATCTTTCTTCCTAACACCACTAAGTACTGCATATATAATTTCTTCATTTAATATAATGTCATTTAGTAATTTTATAACCTCATTCATCTTTATATCTCCTTAATATCATTTAAAATTTTATTCTCAAAATACGCAATAGCAATATTTTTAGTCTTTCATAATTCTTTCAATTTCCTTTAATACAAATTCAGTATATTCATTATCCTTGGCTACCTTACCAATACTATAAAAGTGCATGTAAATCAGTACAGTACAATAATTTAATGCTTTCTTATCATATGAACCATATTTATTATAGCCTTCCAAAAAAGCTTCCCGTTCAACTCTAGTTTTCATAAATCTTTGTAATGGCCGTAAAATCAATGCCCAGGCAATGTCAAATTCTTTCCACCCTACACCACATAGTTCCCAATCCAATACGGAAGAAATATTTCCATCTTTCCATAATATATTTGCATAATGATGGTCTCCATGTATAAAAGTCATTGTTTTAGCCAAAGGTTCGTTTTCAGCCAGCCAATCACCTGCTTTTATAAGGTTAAATTTCTTTAAATATTCATCATCAGGATGAAAATGAAATTTTCTTGGCTTTACATTATCCCAACTTAAATCTAATGAGTGAATTTTTCCAAGATTCTCCCCGAATTTAGGCATATAATGTAAAGATTGATCAAGAATTTCATTTTCTTCATATATAGAAAGTATGTTAGATAGTCGCTTTCCTTGGACTTCTAATGTGGCTATAAATGGATACTTATATTTTATATTACTATCAATAATCTGAGGCACTAATATATTCGAATTGCTAAGTTTATTAATAGCTTCTATTTCATTTTCAATATCTGCACCAATTTGACGAGATACCTTTAAATAAAAATTAATCAGCTCTCCATTTTTTATACCACTACATTGAAATACATCATTTCCTGCATGGGGATAGCCATCTACCGATAAAAGTTTTATATCCTTCGATAAAGGAATCAAGAAAGAATCTATTATTGGCTCTCTCCATTTTTTTATTCCCATATTAATTTCTCCCAACTATATCTTTAAAATTCATTATAGTATACAAGTCTAAAATAATCTTATATGTTTAAACCATATTCTAAGCTTATACACTTTTTTCTCAATGAAATTTCGATTATCTAGCAATAAATCAAACTTACATAATTCAGCTATATAATCAACTACTTCATATATTGTCATTTTATCTGTATTTATATGTTCCTTAAAAACAGGACTACTTAGAGCATTTAGACACCTATCAATTTGCCTAGCAGGCCATGAATTTTTCCCATCGCCTCTTTTCCTTAGTCTTTTAAGTAAAGTTTCTTTGCTTGCCATCAAGGTAAAATGCTTAATATCAACGCCTTTCTGCTGTAGCCTTCCTATTATTTCATTATAATAAATTTCACTTGTAATAGTCATAGGAACAATAATAATACCATTATGATTATTAATAAAATATTCAAGCATTTGATAATTAAATTGTCTCCACATAGGGAAATCTTGAAAATCGTTTAATTTCAATTTCTTAGGTACATTATCTCGAATAAAATATCCAACTTCTTCTGGATCATATACATATGAGTTCTTTAATCGTCTATTCAATTCATAAGCTACATTTGTTTTTCCACTACCAAATGCTCCGTTAATCCAAACAATCATAGTTACCTCCAAGTATTTATCATATATTATTTATTTATTTTTTATAAATTTAAATTAGGAACATTTATCCAATACCTTTGAACAATATTACCATCTTCTTCAATAACTTCATTTTCTAATATTCCACCATTAGCAAGTATAGTCCTAGCTGATGCTATATTATCCTTATCACATGTAACAAGTACTCTTTTAATACCAATCTCTTTACATTTTTCTAGTGCCATTTTAAGCATCATCTTTGCATATCCTTTTTTTCTTTCTGCTGGGCGAATCCCATATCCTATATGACCTCCTGTACTTAGCAAATCATCATTTAAATAATGACGTATGCTAATTGCTCCGAGAATTTTCTCATCACTATTTATTAAAAAATATGTGTCTGAAGAAACATATCCAGACGGACATGTATCTTTATTTCTACAAGATTTAATATAATTCAGCCAAGTAATATAATCCATCTCTCTTCTTTTAATTACACCAGGGTATATTCTTCCTCCAACATTTATCCATTCATTCATCATATTAATATATGCAGCTTCATGTTCTTCAGATGGCAATACTAAATATACTCTATCCAAACTCATTTACCTCCCCTTTCAAATTTTCCTTTTCTGTATCTAAATTTGTTCAATAATTCAGAATTTCTGATAGAAAAGTTCATTTATAAATCTAATCTTTTCTTAAAACATACCAAATATCATCGCCAATAAATCCACAACTTCTATATAATCTTTCAGCATTCGTTTTATTATCTAATTCCCCAGAAACTGTAGTGAAATCAGCATACTGACCTAGACGTTTTAATAATTCAATAACAAGCACTTTTCCCAATTTATTGCCATGGTAATCAGGAAGTACCTGAACCCACTCCAGAGTCCCTTCCTTAATATTTATATCTAGTTCAGCTATTCCGAGAGCAACTGGTTTTTCTCTTTTTTTATCTATTACCCATATCCATAAATTCTTCTGAAATACATGATGTCTTGTCCATTTAGTTACTTCTTTTACGCTAGGTTTAATATTATCATAGCAATGACATATTAATTCTGAGACCATATGTAATTCTGAATCAATATTAACATCTCTAATATAATAATCATCTGAAATCTTAATATCTGGAATATCTCTATTATTATGTATCAATTTAAAATATGCTTTTACACTTGAAAATTTTTCTTTCAAATTATCATTGAGTTGTCTCTCATGGACAACCATCATCTTAAATAGATTTATATCTTTTTCATCTATATCAATATAATTTTTATCTCTATCCCAAAATGTATACAACATATTGCTATTCCAAAGCTTTAGATTTTTAACCTCATCATCTTCTAATATAAAATTACTATTAAAATTATTAATCTGCACTAGTGTTTTCCATAAAGCATTTGGTAGTATTCTACATGGATTTTTAATATAAATATTTGTTAGTGCTTCTGAAAATGATTCTATTCCCATTTTAACACTCCTTCAAATAACTAATTAATAATCATTATTTAGATTATATAGTACTTTATCGATAATTACTTAAAATTTAATAATAAAAAATAGATAGTCTTTGAACCGACCCCCAAAAGTTAGATTTTTAATCTGACTTTTGGGGGTCACCTTACTTCGCTACCTACTTTCTTATATTCTATCATGTATTATGAAATCTTAACTATAATGTTTATATTCTATTTTCATACCAATATACTATATTATCATCCTCAGTACACTTAGCTCCCGATGATTCATATAAGTTTACTGCTGGAATATTTGATTTATTAGTTATAAGAAACATTTTTGAAAGTTCTCTCGTATCACAAATCATCTTCATTTGATTCATCAGTTCTTTCCCAATTCCCATCCTTCTATATTCCTCTAGTATACCTACCTCATGGATGTACATCATATTGTTTTTATCATCATAACGATTTAATTCATATCCTAGTACAAAGCCAATTACTCTTTCGTTATGGTCAAGACAAACGACTAAGTAATTTTGGCTGTTCTTTAAAAACTTTTTAGCTTTTTCTGCCACTGTTTCAATTGAACGAAAATCTTTTACCATTTCTATAACTTTATTAAAATCATTGACATTTAATCGTCTATACTCCATGTTATCCTCCAAATATTTAATACTTCAATTCTTTCATACTCACAAACTCAGCGCCATCAAATTCAAATCTAATAATATAGGGCATAATAGGTCTAATTCTTTCAAAATCTTCATATCCAAAATTTGGATTAAAATACTTGATTATAGTGCTTAATGCTGTACCATGTGTTCCAACTACAATATTTTCTCCTCTATTTTTTTCTAGGATTTCATATAATGCATTAATATTTCTCACTTGAACTTCTTTTAAATTCTCTCCACCTTCCAGCTTATAACCAAAATCTTCCCATTGTCTCATTGCAAAGTTGGTAAAATCATCTACCCATGTACCAATATTTCTCTCTCTCAGATCATATACTAATCTAATCTCTAATCCAATTGAATCAGCAAAACTTTTTATAGTATCCACTGCTCTTTTAAATGGACTTGAATATATTCTAGATATAGATTTATTCTCCAAATAATTTTTTATTTTAATACTGTCTATAATTCCTCTTTCCGTCAGAGGTCTTGTCATATCATCTTTAATCTTAATATCTGGTTCAGCATGTCTCACAAAATATATCTTCGTCATCATAATTATTATTTCTCCTATTAACGCTTTGATATTGTCTAGATAATATTTCCCTATCATCTATGATTGATAGTTTTTGTATAAAAGAAATCTTAGAGAGCCATCTGATTTTTAACCTTATCATTTTATAATTTTTTCATAATTCTTTATAAAATAGCTTAACTGGTGTTTTTCTTCAAAACCTACTTTTTTATATAAGTTAATTGCCTTCTCATTTTTTAAATTAACACAAAGTGTAATAGAATCTATAGAATTAAATGAAAATAACCATTTTAGTCCCATAGTTAATAGCTTACTTCCTATTCCTTTACCTCTATAAGATTCATTAACTGCAAAAAATTCTATATTTCCCTCTCCAAATTCAGGCTCAGCTTCAACATAAATATAACCTGCTAATTTATTGTTTTCTTTACATATAAATACTTTTCTATCCATATTTAATCTTTCTATTATCTCATTACCACTATAATAAGTGTTAGGAAAAACTTTATCATGAAGTTCTTTCATGAACTCGTAATCATCATTAGTCAATTCTATTAATGGCCTTTCTCCTAAATTTTTTATATTACTTCTCTCAAATTCCAATATAATTTCTTCACTAATTTTGCTGAAACCAAGAGTATTTGCTAATTCTAAGCAATTTATATTTTCATTGTTAATAAACATACTTATTAACTTTATTTCTTTTGGAAGTAATTTTAACATCCTATTCCATATTTCAGTTACAATATTCCATTTTCCTTCTTTAATAAAAGGTCCCCATATTTCAGCAGTATTCCTTTCAATATCTGCATCAAATCCTAATACACCAATTATCTCATCTTTTTCTGTGGCAATTAAAAAGCTTCTATCAAATGTAATATCTGTTACATCCTCTATTAATGAATTTTCTATTTCCTCACTATCATTGCCACAGTAAGCAATATGATTTTCTTCTTTTCTATTTAGTTCTGCTATAAAATTACTAATTTTCTTTATATCCTCTTTTTTAGCTAAGGTAAACTCTATCATCATATAGATCTCCTAATCTTTATTCATTTAATACTTTTTCATTTATTCTATCTAGTAACATTAGAATCTTTTCTTATCCTTTTATATATATATACAGGATATCTTTCTATTTTCTCAAATCCAAGTTTTGCAGCTAGGCATATTGATGGCATATTATCTTCTCTAGTCTCCCAAAATGGTTTCTTCTCTTTATTTAACAGATTTTTTATTAGTTCATAAGCTACTATAGTTGCATAGCCTTTATTTCTTTCTTCGTCATCAAAAGTATCAACATCAATAAAATACTTATTATCATTTTCAAAGCCATTATTTATACACTGAGATACCACTTCCCCTTCATCCAATAAAATTATACCGTCTACCTCTTTATTCATTTCATTTATTTTAAAATACTGTTCATATTTTTTAGGTATAATTGGAAACTTCTCTTCAAGAACTTCTTTTTTATCGTATTTAAAATTAAAACTTCTAAACTTTTCTTCATTTAAAGTAAATGTATTTTCATAATGTTTATCGTATAAATAGAACCCTTGTATTTCTTCTTTTAAGATTCTATCATAATCATCATTTAAAGAATAGATTTCAAAGTATTCTTCATTTAAGTCATCTATAATAGGTATAATTTCTTCTTCCATGAATTCTTTAAAAAACTCCCTATTTTTTTCTATATTTTCTAATTCAAAATATGCATAAGCCCATCTTGATATAGCCCACACAATAATTCCCTTAGGATTTTCCTTATTATCAACATAAACTTTCCCAGGAAAATATCCATTAATAACAGCTAGTGCAGGAGTTTGAAAATCAAAATTAAAATAATTGCTTACGATTCCATATTCATCTTTCCTTAATTCTATGTACATAATGTCACCCTCTTTTTTTAAGTATTATAAACTTTTTTACTATTCTCTTTAAATTTCCAATAATTTTCTCATAATTATAAATGTTTTTCATATAAATTTTGTTTGATATCTGTCATCTTCGTGAACTATTCATAAATACTATATCAGAAAATTTTTAAACTAAAATTGCGTCTAGTATTATTGATATCTTCTTTTATTAACTATCTATATTATTTGTTAATAAAAAATTAGATAGATCCTCTAATGATTTGATTATTGGATATTTGCTTTTTAGATCATTTCTTTCATACCTATCAATCAATATAGGTACCATACCAAATTCCTCTGCGGCTACAAGATTTGTTTCATTGTCATCAATAAATATAGTTTCATAAGGTTGTGTGTTCAATTCCTCAAGTGCAATTTTAAATAATACTTTTTCAGATTTATACGAACCATATATTGAAGATATTATAAAAGTTGAGAAATATTCTCTTAGTCCTCTGTTAATAAATACCCTCTCCAAAGAAGGCCATGTGTCGGAAACTATCCCTAATATATAATTTTGATTCAATTTCTTTATTGAAGATTCCACATCATCAAAAAATAAAAATTTATCATCATTATAAACGTTATCTTCTGCTAAATTATTTAAAATGCGATCATCTATATCTGGATATTTAGTTTCTTCCAGAACAATTCTATAAAATTCCCTAAACATTCTAAACTCTTCTTCTTCGTTTTTTATAAGCTTAATTTTATCTGCATAGTCACAAGCTTTCCTTATCCCATCATCAAGTAACTCCTGCTTATCTTTAAGTTTAGATGCATCGATTATTTCATAAAATTTGGGTGTTATAAACCAATGACCAGTTCTAGGTATATTTAAAGTTCTTCCTGAATCAAACAAAATAGCTTTAACATTTTTAATATCTATTATTATCACTCCTCTATAAAAGTTATGAAATTAATCGTGTACTTCATACATAATCACATAATTAATTGTTCTACAAGTTTTGTTAAATTCCTTCTTTTCATAGGAAGCACTCTGCAAGACATCCAAAAAAGCACTCAATCTTCCAATTGAATGCTTTTATGCCTCTAGAAAATTATTTTTTATTAATATCTTTTTCATAATAACTACTTATATTTATAGTTCTTGAACATTTGTCAAAGTATTTGTAATCGGTGGAACTACTTGTTTTTTTCTCGAAAGTATGCCTGGTGCATAGAAAGAATTGTTATCAAGTGTCTTTCCAAAAGCCTTTGCCACTAATTCTTTATTATGTCCTACTACAACCATTTCTGAAGCTTGTTCAAATATATCGGTTAACATTAATATAAAAATAGAATATTTGTATTCCTTTGCTCGTTCTTCCATCAACGATATTAAATCCAATTTCATATCTTCTAAACTATCTGGATCCATAGTATATACTTGGGCTATTCCTATCTTATCTTCATCTATGGTAAATGCCTTGAAATCTTGACTAAGTAACTCTTGTGGTGTCTTTCCTACTAGAGAAGTCCCTGCCTTAAACATTTCCATTGCAAATTTTTCTACATCTAAATCTGCAATTCTTGCTAATCTCTCTAATATCATTTTATCTACATTTGTTGATGTAGGAGATCTAAATAATAAGGTATCAGAAATTATAGCCGCTGCCAATACTCCAGCCATTTTTTTTGAAGGTCTCCTACCATTTTCAAATAATATAGAAGCAATTATCGTAGATGTGCTACCTACTGGCTCATTTCTGAAGTATATTGGATTCCCCGTAAAAACGTCGGCTACTCTATGGTGATCAATAATCTCTAATATTT
Source organism: Tissierella simiarum (assembly GCF_018917865.1). Classification (GTDB taxonomy): domain Bacteria; phylum Bacillota; class Clostridia; order Tissierellales; family Tissierellaceae; genus Tissierella_C; species Tissierella_C simiarum. Next base: position 28,764 of record NZ_JAHLPM010000017.1, read on the forward strand.
CACATTCTTCTAAACCGTCTACAGACTGACTACGCTCATTATGATCAACCAATATTACCTTCTTCTTCATACTGGATATTAAATGATATCTAGATATTAATCCGACTACTTTATTGTTATTATTATCATCTATTACTGGATAGGATCTAAATCTCGTTTGAGACATTTGTTCTTTTACATTATCTACTAAATCATCAAGGGTAAATACCACTAAATTATCTGTAGTCATTACATAGCTAAGAGGAACGGATTGAGTTATCAATCTAGATGTAGTAAAAGTATCGTGAGGTGTTGATATGATAGTTATACCTTTTTCTTCTGCTAGGCTTATTATTTCTTCATCTACTTTTACATCTCCAGTTACGATCATTAAAGAAATATCCTTATTGATGGCAAGTTCTTGAGCGTCCTTTCTATCACCGCATATAACTATGTCGTTTTCTTCTATATATTCTACTACAGATTTAGGTTCCATAGCTAACACTAAAAGTTTTCCAGTAATCGGTTTCATTATATTTGGAATTAATATAGATTTAGCGGAAAGAGTATCTATAATATTGTCTATAGAAGTACTTGACTTTCCCAAAATAGTATTGTCCCATACATCTATGTAACTTTGAATTATATCTGATATTGTTACAATACCTGCAAGTTGTTCATTTTCATCTATAATAGGAAGACTATTTAAATTGTTTTTCTTCATTAAGTCCAAAGCCATACGTAATGATATATCTGGACTAACAGGAGCTATTTTATCAAAGTTTAAATCTTCGACACTTAGTCTTACTGTTTCTATAAGCATTGGAGCATCAACTCCAAAATATTCAAGTATGAACTTTGTCTCCCTATTCATCTCTCCAAGTCTTACGGGAATAGCATTAATATCTCCGTTAGCATTCTTATACTCTGCATATGCCAGAGCTGCACATATTGAATCTGAGTCAGGATTTTTATGCCCTGTTATATATATTGTTTCCTTCATATTATCCTCCTCTAAGGTTTATCTTTAGATTTTATATTAAATTATTATATCATTTAAATCCTATAAATACCTTAAATATCGCTCTGGATTATTTAGAAAATCTTTTGTTAAATTTATATGTTTTAAATTATTTTAATTCATTCACCAGAAGTTATATTATAAATAATCTCCAAAATACATTTTATTGATAATTACCTAGTTAACTTGATATAGTTATCATCCTTTACAAATGTTGCATCGAGTGATTACTAAGTTTAAGTTCTACATAAATCATCTCTTATATTTAATTATAAAGTTTTTCTTAATCTTTTTATCTCCTCTATAACAATATCATCCCTGTATCCTAAGGTAATTATAGGATCAATATTGTTTTTAATTAATATTTAAATACAAAATCTCTTCCAACATCTAATGCAGTATGAGCATCAGACCCGTAAACGACCTTTACCGCATAGTGTTCCACTAATTCTGCAAATACACCAGAAGGATAAGTTTCTTTGCAATATGGCTTTCTAATTCCTGCTGTATTAAAATCTACTTCATAGTTCCTTATTTTTATTTCTTTTATAATTTCCTCTAAAAGTTCAACATTAGTATATTCTAAAGGATATTCTGTATTAAAAATCCTAACTAAAGTAGGATGACCTATACGTTTAGGTTTAAATATCCCTAAATCAGCTTTCACTGATTTTAGTAAAGTTTCATAATATCTATCGTATACTTTCTCTACGCTACCTAATTTTTGTGCTAACTTTCCAAATTCTTCAGGACTAGCATCTACACAATAGTATTCATCCCCTACTTTAATAAAATGTACAGATAATATACTATCTTCTATTTTATTGCCATATATATTTAGCAACTCCTTAATTTTTTCCTCATAACCTTCAACATAATCTACCTCTAAACCAGTATTTATTTTTATTACTGATTTAAACTTTTCTTTTATATAATCTAACTCTCTAATATACTTTTCTATTACATCTAGTGTGGGAGAACAATGCTTTAGAAATTCTGGATCCATAAAATTCCCTGGCAAAGGCATATGTTCCGTGAAAGTTATTTCTTCCAATCCTAATTCAATAGCCTTTTGTACATAGAATTCAAAAGAATCTTTTGTGCCATGAGGGCAATATGGTGAATGAATGTGTCCATCCCTTAAAATTATCTTATTATCCATAATAAATTCTCCTTTGTATATCCTTTATTCTCTACCCTAAATTTACTATATTTAATTTTATAGTTAAGCTAAGATATTTTATTATTGTATCCCATAGTTGTTCGAAAGTAAATCAATCTAAAAAGTTATCATGGATTCCAGCTATTATTGCTAAATACTTCTTTACCCATGACCTTTTCTATATGATAGTCAAAGTATTTTAGTTCATCTAATTAATTGATTAAAATATTCATAAGCTTCTTTTGAATCTTTGTGATATAACTTTAGCTCTTCTTTCCTTAGTTCTAAATCAGTTAAGTAACATAACATAGCCTTTTCTTTTGAGTGTTTTATAGCATCGTTAATCTTGTTTACAATTTCTTTACATTCTTCGTCTTTCCAGCTTAGTTTATCGGCTAGAAATACTTCAATTTCTGTTTTACTTGGTTGTTTCCTTGATGTCGTATGATATCTAATTGCATTTAGTACATCATTATCTTTTATTTCAAAGAGATTCTCTGCTATAAATTTAGATATTTTCTGATGTAAAATTGAAGGCGCTTGCTTTTCTTCATCAGTAATATTAATGTTATTTTCCATACAGAATTTTATTACTTCATCCTTTTCCACTACTCTACCTAAATCATGGCAATAACAAGCAATTTCACTGCCTTGTTCTAAGAATCCAAATTGCTGTCCCATATTATGTAGTTCTCTCACTACATCCATGGTATGTTCATATATATCTGACATATTATGCAGCATAAAGTATGCTTTTATATCTTTTTTAAGGTCACCTGTCACTTGAAAACTTAAATATTTATCCATGTTTTATCCCCTTTCGTAATCATTCTATAAATAATACATTATAGTAAATACAGCTAAATCAATTGTATGTATTGTGATATAACTTAAAACAATCTTTCCATCATCTTAAATTCCTCAATTAGCGTTTCTTTTCCTAACTATTCCACATTTCACATCAAAATATTTAATTATATTTCTTTTAAAAACTCTTTAACACATCTTGATACGAATATAGTAAAATGCAGCGTTGTATTGAGAACGCTTTAAATAGCCTTAAACATTTTGAAACATATTTATAAATTTTTATTTGACGATTTTTTGACGTCAAACAAAATAGGGACTTTTTAGTCCCTTTCTTTATCTTATCACAAAATTAATTAATTTAAATCCAAATAAATTTATCACACTTAAAATTATTCCTACGACTGCTAACTTTTTAAAATATTTCATTTATAAAAAACCTTTGATATTCAAAAAACTAAAACATATTATCCATATTAAAAAATATATAATATATTTTCTTTCAATATCTGTATAGAAAGTTTTTATATCATAATTTTCAGTATGATATTTAAAATATTTAGCTAATAAATATCTAAAAACAAAATATATTAATGAAAATATAAATAAGGGTTTGAATAATTTTTTAGGCAAGCTTATAGATAGTGTACTTAGTAAAGATGAAATGATAAAAACAAATATTATAAATAGTATATTTTTTGTATTCTCATTTTTTTTACCATTATAATATTTATTTAAATGTATTTTTTCAAAAAACTTCAACATAATAAATCCACCTTTTATTTACTTTCTCTAAATTTTCCATTACTTCACATTCTACATACCATATTTACCTATCATTTCTATAAATAATCAATAATTCCTGCTAAAATATAGTAAAATATTTGATATACTGTTTTAAGGCTTATATAGGCTTATAGAAAGGCTTTATATATGTAGTATAGTATTTATATTAATGTATGTATAAAAGCTTGTCTAGAGTTAATATATTGGATGGTTTTGATGCAGGTTTTGGTTTTAGAGTTGCAAAAAGAAAAGGAGCTGTCTCAAAATAAAATTTGAGACAGCCCCTTTATTTATTATTTTATATATCCGGAAGCATTAACTGGGCTGTAGTACAAAAAATAAAATTTGTCACTTGTTGTAATTGTATATGTTCTTGCAGTGTTGCCAGGTACTTTAATTGTCCTTATGGTAATTCCTGTCCAGTTATCTTTTTTTATCTTAATTGTTAATTGCTTATCATATTCATTCTTTACATAATATGTGTATTTATTTTTTCCTGTAAATACATATTCACTATACAAGTTACTTCTACTTGCCTTACCCTTAAAATGACACCTACCTTTAGTCGCTACATTCCATAATTTTTTAGGTCTTTGAAGACCTTGTACAATTATTTCATCTCTTGATTGAAGCTCTGATTTTTCTCCAGTAAGTTTTTCTTAAGATATTACTTCGATAACAAAATCATTTTCATCAGCGCCTTTTAACAATTCATCATTACTATCTGCGTATAATGGTAAAGAAAATCCACAAATAACTAATGTAATCGCTAAAAAGATACTTATCACTTTAAAATTTTTCATAAAAATACCTCCTTTATTTTTCTTAATTAATACCTTCTATAGACAATGAAAAAACTCCTTTATCCCCCGATAAGAAAAATAATAAAAATTAGGTCATAGTAAAAGAATTTACCACAATCATTCATATTTATAGATAAAAAGCAACATAATTCTTTGTTTAATTTAATAGGAATATCTTGAAAATCAAAAAAGACCAGGATATCTAGCTTTTATACATTTCTATCATGCTTCTTAAACTTATAACCTTAAGTCCTTTGCGTATACTTTTAATTGATTATCCGGTCTTCCTTATGTAGGATAACATACAAAAAATTAGGGTAGCCTTAAGCTACCCTAACATTTCCCTTCAATCTTTATTACTCAATCCTAATTTGCTAGTTATATTAAATGATAGTGCATAAAGGTACTCTAACTAGAACTAAACGATCAGTCATATTTTCAACGTTAAATACTAAGAACACGTTTCTTCCTACTACAAATGCACAAATAAGCTCTACTTCTCTTCCTGTAGGAATTCTATCAACTATTTGACAACGCATAACTCCTGCTGCTATTAGTGCTGCCGCTTGTGCTGCTGTTATCTCTATTACAATAACGTCTTCAATATCTCTACCTGGAATCTTTATTTCTATTTTAATAAGCAAGAAAAATCTGTCATCTATCCGCGCTACACATGTCGCACCTATCCTAATTGGCTCATTGCATCTTGCTGCATCAATCCCTTGATTATAATCCATTATTCTCGCCTTCCTTTACCTTATATTAGGAAAGTAACTTGTTGCTCTTCTTCTTTCCCAGTACAAGTATATTACGGACCAGTAAAAGTTGTTACTACAATATAAAATCTAAACTTAAATTTCTATCTTATAAATTTTCTATGTAAAATTAAATAAAAAAGTTTCAAAAGATAAAAAAGACTAGGAAATTAATCCTAGTCTCGTTAATAAGGATATGGTTGGAAATGTCCTACTTTATTATTTCTTTTTATCCGTTTTGAGGTATTTATTAATGCTATATTAATAGCTATTAGTACAATTCCTATAGAAAGAAGGGAAAAGCTTATTTTTATATTTTTAGCAGGAGCAAGCATGTTCTTAGTATTTAAAGTTACTTAATGTTTTACTCCATACTACAAGTATATTCTAGATTGATAAAAGTGTTACTATAATATAAACTTTATGCCACAAATCAAAAAAGACCAGGAACTTAATCCTGGTCTAATTAATAAGAGGTCGTTTAAAAAAATGGCTTGTTGTTATTTCCTTTTGCTTACTATTCAATCTTCCTTATACCCTAATAGGTCTTTCCCTTACTTTAAGTACTCTTTTAAATACACAACCCCATCCTCTATTAGTGTATCCAATTCTTTTTTAGATATTAATATTTTTAGTATAGGGTTTACTAAAGTTTAACGTATTATTTTCATTATTACCTAAACAAAAACAGGACGTTTAAAACGACCTCTTTTATTTACTTTTCTCTGCTTTAGGATCTACTATCATTTCATAAGTACCTGTACTAGCTATAGTAATTAATACTGCATTAATAATAGTTAAAACTATACCTTGTAATCCTTGTCCACTTCTAGCAAATATAAAAGTAAGGATTAAGGATATTATAAAAGCATATAATCTCACTGCAGAGTCATCAAACTTTTTCTTTACTATAGATTTAGTAAATTGGACAATCACAGATACCGTCATTACTAATCCTGCAAACGTCGCTAATATTTCTAGTGTAATAAATTCGTTTAACATATTATTTTACCTTCCTTTCTATATAATCTAATGCTTTATCTACAAGAGCCATAGCTTCCCCTCGTGTAATTTTATCGTCAAAACGCTTGTCTGTAATGTTGATTATACTTTTAAGATTGTTGTAATGTTCCTCTGCCCAATGTTTTTTATCAGTCAATGCTTTAGCCTCCTTAATAAGCATAATTTTATCTAATCTTGTACCTGGACAAGTCTTAGTTACTCCTGGACCTTCTCTATGAAACTTTATGGAATCTTCTCCATACTTATTTATAAAATATCTCATTAGCTTTAATATTTCCTCTCTCTGCTTACCTTGTAAAAGATCATATCCTAGATCATTTATAGCTCCTGTTCCTGGTATATCAAAGTTGCCTATCATTTCTACAGCTAATGCTCCTGTATTCCAACCCTTTATACTTGCTGGAGCTATATTAAAAGGTCTACCGGTTACCCAAGCACCATCTGGAAATAGTGTTAAATGTTGCCCTATGTCACTCCATCCATTTGAATTTACATGATAGTTATACATAGATTGTTGGATTGCTATATGATTATTGCCAGTAAAACTTTTATGAGCAGGCTTCCAAGTATGATGTATATGGAGCTGCTTGAATTTATATTTATCTAATTCTTTTATAAGATTATCAAAGTTAAGCATTCTAAAGTTCCCCATCTCATTACCTCCTAATTCTTAAATATATATTTTTTAATGTCTTTAACATCTTCCTGAACATTCTCTATTATATTAAACTTCTTGGATAGTTCCTCTATAATTGATTGATAATTAACTTCTCTTTTACTATTTTCTTTTAACACATAAAACAGCGGGTAGACAAATAGTACCGCAAATATCCCTTGTGTAATTACATATTTTAATATTTCATTCTCCATCCCACACCTCCGAATTTTACATTAAAAAGAACCTGGGTTTAAAACCCAGATTCTTTTTAATTGTTAATATATAGATTTTATTAGCGTTATAATAAACGCTAGATACGCTACCATAAAGCCCATTCTTGTAAAACCTTCTTCATTTAACTTTACAAAACAAACTAATCCTAATCCGATTAAAATAACTAATAAGAACATAATAATCCCCTCCTTTTTAATGTGATACTGGCATTATACATACTAAAAAGGGGAAATCAAATTTTCATCCTATTTTCTAATACGCATTTCCAACCTAGTTACAATATCCTTGTTGTTGTCAATATAATAACAAGTTGTCTGCTTTGGGTTTTCGGATCCACGAGGATTATATGCAAATCCTACGTCGACACCCCTATTACTTGTTGTTGTTAAAAATATAAAACTAGTATCTAGATCAACATTTAGATCAAAATCCTCCTTAAAAACTAAACTTCCTAATTAAATATTAAAAGGTATCTAATCTATGACAAATTAGATACCTTTTAATATAATAGAAAAACTACTATTTCGAATACTTTTTATGTGTTAAAATCATTTCTTTAGTAATTTCTTTTAATGTTTCTGTTGCCATTAATTGATCTTCTGCATGAATTAAAAGTAATGATATATTTACTAGTTCTCCAGAAGCTTCTTGATGAATTAATGAACTATGAAATTCATGGGCTTTTAGTAAACTTGTCTCTGCATCTTTAACATAGTTTTCTGCATCATCAAATTTTTCTTCTCTAGATGCTTTTAAAGCTTTAAATAGAAATGCTCTTGCATCTCCAGCATTAGTAATTAATTGGAATAATATTAGTTCTAAATCTTGCATATATATGTCTCCTTTTCCTTATATTCTTTTTATAACTTATCCTTCTTTATCTTCTAACTAAGTTCGCAATATTTATTAATCAAAAGTTATAGGAGATTTGATTCTCTCAATATATTTATCTAGCCATTCTTTACTTGCAACTTCATAAGTTGTTTTTCCATCTGTATTCTTACATACATAAACTGTAGGTTCTTGATTTTCTGTAACTAGAGAAAAAGAAAAACCATCAATATTTGTTGCTACACCAAATTCACCTTTATTATTTAAGCATACTACTGATAAATCTCCTGATTTTCCTCTTCTTTTGGCTAAAACATTATTTAAATCTAAAACCGCTTTATCTGCAGCATCTTGAGGATGATATCCCTCTCTCATTAATCTAACTATCTCATAAGAAATACAGCCCTTCATTAAATCTTCTCCAAGTCCTGTTGCTGTCGCTCCTCCTATTTCACTATCTACATAGAATCCTGAACCACATACTGGCGAATCACCAGCTCTACCTCTTTTTTTCATAAATAAGCCACTAGTTGATGTCCCTGCAACCATAGTCTTATTTCTATCTAACGCTATCATACCAACTGTATCATGACCGTCATAAGGACTCAAGCCTTTTTCTATTGTTTCTTTAATTCTTTTTTCATAATGCTGTTTTGCTCTATCAGTTAACATGTTTTTTCTCTCAAAGCCATTTTTCTGAGCATATTCTTCTGCCCCGATTCCTACTAAAAAGCAATTAAACCTTTCTTCACTTAATTTTTTAGCTATACTTATTGGATTTCCAAAATCTCTTATTCCAGCTACTGCCCCTATAGATAGTGTATCTCCATCCATGTATCCTGCATCTAATTCAACTATACCATTTTCATTTGGCAATCCTCCATATCCAACTGATTTATAGTAGGGATAGTCCTCAACCATCTTAATTGCTTTTTCTATTGCATTACCTGCCGACTCTCTATTTTCCAATAATTTTGATGCTTCAGTTATTCCCTCAATTGCCATCCTCCATGTTGCTATCATTGCCCATTCCATAATATTCTCCTCCATTCCTAGTTCCTTAATGATATTACATATGCAACAACTATGCCATTCGCAAACCATGGGTATATTTATACATTTACTTATGTTTTATTATATTTCTTTATCTAATAATTGATTTTCTACATTAAGTGTGTTATATAATAATAAATATGTATATTTATATATATTGAATTTAACACAGTATAACTTAATTTCACAATTATCTATACAATAATTAGGGATTAAATTATACACATTATGGTTTACAAGGAGATAGTTTAATATGAAAAGAATAGATTTAGTTCACAATTCTATGAAAACGCTAGATAAAGGTGATGGAGTAACAACTATTGAACTTAGTAGGTTTTTAGGTTTACAGAGATCTAATATAAGTAGAGACTTAAATATACTTGTTGAAAAAGGTTTTTTATATAAAAACAATTCTAGACCTGTAAAATACTTTTTAAATAATACTAATAACATAGATTTTACTGCTAAATCATCTATGGATAATTTATCCTATCTTTATCCTTCTTTAATTCCATCTATCAAACTCGCAAAAACTGCTATTCTTTATCCACCTAATGGAATGAATTGCCTGATTATTGGTGATACCGGTGTAGGTAAATCTATGTTAGCAAAGTTGATGCATGAATATGCGAATTCACTAGATATCAGTAAGAATATGCCCTTTTTACATTTCAATTGTTCTGACTTTTCCAATAACCCTCAGTTATTAAGTGCCCATTTATTTGGAGTTAAAAAAGGTACTTTTACTGGAGCAAATGAAGATAGACCTGGACTAATCCAGCAGGCAGATGGTGGTATTTTATTTCTAGATGAGATACACAATCTTCCTAGTGAAGGACAGGAAATGCTTTTTGTCTTTATGGATACTGGATACTTTAAAAGATTTGGAGAAGTTACAACTAAAATTAAATCTTCTGCTCGAATAATATGTGCAACAAATAGGGATATAAGTTCTTCTCTTCTAGATACATTTATAAGGAGAATTCCAATAAAAATTTATCTTCCAAGGTTAGAGGAAAGATTGTTAGAGGAAAGACTTACTCTTGTAGAATATTTTATAAAAAACGAAAGTATAAAGTTAGGTAAACCTGTTTCAGTTTCCTATAATGCAATGCTTTGTTTATTATCCTATCCTTGTCCATATAATGTAGGACAACTTAAAAATGATATTACTCTGGCTATTGCTAATGCATATTCAGAGTATTTTATCAATAATAAAATACATATTAAAATCAACAGTCCTGATTTGCCAAAGGAATTAAGAAAAATGCTTAATACTCCATTGTTAGAAGAAAGGGCATTATTAGATTCTCTAGATAGTGTTGATTCCTACTTTACTTATGATGAAAACTCACAGATAACTAGTCATTCATTTTTAAAACAAAAACAGCTTATTCTTAACAGTTTTAAAAAGCTAATGATGGATATTTCTAGAGTTACAATTAATAAAGAAACTGATAGCAGCTCTATAATTAATTTGTTTGGAGATTATTTGAGTATCATCAAAAATAATATTTCAAGCTATCAATATAGTCTAAATAGCTCTGCATATGAAGAAGTTTTATCTAACATATCTAGTCTGGATAATAAACTTAAGACATTTCTTAATGATGATATATTGAAAACTTTTTTTCATATTCATCTTGATATGATATATGATAGGATCAATTTAATAAATTTTGATTTTTTTCCTACTTTGAACAAGGTAAAATGTATTTTTCCAGAATACTATACTATTTCTTTAGGTCTAAAGTCCATTATAGAAAAAACCCATAATATAAACTTACTGAATACAGAAATATTGTTTCTGATACTTTTTACAATATATTTACATAAGAACCAGATATCAATGGCATGAATGGGTTAATTTTAACTCATCCATGCCATTATATTTGATTAATTATGCTACCTAGCTAATTCATAAATAGCCCTCGCATAGATTTGGATACATTTTTCAAGTAAAGAAACATGTATAAACTCATTAGCTTGATGAGCTAAGTTCTCATTATCTTTAAACAAAGGTCCAAAAGCTACTGTGTTGGGCATTAGCTTTGCATAAGTACCTCCGCCTGTTGATAATAATTCTGCCTCTTCACCTACTACCTCTTCATAAGCCTTTTTTAAAGACATCACTAATCTATGATCCTTTGGAAAATATAATGGAGCATTATGATTACCTTCATGGAATATAAAATTAGTATCTTTTATCTTATGCTTTATATTATTTAATATATCCTCATGAGATATAGTCACTGGGTATCTTATATTAAATCTCATACGTATTTCTGAGTTGTTTTCATTAATTACTCCAAGATTTAATGTTAATGCTCCCGACTCTTCATCATAGAAATTTATTCCAAGTTTATTGCCATCCCAATCTTTTCCTATTAATTCTGAAAAATCTTCTAAAAACATAGTAAAATCATTTTTTAATTTTAATACCTTGTTTAAGTATAATAGTATATTAGCTATAGCATTTTCACCTAACTCTGGTGTGCTTCCATGAGAAGCTATTCCCTTACTTTTTATTATTATATAATTTTCACTATATTCTAAGTCTATTTTATATATTTCTTTTAGACTTGTATCATTAAGTGCCATAATTAGCTGATTGTTATTATTATGTATTATCTTACATTCACAATAATCAGGAACTATATTAGATCTTTTTCCTCCCTTAATATAATCAATTTCATAATCATCAAAGACATTTTCTAAATTTTGTACTAATTCAAAAGTAAGAATTCCTTTTTCAGAAGTTACTATAGGAAAATAAGCATCGGGAGTAAAACAGTATAGTGGAGATTCTTCCCTCTTTAAGTAATAATCTATATCCTCTGTTCCAGATTCTTCATTAGTACCAAATATTACTCTAACTTTTTTAGATAATTTTATATTTGAATCCTTTAATAGTTTTAATGCATAAAGTGCAGCTAGTAATGGTCCTTTATCATCTAAAGCTCCTCTACCATGGACTTTGCCATCTTTTATTATAGGTTCAAAGGGATTTGTACTCCAACCATTCCCTTCTGGCACAACATCTATATGACCTAATACACCCACGTATTCATCGCCTTGTCCAAATTCTGCATACCCTATATAGTTATTTAAGTTAACTGTCCTAAACCCATATGACTTAGCTATGTCTAATATACAGTTTAAACCTTCTGTTATTCCCGCACCAAAAGGATGATCTTTAACAGAAACATCTTTTACTGTTTTTTTCCTTAATATGCTTTTTAAATCTATTAAAAACTCATCTTCTATTTTAATGTCCTTAATAAACACCATAAAATCACTCCCTAAGACATTTAACTTATCTTAATATCATATAAATAAGATTATCTATTAGTTGTTTTCATTTCTCTCAATAATTCTGAGTTTACTCTTTTACAAAATTCTGTAATAACTTCTACCGTTTGAATATAATCTTTACAATGAATTATTAGTCTAGGTGAATGCATATAACGTGTTGGTATAGAAAGTGTCATTGTAATAATCCCATCAAATGTTTTGTGTATGATACCAGAATCTGTTCCTCCTGCAGTCATAAGGTCATAATTTATATCTAGCTTTAGCTCTTTACAAATTTCTTCTATTTTTTCAATTAATCCTCTGTGTGCTAATGCTGTAGAATCTAATACACTAAGTATAACTCCACATCCTAGCTTTATTTCACCTTTATCTACTGGTGTATCTTTAGCTGTTGTTACATCTAATGCAAAGGCAATATCTGGTTTAATAATCTGGGTTGAAGTTCTAGCTCCCCTCAGTCCAACTTCCTCCTGAACCGTGCCAACTACATAAATATTTGCATCATGCTCAATATTTTGTAGTTTCTTTAATACATCTATACCTACTGCTATACCTATCCTATCATCCCATGCCTTACCTAATAAATAATTTTGATTATTCATAATAGAAAAGTTAACATTGGGAGTAATCATATCTCCTATTTGTATTCCCAAATCTTCCGCTTCTTCTTTTGTTGCTACTCCCAAATCTATGAATAAATCAATTGGTTTAATCACTTTTTCTTTTTCGGAATTTGACATTCCATGAGGTGCACGACTTCCAACAATACCATTAATCTTTTTACCTGCTGATGTGGTTATGGTCATTTCTTGGGAAGGCAATACATGCCCCCACCATCCTCCTACAGGCAATATTTTTATATATCCATTACTATCAATATCTCTTACAACAAATCCTACTTCATCCATATGTCCAGCAATCATAATTTTAGGTCCATTCGGTTTACCTTTTTTTAATCCTATAATTGAACCTAAATTATCATATGAAATTTCATCAATATAATTATTTAGATACTTTTTAACAACTCTACTAACTTCTTTTTCGCAACCTGATATACCGTCAGCTTCACTTAGTTCTTTTAGCATTTGTAAATCTATATTATGGTAAGTTACTTCTTTGTTTTTACTCATGAATCTTCCTCCAAGACTTTAAATTCTTATATTTTTTATACTAAATATAAATATCTTACCTATTTTCAGCTTTAAATTTATTAATGCTTTCTGTGTTCAATGATTTTACAACATTAATGATTGCTTCTTTTGCGGCAATGTAATCATCAACGTCTATTATTGAACTATTAGTATTAATGTTTCTAGCACAAATACAAGTGGTTAAAGTTGGACATCCCACCAATAGTTTATGAATCCATCCAGCATCACTATCACCCATAGAATAAAAATACTGATGTTTTATATGATTTGTTTTACAAATATGGATTAAATGCTGCAACAATGTTCTATTAGGCATCATTGATTTATCATAATAATTAATTAATATTCCTTCTCCTAGTTTTCCTACCGTATCATCACCACTTTTTATATCATTTGCTTGTAAACATTCCATTACAATTCCTAAATCTGGCTTAATTAAGTTAGTAGAAGTTTGAGCACCTCTTAATCCCACCTTATTTTGTACTGTAGAACCAATATATAAATCTACATCTAACTCTATATCCTTTAGTGCTTCTAATAATTCTATACCCATGATACAGCCATAACGATTATTCCAAGCTTTAGAAAGAATTCTTTTACCTTTAGTTAGTACTTCAAATTGTCCATCAATAACAATTGAATCACCAAACTTTATTCCTAACTCTGCAATTTCTTCTTTACTAGTTCCTCCAATATCCACTAAAATTTCACTAGCTTTTATTAATTTATCCTCGTCTGCTTGAGGATTAGGAACAATTATACTTCCTTTAAATTCCTTTCCCTCATGATTTATCAATCTAACCCTTTGTGCTAATACAGTTTGATTTTGAATACTACCTAATGGCAAAACTCTAATTAATCCTGTATCTGTAATTCCATTAACTACAAATCCAACTTCATCCATATGCCCACAAATTATAACTTTTTTAGCATTTTCTTTTCCACAACGCTTTACCGCAAAAACAGAACCTAAATTATCAAAAATTATTTCATCTGTATATTTTTTATAATGCTTTTGTAATACTCTAGAAATATATTTTTCATTTCCTGAAACTCCAATTATTTGAGTAATCTCTTCCATTAATTCTAATGTATTATCATTTAATTTCATAGTTCTTACCTCTTCTCTTTTATTGAGTTGCTTTCCTATTTTGCTAATTTATATATTGCCTGAGCAAATATTTTTGTATTTAATACTATATCGCTAATATCCATATATTCATTAGGATTGTGAGCAATTCCCTTTTGTCCTGGAAATGATGGACCAAATGGTACAATGTTGGGCATAATCTTTGCGTAAGTTCCACCAGTAGTTGTAACTGGAGTTCCATCTAAATTAGTTACTTCTTCATAAGCTTCTTGTAAAGATTTAACTAGAAAACAATCTTTTTTAAATTTAACTGGATTATAATTTTGTAATAGCTCTATGCTTAAGTTTCTACTCATTTTTGATTCTATCTGACTAATTATTTCATCTATCGTACATATTGCTGGATAGCTTAAATCAAACAGAAAATTTAAATGATTATCCTTAATATCCAAATTGTAATTTCTCATTTCCATAATCCCAAACTCTTTATCACTATAATTAATCCCTAACCTATCACCATTTGATTTACTTGATAGAAAATAACTATTGATAAAATTGAAAAATTCTTGTGTAGATTCTTCATAATTTTCTTTATTTATATGGACTCTTATTTTAATTTTTGCTCTCCCTCGTTCACCATAAACTACTGGATACTTGCAATCAGGAGTAAATCCCATAATTGGAGGCTTTTCTCTATCTAAATAATGAGGTATGTCCTGGAATCCACTTTCTTCATCAGTACCAAATATAATACGTACTGGTTTTTTTAATTCTAATTTAGATTCTTTTATGGCGTATAATGCATATAATGCACTTATTATTGGTCCCTTGTTATCAAGTACTCCCCGACTATAAATCCTATCATTTTCAACATGTCCACTAAATGGTGGATTAATCCACCCTTCTTCTGAAGGAACTACATCTAAATGTCCTACAACTCCTATATAATCATCACCATCACCTAATTGTGCATATCCTACATATCCATCAATATTTTTCGTTTTGAAATTCAGTTTTTCAGATATTTCTAATGCTTTTAATAACGCATTATGGACATTTACTCCAAATGGAGCATCTACTATAGGTACATCTTTTACACTTGGTATCTTTACTATTTCAATAATATCCTTTATTAGCTGTTCTTTGAACTCATCTATTTTTTCATTTAAAATTTGTTCCATTGTTTGTCAGCAACTTGTAGTAAATATTTACTACAAAGCTTATTCACCCCTTAATATATATTTTTTGTTATCTAAAAAGGTAGCCTAATTAATTTTAGACTACCTATTTTTTAATAGCATATTTCTTTTAAATACTCACTTATATCTTCCCCATCAACTTTCTTTCTAGCTAAAGAGCAAATATTTCTAAGGGATTCACTTAATCCAGTTCCACCTTTTTTGGGCATAACTACAATATTCACTAAATCTTTATAATCTAAAATAGTTTGTTCATTTTCTTTAGACATTGCAGCTATAGCTGGAATATTAGTTTTTTCATTAATTTCGTAAGCTAATACTGCACACATTTCTGCATATCCTGCATAGTTAAAAGCTGGTCCACATATAACTATATCTGGATTAATTTTTTTCACCATAGCTGTCATTTTTAACTTTACTTCATCTCTATTATCTTTGAAAAAACCATCTCCGCAATATAAGCATGCTACAACCTTCCCATTTACTTCCTTTAAAGCTGGTTCCAACATACTTGCAGATCCTATAGCCATAGATTTACCCCCTAATGGTAAATTAGGGTTTTCTTTGCCTCCTTGACCAGCCTGTACTTGATCGAATATCATTAAAACCTTCATTTCCTTACCTCCTAAAAATCATCAAAAGATAAATCTTCAAAAGAAATATCTTCTTCCTCTTGCAGATTATTTTTTGCATCTTCTTCATCTTTTAGGTATTGTTTATCTAGCATCTTTATAAACGGATAATAAATTACACATCCCAGTACCAATAATCCTATTTGCCACAATCCTGCGAACAAACTTCCCGTTGACAAGTATCCAGAAAATCCTATTGGAGTTGTCCACGGTAATGATACTCCTGTAGTATAAGGAATAATTCCTGCCTTAGTAGCAAATGTGGAAAGTATCAAATTTATTAGTGGAACACCAATAAATGGAACAATTAACACTGGATTTAATACAATTGGTAATCCAAAGATAATTGGCTCATTAATTCCAAAAATTCCTGGAACGATTGATAACTTACCTAATTGATTAATTCTTTTTGATTTACAGAAAAGTAACATAACTATAACTAGCGAAAGAGTACTTCCTCCTCCTCCAAATCCTGTGAAGAAATTTGAAAAGGGATCTGTAAATATATTTGGTAACGGTAATCCAGCTTGGAATGCTTCCAAGTTTTCAATAGTTAGTATTTTAGTAATTGGTGCAAATACTGTATTTGCAACTGCTGGACCGTTAATTCCAAAGAACCAAAATAGCGTACATACTATACTATATACAATTTGAGCTACCAATGTGTTTCCTACACCTTGTAACGGTGCCTGTAATACTGTATATATAAAGTTATGTGCTGTTTCAAAGGGTGTAAATTCAAATCCTATACGAATAAAGAAAAATAGTCCAATAACTATAGCACTTGGAATCAATGCTGCAAAAGAATCACATACTGCTGGCGGAACACCTTCTGGCATCTTAATCGTCCAACCTTTTCTATATGCCCAATTAAATACACTTACTGATGTTAAGGATATAATAAGAGCTAAAAATATACCATTAGAGCCTACATACTCAAAGCCTAGTGCATTCATAGTGGCTGGTCCATCAACACCTTCAAACGGAATTCTTGTTGGCATCAAGATAATGAATGCGACTAAAGCCACAACTGCTCCTTGAATCTTATCACCTTTTATTTCTCTAGAATATGCATAGCCTGTCCCCACACAGGTCAACAAACCAATTATGTTAAAGGTTGCTCTTGAAACATTTATAAACCATAACTCCCAATCTACTCCAAGATATTTTGTCCAAAACTCAGACCAACCTGGAACTGGAAAATTTGCTATTAATAAAAAGATAGAACCTACAATTAACAATGGTGTTGATATCAGAAAACCATCACGAATTGCAACTAAAACTTTATTTTTGCCTAGTCTATCAGCAATAGGCATTAGCACCTTTTCTAATGATGCAAGCATTTTATCTCCTCCTATTTTTTATTTTTTTTAATAAGAATAATTGCAGTTTTTAAAACCTTTTCTGCATTCATCATTCCATAGTCTTGTGAGTCAATTACTGCTATTGGAGTATTAATATCCTTGAATCTCTCTACTGTTTCATCATATAAGTACTTAACTTGTGGTCCTAATAGTATACAATCAGGATTAAGAGTTTCAACAATTTCTTCAAGTTTACCATGTGGAAAAGCTTTTACCTCAATTGGAAGCTCATGAGTATCTGCCACATCCTGCATCTTATTTGCTAATAAACTTGTAGACATACCATGGCTGCAGAATAAATAAATCTTTTTCATCGTTTACACCTACTTTCTCTAATATTATTATTTTATTTGTTTAATAAAAACTTTGTTAACCTCTAGCTTATATTATCCTCTCATCTTAGCTGTTTATCAATGATAGATGCCAATCAATCTTTGTGGCAAACGTTCTCCTTAAAATTTTTATCCTATTATTTTATGTACTCAGTAATTTTTTCTTATCTTTAATCATCACATCCTCCTATTTATAGAAAACATTAATTATAACACATAATTATATTAATCAATTTCTTAACTACCTTTATCTTTTATATAGCAATTCTTATGCCAACTTTAAATTAGTGCTATAACCATATTGTTTTAGGATTCTCTTTATGATTTCTTGTATAGTTTTATCTTCAATTCTAAAAGTGTATCCTATTTCAACACACATCTTAAGAGTTTATTGGATTTGATTTTGATAGTGTATTGTTTTTTTTATATTTCATACACTATTATCCTCAACTCAACACAATCAATATTAAAACAATATTCTTCCTTTTATCAGCATATATAATTAGAGCAGTTATTTGAAAATAGGGACTCAACAGTTTCTTATTATTTGACGTAAAATAATCTATATTTATATAAAAATAAATACTCTTTTCTGGCAAAAATTAAACAAAACCAAAAAAGAGTATATTATAAAAAAATTTTAATAGAAATAATTTAAAATTGGGACTTACAGATTGATAGTTCCCTAAGAAATAATGATTATTAATTATTACATCCATTTTTTTAGACTATTTAATATTCTATTCTTAAATTTATTAGTAGTCGATTTGGTTAATGATTCTTTAAGAATCTCAGGTTGAATGCTTATCAACTCCCATGAATTTCCCTCACATGCATTTACAATCTCATGTACTATTTTTATATTTTCCCTATTTTCAGCTCCCCAGTCATGTAGCAATGTTCCACCCTTACCTCCGCTGATAACTACTTCTATTTCAGCTTCATTGTAATCAGTAAATTTTAGAATAATTACTGACATAAGCGTTGACCAAGTTCTTGCATAAAAGCTCTCTCTCATCAAGACTGCTATGTTTTCTGAACTATACACATGTGGTTTATTGTAATAATATTCATTTCTATAATTATATAAAATATCAATTATGTCTCTTATATTTTCTCCCTTCACAACTAAATTAGACACTTTCATATATATCCTCCATTATTTTTATGGATCTACTTATATTGAATAAAGAATCTATTAACTTACTTTCTAAATCCAGAATTTCTTATAATACTACTATAGTGTACTTAATTTTATGTTTTCTAACTTTTCCTGTATTATATAAAGATATTTACTACTTTTATCTTCTTTAAGAATTCTAAAATATAGACCTCTCAAAAAATTTTTTATATTAATATAAATATTATCATTTTTATCAGAATATTTCCCTAATTTTAAATTTTGTCTGAACCCCACTATCCAGCTTATTATCTCAGATTCACTAAGCATTTCTCTATTCAATATGCTCATTACTGCCGTTATCATACGTTCATCTTCATCATGAATATATATATAATAATCTACTTCTACCTTTTCATAAATTATATTAAGAATTTCTCTTAAATCCTCTTTATCTATTTCTGTACATTGTGCAATCTCATCTAAAGCATCAGATCCATGAGCAACACTATGTGCCCATCCTTTCTTATCTACATACCCTCGTAAATCTTTCTCTTTTCTCATATAGCAAATTAATTTATCCTTTACTATTCCTAAGTCTTCTTTAGTTAAAAAATTGTTTTTTCTATGTGCATACAAAATTGCTGCTACTATTAGCATTGAAAAGCTTCGAGTAAATACTGAATCATCAATATTGCCTATATTGTAAAATAAATGACCGTCATCTAAACTTATTCCTAAAATTTTGTATAATTCATCAACACTAAATACATCATTTACTATCCAATTTGACATTACAGAATATATCAAATCATCCCTTAGTTCACTATCTGTATCTCCTATATATCTTAACATTATCAATGCCAATTCTAATGCATTTTCTCCTTTACCCAACTTATATTCTTCTTTTTTTATTGTTCTCAATTTTTGTATTAAATAGCTTTTATCCATAGTTAACCTCCTTATATAGTATATTTAGGTTTTTAAATGATTTGAAATTCTCCCCATTTTAAATCATTCCATACAAATTATTATTATAATTCTAATTGAAATCTTATACTACCTATTCAATACTTTTTATTAAATTCCTTCTTGAAAACAAAAAAGAGAACATCCTATTATACTATCTAATGTAGTACAGAAATGTTCTCTTTATGTCTAACATTGTATTATCATAATATAAGTGCTTTTTTCTTTCTCTTAATTAATTCCTCTGTTCTTCCTAAATATTCTTTTAAATCTTTAAAATTAGGTACTCTTTCAATTCTATTTTCTTGTGGAAAAAAGATTTTTGATACAGATCCCATACCTACTGCCATTATGGTTTCCTTTTCTTCCATAATTGCCATATTATAAATACACTCCATACCTTCTTTGCTATAACCTACGTTTTCAAAGTTTCCTAATATTTGTTTTTGTCTATATAGATAATAAGGTTCAAGATACATTCTATCTGCAAAGTTAACAGTTTCCTGTATCATCTCTTCTATAATATTTTGATCTTCAATACTATACTCATCTATAGTTTCCTTAAATTTAGATCCTCTTTTAATAGCAAGAGTATGAACTGTTAAATTTTCTGGATTCAATTTTTCTATCTCCATAAGGGTCTTAATGATTTCATTCTTTCCCTCAGAAGGAAGTCCAACTATTAAATCCATGTTTATAACCTTAAAACCAATTTCCTTCGCTAAATAATAAGCCCTTTTTATATCCTCACTGTTATGTTTTCTTCCAATTAACTTTAAAGTTTTATCATTCATAGTTTGAGGATTTATACTAATCCTATCTATATTATTTCTATTTAACATAGTTAAAATCTCTTGAGTTATAGTATCTGGTCTTCCAGCTTCTACAGTAAATTCCCTTATATTTTCTTTTCCAAAGGTTAAATAAATTGCTTCAATAATTTCTTCCAAATCTCTTGATGGAATAGCAGTTGGAGTACCACCACCAATATATACTGTATTAATAATTTTTCCTTCCATTAACTCTTTAACTTTTTTAATTTCATATATAACTTTATCTTTATAATCTTCAATTAAATTCTTATATATATTTATAGGCACCGACGGAAACGAACAATAAATACATCTAGTGGGACAAAAAGGAATACTAACATAAAGACTAAATTTATCTCTATTTAAAGGATAAATATATTGTCTTTGCTTTTTACCTATATTTAAAATCAATTCTGCCTTATGGGGATGTAGCTTATATTCTTTAACTAAAATATTCAGTATTTTTTCTTGATTGATTTCTCTATCTAAAAAATCGTGAACAATTTTAACAGGTCTAATACCTGTTAAAATCCCCCAAGGTACTTTCCTATCAATAATAGATAAAAGGGCTTCGTAAATAGATTTTTTTATACCAATCTTTATTGACTTTTCCATAGAATTTTTGCCTATATCAATGTCATTAATATTTTCCGTTTTATCTATATAAAAAACTCCATTTAAGTAAAGAGTAGTTTTAGCATAAATTTTATTACCTTCTTTATGCAAAATGCTTTCTATAAGATAGCCCTCTTCGTTATATTCCTTTTTGTCTTCTAAAAATAGAATTTCCTCATTAGGAAAAAACACTCTGGTCAGTTCAAACAAATCATATTTAAAATCATGTCCCCCTAAAAAAACATATACCATTTTCATTATCACCTTATCTATCTTTGTGAATTTCATCCATCATATCTATTACTTGTTTCTCAGATATTCCAAACTCCTTAGCTATTTCTTCTTTTCCTGCACCTAATTCAATTAATTCATATAAATCATGTAAATCTGTATTTTCATTATATCTATTTTTCAAATTCTTTTTATTTAACATTATAATAGCCACCTCCTAAAGATAGCTTTCCCTAAAAGATGGCTTACAATTCTATCTTAAAAACGGATTTGAAGATTTCTCATTTTTAATAGTAGAAGATGGTCCATGACCTGGATACACCTGTGTATTATCCGGATATATTACAAGTTTTTCTTTAATAGACTTAATAATTTCTTCATAGGAACCACCAAGAAAATCTGTTCTGCCTATAGATCCTGCAAAAAGTGTATCTCCTGTAAATAAGTTATCACCTATTTTTAAACAAATTCCTCCTGGAGTATGTCCTGGAGTATGAATAACTTCTGCTGCTAAGCCTCCAAACTCTATTTTATCTCCATCTTTCAAAAGAACATCTGGCTCTATTTCTACAGTACCCATAGCCATTACACTAGATAAATTCTTATCTCCATCAATAAGCAATTCTCTATCTTTTTCATGTATCATAACAGGTACTCCCAATTTATCTTTTAATCCTTTTACTCCTCCTATATGATCTGCATGGCCATGAGTTAAAATTATATACTTAATATTTAAATCATTCCTATCAATAGCTGCAATAATATCTTCAACATCTCCACCAGGATCCAACACTATACCTTCCTTTTTATCTTCTGGATAAATTATATAACAATTAGCAGCATATATTCCTGCTGGTATTCTAAGTATTTTCAAATATATCACTCCTAAAATATTTTTTTACTATCTAACATTATAGTTACTGGTCCATCGTTTATAAGTCCGACTTTCATATAAGCACCAAAAACGCCTTTCTCTGTTTTTACCCCTTTTTCGATACACCTATTTATAAACTCATTATATAATTTTTCAGCAATATCCGGTTGAGCTGAGCCGCTAAAATTAGGTCTTTTACCTTTTCTAACATCCCCGTATAAAGTAAATTGAGAGACTACTAAAAGTTCGCCTTCCACATCTAATAAAGATAAGTTCATCTTTTCCATATCATCTTCAAATATCCTTAAGCCTAATACTTTATCAACTAGATAATCTAAATCCTTATTATCGTCTCCTTCTCCTACACCAAGCAAAACTAACAGACCTTTGCCTATTTCCCCAACCACTTCTCCTTCTACTTTAACGTAAGCCTCTGTTACCCTTTGTACTACTGCTCTCATTTAATTTCTTCCTTTCTATACTGTAACTCTATATACATCAATGACACCTTTTATTCTCTTAATCTTTCTCATTAAATCTCTTAATTGTTCTATGTCTTTAATTTCTAAAGTAATATTTATAATTACTAATTTTTCTTTATTCGTTCTAGCATTTAAAGATAGTAATCCTAAGTCAGAGTCTGTAATTTTCTGAGTTATTTCTGTTAATAATCCAGATTTATCAGTAGCCTTGATTTGTATCTCAGCTGGATATGAAGCTTTTTTATGGAAATCCCATTCTACCTCTATAAATCTTTCTGTTCCGTCAACATCACTGACATTAGGACAATCAGTTCTATGAACAGAAACTCCTCTACCTCTAGTTATATATCCAACTATATCATCTCCAGGTACTGGATTACAGCACTTTGAAAATCTAACTTTTATATTATCTAGCCCTTTAATAGTAACTCCTTGGGTAGGTTTTTTCTCTTTCTTCTGAGTACTTTGTTGAATCTTACTTTCAACAAATCCTTTCTCATCTTTAATTTTATAGTAATCATTATAATATTCTTTAAGCTTACTTAATACTTGGTTTACTGTAATACTTCCATATCCTAAGGCTGCGTATAAATCTTCTACTGAGTTTATACTAAGCTTATTGGTAGTTCCTTTTATCCACTCATCCTTTAAAATTTCCGTCAATTTATAACCCTGACGTTTAATTTCTTTTTCTAATATTTCTTTGCCTCTGGTAATATTTAAGTCTCTTTCCTTTAACTTAAACCATTGTCTTATCTTGTTTTTTGCTTGATTACTTTTAACAATTTTAAGCCAATCTCTACTAGGACCATTGCTATTAGTAGAGGTGATTACTTCTACAATATTTCCATTTTTAAGTTTATAATCTAAAGGTACAATTCTTCCGTCAACTTTAGCTCCAACACAGTTGTTTCCTACTGCAGTGTGGACTCTATAAGCAAAATCTACTGGTGTAGATCCATTAGGTAAATTAATAACATCTCCTCTAGGAGTAAAAACAAAGACTTCATCAGTAAAAAAGTCTATCTTTAGAGTTTCCATAAATTCTTTAGGATCTTTTAAATCTTTCTGCCATTCTAGAAGTTGCCTTAGCCAAGTTAGCTTCTCATCAAAATTATCTGCTTTCACTACTCCTTCTTTATACTTCCAGTGAGCAGCAATACCGTATTCTGCTGTTCGATGCATTTCCCAAGTACGTATTTGTACTTCAAATATTTCTCCCTGTGGACCTATAACTGTTGTATGAAGAGACTGATACATATTTGGTTTAGGCATGGCAATATAGTCTTTAAAACGACCGGGTATAGGTTTCCACATAGTGTGAACTATACCTAAAACACCATAACAGTCTTTTATATTATCTACTATAATTCTAATTGCTGTCAAATCAAAAATTTGTTCAAAGCTTTTTCCTTGATAAACCATTTTCTTATATATACTATAAAAGTTTTTTGGTCTACCACTTATTTCGTAACTGATATCCATTTCATCTAATTTCTTACTTAAAGATTCAATTAACTTTTTGACATACGCTTCCCTTTCCCTTCTTCTCTTAGAAACCTTTTCTACTAAATCATAATATCCAGCAGGGTCTAAATATCTTAGAGATAAGTCTTCTAGTTCCCATTTAATCTTAGAAATTCCCAGTCTATGAGCTAAAGGAGCATATATTTCTATAGTCTCTAAGGCCTTTTCTTTTTTCTTAGCATCGCTCATATATTCAAGAGTTCTCATATTGTGAAGTCTATCGGCTAATTTAATTATAATTACTCTAATATCTTTAGCCATAGCCATAACCATTTTTCTTAAATTCTCCGCTTGGTTTTCTTGTTTAGTTTTATATTGAAGTTTCTTTAGCTTAGTCACGCCTTCGACTAAATCAGCTATTTCAGTTCCAAATTCTTCTACAACTTTTTCGTAAGTCGTATTTGTATCTTCTATAATATCATGAAGAAGTCCAGCTATTATAGTAGCTGTATCCATATTTAAGTCAGCTAATATCATTGCCACATTAAAAGGATGTATAAAGAATCTCTCTCCAGAGTTTCTTGCTTGACCTTCATGAGCTGATTCAGCAAAATTATAAGCCTTTATTATTTGTTGCAAATCTGCTTGTGGGTTATATTGCTCTATTTTTAATAGTAAATTCTCTAACATGATATTCACCTGCTCAAAGTTTATTGGTAGTTTAATATTATCTAAATTTTTTATAATGATTATATAAATACCATTTTATACAAGTATTTAATTAAATCTTTAAAATATTATAAATGTATTTAACTTATATTAAATATCATTTTACAATCTATTTCAACTAATATTTTAAAATTTTTATTATGACCATCTATAGTTTTGAATTATAACTTGTAAAGTTGTATTTCCCATATATTCATTTACAGATGGTGTAAATAATATATCCATATTTAATCTGTTATTCAATCCATCGTATAACTTTGCTATTTCCTCTTTTCCATATTTGCGATTTATACTTTCTTCAAAATCTTCAATATTTCCAAAATACAAGCCATCAATAGTCTTCCCACTATTAGATTCCAATATTAACTTAAGTACATTTCTATTATTTCCAAAAACAAATCCTCTTTTAACTTTTAAGCCCTTTTCACCAAATATTGGTTTATTGTTCCCTTTTCCAAAAGGTTCTAATAACTTTAATTCTTCTATTAAATTAAAATTAATAAAATCTAAAGGAAGCTGCATATCTATATATACTTTCGGAATTAAATCATCATCTGTTAAGCTAGTTTCCTTATTTAACCTATCTCTAAGAATATCTATATTACAGGGGTCTAAGGATAATCCTGCTGCCATTGGATGACCACCAAATCTATTTAATAAATCTTTACATTTTGATAGTTCTTCAAACATATTATATTCTTCAATAGACCTGCCTGATCCTTTAACACCTTGTTCTCCCTCTGTAAGTATAATGGTTGGAACATAATATTTATCTTTAATTCTTCCAGCAATTATTCCTGCTATGCTTTCATGAATCTCTGGCTCATAAATAACGAAAACCTTATCATCTTTTAAATTAGAATTCTCAATTATATCGACAACCTTTTCTACACCTTTTATAGTCATATATTTTCTTTCTTCATTAAGCTCCTTAAGATCTCTTGCTAAATCTATAGCTTCATCCACATCATTGCTAAGCAATAGTTTTAAAGATAATAGAGCGCTATCCAACCTACCTGATGCATTTATACATGGTCCAATAATGAACCCTAAATGATATACTCCTAAGTCCTTCCCCTCTATGCTAGTTTCTTTTATAAGTGCTTTTAAACCCATATTATTAGTATTATTTATAAGTTCCAATCCTTTCTTAACTATAACTCTATTTTCATCAATTAGATCTACAACATCACAAACCGTTGCAATTGCCACATATTCTAACAGTTGATAAGACTCTTCAAAGGGTAGATTCATTGCTTTATAAAGCTGTTGTATCAATTTAAAAGCAACTCCTGCACCACATAAACTCTTAAAAGGATATCTACATTCTAATTGTTTTGGATTTACAACAGCATCAGCTTCTAAAGATATGTACTTCTTATGGTTTTCTTCATCTATAATGAAGGGAATATCATGATGATCAGTAACTATTATTGTTAATCCTATTTCTTTTGCTAATTTTACTTGCTCTATAGCAGCTATTCCATTATCACATGTAATTATAGTATCTATTCCGTCTAACTTTGCTTTCTCTATAATTTCGTTGTTTATACCATAGCCATCCTTAACTCTATCAGGTATAACATAGTCTACAACTCCACCACATTTCTTTATACTAGTATAAAGAATAAATACACTAATTACACCATCTACATCAAAATCTCCAACTATACGAATTCTTTTCTTCTCATATATTTTATCTCTAATTATATCTACTGCTTTTTCTAGATCTTTCATTAAAATTGGATTATAAAGTTTATTTAGTTGAGGACTAATAAATCTATCTATTAGATCATAATCCGTTATATCTCTGTTTACAAGTAGTTTAGATACAAATGGACTAATACCTAAGTCCTTTGCTATCTTTCTATGATCTACCTTTTTATTTTTTATAAACCATTTCTCCAAAAATATTCACTCCTATAAATTCTAATAAAAAGTATAATATAATAAAAAGACTTCTATAAATATAGATTAAATTAATGAAGTCCTTGTTAAAATTCATTCTAGGTTAAGTTTATACTAAGAAATTTAGATGTCTCTATATGTTATAAAAAATTTAGATACCTATGCAGATATCTAAATTTTATCATTTTATAATAACTAATTCTAGTTAATATTATCTATTTCTTCATTATTGCTATCTGTCATCTTATTATTCTTTAATTCTCTAATTTCGTCTTCCTTTTCCCCTATCATGATAGTCAATTTATTTCTTTCTTCTTCTATTGAATTTAACTTTTTATTTAAATCCTTAATTTCTTTCTTAAACTTTAAATTATTTACCCAACCTAATAAGGCTACCACTACTGCTCCTAAAATTGCAGAAGCAAAGATAATTATAGCTTGAGATATTTCTACTTTAGTGAAAATAAAATCTATAAGTACTTTATCTCCATTATTTAGAGCAAAAATAGCAACTATTGCTGCAAAGATTAAAGAAAATATAAAACCTTTTTCCACAGCTACACCCCCATAATATCCATATTGTTCCTTATAAGATTTTTACCCAAAATTCAAGTACAAAAACTGCTAAATAGCAGTTTTTGTACTCTCTCTATTTTTTAAATCATACCATAAAGGGCTAGCTATAAATAAAGATGAATAAGTTCCAGAAATTATCCCTATAATTAATGGGAAAGCTAGTACTCTAACGTCTTCAACACCCAATATATATAATACAGTTATAGAAACTAAAGTAGTTAAGGATGTATTAATAGTTCTCCTTAAAGATTGTTTAATACTGTTATTTATAATATTATCAATAGACTCTTTAGGATTTAATTTTAAGTTTTCTCTTATTCTATCAAATATAACTATTGTATCGTTTATAGAGTAACCAAGAATAGTTAATATTGCAGCTATAAAAGCACTATTAACTGGTATTCTAAATATAGCATAAACTGATAAAGTAATTAATACATCGTGAACTAATGCTACAATTGCTGCTATACCAAACTTAACTTCAAATCTCCAAGATATATATATTAACATGGCAACTGTAGCTATAAGAGCAGAAAGCAATGCTTTACTTCTTATTTCCTTGCCCATAAATGGTCCAAATTTTTGAGATTGATAGTTCTTATTTTCTATATTATATTTTTCCACAAATTTATCAATGATATTAGTTATGTCATCATTGCTAAGGTCTAAAGTACTCTTAATAATAATCTCATCTTTTTCAGCACCAGCATGTAAAATGCTTGCATTCTTATCATATTCATCTACTATTTCCTTGGCTTCATCTACAGTAATGGTTTTACCAATTTTTATTTGAATTAAAGTACCTCCTGTAAAATCAATACCATAATTAAATCCTTTCGTTAAAAGCATAACCATACCAACTATTATTATTGCTAATGAAATACCTAAAAATATCTTCTTATTCTTAATAATATTCATATTGTCACCCCTTTTCTACGCTCCATAAAGCTTAGTATTTTTTCCACCAGTTATTGATACCATAAGTTTTAATAAATATTTAGTTATGAAAACTGCTGTTATCATGGAAGCAACGATACCAAGAATTAAAGTAACTCCAAATCCTTTAATTGGTCCAGTACCAAAATAATATAAAACTACACCCGCAATTAAGGTAGTAATATTTGAATCTAGTACTGATGTTAATGCTCTTTTAAATCCGTAATCTATAGAGGTTCTAACAGTTTTTCCAATTCTTAATTCCTCTTTAATCCTTTCAAAAATTAAAACATTAGCATCAACTGCCATACCTATTGATAAAATTAATCCTGCGATACCTGGAAGAGTTAATTTTACCCCAAGAAGCTCCATACTAAATATTACTATTAGTGTATAAATCGTCAATGCTATACAAGAAATAAATCCCGGTAATTTATACATAATTATCATGAATATAAATATTAACAAAATTGCAATGCCGCCAGCTTTAACACTTCTATCAAAAGCTTCTAAACCTAGAGTTGGTCCTATTACTGATGTTTGTAATTCTTTCATTTCTACTGGTAAAGCTCCTGCTCTTATTAAAGTAGCAAGTTTACTAGCACTATCTATATCAAAACTACCACTAATAACGGCTTTACCATCAGTTATAACATCTTGAACAACAGGGCTGGAAATTACTTGATTATCTAAAACGATATAGATTATCTTTTCTTCAATGTTAGTTTTTTCTGCTACTCGTTTCGTAGCAGCTGCAAAATTTTCAGTGCCTTCTTTATCAAATTCCAAAGCCACTACAGGATTTTCTTTTCCCGTATTACTTTGTTGGAACTTTACTTCTGAAGATCTAACATTTTTACCTGTTACAACAACATTTTTATTTGAATCAATAAATTGAAGTTGAGCAGTTTTACCTATTATATCTATAGCTTCTTGTGGATCATCAATACCTGCCAACTCAACTCTTATTCTTTTTTCACCTTCAATAGAAATATTAGGTTCAGAAACCCCTAATCCATTTACTCTTTCATTTATTATAGCTTTAGTTTGCTCCATTAATTTTTGAAGTTCTTCTCCTTTTGCATCCGTTTGAGCTTCTAATATTACATAAACTCCTCCTGCTAAATCCAGACCTAAATCAATAGATTCTTTAGCCTTACCTATTTTATATTTTCCTATTTCAACTCCATTTATGGCTACAAAAGAGCTAAAAGCTACTATAGCTACTATTAATATAAATAGTATAGTATTTTTCATATTCATCTTAATCCCTCCTAGTTATCAAGATTTGCCAATATGGAAATGGCACATTCTATTCTTTTCTTCTCCATTTCACACCCAATTTCATAAGGCTTCATAATATCTTTATGTGAATTATATGCGTTAGCATGACAGCCGCCACTGCAATAAAATCTGGCCCAACAGCTTCTACATTCTTCTTTATTATAAACATTGGCTTTTTTAAAAGTATCTCTTAATTCCGTATTAAAAACTCCCTCAAAAACATTACCTATTTTAAACTCTTCTTCTCCTACAAACTGATGACAAGGATATAAATCTCCTTCTGGAGTAACAGCCATATATTCAGAACCAGCGCCACAACCAACTGCTCTTTTTACGATACAAGGTCCTTGCTTCAAATCAATCATAAAATGGAAAAAGTAAAAATCTTTGTCTTTATTCTTAATCTCTATATACTTCTTCGAAAAGTTTTCATATTCTTCCAATACTTTCTGTAAATGTTCTTCTCTTAAAGCATAATCTTTATCAGGGGAAGTAACTACAGGCTCTATAGAAATCTTTTTAAAACCTTGATTATAGAAATCTATAGCATCTTCTGAAAAATCAATATTATTGCTAGTAAAAGTTCCTCTTATATAGTAGTCTTTATCTCCTCTTTTATCTACCATTGCTTTAAATTTGGGTACAATTATATCATAGCTACCTTGTCCACTAACAGTTTTTCTCATATGGTCATTAACTTCTTTTCTTCCATCTAAACTTAAAACTACATTATCCATATTTTCGTTAATATAATCAATTTTTTCTTCATCCAAGAGAACACCATTAGTAGTTATAGTGAATCTAAAATTTTTATTATATTCTTTTTCTAAACTTCTACCATAGTCTACCAATTTTTTAACTAAATCAAAATTCATCAATGGCTCTCCACCAAAGAAGTCTACTTCTAAATTTCTTCTTGTCCCAGAATTTTCAACTAAAAATTCTAAGGCTTTTTTTCCTACTTCCAAGGACATAAAAGATCTATCTCCTTTAAAATCACCTTGAGAAGCAAAACAATAGCTACACCTTAAATTACAATCATGGGCTACATGAAGACACATAGCTTTTACAATATTATCTTCGTTATATTTAAGATTTCTAATATTAGACTCTTCTGAAAAAAGAAGTCCTCTTTCAGTTAATGTTTTTATTTCTTCATATACATCTACTATAGTCTTTTCATCATAATTGTCTTTAAAAATTTCTTTTATCTCTTGAAGAGATTTGTCTTCAAAATAGTCTATAATTTCATATACTACCTTATCAACTACATGAACTGCTCCACTATTTATGTCAAGAATAATATTTTGATCATTTAAATTAAACTTGTGAATTTTTACTGCCTTACTCATCATAAGCCTCCTAAAAACAGATTTAATGCAAATAAAAAGTAGTGGATAAACCACCACCTTTCACATGCTATTTATTTTCGCATTTTTGATTTCCTACTGTACAGGACGTTTTACATGCTGATTGGCAGGAAGTTTGGCATTCACCACAGCCACCTTTAGCTAAAGTATCTTTTAAGTTACTTCCACTTATAGTCTTAATATGTTTCATCTTTAACCCCCCTTAAACTGGAATTATGCTGTTTATCATTATATCATATATTTTTTCTAATTTAAAGAATTATTTTAAGTTTATACCTATGACCCCCCCTATAACTCCAGTAACCAAAGCTATTACAAATTTGCTTATAGAATAAATATCTAGTATAAAAGGTTTTATAAAAAGGAAGCTAAGGAACATTAGTATTAAGTAATAAATAACTCCTATTATTCCTCCATTAATCCATCCTTTTTCTTTTACCTTCATAGCTGCATATACACTTCCAGATGTAATGCTAATAATCATAACAATGGTATTCAACAACGGTATCCTAGATTCCTTTAAAGAAGTAAAGGTTAATAGCATAGAGAAAACCAAGATTAGAATACAAGTCATTATGTAGGATAATAATAAAGCCTTTGCTAGATATGCACTTCTATCTAATCCTTTAACTTTCATAAAAACACCTCCCTATCTCTACTTTAAATTTATTTATGATAAGGAAGATTTATTACTTAAATAAAAAACTTCCTCATTAAAAGGAAGCTTTTCTGCTAGTCATTGTCTTTAGTATCATTCTCTTCTACACTAGTTTCTTCTTTTTCTTTTTTATTGTTTTTGGATTCATTCTTTTTAACAACATTTCCAATAGCCCATTTAGTTACATCAAGTTTTGTCTTGGAGGAACCAACTTCAATAGTTATTATGTCCTCTTTTGCTCTTATTACCTTACCATAGATACCACCAATTGTGATAATATCGTCTCCAACACGTAGGTTGTTTCTCATTTCTCTAATTTCTTGTTCTTTCTTCTTTTGTGGTCTAATGACAAACAGGTAAAATACTACTAAAAAACCTATTGGTAAAATTAAACCTTGTAATGCTTGTGCGTTCATTTTAAAAACCCTCCCTTTCTAATTATTATTTATTCAACATAAATTAAATAAATCCTTCTTTTTTAATCATTATATCCATATTTTTTATAAAACTCATCTTTATATTCTAAAAGTCTATCTTCTTTTATAGCTTGCCTTATATTTTCCATAAGTTTTATTAAGAAATATAAATTATGAATTGTAGCAAGTCTAGCTCCCAATATTTCATCTACATTGAAAAGATGTCGAATATAAGCTCTAGAATAGTTGGTACATGCATAACAATCACATTCAGGATCTAACTTAGAAAAATCTTTAGTATATTTAGCATTCCTTATAACTAACTTCCCTTGACTTGTAAGTACAGTTCCATTTCTAGCAATTCTGGTAGGCAATACACAATCTGCCATATCTATTCCTCTGATTACCGATTCAAAAAGATAATCTGGAGTACCTACCCCCATATGATATCTTGGTTTATTTTTAGGAAGTAGTGGAGTAGTAAAATCTAACATTTCACACATTAAATCCTTAGGTTCTCCAACACTTAGTCCACCAATAGCATATCCAGGGAAATCTAGCTCTACTATATCTTTAGCACTTTGTTCTCTCAAGTCCTTATACATTCCACCTTGAACTATTCCAAAAAGCCCTTGTTTATCCCAGTTTTTATGATAATCCTTACATCTTTTAGCCCATCTTGAGGTCCTTTCCATGGATTGCTTTGCATATTCATAAGTTGCAGGATAAGGAGTACATTCATCAAAACACATCATTATGTCTGAACCTAAAGAGTTTTGTATTTCTATAGATTTTTCTGGACTAATAAAATGTTTTGATCCATCTATATGAGATCTAAACTCTACTCCTTCTTCTGTTATTTTTCTTAAATCTCCTAAACTAAAAACTTGAAATCCCCCACTATCAGTTAAAATAGGTCCATCCCAATTCATAAACTTATGAAGTCCTCCTGCTTCTTCAACCAGTTTATGGCCTGGTTTTAAGTATAGATGATAAGTGTTACTTAAAATTATTTGAGCACCCAGTTCCTTCACTTCTTCTGGAGTCATGGCTTTCACCGTTGCTCTAGTTCCTACAGGCATGAATATAGGTGTTTCTATTACACCATGAGGTGTATATAGCTTCCCTAATCTAGCTTTACATTCCTTCGATTCTTTCAATAATTCAAACTTTATCGCCATAATTATCCTCCTATTACTTAATTAACATTGCATCGCCAAAACTAAAAAATCTATATTTTTCATTGACGGCTATATTATAAACCCTAAGAATTTCCTCTCTGCCAGCCAAAGCACTTATAAGCATTAATAAGGTTGATTCTGGTAAATGAAAATTAGTGATTAATCCATCAATAACTTTAAACTCATATCCTGGATAAATGAATATATCTGTCCAACCAGATTTTACATCTATATATCCATTCTTATTTCCTACAGTTTCAAGAGTTCTAGTAGAAGTTGTACCTACAGATATAATTCTTCCACCATTTTTTTTAGTTTTATTAATAATATCTGCAGTTTCTTTAGATATTTGGTAGTATTCAGAATGCATATGATGCTCTTCTATATTATCAACCTTTACCGGCCTAAAAGTACCTAGACCAACATGAAGAGTTATATATGCAATAGAAACACCTTTTGCTTGGATCTTATCTAATAAGCTCTTTGTAAAATGAAGTCCTGCCGTTGGTGCTGCAGCAGAACCAATATTCTTAGAATATACAGTTTGGTATCTTTCTTTGTCTTCTAATCTTTCTTTAATATATGGAGGCAATGGCATCTCTCCTAATTTATCCAATATTTCTTCAAATATTCCCTCGTAATCAAATTCTACAATTCTTGTACCATCTTCTCCTATGGATAAAACTTTACCTGTTAAAAGTCCATTTCCAAATTCTATGACTGCATTGGGTCTAGCTTTTTTTCCTGGTTTAACTAGTGTTTCCCAAGTTTTATCTTTCACTCTTTTAAGAAGTAAAAACTCAATGTTTTCTTCCTTCCCTATTCTATTTCCAAATAATCTAGCTGGAATAACCCTTGTATCGTTTAATACCAAACAATCACCAGGATTTAAGTAATCTATAATATTTTTAAACCGTTTATGTTCTACAATACCAGTTTCTCTATCTAAAACTAAAAGTCTTGATTCCTCTCTATTTTCAATAGGATATTGAGCAATCAACTCTTCTGGTAAATCGTAATAAAAATCTTCTGTTTTCATTAAATCATCCTCTTCTATTTGTAAAATTACCAATCATTATATAAAATATCCACTCCGCTATAGTAGTGCTTTAATATTTCTTCATAACTATATCCTTCTTCAGCCATTTTTTTTGCTCCCCACTGACTCATTCCTACACCGTGTCCATAGCCTTTGCCTTCAATAATGTAATACTGACCTGTATGATTATAAAGTCCTCCCAATGTTTCAGTATTGTTTTTATTTATTACTCTACTAATAATTCCTCTAGAAGCAGTTTGTTTATTTTGACCGTCTATTATATGTGCATTATTTAAATTTATTTTATCAGCTTTTTCATTGTTTCCATCTAGTACATAAGCTGTGTTGTTTTCACCACTAGAACCTTCTTTTCTAACACTAAACCAAGTACTTTTTAAATCGGCACTTCCTAATATTGCTCGAATCTTACTGCTTCCAAGGACTTGTTCACCTAAAGTACCTTTTACTTTAAGTTTCTGTACCCGTCCTGCAGAAGTAGTTTCCAATACTTCCATATCTAAAACTTCTCCCACGTTTACCCCTGCAGAAACCAATCTCTTATTTAATTCACTACTACTGATTTGTAAAGTCCAGCTACTGTTAGGGGAATCTTTTGAATAAATATCCTCTACAGGTTTTAAATAAGGAAAATCATTCCCCCATACTTGACTACTATCTTCAGTATATCCTCCACTAGTAGAGTGATATACTGCATCTATTAATTCACCATTATAATAGATATACATACCCTTAGTTTCATCTATAGCTTTATTGGTTGAATCCTTTTCCCAGTCCAAGCCTGAATACACTTGGCAATGTACTGTATCACAAAGATTATATCCTTCCTTTATATGTTTATTTACATTTCTTAAAGTATAATTTCTTGCTGCTATAGCTTGAGCTTTTAAAGCTTCTATTGGAAAAGAAGAAGGCATTTCACTTGGAACTACTCCATATAAATAATGATCTAATTTCACATGATTTATTATAGTCAATTCATTTCCATTAGATAAGAATCTTATATAATCTCTATACCTGTCCTTTCCCACCTTTAAAAAATGATTTTCCATAGAGCCAGAACCTAATATCATACTCCCATCTCTAGGAAGGATATAAACAATATTATTTTGTACATCTAAAACGTTTATATCTCCTATTTCATTAGGCGTAACGGTTATCACACTATCAGGCAGCTTTGCTATTTCCATCAGCTTGTCTTCCTTGTTATAAATAGAAAATCCACTATTGCTTTCTAATGTTATCATATTAGATGTTTTTATAGGCTTAGTTAATTTTACATCTATGTATTCAATATTTAAGTATGATCCATAAACAGGAAGATTAGAAATATTAGTTAAAATTAAAAAGCATATTAATATTAAGCATATCTTTTTCTTCATTTGTATTCCTCCTCATCTTCTAAAAAGTTTTAGCAATAAAGTAAGTATTAAACTTATAATAATGGAAGAGGCAAGAGGAAAGAAAAAAGTAAAGTTCCCTTTTTGAATAAAAATATCTCCAGGTAATTTTCCTAAACCAAATCTATTGCCAACAACCATTATTCCGCCAACTATCACCAATAAAATGCCTATACTGATTAATATTTTACCAAAGGAATCCATAAAATCCCTCCTATTCCTCAATGAAAGGTATCTCAAAATGATCATAAGCTTTTTTAGTAACTACTCTTCCCCTGGGAGTCCTATTAATGAATCCAATTTGAAGTAAATAAGGTTCATAAACATCTTCTATAGTGTTTCTCTCCTCACCAGTAGCTGCAGATAAAGTGTCTACTCCTACAGGACCACCATTAAAATTTTCTATCATAGTAAGAATTATTTTTCTATCTACACTATCTAGTCCTAAATCATCTATTTCTAATATTTCTAATCCTTTTCTTGCTACCTCCCAAGTAATAATACCATTTTCAACTACTTGGGCATAATCTCTAACTCTTTTTAATAATCTATTGGCTATTCTTGGAGTCCCTCTAGATCTTTTGGCTATTTCTAGAGCACCTTGATCTTCTATTTCAATATCTAATATGGCTGCTGATCTAGTAACTATTTTTTGTAAATTATAGATATCGTATAAATCTAAATTTAACATTACACCAAATCTATCCCTTAAAGGTGATGTTAGAAGACCTGCTCTAGTCGTTGCCCCTATTAAAGTAAATTTTGAAAGATCAAGTCTTACAGACCTAGCACTCGGTCCCTTGCCTATTATAATATCCAACGCAAAATCCTCCATAGCTGGATATAAAATTTCCTCTACAGTCCTATTAATCCTATGAATTTCGTCAATAAACAATACATCATCTTCTCCTAAGTTTGTCAAAATACTAGCTAAGTCTCCTGGTCTCTCTATGGCAGGCCCAGAGGTTATTCTAATATTAACTCCCATTTCATTTGCTATTATATTAGCTAATGTAGTTTTACCTAATCCAGGGGGACCAAATAATAATACATGATCTAAAGGTTCTTTCCTTTCTCTTGCTGCCTGTATAAAAATTTTAAGTTTTTCCTTAACTTTATCTTGACCAATGTATTCATCAATCCATTTTGGTCTAAGAGTAACTTCATTATCTATATCTTCTTTTTTTAACGTGCCAGCCACAATTCTATCATTCATGCCTTCCATTCTCACATAACCCTTTCTTAATGTTTAGATAGTTTTTTCAAAACTTCTCTTATTATATCTTCTGTACTCATCTTACTAGTATCTATTTTCCTTAAAACTTTATCTATTTCGTTTCTACTATAACCCAAAAACATTAAACCATTAATAGCTTCGTCATAATCATTACCTTTAATCTCTTCTAAATCCAACTCCATTTCTACATTTGTATCAATTCTATCCTTTAACTCCAGTATAATCCTAGAAGCAGTTTTTTTCCCAATTCCTGGAGCTTTGCATAAAACGTCGGAATCATTGTTCATTATTCCTAGTTTTATTTGATTAGGAGTTAATGTAGATAGTATACCTAAACCAATTTTAGGCCCAATTTTAGATACTAATAACAATAACTTAAACATACTCATTTCTTCCTCAGAAGTAAAACCATATAAGTATACTCCATCTTCCCTAACATTAAAGTATGTATACATCACAACCGATTTCTTTCCAATTTCAATATTAGCAATAGAATTAGTTGAAGTATATATTCTGTAACCTATTCCATTATTCTGTAAAACTACATAGTCTTCTTTAAGAGCTACTACATCACCAATAATAAATTCATACAAATTCATCACCCTTTATAATCTATTATTTCATTCTAAAGGAATCTTTAAACTTTAAAGAGCTTCCATGACATATAGCTACAGCCAAAGCATCTGCTACATCATCTGGTTTAGGTATTTCCTTTAAATTTAATAAAATTTTTACCATCTCTTGTACTTGTTTTTTATCTGCTCTACCATACCCTACTACACTTTGCTTAATTTGCAAAGGGGTATATTCAAAAATATCTAAACCTTTATTTACACAAGCAAGAACCTCAACCCCCCTTGCTTGTCCTACCTTTATAGCAGTCTTAACATTTTTATTAAAAAATAATTCTTCTACTGCTAAATCTTCTGGTTGATATTTTTCAATTATCTTAGTAATCTCATCATATACTATTTTTAATCTTTCAGGAAATAACATATTTGCTTCCGTAGTTATACAACCATAATCTATGGCTTTAAAACTATTACCTTTACATTCAATTATACTATATCCTACTATAGCTATTCCTGGGTCAATTCCTAGTATAATCATATAACTCTCCTTTCAATAAGCCTATACATTATTCTACCATATTTCATTAAAAAAACTAAGTTAGAAATTCTAACTTAGTTAACTAATAAAATTTTCAAGAATATCTGATAATTCTTCTTCACTATCTACCATAATTCCCTCTTTTAATTTTTCTTGATCTATTTCTTTCAATAAGGAAATCGGATAATCTGGAAAAACCTTATCTAATATTCTTTGTCCTCTTTCATCTACTTTGAAAATAGCAATATTTCCTTCTTTTTCTCCAATTATGTAGTGATTAGGACATAAATGGTTTCTATCCTCTCTTAAAACTATTTGCTTATTAGTATAAGAAATTATTTTTATGTTTGGATAATTCATTTGTATGTATTCTCTATATTCTTTTTCCGTCATATTAACTATTTCCTCATTAGCTCTATTGAGTTTTGTCAAAACATGACCACAAGGTTTATAATGAACTCTTTCTTCTATAAAAGTATTAGGGGAAATTCTATTATCCTCTTTAAGTATTTCCATGTCTGAATACTCATTAGAATCTAGATCTTCCTCTTTAGTCTTAGCAGTGTCGAATTTTCCATTAATTTTTTTACCCATCATTTGATAACCAAATACGAAACTTGTCAAAAATAGAGCTAAAGAAAGCACAAAAACAAGTGTAAAATTATATTTTTTCACAAATATCCCTCCAGAATACTATCTAGAGGGATATTTTTCCCATTTTTTATAATTTTATACCTTTTTATATCTTTTCAAATTATTTCGTTACTTCACCGATTTTAAATCCAGCATCTTCGATCTTCTTTATTAACTCCTCTACATTTTCTGAATCTACTCTCAGTATTACTCTTACTACATCTAATATTTTAGCATCCATTATAGCAAAATTTATTATATTAGCATTTTCTTTTTTTATAACTTCTGTAAGTTTTGCTAGTTGCCCTGGAATATCAAATAAATTAACAACTATTCTTGTACCTTTATCAAATCCAAAGATTTCAGAGAATGCATTGAATATAGAAAAATGAGTTAGAATACCAACAAACTTATCATATGAATTAAATACTGGTAAAAAAGGAGTTCTTAATTCCTTTAATAAGTAGGAAGCATTTTCTATCTTTTCTCCTTCTTTTATAGACTTATAATTATCATTATATAATTCCTTCACTTTGGTTCCTTTTAAAAATTCATCTTTATCCATACAGCCCATATCAAAATAACGTCTATATATAGCTTCCTTCATTATAAATCCTTTAAATTCACTGCCATCCAAAACAGGTAAAGACAAAAAATCTCCTTCAATTATTTTTTCTAAAGCACTACCTATGTTCTCCTCTAAACTTACTGTAGTTAGCTTCTCCTTTGGTAACATGTGAGTTTTTACATACATATTGATTCCCCCTTATTAATAATATTAGCTATATCTCTTCAAAACCCTATCATTTAATCCATTCCAATAGGCATCTTTATAGAGTTTTATACCATTTTTAATAGCTATTTTAACCAATTCTTTATAAATCCCGTTTAACTCCTCTAAAGTTAAAAAAGGTTCCTCTTCTTTTATATTAAGATTATCGGAATTATATTCTATAGTTAATTGTTTATCCATAAATTTATTTAGACTATATACTTTATTTTTAATAACTTTATTGCAATAAGAGCTAATAAGACTATATAAATAGTTGGAATCCTTTTCTCCTTTATGAATCTCTTCCCCTAAAGCAGCCTTTAACTTAGATATTTCTTCTATAGAAGTATCAAAATGGAATAAATATTTTATGTCGTATAATTCTTCTATAGAAAAATGCTTTACTGTTTCTTCCTCTAAAATATTTACCCATTTGTTATCAATATAACCATATTTATAACCTTCTAAATAAATATATAATTCCAGTCTATTGATATCTTCATGTATTAATTGTCCAATGTTTAAGGAAATTAAATGGTTATCTCTTCTATG
This sequence comes from Tissierella simiarum, assembly GCF_018917865.1. GTDB lineage: Bacteria > Bacillota > Clostridia > Tissierellales > Tissierellaceae > Tissierella_C > Tissierella_C simiarum. The sequence goes on from NZ_JAHLPM010000017.1 coordinate 69,348, forward strand.
TTTTAAATACCTAGTAATATGTTTTTTAATATGATTAATAGAAACATATTTGGGATAGATGTTAGTAATATTTTCTTCTAAATCATAAAGGTTAAGGAGGATATGTATACAATTAATATCATTGTTAAACAAAAAATTATGCTTTAATCCTTCATAAATATTGTATAAATTGTTATTTGCTAATACCATATTAAATCCCTCCTTTTAGCAATTGTTTCCAATTATTTGGAGGATTAAACCTTCTAATAATAAAAAAGTATCTATAAAAGCATCTTAAACTAAGGAGGATCCTTTTGTATTTTACAGAAAATCTACACTAAAGAAATCTATACTTTTCTACGAATTATAAAAATGTATAATGACAGCATATTCTATTATACTACATTCTTCTTTATTATTGTTGAAAAATAAATAATAGTATTTTACAAAATTTTAATATTTAGATAGTAGAAAATGTTTCTAATAAAAATATTTTAAATTAAGAAAGCTCGTAGATTCTTATACATTATAAAAATAACAAGCACTAAAAGTGCTTGTTATAAGTTTTTAACTAATTCTTCAATTTCTTTTAACATTCTTTTTCTTTCTTCATTTGTAGCAGAAGTTACGGCATATGAATTTTTTCTATTCATATTTTTAAAGCTACAATATTTGAAAGTTCCATCCAATAAAACTTTGTCCATAGCCGCATCATAATCTTTAGCTAACTTTTCTTTGGTTCTTCCTGATGTAGTAAAAATATATAAACTTTTTTCTTCTAAAGTTTTAATTATTTCTCCATTTTCTTTTTTACGTGCAAAACCTTCTGTAATTACTTTGTCTATCCATCCCTTTAACATTGCTGGCATAGACATCCACCATATAGGATATATTAAAAAAATATTATCTGCCCATAATATACCTCTTTGCTGTTTTTTAACATCTTCACTGTATATATTTTTGCTTTGGTTTTCCCATTCTTCTAAAGTAAGTACTGGATTAAACCCATCACTATACAGGTCATTTATCCTATATTCCCATCCTTTATTATCTAGTTCTCTAACTATTGTTGATAATACAGCCCCATTGAAACTATCTCTAGTTGGATGTGAAAATATAATAAGATTTTTCATAAATTCACCTTCCTATTATTCAAGTCTATCTATGAGTATTTTACCCATATTAGAGAATTGATAACCATTTAATATAGCATTTACTGTTTAGTAGTTAGCATCTTCATTATATCAGAATAACTAGTATTAGGTTTAATATAATAGGTCCCAGTTCTAAATTTAGAATTCAATTTATTTTCTTTAGCTAATTGTACAAACTCCTCTTCATCATCTATTATTCTTGCATCTAATAGATTTTTTGCTATTCCCATTAGAGTATCACCATAATTGATAACAAATTTGATTTTTTCTTCCTTTTCATCTGATTTATTGGTTCCTTCCTCTGTTTTTATACTGACTTCTATTTTATCTTCTTTCGGTTCATTAGTTGAGATTTCATCCTTTGTTGTATCAATATTATCTTTTATTTTTACCATCCCCATCTCTCTAGCCTTTTCTATTATTTCTTGATCTGTATAATCTATATACTTAGTCTTAGGGTTAAATATATAAATAGTATTGGTTAAAACGATTCCGATCCCTATCCCTAATATTAAATATAGTAATTTATATCTATTGTTCAAAGTCCCACTCCTCTACCCTTTTTCATCTATTGTATAATAAATATCGATTAAAGTAAAAATATATTCTCTTTTTCACAATCCCTGATTATTTCTTCTGTCCAAACAGAAGCTTGAACTTGTCCTATATGCTTTTTTTCTAAGAAATACATACATATTCTTGATTGACCTATGCCACCACCTATAGTATATGGAAGTTGTCCTTCTAATAACATCTTATGATAAGAAAGAGATTTCCTTTCTTCCGCATTAGCTAATTTAAGTTGTTTGATCAAAGATTTCTCATCAACCCTAATGCCCATACTAGATAATTCTAAAGATTCATTTGAAACTGGATTCCAAAATAATATATCTCCATTCAATTCCCAATCATCATAATCAGGGGATCTTCCGTCATGAGGATTTCCAGATTTTAACTTGCCTCCTATCTTCATTAAAAATACTGCACCATATTTTTCAGCTATAAGGTGTTCTCTTTCTTTAGGAGTTTTATCAGGATATATATCTTCCAATTCTTGAGTAGTTATAAATTTAATCTCTTCTGGTAGCTTATTAGTTAAAAAAGAATATGATTTATTAATATACCTTTCAGTTTCCTTAAAAACTTCATATAAACTAGTTACTACTTCCTCCAAATACTTTTCAGTTCTATCTTCTTTTTTTATGACTTTTTCCCAATCCCATTGATCTACATAAATAGAATGAGTATAATCAAGCTTTTCATCTGGACGAATAGCATTCATATCTGCATAAATTCCTTCATCATCATTAAAATCATATAACTTCAAAGCTATTCTTTTCCATTTAGCCAAAGATTGAACTATTTCAATTTCTTGATTATACTTTCTCATATTAAAAGACACTGCTTTTTCTACTCCACTTAAATTATCATTTAGCCCTGTTTCAGGTTTTACAAACAGGGGTGCAGATACTCTAATTAAATTTAATCTACCAGCCAGTTTCCTTTCAAAATAATCTTTAATCAATTTTATTGCAATTTGAGTTTCTTTGAGACTTAATCTTTCCATTACTATTCCTCCTATAACTTCATAATAAATTTTTTTATTAAATATTTATTTCCTCTACATTATAAAAATAAAAAAACCTTCCATCCATAAAGGACGAAAGGTATAACTTCCGCGGTACCACCTAAATTAGCAAAGGGCTCACTTAAAAAAGTACGGATTGATATCAATCGATACTCTATAGTTTTTATCGGACTATAACCGTCTAAGCCTACTCTTTAATAATTTCGGTTAGATACTCAGGGATGTTCTTCAATTATAAATTCGTATCGGATTTCCACCTTACTCCGACTCTCTATAACTTCCTTTATAAACTACTCTTCCCATCATTGTGTTAAATTTATTTTATTGATTAAGTATTATATTATAATAATCAAGTGATGTCAATAACATTTTCATTCAATTAATCATCTTTTTCAATTAAAGAATGAAATAAATCTCTTATTTCCTTTTCTCTTTTCTTCGTCTCATCTTCCAAAATAATAAACTTATCTTCTTCATATTCAACTAAATCTCCTTCTTTAATATTTTCAGGAAAAAGATCTATATTAAAGTTAAATATCTCTTTTTCTATTTCAATAACTACTACATCTTTCTCAATCCTATCAACTATTCCTTTCATAAAATCCTCCTATTTAATACATTTTCCATGAGGTTTATATCCTTCTTTTAATGCTTCTTCTTCACTTTTGAAGGTTATTTGATTTTCTTTATTAGGTAAGGAATTACAATCCTTGCTATGAAATACCTTGGTATTTTTGTTTCCTATGAAATATTTACCTTCTAACACAGTTTTGTCATTTTCAATTTTATTTAGTATTTCTATATTCTCACCATCAGTTTTTATGACAATAGTCCCTAATTCATCTGTTCTTAGAATCTTAGTATTTATTTGTTCCAACCTTTCTATCGCTTCTTTATGAGGATGACCATAAGAATTATCTTTCCCCAAACTTATAATAGAGTAATCAGGATTTACCTTTTCTAGAAATTCAGATGTACTAGAAGTACTGCTTCCGTGATGTCCTACCTTTAACACTTTAGATTTTAGATCATATCCTTTTTCTACCATTTCTAGTTCTGATTCTCTTTCCGCATCCCCAGTAACTAAAAGAGAAAAGTCCTTATATACAATTTTAGTTACTATAGAATAATTGTTAGTGTTGGAATAGTTTTCATTATTTGGTGCTATAATATCGAATTTAATTCCATCTTTATCAGCAATATTTAATCCACTTTTACCTACAATAATTTTTAAATCATTCTTCTTTATCTCTTTAAGTAAATCTTCAAATATTACTGTATTAGCCGTTTTGTTAGGTAAATAAACTTTTTCCACCTTAAAGTTTTTAAGTACTTCTGGCAATCCACCTATATGATCTTCATGAGGATGAGTTCCGATAAGATAGTCTATTTTTTCAATTTTTTTTGTCTTTAAAAAGTCTATTAAATCTTCGCTACTACTTCTAGGTCCTCCATCTATAAGACAAGTCTCTCCATTAGGAAATTCTATAAGAGTACTGTCCCCTTGACCTACATCTATGAAATTAACCAAAAGGTTATTTCCATCATCTTCATCTAGAAAGTCGATATTCGATTCACACCCAAATAAAAACATACCTAAGACTAATAATAATGATAATAATAATGATACTTTTCTTTTGTTCATATAATTTCCTCCTGCTAAATTTATTAGTATTTAAAGTCAAATTTAATACTACCATTTTCTTTGTTTAAATAGTATGTATAACTAGTTAAACGAATTTTCTGAGGATTACTCCATACTATATTCTCTATAGAGTCTTCAATACTAAAATCTTTTTTATCGAAATTAGTTATTTTTCCTTCAAAAGATTTCTTTCTTCTAATTAAGACATCTTTTAATTTATCGTCAAATTCCTTCTTATCATTAATAATAAGATCGTTATAAACGAAATAATTAAATTTATCATTGTTACATACAGGATATTTTTCTCTGTTCCAAGAATGGGTTTTTGATATTTGATCATCACTTAAGTTAAAATAATCGTAACTTAAAATATTAGATCCATCATCGGTAATTGGATCATCCCATGTTGGATCAACATGATAATGCTCTCCTTCTATTTCTACTATATTCCAAGCATGATTTTGTCCTTTTGACTTTCCTACAACTACCAATGATTTAACTTGAACCTCATCTAACAAATATTTCATAGCCTTAGCATAGCCTTCACATACACCTACTCCTAAAACTAACACTCCATATGGTACATAAGATTCTGGAGGAACTTCACCTGTTTCAAACAATCTCTTGTCATATTTTGCATTATTTACGATATAATCATGAACTGCTTTTACTTTTTCATAATCCGTCATAGATGAATTAATATATTCAGAGATAAATTTATCCCTAGCTTTTCTTATCTCTTCTTGATGATTTAATATTTCCTCATTAGTTTTTGAATAACTAGGGGTTAAAACCCCTTGAAAATACTTAGTGCCAGTATAATACATTATCTCTGGGTTATTTATAACAATTTCTTCTATAACTTTAAACACTTGATCTGAATTTTTATAACCAGCCATCCCTTTAATATTTATATGCCCTTTTCCCTCAATTAAAGCGTTTTCTAATTCATCATATAATTGTGGTTCTTTAACTATCTCATTCTTAAGGGATTTCTTCAAGCTTGAACTTGGAATTATATTAAACGAAAATTTATCTTTATTATTGTAGAAGTAGTAAGATGTAAAAAGCATTAGAATAATTAATATTTCAGCTAAAAGAATCTTAAAAAGCTTTTTACCCATGATATCCTCCTTTTTATTGATATATTAATAGTATATAATAAAAAAGACTTATATTAAAGAAAAAACCTTCTTATCGATGATAAGAAGGTTTTAAATTTCAAAAGCAAATTGTCTATCAATTTCTTCAGAGTAAGCAATTATTGTGTCTATAATAAAATATGAAATTTTCAAACTTAAAGATAAAGAAAAGTTCAGGTCATTTTCAAAACTAGTTTTTAATGAGTATTCTTCTATTACCTTTTCTATATACTGTTTTATTTTATTTCGTAATCGAATAACTTCTCCTTGATAAATGTCTATATCTTCTAAATTAATTACATTCTTTTTGAAGCTATGATTGATTACATAATCATTTAGTTTTGATTCATATTTAATATGCTTAATCATACTATCAGCAAAAGTCCATCTCTGAGCATGAGGTAAACATACATAATCACTTAGGTAATGAGATATTATCCCAATCTTTTTACTCAGTAACTTCATTGCTATAGGATCTAATTTCTTGTTAAATTCTATATACCTACTAATGAAAATAACTTTCATTATTTCATTTACTATAAAATTTAAACTTTCTTCCTTATAATGTCTACGAAGTTTAAGTTGAGGTAATATATCCGGAGCAACGGATCCCCATAATAATTTATCCTTATCTAACTTAATACCGTAAGTGTCAAAAATACTATTATACATATTGGTTGCTATGATTTTATGAGTATCTCCAAATATTTGAAACACTCCCTTTTCTTAAATTTTAGAAGCTTCTTTGATAGTATAATAAATAAAAATAAAAGTCAACATAAAATATATACCAATATTGTAATGTTTTGTAAATAACTGTTAATTATTTAACTCAGATTTAAAATAATTTTTATATAACAAATAGTCATTTTCATTAAATAAAACAAAAATAATCTCTTCTGGAGAATTTTCTATATCTATAAAATCTTTAATAGCTTTTAAAACCACTTTTACTGCTTTTTCAATTGGATATTTATATGCTCCCGTAGAAATAGAAGGAAAAACTACAGTTTTTAAATTATATTCTTTCACTAATCTTAATGAATTATAATAGGAATTATATAGAAATTTTTCTTCTCCGCTGTTTCCATCTTTGTATATGGGTCCTACAGTATGGATAACATATTTAGATGGAAGATTTCCAGCTGTAGTTATTCTTGCTTCTCCTGTAGGACAACCACCTATTTTTTTGCATTGTTCTAGAATTATTTTGCCGCCTTTCCTATGAATGGCACCATCTACTCCTCCTCCACCTAACAAAGTATTATTGGCAGCATTTACAATTGCATCTGCCTGTATTTCTGTAATATCTCCTTGAATTATATCTAAGTTGACATTTTTATAATTAAACATTGAATCATCTCCTATCATATTTTTATTTTTCTTATATTTTCCCTATGTATTATAAAAAATGATACAATATATATTATACTTAATTTTAGGAGGTAATGCATTTGAAATACAATAATATTATTGAAGGCATATTTATTGATAGACCTAATAGATTCATAGCAAATGTTCTCATAAATGGAATTAAAGAAAAAGTACATGTGAAAAATACTGGCAGATGTAGAGAAATATTAACATCTGGTACTAAAGTTTATTTAGAAGAATCTAACAATCCAAATAGAAAAACAAAATATTCTTTGATATCAGCTTTTAAAGATAATATGCTAATAAACATTGACTCCCAAGTTCCTAATCCAGTAGTTTATAATGCTATAGTAAATAATGAAATACCCCAATTATCCAATGTTGATTTCTTAAAAAGAGAAGTAACTTTTGGTAATTCTAGATTTGATTTATATTATGAAAAAGGTGAAGAAAAAGGTTTTATAGAAGTCAAAGGAGTTACTTTGGAAAATCAAGGAATATCTATGTTTCCAGATGCTCCTACCGAAAGAGGAAGTAAACATGTTTATGAAATGATTAAAGCTGTTGAAGAAGGATGTAGAGGATACATTTTATTTTTAATTCAAATTAATAACATAAAATACTTTAAACCACATGAGGAAATGGATAAGGAATTTTCTAATGCTATTATAAAGGCAAAAAAACATGGAGTTAATATTTTAGCCTATAACTCCATAGTTAAGCCTGACGAAATATTATTGAAAGATCAAGTCGATATTCTAATTTAAAACACCATCAATACTATTCCAAACATCTATAGTTTCGAATCCTTTTCTCCAAGAAGCTATACCCCCTAAACCATATTTATGAATAAGAGTAGCTTTGAGGTTTAAAGACTTGGCATCTTCCAACCATATCTTATAAGTTATATCCTCTTTCTTGGTTTCTCCATAATATTGTCCACTCTCTTCATCCCATTGAAGTTGAATATTATTTTTTTCTATAAATTCCTTTGCACTTTCCATAGATAAAGCTTGAGAAGAAACTTTTTCTGTTTCATCTACATTTTCAACTTTCCATAATCTAGAGTAAAAAGGTACCCCTAAAATTATTTTTTCCTTTGGTATTACTTCAAAAACTTTTATTAGACTCTTTTCTACCCAAGAATATTGGGCTACAGAACCAGCTACAGGGCTACTAGCCCAATGCTGGTCATAGGCCATAAGCATTATATAATCTACTGTTTCAGAAAGTCTTTCTCTATCGAAACTTAAAGACCAATTTTCACTAGTTGATATCGGTGTCACATCTATAGATACTTTCATTCCCCTTTCTTTAAAAATAGGGTAGAGTTCTCTAACAAATTGAGTTAAAAAGTCTTTATCATCCAAATGAACATTCTCAAAATCTAAATTTATTCCTTGAAACCCATATTCACCGTAAATATTTATTATATCTTTAATTAACTTTTCTCTCATGCTACTACTGGATAAAAGCTCATGAGTTAAATCTGGATCAAAGTTATTATTAATAAGGGGCCATATTTCATAGCCCAATTCTTTGTATTTAACAACATATTCAAAATTTCCTTTATCTAATATTGTTCCTTTATTATCAGTTATTGAAAACCAAGTTGGAGATATAACATTTATCCCAGGTATAAAGTTTATATTATCAGTATTCTTTACCTTACCATAGGTATAATCCCAAGTTAAATTTATTATTGGATTGTTTTGAGATAGCTGTTGATTATCTTCAATCTCTACTTTGAAAGTGTCTTTAGTATAGTTTAGCTTAATATACCTTTTTTCAATAAATCCTGATATTCCATCATAAGTTCTAACTCTATACCAGTTTTCATACTCTGCATAAACTATTAACGGTGTGCTAATAAGAATATCTTTTAATATTATTGGAGATTTTATATCTAAATCTGTTCTTATATGACCACCTTCTAATATAGTCTCTCCCTGTAAATAATGATTATCTTTATAATCTAATACTACCGCCTTTGTATCCTCAAAATAGCTTATATCAATATTGTAATCATTAATAAAAATATCCAAAGGTATGTATACTCTATTATCAATCTTTTTTATTAAATTGGTAATATAGAATTCTTTATTATTTATACTAGCTTTATTACTATCTATTTTATATCTTTTTACTTTTTCTTTATTTGTAAATATTATAGTCTCCTCTCCTTCATCGTAGAATAGATTTGGATCTATATATTCTTTTATAATATCATATGAAAGATATATTATTTTATCCTCTAATATTACTGGATTATTTTCTCCTATGACTTTATCTTCTATAACTAAGTAGATTTCGTCTGATAATGCTATTACTTGATTGTTAGGCTTGTTACTCCAATAAAAAATAAGACTACCTATAATACTTAATATGATAATAAAGGGTATGACTTTTTTCATTTGGACTCCCCCTTTTTATGTTCATGTAAAAGTCAACTACTCTATTTATTATAACTTATATAGTATTATAAAGTAAATTTAAAATATTTTAAATAGAAAAAGTCCTAAAGTAATTGAACTTAAATATTAACCTTTTAATAACAATACCATACTATGTATTAGGGTTTAAGAAAAGCCCTTTCCAAATTATCCTCTAATTAACTCTCTAAAATCATCTATAGGAGGTGCTCGTTATGGTAAATAATGAAGTACGCAGTAATTGGTTTGGTGGCGATTGTGGTCGTGGCGTGGACACTTCACTATTATTTTTCTTTTTAATATTAGTGATTATATTCTGTAACTGTGATTGGTGCTAATTAATTATAATTAAGTCGGGGCTTTTGTCCCCGATCTTCTTTATATGTAAATAGAAAATAATCATTAACATTTCATCAATAATATTCATACTATATATCAAGGTCATAGAGACCTAAATTCAGTTAGTTTATTTATATAACCCCCTTTTATTCTGTTATCTTATTCTAGTTAGGAGGTGCTCGTTATGACAGACAATCAATGTCGTGGTGGATTTTTCGGTGATAGATGTGATACAAATAGTTCATTACTATTTTTCTTTTTAATATTAGTGATTATATTCTGTAACTGTGATTTCTTCTAAATTAAAACAAAAAACCTGTAACCGTTATGATTACAGGTTTTTTTACGTTTATCTATAAATTTGAACTGAATTTTTTAAGAAAATAAACCTATTATTTATGTTATCTTAAAATTATTCCTACAATAGAGTAAATAGTAGTTTATTTTTACAAATTAAAACCTATAAATTTTATATTTTTAGAATAAATCTACATATATAGTATTAGTATAAATGAAAGTCTCTATTAAAGAAGTTTCTAATATTACAACTGCATTTTGTAAACACTAATTAATGGAGGTGATAAAATGAAAGCCAAAAAATTTACATTAGGTAACACCAATATAACTGATGAAAGAACTATAAAAGACTCTCTCAAAACAGTAGAAGGGATAAATGCAGTCAGATTAGATACTACCGCTCAAACTATTACAGTTGATTATGATGATTCAGTAGTTTCCTTATCCACTATAGAATCTAAATTGAAAGAAAACAACTTTATTTAATATAATTCTCTTTAGAACTAAGAAATAGGTTAGAAATCTATATCTAGCCTATTTCTTATTATTTATAACATTATTAATTAAATTAGTTTCTTTTTATCATTTATGAGTAAATCTGTTATGATTATCGGTTTTTAATAATATATAAACTCGATTTTCTAGCTATCTTTTAGTCTATTAATCTGTCTATAATTTCTATCAGCTTATCTAGTTTTTCTTCGAAGTATTCTGTCAACTCCTCTGCCTTTGCAGCTGCTGCATATATTAACAAATCACTTTTCTCTTTTGCTAATTCCTCAAGTTTCTGAATTAAAAATTTATTATCTGTATATATTTTTTCTTTATATTTCATTGGTCCACATTTTCTTGTACATTCTCTTAGCTTATCACATTCTTGACAACAACGGTCATCGCATATACAGTCATCTTTACAGCATCTGAACATATCTTTCATTAACATCCCCCCATATTAAATATATTCTTTTACCTATTTTTCTGCCATCATATGGTTTTAGTAATTTTTTAGCATCTTTAGTTATATCTCTTTACTTATGTATCATTTCTTTAAATTCATATACGTAATTCTAAACTCTTTTTATGTAAATAAAAAAATCTTCTGTAGAATAGAAGATCTTTTTTATTTATATTCACTTTTTAATTCTAGTAATTTAAACTTATCCTTTTAAAAACTTATTATAACAAATATTTAGAAGTTAATTATCTTTATTTAAAAACAACTTATGAATAATATAATAATATATTTTAACGAGCTATACTTTTAAAATATATTTCTGAAATCTATAATTTAAAATATCCCAGTTAATATTTTGAATAAATGTAGAAATATATTTTGCTTTATCTGTTCCAAAATCCATAAAATATGCATGCTCATAAACATCCATAACTAATATTGGATAAGAAAGCCATACAGATCCTGTATCGTGCAAATCACTTCCTATTATGTGTAATTTTTTATCAAGTGAATCAATACAAAGAACTGCCCATCCTCTCATAGATAATCCCACATTTGTAAGGTAACTAAGAAAATTATCGTAAGAATAAAATTGATCTATTATAGAGTTAAATATAGGCCCATAAGGAATATTGCTACCTCCAGTCATATTCTCAAAGTAAAGTTTATGAAGTTTTACACCATTTAATGAATATGTTTCACCAAGCTTTAAGCTACGCATTTTTGAATAGGTTGAATTACTATCAATATAATTTCCAGGTATGTATGGAATATTCCAGATTTCATTTAGCTTGTTTACGTAGCCAACATATAATTTATAATGCTCATCAAGTTGTTTCATGGAAATACCCTTCACTGATTTTAAGTCAAAAACTTCAGGCTTTATATTACTCATCAAATCACCCCTATAAAATGTACTCTTACATAATATGTAATAAGATCTTAGATGTTCATACTTTTTATAGGATATAAAGATGATACATAACATTTCGCCAGTAAATATTATCTTATTTATTAGTATTATTTTCAAAATCCGACTCTATTAAATCTATCTCGTCTTTCATCCTTTCATATAAAGTATCTACTTTTTTAATATCTTGGATTCTTGTAGATTCTAAAAGTTGATTAAGCGTATCTGATAAACTTCTAGCATGATTTAAATTAATATCTTCATACTGTTTTTTTATTTTATTCCAAGTATCAATTGTTAATTCACTTTCTTTTTTAGCTCTTTCCCAGTCATCATATTTAGCAGTAATAACAACCTGTCTTCCATAATATTCCATTCTTTCTAAATCAGTTAAAACTTTTGCTTCATATAAGTCCATAAAATTAACAGCATTTAAATACACTTTATTAGCTGCTAGAGAAGCCTCATACGGTTTCTTATCTTCAATTGTACTCCTTAGACTTATTAAATCTTTATCAAAGGTATCAATTTCCTTTTTAGAAACTTTTTTTTCCTCAGCAATAGGCTTATAAATACCCCATTCTTTTTCTATTAAGGATAATTTTTCATTTACATCTGCCCAATCTTGTTCTAATATATCTCCTATTATGTCTTCGGCATAATCTTGTATATCGTCTAATGAATCAGGTATTCTTTCAATTGTATTTTGATGAGTTGCATTTTGTGGAATATTTTCTGCACTTTGTTTTGATTTTGCTGGTACCTTTCTATTAGTGCTACAACCTACAGTAAATAAAGACATAATAATAACAACAAATATAAATTTCCATAATATGCTTCTTTTCCCTTTCATAATAAACTCCTTTCATAAAATTACTTTTATATTTTTCATATTGCTTTTAGTTTTTCCTACTTAATTAAAATAATACTAATCATGTAAAAATAACAACTTAAAAAGTTCATTATTCAAGAATATTAACCTAGTATATTAATCAAACTATATAGTAGATAATAATAAAATATAAATTAACTACAAGGAAGGTAGATATGACTAAAAAATTTAGAATAATAAACATCACTTTTATTATTATATTTTTAATAGTTTTAGGATCTTCTATTAAACAAGTAAATACTAAAAGTATTCATACATTAGCAAATAACGAAGTAAAAATAATTAGCCATGGTCCTAAAAAACAAAAAGTTGTAGCCTTAACTTTTGATGACGGACCACATCCTGTATATACAACTGAAATACTAGACTTATTAAATGAATATAATATTAAAGCTACTTTTTTTGTACTAGGAAAGTTTGCGGAACAATATCCCGACATAATAAAAAGACAGGCAGAAGAACAGCATGAAATTGGAAACCACACTTATTCCCATATAAATATAAATAAAGTTTCCAGAGAAAAATTTGAAGAAGAATTTGATAAAACTCAAAAAGTGATTTTTTCCTTAACTGGCATTGAATCTAAAGTATTTAGACCGCCTTATGGTTCTTGTAATGAAAAAACAATGAAAGTCGTCAACACTCAAGAGTGTAATGTTGTATTATGGTCTTATAAGCAAGATTCCAAAGATTGGAGCAACCCAGATGTAGATAAAATCATTGACACTACTCTTTCAAATGTAGAAAATGGTGATATTATCTTATTCCATGATTATGTCTATTATGACAAAAGTAATACAGTAGAAGCTTTAAAAGTTATTATACCTGAGTTAATTAATAGAGGTTATAATTTTGTTACTGTATCTGAATTAATGCAATTGCCAGAAGAATAGGAGACTATGGAATAGACTTCCATAGTCTCCTATTTAATCTTTCTTTTTATCTTTTAAAGATTTAATGACATAATAAAAAGCCACGAAAAACGTGACTCTTCTTGGCGCTACTTTTCTATTCTTCTATATTAACTATGTTTTTATAATCTTGGACCGCCTGAACATTTATTTTTTTATCTTTATATTTATCTTTTAATTCTTCAGCATATTTTTGAGCTAATTTTTTTGCTCTATCTTCTGAAACTCTATCTTTAATAACTATAGCTCCTATAATTAAATCATCACGTATATATACTTGTCCAGATAATACTTCTTTTTCTTCTAATAATTTACTTGTTAATTCTTTATCTTGGTTTAAATCACTTTCAATTATTTCTTTATTATCATTATTTGCTGAACAAGCAACTAAACATATAAGCAATATACATACAATGACTATTCCAGTAAGTTTTTTAAGTACACTATTAGATTTCATGTAATAACTACCTCCCTACTAAATAGTATATATTAATATAATAGGCACTTCAACTTACTTAATTTGTGAATATATGCATTATTATCCTGCAAGTTAAAATGATGAATAAAAATCTATTTCTCAATCTTATATTATTAGTATATTTAAATTTATTTAAAACATCCTATTACTTAGGAGGTGTTAATTTTGTCTGAGATAGAAGAATTAATGAAAGATATAAATGAGTTAAAAAAAAATTTAAATAAATTAATTGAGAAAAAAGAGTTTAATTTACAAGATCCTGAAATCATTAAAGCTAGTCAAGAACTTAATGATGTCATTACTAAATATAACGAGCTAATTACTAAAAAATTATAGTTGATAAATTTTTATATATTAACCTAGACTATTAATATACAAAATATATTTATATCTTTAGAATAGAAAGGATGGTGCTTACTTAATGGAAATAAGAGAAAATGTTATTGTCCCCTTAGGATATGGTAAGTTTATTAGGTCCGATAAGATTATTGCACTTGAACCTATAGAAAATGATCGAGGTCCTGGGAAAAGGACTTATGTTTATGTCGAAGAAATAGATAATCCTTTAATTGCTTCTCGAACAGAAACATCAATTTTAGCTAATATAGTAGAAACCCCTAAAGAAGTCATTGAAGCCACAGCTGCATTAGAACTTTTACAAGATATATTAGACGATATTCAACAAATTGGACCAATGTTAAGAAAAAGTATAAAAAAAGAAGCTAACCTTGATTTAGATAAGATTGTAATTCGAATTGAAGAAATTCTTAATCATGAAATAGGAATTGATGAAAAACACTAATGAATATGAAGGCCTTGTAGCTTCAATAATTACAAGGCTTTCACTTGGCATACCTACAGGATACAAGTTCAAAACCACAATTAATTAATATATAATCCTATTTTAAGTCTTTTATATCTCATATTATTTTAAGAACTATTTTTATAATAAATGAGAATGATATAGTGGATGCTTATTTAGTTATCTTAGATATCATTGAAAGATTAATTAAAAAAGGAAAACAGGAAGCGAATAAAGAAGCAAATACTACAGCAATATACAAATAAAAAATCAGAGTAGAAATCATCTTAATTTCCACTCTGAAAAAAGTCTAACTTTTTGGGGTCACCTTAAATAGTCTCTGTTTTTATTTAATTATTAAATTAATCAACCTAAATCCTACTAAATTAATCATGCCCAAAATTACTCCTACAGCTGCCAATGTTTTAATCTTTTTTATCTTATACTTATCACTCCACAGGTAACATATATACATACTTAATAGTAATATAATTTCATTTTGATGTTTGAAATAATAAGGCATCATTTCTATATGTCTTATAAATAATATAACTAAACCCATCATTATTAAAATAGTAAATACTAAAATAGTTAATTTTATAATTTTTATTGAGACCCTCTTTGTGTTTTCCATAATTTTACACCTCGCATACCATATTTATCTATTATTTCTATAAATAATTAATAATTCCTGCTAAAATAATAGGAAATATTCGATATAGTGTTTTAAGGCTTGTCTTAATCAAGTTTATAAGGTTATTCTTATGTTGATTTATAATTGGAAAATTATATTTTATTTATAGATAATATTGCCATGAATTTAAATAGTCCCTATGGTGAATATATATTATAGGGAGGTGAAGATATGAATGATAATAGAACATTAGCTCCACATGAAACAATTGCATTGCGTGAATTGATGAGTAATTCAATATTAGGTGTTAAGAAAATCAATGCAAGTT
>NZ_JAHLPM010000018.1 GCF_018917865.1 Tissierella simiarum
TACAGGCCTGTATTTTTATTTCTTTGCTATACTTTGCTTTTCTCCCCATAAAAAAATACCTCCAAGTAGATAGTCTATTTTTAATTAATTAGACTGTCTACTTTGGAAGTATCATATCATATCAGTCCTATTTTTATTCTAAAGAATTTATGTGTTTTTCCGCTTCGATTGCCGCTATAGCTCCGTCAGCTGCAGCAGTTACGACTTGTCTTAATGATTTTACCCGACAATCTCCAGCTGCGAAGATTCCTGGCACACTAGTTGCCATATTCTCATCCGTTTTAATAAATCCATTTTTCATGTCTACAACACCATCAAAGATTTTTGTTACTGGATCAAGCCCAACATATGGGAATATAATAAAATCTTGATCCCCTTCTCTAGGAGTTATAGTAGTTTGTTCACCAGTTTTAACATTTTCTATAACCATAGATTTAACAGAATCTGTACCATGAATTTCTTTTACTACTGTATCCCATATAAAGTCAAGCCTCTCACATTTAAACGCTTTTTCCTGTATTGATTTTGCTGCTCTAAGCTCATCTCTTCTATGTATCAATGTAACCTTCTTACCAAACTTAGTAAGATACATAGCTTCCTCTACAGCAGAATCTCCGCCACCAATTACATATACATCTTTATCTATACAGTTGTTAGCATCACAAGTAGAACAGAAAGAAATTCCTTTTCCTATAAGCTCTGCTTCACCTGAGCAACCTATTGGTCTAGGTTTTACACCTGTAGCTATTATAACTGCCTTAGCATGATAAGCATTTCTATAGGTTTCAACAATTTTTTCTTTTCCACTAAAATCTATATTTTTTACATCAGTTAGCTTAAACTTAACACCATATTTTTTAGCCTGATCGCAAAATAGGTTCATTAATTCTTCTCCACCTACTCCATTTGGAAAACCTGGATAGTTTTCTAAATCTTCAGTTGAAGTGATTAATCCACCAATTAAGGATTGCTCGATTATAAGGGTTTTAAGTCTAGCTCTACCACAGTATATTCCAGCACTAAGTCCAGCTGAACCTCCACCGATAATTACTACATCATAATCTTCACGTTTCTTAGTCATATTCAGCACTCCCTACATAAAGAATTTCACCAACATTTTACTACCAGCCCAAGCACCCAAAAATATAAAGATAAGATATTGCCATCCGTGTAGGGACATAGAAGCTATACCGCTAAACAAAGCACCAATATTACATCCAAAAGATATTCTAGCACCATAACCCATTAAAAGACCGCCAATTATAGCAGCAGCTACTTGCTTCATATTCTTGATTTTTTTGATTCTAAACTCTGATGCTAATAAAGAAGCTAGCAGTGCTCCCACAATTATACCTAAGTTCATAAAAGTACCTGTATGGGCTGCAATACCTTTAGCAAGGGTCTCTCCACTTTTTCCTTGGAAGTAAACCCAAGTTTCTGGATGACCTCCTAAGGCTTTGAACATCCAAGCACCCCACATAGCAAAGGTAGAAGTTACTCCCCAAGGACTGCCAGTTATAGTGAAAATAGCAGTATTTAAAATCGCTAATATTACGGCACCTGCCACATAGGACCAAGGGTTTTTAAGAAAGCTCTTATAATAAGGACTATCTTTTATTTGCATAACCACCCTCCTTTCTTCCTAAAAAATATTCAGATTTACTTTGTTTTTTCTATAATAATTTCCCATTGACCATCATCAACTTCATCAACTTCACAGTTGAAGCCTTCTTTTCTCGCCCATTCAGGAACGTTCTTTATAGCACAACTATGATCTACTTCTACAATTAGAGTGTCACCAACAGCAACGTTAGCCATTTTCTTTTGAGTTTTTATTAAAGGAACTGGACAAGCCTCACCTAAACAATCTAATCTTACTTCTTTAGCCATTAAAATCTCCTCCTAATATAATTTAATTTTTTGACCTATTACCAAACCAGTCAGCTAATATAAAAAGACCTAACAATAAACCAAACTGTACAATTAATGATGGGAACCAACCTATAGCATCGGGTAAAAATAATTCTAAACCTTTGTCCATAAAGTTAGATTTCCAAAATCCATAATCCTTAGCACCCCATAGAGAACCTAGGATGAAGAAAACTAAAGATAACCACTGCATTACAAAGCCTTCTCCAACTCTCATAATAGTTCCTGAAGCACAACCTCCGGCAATAACCATTCCAATACCAAACATAAAAGCACCAACAGCAATATGAATTCCTGCAGGATTAATATTTCCTGGTATAGGATCACCCTTTAAGAAAGCACCATATTGAATAGCAGAAAAACCTATAGTAGCAACAGTAATAGCAACTATTACTGCTTTAGAAAGATTAGTACCGCCAGTTAAAATTGGATCTCTTAAAGAAGCAGTAAAACAGAATCTTGAATTTCTAAGAGTAAACCCTAAAAGAATACCAAACATCCACGTCATTGGGTGCTTTGGACCAAGATCTTTAATCAAATATCCTATAATAATAACACCTACTAATAAGGCTACACCGAAAGGTATTTGATTAACTCTTTTTTTTCTTTTTCGACTAACATTCTTAGTGGATTCCATTAATTCACCTCCTATTTGACAAGATTTTGTTAAAATAGTAACATATAAATATATATTGCAACCTTCATTTTTATTATATATTAATTTTTATAATATTGGTTATTAAGAAAGCTTATATAGCATTAGAAATATTGATATTAGGTTAACGAAAGAGATATTTGCTTTAATTAGCTTTTAGTATTTAGGAGGGGGCTTAATGAATATATTCAATCTTTCATCTTTTATAGAGATAGTTAATGAAAATAGTATTTCCAAGGCTGCTGCCAAGTTACATATGAGTCAGTCAGCTCTTAGTCAACAGTTGAAAATTTTAGAAAATGATTTAAATTGTAAACTTTTAGAGAGAAGCAATAGAGGGGTAGTGACTACAGAGGAAGGTGATATAGTATATAGGTACTCAGAAATATTTTTGGAACTCTACAAAAATATGGAAAAAGAAATAGAAGAAGTAAAAGTTCCAGAATTTAAGGATATAAAAATAGCATCATCAAATAGTATGTGCGAGTATTTGATTCCTTGTACTCTATATACTTATAGAAAAAAAGATAGAAACATAAGATTTGTTACAAAATGTGATTATACTAAGAATGTAATAGAAGATATTTTAAAATATAAAGCAGATGTAGGTTTCATTACTATGGCTATAGAGGATAAAGATTTAGTATGTACTAAACTTAATGATAATGATTTAGTACTGATATATTCTCCAAATAATAAAGAGGTAGATAAAGCAAAAACTTTAGAAGATATAGCTAGTATCGGATTTTTAATAGGGCCAGAAGAAAGTGGAATAAGAAAAGCTATAGAAAATATATTTATAAGTAACAATATTTCTTTTGAGAATGTAAACATACACATGGAGCTAGGAAGTATAGAAGCTATCAAAACGTCAGTAATCGAAAATCATGGGATATCCATTGTACCTTATGTTACTGTAAAAAAAGAATTGTATCTTGGAACTTTAAAGACTAAAGAGATAGAAGGAATTAGTTTAAAGTGTGATATCTGTATGATTTATCAAAAGAATTATCAGCATGAGGAACACATAAATAAGTTTATTGAGTATATGAATAAGTTTGGGAAAGATACTTTCTGCTAATCTAGTTTTTCTATAATTATTTCGTATATTCCTTCCATTACTTCGTTGATTTCAATATTACAATTATATTGTTTTAAAACATCTCTTATATTAGAAGGTGCACAGCTATGATCGCTTACTATAATAGCTTTTTCACCTTTTTTTAAACCCTTAAAAGTATGCTTTGCTTTAATAGATGGGACAGGACAAAAATCTCCTAGACAATCGACTTTTCTTACCATTTGAAATCACCACCATTGTTTTTAATTTATATCTAAATAGTATATAATATATATTATATACTAGAATGATAAAATAGCATATTATTAAATCCAAGGGGGGTAAATATGTTTAAATGGAGAGACGATTTTAGTGTAAACGTGGAAAAAATTGATGAGCAGCATCAAGAGCTATTTAATTTGGGTACATCTTTATACAATATTGTGTCCTTAAAAGACGGAATAGATCGATATGATGAAATCATAGCTATATTAGATAAAATGAAAGATTATACAGTTTATCACTTTAAATATGAAGAAAGTTTAATGAAGGAGCATGGGTACGAAGACTATGAAGCACATAAGATGCAGCATGATTCCTTTATTGAGAAAATTCAATCTATTAAAGACGAAGATGTAGATATTAAACAGAAAAAGATAGGTATGGATTTAATTTTATTTATAGCCAATTGGATTGAGAAACATATATTAGTTACAGATATGAAATACAAAGAATTTTTAAATGATAAAGGAGTATTGTAGGAAGATAGAAGGAGAGTAGTCCATGAGAAAAGAATTTGTGGAATATATAAAGGATTTACCTATAAATATATATCTTGCAAATATAATGGAATATCCTATTCATTGGCATGATGCTATAGAAATACTCTTTGTATTAAGAGGTAGTATAGATGTAGGTATTGAAACAGAAGTCTATACTGTAGAAGAAAAAGAAATAGAAATAATCAATGTCAATGAAGTCCACAGTATAAAAAGCAAGGATAAGAACAATTTAGTCTTAATATTCAATATAGATCCTAATTTTTTTGAAAGATACTATGACGATGCTAAAGAGGTATTTTTTTATACAAATTCTTCTGAGGAGGGTGCTCAAGAAGAAGAAAAATACTATATTTTAAGAAAATATCTTTCTATCTTACTTTGGGAAGTAGTAGGAAAGATTGATGACTATGAAGATATGTTAGAAGAAAATTTATTAGAGATGATGTATCATCTTTTAAATAATTTCCATTATCTTTTTTATGAAGAAGAAAGTTTAAAAGAAGATGAAGTACAATTAGAAAGATATCATAGAATAGTAAAGTATATAAGTAATAATTATATGAATAAAGTAAGTCTTCAAGACTTGGCGGAAAAGGAATTTTTAAGTTCTCAATATTTGTCTTATAAAATAAAGAGTACTTTTGGGCATAGTTTTAATGAATTTTTAAATCAGATAAGAGTAGAGGAATCTACTAAACTTTTATTGGATACGGATAAAAATATATCAGAAATATCTGAGGAAGTAGGGTTTTCTCATGTAAGATATTTTAATAAACACTTTAAGCTTCATTATAAATGCAGCCCTATGCAGTATAGGAAAAAGTATAAGGTAGAAGAAGAAGTCTTAGAGAAAATGAAGAAGATCACTTACTATGATATACAAGATGCTTTAACTTTTCTAAATCAATATTTAGAAGACTATGAGAGATATAATTATGACAATAGAATAATTAAATTAGATATAGACTTATCTAAGGAAACTTTAGGAATATTTAAAAGACCTGATGTAATAGATTTAGGAGATATAAGTCTTCTTTTAGAAGAAGACAATAGAAGAATTTTAGAAGAAATCCAAAGAGAAATAGGATTTAAATATGGGATCATAAATAACCTGTTTACAGAGGATATGGACATTTATATGGATAGAGAACATAGATTTATTAATTGGACAAGAGTAGAAAATATTCTATCCTTTATAAAGGAGTTAGATTTGAATCCTATTATATCTACAGATAATGTTAAACAATATATAATAGAAGATTTTATTAGTCATTTTACAGCAATTTTTGGTGATGAAGTAGAAGAATGGATAAATACAAAAAAAGAAGATCTAAATGTTTATATATATAATGAATCAATAAGTAAAATGCAGGATACTTTATATATGGTACCCTATATTATGCATAATTATATAGAAATAAACAATAACATAGTTTTAAATATGGTAGATGAAATAAGTAAAGATACAGTTTTATCTAACGATACTTTTTTTGGAGGTAGAGGGATATTTACGTCTAACTACTTAAAGAAACCTTCCTATTATGCTTATATGCTTTTATCTTTATTAGGAGATGAAATTCTATATAAAGGAGAGGGATATATTGTAACTAAAAAGGAAAAGGATTTCCAAATTCTATTATTTAACCCTATAGGAGTAGACGACAAAATTATATATCAAGGGGAACCTATGGAAAAGTTAAAAGAAAAGAAAGTATCTATAAATATTCTAAATATGGAAGGCGACTATCGAGTAACCAAATATGAATTAAATAAAAGATATGGTTCAGTCTATGATAAATGGAAGTTTCTCGGAAGTCCAGAAAGGCTAGACAAAGAACATTTAGATTTATTAAAAGAATTCATACATCCAAATATATCTTTTTACTATGGTAAAAAAAGTACGGTATATAATGCGGTATCTACAGTAAAACCTAATGGAGGAGTACTTTATTTATTAAAAAGTGTACAAAGTGAATATATTTAAGGTCTATTTTTAATCTTTTTTAGAAATTACATTTTCTGTAAAGATGAAGATAGTACCCCATAATAGATAATCCAGTGAATGAAAAAATTTCTTATAAATGTTAACATAATAATGTAACAAAATAGGAGGTTTTATTATGGGGTAAATAATAAATTATTTGCAGAAGGAAAAGTAGGAAGAGTCTTATTAAAATTTTCAATACCAGCTATAATTTCTTTATTAGTATCTGAATTATATAATATGGTAGATACTATTTTCGTAGGCAGAGTTGTAGGTGGTAACGGAATAGGAGCATTAGTAGTAATCTTTCCAATTCAAAGAATTATAGTGGCTCTAAGTTTAATGATAGCTATTGGATCGTCTACGGCTTTAGCTAGAAGCAATGGAGAGAAAGATTATGAAATGTCGGGGAAAATTATAAAAAATGGTTTTACCTTATCCTTCTTGATAATGATTCCAATGACCCTTTTAACTTATATTTTTAGAGATCAGATACTTTTAATGCTGGGAACAAGTAAGAATATTCTTCCTTATGCCCATGACTATTTATCCTTAGTTATATTTGGCAGTACTTTTTTATGTTTGACTATATTTATTTCAAACATAATGATTGCGTTGGGTAATAGAAAAGTATCTTTGATTAGTACATCCATTGGAGCGGTATTGAATATTATTATTGATTATATATTAGTAGTTAAGATGTCCATGGGAGTGAAGGGAGCAGCTATTGCTACTTCAGTATCTCAAATAGCAGGTTTTATCTATGCTTATTATCATTTTAGAAAGATTAAGAAAAATTTTAACCTTTCTTCTGGTTTTCAACTAGATAAAGTGATATGGAGTTCCATAATATTAGTAGGTTTTTCAGCTTTTATAGTAGAAGCAGAAGATGGAATTTTAATGGCTGTATTGAATAATCTTCTTCTAAACCATGTAGGAGATACAGGGATTATAGTACTAGGGGTTATATCAAAGGTTTATATGTTTATGTTTATAACCATACTTGGTATAAGTTCGGCTATGCAGCCTATAGCAGCTTATAATTTGGGAGCTGGGAATTATAAAAGATTGAGAAATATAGTTAGAAAGACAGCTATTTATTCTTTTATAACTTCAACTATCTTATGGGCTGGAGGATTAGTTTTTACTGAACAGTTGATTTCTGTTTTTGTAAAGGAAAAAGATATAATTTTAGAATCTGTAAAAGCCTTTAGAATTATGATAGCTGCTTTTCCGTTAATAAGTATATATTATATGTCAATTTATTATTTCCAAGCTTTGGGTAAAGCAAGGAAGTCCTTCTTAGTGGCTATATTTAGACAACTTATTATAATGCTTCCTCTAGCTATAATTATGGTTAAGGTCTTAAATCTTGGCGCTATGGGAGTATGGATATCTTATCCAATTTCTGATGTAATAGCTAGTGTAACATCATATATAATGATAAAAGATGAAGGCTATAAGTTGGATGATAAGGTTAAGAAACAAAAGGAAGAAGAGAAAATTAATAAAAGTTATGTTTTAGATTAATAAAAAATCGAAATAGTTAAAAGGTAAAAATAGATAGGCAATAATAAGGCTTATCTATTTTTTTATGCGATAATTTAAGAACGATAATATTTATACAATGTATTGAAAAATACAGAATAAGTACTTTTTAAAATATATAATAAATACAGTAACAAATTAGCAAGATGTAACAATTTGTATAAAATGTTACATTGACAAGAAAATTTATAATTCGACATTTTACTGCAAATTTTATATATCTTTTCTGTTATATTCTACAAAAAAATTCTAAATCCTTCTAAAAAAATATTTTAATACTAAAGACTATAAACATTTTTTTAATATATAAATTTAGGTTAAAATTGAACTAAAGAATATAGTTCATCTTTTTGATCTTGGTTTACTCCAATATATCTTAGAGTAACTGATTGGGAACTATGGTTAAAAGTATCCATTATTAAGCCAATATTGTATCTAGATACTTTATAGGTCCAATACCCCCAAGTCTTTCTTAAACTATGTGTTCCAAAATTCTCTATTCCTATAATATCAGAAGCTTCTTTTAACACTCTATAAGCTTGAACTCTACCAATATGACCTCCTTTTTTACTTGGGAATAAATAATCTTTTTCTGATAGTTTTTCCTTCTTTACATACCCACTAATACTTTTTCTAATCGAATCATTTAATTTAATTTTCTTTTCTTTACTAGTCTTCATTTCATTTAGTACTAAATATTCTCTAAACGCTCCATTTTTAAGATAAACATCCTCTACTTTTAAGGGCAAAATATCACTTATTCTTAATCCAGTATTAAGACCAAACTTGAAGAGCAATCCATACTTAGGATTTTTACCATTTAGATAGAAATACATTTGTGTAATTTTAGCTTTATCTCTAATAGGTTCAACAGTCAATTTTAATCTCCTTTCTAAAGTAACAAATTATATAAATATAATAATAAACGATACATAACATTATAGCATATTCTTAAATAATAGAAGGAGATAATTCTATAAAAGCAGGTATATAGCATTATAATGATAGATTTTGTGATGTAACATTTTATACAAATTGTTACATTGGCAAGAAGAAATGATATACACATTTTACACTTTATAACATTAAATTCTAAACAATAAATTTAGTTATCATATAAAAAAGGAGATGATGTGTATGAAAAGTGTTAAGACCTACCTAGTAACTATACTTAGTGCGTTACTATTTTTTATTTGTATTAGTTTAACTTTTATATTTTATAAAGCTGCATCAGTAGAATTAGCGGACAATTCAAAAGAGTACCTAGCTCAAATGGCAATAAGTGCTTCAAGAACTGTAGAAAGTCGACTTGATGGAGAATTTAAAAGTCTTGAGTCTATTGCTGAATGGGAAGAAATTAAAGATGAAAAATATTCTTTAGATGAGAAGTTAGAATTTATTAAGGAAGAGAAGGAAAGAATCAATTACATAATGTTGGGAATTGCCGATCTTCAAGGAAATTTAACTACTACAGAAGGAGAACAAATCAATATAAAAGATAGGTCGTATTTTGATGGTGCTTTAAGTTCTGGAAGAGGAATATCTGATCCTATTGTTAATAGAGTTAATGATTCTATTAACATTATTTATGGTGTACCAATAAAGGAGAAAGATAAGATTATAGGTGTTCTTGTTGCAGGTAGAGATGGCAATGAACTTAGCTCAATTGTTGAAGATATAACTTTTGGTGAAACTGGCAGAGCATTTATGATTAATAAAGAAGGAACAACTATTGCTCATGAAAACAAAGAATTGGTCTTACATTTGGATAATGATTTTAAAAATGTAGAAAATGACCCTCGTTTAGCAGAGCTTGTAGAATTGAAAAAGCAAATGGTAGAAGGCAAGGCAGGATTTGGTGAATATAAATATGAAGAAGGAGAACGAATATTAGGGTTTAATCCTGTAAAGAATACTGGATGGTCTGTTGGAATATATGTAGAAAAGTCGGAAGTACTAAAAGATATTTCAAAGATAAGGATGATTGCTATAGTATTGTCTTTAGCTGCCATAGCCATAAGTTTAACTGTTGTATTTATTGTAATTAATAAGATAATGAAACCTATAAATTCACTAGATAATAATCTAGGATTAATAGCAAAGGGAGATTTAAGTGTACAGATATCAGAAGAGTATTTAAAAGGAGAAAATGAATTTGGAAGATTGGCAAGGTCAGAGAAAAACATGGTAGATTCTATTAGAGAAATGATATCTAATATAAGGCATGTAGGTCTAGATGTAGATGCTAGCTCTCATAATCTATCTGCTACTTCAGAAGAAATAGCAGCATCGTCAATAGAAGTAGCAACTGCAGTTCAAGGAATAGCTAAAGGAGCAGAAGGACAAGCTAATAACTTGGTGGAAATGAATAATATATTAGATGAATTTGATGAGAATCTTAATAATATGTTAGAGGCCGTTAAAAATGTAGATAAATCCTCAAAAACTATATATGAGAATGTAGCAGATAGTGATGAAAATATGAAAGATTTAGTGGAAACTATTGATAATACAACTACGACCTTTCAAGGATTTATTAAAAAAATAGTAGGTTTAGGAGATAGTATTATAAAAATAGATAAAATCAGTGATATAATTAATGAAATATCAGAACAAACAAATTTATTAGCTTTAAATGCTGCTATAGAAGCAGCTAGGGCCGGAGAAGCTGGTCGTGGATTTGCAGTAGTTTCAGAGGAAATAAGAAAGTTAGCAGAAGAAACGAAAGAATCTATAGGCAATATAAATGATATTGTTAAACAAGTAAATGAAGAAGTAGGCGTGATTAACGATTCAATTAATAGTATTGATAAGGAAATGAATGATCAACAAAATGCAGCTATTACGACTATTGAGTTGTTCAAAGATATCACAAGTTCCATAAGAAATATAGTGTATCAAATTAATAGTATTAGCGATTCAGCTGAAAATGTAAGGGAAGGTAAAAATGTAATATTATCAGGTGTAAGAGAAGTTTCTTCAGAGGCACAGGAAATATCTGCTTCTTCAGAAGAAATAGCTGCTTCTTTGGAAGAGGTAAATGCAGCTATAGAAGAAGTAACAGCTACTGCCGAATCTTTAAGCAATTTAACTGAAACGATGATGGAAGAAATAAAAAGATTTAAAGATTAATTTAAACTAGGAAGTTTAGTCTTCCTAGTTTTTTTATCTATTTAATTACAAGTTTGATATTGAATAAACACATCAAAAGTGTTATTATTTAAACAGATACACTATTTAAATATAAAATTAATGTACCCATACAATACATAAAGGAGTTGATGTGCATGAAGGACAATAATATTAAGTTGATGGTCAGATATGCAATTTTAATGGCTCTTACAACGGTAATGACTATGGTAATTCATATACCTACTATTGGAACCAATGGATATTTAAATTTGGGAGATATGGTTGTATTTTTAGCAGCATTAATGTTAGGAAGAAAAGGTGGACTTATAGTAGGAGGACTAGGATCAGCTTTAGCAGATGTATTATTAGGCTATACTCATTATGCTCCTATTACATTAGCAGTAAAAGGATTAGAAGGTTTTATTGCTGGAACTATTTTAGAAACTAAGTTAGGAAAGAAAAGTCCTATTTCTGCTACTATAATTGGTGGGGTGTGGATGACTCTTGGTTATTATTTAGCAGAAATATTTATGTATGGTGCAAAAGCGTCATTGGCAAGTGTACCAGGAAATTTAATGCAAGGTTTACTTGGAGCAGTAATTTCTGTAGCATTATATAGGGCTTTAAAAAGAACAAAAGCATTTAATTAAAATATGACAGAGATTTCTCTGTCATATTTTAATTTACTATATGATAAATGTAAATATCAGTTTATAATAGTTTTATAAGGTATTTTAAACAGTGAAACACGGAATATACATTATTTTAGTAAATACAGGAGAAAAAGGTGATGTATATGAAAACAAGATGTAAATGGGTAACTGATGATCCTGTATATATAGAATATCACGATAAGGAATGGGGAGTGCCAGTACATGATGATAGACAGTTGTTTGAATTCTTAATACTAGAAGGGGCACAAGCAGGACTAAGTTGGATAACTATACTTAAAAAAAGAGAAAATTATAGGAAAGCTTTTGACAATTTCGATCCTGAAAAGGTAGCATTATATGATGAAGAAAAAGTACAAGAACTTATGATGAACGAAGGAATAATAAGAAACAGGCGAAAAATAGAGGCTTCTATAATCAACGCAAAAGCATTTTTAAAGATTAAAGAAGAGTTTGGGAGTTTCGATAAATATATATGGCAGTTTGTGGGAGGAAAGCCAATAAAAAATTCATGGAATAACATAGCAGAAGTCCCTGCTAGTACTAAGGAATCCGATGAAATGAGCAAGGATTTAAAGAAAAGAGGATTTAAGTTTGTAGGTTCTAAAATATGTTATGCATATATGCAAGCAGTAGGTATGGTAAATGATCATACTATAGATTGTTTCAGATATGAATAAGGAAAAATGTTTAATTTCAAGGCCAATAGGCCTTTTTTTATGACTACTTACCAATATGAATATAAAGTTCTATTTGTTATAAAAAAATTCTTCTTATGGTATAATCATTAAAAATAGGTGAGGTGAGAATATGGACAGAATATTGTTAGTAGAAGATGATGCTACTTTAGCTATGGGAGTAGAATATTCATTAAAAAATGAAGGATACGAAGTAGACGTGGCTAATAATGTGGCTTCAGCAAAGGCACTAATTGATGAAAAGGAATATATATTAATAATATTGGATGTAATGCTTCCTGACGGTAGTGGATATGAATTATGTAAATATATAAGAAGAGATAAAACTACTCCTATTATATTTTTAACGGCTCATGATGAAGAAGTAAATATCGTGATGGGTTTAGATATAGGAGGAGATGACTATATAACGAAACCTTTTAGAATAAGAGAATTAATATCTAGAATAAAAGCAGTATTAAGAAGGTATTCTAAGGTTTCCATAAGTGATTCTCTAATTTCTAAAGATATTAAGGTAAATCAAATGGAAAATAAAGTTTATATTAAAGAAGAAGAAATCTTTCTAACTCCTTCAGAATATAAACTACTATTAATTCTCATGAATCATCCACACCAAGTATTACCAAGAGCTAGAGTATTGGAGAAACTATGGGATATTGATGGAGAATTTGTTGATGATAATACTTTATCCGTTTATATAAGAAGATTGAGGGAGAAAATTGAGGAAGACTCGTCAAATCCTTTATATATAAAAACCGTAAGGGGAATAGGATATCGATGGGATGTAGACGTAAGGAGGAATTAGCTTGCTTAGAAATCAAGAATTTAGATCTATAATTTTAAAATTAGTAATTTTTCAGCTTGTTTTTGGCATAACGGGATTTCTAATAGTTAACGAATCTATGAATAAACTTAACAAAAATATTGTAGAACAAAATATAGCCTTGGTTGGAAATTTGCTTAAGAATCATCCAGAACTGGAAGAAGAAATAGCACCTTATTTAACCAAGGAGATTCCGAAAACAAATATAACTATTGGACAAGAAACTTTGCAAAAATATGGATACAATATAAATATGGAAAAGAATTTACAGCCAGTATTAAAGAATATTAGCCCTAATTTACAGATATATATGTTCTTTATAATCCTTCTTTTTATAATACCTTTAGTGTTTATAGTCAAAGAAGAATATAAAAAGGTTTATGGAAAAGTGCAGGAAATTTATAGTGCGGCTGAAAAAGTAGTAGAAGGAGATTTTACTATTTATTTAAGAGAAGAAGGAGAAGGAGATTTTAATATTTTAAACCACCAATTTAATCAAATGTCTAATAGATTAAAAAATAATTTAGAAATACTACAAAAAGAAAAAACTTTTTTAAAAAATACCATGTCTGATATTTCACATCAACTTAAAACTCCTCTTTCCTCTTTAATAATGTTAAATGATCTTATGCTAGAAGAAGAAAATATGGATTTAAAAGTAAGATTAAACTTTTTGGAAAAGACTAAAATCCAATTAGATAGAATGGAATGGCTTATAATAAATCTTTTAAAAGTAGCTAGAATAGAAGCAGGGGCTATTGAGTTTAAAAGAGAAAGGATTTTATTAAAAGGTCCTGTAGATATAGCTTTATCTACTTTAAGTTACAATTTAAAAGAAAAAGGACAATCTGTAGAGATTATAGGAGACTTAAATGGAGTTTTTTATGGTGACAAAGATTGGACAGGAGAAGCTTTAATAAATATAATTAAAAATTCTATTGAACATGGCAGAGAGGCTGGAACTATTCAAATAGAGTTAGAGGAAACTCCCTTATTTAGCAGCATTATAGTAAAGGATAATGGAGAGGGTATAGAAGAAAAAGATTTACCTCATATATTTAAAAGGTTCTATAAAGGGAAATCTGAAGTTAAGCCTGAAAGCATTGGGATAGGATTAAACTTAGCTAAGTTAATAGTAGAATCTCAAGAAGGTACTATTTCAGTAAAGAGTAAGAAAGGACAAGGGACAAAATTTACTATAACTTTCTTAAAGGGAATCATATAATCTTACTAATTTGTAATATAAATATTCACCTCCTTGTAAGATTAATTTTTTAAACTATAGTTAGAAGAAAAAAGAGGAGGTTTAGTTATGGAGGTAGTAAAAACTGTAGATTTATGTAAAAGCTATGGTACAGGAAACACTAAAGTGGAGGCTTTAAAAAACATAAACCTGACAATTAATCAAGGAGAATTTGTAGCTGTAATAGGAGCTAGTGGTTCTGGAAAGAGTACTTTATTGCACTTGTTAGGTGGTGTGGATAAACCGACTAGTGGAAAAGTTTATGTTGACGGAGTAGACATATACAATCTTTCAGAAAAGGAATTGGCTATTTTTAGAAGAAGAAAAGTAGGATTTATATTTCAATTTTATAATTTAGTACCAGTTCTTACGGCAGAAGAGAATATGCTGTTGCCTGTACTTTTAGACAATAAGAAAATAAATAAGGAACAATTTGAAGAACTAATTAACATATTGGGACTAAAGGAAAGGAGAAATCACTTACCCAATGAACTTTCTGGAGGACAGCAACAAAGAGTGTCCATAGGAAGAGCATTGGCATATAGTCCTTCTATAGTTTTAGCTGATGAACCTACTGGAAACTTAGATAGTAAAAATAGTAAGGAGATAGTAGATTTACTTAGAATATCTGTAAGGAAATATAATCAAACTTTAATTTTAATAACTCATGATTTAAACATTGCCTCCCAAGCTGACAGAATAATAACCATAGAAGATGGAGCTATTGTAAAAGATGAGGTGATTAATAGTGAAAAGCTATAAGGAAATTACCTATAGATATTTAAAAGGACAAAGAAATAGGACACTTCTTACAATATTAGGAATTATACTATCTGTTGCCATGATTTCTGCCATAGGCACTATTATAGTAAGTACTAGAGGAGCATTAATAAAACAAGCAATAAGGGAAAATGGAAGCTATCATGCTAAATTTATGAATGTAGAGAAAGATAATATAGAAAGAATACTTAATCATGTAGAAGTAGGGGAGTCGGGAGTAAGTAAGTTTGAAGGATCGGGTATAGTTAGAGAAACTACGGAAGAGGAAAGAGAAATGTATGGAGATATTTCTCCTTATAGATATATAGATATAGAAGGATATAAGGAAGAAGCTTTAAATATGCTTCCATATAAAATAAAGGAAGGAAGATTTCCAAAGACTTCTGATGAAATAGCAATAGAGCCTTTAACTGCAAAATATTTTGAAAAGGAAGTTAAAATAGGAGATAAAATAAACTTAACCATTGGAGATAGAAAATTTATAGAAGATGAAAACTCTAACGAAGATGATATTAAGGTAAAAGAAATATTTGAAAAGAATATGGAAAAGGAGTACACGGTAGTAGGGTTTATTCAACCTCAATATATTTGGAGTGGAAGATTTGTAACAACAGGAATTACTAGCTTAGATGAAAATTCTCCTAAAACAGGACAATTTAATGTATATATAAAGGTACCAAATGTAAAGAATGCTCAAGAAAAAATAAACTCCATAGCTAATGATATAGGAAAAGATATAGAAGAAGTTCAATTTAATAATAGAGTGCTTAGATTATATGCAGAAAGTTTGGATAAGACTTTCAACAAAGCTATGGTAGTTTTACTAGTATTTGTAGTCTTATTAATTGTAGTATCAACTATAGCTGTTATTTACAATGCTTTCAATATATCTGTTTTAGAAAGAATTAGCCAATTTGGATTATTAAGATCTGTAGGGGCTACACCACAGCAAATTAGAGGAATAGTTTTAAAAGAAGCTTTTATATTGAGTATAATAGGAATTCCTATTGGACTGTTTTCTGGGGTATTAGCTATGAAAATAGTATTATATGTAATTGGCCTTTTAAAATCTAATATTGAGATATTTAATGATATGGAAATAACCATATCTACTACAGTATTTCTAATTAGTTCGATTGTAGGCTTGATTACAGTATTTCTTTCAGCTATAGGACCAGCTAAAAGAGCAGAGAAGATATCTCCATTAGAGGCTGTAAGAAATACAGGAAGTTTTAAGAAAGAATCCTTTAGCAAAGTAAAAAAATCAGGTTTTATTAGAAAACTATTAGGTTTAGAAGGAGAAATAGCTTATAAAAATCTAAGAAGAAATAAAAAAAGATTTTTAATTACTGTATTTTCTATGGTAATAAGTATATCCTTATTCATTACTTTTTCTAGTTTTTCAAATTTTATGTTTAAAATGGGACTTGTGGAAGGCAAGGATATTGGAGATTTTATGATCTATGGGAGAGGATCTCAAGAGGCAGAAAAAATATATAAGAAATTAAAAGGGATAGAAGGTGTAAATAGGGTCTATAAGGTAAGAAATATTAATGGAGATGTTTTACTTTCAGAAAATAAGATTAGCAAAAAAAATAAAGAGATGCAGCCTCGTGAGTTTAACTATAAAAAAGATGGATTAGTGCAAGTGAGTAATGCAAATATGTATACTATTGGAGATGAAAATTTTCACATGCTAAAAAAACTTCTTAATGAAGGAACGATTGACATAGAAGCATTAGAGAAAGAAAATGGAGTTTTAGTTATAAATAATACCTATGTTTATAATGATAAAACAGAAAAGCAGTCTTTAATAGAAGGATATCATTTAAAGCTAGGAGATAAATTTTTATATAAAGCTTATGAATCGAATGAAGAAGATGAAGAAATAAAGTATAATGAACTTAAAGTTATGGGAGTACTAGAAAAAGGTATATTGGATATGTCCTATAATTCTAATGGAAGTATTAGTATTATAACTACAGAAAAAGTATGGAAGAATGTTATCGATGAGAATAGAGAATATGTTCGTATGTATGTAGAGTTAGAAGAAGATGGTAATATAGAAACCGTTAGAAAACATATAAAAGAAATAGAAAGTGAAAATCCAGAGTTTAACTATGTAGATTTTATCGAAAATGCGAAACAGAATAGGATAGCTGGAATAGTAATTAATATTTTCTTATATGGATTTGTTGCTATAATTACTCTAATAAGTAGTATAAACATTATAAACACTATAAGTACCAATATTATTTTAAGAACTAGGGAAATATCTATGATAAAAGCTGTAGGTATGGCTCAAGGTGGAATTAAGAGAATGGTAGCCTTGGAAAGTCTCTTTTATGGAATATATGCTGCTATATTTGGAGGAGCTATAGGAACGGGATTAACTTTTATTCTATTTAAAATAGTGTTTAATATTAGAGAATTCGAATGGGCTATTCCATGGAAAAATATTGGCATAGCTTGCGTAGGAGCAACTATTATAGCATTGCTTTCTGGAGCATTTCCTTTAAGAAGAATTAATGAGGGAATAATAGTAGAAAATATGAAAATGGAAGAATAAAAAGAGCTGCTTTTTTCTAAGCAGCCCTTTTTATTTTCCTTCCAGTTAAGTTTAACAATTCCGTCATTATTTTATTAATATCTGTATTATCCATATAGGTAGAAAATCTTTCAGCTCCTGGTCCATAGGCTTTTATTGGTACATCAGCTGCTGTATGGCCTCTTGATGTCCAGCCTGTATTAGATCTTTTATTTATAATATCAGTAAGAAACTTTGTAATTTCTTCCTTCTCTTTAAAAGAGTTTATGATTTCCTTATTTTCTTCTTCAGAAAGAGTAATACCAAGTTTTTCTTCTATTTCTTTTTCGTAATTATCTTCAGTTAGTGTAGGAAGTAGTTTTTCTAAAGATGATTTTTGTTTCTTTAATTCTTCAGGTTTAAAATTATATATTCCATTGGCACCTAAGGACATACCGCCAGTTTCATGGTCAGCTGTTACTATAACTAAGGTATTTTTGTCTTTTTTGGCAAAATCTAAAGCTACTTTAACAGCATCATCAAAGGCAACAATATCTAGAGCTGCAGTTGCAGGATCATTAGCATGGGAAGCTTGATCAATTCGTCCTCCTTCTACCATTAAAAAGAATCCTTTTTTATTTTGATTTAATAACTTGACAGCTTTGGTGGTCATTTCTGCAATACTTGGTTCATTAGATTTATCTCTATCTATTTCATAATTCATATGTCCATCGTTGAATAAGCCTAATATATTTCCTTTGTTAATTTTATTTAATTCTTTTCTAGATTCTACATATTCATAGCCTAGATTTTTAGCTGAATTGATTAAATTTTTATCGTCTTCTCTTTTACCATTATCAGATTTAGGTAGAAAATGTCCTCTTCCACCACCTAATAATACATTGATTCCTTTTCCAATCGTTTCTTTTGCTATTTGATTTTCGGCATCTCTACTAGAATTATGGGAAGCAAATGCGGCAGGAGTAGCATGAGTAATTCTAGCAGTAGTTACAAGACCCACAGATCTATCAGATTTTAGAGCTTTTTCTAAAATGGTTTCTAGAGGTTTTTGGTCAACATCTACACTTATATAACCATTATAGGTTTTATTTCCAGTAGCTAATGCTGTGCCTGCAGCAGCAGAGTCGGTAACCCACTTTTTCTCTTGAGGAATTGGGTGAGTTGTTGCAAAGCCATTATAAGACATTGAATTCATATGAAGGTTACTGCCTTTAGATATTCTTCCTAGAGTAATATGAGAAGTTCCCATTCCATCTCCAATAAGCAAAATTATATTTTTTACTTGATTTCTATTATTATCATTGGCACTTGCCATTATATAAGCACTTGTTTGAAAAAATATTGATAATATAATTATTAAGATCAATATTTGCTTATAGGATTTATTTCTTAAATTATGCATAAAAAACCCTCCTTCAATAATTATTTTTTATATAAGGAGGGTTTGTAGACTTTATATTAAGTATGTGTAAATTTTAATTTAAATAA
Source organism: Tissierella simiarum (assembly GCF_018917865.1). GTDB lineage: Bacteria > Bacillota > Clostridia > Tissierellales > Tissierellaceae > Tissierella_C > Tissierella_C simiarum. The sequence continues at coordinate 19,342 of NZ_JAHLPM010000018.1, forward strand.
TCTTCCTAAAATGCCCAATTTCCATTTTCAAAGATTTGAACTTTTTGTCCGTCTTTAGTTTCTCCTACAATGTTCATATCTTTAGATCCAACCATGAAATCCACATGAGTTAAAGAATTATTAACTCCATGTTTTTCTAATTCTTCATCAGACATGTTTTCTCCACCTTTAATATTTGTAGGATAAGCTTTACCAAAGGCAAAGTGACAAGAAGCATTTTCATCAAATAAAGTATTTAAAAATATAATATTGGAATTGGATATAGGAGAATCAAAAGGAACTAAGGCAACTTCTCCTAAGTATTTTGCTCCTTCATCTATATCCAGTAAATCTTTTAGTACTTCATATCCTTCTTCTGCCTCAAAATCAACAACTTTACCGTTTTTAAATGTTAATTTGAAATTGTTAATTAGATTTCCTCCATAATTTAATGGTTTTGTACTATATACTATACCATTAACTCCAGTCTTTAGTGGCATAGTGAATACTTCTTCTGTAGGCATATTTGCCACAAAAAATGTATTTTTAGAATTATAGTCACCACCACCAGCCCAAATATGACCTTCAGGTAATTCTACTTCTAGATCTGTGCCATTGGAGGATTTATAGTAAAGTTTTTTAAAGGACTTTTCATTTAAGAATTTAACCTTTTCCTCTGTATTTTTTATATGCTCTTCCCAAGCTTTAACTGGGTCTTCTAAATCCATACGAGTAGCTTTAAATATAGCGTCCCACAATTTTTCCATAGCTTCTTCTTCTGAAACATTTGGAAACACCTTTTTTGCCCATCCTTTAGTAGGAATGGATACTACACACCAAGAGTTGATGTTATTCATAGTATATTTTCTAAACTCCTTTAAAGCCATAGAGGAAGATTTGTTGTTGGCTGCAATTTTTTTAGGATCTATCTCCTTAAGAAGTTCAGGATCTTCTGAATAAATAGATAAATATCCTGCTCCATCTTTAGCGAACTCTTCTAATCCATCAGCATACCATTTAGGAAAGTTTTCGAATACCTCCATAGGGGAATTTTCATACTTTAATTTAGTTAAAGTTTCATCATTCCAATTAACATGAACTTGTTTGGCACCAGCTTCATAGGCCTGTTTAGCTACTAATCTTACAAAATCAGCACCTTCAATAGGAGCATTAATAACTAAAGGTTGGCCTGGTTGAAGATTGATACCTACTTTTACACATAACTTTGCATATTCTTCTAACATTAGGTCAAAACTTTTCACAGTATCACCTCTCTTAAGTAATTAGTTATAGTTTATAGGAATTAGCAAGTTTTGTAAATATGATAATGGATATAATTAATTGTTGCAATCTTAAATATCCTCTGCTATAATCATTAGAAATACAAAAATAAATTCTATGACAAAGAGGAGTAGTTAATTCTTTTCTTTTACAGAGAGCTAAAGACAGGTGAGACTTTAGCAAAGAGGGTTTTAATGAATGGACTTTGTAGAAGCCAGGGGAAATCGGAGAGAGTACCTGAAGTCGGAAGCCTACCGTTATCTAAGGACAGGATATGTTAGTATCCCTTTTAAAGAGATGCATTTTTGCATAATTTAGGTGGCACCGCGAATTCAACCTTCGTCCTATTGTGGATGAAGGTTTTTTTGTATTTAAAATTAAAAAGGAGGAATAAAAAATGAAAAGAGAAAATGGATTATTTGGTGAATTTGGAGGATGTTATGTAGACGAAAGAATGAAAGAAGTTCTAGAAGAATTAGAAAGAGAATTCTACAAAGCTATGGAAGATGAAGAATTTTTAAAAGAACTAGACTACTATTTAAAAGATTATGTGGGAAGGCAAAATCCCTTGTATTTTGCAGAAAGATTAACAGAGGAGACAGGTGGAGCTAAGATTTATTTAAAAAGAGAAGATTTAAATCATACAGGTGCCCATAAGATTAACAATGCTATAGGTCAAGGACTTCTTGCTAGAAGAATGGGTAAGAAAAGAATAATAGCTGAAACAGGAGCTGGCCAACATGGAGTGGCTACAGCTACGGTATGTGCACTTCTTGGATTAGATTGTACAATATATATGGGAGCAGAAGACATTAAAAGACAGGAATTAAATGTTTTTAGAATGGAAATGTTAGGAGCAAAAGTAGTAGCAGTAGAAGAAGGGAATAAGACTCTAAAGGAAGCAGTAGACGTAGCATTAAGAGACTATGTAGAAAACAGGGATAATACTTTTTACCTTCTAGGATCAGCCGTAGGACCACATCCTTTTCCAACCATTGTAAGAACTTTCCAAAGTGTAATAGGTAAAGAAACAAGAGAACAAATTCTAGAGAAAGAAGGAAGATTACCCGATTATTTAATAGCTTGCATAGGTGGAGGAAGTAATGCCATAGGATTATTTCATCCATTTTTTGAAGATAAAGAAGTAAAGATGATAGGCGTAGAATCAGCAGGAGAGGGTCTAGAAACTGGAAAACATTCAGCTAGCATAGAAAAAGGAAGTACAGGAATAATCCATGGATTTAAATGTTACTTATTGAATCAAGACACCCATTCTATAGCAGCAGGGCTGGATTATCCAGGAGTAGGACCAGAACACAGCTATTATAATGATATAAAAAGAGCAGATTATGTTTCGGTCACAGATAAAGAAGCACTAGATGGATTCTTTAAATTATCAAAAACAGAAGGAATCATCCCAGCCCTAGAAAGCTCCCATGCAGTAGCCTATGGAATGAAACTAGCAAAAACTTTATCTAAAGATAAAATTATAATAATAAACCTTTCAGGTAGAGGAGATAAAGACGTAGCTCAAATAAAAGATATGATTAAATGAAGAAAATAACCTCCCTTTTTAGTGTGTGAACGCTAAGAAGGGAGGTTATTATAATCATTTATATTCTTTCTTTTAAAATAATCTATATTGTTGTATAGCTAAATATAAAAATAAAATAGATTAAATGTTTTGCCGTAAGAGCCCAAGCATATAATGTATTTAAAAGCTATCAATAGCTCTGTTATAGTGTCTAAGAACTTCTGAACCTATACATTGGATAATACTGACAAATAGATTATATAAAAGTATGATCTATTTAAATAAGAAATCAGCTATAAATGGTTCTATTATATAATCATAAACATAAAGAAAATATCATAAAAAATACATATAAATTGGGAAATAAAAGAGGATTATATATATTTATGTAGAAACTATAATTAAATATGGAATATAAACAAATATAGTTTTTATATGAAAATTATAGCAACTAAACAATGATGGATGTGAAGAGGTGAAAAGATGAATTATTATGAACTTACTTGTACAGTCTATTTATTAAATAATATCTATTTTGATAAAGTTAACGAAGAAATAGGAAATCATATCAATCGTTCAATGTTATTAGACAATGATTTATCAAATGTACATAAAAGAAAAGGTTATAAATACTATGTATTTGATACCTTATACCCTAGAGAATCTGATAAAACTTATAAAGGGGGAAGAGTATACATATTTAGGATCAGGAGTATAGATAAAGAGCTAATATCAAAAATTAAAAATGTTATTACTAAAGATATAAGTGGCAATCTTAAAATTCTTTCTACTGAATTAAAAACTCACAAAAATATTTTTGTTACTGAACTATATAATGTAACCCCTGCGGTATTAACAATTGATAATCGTTTTTGGGTTAAAGGGGATAGTCTTGAATTACTAGAAAGAAGAATTCAGGAAAATCTGATAAAAAAATATCAAGATTATTATGGAGAAAATATAGAAACTAAGGAAAGCTTTATTCAAGGAATAGAACTTAGAAACAATAAAGCGATAGGATTACGATATAAAAGTATAAGACTGATGGGTAACAAATTCCGTATATTAGTAAAGGAAGATGATATATCTCAAAAACTTGCTTTCATGACATTAGGAACAGGGTTATTGGAAAAAAATTCTAGCAATGGTATGGGATTCTGCATAGGAAAATAGTAATCGCAAAAGGAGGTGAGAATAAGTGATAGGAGACTTATTAGCTATATTTAAGTCAGCTTATGAGAAACATGGCGATAAGATTGTATTAGATAACTATATTTTAAAAGATGGGATATATATTAGGATTAATGAGGACAAGACAAAGGATATTTTGAAAATAAAAGCAATAAAAAATAAAGATAAGACAATCGACTATATATCTATTGAGGATAGAAATGAATTTACAACGGAGCTTTTTAATTGGTTTAAGATTAGAGATTACTATAGCTCATTAGTAGATATGAACAAAGCAATAGATAAAAAGAAAAAAATACACAGTAATAATTACCTTGCGATATTTATTAAAAAAGAAAATCTGGTAGGAAGTGAAGCCTTGTCTAAAGTTGAGCTTATGGCTAGACTGGAAGAATATTACGATATATTAGAAAAACCTGAAATTAAGTACAAAGATAAAAGAGGTAAAGACTTGTTAAATACAGTAAAACCAGATGTAGATAACCTAGATTTGAAAATTAAACGTGATTTTATTATGAATAATTTAGATGACATAATTGATGAAATTGAAGCAAAGAAAGATGAATTTGATGGATATGTAAAAATATTTTTTGCAGATAAAGAAGATTTTAAAAAATATAAACTAGAATATACTAGATATTTATTACCAAATATATTCAACAAGAATGATTATAATGTTTTGCTGAATAATGAAATAGTGGGATTATCAAACAATAATATGGGGATGAATTCAAAGAAAACATATCTTGAGCATAAAACTACTAAATTTAAAGTACCTTATAGAATAACTTCTACTGATGCAATGATATTAAAGAAATTCTTTGATTGGCTAAATTTTCAGCCACAAGGCTCCATTTATATACCTACAGATTTTAAATTTAACAAGAGCATTTCAGATTTTAAAGATAATGAAGTTGAGGATTGTCACTACCTATATATATCGAAAGGAAAAGAAGTTGTTATTGAAGATTACGAATTTTTACCAAGGTTTAAAAAGACTATAGATTTTACATTGGAAAATTTTCTTCAAATAGAAGAAGGAGAAAAAGAAAACAGACAAATAAGTCCAAATAAAAAAATAAACAAACTATGGGAATTAGAGAGTGAAGTAGACGAAGTATTTTTTAATAAAAGACTTAAGAATGGATATTTTATGGATCCTAAGATAAAGGATGATTTTTCTAAAAATATGTTAAATATTTTGATTTTAAGCAGACAAGCTCTTTACTGTTATTTTAAGAAGGGAAGTAGTCTGCAATTAATAAGTATTATAGATAGAATTAGTCTAGATTTAATCAAAGACCACTTAAGGAGAGACTATAATTTAAAAGCAGCTAAAGCTTATAATTTAAGACTTTCATTATTAGAATATTTTCAATTGGAGGGTAGATTTATGGGAGGAAGGATAAAGAATATTATTGAAACATTGAAAATTAAGATAAATTCTGATGACATAAAAGACCTGGATACAGATGAGGAATTCTATTTTTTATCAGGACAGTTAGCGTACTTTCTTTTATCAAAAAGTAGGGCGAACAAAAAAACTCACGATTTATTAGAAGGATTCTTGAAAGCTAAAAATGCAAGTGAAGTAAAAAAGCAATTACGATATTCTTATGATAGATATAAACATGCAATTCCATTGGATTATAAGAGGTTTAATAAGTCTTTAAGCATGGTACTGGGATATGATGTAGAAAGCAATAAAAAATATGAAGATGTTTTTTTAGCAGGGTTTTTAGCTAAAAATATATTTTATACATCAAATAAAGAGAAAGGGGATATGGAAGATGAAGAAAAGAAATAGAGTTTATGGAGTTCTTGGAATCAAGAGTATAATGGCTAACTGGAATGCAGATTTTACAGGAAGACCTAAAACAATTGGCAATGGAGATATATTTGGTAGTGATAAAGCATTAAAATATCCAATGAAAAAAATGTGGCAAGATCAAGGCGAAAAAATCCTTTATATCAAATCGTATAAAATAGATAATAAATCAGGTAAAGTTCAGCCCAAAGAGTTATCAGAACGGTATGAAGAAATTTTTGGTGTAAAACTTGATGGGAAGACTCCTTCAGAAGAAGTATTGAGAAATCTTTTTTCAGCATTAGATGTTATTAATTTTGGTGCTACTTTTGCAGAAAAGGAACAAAACTTATCGATTACAGGGGCTGTTCAAATTGGACAAGGATTCAATAAGTATGAAGATACAAGGATAGAAGTTCAAGATATACTTTCACCATTTAGGGATTCAACGGAAAAAGATGCCAAAAGTACTACACTGGGTACTAAGATAGTAAGTGATGAAGCACATTACTTTTATTCATTTTCAGTAAATCCACAAAGTTATGATGATTATATTAGATTAGTAGATGGATTTGAAGGATATACAGAAGAAGCCTATGAAAAATTCAAAGGAGTATCATTATCTTCTGCTACATTTTTAAATACAAATAGTAAGTTTGGATGTGAAAATGAATTTGCCATGTTTATAGAATGCAAAGATGAGAGTAAGCTCTATCTCCCAGACTTGGCTCAATATATTAAATTTGACAAGGAAAGAGAAAAAGACGAAATTGATTTAAAGAGACTTGAGTTTCTAAAGGAACAAAGAATTGCAGATGAAATATTAGCTTTAGAGATATATTATAATCCCTATACTACTAAAATAGAGGGTAACTTTGAAACAATGAATGTAAAATACAAAAATATTTTTACAAGTGAAGTGATAGAATGAAAGGGTTAACTTTTGAATTATCTGGAAAAACTGGTTTCTTTAAAAAACCAGATGTTAATAGCTATGCTTATTTTACATATAACAATATTCATAAGATAGCTTTATTAGGTATCCTTGGTGCTATAGTTGGTCTCAGAGGTTATAATCAAAGGGAACCCATAGGTACTGAAAAGTCGCCAACTTATCCGGAATTTTATGAGAAACTCAAAAACTTGAAAATATCTATAGTTCCTAAAGCGAATCGAGGATATTTTCAAAAAAAGATACAAGTATTTAATAACAGCGTTGGATATGCAAGTAAGGAAAGTGGTGGAAACCTAATAGTAAGAGAACAATGGCTTGAGAATCCTAAATGGGATATATTTATAATGGATGATAGTTCTATTGAAAAGGACATTTATAATAGAATAGAGAAAAATATTTTGGAAAGTAAGTGTGAATTTATTCCCTATCTTGGAAAAAACGATCATATGTCTAATATAAGAGATGCAAAATTAATACAACTAGAAGAAGTTGAAGAACCTAACTTTATCAACTCTCTTTTTCCTGTAAACAAGGTGAAATTGGATGATCAATTAACTTTTGATGAAGGAAACCCATACCTATTTAAAGAAACTTTACCTATAAGATTAAATAGAGAACATAATTTCTATGAATATATAGAGCTAGGTTTTACTAACTTGGAAATAGTGAAACTCTATGAATTAGATAATGTTTACAGATATAATGATAGAATTTTATCTTTTATTTAAGAAAAAGGTGCAGATTATATGATTATAGTTATAACCTATACTCAATTACTAGGGGAGGATTTTATTGAAAAATATACCTTTATATGATTTAGAGGGGAATATAAAAGATATACATTTGTTACTTGCTCATCTAAATAAGAACAAAGAAGATGAAACTTTATACGAACATTTAAATAAAACAATATATTACTTTTATAAGATAAATGAACTAAAGGGAATAGAAGATTGTATAGATAATATAATAAGTAAATTTGTAGTTAATGATAGATACTTAAGTGAAGGAGAAGGATTATTAATTAAAGAAATGTTTGTGAATGCCATTTACTTACATGATATAGGTAAAATTAATCCAGCTTTTCAAAAAAATAAGATGAAAAATGAATACGTAGAAACAATAACTAACAATAGTGAGCATTCTTTAATGTCAGCATTAATTTATCTAGATATTTATGATAAAAAAGTAAAGACTATTTTGGATAGAAAGGTTAAGAAATTTGTAGAATACTTGATGTATTTAAATGCCTATTGTATATCTAAGCATCATTCATATTTAAGAGATTTAAATGATTTTTTATCGAACTTAGAGACATTAAAAAGTACTCTAATAGAGACGCCAGAGTATATAGAATATTATATAAATTCATCTATAGAGAGTATGGACTTTACACAATATAAAAACCCATTTGAATCAAGAGATATTATTCAAAAAAAAGAAAGCTATTGTTACGGGGAAGTATATGTTTTGATGAAATTATTGTATTCATCTATAGTAACGTGTGATTTTTATTCTACCTATGATTATATGAATGAGGGCATTGAAGATTTTGGGGTTATTGAAGAAATATCATCTTTAATAAACGAATATGAAAACAGCGATATATATGCTTCAATAAATAAATACAAGGCATATATATCTGGAGAATCCAATGATAATCCCTATGAAAATAAGCCTATCAACAGACTACGGACAGAAATGTTTTTAGAGTCTGAAAAAAACTTAAAAGAAAACATTCAGGGAAATATATTCTATTTAGAAGCACCTACTGGAAGTGGAAAAACTAATACATCTATAAACCTTGCACTAAAAATTATTGAAAAGGATAAAAACTTTAATAAAATATTTTATATCTTTCCATTTAATACATTAATAGAACAAACCCAAGAGTCCTTGAATAATTTGTTCAATGGTAAGGGGCAGGAAAGAGGAATAGCAATAATTAATAGTATAACACCTGTTATTACTAATGATGAACAATCAAGGAATGAGATACTCGGTTCTATTAATTACGAAAAATATTTGCTCAATCGTCAGTTTTTACATTATCCTATAGTCCTAACAACACATATAAATTTCTTCAACTATTTATTTGGAATAGGAAAAGAAGTAAATTTTCCATTATTACATCTTTGCAATAGTGTTATTATTATTGATGAAGTGCAGAGTTATAGAAATGATATATGGAAAGAAATAATAATGTTCTTAGATAAATATGCCAAACTATTAAATATAAAGATAATAATAATGTCAGCAACTCTTCCTAAATTGGACAAACTGATTGGAGATAATCAGGAGAGTAATTTTATTGAATTGATTAAAGATAAAGATAAGTATTATAATCATGAACTTTTTAAAAACAGGGTTGATTTAAATTATGATTTATTAGAAATGGATGATATTACCATTGAAGATATAGTAGATTTCGTTGATGGCACATGGAAACAAAATGGGGAAGCGAGAATGCTAATAGAGTTCATAACTAAAAAAGATGCAAGAATATTCTTCAATAAAATTGTTGAAAACAACCCAGATAAATTAATTGTAGAATTAACTGGAGATGATAATAAGCTTACGAGAAGAAAAATTCTTAATAATTTAAAATATAAAGAAAATGGAGAATATGTTTTAAAGGATGTATTAATTGTAGCTACTCAAGTCATAGAAGCAGGAGTGGATATTGATATGGATATTGGGTTTAAGGACATATCAATACTAGATAGCGAAGAACAATTTTTAGGTAGAATAAATAGGTCTTGTGAAAATAAAGGAGAAGTTTATTTTTTTAATTTAAGAAATCCACGAATAGTTTATAAGAATGATCATAGAGTTGAAATGAATTTGGTAAGTAAAGAATATCAGACATATTTAGAAAATAAAGACTTTGAAAAGTTTTATATTGATTGCTTTGAACGGATGGAAGAAAAGAAAAACCAGTTTAATGTCAATAATATTGAAAACATATTAGATGATTTAAGATTTTTACGATTTGAGAATATATATAAGAAAATGAAACTCATACAACAAGAAAGTTACCAGATTTATTTACCAACTAAAATTAATGATGACTATGAAGAAATAGATGGGAAGATAATTTGGGAAAAATATTTAAAGCTAATTACAGATCAAGATTTAGGATATGCGGAGAAAAAAGTAAAGTTATCACAAGTTTATGAGAAAATGAATTATTTTCTATATAATGTACATAAAGAGCCTAGAACATACAAGTATATTATTGGTAATATCTACTATATTGAAAATGGAGAAGATTATATTACGGAAGGCAAGTTTGATAGAGAGAAATTCGAGGAAAAGGAAGAAGGTTTATTTCTATGAAAATTACAGGTACAATAGTTAATTATTATTTTCATTGTAAGCAACAGTGCTGGCTTTTTGCTAATAGAATAAATCTAGAGAATAACAGTGAAGATGTGCATGTTGGCAAGGTTTTACATGAGCTTAAAACTGAGGGTAGAAAAAACACAGAGATAAGCATAGAAAACATAAAGGTAGATAAGATAGATAATACCTACGTTACAGAGATTAAAAGGTCTGATTCTGATATGGAGGCAGTTAAATGGCAAACACTTTTTTATTTAAAAGTATTGAAATCAAAAGGGATTGAAAGAAAAGGAAAAATCGAAATAGTTGAAAAGAAATATAATAATAAGAAAATAAATTATTTGGAACTAAACGAAGAATTAGAGAATAAACTAAATTCAATATTACAAGAAATAGAAGCATTATTGAATTACAAAGAGCCTCCGATTGGACAACTTCTACCAAAATGTAAAAAGTGTGCTTACTATGAGTATTGTTTTTTATAGGGGGTGGTATATATTAGCAGCAAAACTAAATATTTAATGAGTATGGGAGAAATTAAAAGAAGAGATAATTCCATAGTTTTTATTAATGAACTAGGCAATAATTATATACCTATAAAAGATATTAGAGAAATCTATTTTTTAAATGAAGTCTCTTTAAATAGTAAATTTCTTGATTTCGCATCAAAAGTAGGAATAATAATCCATTTTTTCAATTACTATGGTCACTATAGTGGAACTTTTTATCCTAAGAAACAATTAATTAGTGGGAAATTAACTATAAAGCAATGTGAAGCGTTTACTAATAAAAGGGAAGTCATAGCAAAAGCTATAGTACTAGGTATATCAGAGAATATTCATGAAACTCTTTACCATTATTATAAACATGGATGTAAAGATATAAAAGAGACATTAGATTGGATAAAAAATGAGATTCCTCATATATTAGAAAAGGATCTGACGATCAAGCAAATACTTTATATTGAGGGAATGATCTGGGAAAGGTTTTATAATACATTTGATTTTATTTTGAATAAAGAATTTGTATTTGAAAAAAGGACAAGAAGACCACCGGAAAATCCATTAAATGCTTTAATATCTTTTGGAAATAGTTTATTATATACTAAGACAATTTCTCAAATATACAATACACATTTAGATCAATCAATTAGTTTTTTACATGAGCCAAGAGAAAGTAGATTTTCTTTAAGTTTAGACTTATGTGAAGTGTTTAAACCTATTATTGTTTTTAAAACGATATTTGATACAGTTAATAATAGAAAAATTCAAGTAAACAAGCACTTTGATCAATCATTAAATTGTTGTTTATTAAATGAGACTGGAAGAAGAATCTTTATAACAGAATTTGAAGAAAGGCTAAATAAAACTTTTCTTCATAAGACATTAAAGAGTAGAACCTAAACATAGAATGTATTTAAATTGGTTACATTCCCTGCTGCATCTGTTGCCACAAATTGTAGAACCTAAACATAGAATGTATTTAAATCTTCTTTTTCAGTAAAAAATTCTTCTCCACCTGTAGTAGAACCTAAACATAGAATGTATTTAAATAGGCAAAAAAATTATTTTTAAAAAACAAAAAATAATGTAGAACCTAAACATAGAATGTATTTAAATTTTTGGACTTTCTGTTTAAACACCATATCACCCTTGTAGAACCTAAACATAGAATGTATTTAAATTTCTAGAAATCAATTAGCCTTTAGTGAAGAAATCAGTAGAACCTAAACATAGAATGTATTTAAATTCGTCAAATGCTATTGAGTTGAGGGAATCTAGAACTGTAGAACCTAAACATAGGATGTATTTAAATTATTACCTCTTTTAACTTATCTAATGTAGTTTTATGTAGAACCTAAACATAGGATGTATTTAAATAAATGCAACTAATGTTTTAAATTCTGTTTTTAATTAAGTAGAACCTAAACATAGGATGTATTTAAATAAGTTTATAGAAGTTCATGGAAGTTTAATTAATATTGTAGAACCTAAACATAGAATGTATTTAAATTTTTCTACATACCTCACTTCTCCGTCATATACTTTCGTAGAACCTAAACATAGAATGTATTTAAATAAGAATCCCACATTCTTTTTGGACTTACTTGTTCCAAGTAGAACCTAAACATAGAATGTATTTAAGTTGTAATTTCTTAGTTTCTTTATCTATAAAAGCTTTTGTAGAACCTAAACATAGAATGTATTTAAATGGGTTTAAGGATATATTTACATCGTGTACGTTTTCAGTAGAACCTAAACATAGAATGTATTTAAATACTATTGGAATGATTGAAAGTGGAAAAAATAGGGGTGTAGAACCTAAACATAGAATGTATTTAAATAAAGGAGTTAATGAAAGCTATAGAAGAAATAGCAACGTAGAACCTAAGCATAGGATGTATTTAAATAATAAAAACTTTAAAAGAAACTTATAAGGATTTATTGTAGAACCTAAACATAGGATGTATTTAAATAATAGTTAGAAGAGGTGATATTTATTATGCGAACTTGTAGAACCTAGACATAGGATGTATTTAAATGCTGAAGAATCGATAGAGAAGGATAAGGGGGTAAGTAGAACCTAAACATAGGGTGTATTTAAATACTAATTCCATTACCTTATAGCCATAACCATTACCGTAGAACTTAAACATAGTATGTATTTAAATAACTTAAAAAAATATGAGTTTGGAACCAACTCTAGAGTAGAACCTAAACATAAGATGTATTTAAATAGCATTATGAAAAGGATACTACGTTCTGAGTGTCGTATTCAAAAAAACATGGATGAAATTAAAGGAGTATTAAATGATTATGAAGAAATGCCAGAGCTCAGAATTGAATAGGAAGATATAGAAAACAATATATCGATAGAAGCAAATGACTTAAGTTTTGGTTATACAGAGAAACTCCTTTTTAATAATATATCTTTCGAAATAAAAAAGAAGATAGACTATGTATTAAAGGAGAAAATGGAGCAGGTAAAAGTACTTTATTAAATATTATTAGTGGAGAAATATCTCCTAAGTATGGAAATATCAGAGGGAATAAAGATATATTAATTGATTATAGTAAACATCTACCTTTATATAAAAGAGGTTATATATTTGATTATTTTAAAGATAAGTTATTAGATAGAGTGATTGGAGTTTTAGAACTATTTGACATAAATGAAGAGATTTTAATAGACCATTGGATACATTAAGTCTAGGGGAATTGAAAAAGATTGATATTGCAAGGGGTGTTTTATGCTATGAAAATAGCATCTTACTACTAGACGAACCACTGAACTACACAGATATATATTTTAGAGAACAGCTAGAGGAAGCAATACTCACCTATAAACCAACGCTAATTTTCGTTGAGCATGACAATATCTTCTGTAATAATGTTGCTACAAAAAAGATACATATCTAGCTTTGAGAATATATTTAAAGAAATATTATAAAAGTTATGGTAAATAGTATTTTAGCTAATTTATTTTATTATATTCAAAAATAAAATATATGATTTTTAAATATCATAACTTGTTGAATAATAAGTTTAAGAATTTCCAATCACTACTACATTGAAAAATTAGTTCCTATTTTGATTTTCTAAGGTTTATATCAGTAACTAAGTGAATTGATAAATCATCACATTAATCTACTCAGAATATTATTGCTTACAAAACATAAGTATGTTAGTATAAAGCTAATAAGGCAGAGTAGGTGATTTGCGTAAAGTGCTAAAGGATGGGACGTTGCCTTTAGACGAAAAGTTAAAGTATTAGCTTGCGGTAAATCATTGCGTTCGCTGACACATCAATTTATACCTTTTTTTCTTATGGTGTGGCAGACTGCCTCATATATAATGAAAAGGAGGTTTTTTTGTGAAGAAAATGTCTACGAAACAGATGGTTAGACTATCTATTCTTGTGGCTTTAAACATTGTTTTAACCAGAGTTGGAAGCATAAGAATAGGTGGGGGAGGAGTAGAACTTGTTAGAATAGGTTTTGGAGGTTTTCCAGTCATCTTTGCTGGATTATTGTTTGGACCAGCAGCAGGAGGAATTGTGGGGATAGTAGGAGACATTGTCGGTCACTTTATGAGTCCTATGGGACCTTATATGCCTCATTTTACTTTAACTGCAGCACTTACAGGAATCATTCCAGGATTGGTAATAGGAAGATTTAAAGAACCAAAAATGACTTTTTGGAAACTAGTTTTAGCAATAGGCATAGGGCAAGTAGTTACATCTGTGATTTTAGTTCCTTATTTTATGAAAACGCTTTTCAGTGTTCCTATGATTACTACAATGCCAGGAAGGATAATCGGGCAGGCTATTCATATTCCACTTTATGCCTTTGTAACACAAGTTATTGAAAAAAGATTATCAGTTATCTATGCATGATTGAACAAAACAAATTTTTATAATCTATTATGAATATATAAATCCAGTATACAAAACTGGATTTTTCTTTTTTGAAAGATAAATTTATATTAGATGAAAAATTTACTTCGTTGTTGTAAAATGTAATATACATACATAATAAAGGGATGATATTGTGGATAATCAAATTAAAGTATCTGTACGAAACTTAGTTGAATTTGTCCTGCGTTCAGGGGATATAGATAATAGTTTTATGAGTATGACTAGAGCTTTGGAGGGGACTAAAGCTCATCAAAAAGTTCAAAAATCCTATGGTTCAGAATATATGCCAGAGGTTACGTTGAAACATAGCGTAAATTATGATAAATTCACTATCCAAATAGAAGGTAGAGCAGATGGAATACTTACTCTTGAAGATAAAATAGTTATAGATGAAATAAAAAGTACTACTAAAGATTTGGAAGATATAGAGGAAGATTTTAATCAGCTTCACTGGGCTCAAGGGAAATGCTATGGTTATATATATGGAATTCAAAATAATTTAGAAACTATAGATATTCAATTAACATACTTTAATATAGAATCGGAAGAAAGAAAAATATTTAGAAAAACCTTTACTATAAAAGAATTGGAAGAGTTTTTTCTATTTTTAATACATAAATATATTGAATGGGCAAGTCTTACTTTTTATTGGGGAGAAACGAGAGATAAATCTATAAAAGAATTGAAGTTCCCCTTTGAAAGCTATAGGAAAGGTCAAAGGGAATTAGCTGTTGCTGCTTATAAAACTATTGCAGAGAGGAAGAATTTATTTGCTCAAGCACCAACGGGTATAGGAAAAACCATATCTACTTTATTTCCTTCTATAAAATCTATGGGAGAAGGAATAACGTCTAAGATTTTTTATTTGACAGCTAAGACTATAACTAGAGAGGTAGCTGTTAATTCCGTAGATATAATGGCCAATAAAGGATTAAGAACAAAAGCCCTTGTAATTACAGCAAAAGATAAAATTTGTTTAAACGAAGAAACAAAATGTAATCCTAGAGATTGTCCTTATGCTAAAGGTCATTTTGATAGAGTAAACGATGCTATAATGGATATTTTTGAAAGAGAAGATTTAATGACTAGAGAAGTCATTCTTTCTTATTCGGAGAAACATAAGGTATGTCCATTTGAGTTTGCTTTAGATGTAAGTCTTTGGTCTGATATAATCATCTGTGATTATAATTATGTATTCGATCCTCAAGTATACTTAAAAAGGTTCTTCACCAATGAAGGTGAGGATTATGTTTTTTTAATAGATGAAGCTCACAACCTAGTAGACAGATCTAGAGAAATGTTTTCAGCAGAGATAAATAAAGGAAGTTTTCTTGACTTAAAAGATATATTTAAGGGACATTATCCACATATATATAAAGGATTTAATAAATGTAATGGTATAATAAACAAATTAAAAAGAGAAATGGAAATAGAAGATGAATATTATCAAAGAGAAGAAATAGATGACTTTTATTATCCTATAAAAAAATTGATTACATTACTAGAACCTTGGCTTATAGAAGAAAAGGACCATGAAAATTATGAAGACGTAATAGAACTATATTTTAAGTTAATAACTTTTATTAAAATTTCTGATTTTTATGATGAACACTATGTAACTTCTTTTCAACAAAAAGGAAAGGATTTATATATTAAGCTTTATTGTGTAGATTCTTCTTATTTACTTAAAGAAGCTTTAAAAAGAGGAAGTGCAGCCATATTCTTTTCTGCAACTTTAACTCCATTAGATTATCATATGGACTTACTTGGAGGTAAAGAGGGAGACTATAATATTAAATTAGCTTCACCTTTTCCTAGAAAGAATTTATGTTTAATGGTTGGTGATCATATTTCTACTCGTTATAAAGATAGAGAAAGGACTTATTTAGATATTGTAAAATATATTGAATCCTTTATTTCGTCTAAAAAGGGTAATTATTTTATATTCTTTCCTTCCTATGTTTATATGACAGAAGTCTATAATTTAATGATTGATAGAAACCAAGATTTAAATATAATAATTCAAGATACCAATATGAAAGAGAAAGAAAGAGAAAATTTCTTATTGGAATTTAACAGACAAGATAAAGAGGTTATAGCTTTTGCAGTAATGGGAGGAATTTTTTCTGAGGGTATAGATCTAACGGGAGAAAAATTAATAGGAGCAGTAATCATAGGAGTAGGCCTACCTCAAATATGTTTTGAAAGAAATATTATCAAAGATTATTATGATCATAATATAGGAGAAGGTTATGAGTATGCCTATATATACCCTGGAATGAACAAAGTACTGCAGGCAGCAGGCCGAGTTATAAGGAGTGAAGAGGATAGAGGGGCTATTCTTCTTATTGATGATAGATATGGAAGTTTTAGATATAAAGAATTGTTTCCAATGGAATGGAATCACTTTAAACGGGTTAATAATATGAGAAATATGGAGAGAACTTTAAATGTATTTTGGTAGTATTAGATAGCTTGATAGTATGGATATATAAATGTATAATTTATTTATATACGAGAGAGGAGATGCACAATGAAAAGAGGAATATTGTTAGCATTAGCAGTTATAATAGCAATAAGTTTAATTGGTTGTGTAAATAAGACTGAAGAAAAAGAAATAATAAGTCTTTATCCTGCATATAAAGTAGATGGAAATTTTAAGTATTGGGGATATATGGATGAAAAAGGTGAATTTAAAATAAATCCAAAATATGATGCTGCTTTGGATTTTACCGAAGAGGGCTTAGCAAAAGTTCAAAAGGAAAATTTAATAGGAGTAGTGGATAAAGAAGGTAAAGAAATACTACCTACGGCTTTCCAAGGAGTAAGCAATTTTGAAAATGGTTTTATTACAGCCTACAGAGGAAATGAATTCTTTATTTTTAACTATAAAGGCGAACAAAAATTTTCAACAAAAGATTATGCTTTTTTAGGTTCTCATAAAGATGGATTATTTTTAGTAGCAAAACAAATTGATAAAAATAATGTAAAGATGGGATTTATAGATGAAAATGGGAAAGAAGTAATAGAACCAAAATACGATAGAGTTTGGGACTTTTATAATGATAAAGCTTTAGTACAAGAAGGAGAGGGAAAATATAAAATTATAGATAAGAGTGGAAAAACCATAAAAGAGTTTAGCTATTCTTACATGGCTCCAGATGAGAAAAATGAAACCTATCTTTTTAAAGATGAAAACCAGCTATATGGTTACTTAAATAGAGATGGAGAAATTTTAGTAGAACCAAAATTTGAGTCAGCAACTGTATTTGAAGATGGGTATGCCAATGTTTTAAAGAAAACAGAAAATAATATATTATGGGGAGCAATTAATGAAAAAGGTGAATATATAGTTGAACCTGAATATACTAATCTTATTAACTTAGGGAAAGGATTTTTTGGAATATCTCAAGTGGAAGATGGTTCTACAACAGTTAAATATGCCATTATAAATCCTAAAGGTGAAACCATAACTGGATTTGATTACTACAATGTAGGTGGAAGAGAAGGATTAATCAAGAACGACATTATTTCTGTATATGACGGAGAAAAAACTTACGCTTTAAATCTAAAGGGAGAGAAAGTTAATGAGGTTCCAGAAATAGTAGGTCGAGGAGAAGTAGCTTTTAATGGTAAAGTCACTAGAGCATATATTGATGGTAGAATGATTTATTATAATGATAAAGAGAAAACAATTTGGGAAGAAGATAACACTTATGTTCTAAGAGAGGATGCAAAGGTCTTAGAAAAGAAGTATACTTCTGGAAAAGATATAACCATATATTATCCTGTAATTGAAGGATTAAGTGATAAAAAAGTTGAAGATAATATTAATAAAGAAATATATAAAATATTTGTAACAGATGTAGAGAATTCTTTAAACAAGGAAGGAAATATAGGCTATGTAAATACAGACTACAGAGTGAAGAGAAACAATGATCTCTTGTTTATTCACAAAAGCTCTAGTTATCATATGGAAGATGCTGCTCATGATTTATCTTTAGAAGAATCTTTCCATATAAGCTTAAGAAATGGGACGTTTTTTCAGTTAAAAGATTTGTTTAAAGAGGGATCTGATTATATAGGAGTCTTAAGTAATATTATAAAGTCTCAAATGGAAAGGAGAAATAATGAAGGTACCGGAATGTTTATAGTAGATGACTTCAAATCAATAAGAGAAGATCAAGGGTTTATGATCCAAAAAGATAGGATAGAAATATATTTTCAACCTTATGAAGTAACTAGCTATGCAGAAGGGTTTCCTAAGTTTGCTATTAGTTATAATGATATAATGGATATATTAGATACAAATTCAGATTTTTGGTGGACATTTATGAGTTCTAGGGGATTTTAATCCCCTTTTTTAGTTAATGAAAGGAGATAAAATTATGGTGAAAAAGAATGAGATAATTGAATTTGAAATAAAAGAAGTAGGTTTCCCTAATAAGGCTAAAGGTGAATATGAAGGAGAGATTATTAAGCTAAAGGGTGGAATAAAAGGACAGATAGTTAAAGCAAGAACTAATAGAAAAAGGAAAGGCTATTGGGAAGCTAAGCTAATAGAGGTTGTAGAAAAATCTCCTTTAGAAACAGATATTGGATGTTCCCATTTTGGTACATGTGGTGGATGTACTTATCAATCTTTTCCATATAAAGCAGAGTTGGAATTAAAAGAAAGCCAAGTAAAAGAATTATTTGAAAAAGAGGGCATAGATATTAATTTTATGGGAATAGAGCCGAGTCCTATACTTTCTGGATATAGAAATAAAATGGAGTATACTTTTGGCGATGAAGAAAAAGACGGACCTTTAGCTTTGGGTCTACATAGAAAAGGTAGATTTTATGAAGTAGTTAATGTCAAAGGATGCAATATAGTAGATAAGGATTTTACAATTATACTACAAGAGGTATTAAATTATTTTCAAGAAATAAAAGTTCCATTTTATAATAAGAGAAATCATACTGGATTTTTAAGGCATTTAGTAGTAAGGAAAGCTTTATCTAAAGGAGAAATTTTGATTAACTTAGTTACTAGTAGTCAAGGGAAATTAGATGAAGAACAGTTTGTAAACAGACTGACGAATTTAGAAAACTTAAAAGGTCATATAGTAGGTATACTTCACACGACCAATGATAGTTTATCTGATGCAATAAAAGTTGATAAATTAGATTTATTACATGGGAAAGATTATATTGTTGAAGAGATTTTAGGATTAAAGTTTAAAATATCTCCATTTTCCTTTTTTCAGACCAATACTTTTGGAGCAGAAAAACTGTATTCTATAGTAAGAGAATTTGCTGGAGATATAGATGACAAGACAGTATTCGATTTATATTCAGGGACAGGAACTATAGCACAAATAATGGCTCCTATAGCTAAAAAGGTTATAGGAATAGAAATCGTAGAAGAAGCAGTAGAAGTTGCTAAAGAAAATTCTAAGTTAAATAGACTGGATAATATAGAATTTATTGCAGGAGATGTGTTAAAGGCTGTAGATAATTTAGATGAAAAACCAGATTTAATAGTAATAGATCCTCCAAGGGATGGAATTCATCCAAAGGCTGTTAATAAGATTATAGATTTCAATCCAGAAACTTTTGTATATGTATCTTGTAATCCAGTAACTTTAGTTAGAGATTTAAAGGTATTTATTGAAAGAGGATATGAGATTCAAAAGGTCAAATGTATGGATATGTTTCCAAGAACGCCTCACGTTGAGAGTATAATTCTGATGACGTATTGTGGTTCGGAGGGGGAATAATAGGGTTTGACCACAACATATAGTGGGTTGAGGGTGAAAATTGGGTCAAAAATCGGTGGAAAAACACCGTTTTTTGACCCTTTAAAATAGGCCATTTGACAGATGACATTGAGGAATTAGAGAATTGATAAGATAAAAGCGACAAATAGGGTTGTAAAGGGTAATTTAATAACCCAATTTATAAAGAATGTATATTATTTAATTGTGATGTATAGCACCAATGTCTATTCACAATGAGGCTAACTAAAAGTAAAGTGACCTAAGAATGAAGTTAAGTTTAAAAAAATATATACATTAATATGTAATTTTTAATAGATGAATATGTTGGCTTACCTTATTGAATTATAATCTAAGTCTGTAAAATATAACAAGAGACTCTATGTAAGATGTAACTATGTTATTTTGATAATTTTTTCTTCAAACATTTTCATAATCTAGTTATATAATTTATGAAAAACACTCCATAAGTGCTATAATACTACCTTGTATTTTCTATAATTTTTAGAATATATAATATTTATTCTATTTCTTCTAACAGCTTAAATTTTGTTGCAAGTGCAACAAGGTTGTGGTAAAATTTATTTATAAATTTTTATTGTATTTGCAACAAAATATATTTTAAAGGGGTTTATTATGACAGAAATTCTTCGTGAGATAGGAATGATAGCAAGGGCATTAGATTCTATAAGTAATATAGAATTTAAAGAATATGACCTTACAAAAGGGCAGTATTTGTACCTTGTGAGAATATATGAAAATCCAGGAATAATTCAAGAAAAATTATCTGATATGATAAAAGTAGATAGAACAACAGTATCCCGTGCCTTAAAGAAATTGGAGGTTAATGGATTTATTGAAAAGAAGGCAGATAAGACTAATAAAAAAATCAATAAACTTTTTCCAACAGAGAAGGGTGAAAATACTTATCATTTTATTAAAAGAGAACATGACTATTCCAATACTGTAGCATTAGAAGGATTTTCAGAAGAGGAAATGGAAATAATCTCTAACCTTCTTCAAAGAGTAAGAAAAAACATAGAAAAAGATTGGGATTTTGTGAAAAAAGGAAACAAAAGAAATTATTGATTATACAAAGGGGTGATTTAATTAAATGACTATAAATATAAAAAAGTGTAATGTTGAAGATTTGCCTAAACTTCTAGAAATTAGTTATGAAACATTTAATGAGACATTTAAGAATCAGAATTCTCCAGAAAATATAAAAGCTTATCTAGAAAGGGCATTTAACTTGAAACAATTAGAAAAAGAATTATCCAATATTTCTTCACAATTCTTTTTCGTATATTTAAATAATGAAGTCGCTGGATATTTAAAAATCAATATAAATGATGCTCAATCTGAAGAAATGTCTGATGAATCTCTTGAAATTGAAAGAATCTATATAAAAAGAAAATTTCAAAAACACGGTTTAGGCATGTATTTACTAAATAAAGCTATAGAAATTGCGATGGAATTTAACAAAAAGAAAATCTGGTTAGGTGTGTGGGAAAAAAATGAAAATGCTATTGCTTTTTATGAAAAAATGGGCTTTGTCCAAACTGGATCCCACTCTTTTTATATGGGCAATGAAGAACAGGTAGACTTTATAATGACTAAGATACTCATATAATTTAATGGAGTTACTATTTACTTTAAGGAGGTATATTTAAATGACTAAATTTGTTGTTGAAGAGGACTTTTGGGGTTTATTTCCTAATGCAAGAATTGGTGTTGTTGTTTGCCATAACATAAATAACTTTATAATAGATGAGGATAAATATAAGGAAATGATACTTATCTCAGAAAAACAGGCCTTAAAATATTTAAATAATGAAATATTCAGCAGTAATGAGGTTATAAAGGTATGGAGAGAGGCCTTTCAAAAATTTAAGACAAAGAAAGGAGCACGATCATCAATTGAAGCACTGCTAAAGCGAGTGCATAAGGGGAACCATTTAGGGACTATTAATCCTCTAGTTGATATTTACAACTCTATTTCATTAAAATATGGATTGCCTTGTGGTGGGGAAGATATTGATACATTTGTTGGAAATATAAGATTAACTAAGGCAGTTGGAAATGAAAGTTTTGTTACATTAGGAGCAGAGGAAAATTCACCACCCTATGAAGGGGAAGTAATATATAAGGATGATGAAGGTGCAATTTGTAGATGCTGGAATTGGAGAGAAGCAGTGAGGACAATGCTTACTGAAAATACAAGAAATGCTTTTCTGTGCATTGAATTGGTTGATGAAAGTAGATTAGCAGAGTTTGAGAGTGCTTTAAAGGAATTGTCGGAAGCAGTACAAGATAATTTGGGTGGGATATGCGAAATTTCAATTTTAGATATTAACAATAAAGAAGTTTTAATAAGATAATTTTGAAAAAGAATTTTATTTAAGATTTTTATATCTATATATTAGCTTTTATTATAATACTAAATTATATTTACCAGAAATCTAAAAGGATTAGATTCGCCTTGTTTTAGGAAGGGACTATATTATAAAAAGGGGGAGGAACTATGTTTAGAAAAATGAGAAGGAATAAACAGTTATTATCTATAGATGATATTGTAGCCGTAATGGAGAGATGTACCAACGGTGTATTAGCATGTATGGGTGATAATGATTATCCTTATGCAGTTCCGCTTAGTTATGTTTACTTTGACAACAAGATTTACTTTCATTCAGCAAAAGTTGGTCATAAAGTAGATGCTATTATAAAAAATCCGAAGGTGTCTTTTTCAGTAATTGATGAAGATACAATCGTAAGTGGAGAGTACACGACCTATTTTCGTAGTGTCATTGCATTTGGAAAAGCAAGAGTTGTTGAGGGCGATGAATGGGTCAAGGGTTTTGAAGCTTTGGTTGAAAAATATTCAGGAGATCAGCCCAAAAAAGCAAAACAAAAAGAAATAAGTGGATGTACACAGTCTCATGTTATTGCAATTGATATTGAGCATATAACTGGGAAGGAAGCTATTGAATACATCAGGGCAAAGCAGTAGAAGAATTTATATAATGGAAACCTTATCAATAGATTAGATATTATATTATTTTATAGATAAAGAACCATGTTCAACATAAAAATCTTAGTTTATATATTTTATATAACTCCAAAACTTAATATAGAAATTCAAAGAGGCGAAGTCTTCGGTCAACTTATGATCGATAGGCTTCGCCCTTTTTTTATGCCTAAAAACAGAAAGAAAGGATTGAGGACAATGTCAAAATTATTTATGTATGGCACTTCATTGGAGGGGATAGAACAGCTAATGGTTATGGTGCCAAATTTTCAACCAAGGAGAAATGGCATAGTTATTAATAATTATTTTAATTGTGAGGGAGGTGTTAAGGATTGTAATTCCAGCTTAATTAATGTAAGTAATAGATGCAATGACTGTAAAAATATTCATTCTAGTTTCTTATCCGATGTGGATAAGGTCAGGTACAAAGGTTTAATAAATGAATCTTTTAGAAAAATAAGAAATTATTCATTTAAAGATAGGCTGAGACATCTTACTGATAGCTTTAAAGGAGAAGTATTCTTAAATCCTATTCATAAAGAAAGATTCTATCGTGTAGTTTACGAAGAAGATCTTGATATCTATGATATATCTCCAAGATATATTGCCGTCATATTTCTTCTTACTTCTGATGAGACTCTATGGAATCTACTAGAGCATACTGTAAAACCAAATGGATTTGATTTTAATAAGTGTAACCTTAAACAAATAAGTACAGGAGGATATGCCATATACCAAATGGCTAAAACTATTTGGACAGGAAAAGAAAGCATTGAGATTAATGAAATAGCCGATGTGGATTTAATTGATGATAAGGCTTTTAAGGCAATTATTAATGCTTCACTGATTACAAGATATGGTGCAGATATATTTTTAATTACAAAGTAGAATGGAGGGATAAGACTTGAACATTACGATTAAAAAACTGAATAGAGAAAATGAAAAGACTAAAACCATATGGTTTCCTATTGAAGAAGAAAACTTAGATAAAATATGCAGTGAGCTTGGAATAGAAATGACTACAGAATCAAATTGCTATATTGAAAATAGTATGGATAGAAACTTTCTAAGGATACTGCATAATAAAAACTGTAATATAGATGAGCTAAACTATTTAATGAAAAGGCTAGATGGATTTAGTCAAAAGGAGATAGAAAGATTCTATGCTGCATCCTTTGCAGAAAACCCTAAGACAATGACAGAATTAATAAATCTAAGTTTTAATCTGCATTGCTATAGTCTTGTATCTGAATTTGATAATCTAGAAGCTATAGGAAAAGACCTATATCTAACAGAGAGGCAAGCAGTATCAACAAAAGAATTAGATGAACTTGACGGTGAATCATATGCAATGGATGTAATAAAAAACAATCCTAGTTCTATAATCACACCTTATGGTGTTCTATATAAAAACAGTAATGAGCCAGAGCAAGTATATAATGGGGAGCAGTTCCCACCATATGAGTGGAAGGACACTATGGCGACAGTTGAATTAAAAGTAAAGGGCGGGAGTGAATTTATATATATACCTTGTTCTGATGTTGAAATTACTAAGGCACTGATGAGATTAGGAACACCTTACCTAGATGACTGCAAAGTTACTATCGATAGCTATAACATTCCTGACAGAATCTTAAATATTATCCCTGATGATCTAACATCATTAAATAAAATAGATACTTTAAATAATCTAGCAGATAAACTAAAAGAAATGAGAAGTGATATAAGATATTTTGAAAGGCTTATGGACTATGTAAATCCACAAACTGTTGATGAAGTATTTTCTCTAGCAGACTCCATGTATGAATTTGAATTATTCGATGGAATAAAAGACATTGAAAGCTATGGAAGATATATGATATGTGAATCAGGGAATTTTGAATATGATCATAATTTAGAAGAATATATTGATTTTAAAAAATACGGTATAGAGAAATCAAATAATGAATTAGGTTCATTCTCAGACAAGGGATATATTATCTATCACGGATATAATCAAAAGCTTGCCAGTTTATTGTTTGAAAATCTTGGCATAATGGTTCCAGAAGAAAGAGAATTAAAGACATTAAAATTATATATGCCCTTAACTATTACAACCTATGATATACAAAATGATTATGGTTACAGAGAAACCTTAGATGAACCAATGGAATTAGGAAATTTTGAAATAGTTGATTATATAGATGAGATCCTTGAAGCTATAGAAAGAGACACTCTTTCAGGAGAAGAACAAAGAGGCTTGATGAAATACTACGATGGACATGACAGTGTTAATGGAAAGGTAGCTAAATATGAATTTTCTATTGAGATGGTAGATGCTGAATTAATGGGTGTAGCAATACTAGCACTAAATGATGATTTAACATCGTCAGAACTTGAGAAGATTAAGGGTGAAATAATCGATCAGGTTGCAGATGGCTGGGGGGAGTCTTTTGAGCAAAGAGAAATAAATACTGATATGGGAGATGTCTATATTAGCTTCTGGAATAGCAGTAAGAGCTGGTTTATTAAAACAGCTGAAGAAATGGAAATAAATCAAAATCAAATAATGGGAGGGATAAAATTTGAATAACAGAAATCAAGTGGAGAGAATCAAAAAGATGTATCCTGCAGGAACAAGAATAGAATTACTTTCAACCATGGATGATCAGCAGGGAGTTGAGAAAGGCATTAAAGGAACAGTGACTTTTGTAGATGATATTGGAACTGTACACATGAAATGGGATAATGGAAGAGGCCTTGGTCTTATTCCCGGAGAAGATAATTTTAAAGTGTTATCCCATCCCCAAGAAGAAATCAAAGAATCAGAGGAACATTCCAAAGAACAGTCGCAAGGTATGGGAGGTATAAGTTTATGAGAGATTTAAATTATATGTGGAGAAGACTTGAGGGAACAGAAGAAGAAAAAGCATATCTGGATAAGCGATTTAATGAAATGTCAGTTAAAGAACAATATGTTTTAGAAGGTGCCATTCAAATTATAGGGATATATACTGCAGCAGATATGATTAATATTACAGAGCAATTAAGCAGTTTTGATTTTTATTATAAAGCAATTGATGAAAAATTCCTTGGAGAATATGTGGCTAAACATAAGGAAGATGCATCTGATGAGGTGCTTTCATTTATAAATACAGAAAAACTTGGCACAGAATATCACGAAGACTTTGAAGGTGCATTTACAGACAAGGGATATACTATTGAAAGAAACACTATCAAACAAATTTATGACGGTTCAAACTTAGATAAGCTGATAGGGGATGATTGGACTATAAAAATTAAAGTTGGAAGTAAAAGGTACCCAGAAGGCTTATGGATAAACCTGCCTGACTATGGATCTTTTAGTTTAGAACCTCATGAGCTGGATATTGCATTAGATGTACTTGGTATAGATAAATGGGATGAAGGCTATTTATTAGATGCAAAGTGTGTATTCCCAAATATTACAGAATTAAAAAATCAGTATGACTCCATAGAAGAATTAGCTGATAATGGCAATAATTTAGGATATGCTTGTGATGAACAAGATCAAGGGAGGGATTTTTTTATGGAGAATTTAGAATCAGCCATGGAAATTGAAGGTTGTACAAGACTTGATTTTGCCCTTGATATTTCCCAAAATCTAGCTTGCTATGACTTTGTACCAAAAGGAGCTAATTTTGAAAAGTATGGGAGAATTATGGCAGAGAAACATGGAGTCGTAAAACCAGATTCAATACTGGGAGAAAACTTTGACTATGAAAAATATGCCAAGGTAACTATAGAAAAAGAAGAGCTGGAGCCTTGCAAACATGGTTATATTAAAAGAAATGAAGAGAAGTTCTATTATGAATTCAGCAAAGAACCAGCTAATATGGAAATATCCATGGAATAACGAATTTCCTAATAGATATATTAAGTAACTTGTGATATATTGTGGTGCTTGAGGGAGGTGGCACCATGGAAGATATGATGGAGATACTTAACAATGCAGTAACTGAAAGACTGGAAATAGCATATTTTAAATTGATTAAGGAAAATGAGGAAGTAAAGCAAGGAGTTGAAGCAGTAAAGGAATTAAGTATAAAGCTATATGAAAATACTGATATTCCAAAGGAAGTAAGGAGACAGATTGAAGATTATAAAGACATATCCGACTTTATAGAAAGGGAGATGCAAAAATTCATTTATGTGGAAGGAATAAAAGATGGCATTAAGCTGTTAAGAGAACTTGGTGTACTAAGGTAGCGCGGAAGATATCCGTGTTTTTTTATACCCCAAAATAGAGAGGCCGATTGTTAGCTGTAAATTACAGCATAGCAGTCGGCCTTTTTTGTTGCCTAAAAACAATCATATCTACAGATGTTGTGGTATCTAGAAAAGGAGGCGGGGAGGTGGAACATGATTTTTTAATCTATATAAAAGAGTATCATACCGGAAAACAAAAGGCTGTATCCAGTGCATATCTTCAAGATAGATTCTGCATCAGTTCAAGAACTGTAAGGATGCTGGTAAATCAGTTAAGGAATGATGGCAACCCCATATGTAGTGGTGACAATGGTTACTATTATGCAGCTGATAGAGAGGAACTTATTGCAAGCATCAGACAGATGTCAAGCCGAATTAGAGAGATATCGAAAGCAAGAAGAGGGCTTGTCAAAGCATTGGAACATTTCCCAGATGATAACGGACAGCTGAGATTGGATCTTGATAATGAAGCAGAAAAGAGGTGATGAAATATTAATAGTTTTATGAGTTGGATAGGTGGGAAAAAGGCTCTAAGAGAATTAATAGTGTCTGTATTTCCCCTTTATTATGAAAGATATATAGAAGTGTTCGGAGGTGGAGGATGGGTACTTTTTCATAAACCACCTGGTAATGATTTTGAAGTATATAACGATTTTAATGGACTTTTGACTAATCTCTATCGATGTGTAAGGGAAAGGCCAGATGAGTTAATTGAGGCACTGCATTTTGTACTAAATTCTAGGGAGGATTTTGACATAGTAAAGGATGCACTCGCAAGGGATAGCATAGAAAGTGATGTAATAAAAGCAGCATACTTTTATCAACTTATTCGATATAGCTATGCATCAGGACTTACCAGTTTTGGGAGCCAGCCCCATGATATGTGGAGCAACTTCCCCTTAATCGAGCAAGCACATAGGAGACTTAGCAAAGTAGTTATTGAAAATAAGGATTTTGAAAAGCTGATAAGGCAATATGATCGCCCTGTCAGCTTTTTCTATTTAGACCCCCCATATTATGAAACAGAAAAATATTATAAAAATGTAGGAGAAGGTGGATTCCAAGAAAAGGATCATATCAGACTAAAGGATACTTTAATGAATATCGAGGGAAAGTTCTTACTTTCCTATAATGATTGTGACTTTATAAGAGAAATATACGATGCACCTAATATTCAGATTGAAAGCTTTACCCGTATTAACAATATTAAACAGCGTTATGATAACGGGGCTCAATTCCCAGAAATACTGGTGGCAAATTATGATATGCAGGAAAGGAAGGAAAATAATCCTTCACAAATAAACTTATTTGAAATAGAAAATGGACTTTAAAATAAGGAGGAAATTTATATGAAAAAGATTCAGGAAAATATTAATTTATCCGTGGAAGAAATGAAGGATTTAGAAGCTATGGATTGCGATGAGATTGAGATAACAACTTTAGAGAATGTTGTTGTTGCTATGAAGAGAACTATGAATGCAATGGAGCTTATAAGGGCAGCTGAAGGACTTAAGAACTTATCAGAAGAACTAATAGTCCATCTTGCAAGTGTTTGCGGCAGATGTGATGATTGCTCTTATTGCGAAAGATTTGAAGAATATGATGAGATTGTT
Source organism: Tissierella simiarum (assembly GCF_018917865.1). Classification (GTDB taxonomy): domain Bacteria; phylum Bacillota; class Clostridia; order Tissierellales; family Tissierellaceae; genus Tissierella_C; species Tissierella_C simiarum. Next base: position 48,477 of record NZ_JAHLPM010000018.1, read on the forward strand.
GTACCTGATTATCTCTTAGAAGAAGCAGGAATCCCAATAGATGCAAAGCTTTGTGCATATACAGAAGAAGATAGCGGAAAAGTTGTAGTTGTAGAAGCAGATTATGACTATGATATAGCTGATGTACCACAGTTTGTAATTGATATTTTTGAAATATCAGGAATTTGTATTAGGGAATTAGAAGAAAGATTGATGATGGATGACATTGTCTATGGAGAGTAAATATATCTCCATAGAGCTACCAAAAGCTTATAGGAGGGGTGATAAGAACTAAAAAATTACTAAGGAAAGGGGCAGAGAGCAAGGTTATAAGTAATAAGTAGCAGAGAAAGACAGGAGGTGGAATATGAGTAGTATTAAGCTTAAGAATGATTGTATTTTCTACTATGGAAATCCTGCAGGCTATGTGGAAAAAGATATTGCAACAGTAGACTCTATGTTTCAAAATGATGAATTAGAAAATTGGATTCATCAGAGAGAACTCACTGCTATATGGACAGATGGGGTATTTGAAAAGCTGTCAAAAGGTGAAAAAATGCTTGGACATAATGGAATGGAAACACCCCTTAAAGTTTGCCGTATATGGCAGCTAAAATCCAATGTGGACCCAAGATATAAATTTATAGGATATGAGGAACTTAAGGAGAATCTTGGTGAACCGGATAAAGAAAATTATGAGATCGTCTATGATGGAGAAATTGAAACCAATAATTTAGAAGTGATCTATATGAAGTTTAATCTAGATCATCCTCACGGATTCACAGGTCATTCTCTATCAATATCTGATGTAATAGAGCTTTATGATAGTACAAGCAGTGAATTTTACTATGTAGATCGATTTGGTTTTAAAGAAATTGATTTTGAGCCGCAGGATCAAAGAAAAGACATGAATATGAGTATGTAAAATAAAAATAATGGAGGAAAACAGAATGAAATATATATTAAGAAAAGCAAATGAATTTATGACAGGAAAGGCTGCTGCAGTAAAAACAGCAGTAAGTAATAATAAAGGAGAAGGCTATATTGACACAGCTGTAAAAATTCTTATTGCTGTAGTTTTAGGGGCATTACTTTTAGCAGGGCTATATTTATTATTTGGAGATGTGGTTATGCCAACTTTAAATGAGAGAATTAGAGAAATGTTTAACTATGCAGGTTAAAAGGAGGAAATGTAATAATGAAATATAGATCAAAGAGAATAATTAATATTCTTTTAGTAGTTTGTATACTAATAACTAATTTTATAGGTTCTGTCTATGCTGCAAAGCATATATTTTCAGATAGTATAGGACATTGGGCAGAGGAAACAATTAACCTTCTTACAGAGAGAGGGATCATTCAAGGATATCCCGATGGACTATCTCATCCGGATAATATTATTACAAGGGGAGAATTTTCAGCCCTTCTGGCAAGGACTATGAAACTTGAAGCCAAAGACAGAGAGAATGTTGGTCCAGTATTTAAAGATATCATAGGTCATTTTGCCCAAAAGGAAATAGAAGCACTTGTTTATGAAGGAATCATTCTAGTGGAGGACTATGGTAAGTTATATATACCTAATAAGCCTATTAGTCGAATGGAAATAATTAAAATGTTAGTTAGAGCGATAGGAAAAGAAAATCATAATCTAGATTGTTCTTGTGATACAGGATTTATTGATGAGGATAATCTGACTAAAGAAGAAATTGAATATATTTGTCTTGGAAAACAATATAACATCATTTCTGGTTACCCAGACAGAAGCATTCGTCCTAATGGTGAAGCAACTCGTGCCGAAGCCTTTGCAATGCTTATTAAGCAGGAGAAAGCTAAAGAAAAGATAGAGGAAGATAAAGCTAAGGATAAAGATAAAAATGAGCAAGAAAAGCCTACTATACCATCAAAACCAACTGATAAGCCTACGGACAACAAGCCAGATAGAGATAGGGATACAGAAAACAGCTCATCTTCAGGTGATGGTTCAAATTATGTTCCAGCACCAAAATATAGTTTTGAACTTCTCCTTACAGCTTATGTTGATGAGGAAATTCAAATTATTCCCAAATCCTCAAATGTAAAGTCAGTAACATGGGAGATTAGTAAAGATGGTATCCCTGTAGATTTACTTTCAGTTATTGATGGAGAGTTAAAGGCAGATGGGGGAACTATTAAAATTAAATCTGTTGGAAGTTATAGCTTTACAGCCACAGCTGTAAATAGTCGTGGGAAAGAGGTTAGGCATGAACAAAGCATAGATATTTACCCAGTAGTTTCTGCTGAGTTTAAACTACCTGAAACAGCCCATACAGATACAACAATAGATGTTGATCTATCCACCGAAAACTTAGGAGAGAATCTTGTAGTATGGTCACTTAAAAAAGACAATATTGAAATAGACCATAGTACTGTACTTACAGGCGAGCTTACAAACACTGGTGGTTTAATAACATTTAATAACACAGGAATATATGAATTAACAGCTGTTATAACTGATAAACTGGGGAAAGAAACCAAAGTAAGTGATGTAATTAGAGTATATCCTGTGGGAGAAATAAAGATAGAGCTTGATAAGATAACCCATACTGATAAAAGTATTACTCTAAAAACAGAAACAAAGAATACTGATGATATGGATTTAATATGGTCTCTTACTAGGAATGGGGAAGAGGTCAATGTTTCAGATTTTATTGAAGGGAATATCTCATTAGGAGATAGTATTGTAGGTTTTAAGGAAAAAGGTGTATACAATTTAATTCTTTCAGCTACAGACAAAACTAGCAGAACATTTGCGGATAAGGTATCCATTACCGTATATCCTGTAGGTTCTGCTGGCTTTTATTTACCTGAAATATTCCATATAGATGATGAGATAAAGCTCGAAGCAGCCTTTAAGGAAATTGGAAATCGTAATGCAGAGTGGTCACTTATCAAGGATGGCAAAGAAGTAGAACTTTCAGATTTTGTTAGTGGAAATCTATCCAATGATGGAGGAATAGTTACTTTTCCTTATAAAGGTGAATATACTCTAAAAGCTTTCTTCACTGATGATGGAGGGAGAATATATGACTATGAACAAAGTTTTAAAGTTTACCCTGTGCCAGCTGTTGGTTATACATTACCTAAGTATGCCCATACTGACAACGATATTAATGTAGAGGTAAACAGCACAGAGCTTGATGGACTAAAGATTGAATGGCTTGTTGATAATACTTATGGTTTTCAGGATTGGTCAACTTATGTGGAGGGAAATCTAAATAATTCAGGAGGTAGTATCAGGTTCAAAAGAGCAGGTGTTTATGAACTAGTAACTAGAATCATCGATGAAACTGGCAGAGTATTTCTCTTTGAAACAGGAGATAAAATCGAGGTGCTTCCTGTATTAGATATAGGATTTGAACTTCCGAAATCAGCCTATACAGACAGTATTATTAATATTAGAACCTATGGTAATAACAATGTTCTTCCAGTGGAATGGAGCATTACCAAAGATGGTGAAGTTATATCTGAAGAGCAGGCAATCTCTGGAAGTTTAAATGCACAAGGTGGCAAAATTACCTTTCTTATAGATGGAGATTTTATATTAACTGCAACAATGACAGATTTCCTAGAAAGAAGTTTTTCATATAGTCAGGAAATAACTATAAATCCAGTTATAGAGTATAGCTTTACCATGCCTGATTCCATTCACTATGGCAGGGAATTTGAAGTAAAAGGAGATTCCAAAAATCTTGGAGCAAATAAAGTTAGATGGACATTAGAAAAAACAGGTGAAGCAGTAGATTTCAATGGTGAACTAGCCAATGAAGGAGGGAACATCTCCATATCAGATACAGGTGAGTTTACTCTTATAGCCACAATTATAGATAGTGAGGGCAGAGTATTTACTCATAAAGAAAAGATTACTATTACCAATACTGCACCAACAGTAACTTTAACAGCTACACCAACTAGAACTGTAAAGAACGGTAAATTCTTTGTTGATATTAAGGCAACAGCCAGTGATCCAGACGGAGATGCAACAACCTTAGAATATGAAGGTACAACCAGTGATAACTACTATCCAGTAGGTACTCATAAGATTCGTGTACGTGCAAAGGATAGTGCAGGAGATTATTCACCTTGGGTAGAGAAGAGCTTTACAATTGTAAATTCAGCACCAACAGTAACACTGACAGCTACACCAACTCGGACTGTTAAAAGTGGAAAATTCTTCGTTGATATCAAGGCAACAGCCAGTGATCCAGATGGAGATGCAACAACCTTAGAATATGAAGGTACAACCAGTGATAACTATTATGCAGTAGGAACACATAAGGTCAGGGTACGTGCAAAGGATAGTGTTGGAGCTTATTCACCTTGGGTAGAAAAGAGTTTTACAATTAAAAATTCACCACCAACTACCCCCGTAATTACTAGGACACCAAGTGGAAATAGTGTTGCCCCTGGTACTAAGGTAACTATTACAGCTAAGAGTACTGATGCAGATAATGATTCAATTACCTATGTTTGGGAAGGGCGTAATGCTGAAACACAAGTCTACCCGTTAGGAAAAAATACGGTTCGCGTAAAGGCTGTGGATTCCACAGGTGCAGAGTCCCCATGGGCAGCCATTGTATTCTTTGTTGCTGATCCTAATGGCAGTGGAGGTATGATGTTAACTGGTCCTGATTCAGTAATTCTAGAAAATGGTTTAGAAGGTGCGACTATTACTGAATATACATTTACTGTTCCTCCTGTTGCAGGACATAGTGGAAGTGATTATGGCCGTGTTCGTGGATACAATGTAAAAACAAAACAGTGGGATGAACTTGATTATGGAACTACAAGCAATGGTATCACATTCAGCAGAACTCTAAGTGCTGGTATGTACTCTAAGCTTGAGTTTTATTATTACACTAATCACAATTGTATGTACGATAAATCCAATATTACCTATTCTGTAAGTTACCATTTTGAATAAACAAGGAGGAAATGAATATGGAAAGAACAATTGAAAAATCAAATAATTTTATAACAAATAAAGCTATAGCTGTAAAAGCAGCAACTACCAATAACAGGGGAGAAGGATATATTGACACAGCAGTGAAAATTCTTATTGCTGTAGTTTTAGGAGCATTACTTCTAGCAGGACTATATCTATTATTCGGTGATGTGGTTATGCCAACACTAACAGAGCGTATTAAAGAAATGTTTAACTATGCAGGTTAAGAGCATCTTACAAGGGGTGCTTTTTTCTTTTCTGCTAATGGTGGCATCTTATACAGATATTAAAAAAAGGGAAATACCAGATACAATCTGTATATTTATTGCCTTAATAGGCCTGCTAAGATTTAGCTTTTTAAATCTGTTTGGGATAATTATTGCTATCCCATTTCTATTAGGAGCAGTATTAAAAGAAAACAGTATTGGTGGGGGTGATATTAAAGTAACTGCCTCAGCAGGCATTGTCCTTGGATTTTGGAGAGGAATCTATGGATTAATAATAGGGCTTAGTTTATTAGTATTATTTTATTTATTCTTAGTATTAATATCTGAGATAAAGAAGAAGCAAGTGGCTAGGAATTTACCTATGCCACTTGCTCCCTTTTTAGGGCTAGGTTTTATGATTATATATTTTATGAATTAGGAGGAAAATCATATGGGATTTTTAAAAAATAGAACTGTAATAGGTGTGATATGTATCTTATTATCACTTCTTATATGCTTTGGACTTACACCATTATTTAATAAAGGGATGAGCCAAAAGACTGAGATTGTTAGAGTAACAAAAGAAATTAAAGCAGGCGATGAAATCACAAAGGATATGGTTAAAGTAGTGGAAGTTGGAGGGTTTAATTTACCTGAAAATATAATTCGGACAACAGACAATGCTATTGGAAAATATGCTACATCAGATTTAGGAATAGGAGATTATATCTTAAATACAAAACTATCAGAAATACCAGCAGCTGAGAATGCTTATTTATATAATCTTGATGGAAGTAAACAAGCAATGTCTATCACCATAAAAAGCTTTGCTAATGGTCTTTCTGGAAAGCTTCAAAGCGGGGATATTGTGTCTGTGATTGCACCTGATTATAAAAAGCAGGGTGAAACAGTTATTCCATCAGAACTTAAATATATTGAAGTAATATCTGTAACTGCTTCATCAGGATATGATGCAAATACTGGTGAACAAAGAATAGAAGATGAAAGAGAACTTCCATCAACTGTAACCCTTCTTGTAACTCCAGAACAAGGAAATATCCTTGCTGAACTAGAGTCAGACTCTAAGCCACATTTATCACTGGTCTATAGGGGAACACCAGAAAATACAAGGCAGTTTATTGATATGCAGGAAGAGATAATTAAAGAACTTTACTCGGAAGAACAGGAAAAAACAGATGAGGAAGTATCAGAACAAAATAAAGTTGAGGAAAGTAAGATTGAGGAAACAACAGAGGGTGGGGTGGAGTAAATTGCTGAACTTTAAAAAGAAAGGTATATTCATACGAAAGACAGAAGAAAAGGTACAGGAGGAAATTCTTCATGGAGGCGTTTTAGCTGTTTGGGGAAGTCCTGGTAGTGGAAAAACAATCGTAGCCACAAAGATTGCTAAGTATCTAGCAGATAAGAAAAAGAATGTAGTATTGGTTTTATGTGATATGACAGCACCTATGCTCCCTTGTATTTGTCCTCCATCAGATCTTGAATGTGAAAAGTCATTGGGAAGTATTCTTGCTGCAGCCCATGTAAGTGAGGCCCTTGTTAAGCACAATATGATTACTCATAAGAGATTATCATATCTAACAATCCTTGGAATGCTTAAAGGAGAAAATGAATATACTTATCCCCCATATACAGAAGTACAGGCAAGGGAGTTAATTGAAAATCTTAGGAAAATAGCACCATTTGTCATTATCGATTGTGGCAGTTATATTGCAAATGATATTTTATCTGCAGTTGCCCTAATGGAATCAGATTCAGTATTAAGACTGGCCAATTGTGATTTAAAAAGCATCAGTTATTTATCCAGCCAATTACCCCTTCTTCGAGATAGTAAATGGGATGCAGATAAACAGTATAAGATAGGATCAAATCTAAAGCCACAGGAAGGTATTGAATATATAAATCAAGTCCTTGGAAGTGTGGCTTTTAAACTACCCCACTCACAGGAACTTGAAGAACAATACCTTGCAGGAAATCTATTTGGAGATTTATCCATGAAGGATAGCAGGGCATTTAGAAAAGAAATAGAAAAGATTGCAAGGGAGGTGTTTGGGTGTTAGGTAAAAAAAGAGGCAGATCTGTGTTTCTAAAGGAAGAAAATCGACAAAGTGGAACATTTGCAAATAGAAATGTGGTAATAGATGAACTAATGAGCGATATATCTACTATTGAAGATTTAGCAGTAGAAGTATTGGAAGTAGAAGAAGTGAAAGAAATAGAAGAGATAAATAAGGTAGTGAAAGTAGAGGGAGTAAAGATAATTCAAAGGGAGTTGGGCTCTGATAATAGAACCCACTCTCTATTTTTTACCCCAGAATCAGATGGTAAAGACTTTTCTACAGTCTTAAAAGATGTTCAAGAATATATTTCAAATAACTACTCTATCCTTATTACTGATGAAACAATAGAAGGATCTAAGGAACATCTAAAAAGATATATATCCAAATATGTACAAGATAGCCGAATCTCAGTAAAGGGAATGAGTGGGAATGAACTTATAGATGCCTTATACAGTGAAATGGCTGAGTTTGGATTTTTAACAAAGTATATACATGGAGAAGGTATTGAAGAAATTGATATCAACTCATGGAAGGATATAGAGGTTCAGTATTCTGATGGAAGATGTGAAAAACTGGAAGAACATTTTGACTCTCCTGAACACGCAATCAATGTAATAAGGAGAATGCTCCATATATCTGGAATGGTCCTTGATAATGCAAGTCCTGCTGTACTTGGACATTTATCAAAAAATATTCGTATAGCAGTCCTAAAGACCCCATTAGTAGATGAAGATGTAGGCATTGCAGCATCCATTCGTATTGTGAATCCTCAGAACATGAAAAAAGAGGATTTTATAAATGGTGGTACAGCAACAAATCCTATGCTGGACTTTTTATCAGAATGCATCCGTTATGGTATTTCTGTTTGTGTGGCAGGGGCAACCAGCTCCGGTAAGACAACAGTTGCAGGCTGGCTTCTTACTACAATACCTAATAATAAGCGAATATTTACCATTGAAAATGGCTCGAGGGAGCTATCTTTAGTCCGTGAAAAAAATGGAAGAGTAGCTAATTCTGTCATTCATACTATAACTCGTGACAGTGAAAATGAAAGGCAAAGGATAGATCAGATAACACTACTCGATATGTCTCTTAGATTTAATCCAGATATCATAGTTGTAGGGGAGATGCGTGGAGCAGAGGCCAATGCAGCACAGGAAGCAGCGAGGACAGGGGTAGCTGTTCTCACAACTATCCACTCAAACTCCTGCGAGGCAACTTACAGAAGAATGGTCTCCCTTTGTAAAAGAGCGGTAGATATGTCCGATGAAACACTGATGGGGTATGTAACAGAGGCCTATCCCATAGTTGTATTTTGTAAGCAATTAGAAAATAAGGAAAGAAAACTGATGGAGATTATGGAATGCGAAATCTTACCTGATGGTACAAGAAATTATAGGCCGTTATTTCAGTACATCATTACTGAAAATAGGATGGAAGATGGAGAATTTATAATTAAAGGATACCATGAACAAGTAAATAGCATATCAGAAAGTCTATCAAAAAGATTCTTAGAAAATGGGATGCCAATTGATACTATAGAAAAACTTAAAAAGAAGGAGGGACAAAGTCTATGAGTATCATCTTATTAATGGCCTGTATTGGAATGATTACAGGTTTTTTTATTTTGTTTAATATCTCACCAATGGAGTTTACAGATAATGTCTTTAAAGGGGTAATGAATAAACCTAAGAGCATTAAAGATCAGATTAATGAAACGACTAAACGGAAGAAGTTATCCTTTTTCAGACGTGAAGTTATTGAGGTTCAAGAGATTTTAAGAATAACAGGAAGAGAGAAGAAGTTCCCCATGCTTTGTGCCTCATCTCTTTTACTTTTTACTATAGGAGGATCAATTGCAGTCATCCTTGGTAATTACTTTTTAGTTCCAGTAATGGCAATAGGCTTAATGTTTATACCATTTTGGTATGTTCGTATTACACAGACTCATTTTAAAAAGGCTATTTCGGCTGAACTTGAAACAGCACTCAGTATTATTACAACAGCGTATTTAAGAAATGAAGATATTCTAACTGCTGTAGAAGAAAATATGAATTATTTAAATCCGCCTGTATTATCTGTATTCAAGGAATTTATATCAAGGATAAAGCTTATAAATCCAGATATTACAGCATCTTTGCAAGAGATGAAAGGAAGAATTGACAATGCAGTGTTTAGGGAGTGGTGTGATGCTTTAATTGCTTGCCAGTTTGACAGAAGTTTAAAGACAACACTAACACCTATAGTAAGTAAATTATCTGATATGAGAGTTGTAAATGGGGAACTTGAAAATATGGTGTTTGAACCAAGAAAAGAATTTATTACCATGCAGATATTAGTTCTTGGGAATATTCCTCTTTTATATTTCCTCAATAAGGATTGGTATCATACATTGATGCATACTGTGATGGGGCAGATAGTACTTGCAATATGTATTACTGCTATTTTTATATCTACCGCTTTTGTAATCAAATTAACCCAACCAATAGAGTATAGGAGGTAGATAAGATGACATTTTTAATTATTATCTTTGGAGTACTCCTGGCTCTTGGACTATTTTTTATAATGGCTGATATTTTAAGACTTCCAAGTCTTGCCACACAAAGGGCGATGCAATCTGCAGGAAAAAAAGGAAAAGAAAAGACGAAAAGTATAGATATATTACTTTTAGGATTGGCAGTAAAGCTGGCAAAATACATTCCCATTGATGAGTATAAAAGAAATAGAATGAAAAACACATTAAATGCATCAGGAATTAATATGACTCCAGAAGAATATATGGCATCTGCTATAGTAAAAGCAGGTTTAATTGCATTGGCTGTAATTCCTTGCCTTATGATATTACCTCTCTTAGCACCAATTATTGCATTTTTAAGTATCCTTATATATTTTAAAGAGATACGAAAAGCAGATGAAGAGTTAAAAGAAAAGCGAGAAAAGATAGAAAAGGAACTGCCAAGGTTTGTAGCAACTATAATCCAAGAGCTAAAGGCTAGTAGAGATGTATTATCTATGTTAGAGAACTTTAAGAATAATGCAGGAGAGGATTTTGCAAATCAATTAGATATATTAACTGCGGATATGCGATCCTCATCCTATGAAGCAGCCCTTACAAGGTTTGAAGCAAGGATAAACTCACCTATGTTATCAGATATTACTAGAGGGTTAATCGGTGTTCTTCGTGGAGATGATGGATCTATGTATTTTCAAATGTTATCTCATGATATGAAACAACTGGAACTTCAAAGATTAAAAGCCGAGGCTATGAAGATACCACCTAAGATTAGAGTGTTCTCCTTTATAATGCTTATGTGTTTTATGATGACCTATATGGCTATTATCATCTATGAAATCATCCGCTCTTTCAGCGGATTGTTTTAGGAGGTGTTCATATGCTTAAGGTACTAAAGTCTAATAAAGGAGAAGGGTATATTGATGTAGCTGTTCTTGTACTTTGTGTTATGCTTATGATTGCTCTGGCCGTAAAGGTATTTCCAGTTTATATTGCAAAGCAGCAAATCGACACCTTTGCCACGGAACTTGTTAGAGAAGCAGAAATTGCAGGAAGAGTAGGGACAGAAACTACAAATAGGGAAATCTTATTAAGAGATAAAATGGGAATTACACCAACGGTTAAGTGGTCAAAATCAGGACGGATTCAGTTAAATGAAGAGATAACTGTAACTATTACCTATGAAACTAATATTGGTCTATTTGGAGGATTTGGTTCTTTCCCTATAACTTTACGAGCTGATGCTGCAGGGAAGTCAGAAGTATATTGGAAATAGGTGAATGATATATCTGTTTGAATAGGCAGTAAAAGTAAGAAAAGGTAGGAGTGAGTAAGAGAAAGTGAGAAGAGTAGGTGAAAGGATGCAGAAGATTAGACAAATATTAAGAGAAAAAAGAGGAAGTTCCTTTCCTTTGATTGTTGCTGTAACTTTGTGCCTTGTAATAATCATTACAGGTATATCCGAATATTTTAGATTGATGATTATAGCACAAGGCGTTCGTGATGCAGTGCAAGATGCCGTAATCTCTACAGTAAATGATAATTATGATGATGTCTATCATGGAGTTCGTGAAGGGTATTCAGGAGGATACCAGCCAGTAGCAGATGATTTTGAAGAATCCCTTGATTATGGAGATATTTATAATAGATTAGATACAATTTTAGGTTTAGAGCAAAGTGGCGGATACCATGTAAAAACTATATCAGATGGAAAAATGGAGTTTAGAATATGGGACTTAGATGTGGATATAAGGAATGCACCTATTGGAACAGGAGATACAGCAAGTTCAAGATTTAAGGTTGATTGCACCATTATGCTTGAAGTACCAGTATCCTTTGGAGGTAAACTTCTTCCTAGTATGAAGATACGAATAAAGACAAGTGGAGGATATACCCCTAAGTTTTAAGAATTTAGAAAATATGAATAGACATTTCCAAACTCTTGTGGTAGGGTGTGAATTATAAGAAGCGGAAAAAAGGAGGCAGAAATCTATGAAGAATATAAGTGATAAAACTAAAAAGTGGCTTGTAGTTACTGGAGGTTTAGTGATTTGTGCAATGCTTATACTTATGATAGGCTCACAGTTTAGAAAAGAACCAATAGAGGATACACTCCCAAATCAAAATATAGAAGTTGATGATGTAACAATAGAAAAACTAAAGGATACAGAAAAGGCAGAGAAAGAGGAAGTAACGAATGATGAAGATAAAACGAATAATGAAAAAGAAGATGAAATTATAGTACCACCAATTAAAACTCCAGATACACAGTCTACAAATAAGAATGGTGTAGATAAGGGAACAGAGCAAACTATTCAAAAGAATGCTGAAAAGCCTAAAGAACCTACAAAAGAACAGCTAACAGATCCAACACAAAAACCTAATGGTGAAAAGGTAACAGAGCCACCTGTAAATGTGGATCATGAGAAGGTAGAAAAACCTGAAGAGTTACCAAAACAAAAGGATGAACCAAAGGGTGGAGATAAAAAAGATGGTAAGATTTACGTGCCTGGATTTGGATGGATTGATGATATTGGAGAAGGTGAAGGAACTAAAGCTGAAGATATGTATGAGAATGGTAACAAAGTAGGAAATATGGATTAAATACAAATAGCAAGATAAACACTGTAGAAATGCAGTGTTTTTTTCTTTGCAGAAAGGAGATTCCATGAAGAGAATATTAACACTTTTTATAGCCATTTTGATGATACTTAATTTAATAATACCTATTTCTGTACTTGCAGTTGGAGATGGAAACATAGATTCAGGCGGTGGAGGAATGGGAAGTGGTACAAGTGACAATAAATGGTCACCTGGATATGACGGGGTGAGAGTGACTGTAGTTCGTGCCAATGATCATTCAGTAGTAACAGTCCCCATTGATTTAACTAATAAACAACCTACTAATGTTCGCTTACATTTTGGGAAGGTTAGTAAATTAAATTATAACGGAGGAAGATCCCTTTCACCTAGTAGTGAGAGTTACTCTTTTATTAATCCTTCACAGTCTATCCCTAAAATAGTAAGTACAGATGGGAAAAACAATATAGATGCAATAAAAAGCTATTTTACAGATGAGCAGGTTATTCGTTCGATTGCATCTCGTACAGGAATGGATTATGACATATTAATTGGTGGAGATTATAAATTACTCCTGGAACCTATGGCATATTATACATTTCAAGGGGTTATGGTTGCTACAACAGCAACAGAAGCAGCTATGTATGATGAAAAACTGAGTGGGGGACTTAGGAGTAAGATGGTGTCCTTATCTCATAAGAACTTGCCTCTTGCTATGTTTTTAGAGGTAGGGGATTTAGGATATCCTGCGTGGAAGGGTAGTACATCAACTCCAGCATCTAATGCAGATATAAAGTCTTCTTTAGGTCTTGGAATTGTTCGTTTTACAGAGAAACCAGAGCCACCAGTTGTAAGCACATATGATTATGAGTATAGAGTAAACACTGAGGTAATCACATCTATAATGATAAGTGGAGGACAATCTGATCCTGATAACCCAACCTATGTGAGCTTTGAAATTGAAGGTAGAACCTATAATGTTGGAAATGTCTATTATCCCAGAGGTGATTCACAGCTTGCTTGGGTAAAATGGACCACTCCTGATACAGAGCAGGATATGATTATTAATGTAAGTGTACATGGTTCAGGAAGTACAACAAAATCGATTATCAATGTAAGGATTGTTGATTTAGATAAGAATCCACCGCCAAATCCTGTAGCAGATGATAGAAATGACTCGTTTTCCTATGCTCCTGTTCCACATAGAGAGCAGAAAACAATATCCAACTGGAGTATATGGAGTCCGTGGTGGCAGGAATATTGGGTATGGCATAGCACAGGTGATGACTCAGGATACTGGTGTGATCATGGGTGGTGGGAGTTTGATCTTGACCAATATAGTGCAAAACTTTCTGCTGATATGAGAATTACAAATGATAGTAAGAATCCTACTGCAAGCGGAAGTACTTTTAAAAGTGGATATGGCATCAACCAAATAGTAACTGCAAATATTAGTAGTACTCAAAGCTCTGCTATTACTTATCCTCAGAATGCTGTTTCCTATTTTCCAGAATTTCAATATGAAACCTATTGGAGATTGTTAGATCGTACATCTAGTGGTTCCAATGCTAGATTTGAATTTAAGAAAAATAAGTATTCCACTTATAAGAATCGTACACATTTTACTCCCATATGGATGCCAGACGGAACATATACAGTAAATACTTGTATAATAGATTCGTGGACTCCTGATGGAATGCTCTCTATGAACCTTACAGACTCACTTGCAATAAGGGGGAACTTATGGCAGGATTGGCATATTGCGCCTCTAAAACCTTAAATACAGAAAAAGAAAGGTGGATTTTATGAAGGTATATAAGAGAAGTACATTAATTATATGCATAGTATTGATGTTTACTTTAATGTTTAGTACTACAGCTTTTGCTGCAGGTTCGGGAGATGTAGCAGGTGCAATCGAGGGTACTTGGAAAGATGCATCTGGGCAAATTAAGACTGTAGTAAATAAAGTTGTGTTTCCTGCCATTGACCTTATTTTAGCAGTGTTTTTCTTTGCTAAACTGGGAATGGCTTATTTTGATTATCGCAAGCACGGTCAATTTGAGTGGAGTGGGCCAGCAATTTTGTTTGCATGTTTGGTATTCACCCTAACAGCTCCAACATACATTTGGAAGATACTTGGGATGTAATAAAAAAGTAGGATGTACCCATTTGGATTCATCCTACTCTATAAATTGAAATTTGTAATTTATTTTATCTTTTTATTATTACTATCTAAGATAGAACCAACAATAATACCAATAATCATTCCTAATCCAGCTCCTAAAGGTATGCCAGATATAAAGTTACTTTTATTCATGATAATCCCTATAATAATTCCTACACCAGCACCAAAGCATAATCCAAGGGATATACTTATTGCTAAGTATTTATTTGTATCTTTTTTCATGTTATACCTCTTCCATAAATTCTTGTCTGTCAATATAATATCATATTCCGTTGCTATCTTCAAGCAATCTGTGAGTATTGACTAATATATACTCGGTATTAACTAGCTTTGAAAAGTATCACTTATTCTGTACATCTAACAGCAAGATGTACATTTTTTATTTCTTTGAAAGGAGGCAATAGTGAAATGTTTATATGGGATTTTATCTTGGGCGATATAATGAACCAGATTGTTGATTGGATTTATGGACAACTTATAGGTTTTCTTGCAGATTTCTTTGCTCAGATGGGAAATATGGGAGTGGAACTCTTTGAGATGAGATGGGTACAGTCAATTGTTTTGTTTTTCTCTTATCTTGCCTGGTCATTATATGGAACTGGCCTTGTAGTATCTTGTTTTGAAACAGGTATTGAATATCAAAATGGAAGGGGGAGTATTAAAGATGCAGCCATAAATTCTATAAAAGGATTTATGGCTGTTAGTCTGTTTACCATAGTACCAATAGAACTATATAGATTATCTGTTAACTTACAAGCAAGTTTAACTGCAGGAATTACAGGCTATGGGACTGGAATAGGTGAACTTGCAACAAATATTATTACAACATTAAATAATGCAGGGGATGTTACCAGTGTCGGCAGTTCAGGAATATTTGGTGGACTTTCTATAATAACAAGTCCATTTATGGCACTGTTTATTATTATTTTAATGGGTTATGCAGTGATTAAAGTATTCTTCGCTAACCTTAAAAGAGGTGGGATTTTACTAATACAAATAGCAGTTGGAAGCCTTTATATGTTTTCTGTTCCTCGTGGCTACATTGATGGCTTTATTCAATGGTGTAAGCAAATAATTGGTCTTTGTCTTACGACTTTTTTACAAGCAACCATATTGACAGCTGGACTAATGGTAGTAAAAGATCATGCATTATTAGGGCTGGGCTTAATGCTATCAGCAGGAGAAGTACCAAGGATTGCTGGGGCATTTGGACTTGATACATCTACAAAGGCTAATATAATGAGTGCAGTTTATACAGCACAGGCAGCAGTTAATACTACAAAAACTATTGTACAAGCAGTACCAAAATAAGAATAGAAAGGTCGGATTTTATGAAACTAATTTTTGTTGCATCTCCCTATAAAGGAGATATTGAAAAGAATATAGAGTATGCGAAAGAGGCTTGCCGACATGTGTTAAACGAAGGTAATGCCTTTTTTTGTCCCCATCTTCTCTATCCTCAGATTTTAAATGATAATAATCTAGAGGAGAGAAAAATAGGCATTAAAATGGGAAAAGAACTATTAGCAAAATGCGATGAGCTTTGGGCATTTGGTGGGCATATATCCAGTGGGATGTTTGAAGAAATTGAGTTTGCAAGAAAAAATAGAATCCCTATAAAAAGAATTACGCATCTGAATATGGAAACAAAAGAACAGACTCTCTTAAGGTTAGGAATGTAGTAATGATTACCTTGGGGAGTCTTTTTGATGGGATAGGAGGATTTCCCCTTGCTGCTGTTAATAATGGAATCATTCCTATATGGGCAAGTGAGATAGAAGCCTTTCCCATTGAAGTAACAAAAATAAGATTTCCAGATATGATCCATGTTGGCGATATAACAAAATTAAAAGGGGAAGGATTACCTCCTGTTGATATTATAACTGGTGGCTCACCTTGTCAAGATTTAGTGCGCCCATAAGGGCATGTATGAAACACTTTCGTAAGCAGAAAGTCGAGTTTAAAATTACAAAATACTCGTCATCACTCACGTTACCTTAGAGGGAAACTAAAGGGGGAAAATAGCATAGTGAGAAAGCCATAAGTTATGAAAATATCTAAATACGACTGAATGGCGAGATGAAATACTTGTTGGGTAAAAGTTATACTACTTGAACTGTAGCTCAAGACGGAATATGGCAACCCGTACCGAAAGATATTTGAAACGGTATGCAGTTTAGGATATATGGCAGATAAGTCGCTATATATCAGTAATTTCTAGATTGGTCAAATGCAGTATGCATTAAAGAGTGAACGCAGTACCCGAAAATAAGTTATGCTAAGTTCATATATGTCTAAAAGGGGATTACCTAAGCCAAAATGCCGAAAGGCTATGTGTAATGTTTCATTACGATAAATCTCAAAGGGGTAACTCTAAGAGAGATGACACTGAATATTTGGTATGGTAACGGAGCTTTCATAGTAGTCAGAGAACAGGAAAGCTGTTTACAAGGCGAAGGAAAGCAGTTTGTCATTCAAGTAAATAAAATGAATAGGAGCGTGAGGCTTTATGAGAAGTTCATCGGTAATACTTGAAAATTTAATCTCACATTGTAATAAAGAAGATTACAAGTACAAAAGGTTGTATAGAATTTTATTCAATGAAAATCTATACCTAACAGCTTATCAAAACATTTATGCTAAAGAGGGCAATATGACCCCAGGCACAGATGGAGAAAGCATTGACGGTTTTAAGCTCGAAAAAATAAAAGAGGTAATTGGAAAACTACAAGATTGCTCTTATCAGCCTAACCCTGCTAAAAGGGTGTATATTCCTAAAAAGAACGGAAAGAAAAGACCTTTGGGTATTCAAAGCTTTATGGATAAACTCTTGCAAGAGGTTATTCGTATGATTTTAGAGTGTATTTATGAGGAAACTTTTTTAGATTGTTCACACGGATTTAGACCTAATAGAAGTTGTCACACAGCATTAAGACAAGCCAAAACTGTTTTTACAGGAGTAAAATGGTTTGTTGAGGGAGATATTGAGGGTTTCTTTGATAATATTGACCATAAGACTTTAGTGGATATTCTAAGAAGAAAAATTGATGATGAGAGATTTATAAATCTTATTCAGAAATTTCTAAAGGCAGGATATTTAGAAGATTGGGTGTATCATTCTACTTATAGTGGAACACCACAAGGCGGTATTATCAGTCCAATACTATCAAATATCTATCTAAATGAATTGGATAGATATGTAACAGAATTTAAAGAGAAATTTGATTGTGGTGATAGGAGAAAAAGAAACACAGCATATCGAACAGCTTCAAAAAGGTTATGTACAGCAAGAAATAAGCTTAAAGCTAATTGGGATAACTTAACTGATGAGCAAAGAAAAGAACAACAACTTCAGATTAAGAAGTTAGAACAGGAGCTTTTAACCCATTCCCCAACCATATCGCAAGATGAAAGTTACAAAAGACTAGTATATGTGCGTTATGCAGATGATTTTCTAATTGGAATTATAGGTAGCAAAGAAGATGCAAAGTTCATCAAATTTACGTTAACGGAGTTTTTAAATCAAAAGCTAAAATTAAGGTTATCGCAAGAAAAAACGCTCATTACCCACAGTGAAACCAAAGTTAAATTTTTAGGCTATGAAATTAAGGTGAAAAGAGATAATTCCACAAAAAGAATCAATGGCTCTTTGCATAGAGGACACAACTTGATACCTGAATTATATATGCCGAAAAGTGCGTGGGAGAAAAGATTGTTTGATGAAAACATTGCGTTTATTGACAGGAAAACAGGACAGTGGAAGGCAAAAGCAAGGGCGGAACTGATTTTTAATGATGATTTAGAAATAATGATGACCTACAACACTCGAATTAGGGGATTATACCAATATTATCAAATGGCAGTAAATGTCTGTCAGTTGGATAAGTATAAATATTTTTCTGAATACAGTATGTACAAAACATTTGGGAAGAAATACAAACTTTCAATCGGTAAGGTAAAAAACAAATTCTGTGTGAAAGGTAAGTTTTGCGTACGATATCAAACTAAAAATGGAGAAAAACTTGTATTTTTCTATGATGAGGGATTTAAAAGAAATTTGAAATCCACTTTAAATAGTATCGATTTAAAAGCAAAAGTAGAAATATACAGTGGACGAACCAGCCTGATTGATAGACTGAAAAGCCAAAAATGTGAGTGGTGTGGCAAAGAGAACACACCTATAAATATTCACCATATACGCAAATTAAAAGACCTAAAAGGCAAGACAGGTTGGGAAAAACAAATGATAAGCAGAAACCGAAAAACAATGGCATTATGTGAAGAATGTCATAAAAAGTTGCATAGTGGAAGATTAGATTGACAAATGGAGAGCCGTATACAGCGAGGAGTTGTACGTACGGTTCGGAGGGGAGCATTTGAAAACCTACCATAGAAATATGGCAAGGCGTTGGGTGCTTACCCTACAGTGTAGCTGGCAAAAGGGCAGGACTTGCAGGTGAGCGTTCAGGACTAAGATAAGGATTACAAAAGAAATGAGGTGTAAAGATGGAAGAGAAGGAAAAGCAAATCACCTTATACGACCTAGATACTTCGTTTGGGAAAATGTTCCTGGAACATTCTCAAGTGCAGAAGGGGAGGACTTCAGGGCGGTTCTTGAAGAAACCGCAAGAATTGCAGACGACACCATATCTATACCTAGACCTGCGGGAGGGTTATGGAAACCTGCTGGGTGCATATTGGGATATGAATTCACCATTGCTTGGAGAGTTCTCGATGCTCAATACTGGGGTGTCCCCCAAAGACGCAAAAGAATCTTTCTTGTGGCAGATTTTGGAGGACACACCGCACCAAAAATATTATTTGAGCAAGACAGCCTGTTTGGGAATACTTAGAAGAGCAAAATTAAGAGGCAAAGAACTACCAAAACAATTAAAAACAGCTTTGGAAATTCAAGCAGGGATTAAGGTAATAGGGCAAGATTTTAATGAGGACATGCCTACTGAATACAAGGCATACCATATTAATCAACGTAATGAAGGAATTGATTTAAATGGAATATCAGGAGCATTGATGGCAACACAAAATATGCAGATGCAGACATTTGTCACAGAATCCATGTTATGTCTAAATGATCAAGGTGGTAATCGAATGGATATAACAGGAAATATTACCTCTACACTACGTGCTAGTATGGGTAGAAATTTACCTATAATAATAAAAAGTCAGCAAGAGCAAGGTGATTCTAAAATATGTAAAGAGGTTTGCCCTGATATAAAATTAGCAGGAATAGGTGTGAAAAATCAGCCTTCTTTATTCGATAATCATGCAAAAGACTGTAGGTATAATGGTCCTTTAAAAGTAGCACCAACCATAGCAGCTACCTATGGAACAGGCGGAAACAATGTACCTTTAGTGTCAAACCCTATTGTCCCAGGAAGCTATTGTATTGCTGGGAATACCATAGACAGACAAGATCATAATGGCGGAAATGGGTGTGGATTTCAAGAAGACATTAGCTATACTCTTACTACAAGTGACATCCATGCAGTCTGCTATCCACCTAAAACTTATCAAGATACAGTAGGTGCATTATGTGTAGGTGATGAAAAAGGTAATGGAAATCAATATGTCAGTCAAGATAAATGTATTGTAGATTATGAAAAGATGATATTTGGACAATCGGAGTTTGCTAATTATAAAGAAGGTTGTGCAACCCTTAGGGCGGAAGGAGGAGATAATGGAGGTGGAAGTGAAAATCTAGTAGCAACTAAAAATTTAGTTCGTAGACTTACTCCTTTAGAATGTGAAAGACTTCAAGGTTTTCCAGATGAATGGACTAAAATAGATAAACCATCAGATAGTGGAAGGTATAAAGCTCTTGGTAATAGTGTGGCAATCCCTTGTGTAGATTTTATTATGCGAGGGATTGCTTATTTTTTAAGAAAGGCTAAAGAGGAAGGAGATGACTAAAAAATGTATATGTACCCTGATAATTTAAAGGCTAAAGCAACACTATGGCTATGGGAACTAAAAGATATCGGAGTCATTGGAGTAGGACTTCTTATTTCTGTATTTTCCTTAGCACAGCTAGGATTTATGCCGCCAATTGTAATAACGGCAGTCTATGCTTTTTTAACAATACAATTTGAAGACACGAGTATACTAAATTTTATTCAATATGCCTGTGCCTTCTTTCTTTTAAAACAGCAGATTTTTGAATGGAGGTTATAAGTTGAGTAGAAAGCAGAAACAAAAAGAAAAACAGTCTACAAGAGAACTTATTGGTATTGATGAAATCACAGATTATAGCATAAAAACACCATATGGTGAGCTAGTATATTTTATAATTCATCCAACCAATATCTCAGTATTATCAGATGAAAGTGTAAGTGCTAGGATATATTCACTGATGACGGTATTAAAAGGAATAGCTGAAATTGAAATGCTTTGTCTTAACTCAAAGGAGAACTTTGAGGATAACAAGCAATATTTAAAAAGAAGGATGGAAATGGAACAAAATCCTGTTATAAGAAATTTATTAAAGCAAGATAGCATCAATCTTGATAGAATGCAGGTACAGATGGCAACTGCTAGGGAATTTTTAATTATAATAAGACTTAAGGATGAAAAGGAATCAAATGTATTCCCTTATCTTTCAAGAATAGAAAAGAGTTTAAAAGACCAAGGTTTTGCAACTAGAAGAGCAGATAATCAAGATATTAAAAGACTCCTTGGGGTGTATTATGAACAAAATGTAACCACAGAAAAGTATGAAGATTATGATGGGGAAAGGTGGATTGTGTTTGGAGATATTTAAAAATAATACCTTTGTTTGGAAATATATAGTAAGGTAATGATATAATTATAAATAAGTATATTTCTAAAGGGGAGAAATAATTTGAAAATAGAAAATAACTTTTTAGATAATAAAGACGAAGAATATATTAGTAGGAAATTAATAACTGATAATAATTTTAAGGAAATATCTCAATTGGATAAAGAGCTATTAGATAAGAAAGGATTTTATTGTATCAGATTAAAAGAAAAATCAAAATTACCAGCCAAATATCAGGTAATATTAGAGTCTAGAAAATATAGAATTATATATATTGGAAAAGCAGAAAAGACAATAAAACAAAGATTGGAACAAGAATTAGAGCATAAGTCACCAGGCACATTTTTTAGAAGTATAGGCTGTGTTCTAGGTTATTTACCAATGAAAGGACACTTAATTGGGAAAGTGAATCAAAATAACTTTAAGTTTTCCAAAAGTGATACAAAGGAAATTGCTAATTGGTTAAGAGAAAACATTGAAGTTAGTATTGTAGCATATGAAGGTAATTTTAATTTAATAGAAGGCAAGCTTATTGAGAAATATACTCCATTATTAAACATTGATAAAAATCCTTTGAAACTTGAAGAACTTATTAGTGATAGAAAAAGATGTAAAGATATAGCAAGAGGAATGGAAGTTTGTGATTAAAAGATAATTTAAATAGATAAAAATATTAGAATCTATTGAGGATGATTTATTTGGAATGAATGGGATAGGAGGATAGGTTATGAGAAGAGAATTTGAAATTAATGGATGTATAGAAGTCCCAATGGAATTATCAGAAGATGAGTTTTGGGATAAATTTATTGATTTTGTTGAAGCTAATAATTGGTATTTTGGGGGTGGAATAAGGGAAATTATTGATGGTTTCTATATTAATGAAGATGGTACAAAAGGTGAACATTGTCTAGATGAGGACCTAAGAATACTTATTTTAAAAAATCAAAAAGACAAAGCCATAGAATTATATATGGATTTAATAAGTAATAATTTAAAGGAGGCTGAAAATTATATTGATAATCTAAGTAAAAATATATAGGAACTTAGATTTTGAATTTATGAATGATTATTTATATTAGAAGGAGTATATAAATATAACAATCTCTTGACAAGTTTACTTGTCCCAAATAAACTTGTCAAGAGATGAATAAAATGGATAAAAAGAAATCTTAATAAGGCTAAATTGGATTTAGTTAGTCAGGTAAATATTTTGCAAATAAAGTCTATGTTTGTAAGATTAACAAAATGGGAAGATATAAATGATTTTAAATTAAATGAAGATAAAAGTAAACTTGAAAGCATTAAATTAAAAATTAGAATTATATTCCTAGATCAGTATTATCATTCAAAAGATATTGATAAAATTAATGAATATATAAAAATAAGGATAAAAGAGTATTAGGGAATAGAACAATCTAATAAAAGCATTTAATTAATAGAGTAAACTCTTGATAGATTTCGACTTAAATTAGGGTGGTTTTCAGAGAGGTGACAGTAGATGATGAATAATAGAACCTATATCTCAATTGATTTAAAATCATTCTATGCTTCTGTTGAATGTATAGAACGAGGATTAGATCCATTGACTACAAATTTGGTAGTTGCAGATAATAGTCGTACAGAAAGAACCATATGTCTTGCTGTCTCTCCATCTCTTAAATCCTATGGAATTAAAGGTAGACCAAGACTATTTGAAGTCGTACAGAAGGTTAGGGAAATAAATGCATTAAGACTAAACAAAGTACCAGGGCGAACCTTTTCTGGTGCTTCATGTAATTATAATGAATTAAAATCCTCGTCAAATATATCAGTAGATTATATAATTGCTCCACCTAGAATGGCATATTATATAGAGTATAGCACAGAAATTTATAATATATATTTGAAATATATTGCACCAGAGGATATTCATGTATACTCCATAGATGAGGTATTTATTGATATCACCAATTATCTAAGTACCTATAATTTGTCAGCTAGGGAACTTACTACTAAAATACTTTTGGATGTTCTTAATACTACTGGGATAACGGCAACGGCAGGAATTGGTACAAATCTATATCTTGCCAAGATTGCCATGGATATTTTAGCAAAGCATATTCCAATAGATAAATATGGAGTGCAGATAGCTGAACTAGACGAAATGAGTTATCGTAGATTATTGTGGTCCCATAGACCGATTACAGATTTTTGGAGAGTTGGCAAAGGATATGCTAAAAGATTAGAAAAACAAGGATTATATACCATGGGAGATATTGCAAGGTGTTCTATAGGTAAACCTATTGATTACCATAATGAAGATTTACTGTATAAGTTATTTGGTGTTAATGCAGAGTTACTAATAGATCATGCTTGGGGATGGGAGTCATGTACCATAGATGATATTAAAGATTATAAACCAAGTACAAAAAGCATTGGTTCTGGACAAGTACTGCAATCTGCCTATACTTATGTAAAAGCAAAGTTAATTGTATGGGAAATGACTGATTTACTAGTACTTGATCTAGTAGATAAAAGACTTGTAACAAATCAGATTGTTTTAACAGTAGGATATGATAGAGAAAGCCTATTAAATCCAAAGATAAAGAAATTATATAAAGGAGAAATTACTAAGGATGATTATGGTCGAGCCATACCAAAATCAGCCCATGGCACCACAAATCTTAACAAATATACCTCCTCTACAAAACTAATAATAGATGCAGTGATGGAATTATTTGAACGTATAGTAGACAAAAATCTTTTAATTAGGAGAGTAAATATCTCAGCAAATAATGTAGTAGATAAAGAAAGTATTGAAAAAGAAGATAATATTGAACAACTTAATCTATTTACAGACTATAAGGAAGTACAAAAGGAAAAAGAGGAAGAAGAAGCTGAACTTTTAAAGGAAAGGAAAATACAAGAAACAATATTAGATATAAAGAAAAAATACGGTAAAAATGCAGTTTTAAAAGGAGTAAATCTAGAAGAAGGAGCTACAACTCTAAATAGAAATAAACAAATAGGAGGTCACAAAGCATGATAGATAAATATGATGATATAATAAATCTACCAAGACATGTCTCAAAGAGAAGACCGCCTATGCCAATAGAAGATCGTGCTGCCCAATTTTCTCCCTTTGCTGCATTGACAGGTCATGATGCAGCAGTAAAAGAAACAGCAAGAATCACAGAAAAAAGGGTTGAACTAGATCAATATATGAAGGAAGAACTAAATCACAAGCTACAAATACTAATAGAAAAAATTAAAGAGAACCCTAAGATAAAAATAACCTATTTTGAGCCAGACGAAAAGAAAGATGGTGGTGATTATGTTACTGCTACTGGCACATTTAAAAAGATAGATGAATATGAAAAAATTATCTTTATGACAGATGATATAGAAGTCTCTATTGATGAAATTATTAGGATTGAAGGAGAAATATTTAAAACTATGGTGCTACCTTAGTTTGATTACTCTATTATGAGAAAGGATTGAAATAGAATGATTATTTTAATTGGAGGTTCTTCTCATACTGGGAAGACAAGACTTGCACAAAAACTATTAGAAAAATATAAATATCCATATTTATCTATAGATCATCTAAAAATGGGACTTATTCGAAGTGGAAATACTAAATTAACCCCAGAAGATGATAATGAACTTATAGATTACCTTTGGCCTATTGTTAGGGAAATTATAAAAACAACAGTTGAGAATCATCAAAATCTTATAATTGAAGGTGTATATATTCCTTTTGATTGGGAAAAAGATTTTAATTATGAGTATCTAAAGCACATTCAATATTATTGTCTAGTTATGACAAAGGAATATATCGAAAGTCATTTTTCAGATATCAAAAAATATGCAAATGTCATTGAAAAACGCCTTGATGACTCATTTTGTACAGTAGAGATGATGATTAAGGAAAACACCAGAAATCTGCAAATGTGTCAAAAACATAAGTGTAAATATATTTTAATAGATAAAGACTATGAGGTCGATATCAAAGTATAAAATTTTTAGTATACAGAAAACCTTATTTTGTGTCCATAGTTATATACTAACATCAAACCTTGTACTAATGTGTAGGGTTTTTTAAATGAAATAGAAAGGTAATAAAGTATAAGTTTATTTGATAAAGTGCATATGGTACAATAGGTATAACTAGAAAACTGTGAAGGCTAAATATGTGTATATAAGGGAGTGAACTCATGGAGCATCTTGAAAAATTGGATTTATATCAAAATACCATTAATGAATTAAGACCATTTGAGGGCGAAATGCTAAAGCAGATAAAAGACTTTTATCGGGTTGGATTAACATGGACATCCAATGCATTAGAGGGTAATTCATTAACTGAAAGTGAAACTAAGGTTTTAATAGAAGACGGATTAACAGTTGGAGGAAGACCTCTTAGGGATATGTTTGAAGCAGTAGATCATGCAAAAGCATATGATTATATGTTTACTTTGCTTGAGAATAAAGAAATTACAGAAAAAAATATTATTTATCTTCATAAATTATTTTATCAAAATATTGATGAAGAATATGCAGGAAGGTATCGTGACATTCCTGTATTTATCTCAGGATCTAACTATCCAGTTACTAAAGTAGAAAATATTCAAAGTGAAATAGAGGATTTATGTAAATGGATAAAGACAGAGAGAAGTAAGTATGATCCACTGGAATTTGCAGCTATTCTCCATAAAAAGTTTGTATTCATCCATCCTTTTAAAGATGGCAACGGTAGGGTCGCTAGACTATTAATGAATACAGCATTAATACAAGATGGATATCTGCCAGCATTAATTCCCCCAATCTTACGAAGTGAATATATTTCATTACTTGAAAAGGCACATGAAGATGATGGCCCATTTATTAACTTTATTATAGAAAGAGAGCTAGAATCGCAAAAGGATTTTTTACGTCTTCTTCATATACCACTGCCTAAGCTAGAGCAAGATAATGGTGAAATGAAGATGGAATAATAAAGTATCCTTGAATTAATATGAACTAGGAGAGGTTATATAAGACGTAGATAAATAGGAATTTGTGAAGGAGAATACATGGTGACAAAAATGAATGATAATAAATGTGAATTAATACAAAACTTAGATAAGTTGCATACAACCGAGTTGGGAGTTGGACGAATTAAAAAGAATCTTTCTTTAGATGTGGATGATGTAGTGAATTGGTGTAGCGGCAAAATACTAAGTTCCAATGCTATTATAGTTAGAAGGGGTAAGAACTGGTACATAGACATAGATGATTGTGAAATAACAGTTAATGCATATAGTTATACCATTATTACCGCTCATAAGATAAATAAATGGCTCTGTAAACTAAATATGAAAAAATAGTACAATATCTTCATAGAATTGCTCTAAGTTTCTTTGGATTGCTCTAAATTTCGCTTTGCATATGATAAAGCTTCGTCTATGAAATCATCA
>NZ_JAHLPM010000019.1 GCF_018917865.1 Tissierella simiarum
TTATTGATACAATTTTTTGCATGAGGACTTCATCCTTTCTGGGAGGTATTTGTTTTCGGCAAAAACATTGTACCATACAGAGGTTGGAGTCCTCAATTTTCATTTAAGTTTACAAAACGAAATAAATAGATGGGAGATTCTTATGAAAGATTGATAAGTTCTAATTTGTGTAAGAGATGAATTGATTTACTAAATTAGTAGTTATGAGAGGGATGATATTATGATATATGCAAAATGTATTAGAGAATCTCAAATTGCCAAAAGCGTCTCTGAGTTTCAGAAGAGACAGAATG
Organism: Tissierella simiarum; assembly: GCF_018917865.1. Lineage (GTDB taxonomy): Bacteria > Bacillota > Clostridia > Tissierellales > Tissierellaceae > Tissierella_C > Tissierella_C simiarum. The sequence continues at coordinate 294 of NZ_JAHLPM010000019.1, forward strand.
AAGAAAATCATGTCTATTGCATAGGGCAAACGACAGTGTCAAAAAATGGATGTGACATATTATACTGTGTACCTTTAAATTTTATTTATGATTGCTTAAAGTATGGTAGATATATCGCAATAATAGATGTGGATGATGACAGTTTAGAATACCCATATAAAAGCAGTTATATGGGGCTTCAACGATGTACTTCTGAACAACTAGTAATTAATATTATGGATTCACAAGACGAACAAACTATAGATTATATATTTAACGAGGTCGGGGATGCAGATTTAGTACATGATGGATATGTGCATACCCTTCCTGATAATATACAAAAATACTTTAGAAAAAAGCAGGAAAACTGTTGTTGTAATGATTAGTAAAATTCCAATTTATCGATGAAATTATGGAGCAATCTTAAGAATAAACTTTATATATTATATATTGTTTTATATGTTACCAAACCTTGCACTAATGTGTAGGGTTTTTTTAATGTCAAAAAAGAAAGGGAGGTAAAGAAATACAATGGTAAAAAAGAAATCACCAATCATAGAAGATGAAAAAATAAAAACCTTTATAGATATGATTGCACCATCTATTATAAAATTTAACACGGATTACTTTATCTGTGGCAACACTTATAGATGCGCATGGGCATTAAGAGAATATCCTACAAGCACCAGTGAACAAGCAATTCTTCGTCATCTTGGAGAAAAGGATGGTGTTACTCTTAGAATATACACCAGGCAAGTAACTCCAAATGAAGAAAAGAAAATCATCCATAATGCAGCCAATAAAAATAGGATGAACATCTCAAATACAAATGACTTACAGCAGACAGTAACAGCAGAAAGCAATCTTCAAGATGTGGTGACATTAGTATCCACTATGCATAGAAATAGAGAGCCTTTGTTTCACTGTGCAGTATATATTGAACTTATTGCCAGTGATTATGATAGTTTGAAACTACTGCAGACTGATGTACTGACGGAACTTGTCCGAAGTAAATTAAATGTAGATAGGTTAATGCTTCGTCAGCAGCAAGGGTTTTTATGTGTTGGGCCAACAGGAAGAAATGTATTTGACACCCAGTATGAAAGGGTATTGCCTGCATCTTCAGTAGCAAATCTTTATCCTTTTAACTATTCAGGCAAGACTGATAGCAATGGTTTTTATTTAGGCAGGGATAAATTTGGTTCAAATATTATTGTAGATTTTGATAAACGTGATGATGATAAAACCAATCCTTGTATTTTGATTTTAGGAAACTCCGGGCAAGGGAAAAGCTATTTATTAAAACTGATATTATGTAATATTTTAGAATCAGGAAAGAATGTAATATGCCTAGACCCTGAGCATGAATATGTAGAATTAGCAGAAAATATAGGTGGATGCTTTGTGGATTTAATGAGTGGACAGTATATGATAAATCCACTAGAACCTAAAACTTGGGATGAAGAGGGAAGTCCAGAGGATAAAGATGCTCCTATAGCATTTAGACAAGCAACTAAACTAAGTCAGCATATTAGCTTTTTAAAGGACTTTTTCCGTTCCTATAAAGATTTTGATGATAAACATATTGATGTGATTGAAATTATGCTTGGAAAACTCTATCATAAATATAATATAAGTGATAGTACAGATTTTAGTAGATTAGAATCCATTGATTACCCTATTTTATCAGACTTTTATGTGCTGATAGAGGAAGAATACAAAGGCTATGATAATGAAAAATATCAGCTTTATACAAAGGAATTACTACAGGAAATACTACTTGGACTCCATTCCATGTGCCAAGGGGCAGAGAGTAAATTCTTTAATGGACATACCAATATAGCATCCAATCGATTTATAGTGTTTGGAGTTAAGGGTCTACTTCAAGCCAGTAAAAATGTTAAAAATGCATTACTATTTAATGTATTATCCTTTATGTCAGATAAACTACTGACGGAAGGGAATACTGCAGCAGGAATTGATGAGCTTTATTTATTCCTTACTAACCTAACTGCAATAGAATATATCCGTAACTTTATGAAGCGAGTGCGAAAGAAAGAATCAGCGGTAATACTTAGTAGCCAAAACCTTGAGGACTTCAATATTGAAGGAATTAAGGAATTTACTAAGCCGCTGTTTTCTATCCCGGCACACGCTTTTTTATTTAATGCAGGAAATATTGATAAGCAGTTTTATATAGATACCTTGCAGCTTGAAAAATCAGAATATAATCTAATTAAATTTCCACAGAGGGGAGTGTGTTTATATAAATGTGGTAATGAACGTTACAATCTAGCAGTTCATGCTCCAGAATATAAAGAAAAGTTATTTGGAAAGGCAGGTGGCAGATAGTGATATTTGATAAAATTGAATCTTTTAGAAATCAAAAGCAAGGCATTATAGATGATTTAAGAGTGTGCATTACCTATACTCCAAACAGAGATAATGATCTTCTATGTTTTATGGAACAGTATTTAAAGGCAGATCCAAAGAATCGTCCAAGATTATTAGAAGAGATAAAACATTGTATTAATGGAGAAGAATATGAAAATCCATTCCTAGCTTACAATTATTATAATGAGAAGGACATTAAAGAACTAGATAATGTCCTAGATGAATTTATTGATAAACTAAAGAATTCTAGAAAAGCATCTAATGGCTCAGATAAAGAAATAGAGAATATTATTACAGATACTATTTTTAAAATCAATGAACTTCATGATAAATGCTATGGAGAATTAATAGATTCTTGGAGAAATAAAAGACTTATAGAGTTTATTGTAACTTCAGCTAAATATGCAGGATATGAAAATGCCATAGATATTATAAATGAAAAAAAGCTATGGTAAGGCGGTGAATATATGGATCTTAGGGAGCAAAAGTTTGGAGTAGAGGTAGAAATGACTGGTATCACAAGAAAGAGAGCGGCACAGGTTATTGGTGAATATTTAAATGGTACAGTAGATTTTGAGGGAGGTGGATATGGAACTTATACTGTAACAGATAATCAAAATAGGAAATGGAAACTTGTAAGTGATGCTAGTATTACCTGTCAAAAGAAAGTAGGGAATAGAAAGCAAATAGCAGATAGAGAATATAGTGTTGAGTTAGTAAGTCCTATATGTTTTTATGATGATATAGAGGATATCCAAGAGATGATAAGAGAGTTAAGAAGGGCTGGAGCATTCAGTAATAAAAGCTGTGGTATTCATATTCATATCAATGCAGCTCCATTTAAAGCATATCAAATTAGAAACCTAGTGAATATCATAGCAGCAAAGGAAGATATGATATATAAAGCCTTGAAGGTAGATTCGGAAAGAGAAAGACGATATTGTAAAAAGATAGATAAGGATTTCTTAGAAGAACTAAATAGAAAGAAGCCCAAAACAATAAGTGGGATTCAAAATCTATGGTATAAGGGAAGGGATGGAAGCCATCAACATTACCATGACAGTAGATATCGATGTTTAAATCTACACTCTGTTTTTCAAAAAGGAACAATAGAATTTCGTGCATTTAATGGATCACTCCATGCAGGAAAACTTAAAGCCTATCTACAATTTTGTATGGCAATTACAGCACAAGCCTACAATCAAAAGTCTGCAAGTCCAATAAAAACCGTATCAGAAAATGAGAAATATACATTTAGAGTATGGCTTTTAAGACTCAACTTAATTGGAGATGAATTTAAAACAGCAAGAAAACATCTCCTAGATAATCTAGAAGGTAATATTGCTTGGAAATCACCAGAGCAAGCTGAGGCACAGAAAGAAAGACTTAGACAAAAGAGAGAACAAGAGCTTTTAGAGCAAGAGGAAAGAGTAGAATTAGAAAATAATGATATGGGAATAGATGAGCAGGAGGAAGATACTCCTGCTTTTACTATGTCTATGAACTAGCAAGGAGGTCAAGATGGAGAAAGACAAGTTATATATAGCCTATGGCAGTAACCTAAATTTAAATCAGATGAAGTATCGATGCCCTACGGCTAGAGTTATCGGTACATCAGAACTGAAGGATTATGAACTTGTATTTCGTGGATCAAGATATGGTGCAGTGGCAACTATCGAACCATGTGAAGGAAGTACGGTACCAGTTTTACTATGGAGTATCAAACCTGATGATGAGAAAGCCCTTGATAGATATGAAGGTTATCCAAATTTTTATGGAAAATCTGGAGTGGATATTACTGTAGGCAATTATAAAGCTACAGCAATGGTTTATATAATGACAGAAGGTTATAAACTTGGAAATCCATCCGATAGCTATCTAAAAACCATAGAAGAGGGCTATATTGATGCAGGATTTGATTTAGATATTTTATATAATGCAGTGAAGAAAACCCTTAGTCAAATGGAGAATTTTGAAGAAGTGGAGAAGCATGAACCTGAACAGGGAGATATATTTGGAATGAAATGGTGGTGATATAAATGGCAGACCCTAGATCGTTAGGGATCATTGTAAAAACAGCTTTATCTGCTTTATCAGATGGAAGACTCAGAAAAGGAATAGGGTGGACTATTGCAGCAATCCTGTCTCCCTTTATATTAACCATTGTTATTATATTAAGCCTTCTCTCAGGAACAACAAATCATAATAATAATGCTTTATATCTATCTTTTAATAGAGGCAGTATATCAGCTAATATTCCAGAAGAATATAGAGGACATATAGAAGATATGCGTAGGAGTTTTACAATGCTTGATGGAAAGATAGAGGGCATAAATAAGCAAATAGAGGATGGAAATAATCTAGACTCAATTAGAGTTAAGGCTATTTTTTATTCTCTGTATTTCGGCGAAAATCAACCGTCAAATATAGATAAAGCAAAATTTGTAGATTGCTTTATCAGATACGAAGAGCTTAAAAGAACTGTAACTGATGAAGAAGGTAATGAATATGAAGAGACTTATATAGTTCCAGTACCTATAACTAATCTGCCAGAGGTTTATAAAAATATAGAAACCACAATGGAAAATTCAGTGACTTATGAAGATATGGCAAATGCTAATGAAATACATTATAGGATAAAATATGGAACTCCTGCACCTAATGAAGGTGACAGTTTTACAGAGTGGGAGGATTGGATACAGGGTCTTACACCAGAAGAACTAGAGAATTTATATCATGATTTACCAGAAGGAGAGAAAGGATCTAAAATTGTAAAACTTGCTATGTCAAGACTTGGAGATCCCTATTCACAAGAAAAAAGAGGACAAGGCAGATACACTGACTGCAGTTATTTAACTATGTGGAGTTATCGTCAAATAGGGATTAGCATACCAGGAACTGCAGCAGAGCAGGCAAGATTTTGTGTAAACAAGAATCTTACTGTTTCAAAAAAGGACTTAGTTCCTGGTGATTTAGTATTCTGGAGTCATAAACCTAATGGCAGGTTTATGAATATTACCCATGTAGGAGTATATGCAGGAGATGGTAAGGTTATTGATGCTTCTTATTCAAAGGGTAAGGTAGTATATCGAAATTTATTTGATTCAAACAAACAGGTACTGTATGGGAGACCACATATTTTAAAGTAAAAGGAGGACTTTATGTTAATTACAAAGGCAATATTTGAAAGGAAATTATCTGATTTTGATACACAGAACTGTATAATTGAAGGAATTGAATTAATGAATGGGGATGAGTTTGAAGAATTTAGTAATAATTTATTAGAGGATAGAGATTTTATTGCAGATAGAAAGGAAGTAATGTATATAGACTCCATAGGGCAAATTCATGTACTATTAGCACTTGATATGGACGGTGGTGATGGGATTTTAATTGACAGTCATGGGTATGATTATCCAAGATATGCAGCATTTATGCCAAATATTAAACCTTATATTGAACAGCAAATTTCAATGGTTGCAGAACAAATAATAAAGGAAGCTGCAGAGAATTCTTCCAATGGAAGCTGGGCTATCTACTTTGATGAGATAGAAGAATACTATGGGTTAGCAGTAAAAGAAAACAATGGCATTGGTACGATGCTCTTAGATGCACTGCATAGGAGAGAAGAAATTTCAGAGATTGAAATTGAAGATGAGTGCTTTGATATGACATTATACCTTGATTACTGCATCAGCTTAGATGAAGAAATAAAACAAAGTCAAAATATGAAAATGTAGGAGGATTTGTATATGGACAATATAGAAAAAGCAATTCGTATTTTAAAAATTGAGCCACAAAAACTACCTTATGAAAAGGAAATAAGTAATGACTTAGAAGGAATACAAGGAGAAGTTGAAGGATTATTTGATTACCTTTATTTAGATAATAATTGTATTTTAGTGTGTAATGACGAAGGAAAATTAAATGGAATGGAATTAAATCGAAGGGTCGGTAATGATATAATTGCTGGCCCTTTTTTTATTGTAGGAGATAGTCAAGACGGAGAATTTGTATCCTTAACTGATGAGCAAATAGAAAAATATACAGAAGAATTTGGCAAGATTCAAGAATTCACAGGTGAAGAACCTGAAGCTCAACCAAGGATGACATTCATTGGGTTTGATTTTTAAGGAGGGAAATAGATGAGTACATCAACAGAAAAAGTAACACTACAAGTAACTTTTCCAAAAGAAAAAGTGGAGGCCTTAAGGTTTTATATGAATGAAAAACAGCTGACTGTTGAGGAAGAATTACAAAAACATATTAAAAATACCTATGACAAATATGTCCCATCTGCCACCAGAAGGTATTTAGACAGGAATGATAATAGAGAAGAAATAGCAGTAGTTACTAATGAAAATGAACCAGAAACTACTTCTAGAAATACAACAGCTCGAGGAAGAAGAAGGACTGGAAGAAGTCAAAGTGCTGAGGAACAATCAACTGCTGAAACAGTAAATACGGGAGAGATTGAAGAAACATCAGAGCAAACTGAGGAGCAAAATCAAGGAATGACAATGAGTATGTAGTGAGTTTCAAATAAATTTAAAGGAAGAGAAGGAGGTAAATATTAGATGAAAAAAGATACTATTAGGGTAAGTCTTAATGCCGAAAAATTAAGAGCTATAAATAAATATATGGAGAAAAAGGAGGTAGATTTAGAAGATGAGTTGGTAGATCAACTGCAAAAGCTATATGAGAAATATGTTCCAGCTAATGTAAGGGAATATATCGATGAGAAGCAAGAGGAAGAGATTAAGGCTAAAAAACCTAAAAAATCAGTCAAGACTAAGGCAGAAGTTAATAACCAATCTATAATACAAGAATAAGACAATTTTTGAGGGCTTGTTTGCCCCTGTGTGCCATTATAAAGGGAGAGGTGGCATAGTTATACCTAATCTATAATAAATCCAGTTTTGGGGCGAATGTGCCGACTGACTATAGGGGATAGAAAAATGGCTTAACTACTAGCCTTCAGACGGTTATTATAATAACAATGGGGATGAACCCCCCTATTGATTTTAGTGCAGGATAAAGAGAGGTGGTCGCAGGCGACCTCCTCTCAGCTACATCCCCCGGCAGTGCCGTGGGTTGAAAGTATCAAGTAAGGTGGTCGGAAATAAGACTTTGTGCTGTTATAGGTGGTCGTAATCTACTAAGAACCCCATAAAATAAAGATTTGATAGGTGTACCTTATAGGTGGTCAAGGGAAAAGATAAGATGTTTGAGGTGAGGTGGAATTGACAGAAGTAAATAATAGTGTAAAGAAACGGACAGCAGTATGGCTATATCCAGAAATAATAGAAAAGATGGATAACTTACTAGAAAGAGACAATTGTAAAAGCAGGAGTGAATTTATAGATAAGGCTTTAAACTTCTATATGGGATATTTAGTAAGTGAAGACACTACAGGATATCTATCTAAAATATTAATTTCAGCAATGCAAGGGATACTTAAAGAAACAGAAAATAGAAATGCGAATAATTTATTTCGTCTGTCAGTTGAAATGAGTATGATGATGAATATACTTGCAGCAGGTTTAGAGATTAGTGATGAAGAACTTCGTAGTCTTAGAGGAAGATGTGTGCAGCAAGTGAAAAAGACAAGAGGAAAAGTATCTATGGAGGAGGCGATAAAGTTTCAGCAAGGAATTGGAGAGTGATAATCTATGCCAAGACTTATTTTAAAATGCCCTTATCTAAAAGGTGGAAGTGAAAGTACATCAGCTCATCTTGAAAACCTAGTAAATTATATTGCTACCCGTGATAGAGTAGAAAAGATAAATATAGAAAATAAAAATCTTGTTTCCACAACAAAACAAGAAGAATTAATAGTCCAGATAGTTAAAGAGTTTCCAGAGACTAAAAGTTTATTTGAGTATGAGGATTATATTAAGAATCCTACAATAGAAAATGCATCTGAGTTTATTTCCATTGCCCTAGAGCAGAATATCGACAAGCTTGGCAAACGAAAAAATTATGTGGACTATATTGCAAACAGGCCAAGAGTAGAAAAAATGGGTAAGCATGGTTTATTCACAGGTGGAGATGATAGTTTAGTGCTTAGTAAGATTGCAGATGAGGTTGCAAATCATGAAGGGAATGTATGGACCCCGATTATTTCACTAAGGCGAGAAGATGCCACAAGGCTTGGTTTTGATAATGCTGAAAGTTGGCACAATATGCTTTCCTATTATGCCATAGACATAGCTGAATCTTTAAAAATAAAGCCTGAGAACTTTCAGTGGTATGCAGCTTTTCATAATGAGGGGCATCATCCTCATGTGCATATGATTTGTTACTCTATCAATCCCAAGGAGGGATACCTTACTAAGAAAGGTATAGAGAAAATGAAATCAGGATTTGTAAAAAATATCTTTGGAGAAGAACTAAAAGAAGTCTATATGGAGCAAAGTAAAAGAAGAGATAAATTGAAATTAGAATCCAGAGAAGTATTATTACAACTAATCTCTGAAATGAAAAATGATACTTTCCAAAACGGTAAAATAGAGGAACAATTTATGGAATTTGCTGAACGATTGAAATTTACTAAAGGTAAGAAACAATATGGATATTTACAGCCAAAACTTAAGGCTATGGTTGATGGTATTGTAGATGAACTGGCTAAGGATGAAAGAATAAGCAAGGCATATGAGCTGTGGTATGAAATGCGTAATGAAGTGCTATATAGCTATGTAGATAATCTGCCAGAGCCTCTGCCATTATCACAGCAAAAGGAATTTAAATCAATTAAAAATATGATAATTAAAGAGGCTGATAATTTTAATAAAGGAATGATTACATTTGAAGAAATAACTGGTGATGATATTGATATTATTGATGAAAGAATAGATAAAGCAATAGATGATGTAGTTAAAAATGATACAGAATTTATTGAGATGGAAGGGGATACTCTAGATTTAATTAGGGAAAGTGAAATTAATGATGATATCACAGAAGATGTTTATGTAAAATGGAGTGATGATTATAAAAGGGCTTGTGAATTCTTATTTGGTACAGATGATATAGTACAAGATTTTGAAGAAGCCTTTTATTTATTTCAATCTGAAGTTGAACAGGGAAATGCTCTTGCCATGTTTAATATGGGCAGAATGTTTGCAGATGGACTTGGTATAGAGATTGATATAGAAGAATCATATGAATGGTATGAAAAAGCCCTTAATGCTTTCCATAGAATAGAAGATAGAAAGCCTTGGAAATATACAGAGTATCGTATAGGTAAAATGTATTCACAAGGCCTTGGAACAGAAGAAGATTATGAAAAAGCAGCATACTGGCTTACCCTATCAGCAGAAGAAAGATATAAGTTTGCTGAGTATTCCCTTGGTGGTCTTTATTACAGAGGTCAAGGAGTTGAGCAAAGCTATGAAAGAGCTTTTGAGTTTTACCTAAAATCCGCAAAACAGAGTTTTCCCTATGCTAAATTTGAAGTGGCAAAGATGTATCGAGATGGAATTGGAACTGATATAAATGAGGAAGAGTCAGATAAATATTTTTCTTATGCTTTTATAGGTTTTAAAAGATTAGAAAAGAAAAGTCATGATGATAAAATTCAATATAGGCTTGGGTGGATGCTTCAAAATGGCATCGGTACAGAAAAAGATATAGGGGTAGCAAAACAGTATTATGAGAAGTCAGCAAAGCTTGGAAATACATTTGCCTGTTATTCCCTTGCAAAATTAATCCTTGCAGAAGAAAATCCAGTAGAGGGAGAAGTTAAAAAAGCAATTGAGTATTTAAAACAAGCATCGACTAGTGGAAATCAATTTGCACAGTATTCTCTTGGAAAGCTTTATCTTGATGGGGAATACGTGGATAAAGATACATTGAAAGCTGTAGAGTTATTTAAACTCTCATCAGAACAGGGAAATGAGTATGCATCATATCAGCTTGGTAAGCTATATCTTAAGGGTGAGGATATAACGAAAGACATTCCATCAGCAATAAAATGGCTGTACTTATCTGCAGAAAAAGGAAATCAATATGCACAGTATCTATTAGGAAAAATATATTTAATGGGTGAAGGTCTGCCAAGAGATAAAGAAGAGGCAATAAAATGGTTTAAATTATCTGCTGAGCAAGGAAATGAATATGCTCAGTTTTTTCTAGATAATATGGATAAGTTTTATAACCCATCTGTTTCACTTGCAGTATCAAAGATGTTTCATCATATGAGTAAGACATTTGAAGATAATATTCCATTAAAATCATCAGGAGTTGGAATTAAGGTTGATAGTAAGTTATTAAGAAAGCTAAGGGAAAAGAAAATGGCACAAGGACATAAGGAAGATGATCATGAGCAGCAGAATATTAAGCTGTAGAATTCAAAGGGAGGTAATCTATGGGTACTTACATTCATTTTACAGAGGAACAGAAGCAAAGAGCAAATTCAGTTGATCTAGTGGATTTCTTGGAGAGGCAAGGAGAAAAGTTATTGCGTTCTGGAAGAGAAAAAAGACTTGCCAGTGATCGCAGTATCACCATAAGAGGAAATAGGTGGTATGATCATGAAACTAGAGAAGGTGGTCTTGCAATTGATTTTCTGCAGAATTTTTATGGGCTAAGTTTTCCGGATGCAGTAACAAGATTACTTAGTGGTGAACAGGGAGAAATAATATATAAAAAAGCAGATATAAAAGAACAGGAGGAAAGAAAGTCTTTTGTTTTACCCGAAAAACATTCTGATATGCGTAGGGTCTTTGCTTATATGATTAAACAAAGGTGTATTGATAGAGATATAATAAGTTTCTTCGCAAAGAATAAAATGCTTTATGAAAGCTGTGAACTATCTAAAGATAAAACAAAGGAATATCATAATGCAGTATTTGTAGGTTTTGATGAAAATGGAACTCCCCGTCATGCACATAAACAGGGGATATATACGAAAGGTAAAAAGTTTAAAGGAAATATAGAAAGCAGTGATCCTTGCTATAGCTTTAACTATATTGGAAAAAGTAATAAGCTTTATATATTTGAAGCGCCTATTGATATGTTATCCTTTATTACAATGTATCAAAGGGATTGGCAACAGGACAGTTATGTATCTTTGTGCGGAGTATCTGAGCAGGCGATGCTAAAGATGCTTGAGATAAATCCAAGACTTAATCATGCAATACTATGTCTGGATCATGACAAGGCAGGAATTGAGACGAGTGAAAAATTCTATGATATATTAACTGCTAAGAAAATAAGATGTGATAAATTTAAGCCTCAATATAAAGATTGGAATGAAGACCTTAAGGCAAGTTTTAATCTACCTGCAATACCAGCAGAGAAACACCCTCAGTATACTTTACGAGATAAAATCTGTTCAGAGATTTATGAACTGACATCTGAATTTAATAATAAAGATAATTCTCTATCAAAATTAAATAATTTATTCTATAAATGCAAAACAAGCACTGTGGAGCAGATAGTTGAAATTTTAAAACAACTATCTGCTTTTTCTTTACTTTTAGCTGAGAGGGAATATAAGCAAATGGGAGGAAGACAAGATATAGACACTCTTCAACAAAGACTTTATTACGGGTTTAAGGCATACGAAAATCGTAGTAGGCTTAATAGTCGCTTAGATACGATTGGACAAGAACTTTTGAAAATTAGTAAATATCAAGGAATCCTTTCTGAAGCAGGAAAGACAAATATTGCAAAAATTTATGAATCTATTGCGCAGCACAGTTTAAAAGCAATTATTTTGATTGAATTACAAGAACAGAAGCAGAAACAAAAACAAATAAAAGAGATGACTATGCAATAAGAACAGATGAATCACTATGATGTGATTTTTAAAAATAGGAAAGGAGGTTCTGGCTTATGGAATCACAAGTATATCTGCTTATAGGTACGGCAACTCTGATGTTTTCTGTAATTGGTGGAGTTTCATTGATTGCACATTATTATACCTTAAATGGAATCAAGTCAAAAACTGTTGGTGATGGTCAGCATGGTACAGCCAGATTTGCTACCAAGAAAGAAATTATCAAGACATATAAGCATATCCCTTTCCATGTTTCACAATGGAGAAAAGGAGAAAATCTACCAACAGAGCAGGGAATTATAGTTGGGTGTAAAGGAGCTAAAAATAATGTAACAGCACTTGTAGATACTGATGATGTTCATTGTCTTATGATTGGTGCAGCAGGTGTAGGAAAGACTGCATTTTTTCTTTATCCAAACCTGGAATATGCTTGTGCAACTGGTATGAGCTTTATTACTACTGATACAAAAGGGGATCTTGCCAGGAATTATGGAACGATTGCTAAAGAAAACTACGGATACAATATTGCAGTTATAGATTTAAGAAATCCTACACGTAGTGACGGTAATAATTTATTGCATTTAGTTAATAAATATATGGACACATATAGAGAAGATAATGATAACCTTGCTGCAAAAGCAAAGGCTGAAAAGTACGCAAAGATTATTTCAAAAACCATTATCAATTCTACTGGTGACAGTTCAGCCTATGGACAAAATGCTTTTTTCTACGATGCTGCTGAAGGACTTCTTACTGCTGTTATTTTGCTTATAGCAGAATATCTTCCCCCTACCAAAGAAGATGGGAAAATAGTAGATTCAAGACATATCATTAGCGTATTCAAAATGGTGCAGGACTTAATGACACCAAGCAAGGTTAAAGGAAAGAGTCAGTTTCAACTACTGATGGATAAGTTGCCCCCAGAACATAAAGCAAGATGGTTTGCAGGAGCGGCTCTTAATTCTGCAGAACAGGCAATGGCATCAGTTTTATCAACAGTGCTGTCAAGGCTTAATGCTTTTTTAGATTCTGAAATGGAACAAATTTTGTGTTTTGATACAGTAATTGACGCAGAAACTTTCTGCAATAAAAAATCTGCTATCTTTCTTATACTTCCAGAAGAAGATAATACAAAATATTTTATGGTTAGTTTATTTTTACAGCAGTTTTATCGTGAAATGTTAACAGTAGCTGATGAAAATGGAGGTAAGCTTCCCAATCGTGTTATGATTTATGCAGATGAAATAGGTACAATACCAAAGATAGAATCCTTTGAAATGATGCTTAGTGCTGGTCGCTCAAGAAAGATATCATTAGTGCCTATTATTCAATCTTTTGCACAGCTTGATAAAAACTATGGAAAAGAAGGCAGTGAAATAATAACAGATAACTGTCAAGTAACCATATTTGGAGGATTTGCACCTAATTCAGAAACTGCTCAAGTTCTATCGAAAGCACTTGGAAGTAGGACTGTTATGAGTGGTTCTATTAGCAGAGGTAAAAATGATCCATCACAAAGCTTGCAGATGATGGAAAGACCACTATTAACAGCAGATGAACTAAAATCTTTACCAAAAGGAAACTTTGTTATTATGAAAACAGGAGTACATCCAATGAAGACTGTACTTCGTCTATTTTTAGATTGGGGTATTTCCTTTAGTGAGCCATATATCATGGAGGAAAGATCCCATCGTAAGGTTTCTTATGCGGATAAGGAAATCTTAGAAGAAAATATTATGAACCAAGGAGTTGAGCTTGAAGAAGATATTGAAGAAACAGAATCAAGAGATGACAAAAATAAAAGTGGTGGAATGGCACATAATCCATCATCGAAAATAGATTCAATTAATAAAAAACGAAGGCCGACATTAAGAACATAGGGGGGATAAAATTTGAGTTATTTTGGAACAATTTATTCCTACTCATCAGATGAGCTTCCAACTCGTGCTAAAACAGTGTATATGTATCTAAAAGATAGAAGTGATGCAAAGGGTGAATGCTGGCCAGCTATAAATACCATTGCAAAGGAAACTTCTATGTCAAGGAGTACAGTGAAGAGAGGCATTGCTGATCTTATACGGTGTGGACTATTAACCAAAGAACCGCGTTATAGGGAGAATGGGAGTAATTCATCTAATAGATATTTTTTGAAAAAATAATGAAGCATAATAAAAAAGACAAGCTATCCACCAAGGGGGTAGTTTGTCTTTTTCATGGACCGAGGTGGAGTTCATAATGAACCTACAAGAAGGACTCACTTTAAGAATTTATTTAACATCAGAAAAAGAACAATATACTAAAGTTAATTGTATAATATTGCTGATATTTATGGTCATGACTAACAAGAAAAATACAGAAAGAAGTAATACAATTATTCTTTCTGTATTTAATCAATTAATCCTCTTTCTTCTTTGTTTGTTCTTCATTCTTTTTTTCTTCATCAGTAGTTTCTTCAATAATTTGCATAGAACAACAGGAAGATTTTTTAGGCTTTCGTATTTTTGAAAAAAAGGATTGTTTTTTTTCACTCATTAATATCACCTCCCACTACATTACTATATTAAATACATATCCTGTTATAACTGCTACAAAGAAAATAGAAAGAATAAATGCAATCATCATTTTCTTTTTAAATATTGAATTCAGTATGGAAAGCTCAGGTATACTTGCGCCAGCACCACCTATTATAAGGGCTACCATTGTACCATAACCTACACCTTTATCAATAAGTATTCTTGCCACTGGTATCATAGTTTCTGTTCTTATATACATAGGTATACCAACTATGGCAGCCACAGGCACTGACAATAAATTTGATTTTCCAGCAAATTTGGATAGTAAATCTTGAGGTATGAACTCATAGATAAATGAACCTATACCAGCACCAAGCACTAAGTATGGAACTACTTGTTTAAGTAATACTAAAGATTCAGCAAATGCATGCTTAAACGCTATTTTATTTTTTTCTAAAAATGTCCCTTCAAGATTTTCATAAACTAGTTCATCATAGGTTTCACCTTTGATACTAACATTTTTAATTTCTTTGTGATAACCTAATCTATCAAGAATTAACCCAATTACAACTGCTATCACAAATGTAAACATTGCATAGATGATAGTTGCCTTTAATCCAAAGAAGGTTAAAAATAATATTATGATAGCAGGGTTTAGCACAGGTGAAGTTAATAGAAATGAAATCGTTCCTGAAAAAGGAGCTCCACTTTTTAATAATCCAACTAAAATAGGTACAGTTGAGCAGGAACAAAATGGTGTTACAGCACCTAAAAGAGCACCTAATATACTATTTAATCCTTTACTTGGTGTAGTAAGTATCTTTTTAATTTTTTCCTTAGACAAGTAAATTTGGATTAGAGCTACAATAAAACTGATTAATAAGAAAAGTAGCAATAATTCACCCATAAGAAATAAAAACATTTTTCCTACTTCTATTAAACTACTCATTTGAAACATTATCCATCCACTCCTCCTTATTAATATTTTTACAAATACCACTTATAATACTATAACTACTATTATCTTGATTTAAGGAATAGTAGTTCCATACAGCCACTTTCCTTTTCTTGATTATGCTAGCATCACAAAGTATCTTTAAATGATATGAAATACCAGACTGGCTAATATCAAAAAAATCACCAATATCGCACACACATCTCTCCCCATTAACATATAAATATAAAAGGATTTTCAAGCGCAATTCATCTGATAAAGCATTAAACAATTCAACATACTTATCGAGTAAATCCATTGAATTCACCTACCTTCTTTATATATCAAAAAATATTGATGTATATATCAAAAAAAATTGATATAATTAATATTATAATATACATAACTTTTAATTTTGTCAACATTTTCTAAAAAATAAGTTTTTAAAAAAGTTGACAATTAAAAAGTAGAAGCATATTATATGAGCATAATCGCATATATTCATATAATATGATGCTTGATAGAAATTAATTAAAAAACTTAATTTTTTAAATGGGTTTTGTCGGATTTATTATTGCATATTTTTTTGAATAAAAAATTAAAAGGGGTGATTTAATGCAGATGAAATGGGAATATAAAGTGCTTACAGTAGATAAATTTTTAAGTATAGATAGTGATTTAGCAATAGAAGAAAAATTAAATAAATATGGTAAAGATGGTTGGGAACTTGTGGGACTTTTACAAAGGTCGTATACAACATTAGGATATTCACCAAAGTTAGATAACGACTCAATAGCATTTAAAAGACAGATCATAGAAGAATAAATTTGATAAAAAATATATTGAAGTTAGCTACTTGAATAAAGAATTTTGGATATATCGTGGGTCAAGAAGTCCGACAAAACCATGCTAATTTCAATAATTACCTTGTTTGTATTCAATTATTAAAATAGAAGAAGATACGGTTATATAAAGCATTTTTCATATTAATGTGAAATATAGTGAAGTATAAATTTAATTAATTTGAGTTTATTTATTAAGTATTGTTTAGATACTTAATAAAAATAATTTAACACTTAATAAAATATAAAAGACAAAAATATATTGACAAAAATTATGTTGAAGGATACCATATGAGTATAATTGAATATAATAATATTACGAGGTGAAAATAATGGATAACTTATTTAAAGCATTAGGAGATGAGAATAGGCTAAGAATAATAAACTTACTAAGGAAAGAAGAGTTATGCGTATGTGAGATTGAAGTTATTTTAGATACAACTCAATCCAATGTATCGAGACATTTAACTAGACTTAGGAATGAGGGGATTGTTACTTTTGAAAAAAAAGCACAATGGATATATTATCAAATAAACCCAGAATTTATTAAAGAAAACAAACTATTATATGAATTTCTAATTGAAAAAATGGACCAAAATAGCAAATTTATTAAGGAGCTTGAAAAATTATTAAAATATAAAGAAAGTGGCATGAGTTGTGACAATATAAAAGACATAAATAATATCATTTTTATGTAAAAAAGAAGTATTTTATGTGGTGAAAATATGAAAGAAAAAGATATTGTAAAAATTTTCAAGGCTCTATCAGATAATAATAGAATAAAAATTCTATATCTCTTAAAAGAGCAGAAATCTACTTTTGGGGATATCGAAAATAATTTGCAATTAAGGCAATCAACTATTTCCCATCATATAAAGACTTTAAGAGAAGTGGGATTAATAGTAGAAGAAAAACAAGGAAGAAATAAAAGTTATTTAATCAATAAATCACAAGTTAAGATAATCTATGATTATTTTAACAACTTAGTTAAATAATAATTTATATGAAAGGTGGAATTATAATGGCAAAAAAAGAAATACAATCAGGTATTGGTTTTTTTGAAAGATATCTTACAGTATGGGTAGCCATATGTATGGTAATAGGGGTACTTATCGGAGTATATTTACCAGGAATACCTGAATTTTTAGGTAATTTTGAATATGCAAATGTTTCAGTACCTGTAGCAATTCTAATATGGTTAATGATTTACCCAATGATGTTAAAAGTAGATTTTCACAGTATTAAAAAGGTAGGAGAAAATCCTAAAGGACTTGTAGTTACATGGGTTTCAAACTGGCTAATTAAACCCTTTACTATGTATGGATTAGCATTGTTTTTCTTTAACGTTGTTTTTAAAAATCTTATATCATCAGAGCTTGCAACGGAATATCTTGCGGGAGCTGTACTTTTAGGAGCTGCACCTTGCACTGCTATGGTATTTGTTTGGAGTCACTTAACTAAAGGAGATCCTGCATATACTCTTGTTCAAGTTGCTACAAATGATCTTATTATTTTAGTAGGATTTGTTCCTATAGTTGCTTTTTTATTAGGAATGAGTAATATATCTATACCTTGGGTTACATTATTCTTATCAGTGGTTTTATTTGTAGTTATACCCTTGGCAGCAGGTGTTATTTCAAGGACAGTAATAACTAAAAATAAAGGATTAGAATACTTTGAAAACACTTTTATTCCAAAGTTTAGTAATGTAACAATAATTGGGCTATTATTAACGTTGATAATTATATTTTCTTTTCAAGGTCAAGTTATTGTTGATAATCCACTTAATATAGTATTAATAGCAATACCGCTAATTATTCAGACATTCTTAATATTTTTTATTGCTTATCTATGGGCAAAGGTTTGGAAATTGCCACATAATGTAGCTGCACCTGCAGGAATGATAGGCGCATCAAATTTCTTTGAGCTAGCAGTAGCAGTAGCAATATCACTTTTTGGATTAGGCTCTGGAGCTGCACTTGCGACTGTGGTAGGTGTTTTAGTCGAGGTACCAGTAATGCTTCAATTAGTTAAGATAGCGAATAATACAAGACATTGGTTCCCAAAGACGGTAAAAGAAGATTAGATAATTAAATGTTGATTTTTGGCATGATATATAACAATTAATAATAACGAAATTTTTTACACTCTACATGAGTATAATCAAATATAATCATAAAATGAAAGGATGATAGTTAATGAAAATTGAATTTTTTGAACCGCCAATGTGCTGTTCAACAGGACTTTGTGGACCAAGTCCAGATGAAAGATTAGTAAAGTTAGGTGAAAATATTGAGTTTCTAAAGAAGAAGTATGCAGGTATAATAATTGAAAGATATCAGATAACTCAACAACCCTTAAAATTTAAAGAAAATGCAGATGTGTTTAAATTAGTTAAAAGTAGAGGAAAAGGTGTTTTGCCAGTTACTACAGTTAATGGAGAAATAATCAAGACACATGATTATCCCACATTAGAAGAAATGGAAGAAAAAATACAAAAATAGGGGGAGGTTATCTCAAATGGAAACAAAGTTTATTTTCTTTTCGGGAAAAGGTGGAGTAGGTAAAACTTCTATGGCATGTACTACTGGAGTTTATCATGCTGACTTGGGGCGTAAGACTTTAATTGTAACCACCGACCCAGCTGCAAATCTATCGGATGTATTTGAACAAGAAATAGGTCATAAGGTTACCAAAATAGATGGCATAGACAATCTTTATGCTATGGAAATAAATCCTGATAAAGCAACAGATGAATATAAGGAAAGATCTCTTGCACCTATGAGAGAACTTTTTGATGAAGAAATGTTGAAAATTGCTGAAGAACAATTAAGTGGTCCATGTACTGAAGAGATGGCTTCCTTTGATAAATTTATTGATTTTATGGAAGATGACTCCTATGACATAATTATATTCGATACTGCACCAACAGGACACACAATTAGACTTCTAGAACTTCCAGTGGATTGGAGCAAGCATATAGAAGAAAGCTCCCAAGGAAGTGGGCAAACTTGTTTAGGACCTGTAGCATTAATACAGGATAGCAAAAAGAAGTATGATGATGCTGTATCAAAGTTAAGAGATCCAAACAAAACAGAATTTATATTTGTAATGCAACCAGAACAAACATCTCTTGATGAAACTATAAGGTCTTCAAATGAATTAAAAGAGATAGGCATAAACACAACAAGTCTTATTGTAAATGGTTTTATTCCAAAACAAGAAGCTATAAATCCATTTTTTAAGTCTAGATATGATATGCAGCAAAAATATCTAGAGGAAACGAAAAGTGTATTTAAAGATATTTCAATTACCACAATGGAACTCTTCGACTCTGAATTAAAAGGAATAGAAATGTTAAGAAAAAGTGGAGAAAAGCTATTTGAAAAAGAAAAATCAAACAATATTGGTAAGTTAATTTATCCTAAAGAGAATAAAAGAAAAAATATCTTTTTTTCAGGAAAAGGTGGCGTAGGTAAAACTTCCATGGCTTGCATTACTGCTGTTCAAACTGCAAAGAAAGGTTTTAAGACTTTGCTTATGACAACAGACCCTGCTGCCCATATCGGAAATGTATTAGATAAACCAGTTTCTGATGAAATTACAAAAATAGATGGAGTAAATAATCTATATGCTGTAAAAATAGATCAGAAAAAGGCAACAGAAGATTACAAAAATTCAATTTTAGATGAGGCTAA
The DNA here is from genome assembly GCF_018917865.1 of Tissierella simiarum. Classification (GTDB taxonomy): domain Bacteria; phylum Bacillota; class Clostridia; order Tissierellales; family Tissierellaceae; genus Tissierella_C; species Tissierella_C simiarum. The sequence continues at coordinate 20,435 of NZ_JAHLPM010000019.1, forward strand.
GGGAAAATTTGGAGAAGATACGATTAAAGCAATGGAGGAAGAACTGAACTCTCCTTGTACAGAAGAAATGGCAGCCTTTCAAAAATTTATTCAATATGCAAGTGGTGATGAATTCGATATTATTGTCTTCGATACTGCACCTACAGGACACACATTGAGACTTTTAGAGTTACCAATGGATTGGAGTAAGCAAATTCAACTAAAGGCGGGTATTTCAACAGGTATAAGTGATGCAGATAAGCTACAAAAAGAAAGATTTGATAAAGTTATGGATATGATGAAAAATGAAGATGAAACTACATTTAGTTTCGTAATGTATCCAGAAAAAACTCCAATGATAGAAGCATATAGAGCATCTAAGGAACTAGAAGAATTTGGGATAAAGACTCAATTAGTTTCAATAAACCTAATTATTCCAGAGGAACAAGCCCAAAGCCCATTTTTTAAAAAGAGAAGAGATATGCAACTAGCATATATTGAAGAAATAAAAGAAAAATTTGAAAATGCTAACATATTAACTATACCAATGTTTGATAAGGAAATTAAAGGAATTGATATGTTAGAACAAATCTCAGAGGTGGTTTTTGAGGAGGAAATTTAAATGAGTGATAGCAAAGTCAAAATTGAAATATTTGGTGTAAAAGATGCTCCAGTTGGTGGAGGCTGTAGTTGTGAAGGATCTTGTGGTCCTTCTACAACTATGGATGATTTATATTCTGAATTTGTTAATTTCATAAATAAAACAAAAATAAAAGATCAGGTAGAAGTTAAATTTATAGATGTATTAGAAGATGATATTGACAAATATGAATATGTACACAAAATTTTAGATGCAAACTATGGATTACCCCTAACTGCTATTAACAACAGAGTATGTTTTCATGGTGGAATATCTAATAATATGATTTATGATAAAATTAATGAAGAAATTAATAAGTAGCTTTTAATCGAGATATTTAAAAACTATTATATAGGCAAAATCAAATATTCTGATATAGTTATATGGAGGTGTCATTGTGAAGTGTTGTAATACTGGATGCTGTGGGGATATAGAAGAAAGTCAAATTAATGAAGACGATAAAATTAAAATTGACTTTCTATATTTGGATCTAAATATCTGTAATCGATGTCAGGGAACAGATGAAGGTCTTAATGAAGCCATTGCAGATGTAGAAAAAGTATTGAAATTAACAGATAAAGAAGTAATTGTAAACAAAGTTCATATTAACAATAAAGAAATGGCCATAAAATACAAGTTTGTTAGTTCACCTACCATACGAATAAATGGAAAAGATATTCAGATGGAAGTCAGAGAATCTCTTTGTGAATCATGTGGTGAATTATGCGGTGATAATGTGGATTGTCGAGTATGGGTTTATAAAGGAAAAGAATATACTATTCCGCCAAAAGCAATGATTATTGACTCCATTCTTCATGAAGTATATGGTGATAATAAAATATTACTAGATAGTGAACATAATAAAGAAGCATATGAATTACCAGAAAATTTGAGGAACTTTTTTCAATCTGTTGAGAAAAATTATAAATTAAATAAAGATCACTAAATAGAAAGGATGATGATATGAAACCTAAGGTAGCATTTATATGTGTTCACAACTCATGTAGATCTCAAATGGCAGAAGCATTAGGAAGGTTATTTGCATTAGATATTTTTGACTCATACTCCGCAGGGACAGAAACTAAGCCTGAAATTAATCAAGATGCAGTAAGAATTATAAAGGATATATATGATGTTGATATGAATAAGACTCAGAAATCTAAGTTGCTAAATGATATACCAGAAGTTGATATAGTTATAAAAATGGGTTGTAATGTTGTTTGTCCTTTTTTACCTTCAAAACATGAAGAAGATTGGGGATTAGAAGACCCTACGGGCAAAAGTGATGAAGAGTTTATAAAAACAGCTAAGATAATTGAGGATAAGGTAAAGAATTTAGTAGAAAGAATTAAAAATAATGAAATAGAACTATAATACAGATGGGCTAGCTTATGCTGGCTCTTTTTGTTTATAAAATGTTCTTGATTTTTAATTATTAAATTTCATATGAGACTATTGACATTTATTTATAATAGAGTTAATATACTTATATAGACATATGCTCATATGGGCATATAGACATTATGTTAGAATTAAATTACAAGGAGGTAAAATAATGAAAAATAGAACAAAATTATATTTACTTACAGGTTTCTTAGGTGCTGGAAAAACAACCTTTCTAACCAACGTTCTTAATGACTTAACAGGAAATAAAGTAGCAGTAATAATGAATGAATTTGGGAAGGTAGGCATAGATGGGACCATAATCCAAAAGGAAGGAATGGAACTTGTAGAAATAAATAGAGGCTCAATATTCTGCTCCTGTCTGCAACTTAACTTTGTATCCGCTTTAACAGAGATGGCGGATAGAAACATGGAATATGTTTTCGTTGAAAGCTCAGGACTTGCGGATCCATCAAATATAGGAGAATTTTTAGAAGCTGTAGAAATGGTAAAAGGTGAGGTATATAACTACAGTGGGGCAATTTGTATAGTAGATGGAGTTAACTTTTTAGAACAGGTAGAAGATATAGAAACAGTTGAAAGACAACTCAAATTTTGTCATTTAGTAATTATCTCTAAAGTAGACTTGATAGATGATAATAAATTAAGTAAGGTTAAGGCAAAAATTAGAGAAATAAATGATAAAGCAGATATTGTTGAATCTATAAATGGAAAGATAGATTATAATTTCTTAGAAAGAGACCTTATGGAAAAACAGTGGATAAAATCAGAGGATACTACTAATACTCCTGAAAACAAGCCAAAGACATTAACCCTAACTTATGATGGAGATTTGACTAAAGAAAGACTTTCTCAGTTTTTAGATATTATAAAAAAGGATAGTTATAGAATAAAAGGATTCTTTAAATTAGAAGATGGATGGAATCAAGTAGATGTTGTTAATAAGATAATTGACTATAAACCAACTGATAAAGGAGAAAATGTATCTGAATTGGTAATAATATCTAAAATAGGACCTCAGATAATTAGACCTATATTTAATGCTTGGGAAGAAGTAGTAGGTAAAGAAATGAAATTAAGATAAAGGGTTTTATAGAGAGGATGTAAATATGTATAAACTAACGAATTATTTTAAATTACTGTCTGATGAAACAAGGCTAAGGATTATGGTGCTTTTATTTCACAATGAGTTTTGTGTATGTCAGATAACAGGAATAACAGGAATATCGCAACCGAATGTATCAAAACATTTAGCTAGACTTAGAGATATGGGACTAGTAAAAGATGAGAGAAAAGAACAATACACTTTTTATTCACTGAATATTGAAGAAAAATTATTTGAAGATATACTCGAAAAAATAGTTTCTAATGTAAAAGATTATCCAATTCTAAAATCTGATATAGAGAAAAGTAAAGCTGCAGCAAAGTATATTGAATTAACAAGTATGAATAAATAAAATAGGCGGTGATTTTTATGAATGTTATATCAACAATATTTAGTTGGTTAAATGCCCAACTTTTAAAAATGCAATGGCTTTGGGACTTGGTAGAGTTGTTGGTGGAAAAGGTATTTGGACTATCTATGGACAGTAGAATAGGAGGAAGTGTTCACTTCTTCATCTATGATGTTATAAAGATTTTCATTCTATTATCTGTACTTATATTCATGATATCTTATATCCAAAGTTATTTTCCACCTGAAAAAACTAGAAAAATACTGGGTAGATTTAAAGGGATAAAAGGAAATATTTTGGGTGCATTGTTAGGAACAGTAACACCTTTTTGTAGCTGTTCTAGTATACCTATATTTATAGGATTTACTTCAGCGGGATTGCCACTTGGAGTTACATTTTCCTTTTTAATATCTTCACCTATGGTAGATATCGCCTCTTTACTATTACTGATGTCTTTCTTTGGTGCGAAGATAGCTATAGCTTATGTAGTTGTAGGTTTGATACTTGCAGTTATTGGTGGAACTATTATTGAGAAGTTAGGTATGGAAAAACACATTGAAGATTATGTATGGGGAGCACAAAATGCTGATATTGAAGCTGATGAAATGACTCGTAAAGAAAGAATAGATTTTTCTAAAGAACAAGTTAAGGATATATTTAAGCAGGTTTGGTTATATGTTTTACTTGGAGTTGGTATTGGAGCAGCTATTCATAACTGGATTCCACAATCATTTATAGAAAAAGTTTTAGGACAAAACAATCCGTTTTCTGTTTTAATAGCGACATTTATTGGAATACCAATATATGCAGATATATTTGGAACTATTCCAATAGCAGAAGCTTTAGTTGCTAAAGGAGTTGGTATTGGTACAGTATTGGCATTTATGATGGGAGTAACTACATTATCACTTCCTTCTATAACAATGTTAAGTAAGGTAGTAAAACCAAAGCTACTAGGAACATTTATAGTAATTGTAACAATAGGAATACTAATTATAGGATATTCATTTAATGCTTTATCATTTCTATTTATATAAATAAGGAGGAATATAAAATGATAATTAAAATATTAGGTACAGGATGTAGCAAATGTAATAAACTAGAGGAAAATACAAAATTAGCTGTAGGAGAACTGGGAGTCAATGCTTCTATAGAAAAGGTAACTGATTTTAAGGAAATAATGAAATATGGAGTTATGCAAACTCCTACTCTTGTAGTTGATGAAAAAGTCAAGGCTATTGGTAAAATTCCATCTATAGAAGAAATAAAAAAAATATTAACAAAATAAAGATAGCCCAAATATCTTCATACTGTACAAATCATTTTTAAAGGGGGCAATCAAGATGAAGCCAATTATTGGTATACTAGCTACTAATTGTGAAGGTACTCAGGGTAACTATATACGGGCTGTTGAAAGAGCTGGTGGTTGTCCAGTTGTGCTTAGCAGGGTGGAAAACCTGAGTAATATTAAATCAATTATTCAAATAATTGATGGTATAATTTTTACTGGTGGAACGGATATAAATCCACTTAATTATGAAGAAATGCCTTATGCAGGGTTAGAATTAGTGGATCCTGCTAGGGATAACTTTGAGATTGATTTAGCTAAATCAATCTTATTAGATACAGATATTCCAGTTTTGGGAATATGTAGAGGAATGCAGGTTTTAAATGTGGCTACAGGAGGAAGCTTATATCAAGATTTATTAAGTCAGAAAGTTACAGAGTTTAATCACTTATTAACAGAAGTTTTTCCCAGAGATGAGCTTAGTCATATAGTTAATGTTACTAACCCTTCAAAACTATATGATATTTTCCAAGTAGATAAAATAGCTGTGAATAGTTTTCATCATCAAGGAATAAAGACAGTAGGAGAAACATTTGAAGCAACAATGATATCTGAAGACAATATAATAGAAGCAATAGAAATGAAGGGGAATCGATTTGTTGTTGGAGTACAATGGCATCCAGAGATGTTATTAGAAAGGTATCCCCAATATTTAAAACTATTTACATCCTTTCTTGAATATTGCCACAAAGAAGGAATCAAAGTATAATGTACCATACTTTGATTTCCTTTTTGTAAAATATAAAAGGTTTATTATATTTTTATATATTTTATTTCTTAATTAATATTATTTAATAAATTGTATAAGATAGAAAGAATATTTTATTCTGAAAAGATGGTATTATAATTATCTATATTGATGAAGTTCTATATTAAAAAAATCAATAATAATAGCATAATAAACTTATGTCTTTCATATTGACTTTTTATATAAATTAAAATAGCATTAAAGTAAATAAGGAGGAGAAGATAAATGAATACACAAATTGATTTTGAACGAATTCATAATTTGGCAGAAGAATATTATAGGAGTGGAGATTTTTACTGTTCAGAGGCCATTGTCAAGACCATAAAGGATGAATTTCAATTACCGATGTCTGATGCTATAATTGCTGCTGCTTCAGGTTTTCCAGTGGGCATGGGTGGCTCGGGGTGTACTTGTGGTGCTGTTGCAGGTGGAATCATTGCATTAGGACTTTTCTTTGGAAGAACTCAACCCAAGGATGAAAAGGTTAATCATACTATGGAACTTGCTAATGAATTACATAATGAGTTTAAAAAAAGTCATAAATCACTATGCTGTAGAGTATTAACAAAGGACATGAAACTTGGCTCTCCTAAACATATGGAACAATGTATATCTTTCACTGGGGAAGTGGCAGAGAAAGTTGCAAGGATGATTGTTAGAGAGTTAGATAAATAAAGCGTAAAAATTAAACTAAGGACATCGTTTTCTAAATATAAAGGTTCATATAAAATGCACCTACAAAGTTAAATTTATTGTCTAACTTTTGGGGTGCACTTCATATTTCTAGTTCTTCCTCAAAGACAGTTAATTGAGAGAATTTTTATACTTTAGAATTTTTATACTTTTATTTTCTTAAAAAAATTTCTTTCAGGATGACATGGGACATTAAAATTATATCCCATCTTGTTCATTTCCTGCATTTTAATCAGTAATAAATTTATATCAAAATTTAAAATACCAGCAATTTGAACTATATCGTAGCCATCTCTTGCAAGTTCTAAAACCTCATCATTATCTAAAAGCAGATGTGCAGCAAAGGCATTGGCAACATATTCTGTATCATTTTTCATATTAAATAGAGTAAACTCTTTAAGTCCAGTTTCAGCTAGATTACGGTGGTAGGTATCATGCCCTATTTCATGCGCTAGAACCATCTGGCGTAAACAATCATCTAAGTTATTATTAAGTAGAACGATCCGCTGCTTCCAACGATAGGTATACATCCCTAGTAGCTCTTGATAATGTCCATAATATATTTTAATACCAAGCTCACCTGCAATTTGTAAAGCATTCCTTGTTCCAATATGTTTCACAATATCATTTGCTTTTTTAAATATTCCAAAAGAGTCAATCAAAACAGCACCTCCTAAAAAGAAGACTACTCCCTATTTGTCTACTAAATGATTACCCATAAATTAAATATTAATCGCTGTCTTTTCTATATTTCTTAGGAGTGTACTTTTTATTTTCTTTCTTTGCATCCCAATAGGCCTGTTGTAGGGCTTGCATTACTGCATCTTTATCAGATTCAGATAATTCACCTCCTGCAAACAAGCCGCCTATTTCTGCCACAAGTTCTTCTGCTTGTTTTGCACCACGATAACCATATCTTTCACTTGCCCTTGCAATAAATTCATCGCCTTCATTTCGTAGATAATTTACATCTACATCCAATATATTAGCGAGGGTTGTATAGATTTCTCTATTTTTAGGATAGGTCGTACCGCTTTCATAATAATTAACTGTTCGTAAAGAAATACCAGCTTTTTCAGCTAACTCAGCTTGGGTTAATCCATTTTTTTTGCGAAGGTCACGGAGCTTTTCACCGAATTTCATATTTGTCCTCCTTTAAGAGCTTATAATGTGCAATATAGTTGCATTGAAGTTAATCAAATCTATTGACAATAGAAAGTGTGTTGCATATAATTGATTTAATGCAAGATACTTGCATATTTATAATACTTTAAGTTGCACATGTTGTCAACAAAAATTATGGTTGTAAATATTACCATAATATAAAAGTTGTAATGGTAGAATAAGGGGGATAGAGAATTATGAGAAAAACTAAGATGATGAAAAGTATTTCAAGAATGTATGAGGGGATGCAGCTTGATGAAGAACAGGTTTTTAGAAAGGCAAAATTACTACTTGTAATTTACCGAGATGTAGTATGGACATCAATTAAAGAAGTAAATTATGTAAAGGAAGTATGTACTGCTTATTATAGCAATGATTTATCTCTTGCACTTACTTATTTAAATGATTTTGCACCTACAGAAAGAAAAGAAGATTTTATGGAGAAAGTATCTGGTATCTTTGAAACGAAATGGATGATAGATTTAATAGATACAGCCATGATAAAGATTTATGATTATCACCATAATGGAAAGTTATATCATGAAATACTATCAAAATGCTATATTACAGCATATACAATGACAGAGGGGGAAATGTTAGAAGCACTTTGCATGGAGAGATCAAACTTTTATATAAAGAAAAAAGAAGCAATAAAACTCTTTGGAATAGCATTATGGGGATATGCGCTTCCAAGATATCAGGAATTATTAATAGAAAATAACGAATATACAGTACCTTCAAATTCATATTTTTACTAGCAGACTAATTGCATACTAAATACATACTCATTGCGTACTGACATTGGACAAGCAGTGTTCTATACTATGTATTATGGAGGAGTATGGCATAAATTAAATAAAGAAAAATAATAAGCCTTGGCATTTGAAAAAAGTGCCAGGGCTATATTTATGCCCTCTTCTAAATAATACGGCAGATAAAGAGCCGAGAATAACATTTTGTTATTCTCGGCTTTTTTATTGCCCAAAATTAGGGAGGCAGTATGAAACGCTGGGAAACTTATATTGCTAGATACCCATGATCCTTTGATTTTTTCTAATCAAAACAAAAAAGAAAAAATTGGAGGAATGGAAATGGCAAATTTTATGAATGGTTATGGTCTTCAAGTAATTAAAGGTAAAAACAAAGAAAAGTATTTTGTTTCATTTACAGATGGTGATGGTGAATATCAAAGAGTTGAAATTAATTTTGGTATTTACTCTGCTTTATTTGAATTAAATAAAAGAGATAGAAATCTTACACGATCAGATGAAAGGAATCTAGAACATTCAGAGCTTACAGATGAAACACTAATTAGAAGAGCCTTTGAAAAACCAAAAGGTATAGAAGAAATTATATTAGAAAAAGAAATGAAAAAGTTATTCTGGAAAGCTATTGGAGAATTACCTGATGTTCAAAGAAAAAGATTACTTTTATATTATGACTGCAGCCTTACATTAAAAGAAATTGCAAAAATGGAAAACTGCTCTATTCGTGCAATTAAGTACAGTATAGACATTGCAAAAAAGAAATTAGAAGAAAAAATAAAAAAGTTTTAAATTTAGACTTCAAAAACAGGCTTCAAATGTGGAAACAGGTGAAGGGATATTTTTCTCTTCCCTGTTTTTTATTTTAAAAACAATTAAACATTTGAACATTGAAAATTTAATATCCGATTTCATAAATACATTAGCTGATAAGCCAGAGATGGAAAAGCGACAAAGGAAGATGCGCCAAGACCACCTGTATAAAAGATTTATTTTTATATAAAAGTCGGCCTTCTAAGGTAAAGAGCGGTACCCATCTGTTCCTAAAAACAATCTATGGTAGATTGTTCGCCATAACCTTATCAGCCTATAATGATACTTCTGCCCAGCCACAGACATCGCAATGGGGGTAGCCAGCGGAGATCCCGGTGGAGGTGAAATTCCTATGATGAAGTGAAACCAGCTTCAGTTTATGAAATCGCCCTATAAGCCTTTTACTTTTATAAGGCTTTATGTGTTGGGGATAGTAGTGTCTAAGTACAACACATACTTTTAAATATCTTATGATTTTAATATTAGAAGCAATGGGGATCGCCTATTTAAGGCAATATATTATATATGTTTTTACCAAATAAGGCGGTCCCTATTTTTGTGATATTAAGAAGATGAGAAAAAAGATATTTATGATAGTAAAGATAGAAATATAAAAGAAATTACATAAAAAGATATATAGAATGGAGGAAGAGTAATGACAAAGGAACAATTATCTAAAGAAGTAGAATATAAAATGGCATTAAAATTATTAAATATATTACTAAATAGGGGAATGATTACTGATGAAGAATTTGAGAAAATAGATGAATTGAACCGTCAGACCTTTTCTCCAGAACTCTCTGAAGTATATGTGTAATAACACTAGCTATTGAAGAAACCTTGTGGTAGTGTATGTTGCTAACGGGAAGTAAATATTTAAGAAGGGAGGGAGAACCAATGATAAATAAAGTGAAGAAGATAAAGAAAATAGAGCCTATACACCAAAAAGTAATACTAGAATTACAGCCTAAAAAAAGGGTTTGTGCCTATGCAAGAGTCAGTACAGATTCAATAGAACAAAAAGACTCTTTTTACTATCAAGTAGAGTATTATAAGAACTATATAGGAAAAAGAGATGACTGGGAATATGCAGGAATTTATGCAGATGAAGCCAGAAGTGGTACTCAGGTAAAAAAACGAGATGAATTTTCACGAATGATAAAAGACTGCATGAATGGAAAGATTGATATGATCATTACTAAATCAGTCACAAGATTTGCTAGAAATACTGTAGACAGTATTAAGGCTATAAGAAAATTAAAAGAACTTGGAATAGGAATATATTTTGAAAAAGAAAATATCAGCACTCTATCAGAAAAAAGTGAGATGCTATTAACCATATTAAGTTCCCTGGCACAAGGTGAATCAGAAACCATATCTTCTAATAATAAATGGGGAATTAAAAAAAGATTTGAAGATGGAACATTTAAATTAAGTATCCCAGCCTATGGATATACTAAGAATAAAAATGGAGAACTAATTATTAATAAAGAAGAAGCTAAGATTGTTCGAAGAATTTTTGCAGAATATATAAATGGTAAAGGACCCTATGTAATAGCTAGAGGATTAAATGAAGATAATATACCAACTAAAAGAACAGCTGAAGAATGGCAGGAAAGTGTAGTAAAAGTAATCTTACAAAATCCCATATATGAAGGAGATTTATTATTACAAAAGACATATACAACTGAGGTACTTCCCTTTGAAAGAAAAGTTAATAAAGGGGAAATGCCTCAGTATTTTATTGAAAACAATCACGAACCTATTATTACAAGGGAAGAAGGACAGATGGTTCGTGAAATTTATGAATATCGAAGAAAGCAAATGGGCATCGATGATAGTGGTAAATATCAAAATAGATATGAATTTAGCAGTAGAATTATCTGTGGTGAATGTGGAAGCATCTTCCGTAGGCAAAAGATTTATATAGGAAAACCCTACGAAAAAATCCAGTGGTGCTGCATTCAGCATATAAGAGATATTAGTAAATGCAGTATGAAAGCTATAAGGGAGGATATTATAAAAGAAGCTTTTCTTACCATGTGGAACAAACTAGTAAGTAACTACAAAAATATTTTAATACCCCTTCTTGAATCCTTAAAAGGTTTAAGGACCAATGAAGAGCAGGAAGAAGAAATAAAAGATTTAAACAACAAAATAATGGAACTAACAGAGCAGAGCCATATCCTAAGTAGAGTAGTATCGAAAGGGTATATTGACTCTGCTATTTTTATAGAAAGACAAAATGCACTTACGGTAGAAATAGAGGCGACAAAGAAAAGGAGAAATCAACTGCTAGATAATAATGGTTTTGAAAAGGAGATAGAAGGAACTTTAAGATTATTAGACCTTATAAAATACAGTTCAGAAGTCATGGAAGAATATGATGAAAACATATTTATCCACACAGTAGAAAAAATCATTATAGGGAAAGATTATGAAGTTACATTCAAACTTATTAATAATCTAGAGTTAACAGAATACCAAGGAAAGTGAGGTGTTAGAGATGCAAAGGCATATGCCAATAGGATATAGATTAGTGGATGGAAAAATAGTGATAGATTCCGGAAAGGCAGAAGTGGTACAAAAAATATTCAGAGATTATTTAAATGGGGCATCTTTAATTGCCATAGCAAAAGAACTAACAACTGCAGGGTTTCCTAATGCAAACAATAAACCTAGTTGGAATCATGGCTCAGTAGGTAGGATACTGGAAAATACTAAATATTTAGGAGATAGTATGTATCCTCAAATAATAGATAAGGGCACCTTCGAATTAGTACAGCAACAAAGAAAATCTAAAAATAAAAAATTAGCCAGAACACCTGAAATTAATACAAGGAAAAATCAAAGCATATTTACCAGTAAATTAAAATGTGGAGAATGTGGGGAGATTTATCGCAAATACATTGAACATGCAGGAAGACCATCAGAAAAGAGTAACTGGAAATGCAAAAGATACGTCTACCAGAATAGAGTTCATTGCAGAAACTTATTTCTAACTGGAAAAGATATAGAGAATGTTTTTATATCAGCAACAAATAAAGTCCTATCAAGAATGTGGATGTTAGATAAGGAGAAGAAAAGAAAACCAACGAAGATGACAGTGGAAATTAAAAATATAGAGGAACGAATCAAAGAGTTAGAGGATGAAAAACGATTTTCATCAAAGGAACTAGCAGAGCTAATATTTAAAAGGGCAAAGGCCTACTACAGTATATCTACAATAGATGATTATGATTACAAGACTAAGAAGATGAAAGAAGAACTTCTTGATAAAGAACCACTTACAGAATTTGATGAAGAATTATTTCTAAATATAGTAAAAGAGATAACCATTTATAAAGATGGAAAAATCCAAGTGGAATATATAAATGGAATCATAGTGGAGGAGGAACATGAGATAAGAAAGGGTGAATGAAATGGCAATGCCAAAAAAGAAAGTAGCCTTTATACCAGCACAACCAATTTATGATAGAAATATAAGGGCAGAGTTAAAAGTTCTAAGAGTAGCGGCTTACTGTAGAGTCAGTACTACCTTGGAACAGCAGGAAGGAAGTTATGAGGCTCAGGTATCTTACTATACAGAGAAGATAAAAAATAATACAAACTGGAAAAATGCAGGGATTTATGCAGATGACGGTAAATCAGCAACGAATACAAAAAAGAGAGATGATTTTAATGCCATGATAGAAGATTGTATGGCAGGAAAAATAGATATGGTCTTAACAAAATCTGTTAGCAGATTTGCAAGAAACACTGTAGATTCCCTCCAAACCATAAGAAAACTAAAAGAAAAAAATATAGCCGTATATTTTGAGAAGGAAAATATCAATACCTTAGATGGTACAGGGGAATTATTAATTACAATCCTAAGCAGTCAAGCCCAAGAAGAAAGCAGAAACTTAAGTGAAAATACAAAATGGGGAATAACAAGAAGATATGAAAATGGAATTATTTCAATTAATCATAAAAAATTTATGGGATATACAAAAGATGAAGATGGTGAACTAATCATAGTACCTGAAGAAGCAGAAATAGTAAGACGAATTTTTAGAATGTATCTAGAAGGCAGCAGTATACTAGAGATTACTAGAGCCTTAGAGAAAGAGAAAATTAAAACTGCTACAGGGAAAGATAAATGGCACCCTGGAGTAATAGAAAAAATGCTAATCAATGAAAAATATATGGGGGATGCCCTGCTTCAGAAAACCTATACAGTAGATTTTCTAACTAAGAAAAGAGTAAAGAATAACGGAATAGTACCACAATATTATATCGAAGATAATCATGAGGCAATTATACCAAAGGAATTATTTTATAAAGTACAGGAAGAAAAGGCAAGAAGAGCCAGCCTTAACAAATCGGCAGTTACAAGAAAAGCCAATAAAGCAAAGAAGGAAAAAAGTAAATTTAGCTCTAAATATGCACTGACAGAAATCCTAGTATGTGAGGAATGTGGACATCCCTATAGAAGACAAGTCTGGTCAAAGTATGGACAAAAGAGTGCAGTATGGAGATGTGAAAATAGGTTAAAGAATGGTACAAAAGCTACCTGTAAAAACTCGCCTACACTTAAGGAAGAACCATTACATAATGCCATTATGACAGCCATAAATAATGTAGTAGAAAATAATGGGGACTTTATAGGAGCATTCAGGGAGAATGTAATTAGAGTAATCGGTGGATACTCCACAAGAAATATATCTACAGAATATGATGAGAAGATAAAATCTCTACAAAAAGAAATGCTAACCTTAATCGAAGAAAACGCAAAGCAAGGAGCTGTAGCAGAAGATTTTGATGATGAATACAAAAGGATATCCGAAGAGATTAATGTGTTGAAAAAGGCGAAATTGAGGCTTGTACAGGAGAAGAAACAGGCAGATAGATATGAGCAGAGATTAATGGAAATGGATAGCACTCTAAAGACCGTAAGACCACAGGTAAGGGAGTTTGATGAGGACTTGGTACGCAGATTAATCAAGACCATCAAAGTGAATAAAGGAGAAAGGCTAGAAATACAGTTTGAGTCAGGAATTGTGATGGAACAAACGGTAGACTACTATGACTAGGGTTATAGGAGCAGTAACATGAAAAGAGAGTAAGTTACTGCTCTAGAAATAATGAGAATATGCTAAGACTAAAATCCTCAGAAAGTACTGAGGGTTTTATTGTTGGTGTATTTGGTAGAAATAAATAGTTGAAATGTTTGAAAGAATTTAGCAAATAACACAATTCTGTGTTGAGAAATATTGGAAAATGTTATAAGATTGTAGTAACAATGTTGTTTATATCGTTATTATTTAATTGGGGTTATAATATGCCAAATGTTAATGAGTTTTTAGATATATCAAAGAATGGAATAAAGAGTTTTAATTCAGTAAGACCTTTTAATTAAGAAAGGTTACGAATAGAAGAGAATATCAAGAAATGATTACATTCTATTAGAAATACTGTTCCTTAATTGTGTTAATGTAATGAATGATAAGGTAATCACCATAGAAAAGCTTTCTTCATAGCGATAGAAGTACTGAATCGATAGATGGGAGGTAATGATATATGTGGTTAGATAGGGAGTCAGAGATTGATTTATTAGCATATAGCCCCTTTGCGGAATTGATAACTAATATAACGGCAAACGAACGACTTAACCCACTGACAATAGGATTATTTGGTAGCTGGGGTGTTGGAAAATCAACATTATTAAAGCTTGTAGAAAAAAATATTAAAGAAATTGATCCAACTCGTAAAGACATAGTGTGTGTTCCACTGAATTCTTGGATGTTTGAAGGTTATGATGATGCTAAAAGCGCTATTATGGAAAGTTTACTAAGGGCATTACTGGATAATCAACCAGCTTTTGAAAGATTAAAGGATAAAGTTAGAGCTTTAATAAACAGAATTGATTTTATAAGACTGGGTGCAACGACGATTAAGCATGGAATGCCTTTAGTGATGAGTGCCATTAATCCATCTGTAGCTACTATTACTGCTGCACAGTATTTTTCAGAAGACAAACGCACAGAAATACTTGAAGATTTAAAAAAGGTTTGGAAAGGCAAAAAAGATGATGATACTACTACTGTGGAAAACATTAGGTTATTCAGAAAAGAATTTGAAGAATTAATTCTAGAGTCAAAAATTAAGAATTTAGTAGTGATGATTGATGATCTGGATCGTTGTACGCCAGAGAGAGTAATTGAAACACTTGAAGCAGTAAAATTGTTTTTATCTGTTCCTAGAACAACATTTATAATTGCCGTTGACACACAAGTTATAAAATATTCTGTTGAAAAAAAATACCCTAAAATAAGTGAAGATACTATTAGATTTTCGGATAACTACATTGAGAAGATCATTCAATTACCGATAAACATTCCCGAGTTATCAGAAACAGATGTTAAAAATTATTTATTGCTTTTAATTTGTGAATTATTTTTCGAACAAGGTAAAGAGACATATAAAAAGAATATTGAGGAAAAAAACCAGCTAAGTATACTATTAAATAAAGTTAAAAAAGAAGCAGTTTTTATTAATGGTTCGAAAATAGATATTGATTTTATTAAGAGTTCATTTGACAATTATGATAAAACACTTTTCAAAGATGGCAAACTTGAGGAATTTGAAAATACAATTAAAATAATTTCAGGAACAAGTGAAGTGATTTCAAGTACACTCAAGGGGAATCCGCGTCAGGCAAAACGATTTTTAAATACCTTCTTGATAAGAAAGAGCTTGGCTGAAATATATTATAAAGCAGATAAATCTTTTGACTATTCAATTTTAGCAAAACTTATGGCATTAGAATATATTGATGATAAGCTGTTTAAAGAATTATATAAATGGACTATAGGGAAGAACAAAACTCAAGCAGATATAAGCGAACTAAAGGCATTAACCGATATTGCATGCAATAATAAAGAGTTTCCAGAAGAATACCGTAAATGGTCAGATAAGAAGATTATCAAGTGGTTAAAATCAGATCCTATAGATCTATATAAAGGGGATTTGTCTAAATATTTCTATTTGACACGGGAATCCCTAGATATAAATGTTAGCATTTCTGACTCTTTAACTAAGGCTGAGCTAGAGATATTTAATAAAATTATTCAAGGGAAAAGAGCTGCAGGATTTAGTAAGTTAATTAAAGAATTAAAAGATAATTCAACTATAAAGTATACCAAAGTATTAGATGCTGTAATTGAAAAATTTCAAGATGAAATAACTATATTAGATAAGATACAATATGTATATATTGACTATCCGGATTACAGGGTAGAAATAAAAGATAGTATCAAAAAATTTAAACCGTCTGATATTACTCCTGTTAATGCCATTTCTCTAAATGGAATGTATCGTGTGGACCCAAGAGAATTTGAAGACGTGATTCAAGTACTTAGAGGAAAAGGAATTAGTGAAGAAGTACTCGCAATTATTTG
Organism: Tissierella simiarum; assembly: GCF_018917865.1. GTDB lineage: Bacteria > Bacillota > Clostridia > Tissierellales > Tissierellaceae > Tissierella_C > Tissierella_C simiarum. The sequence continues at coordinate 36,884 of NZ_JAHLPM010000019.1, forward strand.
CAAAAATGAATAAAAGAATTATTTTGCTATAGCAACAGCTAAAAGATAACTAAAGGGGGATAAATATGGGGACATCAAAAGGATATATTCCACCTAAAAATGCACAATGGAAACAAGCCAAAGGTGCAGTAACTAGAATGTTAGGAACTTCAAAGGGAAATGAAGGAACCAAAGAGGCAATTTCAAAGTATGCAGAAGCATATATGTCAACCCATCTAGCTAATAGTAATGTTACTATTGTTGCTGGTGGAGTTATGAATTTCTTAAACTCCATTAGTGTAAATGGAATAAATGCTACAGCTCAATTATTGGGGTTAGATTCACTCTTAAATAAATCGGGGAATGAACTTTACAAAGAAATTCTTGATTATTTTGCAAGAGATTTTTCTACTATAGATATGCAAATTATTAGAGACAGCTTATCCGAAACTTTTAAATATTTAGAAGTTGACACCTTTGAGGATTTTGGGAAAATAGCAAGTGATGAGTTCTTGATTAATTTTTTAATTGAATTTGCAGTAAAAAATTTTGAAGCATGCTTTGCTGAAAAAATTTTATCCAAATCGGATTTAGCCAATGACTATGATCAAATTATGGACGATGTAAGTAGCATAATTGAAAATAAAATTGTTACAGATAGTGTATTGGGAGAAACACTTCAACTAGATTATTTGAGTAAAGAAGGACAAGATTACATAATGTCTGTTTGTAGAGGCTGTTTTAATACTTTAAGCGTTATGGGGGATGGATATGAAAATTTGGATTAATAAAACTACCGTTGAAAGTCCTTCAAAAGATTTTAATGAGGCAATTAGATTTGATATGTTAGACGATGGAGCAAAATCAAATCTAAAAACAAACTTTGAAGAAATATGGAGAAGATTTGCAAATGATAAACTAGAATCTGTTTATGAGGATCTACTTGTAATAGCTGCAAGTGTATATACAATTGATAAAAGAGTTCCTCGGTCGGGTACTTATTCAGGAGAAACCTATGATAATTGGACAAGAACTTTAGAGGTTTCAGTTCCGGTCATGGATATAGATAGATGGTTAGCAGTTAAAGATGATCTTGAAGAAATCTTACATTTCTTGAGTGGGGATGATTGGAACTTATATTTCCGAAGAACAGAACAACATTACCGCGATGTTCCCTATCGGAAAAAATATTCTATTATTAAAAATAAGTTTGATGGAGTTGCTCTGTTTTCAGGAGGACTGGACTCTTTCTCAGGAGCAATTAAGTTACTTGAGAGTAATAAAAATATTTGTTTTATCGGATGCAGGGAATATTATGCGCTTACAAATAGGATAAAAGAATTATTTGAAATAATTCAAAGTGAATACCCAGAAAGAAATGTTGATATTATTGTGTTTAATGCAGATCCAGGATATCCAAGAAATATTGATGAAAATATTAAGAAAAAATTCAGAGAAGATACAAGCAGAAGTCGTTCTTTTTTATTCCTCGCAGCAGCATTAGCAACAGCTTCCTTGATAGGAAATGAAGTTCCAGTATATATACCTGAAAACGGATTTATTGGACTGAATATACCATTAACCCCAAGTCGCTTAGGTAGCTGCAGCACAAGAACAACACATATATATTTCTTGAATCATTATAACAGTATTTTGAGAAAACTAGGAGTTAAACACAAGATAGAAAATTTCTTTGCTTTTAAAACAAAGGGTGAGATTGTTGATATAGTAAAGAAATCCAATGCGTTTATACAGGGGGCGGGTCGAACTATTTCCTGTTCACATCCTATGCGTGGAATAAAAGGTGTTCCAGGCAGACCTAGAAATTGTGGTTACTGCTTTCCATGTTTAATACGCAGGGCATCGCTAAATAATATAGAAATCAATGATGAGTATCTAGACACTTTTATAGAAGATTATAAAATTAGTACTACATTTATTAGAAACAGTAAATTTGCAGATCCGGATAATGGTAGGACCAAAGATTTAAAAGCTGTATTATTTGCACTTCATGAATACCTGAAAAATGGAAGTATTGATTATTATGTAAATAAAATAATTAATTTAGGTGGGTTAGATCTAGATGATATACAACGGTTTGCGAGAGTATATATGAAATCCATGGAAGAAATAAAAATAATGATAGAACAACAAGCTAATATGAATGGTATGGATTTATTAGAGTATATAAAAGTAGGTTTAAAAAATGAGTAAATTGATAGATATGCATTTTCATTTAGATTTTTATCCTAATCATTTACAAATATATAACGGTATAAACAAGCTATGCCAACATACATTATGTGTAACAAATCAGCCTGAAATATTTGAATCTTGTGTGGACATATACTCAGTGACTAAATATATACAATTCGGTCTCGGCTATAATCCGCAGTGTATTAATGATGTTCCTTTTAATAAAAGTGCATTTTTAAGAAATTTAAAACGAACAAAATATGTTGGCGAAGTAGGACTAGATTTTTCTCCAAAATTTTATTCAAATAAAGAAAAACAAATAAATATATTTGATTTTATCTGCGAGAATTCTATAGATAAAATTATGTCTGTACATTGTAAAAAAGCAGAAGAAGCATTGTACGAAATTTTAAGTCATCGAAAAAACTCAAAAGTAGTATTGCATTGGTATAGTGGCGATGAATTTTGGTTAGTAAAGTTTTTAGAACTTGGAGCGTATTTTTCAGTAAATGCAAATATGATCAATTCAGATAAAGGCAAAAAAATTATAAGTCGGATACCAATAGAAAGGTTACTAATAGAAAGTGATGGACCATTTACAAAGATTGATGGAAAAAAATATACTTTCGATAAGTTAGAAAATGTATATATACTTTTGGGAACTTTATTTAATATGAATTTAGAGAAAACAAAGGCACAAATTTCTCAAAATTTCACATGGTTAGTTGAAAAGTGAAATTATTAATTTTGATTGAGGAATTGCCTTGGTTGATAGAATACTACCATGTTTTATTTTCATATTATTTATAACTGAGTTACTTAGGAAGAGATTAAAAGTTTCTAGGATGGTGAAAATTTGAAAATCAAAATTGATTTATGGAACAAAGTTATATTAGAAAAATTCTTTTGGTTTTTAACAGTAGTTAGTACTATATTATCGATTGTTCTAATTGTTATAGATATTGATAAGGAAAATAAATTTAAAATTGGTATTTATGGGCTTATTATATTTGCGGTAGTATATCTAGGTATATGGGTTTATGAAAATTTTCGTGATAATATCAAAATAAATATTAATAACTCACAACTACACATAAAGGTTGGGGATATATTCTCTGAAGAGGGTTTAAAAGTTATAGGGGTTAATGAATATTTTGATAATATTGTAGATAATGTTATTATTTCGGAATACTCTTTACATGGTCAGTATATTAAAAATCATTATAAAGATACCACTGATATAGACAAAAGAATTGAAACAGATTTACATCTTATTGAATCAAAATCAGATTACAATGCTAAAAGGAAGATTGGGAAAAAACAGAAATACAAATTAGGAAGTATTTTTGCTGATGGAGAATATCTTTTAACTGCATTTGCAAAATTTGATGATAAAAATAGAGCCTTTTTATATATGAATGATTACATAAATTTTTTGCTTAATTTTTGGAATGAAATAGATATTATATATTCAGGAAGATCAGTAACTATCCCCTTGTTTGGATCAGGTATAACAAGATTCAAAGAATATGATCATATTTCAGACCAAGAACTTTTAGAGCTACTTATTTGGTCATTTAAACTAAGTAGAATAAAATTTAAATACCCTGCAAAAGCAACGATTGTTATACATAAAGATAAAGCTGATAAAATAAATTTTACTAAATTAAAGGAGTGGGAATAATGGCATATAGAAATGGCACTTATGTAGCATTTGATGGTAATGGTACTACAAATCCTACTGAAGGAGATATGAAATATTATGGGCTGCTTCGAAAATGGAATAATTCAAATAAGTTTGAATTGACTTTTAGTGATAGCCATCTAAAAACTTATCAAGTTAAAGACAGTAGTTCAGTTAATACATTAAAATCTCGGTTATTAGAAAGAATGAAGAATTCTAAGAACATGCTCTTAATAATATCCGATGACACAAACTGGGATAGAGGCATGTTGAATTATGAAATCGAAAAAGCTGTCGATTATTATAAGATTCCTTTAATTGTTGCATATACTGGATATAACTCAATTTTATATCCATCATCACATAGAGAAAGATGGCCTAAAGCATTACTTGAAAGAATAGATAATGGAACAGCAAAATGTATACACATTCCATTTAAGGAAAGGGCAATTTCATCTGCTGTTTCCCAATTTAGCGTGAATAGTACTGGAGATGATATTTTAACGTCACCACTTACGACATATAAAAAAGAAGCGTATATAAATTGGGGATATATTGATAAATAAATTATAAATCCGAGTAAAATTATTTAGACGTTGATTGTTTTGTAGAGTAAAGAATTACTCTTCAGATAAGAGAGTATACAATCTTTAGAAGAATTTTTTAGCAGAGCATGTATATACGATATTAGAGTGAGTACAAGTAGAGAGACTAATCTATGGAAAAAACATGGAATGACATAATAAGCTAATGGTAGAAGGTTATATTGAAGCTGCAATGCAGACCAATATAACAGATAGCGCTTTAGGAACCAAGTTGACTTTTTTGCACTGGATTAAAGAAATATCTCTGATAGGGTGATGGGGATAATTGTAATGAGTATTTAGAAGTAAAAGAGTGTTACTGGTAGGCAAATGTAAATCAAGGTGGGAGGAAGAATAATGTCAGAACGAGCATACAGTCTAGAAAAAAGGGTTAGCATGACAGCTAAGAAGGCGAGTACATTAGCATACAAAAAGGAATTGAATGATAAGAGGGCGTTTATATGTTGCGATGAAAACTGTCAAATTGGGTTGACATGTTCAAATTGGGGAGTTCTAAATGGAAAAAAATATTATTTTAGACCTTCAAGTAATGATGAATTACATATTGTTGGGTGCACACAGATATCATCAGATGAAGAAAAGGCACAAATAGAACAGGAAAAGAGTTGTGCTAAAACTACGATAAATAAAAGTGGCATTATAAAAATGACAAAGTCTATTAACAAAGCAAGAACAGACATTGGTGTGCATCAAGAGGATGAAAATGTGCCAGTAAATAACTTACGCAAAAGAGTAGATGGAAAATCTGCTGGGATTGGAAGGGAAAGTAGAAATCTCTATTCGTTAGCTAGCTTTGTGGACTTGTATAATGATGCAGAAATTAATCATATTAATAAAATTATTATGGTGGATAGTGAACTGCTAAGTTTAAATGAATTATTTGTTGATCTACAATCAAAAGTTGAACTTGATAAAAATAGAATATTTTATGGAAAAGCAACAATAAGTACAGGATTCAGAGAAGGCATGTTACAGATTGATTTTGTTAATCGTGGAAATTTGCGTGTGTATTCTAATATAGATGCCGTAACTAAAAGAAGTAATGGGAAAATAGTAAAAAAATATCTTGACAAGAATCAGGAAGTCCATGTATACATACGTGGGAAAATTATATCAGATGGATTAAGAGAAAAATTTGTACCATATAATGATTCGGTTTATAAAGATTTATATTGCGTAGAATAAAGGTATATTTTAATGGAGGGTTATTTCAGAAGTGTTTATTAATGATAGAATATTTAATAAATGGAGAATATCAGATTTGTTAGATACGTAAGAGTATAACTATTATGCAGAATAATATGCTTGTTAAAAGTATGGAGTTTTATGAAACTGAATAGAGCAAAGTGGATCATTTCTAGAGTGAGAATATTTTCTTATATGTAAAGATATACGATTCCATTTTAAATATGGTATTTTACAATTAAGAATATTATTTAAATAATCAAATCAAAGTATATGGTATTTTACGATTTGATCTATGCTTTAATCTGCTTGTACAATTACTTTTATTTTGATACACTTATTATGCATATTTTATCAAATTGGAGGTTGGTAATATGAGATTAAATCAAGAAAATGCTAAATCTGTTTTGTATAGAGCATATGACATAGCACAGAATTCTCACCTTGTAAACTGTCCCTTATCTGAGTTCTTTGATTTTGTATTGAATAATACGCATTTAACCTACAAGTACATATTGTTTACAGCTATTCTTGCTAAGGCTACAGATGAAAGTATTAATCCACTTTGCTTACAAGTAAAGTCTGAATTACCAGGAGCTTATGATGCTCGAAGCATCTGCCATAAAGTTATTGTTCCTTTTGAAATGGAAGTGCTTCAAAAAGCATTGGGGGGCTCTAATGAGCCATTTCTTAATAAACCCGCTCGTTTTCCTGAACTAAGTAAAAATAATGCAGTACGCAGAGGCAATGATCAAAGAATACTAAATGCACTTTGTGATTTTCTTCCTCAAATAACTAACGATGAGATTGCTTTTAATTGTCTCGTCTATATTCTACAAAAACTTATTGTTATGAGAGATGAAAAATTAAATCTTGTTAATTTTACTCTTGCTGATGGAAATAATTCTAAGGCTACACTTTATAAGTTCATCCTTAATTTACTTAAATCAAGTTTTGAAGGTGAAACATTGACATTAGTTGTAGCAGGTCTGTATGCTCAATATTTAGCGTTGGATGCTTCCTATAAGGTAGAAGTTCATCCTGTTAATCAAAGTGGTGCTTCAGGTAGAGAAATTAGTGATCTAGATATATATTATAACAATAGTCTTTATATTGCTAATGAACTAAAGGACAAGCCCTACACTGAGTCAGACATCCGCCACGCTGCTGATAAAGTAATACAATCTGGAGGCACTCAATTGATATTCATAGATGGCTTGCATAGCTATTGTGAACCAACAATAAAACTTTCTATTGAAGAAGAGTATCTTAAAAGAGGATTTCTGCTTGAAATTATTTCAGTGACTCACTTTGCGAAAACTATTATTACTTATACTATGGAAATTAATATAGAGTTGTTTGTAAAATATATTATAGAAATAGCACTTAATACAAAATTTAAGCAAGAAGCCATCTCTTATATTCTACAATCTGCAGAGGAGTTATTGGGGTTAACATTTAATTCTTAATTAACTAAATGAATGGGATATTAAATGCAAATGAATTAGCAAAAGTAGAAAATTTTAATTAAAATATAACCAAGCAAGAGAGTAAAATTGCTTGGTTATATTTTAAATTTCATCAAGTTCTTTAATAACAGCTTTTGCTACAACTTCTGCCAATAAGCAAGGGACAGCATTTCCGATTTGCCTATAAATTGAGGATTTGGAACCTCTAAATATATAGTTCTCAGGAAATGATTGAATTAGAGCAGCTTCATTAATTGTTAATCTTCTCAATCTTGAAGGAGCTTCTCCAAATCTTGGTTGTATGTTTCCTTCAACTAAATCCTTGTGATAATTTAATATCCAATTATTAGCATTGGGATTAAATAAAAACTCTTCATCAATTATTGGTGTTTTATTGCCACCCATAGATGCTGGTAATGTATTGGAGACTCCATCAAGGTTCAATGGTCTACCTGCTCCATTAAACATCATACCTGCATAAGGAGATTTACGCATAACTGGTTTAGATGCAAATGTGATTTTTGAGGTGCATGTTAAGGGGTTATTTTCAGTTCCAGCAGGACCTAAATGAGAAATTGTTTTTCGAATAGATTTGCTAGGTTTTCTATGGGAATTAATTTTTTGTATAATATTTTCATAATTAAAGGTATCTTTTTTTAAGGCAATAAAAAATACTCTTTCTCTTTTTTGTGGAACACCAAAATCAGATGAATTAAGAACAATCGGATAACATATATAACCTAAATTATTTGCTACCTTTAAAAATTCATCTCTTACTTCTTTCCACTTTGCTAAAGTACCTAATGCTTTGACATTTTCTAAAACAAATGCCTTGGGTTGAATTATTTTTACAACGTCTAAGTAAGTCCATATCAATTTACTTCTTTCATCGTCTGGGTCCATTTTACCAGCAACTGAAAATCCTTGACATGGAGGACCACCAAATATTATATCAGTACCTTTATAATTATGTAATTCATGAAGAGATTCATTTATGTCTCCTCTTCTGAGAATTATTTCAGGATGGTTTGCCTCATAGGTATCACTAGCATTTTTATCTAGTTCGTTTGCCCATACTATACTTACTCCAGCATCTTTAAATCCAACATCCATACCACCAGCACCAGAAAATAAAGAAATAGCTGTATATATATTATTCACTCGTATCTCTCCGTTTCTGAATTTTTTTATTTCATTATTACGAATCATTGAAATTATACCATAGGTGATTACAAAAATCCAATTCTATATATGGATATAAAGGAAATATAATTTATAAAATTACGTTAGTAACAATTAAATAGGTATTTACTGTTCCTCGAGCTATAAAGAAGAAATAAAACAATAGGATTTCCAACTATCGCTGAAAGAGATGGAGAAACATTGAGTTGGTAACTTGATTTTACTAAGGTAGAATACAACTCATTTACGGCATTGGTTATATTTAAACACTATGAAAGTACCTTTGGATGAAATATTTGAACGCTACGGATGAAAATTTAAAGAGAAGGGTGTAGCTATAGAATAGGAAATATGAGCTTAAAGTAGAGGTAAGGTACCAGAAATAAGAAGCATTTTATAGAAAATTGAAAGCAGAAGATAAAGTGGTAATTGAAAAATTAGATATAGATTTGTATTCTAAAATGATTGGGAAGATAATTAGTAGCTTTTTAGATGGAACAGAGGTTGAATGTATAACTGAATAGATTGGTGATGTTTAAGAAGTTAATTAGGATTTGAAGATAAAGTTTTGACTATTTTTTTATTATCCATAACTGGCTATTACTAGCCAGTTAAATATAAAATTACCTTAAAATAACAAATGCAAATTATAGTATGATATAATCTTATTAGTAATAAATTCAAGTTCATATACTATTTTGAAATCTGCATATAATACTTGATTTCCATGGAAAGTATAAGGGAGGATGCTATGGTGAGATAGGTGGAAATGATTCTTGTCTCATATGATAGTGATAAAAGTAAAAGATGTTATATAAATAAAGAATATAACTTAACTTTTACTAACCCATCAATTTTCTAAAAAGTTATAAGGTGATTGGACGCGAATCTAAAATCAAACAGTGATTAGATTCTTGTAAAAATTAATGGTTTGAAAAATAATTGGTGCCCATACTATACAGAACAAGAGGATATTAAAGCAAATTTCGGATAATGGACATGTTTATATGCTTTATCCAAAAGATGATAATACTTCTAAATCAATGACGAAATGGGAGCGTAAAGAAGCAACTCTATTTGCAGGATTCTGTGAATATCATAATAATGAATTTTTTAAACCTATAGAAAATAATGATTTTAATAAAAATGATGAGCATATTTTCAAAGAATATAAGAGTCAATTATTGGAATTAGCAGATGATGATAGAGTCAAATATCTAAATAATTTGAAACCAATGAAAGCAGAAAATATTGCTATAAATCCATCAGCGTGGGACTTACAAGAAGAATATCAAAAAGATGAATTTTGGCATGTTTATGTGGGGTATGAGTGATTTATTCGAGATTATTTCTAGTAAGCATTATGATATGTTAAGTGAAACCTTATTTAACTTATTTGAATTATAGCTTTAATTAGATAAACAAGTAATAGTTGAAGAATGATAGGTAAAAGGGGGACTGATGGATGATTACAATTGAAGAATATATCTTGAAAATGAAAAAAAGAGATAAGTTGGACGAGTTTAATTTTACAAATCACACTGATAATATGGCTAAAGTTATAAAGTATGTAATGGACTATTTTAATGATTATCTAGATCCAGAAACTTATAATTATGAACAAATAAAAATTGATCAGAAAGCGTTAAAAATAGAGCAAGATATAGAGAAAGAATATCCGAATAGCAAAGATTTCATAGTGGATTACTATAGAAGGTATATATCCCGAATAGATAAAACCTTGTGGAAATTCATGGAAGAAGAAAAATATATAGATTTATTTTATTGTAAAACAGACTATGAGATTGTTATAGATAAATTTTGTACAAGTAGTAAGATGAAAGGAACGGGAATTGAACAATATAGAGATAATCTTATAGTGTTAGCCCAGGAATTGAAAGAAAGTAGTGTTGAGAAGCCAACGATTTCAGAATACCGACACTTAGACAATTTTATTGTAAAATGGCTCAAGGATACATATAAAGAGTATAAGGTAAATTTGTATAACTTTGCATATGGCCATACAGATACTTATTATGAAACATATGTTGAGCATATTTATGATAGAGATTATAAAAGATCCTATTATATTAACAAATATAACCACAGATATAATGAAAACCCTTTTGATATAGAAGAAGTTTATACAGAAAATATTGATAGACCTTTTATTAATGGGAGAAAAGGTGAATTAGAGATATTATGTATGTATATATGGCTGTTTGATCAAGTAAAAGACCAAGATTATTGGCCTGAATATATTAATCTTAATATATCTACGGGGAGAATAAAGCTTGTAAAAAGTATTAATGTGTTAGAACCTATAAAATATATGGATATTCAATTTCCGGTGGATATAAAGAGTGCTAAGGTTTATATGGAAACTACTGATGGTTTATTGAGATATAGGCCAGAGAATAAATATATATTAAGGCTTAACTATAAAAAAGATAACGATTTGTTTTGGAAAGATTTAAATGAGCTAATGTTAGTTATAAATAATCTGAAAGAAACATTTTCAAAATATGGAGTGCCAGAGGTATTAGAATTACAACCTCCTCTACGCTCCTTTTCATATAATGAGGAGGAATTCTTTGAGAAATATGGAATTCTAGAAAAAAATTTGAAGAAGTATTCAAAGTTAAAAATTACACTTATCAATGGTCAACATAGAACTAGTAAAAAACAAGCATATCTTATACGGAATGTAGATGATATCGTTAAAATAAAGAATATATCAAACGAAATGAAATTCATTTTGAAATTTACTATAGATATTTCAAATCTTATGAAAGAGAAAAATTTTTCAAGAGATTATAAAGAGGAATTCATTAAGCTAACTGAAGTCCGTAACTCTATTATTGGCATACATATTTCCAGTATTCCTAATAGTTATAGTATTTCTAAAGTTAAGTATTCTGAGGATGCATCATATCTTAGTAAGTATAATTATCCAAGAAACTCTGATTTGTTTAATTGTATAATAGGACTATTAAACGACAACCAGAAAAGATATTTTGTACCTAAAGAAATTAAAAATGCTTATGAGTTGGAAGAGTTAGTTGATACTCTTTTAAGGGGAGGATTTTTATTCTATAGTCAGGAGGATGAATGATGTACTATACGGATAACAATATGGAACAAGAAAGAGAGAAATTATTTAATGAAGTATGGGAAGAGCCTCTAACAACTGTAGCAAAGCGTTATGGTGTTTCTGATAATGGACTAAGGAAAAGATGTATCAAACTCCAAATTCCATTACCTCCTAATGGTTATTGGGCAAAACTTAAAGCAGGAAAAACGGTACCTGAAAAGCCTTCTCTTTTACCTTTAGTAAACGATAGGATTTTAGGAAAATATAGAAACCTAGAACAGTTATTAAATATCGAAACTTTAGATAAAATTAATGAATCTTTTAATGATAACAAAGATATAGATATGTCGCAATTTTTAAAGCCTGATGTTAGAGAAAAACTTGATAATTGGATTAAGAGCATATGTGTCAAAAAAAGTAATTATAATAAAAACAATCCATTAATAATTGAATATCAAAATGAAATGAAGTATAGGAAAGCAAGGGATGATGAACATCAATTTAGGGATATATTTAGATATTCATACTCAATTTCAATAATATCATCTAGGAACAAAATAGAGTATAGAGAAAACAAACCAGTATTAGATATATGTGTTTCTCAGCATCATATAGAGAGAGCGCTAGCAATTGTAGCGGTATTAATTGAATTAGTTGAGGAGTTAGGTGGAAGAGTTTATGTGCAGCAAGAAAATAAAGATAACACAATAATTAAATTATATGATCATTCATTCTCGTTTAAATTAAGAGAGATTATGCAGAAAAGACGTTCACTTTTATCAACAGATCAAAACAACTATAGTGCATTTAGACCTTTATATGAAAAAATCCCAAGTGGAATTTTTGAAATTGAGATAAGTGACATAGATAACTACTGGAATAAAAGTACTACTATGAATTCATGTAAATTTGAAGATACGAATAACCACTTATTAGAAAATCAGTTCAGCTCTATTTTGAATTTCCTCATGAAAGAAGCAATTAGATTAGAAATACAAAAGATTGAAATAGAAAAGTTAAATGAAGAAAAGATGATTGAAGAGAGAAATATTCGTGAAATGGAGAAACGAAGAATTAACAGGAAGAAAGTTTTTGATAATATAGAGACTCAAATGGAAAAATGGAATAAGTCAAAAGAATTATTATTATTTGCTGATGAATTGGAAGGAGTCATTCTAGACTTTAGTGATGATTTATCAAGAAAACTTATCAGTGATTATGCTAGTCTAGTTCGCAAAAAAGCTGAGAGTATTAATCCAATAGAAGATATTATTAATGAAGTAAAAGGTATTCTAGATGAGAATGAATGATAGATCAGGTGGACCTAAGGGGGTTCACTTTTACGCAAAATCCCATATTTCTGTGTATTCGCATTTTGTGATATCGTAATGCATTTTTATTTTTATATTATGTTGGACTGATTTTATAATCGTTTACTGAGCTATTTCATGTTGTTTGATTTTAAAATAGGTTAATTAAAACATCAATACTTAAAAGGTTTGACCGATAAAACATAAATATGTCTTATCGGTTTTTGTATAATTATGTCTAGATATTGAATTTAACTTGTAAGATTACAAATATTGATATAAAATTAGAATAATATGGTAGATATTACCTATTGATAAATGTTGCTATGGCTAATATGAGACATTAATGAGGTTATCATTTTAATCAATTTAATAAATTTAATAAATATTTTATTAACTAGAAGAAAGTATAAGATAAGGTGGAATGAATTGATATGGATGAAAAACAAAAGATTTTAAATTACTGGTATAATCTAGAGTTTTTTTCACCATTCTGGCCAGAAAGAACAAAAGATACACTATATATTAATAAACCAAACAATAAACTACCTTGGATTATAAAGGACGATCCTAGATATATTTATGATATCTATTTAGGTAAAATCAAATCGCAAGATTTGATTGAGGACATGCTAAACTCTATTGGTGAAAAAGATGATGCTATAGAAAAAGATAATTCTCAATCATGTGTATGCGCATTTAAGTTAAGATCGGATGGAACATACGTTGGGGATTCCTTTTCGGTATCTACTTTTGTGTGGGCAATTGCAAAAATAATTGCAGAGAAAAATCTTAGAACAGATTTTGATATGGTAGAAATTGATAAGTTGAACAGTGAAATAAATGATATCCTGCTATCTATAAATAATAAACTTGAATATAAAGATCTGGAAGAGATTTATACGATAGTTATAGATAAAATATCGCTTAAGATAAATAGTATTTTTAATGCAGTCATAAATAAAAAATATGCTAAAAAGGAAAATGGTGAAAGGAAAACGATAAGAAAAAATCAAAATGTTGGGGAAGATGAAGAAAATGATATTGATACTAGTACTGACATGCTATCAAGCTTTTATGTTTCAGATATTGATATGATTAGACATAAGATTCAAAGCGGAGATAGTATTATCAAATATATCGAAGCATTAAAAGTGCCAACGACAAATCGTATTGAAATAGATACTGATGTTTCTCAAATGAAAAAATGGTTATCACCAGAAAAATATCCATTAGGGAAATGGCCCTCCATTTATAACCCTAGTCTGATGCAGCAAATTGCAATTAATATAGGTATATCAGACAATGAGCAATTCGACAATATTTTTTCAGTAAATGGGCCCCCAGGTACAGGGAAAACTACTCTCTTAAAAGAAATAATAGCTTCGTATGTTGTAGAAAGGGCAATACTGCTAAGTAATTATCAAAATCCAGATGATGCTTTTGAACAGTGCCAGTTTGATTCTCCAGAGAATGAATACCTAAAGTGCTATTATCAACCAGCATCTGAGCTTAATATGTATGGGATTATTGTGGCATCTAATAATAATGCAGCAGTCGAAAATATATCTAAAGAGCTGCCTATTGCAAAAGATGTGAAAAAAAGCAATACAAAATTGTTTAATATAGACGAAAATAAAGAAAATTATTTTTATGATATAGCCAAGACGCTTATGGGCAATGACGAAGAATGTTGGGGGCTAATCTCCGCACGCCTTGGTAAAAAATCAAATATTAATGAATTGAAGCAAGCTCTTTGGTTTAATAAAGATGGTGTTAATTTACAGCAACTATATAAGGAGGAATTACCTGATTGGGAGCAAGCTAAGGATAAATTTAGGAACAAGTACCAAGAAGTATTGAAATACCGCATACTGATACAGGAAGCTATTGAAAACACAAATAGACATAATCTAGTTACTCAAGAATATGAGAATGCTCAAGATGAGATGAGTACTTCAAAAGATCAAATGATTGAAAAGCAAAATTTGTTCAATCAAGCAGTTAAGGAACAGGAAAGTTTAAAATATAAAATTGAAGTATTAGAAAAAAATGCGGTACTTCTTAACAGCAGGATTAGTCTATTTAAAAGGATATTTTCCTTCCTTTTCAGGAAAGATCCTATTATCCTGCAACTTAAGCATACGAATCAGGAGATAGACACTGTTACAATTAAACTCACAGAACATAATGTGCAATTAAACCATTTACAAATGTTAATTAATGCTGCGACGGTTAACTATGAAAAGGCACAAAGATATTTTGAAGAAAAAGAAAAAGCTTTTTTAAACAGCTGTGCGCAAATACAAAAGTATAAAGAACAATTTGGTAAGAACTTTGCTGATGAAGAGTTCTGGATAGATATACAAAAAAATGAGAGATCTCAAATAGCATCTCCTTGGACGAATAAAGATTACGACACGCTCAGAGAAGAATTATTTTACTATGGATTAATGCTACATAAAGCATTTATTTTAAATTCAAAAAGTGTAAAGCAAAATATGAATTGTCTTGTTAATATGTGGAATGGTAGCTTTTCTGAGAAGGATAAGAGAGTAGGCTATACACATCTTATAAATACGCTATTTCTGATTGTACCAGTAATATCAACCACTTTTGCTTCAGTTTCTACGTTTTTAAAATATGTAGATAAAAACGGATTGGGAACTCTGATCATTGATGAAGCAGGACAGGCTACTCCGTATTCTGCATTGGGTGCTTTATGGCGAACTTGCAAGGCTATTATTGTTGGAGATCCATTACAGGTAGAACCGGTTGTAACCGTACCTAGAGAACTTTCAAAAAAATTTGCTGAAGAGTTCGAAATAGAAGCTTCGTATAGGGGACAAGAGCTTTCCGTTCAAATATTAGCCGATAGTATCAATCCATATGGAGGATATCGTGAGTATTCGAATGGAAAGATGTGGCTTGGATGTCCACTCGTAATACATAGAAGATGCCTAGACCCTATGTTTTCAATTTCCAACGAAATAGCATACAATAACAGAATGTTCAAAAAATCTGCAGACCCCGAAGCAGATGTGTTACTTTTATTGAAAAGATCTATATGGATAGATATAAAAGGTAAAGAAAATGGCAACAAAGATCACTTTGTACCAGCTCAAGGAGACAAGACTATTGAAATGGTACTTAGTGCATTTAAGTTGCAAAATGGATTTCCTAATCTTTATATTATAAGTCCGTTTAAGACGGTTGCAAATAATATAAAAAGCTTACTAAAAAAGTCACTTCATAAACATTATCCGAATTATGATCGAAATGATATTGATGAATGGGTAGATAAGTCTTGTGGAACTGTACATACATTTCAGGGAAAAGAGGCAAATGAGGTAATAATCATTCTTGGTTGCGATGAAAAAAGCGGTGAAGGTGCTGCACAATGGGCTGGGAAAAACCCCAATATACTTAATGTTGCTATGACTAGGGCGAAGTATCGGGTTGCAATTATTGGTGATGCCCATTTATGGAGAAAAGTTCCTAATTTTGATTTTGCATATAGAACATTGCATGAAGTCTAGGAGTATAAATGCATTTTATAATATAGGGATGATAAAAAATACCCGATGTGATGCTAAAATTAAAGAGTGATTTAGAATACAAAGGTTGGTGATTATAATGGCTAAGCCAATAACTGGAGCAAGAGAGTCTAATGCAGGAGACGACTTTCATTTAGTATGGGCAGCGAAAAAAGCATTGGCATTACTTGAACCGAATACAAATTTTAAAGCCCTATGCGTAGAAGGGCCGAGTCCACTAGACGCAAAGGATTTTGAAGTAGATAGTAATGAGTTGCTGTCTATTGATATTGCTGAGTATTATGGAGCAAAGACATTTGAGAAAGCTTCCAAAGTAATTTTTTCACAACTAAAGTATAGTACAAGAATGGGAAATGAAGACTGGACTTTAGCCAAGCTCTGTACACCTGGAAACAAAAAGAAAGATAATTCAATTATTCGTAGACTTGCTCAAACATATAATGGATTTAATAAAAGGTATTCTAATTTAGAATCTAAACTTGTTCTGAAATTAGTAAGTAATAGAAAGATAGAAATTCCATTAAAAGAATTGCTTAATATGTGTAAGAAAATAATTGTTAAAAAGAACATAACACAGTATTCAAATTTAAAAGCTGCACTTAACTCTCAAGATGATAAAAGTATGTTAAAGAAGCTTTATGATGAAACACATCTTGCATCAAGAGAGTTTATTGGATTTTTAATATGCTTAAATTTTGATGATTGTGGTACTGCGATAAGAGAGATTCAAAGATCAGAAGTAATACAAAAACTGGGGTTATGGGGTGAAACCGATTTAAAATCTGACTATAACGACTTAATTATGTTTATTAATAAACAAATGACACCAGAAGCGGAAAATGCAGAACCAATCGACAAGTTTGTTATTGCTAATATTTTTTCACAAACTCCAACTTCAATGTTTCCAGCTAAGCCACAGATAGTACATACAAAGGATTATGTGGAAAGAGGTATTATAGAAGAAATTGTAGAGAATATCATTAATCGCAGGGAACAATATTTGTGTTTGCATGCTACGGGAGGAATGGGAAAAACAACTGTAATTGATCACTTAGAAGATAAATTGCCTGAGGGTTCGGTTGTTCTTACATATGACTGTTTTGGTGGAGGTGAATATTTAAATCCAGCTACACCTCGTCATTTATATAAACGTGCAATACCTCAACTTTGTAATGATTTAGCGTTAAGATGCTCTACTCCGTTTTTATTAGGGCGGGGGTTGGATAAAAGTGAACTATTAGAACAATTTTCTATTAGAATCAATGAAGCTGTAAAGGCTATTAAGGAATATAGTCCAAATGCGGTTTTAGTAATTGTTTTAGATGCTATAGATAATAGCTATGAAGCTTCAACGATGAATAAAGAAGAAGTTTTTGCAGAAGATCTTCTAAAAATAAAAATACCTGAAAGTGTAGTGTTCTTGGTAACTGCTCGAACAGAAAGATTAGACCGCATGAAATTACCAAATAAGACTATTCTATTGAAATTAGAGGGTTTTAATACGGAAGAAGAAAAACAATATGTAAGAAAATTTTTTCCTGATGCTACGGATAGTCAATGTGAGGAAATCCGTTATTTATCATACGGAAATCCACGAGTACAGTTTTATATGTTTTCAAAAGCAAATCACGATATTAATAATGTCATAGAATGGATGAAGCCAAATGGCAAAATGCTTGATGAAATATTTAAGGATGCCTTAAATAGAGCCAATAATTTATTTGAAAACGAATTTATGAATTTTAGTAAACTATGTAGCATTCTTGTATTAATGCCTAGACCAATTCCTATTGAACTTGTGCTAAGCGTTTCGGGTTATTCAAGAGAAATGCTTGAAAGTGCTTGTTCAGATTTCCTTTTAGGAATTTATCTTAGTGATGATTATATCTCATTTCGGGATGAGGATTTTGAAATCTATTTAAGAACTGTTTCAAAAGAAGATAGCCAAACAGAAACCAGAATTGCTGATTTTATGTTTAGAAATAGATTAATAAATGATTATTGTATGAGATACCTACATGTTTTTTTATCAAAAACAGGTCAATTTGAAGTTCTAGTGTCAATTATTTTCGATAAAGAGGAAGTACTTGTTCCTATTACTCAGGATGAAAAAAATGAACTAATGCTTGAACGGATTAAGTGTGCCGCTAAGATGCAAGAAGCATTAAAACCCGAATATCGAGTTGATACATTGAAATTACTATATATTTCTACTAAGTGTAAGATTACTGATTCAACATTTAAGGAGCTAATTAGGCAAGATCTCAATCTAACCAGCAAATATTGTATGCAAAGTACTGTTAGCAGATATTTCATTGAAGTAGAGCGGAATCTATCTAGCATAAGTACACTTTCGGAAAATGCTGCTGCTTTAATATTGAATAATAATAATAAAGAATTAGCTAATGAATATTTTGAATCAGCATTAGTTGCTATTAAAAGATACTTTGACAGAAACAAGGAAGAAAGAAAATTTAATTTTAATGGACCCAAAGGAAAAGATATTTCATATTTAGCTACTTTTATTGCCATTGAAAGATCGCCTGAAGCTGCAGTTAACTGGCTTTCATCATGGTCACCATATCCAGTTCATGAATATTATGATATGATTTGTAGTTTACTTATAGCTAAATATGATGATCTTGCAGAGAAAATAATGTTCCATTCTAATAATATTGATATGTTTGCATCATGTATTTTAGCATATATCGATTGCCTTAGAACGATTCCAGAAGCTGCATGGAATCTAGTAGATATACTAATTGATGAAATGGGTAAGAAAAAATATAAAACTCATAAAAGAGATCTCAAGTATAGGATTTGCTTAGCAGAACAATTGATTTGCAGAAGAATGCTAGAGCAAGCTCAAAAAATAGTAAGTAATACAGAAATTAACCAAGACTATTCCTATATCTCATTTTATGCTTCAAACGGCGATCTTCCAATAGAATATTGTATTCAATTTTATGCATTGAAAAAGTTTTTTAAAGGTGAAGCGTATAGTTCTGAAGAGTTTTGGAATCCGAAATCTAGAAGATATGAAAACACTGATGATCGAAAAATTCAAGAAGAAAAAAATGAGCAGAAAAAAATTCTGGATTATATTGTACCTCCCTTTATTATTCGACTAAAAGCTATGGCTGAAGATACTAACTCAGAATGTTTATTGAAACTATTTAGAGATGAATACAATACCTGCAAAAGGTTGCAGTATTCGTTTTATGGGAATCATAATTCATATGAGTATTATCGTTGCATATGTACAAATATATGTGAATTATTTATTGTTCCTGGGAAAATAGATAAGCTAATAATAAAAGAACACTGTTACAAATTACTAAAAGACAAATATTTGAATAATAAATTCTATTTTTTATTGGTGAGAATGCTTTTAAAAAGCAGACAATATATAGATATTGCTATAACAATACTCAATGAACTAGAGAAGAATATGCTAAGATTTCCTCAATCATCATATGAAATGAGAGAGTTTTATTTAGAATGTTCAAAAATTTCTACTGTAATTGATGAAGAGCTAGGGAAAGAGTATTTCATAAAAGCAGTGGAAATTGCAACTGGAATTGATGAAGATGCATATCGTAGGTTTGTTTTATATTATGCTACTGTCGAGGATAAGCTGAAATTAGATGATTCTGAGCGGCTTGAATATGATTTGGCAAGAATAATAGAGGATAGGTATAGAAGACTAAATGATAATAATCATTTCCCCACAGAAAAAGCTTTTCAAACATTAGCATATATGAATCCATATGGAGCAATTGCTTCTGCATGCAGGTGGGATGATAGGGATGACGAGAATATATTTAGTTTTGATCAAACAATGCCTAATATTATTTTTGTGCTTTTGAAAAATGATTTGATATCGCCTGGCTTAGCAGTAGCATTAAGTAATATTGATATAAAATATGAAACAAATTATTCTAATATTATTAAAATAGTTCTTCAAAAACTTGAATCTAAAGACAAGGAGGAGGCTAAAGGTGTATTAGAAGTTTTATGCTATGATATTTCTAAACTTTCAAGCGGATTCACAGATTATAATATCGTTTCAATGATTATTCAGTGGTGTGAAAATAATGCGCTGGATAAATTATCTTGTATTCAAAAGCTAAAAAATACATATGAATACATAAACAAGTTACCAAGCGATATTTTTAATGAAGAAAAATATAGTAAGTATCAAAGTGAAAAATATATATCATGGAATAGCGTTGACAAAAAAACTATTGAATTTACAGAAGATAATTTAAATGGTTTAATGGAAAAAATAAATTATGAAGATACAGTTCATTTAATTACATATTTTCTCGATAATTGTAATTATACTGACCGTGAAAAGTATATAAACACATTTGTTAGTTTACTTTATTCAGGAAAAAGTAGATGGGATAGAAAAGAGCATTTTGATATTTTCATTCATTATCTAAACCAATGGTCAGAAACTAGTCCTAAAATACGTCAATGGCGTACCGATGAAACCAACGTAGATAAAGTTATTTCTTGGTATAAAGAAAAAAGTGATTATTTCAAAGAGGAAAACATTGTTTACTTTAAAAAAATTTTTACTGTAAATCAAGAAGTAATAATAAAAAAGTTGTTAGATGATATTTCTTCGTACTTAGAAAGTGATTCGTGGCAGATATTTTCATATATGGAGACAATTTTGCCTTTAGAGGATAATAGAAATAAAGCCACTTTTTTGGAATGGTGCATTAATGAAGAGATTCCATATGTACATACAGAATCAAGTGATAAAGAGTATGATAGTGACAATACTGTTGGATCTGACTTAATTCAATCAATAGCATTATATTTATGGAAACTATTGGGACATGTTGAAAAAAGAAATAGATGGTATGCAACTCATACAATCTATAATTTACACAAATTGGGCGAATATGAAGTGATTTATAACCTATTAAATATGGTTACTACTTCATTCCCGAATAGTTATAAAGATGAAAACGCGTATGTATTTAGTGAAACATCTGTAGTACAATTGTTTATTGCAATCAATCGTATTGTTGCAGATAGTACGGATGCGTTAATGGGGTATTATGAATTCTTTAAAAGAATTGCATTAACTTCAGACACAATTAATATATTGACTCGAGAACTTGCAAAGGAAATAGCTATTAAGTTGGATGTACAGAAAGATGCAAATTTAAAGAAATGCTGTGATGTTGTAGTATCTAAAAGAATTAAGTACGACCAGAAACACCGGCATTATAAGCATCAGAATATTAAGTATGAATTTGATTTTGACGAAATGGATATGCTACCTCATGTTTATAATTGGTTAGGGGATATTTTCTTGAAATCAGAATCGGAAGTCGCTTTATCATGCCAGCCTTATATTAAAAAATTTGGAATAAACGATAAAATAGTAAATGAATGGGAGGAAAAATTTAGAAAATCAAAATATCGCAATGGAACATATGGTTTGGATACCCCCATTGAACTTATTGACAAGTACGCACAACTCAATGCTATGTATTATGTAGCTGATGAATACCGTAAAACGTTACCTATATCAGATGAAGAATACTCAATTTATACTTTTGAACGATGGGTGCGTTCTCATTTGACATGCTTTGATGAAAAATGGATTTCGGATATAAAAGATATGCCTCCACTAATACCTCAATTTTTAGATACTACACTACATATTGACAAGGATGACAAAGCTTATGTAATAAGTGATGACTACTTCAATAACATCTTTAAATTTAATTATAATGGTAAGGAACAATTGATTTTACATGCCTCAAATAGAATTGAATCTGACCATAGGGTAAAACGCGTTAATATCTCAACTGGTTTCATTGAGAAAGAAAATCTAGAAAAGTTAAAGACAAGCCTGAAAGAAGTAAATTTTCGAATAGGAGATTATTATTTAGATGATAATGATGAATTTGAAGATGAATCCTATAATAGCTTCATACAAGAAACAATCGCTTGGATAGATACTAATGATTCTAGTTGTGAAAAGTTTGATCCTTATAATTGTGAAATGGGATTAAGTTTATTGAAGCCATCAAAAATAATAGAAAATTATATTGGAACAAATGATGTAAATCCTGTTGTATATTGCACTAATGAAATGTTTAGATGCCCTGTAAAATCACAGTATTGGCATTATGCAAACAATGAGGGGCAAATGTATAATTTTAGTTGTAATGGTGATATGATTTTTATAGAAAAAGAAATTCTAGAAAACTATATTAAATCACAGTCAACAATTTTACTAGTAATGCAGATAAAAATTGAGTTTGAAGATGGATATTATAGACACTTATCCTCAAAATATAAAAGTAATGAAAGAAGTATCGTATATATTTTTAATAACGAATTAATAGAGAGCTATGAAATTAAGCTTAAGAATTATTGGGACCGATAAAGTATCCAAAATAAAACATAGGTTGTAAATATTATAAATATGAATCAAAGGGGTTAAATTATGGGCAATAATGATTATTTGAGTGAAGAAGAACAGTTTAAGGAAATTCTTAATAATGAAGAAATAAGTAGAATAAAAGATCCAGAGCTTAGAAATATTCGGTTCAAATATTGGAATTTATTACATCAAACTTTTTTAGATGAGCAAAGAATACCAGACAGTATGCTCGGGAAAGAATTTGACAAAATTAAAGCTGAAGAGAAAAAAGAGCTTGATGAGTATAGACAACGAAGTAACAAAGACTAAAAAACATCTTTAACGTTGGATCAAAATGTAAGAAACTATAGAAGTTCTCATTATCTAATTTGACTGTGGAAACAATTTATAGTGAAGTTGGAAATTTGAAATCAGATACCTCGGAGACATATGAGCGTGATTAAATTACATTATTTGAAGATTGAGTTGTAAAGTTAAATATGCTACCAGAGAACTTTTCATTTGAAATTTTCTTTGGTAGCATATATTATAGAGTGATATATGAATCATTTATAGAGAATCGGTTAAATAAGAATTTACATTGCAGATATTAGCGACAATGGGATGTGAGAAAAATTAATTGCTGAGTTAATTACATTAAGGATATTATATCGGAGTTATTTATTGATATAGAACTGGGTATTTGTCAAGGTTTTATAAGGAGGGTATGGATGAGAGTATTCTGTAAATATAATATAGAACTAGATATTTTTTTAAAAAATGTTGTAGAGTATACACTTGATATCTATAGTAAGAAGCTTACACTTGATGCTTTGCAAGAAATAGAATTAGTCGATATAAAAGAAATTTCATATAATACCGATGGAAGAACTTGTGATGAAGGTAAAAAAATACTTGTAACTTCAAGGCTTTATGATAAGCTGCCAACTTATAGAATAGAAGAACTTAAGGATAATGTTGATTTCATTATGATTGTGAGTACAATGTTCCACGAGATGGGGCATGTTATGGATTTGACATCTATGCCAAATTTATACGCAGCAGCAGAGAATATGAATGACGGTAAAGCGATGGTAACATCAGTATTTTGGTTAGAGTACTTAGCTGAAAAAAGGAGTAGTCTGGAAGGCTTGGTAAATCATAGTGATTATTGTGATGATTTTGCAAGTAGAAAATGGAAATCATATAAATTTGATATGGAAAATGCTTCTGAGAGCAATTTTTATTTCTTAAACAAAGCACTCTCATATTTTATGGCACGTACTATTGAAATATCAGAACGTAATCGATATGTAGATAAAATGATTAATCCATTATTAAAGAACTATGTGATAGATATTGGAAAAGAGATAATAAATCTTGAGAGCCAAATGCCGTTTGATGATATCTTAATATTAGATGGTTTATATGATATTATGAATACATATTATAACAAATTTAAAGGTAAATTTATGCCAAAATCAAGTAAGAGAATTGGGCTATGGTTTTAATAAAAATATATGTTATTGGCATTGCAGATTATATGTCAAATAATACTTTGAATTGTAAATAACAAAGCCTTCAAATAAATAGTATTTGAGGGTTTTGTTGCTTACAATTTTGGTACGAAAAGTATCGGATGTATTAGCAGAATTAGATATAGAAATATTGAGAAATTTGTGGAAGAAGTTGAATAAATTTATAAAGATATCCTTCCACCAAGGGGGTACTAGATATTTACGACATCATTATTGTCACCTCAAGGCACGTTGAAGTGGTGACTTTATTAACTAGATAATATCAAGGGTTCAAGGTTGTTATAAGTTAGTGATTATTGAATTTGTCCACCCAGTATTTATACAATTTTAGTTGGTAGACAAATTTGTATTTATAAATTTTTCAAAGAGTTTAATATATTAGAATACATTTTGTTTTTAATTGTTACATTTATCTTAGGTGTTTTATCATATTGTTTTTGGAATAAAGGATTGGAAAATCATCAATTAGCAAACTAAGTAGGCAATGAAATTCTAAAAATATTATATACAGAGATTAAATCTTGATTATAGGTAAGGAATATAAACTATTAAAAGTTTAAAGTTTGAAACTAAGACTTTAGAACTTCAAATTTTAGTAATTGATTTATGTTAAATATGTAGGAACAAATATTTAAGAATTTCTGTAAATATATTATTCTTTTGTAGAGTGTTATTTTATGGAATAATGAGAATAAAATATCACAACACTAAATAAACGTAAGTAAGCAGTTATATCTATGTAATATAATATTAACAATAATAAAGATGAAAGAAGGGGTTAATATTGGAAAAGTATATTGCACTTTTACGAGGTATAAACGTAGGAGGTAAGAATAAAATATCTATGGCAGATTTAAAAATTGCTTTTGAAGAAATTGGATTTTTAGATGTCAGGACTTATATTAATAGTGGAAATGTTATTTTCTCTAGTGATATTAAAGATGAAAGTGAATTGATAAGAAGAAGTGAATCCGTAATAGTAAATACATTTAAGTTAAATATTCCTGTTACAGTTATATCAGCAAAGAATTTATCAGATATTTTAAAAAATTCACCAGATTGGTGGGATACAGATAATAAAGAAATATATGACAATGCAATTTTCGTAATTCCTCCTACTAGTGTAGAAAAGGTATTTGCAGAAGTTGGTGATGCAAAACCAGAATATGAAAAGATTGATAATTATGGAAATGTAATTTTTTGGTCTGCTTCTTTGAAGGAGTTTTCGAAAACAAGATGGTCAAAAATTGCTAGTTCATCAGTAAATAATAATGTTACAATTAGAAATGCAAATACTACAAAAAAACTTTTGAAACTTGCAGAAGAATAAAGAGTTAAAATAAAAAGTTAATATATAAAAAGAAGTTCATTGGGAAAGTAGGATAAATTTAAAAAGTTTAGCTCCTTTTTATAAGTTAAATTGTAATGAGTAAAGCCTTCAAGAAAATTATTTGAGAATGTTGTTGTTTATAATTTTTAAGAATGTAAAAGATAATAAGATACAACTAGACTAATTAAGGGAGTTATAATAATAAAAATAGGATATTTTTTCATAAATGAATTATATATTAAGGGAGCAATATCAACCTACGACATCTTTATTGTCACCTCAAGGCACGTTGAAACCGTAACACTGCTTGTGAAGTAGGGGATAGCTTTGCTGTCCCAATCTGAAGAAGTGATGTACATTCCTTGAAAATAGGGTAAAATATAGATAACATTGGATAAAATGAGAAGAATTTAGAATAAGATTAAATTTATAAGAACAATAAACAGAAATTTGTATGTGGGAGGAGAGAGAATTATTTATAAAGAGAAAACAAATATAAGATATAATTCAATTATATTTGCTATAATAATTGGTATAATTTTGGGATTAATAGCAAAGCTTGTAGATACACCAGAAATGCTGGTGGTATTGCCTATACTTGATGATATATTCGGACGGTTTAGTATATGGATTTTTGTAGCAACACTATTAGCCGTTTTTTCAAATACACCTATGTATGCAGCAGTGAGAGTATTCAGCTTTTTTATCTCAATGCTCCTAACATATTATGTATATACTATTCTATTTCTTGGATTCTTTCCTAAATCACAAATAATTTTATGGGGTAGTATATCATTAATATCGCCTTTTTGTGCATTTGTCATATGGTATTCACACCAAAATAAACGAATTGCGAATATACTTGCA
This sequence comes from Tissierella simiarum, assembly GCF_018917865.1. Classification (GTDB taxonomy): domain Bacteria; phylum Bacillota; class Clostridia; order Tissierellales; family Tissierellaceae; genus Tissierella_C; species Tissierella_C simiarum. The sequence goes on from NZ_JAHLPM010000019.1 coordinate 63,277, forward strand.
GCTTTACCAATTGTAGCACTTATTACGGAATGGTATATAACAGGAAGTGAAAATATATTACTGCTCATGACTTATGTATGTATGATAATATGCCTATTAATATGCGTTCCCAAAGAGGGAAGGAGGCGTCTACCCATTATACTAATTACAGCAGTAATGACTTTGTTTTTTATAAAAACAGGATTAATGCATTTTATATATGGAGAATTATTAAATATATAAATCCAGTTTATTAGACTGCTAAATTCCAATTTATATTTATAAAATATATAGTTGGTTTTCCTTATTATTAATATAGTAAAACAAATACACTAAGATATAAGAATCCTAGTGCATTTGTTTTATATAGCTCTAAAACCAAATACAGAAAATAAAATGGGCTAAGCCTTAGGTCAACTTAAGCGACCTATAGACTTAGTCTTTTTTATGCTTAAAAGCAAAAAGAAAGGATGAGAACAAGGACTGAGTAAAATGTCAAAATTATTTATGTATGATAGAATAACTCATGATGTGGGTGTCTAATTTACAACCAAGGAGAAGTGGCATAATCATCAACAACTATAAACAAATCAGCAGAGAATGCTATGGCATATATCAAATAGCAAAAACCATATGGATAGGAAAAGAAAGTATTGAGATCAATGAGATGGCTGATGTGGATTTAATTTATGACAAGGTCTTTAAAGCATTTATCAATTCAGTATTAATTGCAAGATATGTTATAGATATATTTTTAATTACTAAATAGAATGGAAGGATAGAACTTGAACATTACAATAAAAAGATCAGATAGAGAAAATGAAAGAGCGATGTTATTAAAGATGAAAGATTACTAGAATCTGCCTTGAATTCACCTTTCTAAACTTTTGATGGAGAGTATATCTATAAAATAATTCAGTCTAAAGCAGTGATGGCAAGAAGGAATAATAGGGTAAAATATAGATGACATTGGATATAGCAAATAATTGTAAGGTAGAAATGATAAAAGCAGAGTTAGAAAGATGGAATAATAGTTTGATAGGTTTGTAGAAGGTTTATATAATGTATATAAGTATATGAGTATGAAAGAAAGATTATAAATAAGAAGATGAAATGGATGATTAAATTAATAGATATAGATGAAAGAAATTGGATAGATGTTCTCTTTATGACAACCAATGAAAATGGTATGCCCACTTTATGCGAAGAATTCGTTGCTTCTAATGCTTTGTCAATAGTTCAATCCTTTTATGAGAAAACTTGGACAATTAAGGCAATAGAAAATGAAGATAAATTGATAGGGTTTGCAATGTATGGTTTTTGCAAGGAAAAGAACTTTTATGAATTATGTAGAATAATGATTGATAGGAAATATCAAGGACATGGTTATGGGACTAAGGCAATTGAAATTGTATTAAGGGAAATGAAAAAGATAAATAGATGCAAAGAAGTGTTTCTTTCCACTGATCCAGAAAATGAATATGGGAAACATATTTATCGAAAAATAGGTTTTAAAGATACGGGTGAATTGGTGGATGGTGAAGAATTGTTTAGATTTGAATTTTAACATAAAATTTACCTGTAGATATGTCATATAATTCAACAAATCGGAATTTGTGATGGAGGTATGAAATGGTTGAGATAAACTTGTATGATTATATCATAGATAATGGTAAATTAATCTTTGTCGATATTATAGCTAAATATAGAGGACAATGGGTATTGTGTAAGAGAGAAAACAGAGATACATGGGAATGCCCTGGTGGTCACATAGATAAAGGAGAAACATCGTTGCTTATATCATAATTATCTACTTTTTAGAAATGTACTTCGCCGCTAAGGGGGTACTAGGCTCAACCGCATCTTTTTTGTCTCCTCAAGGCACGTGGAGACTTTTTGTCTTTTAAAGAAAATAGCAAATAGATATATCAACTTTCATATATAAGAGAATCAAGAAGAAACGAGGTTGAATATGAAGATAAAAGAACAAGTGTATTGTATAAATGGGTTGAACTATATGATTCGATCGGCAGTGGAAACGGATGCAAAAGACTTGTCGTCACTCAGAGTGCAGATCGACGGGGAAACTGAGTATTTAGACAGAGAGCAAGGAGAAGCATTTATTGATGAAGAGGGATTTAAACAATTGATTGCTGCGGATACTGAAAATGCCCGAAAATTGTTCCTAGTTGCATCAGTTGATGGAAATCTGGTTGGATTTTGCAGATGTGAAGGGAGCGTATTAAAACGTTTTTCACATAAAGTTGAATTCGGAGTATGCGTATTGAGAGATTACTGGGGGTATCAAATCGGAAAAAAGTTATTGGAAAGCTCTATATCTTGGGCGGATATGAATGGAATAAAAAAGATTGGGCTTAATGTTTTAGAAACGAATAAAAAAGTAATTAAGATATATGAAGAATTTGGATTTAAAGTTGAGGGAGTTTTACGAAGAGACAAAATTCTCTCGGATGGAAAGTATTACAATACAATTGTTATGGGACGGATAATAGAATAAAGAAATGTTAATTTTTGAAAATGTACAGGTCCGCTAGGGCAATCAGGTTTAAAAGGTTTTGGATTGAAAAACTTGATTTATTCTTAAAGTATCGTAGATTATATACATATAAATTCATTAAACAGATGTCTTTAAATAAATCTGCTAGTCCTTATGCCGAATATTTAGCCTGGATGAGAGAAGAAATTATTGACCATAAGCCATTTATTAAAATTGATTATCAAAGATTATTAGAAAGTTTATAGTATCTATAAGTATTATTAGGATAATATAAAATATTGCACATATAAAAAACACAATAATGAAAACTATAAATGTATTAGGATATCAATATCTTAATACATTTATTTTTTATACAAATCAAAACTTTAATATAGAAAATGAAGAGGCAAAGTTTAGGTCTAAAGTACACTCTGTCAAGTAGACAGTAAAAATAAATAAAATACCGTAAGCAGCGTGAATTCTATGTTCAAGTGGGCTCATGCTGTTTAATCTTTTTTGTAATCTTTTATTATTATAAAAAAAGGGAAAACACAGGGGATTAACGTCCCTTGTGTTTCTTCTTGCGTTTTTCCTGTCGTAATTGAAACTGGCGTTCTTTCTCCGCTTCACGTTGTTCACGAGAACGAGACTTTCGTTCCAATTTCCCTTGTTCTTGCTGAAGCTTCAATGCTTGCTGTGCTTTTGTTCCAATTCCAGTATTTTGTAATTGCTTGTTGATCTCCCGTTGGATCCTCTTGGGGTTAATACGCTTTTTAGCAAGCATTGATGCTCCGAGAGATGGACTAAACCGTAGCTTGTCGTAGTTTTTGAGCATGAAGTCGTAAACTTCATAATCCTTTGGTTCGGCTCCAAAGGTGATTTTGCAAACTTCATACTTGCAATCAAATTCACGCTCATAGACACCTACCCAAAAAGGCTCATCAAAAAATACAGTCAGCTTGGAAACAGTCTTACTCATAATGAAACCCTCCTTTAGTGTACTTGCAAAGAACGGACAACCAAGGAGGCAGGTTACTGACAGCTTTCACTGCATCCGGACTACCAACCGGAACTGTGTTTTTATCTTTGCATCTTTATTTTAACTCTTTACTTACTTAAGGTCAACTGAGATGTTACCGTCCTTGTGTAAATTGTTGGTAGAAAATGAGCAAAATTGTAAGCAATAAAATTTTACTTGGATTGTAGAGCGGTTGATTAAATGGATAAACTGCTAATGATATATCGCTAAACGAACATATACTCAATAGAATATATATAGATTAATCCTATTTATAAGTGGGAAGAGATATAGGCTATATTCCTAAGTCCAAAAAATGGTTGACAATATTTTTTGCTTTGGTATAATGAATTAAGATGTTGAAATTGATAATCACTATCATTACCATAATATTTGTATTGTCACTGTGCACTATAGTGAAATAGAGATAATTGTTACTTAAATCACGAATAAAAATATAACATAGATATTGATTTCATCAATTCAACAATCTGCCTGCTTATATGCTTATAAAAAAACTTATATAAAAGGAGAAATGTATGAGAAAATCTAAATTTTTTAAATTAACTGTTATTATGGCAATTTTTGCTTTGATGTTGACGGCTTGCACAAAACCAAGTAATGAAACTGTTAAACCTGAAACTAATGATCAAGTAAATGAGTCTACTGAAGTTTCAACGGTTGAAATCACTGATGTTCATGGAACTGTTACTGTTCCTGTAAATCCAAAGAATGTAGTTGCTTTAGATAATAGAACTTTTGAAACTTTAGCTAATTGGGGAATTGAATTAGCAGCTGTTCCAAAGGCTGTAATGCCTGCGGATTCACCATATGTAGCTGATGAGTCAGTTCAAGATATTGGAAATCATCGTGAACCAAATCTTGAAATTATAGCAGCTGTAAACCCTGAACTTGTAATTGTTGGTCAAAGATTTGCTAGATTTTATGAAGATATAAAAGCATTAGTGCCAAATGCAGCTGTTATTGACCTTAATTTTGATGTTTCTGAGGCAGCCGATTCACCTGGAGAAAACTTAATAAATGGACTTAAGAATTCTACGATTGTTTTGGGACAAATTTTTGATAAAAATAAAGAGGCTGAACAATTGGTAGCTGATTTTGATCAAGCTATCAAAGATGCTAAGTCTGCATATAATGGAACGGATACAGTTATGAGTATTGTAGTTTCTGGTGGAGATATTGGTTTTTCAGCTCCTCGTTCTGGACGTGTTTGGGGACCAATGTATGAAATTTTTGGATGGGTTCCAGCATTAGAAGTTGGCGGTGCTTCTTCTGATCATCAAGGTGATGATATTTCTGTTGAAGCTATTGCACAAAGTAATCCTGATTGGATTTTCGTACTAGATCGTGATGCTGCAATATCTTCTACAACTGATGCAGTTCCTGCTCAGGATGTTATCGATAATTCACCTGCTCTTCAAAACACAACTGCTGTTTCTGAAGGAAAGATCGTTTATGCACCAAACGATACTTATACAAATGAATCAATACAAACTTATCTAGAGTTATTTGAAGGACTTGCAAAAGTTTTAGCTAAGTAACATAAAGGAGTATAGTATAGTGCCGAAGAATACAATGCAAAAAATGTATGGGGCTGAGAACTCTCAGTCCCAACATTATAATCAAAATAAAATATGGACAAAACCTTTTATATTAGCAATTATAGTTGTTATTATACTAGGTATTATATCACTGTTTACTGGAGTTTATGATATCTTAGGACAAGAGGATGGAATAAGTATGTTTTTCATAACTCGTGTTCCAAGAACAGTTGCACTAATGCTTACTGGAGCTGCAATGTCAATGTCAGGACTGGTAATGCAACTTATTACACAGAATCGTTTAATTGAATCTACCACAACAGGAACTATTGAATGGGCAGGTTTGGGGCTTGTTTTTGTTTACTTATTATTTCCTGCACCAACTTTAGTTCAACGAATGACTGGTGCAATATTTTTTTCTTTTGTAGGAACTATGATTTTCTTTTTGTTTTTAAGAAAAATTAAACTTCGTTCGTCTTTAATTGTCCCGATTATTGGGATGATGCTTGGAGCAGTCATTTCTGCAATTTCTACTTTTATAGGACTAGTTTTTCAAATGACTCAAACTATTGAAGCGTGGTTTGTAGGTTCTTTTGCATCGGTTCAAATTGGAAGATATGAATATTTATGGCTAATTGTTATTGTCACTTTTTTAATTTTTATCTATGCTGATAGATTGACTTTAGCTGGACTAGGGGAAGATATTGCAACGAGTCTTGGAGTAAATTATAATAGGATAGTTCTTTTGGGTACTGGTCTTATTTCGTTTGCAGTTGGAATTGTTGCGGCTGTTATTGGAAACTTGCCTTTTTTAGGCTTAATTGTACCAAATATTGTTTCAATGTATAGAGGTGATGATCTTAGGAGTAATTTGCCTTGGGTATGTGTGTTAGGAATGGGTACTATAACTGTTTGTGACATAATTTCTCGAACAATTATAATGCCTTTTGAAGTACCTGTTTCTTTAATACTTGGAACAATAGGGTCAGTTGTATTTATTGTTATTTTATTGAGACAAAGGAGGCTAAGATGAACGTATTAGAATATAGTAATAAAAGAAATATCGAAGTCGATTCTAGCCTACATAATGAAAATAGATCAGCTAGAGCCTTCCGCTCTAAGAAAGAAGAAAAACGTTATTGGATTTTCTTGATAACATTGTTTGCTTTGAGCGCTCTTTCTTCATATGGACTTTTGGTTTATAATAATCCAGTTCCAGTAGGTTCCCCTTCCTTTATTCCAGTTGTTAGAAGAAGGATGGTAGCTATTGTTGCAATGATTATTGCTGCAACTTGTCAGAGTTTGTCCACTGTTGCTTTTCAATCGATTACTAATAATAGGGTTATAACTCCTTCACTTTTAGGTTTTGAAGCACTTTATTCAACAATTCATACTAGTACAATATTTTTCTTTGGTGCTAGTACATTTATAAATTTTAGTGGTATTGGATCGTTTATATTTCAAGTTGTTGTTATGGTTTTAATGTGTTTGATACTTTATGGATGGTTACTTTCTGGAAAGTATGGAGATTTACAACTTATGCTTTTGGTTGGAGTTATTATTGGAACTGGGTTAAGGTCTTTGTCATCTTTTATGAGAAGACTTCTTACGCCCTCTGAGTTTGATATTTTACAGGCAAAATTATTTGGTTCTGTAAATAATGCAGATTCAGCATATTTTTCTGTTGCGATTCCAATTGTAATAATTGTAGCATTACTTCTCCTTGCTTATTCTAAGAAGTTAAATGTATTGTCACTTGGAAAGGACGTCTGTACTTCTTTGGGTGTTAATAATCAATTTAGTGTAATTTATACTCTTGTATTAGTTTCTGTTTTAATGTCGATTTCAACGGCTTTGGTTGGACCACTTACTTTCTATGGATTTTTAGTTGCGACTTTGAGTTATCAAGTGGCACCGACTTATGATCACAGATATATTTTTCCAATGGCTCTTGCTATAGGATTTTTGATAATAACGGGTTCATACTTTTTTATGTATCATATATTCAATGCTCAAGGTGTAGTTTCAGTTATTATCGAAATGTTTGGTGGCATAACATTTTTAATTTTAATTTTAAGGAAGGGGACTTTATGATAAAGATTGATAATGTTAAAAAGGTGTATACTGATGAGGTAAAAATAGGACCTTTGAATATTGAAATACCAAAAGCTGGTCTTACTTCTTTAATTGGACCAAATGGTGCTGGGAAGTCTACCACACTTTTAATGATTGGAAGACTTTTGGATATGGATGAAGGCCAAATTAATGTGGCAAATATGGATGTTTCTGAATCTAAATCAGAAGACTTAGCAAAAATTTTGACTATTTTGAGACAAGAAAATCATTTTATAACAAGGCTTACTGTTAGACAATTAGTTGGATTTGGGCGTTTTCCTTATTCAAAGGGAAGATTGACTAAAGAGGATGAGGCTATTATTTCTAAATATATTGATTTTTTAGGCTTGACTGATTTAGAAAATAGATATTTAGATGAGCTTTCTGGTGGTCAAAGGCAAAGAGCATATGTAGCAATGGTTTTATGCCAAGAGACTGAATATGTACTTTTGGATGAACCGCTGAACAATTTGGATGTTGCTCGTTCTGTTCAAATGATGGAGCATCTGAGGTATGCTGCTAATGAATTTGGGAGAACAATTCTGACTGTTATGCATGATATAAATTTTGCAGCAAAATATTCTGATAGAATTTGTGCTATGAAGGATGGACAAATTGCTGCTTTTGGAACAGTAGAAGAGGTTATGGACTCAGAATCTTTGACAAATATCTTTGAAACGAAAATAGAAATTATTGATGGTCCTTATGGGCCAGTAGCGATTTATTAGTTATAAAATCAAATAAAAAAAGAGGTATCTCAGTAATACGTTGATTATATTCATGACGATTATAATAATAGCTGGGAGAAGAGATGACTTTAGTAAATTGACATATACAATTGCTAGGGAAAAGAAAAATCAGATGATATAACAATTTTAGATTATGACAATTTATATGATTTTTCTAATTTACTTATTACAGCAGTTTTAGATTTCATATATGAACAGCTACATATAGGAATGTCAACAGAACAAATTGATCTTTTGATTATGGAAAGCTGTGGCTTTGGGTGGAATCCCAGCAACACTAAATATTGATGTTTCTACAATATATAATGGATTTTTTTCGGACTCATCAACAATGTTTTGTATCGGAAATGTAAGTCCTAAAGTTCTATAAACTCCAGAACTTTAGGACTATTTTTTATATCTATCTAAAAAAATTATTACAAGCAATATATATTTCTATATTCACTAGGTAATATATTTGTACTTTCCTTAAAGACTTCTGTAAATCTACTTTGGCTAGTATATCCTAGTTGTTTTGATATATCTTTTATACTCAGAGTATTATCTTTTAATAATGTTTTAGATTTTTCTATTTTATTTAATTTAATAAATTCAGAAATAGTTAGATTATTTACTTTTTTAAACTGTGTTTGTAGCTTAGTTTTCCCCATAAAGAATTTTTCACAGAGCTCCTTTTGAGATATATTTCTATCTAAATTATTTAATATATATTTATTTATGTCTTTAATTTCTTGATATTCTTTATTAGATACATATATATTTTCTTCTACTTTAGCTAAAAGAAGTGCTATGGCTTCAGTAACTTTACTTTCGTAGAAAAGTTCTGCAGAAAGTCCTATTCCTTTAAAGTTTATTATTTCTTGAAGAAGTATCATCATTTCATAGAAATCTGTATCACCTTTAAAAGTTAAAAGGGCATTTTTTAAATAGTTTTTTTCCAAACCAAATCTCTTAGTAAGTTCTTCATAATATTTGGGATAGATTTCTATTGAAATAGAATATACTGGCGTATTCTTTTTTATAAGTGCATGTATTCTATCTTTTTTCAAAGAGAGTACACCCATCCTCTATAGGTGGGAGGTGAATTTTTACTTAGCTTTAGCTAAGTTTTTTCTTTTATTAGATTGCATAAATAATAGCATTTATTGTAAAATCGTGACTACTATACTATAATATTACTATAATTTTCTAAGAAAGGAGGATTTAAATGCCCCAAAAGCCTACTAAAGAGGTTTTGTTTGGTGTTCAAAAACAACAGCTTAAACATTTGTCTAA
>NZ_JAHLPM010000020.1 GCF_018917865.1 Tissierella simiarum
ATACATATTTTTGCTTAAAAAGCATAACTCTCTTAAAGCTAAATATTCACCTTTAGATAAATGTTTAAGCTGTTGTTTTTGAACACCAAACAAAACTTCTTTAGTAGGCTTTTGGGGCATTTAAATCCTCCTTTCTTAGAAAATTATAGTAATATTATAGTATAGTAGTCACGATTTTACAATAAATGCTATTATTTATGCAATCTAATAAAAGAAAAAACTTAGCTTTAGCTAAGTAAAAATTCACCACCCACCTATACATGATGGGTGTACTCTTTTTGAAAAAAGATAGATCTTCTTATTCGTCTTCCTTTCTTATCTTTTGTACATTTGTCTTTAAATTCACATTTACCACAAGCCTCATAATTTCTATATATTATTGCTTTTGTATTTTCATCTATAGGTTTCTGTCTTCTAGAATAAAGTCTTTCTCCTTTAGGGCATATCCGGCGGATTGTGCAGTCAATCGTTGATTGACATTGCAGTCTGCCAGGGGCTGAAGGGAGGAGGTAAGGCGTTCTAATGGGTGTAATAAATCAGATGAGCGGTAAAGCTCATCGAATAAGAAAAAATGCTGCAAGGCCAGTTATATCAACGATTTACAGCGTTTCTGATGTGCATCTAGGGTTCTGGGGCTTTCGGAAATTGCCTTCCGAAAGCCCCAGAACCCTTGTGCTTGAAAGGTTTGACGCCACTGCATCTAAATCATTCAAACAATATGTGTTGTTTGAATGATTTAGATGCAGTGGGCAGCCTACTGAAACAGCTCTTTTTCACACCATGATAGAATCGGAGTCTCCCTCTACCTCCCAAATCAGGTCTTCATCCTTTTGTTCGCGCGCTTTTAATGCGGCTTTAACCTTTTCAAAAACCTCAACCGAAACAATAGGACTAGTATGACTTATTCTGAACTTACTAAAATCTGTAATTTTGTGATCTTGGCGGCATTTAGTATACCTCTGAATGGATAGCGAGCTTGGTATTCCTAATTCTTTCATTTTGTCTGAAATGATTAATCCTTTATTTTCCAAAGCAAATCGCCAGCGAATTACTAAGGCTTCATTTTCATTTACCGTTAAAACATTATTTATCATTTCATATCCATATGACCCTATATCCCCCAGTTCGAAAATTTAAGCACGGCTGCCGCGTCCATATAGACAGCGTCTCCATAATTGAAATCAAGATACTCTACGCTGTCCTTTAACGTACCCAACAAGTCTCTGCCATCTCACCCCACTAATGTGGCTACGTTAATTATGCTTCGCCCGTTATCCGCCTGTCCTATTCTTTGTACCCATGACTCTTTCAATCTCTTTAGCAAGCTTCTCTCCGAGACGATTTCCCGTTCCATCAATTGGCACTATTTACTGTTTCCTCGGTTTTTTTCATAGCTTCTTCCATTTCTTTATAAAATAAGGGAAGCTCATTATGCAAAAGAGTTTTGACGGAATAGCACACAGGCTTGAAAAAATCACCGTTTTCATCTAACCCCAAAGGACAGCCTCCTCCGCAAAGAAGAGAATATGTACAATCCCTGCATTCAGGAATTTTTTCTATATTACGGTTACGTATTGAGTTTTCCTTGAACTCAATTAAGGGATGATACTTTCCTATAGAAAAGCGGTCCTTGCCAACACACCCCAAGCATGGATAAATATCGCCATAAGGGTCAAACGCCATGCCATCTACGTGAGCGTAGCAATAGGAGTACAAAGGATTTATGGCTCTACCATACACTAAGTGGTCCAGTATTGAATTTTTTTTAGTTATAAAATTGTTTATTCTTTCCCTATCCTCGAACGAGTACTTTATATCCGAATGATATATTTCAGTCATTATATCAATTCGTTCATCATAAGAGTCTCCAAGCAGTGTGGCCAATTCAAACGATAAATTGTCCTTATATCCTGAAAATCTGTCAAGCAGCTTTTCTCTTAAATCAATTCCTTCCTCGTAATTGCTTTTGTCAAGGTTCATTCTGATTCGGATATTTATCCCGCTTTCTAAACACTTCTCTACACCATCCATAATTTTTTTGAACGTAGGCTTTCCGTTAGCTAAGACCCTCTTGCTATTATGAGATTCTTCACTGCCATCTAAAGTGATTAAAACTTGAGAAATATTTATAGACAAAAGCAAATCAAGGAATTCTGTCAGATAATACCCATTGGTGAAAATTTGATATGTTTTGTCTGGGGCCTTATTAAAAAGATGTTCCAAAGCGGGTCTGGTTTTTGGAAGCAACGGCTCTCCTCCAAAAAGACATATCGACTGCACGCCCTCACCTGCAAGCTTTAAGGCGGCATCAATTTGTTCCGGAGTTATGACCTCTTTTTTAAGATAGGCATCACCCTCAAAGCAATAAGGGCATCTGAAGTTGCAATCATAAGTCATAACAAAGACGACAGTTCTTTGGTCTTTTTGCCTTTGAACGTGCTCGTTACGCAATACCTTTAAAATTTCATTCTTTTTGGCTATTTCCTCTTCGTAGTTATTTACCAGATATCCCCTGGATTGGAGATTACTCAATAACTCAGCCTCCAAATCATTCTCCGTTACAATCTCTTCACAAGCCTGCCACTTGGACAAGGTTTCGTAAATAGGGGCATCAATTTCGTCCATAGTGCCTGTTAAAGAGTTTATCAACAGTTTTTTGTTATCGTGTATGTCTACAAATATCATGTGTTTAATTAATTTCATTGCTTTCCCTCCCTAAAGCTGATTGTGGTGTTAATGAAGTCCTATGCTTGCCGGCGATGAAAGTATATATAAGCCAAATACCCATCATCTCCGCCAAGTTTATGGCACACACATAATTTCGCAACAAATCCCATTGCCGCGAACCATAATAAGCAAAATGTTTGGCGGGATGTTACCTGTGATAAAAACCCTTCTATCACTGAACACTTTGGACTATTGTGATAGAAGGGTTATGTAGCTTAGCTTTTTTCGAATCAAATATTCAGTAAGAGAGTAAGCTAAACCATTTTACTAAGCTTAGCAAGCACAACAAAAGCGATCACCAATTCCTATCATTGGTCCCATCTGTGAACTCTCCTGGTTTGACTCATCCTTAGCTACATTTTGTAAATCCCAACTAGCTTCAATAATTGGCTTCATTTTCATTATATTTTCACCTCCCTAGTATGGCATGACGTTCCACTTTTTTTGCATTATCCCCTGATGTATATATGAATTATATTAAAACATTTATCAAGAGTCAAGATAAATTTTGCAAATTTTATGAATTTTGCAAATCCTTACAATTCTTTGCAGTTTTTTATAATTTCCTACAATTTTTTTACAAATTCACCAAGTACCTCCTGATGCTCGGGAAAACTTTGGGCTGCATTACATTAATCAGGTGCTCGCCGCCCATAAGATCGGTATAACAGCCCCCCAGATTCCGGGTCAGGGTCTAGATCAAGCAGAAGAACGTGCTTTCCTGAATCCCGGAGGTTGGTTAAAAGCAGCTTCAGGAGGTAACTTTTGCCCCCGCCACTGTTGCCCAGGACAAGGATGCTGCTATTGGTCTTGTCCTTAGCTCGCTGATTGAAGTCGATGATGATGTTGCTGCCGTACTTGTCCTTGCCGATATAAAAGCCACCGGGGTCGGCAGATCGTGTAGAAAATCCAATAATTAGTTGACATAATCCAGGTTAAATATGCTACAATTTACCCATGATATCATAAGAAAGGATGGTAGCATGAGATATATAGAAGGAATAAATAGAAAAAGTAAGATTACATTTCCTGAATATATAGATGACTATATATCAGAAGATAATCCTGTAAGAATAATAGATGCATTTGTGACATCATTAGATATGATTACACTAGGCTTTAAAAATGCAGCACCTAGCACCTAAAGATAAAGACAGATCCAGCTATGATCCGAAAGATTTACTTAAACTATATATTTATGGTTATATGAATAGAATCACATCATCAAGAATATTAGAAAAGGCTACTCAAACAAATATAGAAGTAATGTGGCTACTAAGAAGATTAACTCCAGATTTTAAATCAATATCTGACTTTAGAAAAGATAATAAAGAGGCCATAAATTTAGTATTTAAACAATTTGTAGCTCTATATAAAGAATGGGACCTTTTTGGTAAGAAGGTAGTGGCCGTTGATGATTCTAAATTTAGAGCTTCCAATTCCAAGAAAAATAATTTTAACACCAAAAGTCTAAATCGTAAAATCAGGATAATCTCACGCTTCTTGTCCAGCAAATTACGCAATGCTTCGCTTAGTAAATCGTTCTCCACACCAACCGTAAATCCATTCCATGTGAAAATCTGATAATCCGTTGAATAACTGCCTACGACTGAAAACTGACTGATAAGGTAATCGCCCATTTCAGAAAAAAACATTTCCCACTTAGACTGTCTGGACAAGATTTTTATGTAGTCCTTGCGTTCGTCGTTCATAGCACGCTTACAGATGTAATCAAACTGGTTTTCAATAGTAGTCTGAAAAGAAGACGGCTTCATAGTTTCTCACCCCCTTTCTTGCCATGAAAGAGAGTGAGTGTTGAACCTTTGCCTCCTTTCACACTAAGTCCCGACACGAAAGGGCTGCCAGTTACATTTCGGGAAAAAAAGTTTTCGATAAAACGCAAAAAGCCCAGCTGTATAGCGCAACCGGGCATAAGGGAATTATTAACAATTACATAATGATATGTTTGTTCATATTTATAGCCAGAATATCCTATTTGTGAGTATAAACTTTTTTAATGAGTAACAGAAATTAGGGTATGAATGATAATAAAAAACGGACATGTCGATACCTCATTGATACCGTCATGTCCTAAAAAAACAGTTTTTTTATTACTGCAGGGCAGCATTCCTTTGTGGTTTACATTACTTCTGTAGGATGGATTCTGTATTTTCAATATCTAAATCAACTCATATTATCTCGAATTGCGTCAATGATATTTTCTTTTTTTATCTTGCTAATGGCATATAGCATTGTAATAAATACAATAAAAAGCACACCAAACACGCTGATTGCCATACTGCCCCATGGGAACACAAAATCAACATTTCCACCGCCGATAATCATGCCCTTATAAATCAGACAGGAAAGAATTCCTGCGAGAGGCAGTCCCCAAAGCATCGTCCGCGTTCCATAAAGAGTGCATTCAAAGCGCATCATCTTATTGAAATCCCGGTCGGACATCCCCACAGAACGGAGCATGGCAAATTCCCGTCTGCGCAGCTTGATATTGGTGGAAATCGTGTTGAAGACGTTTGCAACTGCGATTAGCGAAATCATTATGATAAAAACAACCGAGAACAGATTGACAATGAATGTGATATTACGGTTTTGCTCCAGTATCTCATAGACGTTATACAGATTATAGTCGGCGGTAATGCTGGCTCCTTCAATCATCCTCTGCATCTCAGCTGTAGACTGACCTGGATTTTCCGACTTGAAGGTCATGCCCAGCTTTGTAGGTTTTACAGTTGCGCCAAGTGCGTCAAACTGCGGCTTTACCCCATAAGGGGCCATCACCATAAGCGTGTATCCGGCCCATTCACCCGGCTCCGCAGGCAGCAGATCTGGGTAGTCCTTTACAAAGGTTGCACGAATCGTTTTCGTCTGATCCCCGGTATTGGAGTGGAGCGTAAATTCCATGGGCTCTTCCTGCGTATACCAACTCTCGGGCAGAATTCCTGCCATAATCATTTTTTTGTCCTGCCCAATGTATTCCTCTGCGGACAGGCCGAGGCCTTCGAGCAAGTTCTGATAGACCCTGTCCTCAACAAACTGAATATCCAACAGCACTTCCACCGTTTCACTTGTCCCATTATAACCGATGGGCTCGCCGTACTCGTCAAAAAAATGACTTGACAAATCACTTGTATTGAGCACACAGGAATAGGTCGAAAGTGCCTGATAAGTGCTTTCCGTAACGCCGTCGGCGGTTTTCAGCTCATCATAAAGCTGGAACAGCTCGCTTTCCTCCATGTCTCGCGTATAGAAACAGATGTCATATTCTTCAACTACCACAGAGGAATTCTCCGCGAGCTGATTCAGATAGGTTCCGAAAGAGCTTGCCGACACAAACAATACGACGCTTAACGTAAGCGACAGAATAATGCTGCGATAACGCCGCTTGTTTCTCTTAAAGTTTTTTAACGCAAGTGTTTCCTCTAAACCGTAAAGGCGTTTCGCGAGCTTTGAGGTTCTTATCGCTTTGGCTTCCACTTTGACCTCGTTTGTCTGGCGGATACACTCCATCACAGGCGTACTGGCAGCCTTCTTTGCCGGAATATAGGCCGAAATCAGAATGGTGATCATACTGATAACCGCCGCAGCAACAAGAGCAGGAACAGATACCACCAAAGTCAACGGTACATTGTCATACATAACATTTGCGAAATTTTTTGCCACAAGAGAAAGCACAAGCTTGATACTTGGTATCCCGACCAAAATGCCGATGGGAATGCCCATTGTACCGATGCAAAGTCCCTCAAACAGAACAGAATTACGCAGCTGTTTTTCTGTGGCACCTACTGACATGAGAATTCCAAACTGGTGTGTGCGTTCATTCAATGAGATGTTGAATGAATTATAAATCAGGAACACCGAGCCGAGCATAACCAGGGCAATCAAAATGCCACCAATGGAGTACAGGAGAACTGTAAGCATCTTTTCCCCTGAAAGTCCCATAAAACGTAGTACATCATCGTTCAAAACGTAACTGTAATTGTCTGATATGCCGTCTGCATAAGAATGAACCTGATATGGGTTCTTCAGCGTGATAAATACGGTAAGACTGTCCGCTGCGGCTGTATCCTCTCTTGTGATTAAAGTGTATCCAGGTGCAGCATACTCCTCGATTGCCGGTCGTTGGCAGATGCCGACAACCGTATATGTTTTCTCTGTCGTGGTTACAAGCCTTTCCTCCCCGGCACAATACGAATCGTTCTGGCTAAGCTTCTGATCGCCGCTCATGCGGTTGCCGACCGAGAGGGTGAGTGTGTCCCCCACCGAAATTTTCACGCCGCCGTTTGCCGCAATATGAGCCGGTATCACTACCTCGCTGCTGTTCTCCGGCAGTCTGCCGGAAAGCAGCTTGATGGGCAGAGCATCCAAGGCTTCCTCGTTCCATCCGGCAATAAAAAGATATGGCTTGTCAGGATTTTGTCCGCCTTCCAGTGTGGCATAGCCAATGTTCTGTAGCACTACAGCATTTGCCACTGGGCTCTCCTCTGCCTGTTCCAGCACAAAGGAGGAATCTGCGTCCGGGATTTCAATATGCCAATCACCATATTTGGCAGCAGCACCGTTTATCATATAGCTTTGCAGGGACACGGCAAAGGTGGCGACTCCCGTAATCATGGCGGCAGACAGGATAACTCCGATAACCGTTACAATCGTTCGTGTACGGCTTTTTTTCATGCTTTGCAGGGTAACTTTGTTAAAAATGTTCATGGTCTCACCCTCTCGTCTCTCACTACTTTGCCGTCTGATATGCCGATAATGCGGTCTGCTTGCAGGGCGATATTTTCGTCATGGGTGACGAGGAGCAGGGTCTGCCCATATTTTTTATTGCTTTCTTTCAGCAGTTTGATGATTTCATGTCCATTTCGGCTGTCCAAACTGCCTGTGGGTTCGTCGGCAAGCATGACCGCCGGGGCATTCATCAAAGCGCGTCCTATGGCAACCCGCTGTTGCTGACCGCCCGAAAGCTGATTGGGTAAATGAGTTTTGCGGTCTTGCAACCCAAGCATTTCGAGCAGGTCATTCAGCCGTTCCTCGTTGACCTTGCGCTTGTCCATCAGGATAGGCAAGGTGATGTTTTCCACCACATTCAGGGTGGGAATGAGGTTGTGAAACTGGTAAATCAGTCCGACCTGCCGCCTGCGGAAAATGGCGAGTTTTTCATTGCTTTGAGCATATACATCCTGCCCGTCTAAATACACCTTTCCCCTTGTGGGCACGTCCACGCCGCCTATGATATGAAGCAATGTGGATTTACCGGAGCCGGAGGAGCCGATGATTGCGGTAAACTCCCCCTTTTCGATTGTAAGCGAAACATGGTCAAGGGCGATAACTTGGTTTTCGTCCTTGCCGTAGACCTTGCATAAATTTTCAATTTTTAAAAACTCCATTATGTAAGCCTCCTTTTCTCTTGGTCTACCTATATAATAGAACCTTCAACTTACATCTCTGTGACTTTCAGGTGAGAGATTAGTCACTTTGGAAAACGGATAGCAAAAATCGCACCGCCCTGGGGGTGATTTTTGGCGGTAATCGTCCCGCCCTGCCGTGTTATAATCATCTTGCAGAGAGCCAATCCGATTCCGTATCCTGTCGCACCTGCGTTTTTCCCACGATAGAACCTGTCAAACAGGCAGGGTAAATCTTTTTTTTCAAAGCCCGTGCCGCTGTCGTGGATGGCAATCTCGGTAAACAGTGGGTTGTCTGTGCAGACAATCTCAATCTTACCGTTATCTCCTGCGCTTTCCATGCAATTTTTGAGAATGTTTTGAATTGCTTCCGAAAGCCAAGCCGAATCGCCCTCAATGATTATCCCTTTCGGCACGTCTGTATGCAAAGCAATATCGTGCAGCTCCATTGAAATTAGGAACGGGCGAAGCGCGGCGCATATCAAGTTGTTTACATCTATCTGCTCCCTTTGGAACACCACAATGCCCGAGTCCAAGCGGGATAATTTCAATAGTGAAGTAATCAGCCAATCCATCTGCACAAGCAATTCCTCTATTTCCCGCACAAATGCTTTTCGCTGGTTTTCATCAGGGTTATTCTCTAACAATGATAGAATAAGGTTTACGGATGTGAGAGGGGTGCGGAGTTGGTGAGCTATGTCGGCCAGCGAATCAGCAAGATGTTCTTTTTCTTTTTTCAGCGCGTCGTTTTGCTCCCGAATACGCAGCGTCATTTTTGTTATCTCGCTTTGCAAAATGGAAAGTTCGCCCTCGTCCGATTCACCAATATACAGATGGTCAGCGTTATGAAGCACAAGATCGATTTGATCTGAAATCTGCGCAATGCTTTTATATCGGGCTTTGGTAAACACAAAAAAAGCTGTTCCAAAGGCGGTAGCAGAAGCAATGGCAAGGATTCCAGCCAACCTATTTATTGCAAATCCCAGCGTCACAGTGATGGCAGCTATTAAGGAGAACAAAATTGCAAGCTGCCGGAACTCTCTATTCCGAAACATACCCGTCCCCCAATCTATATCCCGTCCCGCGAACGGTCAGAATGATTTGCGGGCTTGCGGGGTTGTTCTCTATCTTCTCCCGCAGGCGTTTAATGTACACAGTCAATGTATTGTCATTGACAAACTCGCCCGCAGCGTCCCACAATTCGTCAAGCAACCTGCTCCTTGTGATAATACTTTTAGGGTTGTTAATAAACACCAACAGCAAGCGGTATTCTAAGGCTGAAAGAAAAACCTCGCTGCCATCCTTTTTCACGATGCCGCTTGCCATATCGACATGAAGCCCGCAGATTTCAAAAGCCGATGGAGAACGTCCGCTTTTTCGCAGGGCTGTTCTGATTCGTGCGATTAGTTCACGGGGGCGAAAAGGCTTGGTGATATAGTCGTCCGCGCCCATGTTCAGCCCGGTAACAACACTCGCCTCATCGCCGGAAGCCGTCAGAAAGATAATGGGAACATCTCCTGTTTCTTTGATTTCCGTGCAAACCGTAAAGCCATTTCCGTCAGGCAAAGAAATATCAATCAACGCCAAGTCAAATTTATTCCCGGCAAGCGCGGCAAGGGCTTCACTCCGCGTAGGGGCGTGAGTGACTATAAATCCCTCGGAGCGGAGCAAAAGCATAAGGTTTTTAGCGATTGCCTTATCGTCCTCAACCAAAAATATCCGTTTCATTTATTTTCACCATCCTTTACTTTACTGCTCCTGTATCGTCCGTCAGCCGGTTTTTCAGCGTCAACCGGAACAAGCCATGTATTTCCCATTTTTTTAGCTCCCTTAATCCGCCCGGCAGAGCAATGGTACACTACCATTCTGTCTGTGATTCCCCAATTTTTCGCTGCTTCTTTTGTCGTTATATAATCCACGCATAACACCTCCATAGCTCTATTGTATTTCTTTTGACGGAAATATACAAGCTGAGGTATAAGAATTGAATCTTACAAAGAAATCGACTTTTTATCCGCTGTGAGTCTAAGGTCTGCAACATTGTATTTGCTATACTTTGTGATGAAAAAGAATTTTACATTTTGATATTTTGAGATTCGCATCAACAGGTTTTTCTACAATTTTGGGAATAAGCTACATATGGTAAATTGGAATTTAGCAACTACAAGATTGCAGATTAAATATATCGTCTAACCTTTTTCATATATTGCTTGTACTCTTTTCCAAATTTCTCAATGCACCATCTTTCTTCAGAAAGAATAATCCAATGTGAAGTTATTTGAAATATTAAGACTATTCCACATAGAACCAACGATTGGGTCAGCAAAGCACACCCTACAAAATATATTAAATATGATACATACATAGGATTACGAGAGCAACGGTAAAGTCCATTATAATTAAATCCCTCATTGGAAGGAACTGCAAAATTTATTACTGAAATTGCACACAATATTAATCCAATTATATAGATGATTAGCCCTATATAGAATCTCCAAGAAAACTCTATTATAACTGTAAGGAAAAACAAGAACACAAATATTGCAATATTTGAAATCTGATATATCCAATATGCTAATATCTCATTTCCAGACATTGGTGGGAAATGAGACGCACGTTTTATCGCACCTTTATTTATAATTGATAGAAGCCCAAACCTTATCATCAAAAATGGTATTAACAATAAAAAACCATTCATTTTAATTTTACTCTCCCTTCCATAATAGTCTGTACCTTTTCTAAATTAACTCGTTATGCTAGTTAAAATTTACAAATATAAAAACTCCAGCAATTGTGTTAACTCATCATTAATACCTACAAAGAAATTAAGATAGGAGGATAACATATGCTAGAGTTTTCTAATAAATGTTTTACTAAAGAGTTTACTGATTTAAAAGACTTTATTACAGTCGCTTATATCCTAATTGATGACATTTACCAAGAAATTACTCCAACATACATTAAAGAACGTCGCAATATCAAGGATGCTATTGTCACCCTTGAAAGGCAATTGTTCTACTGTTGAAGTGACCTTTTCCCATCCACTTCCAAAGATATTAAAGGGATAGGTCATAATTCCATCCATTCTGTGATTTAGCTCCATTCAGTAGAGAATAATAATTATTTGATCAACTCTTTAGCACCCATATACATTTGCAATGGCTTAGGTATTGATATGGTGCCATCTTCTTTTAAATTATTTTCTAAAATGATATCAGCATTCTTGGAGGTGCTACGACTGTATTGTTAAGAGTATGTGGGATATAGTTTTCTTTATTTTTGCTTTTTATTCCGATAGAAAGACGTCTTGCCTGTGCATCTCCTAGATTAGAGCAACTTCCAACTTCAAAATATTTTTTCTGTCTCGGTGACCATGCTTCTATATCTATACTCTTTACTTTTAAATCTGCTAAATCACCTGAACAACACTCCAAAGTACGTACAGGTATATCTAAAGTGCGGAAAAATTCAACAGTATACTGATATAACTTTTCAAACCAGCTTGCACTATCTTCTGGTTTGCATACCACAATCATTTCCTGTTTTTCAAATTGATGAATTCTATACACACCACGCTCCTCAATACCATGAGCACCAACCTCTTTACGAAAACACGGTGAATAGCTGGTTAGTGTTTGAGGAAGTTTTTCTTCATCTATAATCGTATCAATAAACTTACCAATCATAGAATGTTCACTTGTTCCTATAAGATATAAATCCTCGCCTTCAATCTTATACATCATATTTTCCATTTCTGAGAAGCTCATAACACCGTTCACAACATCACCTCTAATCATAAATGGAGGTATATAATAGGTAAATCCTCTGTCAATCATGAAGTCTCGTGCATAGGAAAGAATTGCAGAATGTAAACGTGCTATATCACCGTAAAGATAATAAAATCCGCTTCCACTTGTTTTTCTTGCACTATCCAAATCAATACCATTTAACTTTTCCATAATGTCAACATGATATGGTATCTCAAAATCAGGTACAACAGGCTCTCCAAATCTTTCAATTTCAACATTCCTGCTATCATCCTTACCAATTGGTACAGTGGGGTCTATAATATTTGGGATAACAAGCATCCTTTTACGAATCTGAACATCCAGGTCATCGATTTTCTTCTCTAATTCCGCAAGTTCATCTGCCATAGAAGCTATATCTGCCTTTGCTAATTCAACTTCATTCTTTTTTCCTTTTGATATTAATACGCCAATTTCTTTACTAATTGAATTTCTTCTGCTTCTAAGATAATCACGTCTTGACTTTGCTTCCCGATTTTGAGCATCTAAAGCAATAACTTCATCTACAAGTATGATTTTTTCATCCTGAAATTTTTTTCTAATATTTTCTTTTACAATCTCAGTGTTTTCACGCAATAATTTAATGTCTAACATTATTTTCCTCCTCATATATTTTATTTTTATAGAAATAACAGTATGAGTTTAGAAAAATAAAAGCCTTCCGAACCCATACAAATAATATGGGACGGAAAGCATCCGCGGTACCACCCAAATTGTCAGAAAAGACTGACCACTCTGAAGTGCTATAAAGGGCACACCCTTCGACTCGTCGCCGACAGCTCTAAAAATGGAACAGTTTAACCTCTCACCGGTTCCCACCAACCACCGGCTCTCTGGGAGATTTATAAACCTTAGTTTTTATCATCGCTATTAAATACATTATATGCATATATAAATAAATTTACAATAAGAACTGTTAATTTCCATTACATATTACTTCAGAATTTTTTATGTTCTCAAATTATTATCTCCCAGGCTAAAGAATATTTTTAAATTGAGAAAATAAAACTTCATTCCTAATATCTTCTATCTTCTTGCAATACTAATGTTTCTAACTCTACCTTTTATCTTAGTATTTTGTAGAGCTTTATAAACCATATCACCTTTATTATTTAAAATTTCAACAAATGTTGATACATCTATAATATTTATAATACCTATATCTTCAACATTTACTCCATCTATACTACAAATTGCACCAACCACATCTCCAGCTCTCATTTTAGTTTTCTTTCCAGCATTTATATGAAGTTTTAAAATTCCCTCATTTAAACTTTCACCTTTTATTCGAATATCTTCTCTTTCTTCATTCATTTTCTTTCTAAAAGATGCATTATTCTTTTCTACTTCTTCTTCAGTTAGTGGCTCTACTAATTTAATATCTTTTCCCATATACTCTAAAATATCTTTTAAATACTTTTCTTCATAGTTATCATGGAGTAATATAGCCTTTCCAGTTTTACCTTTACGAGCAGTTCTTCCTATTCTATGAATATATGGTTCAACTTCTCTTGGAATATCGTAATTTATTACATGGGTTATATCTTCAACATCTATTCCCCTTGCAGCAACATCTGTTGCAACTAAAAATCTAAACTTACCCATCTTAAAATCTTCCATTACTTCTGTTCTATCTCTTTGTTCCATTCCTCCATGGATTTTATCACAAGAATAGTTTTCATCCATTAGAGCATTATATACAAAGTTTACATCATCACGAGTATTACAAAATATAATACAATTATCTGGATTTTCAACTACTGTTATATCTTTTAATAACTCTATTTTTTCAATACCTTCCACATTATATCTTACTTGTTCTATTCTATCTAAAGTATTGCTACTAGATTCTATTTCTATATAACTAGGGTTATTCATATATTTTTTAGAAAGTTCTTCTATATCTTCTGGCATTGTAGCTGAAAATAATAAATTTACTCTTTCTTCTGGTAATTTTTCAATTATATTTTCAACTTGTTCTAAAAATCCCATATTTAACATTTCATCAGATTCATCTAATACTAAATATTTGATTTTATCTACTCTTAAATTTCCTCTTTCTAAATGATCTATTATACGTCCTGGTGTTCCTACTACCACATGGGCTCTCTCTTTTAATTCTCTTTCTTGTCTTCCATATGGAGCTTTTCCATAAACTTCTACTATTTTTAATCTTTTAAATCTACCTATATTAAAAAATTCTTCTCTTACTTGCATTGCAAGTTCTCTCGTTGGAACTATTACTAATGCTTGTGGGCTTCTTTCATCCCAATATATAGACTCACATATGGGAACTGCAAATGCAGCAGTTTTTCCACTTCCCGTTTGTGATTTTACAACTAAGTCTTTACCTTTTAATATTATAGGTAATGTTTCTTCTTGTACTTTTGTTAAATTCTTATATCCTAATAAATCAACAGATTTTAAAATCTCATCACTAAGATTATAATCTTTAAAATTTTTCTTATTCAATATATCAACTCTTTCTTTTTTCAATCTATTCGTCTGTATATTATATACTATATGGTACCATTTAATATATAGATAAATATTAGATAGGAGAGGTTTAATTCTAGAAAAGTAAAACATATGTGATGCAGACCTCTGATAAATTTCCCCGAATAATGCTGTAGGTTTTTAAAATTACTAATGATTATTTTGTCAGGGAGGAAAATGAATAGGTTACAATAAACTAGACAACTAAATTAAGGTCATGTAAACTAATATCAATATATTAAAAGGAGAATCGTTTATATGACAAAAGGAGAAAGAAGAACCTATACCCCTGAGGTCAAAGAACAAATGATGAAACTATACGAAAGTGGTAAGTCTAAGAGTGATATTATGGCTGAATATGACTTAACACCTACTGCCTTTAATACTTGGATAAAAAAGAAGCCAAACAACTGGATCTTTTAAAGAAAAAGATAATCGTTCTCCAGAAGAAAATGAACTAATAAAGTTAAGGAAAGAAAACCAACAGCTAAAAATGGAAAATGATATTTTAAAGCAAGTAGAAACAACTATGGTACTAGAAAAATTAAAGTAGAACTTAAAAAAACTGTCTAAATTAGTGTTGACAATCCATATTTCTTTTGATAAAGAAAGAAGTGAATTACTATTTATATTTCTCTCCCTTCGGACAGAGAGAAAATCTACGATAATTACCACTAATTTATCATTTGACAGATGCAATGAGATCTTTAACGATGCGGTTCTAACAGCTGCCTTAATATATAGATTAACCCATAAATCTTATGTAATAAATATGAATGGTGACTCTTATAGAATAAAAGGAACTAGAGAATGGTTAGAAGAAACCAATTAATTTTTTTACCCTAAATGATACACTTTTCGATTATTATATGGTACAGATTTCAGTTGACAAATACAGTATTTTCTTTTTTACCATATTATTATCTTGCCTCTCTTTCTTTTTTGACATCAAAAAGCCCTGCACATTAATGCAAGGCTCTAATATATATAAGTTAATATATAATTTATTCAGTTTTTTCTTAACTACAAATTCAAGATTATACTCATAATTTCATTTATAAATTGGAATTTAGAGTGCGTTCCAAATGAAACAAAAGACAAACACACAACCCCAAGCATTTCCTGTTTTCTTTTTCACTATCAACATTCCATAGATTGATATGAAAGTAGTGACAATTTCAATAATGCCCCAAAACGAGGTATTGAATGGATGAAACAAAATGCATACTACAGCACAAGTAATAGCACCTATGTCTAACCATTGATTTTTTGAAGGATATCTGCTGTTTAGTTTATCACTTATTACACTATAATTAAATCCTTCAAAAAAACCCCAAACTACAGCAATTAAAGACATTCCTAAAATGTTAGTTGGAAATCCGCTTTTAAGTACATCGTCAGCAATTAAAATACCAAATGGCTGATACCCCTCATATTGTCCTGAAACAAAAATATAACACAAATACGGAATAAAGCAGGCAACTGACCCTATGATAGATTTAAACGTATTTCGTTTTACTAATCCAAATAGTGAAAACTTTTCTTTTCGTAAAAGGCAAACAACAGTAATTCCCAATCCAGCTACACCAAACTGAGCACTAGCGCTAAGTAACAAACGGGAAAGCACTGAATTTTCAGGTTCTTTCACATATGCTATAAGTTGATTCCCTATTACCGCATAACATAGAAACACACCAAATGTTATCAACGCAATAATCCATATATCAATATCTAATCTTTTCTCTTCTTCTAAAGAAAGTTGTTTTTCTGCCATATTATATCTCCTCCATAAATTCCGATTTATCTATATCCTATATATTTTTCTGCTTCACATTGTTTCTGTAATACCTTTTACTCCATCTTCATTTCATTATTATCCTTCTCAGGTTTAGGTAGTGATATATGAAGCAATCTTAAAAAATCTTTTTATGACTCTTGTTCCCTTTCTGCAATAAAATTAATAAATGGTTTATCATCTTCATGTGCTTTTTCTAGGAGTGAAATATATTCACTTCTTAAGATTGGAGGAATTAGCGCTGGCAGATATCCATCTTGTATTAGTGCTGTATTCATGTAGCCTTGCTACCCTTCCGTTTCCGTCTTTAAATGGATGAATAAACACAAACTTCTTATGAAGAATAGCTGCAAATTCGACAGGATGATATTTTTTTCTTTCTGTAGTTATCCATTTACATAAGTCCTCTATTTCACTTTGGATATTTTCTACTTTGGTAACTGGATAGTTAGATCCTGATATAAATACAGGAATGTCACGATATTTCCCAGTAAATTCTTCATCAATATTTTGATAGAACAGCTTATACAAATAAAGAATATCCTTTTCCATAATTTCCTTATTCCCAAGCAAAGTAAACATATGGTCATATGCTTTTGCATGATCTACTGCTTCAAACATATCTCTTAAAGGTCTTCCCCCAACAGTTAAACCATCCTCTATTAAAACTTTAGTCTCGCTTTCAGTTAGTGAATTACCCTCTAATGCATTAGATGTCCATGTTAATCCAACGCGATAAAAGTCTTTTATCTGCTTTAGCATTTCACCTTCAAATGGTCCTAACTCATTAATGGTATTTTTAGTATAGTTTTCATAATCCTTTAATTATACGAATTGTACCATATACCATTTATCAAATAAACTCATATTTTCTATCTCTACTTTATTTAATCATTGAAAATTACCCACCTCTCCTCATCATAATCTTCATATTTTTCCGTTGTTACATTCTGCTCATAATATACTCCAAGTAATCTTTTAATATCCTGATTATCAGCCCTTCTGGATTCAAATCCTTGATCTTTTAAACTCTTTTCAATTCTTGCAAGATAAGGAAATATATTTAATTCCTTTTCATCCTTTAGTCTTATTATAACTAGAAACTCTCGGGCAGTTGCCATCTGTACCTGCATTCTATCAAGGTTAATGCTATCTTGTTTTAGTAAATTTCTTATAACAGGATTTTGTTCCATCTCCATTCTTCTTTTTAAATACTGCTTATTATCATCAAAGTTTTCCTTTGAATTAAGGCATAGCATTTCTATTTCAGCTATTCCTTTTAGTACTGTCATAAGGGCATAAATTCTAGCTCCTATACTTTCATCAGATAATACTGAGATATTAGTTGGATGAATAATAAAATATACAAGTTCTCCCTAAGGAGTCTTAGTACTAAAATCTGTGATTTCATCTATACCAATAAGTTCCCTTGTAGACTGCTTTTGTTTTTCTTTTTTCTCTGCTTTCTCCCTACTTTATAACCTCCATTCAAATACTTGTTGTTTTAAAATAAAAAAGGCACAAGCATATCGAATAAAATTTAGTATGCTTGTACCTTCAAATTGTATGGTTAAAAAAGCATAAACTACTGTTATTACAATTGGTGGCATAAAACCTAGCTGTACTAAAACAAATACAGAGACAAGAAATCCTATTCCAATGACTCCAATGTCCTTAAGTTCCCATAACCATAATGTTGCTTTAGCCTTTAAATTATCTGGATACATATACATCCTTTACTCAGCCCCCTCTTCTTTAAACTTTCTTAGAAAATAAGCAATCCCCTGCATAATAAAATCTACACAAGGGATTGCTACACTGTTGCCTAATGCCTTATATCTTGCACTATCTGATGCCTTTTTAATATTAGTCCATCTATCTGGAAATCCTTGAAGCCTTTCACATTCCAAAGGAGTCAGTCTTCGAACTAGTTTTTTTGTAGTTACTAGATTCTCACTTCCTCCCCCACTATCTCCTCCTGCTCTAAGGGTTGCACAATCTTCTTTATAATTGGCGAACTCTGATTGTCCGAATATCATCTTTTCATAACCTATAATACATTTATACCCCAGGGTACCCTCTCTTGTTGCTTTGCAACAGTTCACCTTGTCTTGACTTACATATTGATCGCTACTTCCTTTTTCGTCCCCTACACACAATGTACCTACTGTTTCTTGATAGGTTTTAGGTGGAAAACAAATAGCATGAATATCACTTGTGGTAAGGGTATAACTTATATCTTCTTGGAATCCATCCCCATTTCCACCATTATAAACTTGTCTGCCTATAATATTTCCTGAAATACAATAACTTTCTGGAATAATAGGTTTTGATAATAAAGGTACATTATTTCCACCTGTTCCGTAGGTTGCTACTATTGTTGGTGCAACCTTAAGCGGTCCATTATATCTGCAGTCTCTTCCATGATTATCAAATAAAGAAGGTGGATTTTCTATTACTATGGGCAAATTTCCACCCATGCTAGCTCGTAAAGTAGAAGTAATATTTTCTGTTATATCCATTCGATTACCACACTGATCATTTAGACATAACATAGATTCTGTAATAAATGTTTGCATCTGCATATTTTGTGTTGCCATTAAAGCACCTGATATTCCGTTTAAGTCAATTCCTTCATTACGTTGATTAATATGGTATGCCTTATGTTTAATGGATATATCCTGATTAAAATCTTGTTCTGTTATCTCAAGTCCCACTTGAATTTCCAAAGCTATTTTTAATTGCCTTGGCAATTCCTTACCCCTTAACTTTGCCCTTCTAAGTATTCCCAAACAAGCTTTCTTGCTCAAATAATATTTTGGGAGCGGTGTGTCCTCCAAAATCTGCCACAAGAAAGATTCTTTTACGTCTTTGGGCGACACCCCAGTATTGAGCATCGAGAACTCTCCAAGCAACGGAGAATTCATATCCCAATATGCACCCAGCAGATTTCCATATCCCTCTCGGAGGTCTAGGTATAGATATGGTGCTGTCTGCAATTCTTGGGCTTTCTTCAAGTACCGCTTGGAAATCTTCTCCTCCTGTACTTGAGAATGCTCCAGGGACATTTTCCCAAACGAAGTATCGAGGTCGTATAAGGTCATTTGCTTTTCCTTCTCTTCCATCTTTACACCTCATTTCTTTTGTGATTCTAATTTGCTCCATAAATAGTCTTGAGCGTTCACCAGCAAGTCCTGCCCTCGTGCCTGCCACAGATAGATCTTGACATGGTGACCCGCCAGTAATGATATCAACAGGAGGCAATTCTTCTCCTTTTAATTTTGTGATATCACCAACATGGACCATATCAGGAAATCTTATCTTTGTCACTTCAATGGGAAAGGATTCTATCTCACTTACCCATATAGGAATGATTCCATTATTAACAGCAGCAAGGGGAAATCCTCCTATCCCATCAAAAAGACTCCCTAAGGTAATCATTTTTACATTCCTAACCTTAAGAGAGTCTGTTCTTTTGCTTTCATATTAAGATGTGTAATTCCTTTTATAGGAATTCCTCTTTCTCTTGCAAATTCAATTTCTTCGAACATCCCACTGGAAATATTATCACCGAATGCCCAAAGCTCATCGCATTTAGCCAAGACTTCCTTTCTTAAACTGATTCCCAATTCTCTTTCTTCTGGATTATTATCATCTAAAATCTGAGGATAGAGAAGATGAGGACAAAAAAAGGCATTACCTTCATTTAACACATATCGGCAAGCCTGTTTCGCATACTCTATATTCTTTTCTATATCTCCTTTATATGGAGATGCAATAAATATTAATTTCATATAACCCTCCATTTAAACTTTTATTTTGGTACTGCTTGTACAATAGTTTTTGTTGTATTAACCGCTGCCTGTGCTGTATAAACTGCACTCATTATATTAGCCTTTGTAGATGTATCCAGTCCAAATGCTCCAGCAATCCTTGGTACTTCTCCTGCTGATAGCATTAAGCCCAGTCCTAATAATGTATGATCTTTTACTACCATTAGTCCAGCTGTCAATATAGTTGCCTGTAGAAAGGTCGTAAGACAAAGACCAATTATTTGCTTACACCATTGAATAAAGCCATCAATGTAGCCACGAGGAACAGAAAACATATAAAGGCTTCCAACTGCTATTTGTATTAATAAAATTCCACCTCTTTTAAGGTTAGCAAAGAATACTTTAATCACTGCATAACCTATCAGAATAATAATAAACAGTGCCATAAAGGGACTCGTTATTATAGAAAGTCCACCAAATATTCCTGAACTACCGACACTGGTAACATCCCCTGTATTATTTAATGTTGTAATAATATTTGTTGCAAGTTCACCTATTCCAGTCCCATAGCCTGTGATACCTGCAGTTAAACTCCCTTGTAAGTTAACAGATAATTTATATAGTTCTATTGGTACAATTGTAAATAGACTTACTGCCATAAATCCTTTTATTGCATTTAAGCCCGCATCTTTAACACTGCCTCTTCCATTTTGATATTCAATTCCTGTTTCAAAGCAAGATACTACAAGACCTATTCCATATAGTGACCAAGCAAGATAAGAGAAGAACAGAACAATTGACTTAACCCAGCTCATCTCAAAGAGTTCCACTCCCATATTCCCCATATTAGCAAAGAAATCAGCAAGGAAACCTACAATTTGTCCATATGCCCAGTCTATAATTTGATTCATAACATCACCTAATATAAAATCCCATATAAATATTTTTATCACCTACTTTCAAAACAAAAAAGACACATAGTTTTTATGCTATGTGCCAGTGTAATTAACCTAGTCAAGTTTTCTACTTAATCTTCTTATATGAGCTTACCCAAAGAGCTATATAAACAATAACTCTTCTGACCTATAAATATTTATTAAACCATCAGTAATGATTGAACCATTTATTGTTCTACAATATGGGCAGATTATATCTTTTGTATTTTTATCTCCTTGTATATCCGTATAATCTACTTGATAAACAAATGTTTTCTCACATTTGCTACATTTTTTCCAATCATAATCTTCTAATATTTCTTTATCCATTTTTTCATGAACCTTTAAGTATTCTTGAATGTTATCTCGAATTAAAAATAAATCACTTAACTTTGAAGAATATAAGTTTATTTCGTATCTACTATTTAACCATAGATACAACTTTGATTCACTTCTATCACCCCATGAAATCATATTCCTACATTTTAATAATATAGTTTCTATTTCATCTAACACTCTTTTCCTTATATCTATTATCTCTTTAGGTAAATCTTGTAATTTACTTTCAAATAATTTATTAATCATTAGATCAATATCTTTTTCAATACTAATATATTCTTTTCTAACCTCATCATTTTTAAGATCCCAATCTGGATATTTTTGTTCAAATTCACTCCATTTCGTTTCTATTTCTCTCTTTGGAAGTTCAACATCAAAGTTAACATTTTGCATCAGGGGTTAACTCTATATGTTGAATATACTCATTTCCAAAAAAGTTCATTAATTTAGCATATTCTTCTTCCCAGTAATAAACTTTATTATCTTGTTCCTCTTCAATCAAATCTATAATTTTCTTTTTTACGCCACGTATTTCGCTCCACGAACTTTCAGAATATTTATCAATATAATCAACTAATTTAGAATACTCTCTTTTGTAATCCTCTTCCAATTTACTATTAGATTTTTGGAGTTCTAATTTTACAACCTCTGGAATTAATAATGTTACAACACCTTGTTTACATAGAAGATTTAAGTCTTCTAGTTGACTAGGTGTATCATTTTCTTCTACATTATCATTTGCCATCACTTCTGTAAGTAAGTTAACATATACGTTTGTATCAATAGACACATATATCATTAAATCACCTCTTTTTTTAGTTTTTCAATCTTATTTTAAATAAAATTTCTATCCTTCAAATTTAACATAATATTATTCTTTTTTCTGCATAATCTCTGAAATTAAAATTTTGATTTAAATAATTATACCAAGTTAGCTGTATTAAGACAACTTGGTATAACTATTATAACTCTACATTCCTAATATTGTCCAAAGTATCCTTGCAAAAGGACGGTGAGCGAAAATTCGCTCACCAATTGCTTAAACCTGCTGTTTGTTCATATTTAAAAGTTGAAGTAAAGTCTTTACTATGGTAAAATTACTAAATACTATTCAGGGGTAATTGAGCTCTATGAATTCATTGATATACCCATTTACAAATAACTGTGTTTCAAAAATAAAGGGAGGAAAAATGATAACCAATGAATATATAAATCGTGCAATAGACTATATCTTAAATCATATCAATGAAAATATATCTGTTGATGAGATTGCCTCTCATTGCAATTTTTCAAGATATTACTTTTCCAGAATATTTAAAATGGAAACTGGAGAAAGCATCTATGAATTTATCAAACGAGTGAAAATGGAGCAAAGTGCGTTTCGCTTAAAGGTTGAGAAAACTAGAAGTATCACCGATATCAGCTGTGATTACGGTTACAGCTCATCGAACTACAGCTCTGCTTTTAAGCAACATCACAATTTATCTCCAAGCGAATTTCGGCGTAATATTACGCAAAAATCTTTAGCAAACCCAATATTTAGTGATGCTGATATAGGGTTAGAGTCATTTGAGGAGTGCAACAAAAAAATCTCCATAGAAGTTCTTGAGGATTGTCCTGTTATATATGAGCGGCATAAAGGAAATTATGGGGACTTATCGGTTCATTGGGGAGCATTTCAAGAAAAATATAAGGAATATATCACCGAGTTAACATTGCTTCTTGAGCGTACCTATGATGACCCGTCCATTACCAATATAGACAAATGTCTATATGACATCTGCATGACTGTCCCAGAAGGCTGTAAACTTGAAAATACCTATATGCTAAAAGGTGGAAAATTCGCTATTTATCACTTCAAAGGTTTGGTAAAACAGATATACACTTCTTACCAAAGCATTTTCAATGTGTGGTTGCCACAGAGTAACAGTGAAATTGATGATCGCTATGGCTTTGAAATTTACAGAAAGATAGACTGTGATTCCATGTATATGGAAATTGATCTTTGTATTCCAATCAAATAAAGCACAAAAACAGAAGTATTTTTCTTTTCTTTCCTTTATCCTTTATGGTATGAACAATGGATATAGGGAGGAAATGAAAATGAATTTAGAGAGCATTCAAAACAACAAAATCAAAACAATTTTGCAATTTTCGATTCCATCGATTATTGCAATGATGCTGACCTCGCTGATTACGGTTACCGATGGTTTTTTTATCGGAAACTATGTGGGAAAAGAAGGTCTTGCTGCGGTTAACTTAGGGCTGCCGATTGTCTATTTATACCTTGCAGTGGGACTCATGGTGTCGGTAGGCGGCGTGGCAATCGCCGGAATGGCCCTTGGCGGTGGAAATATCAAAAAGTGCAACAGTGTTTTTAATCAGACCATGTGTACGGCAATGGTTTCGGCCGTCCTGCTCAGCGTCATCATGTGGCTCTGTCTTGACCCTATGCTTCATATCTTAAATGCTGATGCACAGGTGGCGGGATCTTTCAAGGACTATTACGGCATTATGCTTCTGGAGCTTCCGATTATGGTGATAAACGCATCCTTTGGTATGTTTATCAGAGGAGAGGGTAAGCCACAGTATTTTATGCAGGTCAACATTTTAAATGTGTTGCTCAATATTCTGCTTGACTATTTGTTTGTCCGCTGGTTTAGCTGGGGTATAAAGGGTATTGCTATTGCCTCCTTGCTTGCAGGTATTGTTACCCTATTGTGCATTCTTTACTTTTTCATCAAAAAGTCAAGCGTGTATAAATTTCGTAGATTTGATTTTTCGGGGGAGGTGCTGGGCAACACACTCCTCAATGGCAGTTCGGAATTTATCGGTGAAATGTCGCTGAGTATTTCTATGTTTGCCTATAACTATGTGATACTAAAAAATATCGGCATAGACGGTGTGACTGCATTTACCATCGTGGGTTATATTGCCTATATCTTTAGCATGGTAATTATCGGTTTCGGACAGGGTGCAAGCCCACTCATCAGCTTTGCTTATGGTGCAAATGAACATTTGCTTGCAACAAGCCTGCGTAAGATAACCAACTTCATGGTGCTGATTTCGGGGGTAGTGGTGCTTTCCCTCGTGTTAGTTGGTTCCGGGTGGTACAGTAGTTTGTTCGTTAAAAGCGAAGTCGTGGAGCAGATGGTGCATTCGGGGGGAATAATCTATGCCGTTTCGTTTCTGTTTTCAGGAATTAATACAATTTCCTCTTTTTACTTTACCTCGATTGGCAGAGCAAAAGAGTCAGCCATCATATCTTCTGCACGAGGTTTAGTCATTCTGCTGATTTGTATTTTTACCTTGCCACCGCTGTTCGGTATGACAGGAGTATGGCTTGTCGCACCAATTACAGAAGTGCTTACCTTACTTTTGAGCTTGTTTTTTATAGGAAAAGAAAGCAAAAACAGATCACGCAGATTAGAACAAGATTGATATTTAATCCGTGCACACCAATCTTACTAACATCCAAGTTGAGCCACTACATCTTTACATGGTGTAGTGGCTCTCGTTTGTTATAATCCAAGTATCGCCCAAATATATGCTGGTGCAGTCAAAGTAAACACTAAACACGCAAACAGAATTGCAGGTGCTGCCCACTCAAACTGCCCATGTTTTCTATAGTCAAAGTAAGCCATCCAAAGTTTAGCAAAGAAAAACACTGCTAGAATAAGATCTATTGCTGGGAATACTACTTTATTTACTACTGTCTTAATCTGTTTAGATGCATCTCCCCAGATACCTTCGATTGCACCCGCTACATCTCCTGAACCTGCTGCAAAAGATGTTATACTAAATAATAAAGTAATCATTAATATTATGCTGATAGCTAATACATCTTTCTTATATAACTTCATAAAAACCACCTTTCTTTTTCTGTATTTAAGGTTTTAGGGGAGCAATATGCCAATCTTGCCATAGATTTCCCTTTATGGTGAGTGAGTCTGTAAGATTAATAGAAAGCATCCCATCAGGAGTCCATGCATCTATAAGCCAAGTATTCACCATATATGCTCCATCTGGCATCCATATAGGAGTAAAATGTGTACGATTCTTATATGTGGAATACTTATTTTTCTTAAATTCAAATTTCGGACTTGAACCACTAGGTGTGCGATCTAACAACCTCCAATAGGTTTCATATTGAAATTCTGGGAAGTAAGAAACAGCATTTTGAGGATAGGTAATTGCAGAACTTTGATTACTACTCACATTGCATGTTACTAATTGATTAATGCCATATTCACTTTTAAAAATACTTCCACTTCCAGTAGGGTTCTTACTATCATTTGTAATTCTCATGTCAGCAGAAAGTCTTGCACTATATTGGTCAAGGTCAAATTCCCACCACCCATGATCACACCAATCCCCTGAGTCCTCACCTGTACTATGCCATACCCAATATTCCTGCCACCAAGGAATCCATATACTCCAGTTGGCTATTGTTTTCTGCACTCTATTTGGAACAGGAGCATAGGAAAACGAGTCATTTCTATCATCTGCTACAGGATTTGGTGGTGGGTTTTTATCTAGATCAACAATCTTTACATTAATAGTTGATTTAGTTGTACTTCCAGGACCATGAACAGTTACATTAATAGTCATATTCTGCTCTGTATTTGGCGTTGTCCATTTTACCCATACAAGTTGTGAATCTCCTCTTGGATAATAAACATTACTTACATTATAGGTTCTTCCATCAATGTCAAAACTCACATAGGTTGGATTATCAAGGTCAGATTGTCCTCCACTTATCATTACTGATGTGATTACTTCAGTATTTACTCTATATTCATAATCATATGTGCTAACGATTGGTTCTTCTGGTTTTTCTGTAAAGCGAACAATTCCAAGCCCAAAAGAAGATTTTATATCTGCATTTGATGCTGGAGTTGATGTACTACCACCCCATGCAGGGTATCCCAAATCTCCTATCTCTAAAAACATAGCAAGGGGCAAGTTCTTATGAGATAAGGACACCATCTTACTTCTCAATAATCCATTTACCTGTTCATCATACATGGCAGCTTCCGTTGCTGTTGTAACAACCATAACCCCTTGAAATGTATAATATGCCATAGGTTCTAGGAGTAATTTATAATCTCCACCAATTAATATATCATAATCCATTCCTGTACGAGATACAATTGAACGAATAACCTGCTCATCTGTAAAATAGCTTTTTATAGCCTCAATATTATTTTTCCCATCTGTACTTACTATTTTAGAGATGGACTGTGAAGGATTTATAAAAGAATATGCCCCTTGGACAGGTGATAAGTTTCTGCCACTGTTATACTGAATCTTAGATACCTTTCCAAAATGAAACATAGTTGATGGAGGTTGTTTATTAGTTAAATCAATAGGTACAGTCACCACTGAATGATCACTTGCACGAACTACAGTCACTCTCACTCCATCATATCCAGGTGACCATTTATTGTCACTTGTACCACTTCCCATTCCTCCACCGCCTGAATCTATGTTTCCATCTCCAACTGCAAGAACAGAAATAGATATCATTAAGTTAAATACCATTAGAAATGTTATCAATAATATTAATATTCTCTTCATGGAATCTCCTTTATGCAAATAAAAAAGAGACGAAGCCTTTCGATCATTAGTTGACCGAAGACTTCGCCTCTTCTATTTTCTGTATATAGTTTTGGAGTTATATTAAATAAATGCATCAAGGTTTTTACATATTAATGTATTTGTTTTCTGTATTAATGATAAGAGAGATTCTCATAATTTTATAAAACAAATTGGAATTTGTAAATCGCTTTATCTTTTGTTGTTACTATCTAAAATAGAACCAACTATGATACCAATAAGCATTCCTAGTCCAGCCCCTAAAGCTATACAGAATATAAAGTTATCCAAATTCATGATAATGCTTATAATAATTCCTATACAAACACCAAAGCACAATCCAAGTGGTATACCCATTGTTAAATATTTATTTGTATCTTTTTTCATATCATACGCCTCTTTCAAATTAGAATTTACCTAATTGTATCTAAATATTCACTCATTCTTTCTTTATGACTTTGCATATACTTGTCTGATTCAATAAACTTAAAGAATTCTTCTTTTGTCAGCCACAAATAGGATATTGTTTCACCTTCTTGAAGCGTAATTGAATCTTTATTACAGTTAGTTTTACATATATAGCCATAATATATAGTATCCTTGCTCATACATCTGTATATCTGCTCTAATTTTGGTGCTTCAATACCTGTTTCTTCCCTGAGTTCCCTGATTGCAGTATCATAAGGTCTCTCGCCTACCACTGCACTACCACCTGCACTTGCTACATACAAACCTGGAAAATTTGGCTTTATTAAATCTCTTTGCATAAGTAGAAACATACCATCTTCATGCCTAACTATTATTTCACTTACCAAATGAAATAAACCATCAGGGATTACCTCACCCCTAACTAAATTGCAATCCGCAAGTGTTCCATCTTCTCTATATGCATCCCATAATTCCATTATCTAATACCTCCTAAAATTACTATTTATTAAATTATTTCACATTTTTTATATGTCACATTGTTCAACTTATGTACATTATATTGTATAATTCATCTGCTAGTCTATCAACCAACCATACCTTTTTTACAACTCTACTTTTCAATATTTCCGCTGTCATCACTCAAATTATCCAATGTCATCTATTTTTTCGTCTATTTTTAAGGGTCAAAAAACGGTGTCTTTTCACCGTTTTTTGACCCAAATTTCGTCTTCAAACCACTATATGTTGTGGTCGAAACCTATTTTTTCTCCTTACCACCACAATACGTCATCAGAATTATACTCTCAGTCGTAGAATCTTTCCAATCACACTTCGTGCTCTTGGACATTCCTGACATGAGACGTACATCTGCTTCTTCAGTCGTTCTACTACTTCACAAGCAGTGTTACGACTTCAACGTGCCTTGAGAGTACAATAATGATGTCATAGGTAGCTAGTACCCCCTTGGTGGCGAGGTATATTTCTAAAAATAAGCCATATATATTTTTTGAAACTATAAAATGATAGACGTAATTAGCCGGTCTATATTCTCCATAGATATTTTTCATATAGTTTGATCTAGCTTTATATTTTATAATTCTTTTGAAATTGTAATCAACCAAACCCTCAAATGACTCTTTATTTGAAGGCTTTGTTCATTATGATTTAAATAACACTCCTTCCATTTTATACCTTTTCCTTTTTAAAGAACCTAGCAATTATAAAACAAATTAGGCTAGGAATCAAAAATTCAACTGCCCTTACCAATACATATAAATAAAATGGTGCAGAACCATACTTATAGGCAGTATTATATTTATATAAATCAAAAAAACTTAATGCTATAAATAATACAATAAAAACTTGTCCTATTACTCTTAATGCTTTCACAACCTTATTATCTATTTTCATAGGCCTCTCCTTTAGTTAATTTGATTAGAATATATAGATGTCCATCTCCATTTTGTACTGTTGATTTTTTTCTTTTCTTAACTTTATTAATTCATTTTCTTCTGGAGAACGATAATCTTTTTCTTTAAAAGGTCAGTTGTTTGGCTTCTTTTTATCCAAATATTAAATGTAGTAATTGTAATTGTTAAGTCATATTCCACCATAACATCTTTCTTAGGCTTACCACTTTCATATAGTTTTACCATTTGTTCTTTGAATTCTTCGGCATAGGTTCTTCTTTCTCTTTTTATTACATAAACTTTTTCCTTTTTCTACTATTAGTTTACATGACCTTATTTTTATTGTCTAGTTTATTGTAACCTATCCAATGATGTCATAGGTAACTAATACCCCTTGGTTAAAGGATATTTTCCGTAAGTTCTAGCGTTTCTTCAACGAACATTTCAAAGTTTTAATATCTATTACTTATTACTTGCTAAATATAAACCAGAATTACCTTGGTAATCTGATACCTTATTTTTACCAATACATTCTAATATACTTTGTATCAAAATTGTAAGCAATAAAACCCTCAAACACTTATTTAACTTATTTGTTTGAAGGCTTTGTTTATTACACTTTAAAATGTTATATTAATATGTATTATTTTAATTCTTCTAATTAGAAAAACCTCTCAGTATGAATTGCTTTTAAATCGTTATTAATGCTAATCCACTAGTTTTTATTGCATAATCCGTACATATCATAATCACGCTAAATCTTGTTAACAATATTCTGTAATATATACATGGCTAAGTTATTGGGATATCCAATATCAAGATAAGTAATGCACGCTTACCACATATTATTGCCACTTCTCTAATATAAACTTCAAATTAATATATTTTGTCCCTTAACCCTAACCATCAAAATTTAAAATTTAAAGCACTCTAAAAGAACAAAAGTACACTTATATTTTCAACTAGGAGATAACCTTAAGTTCCAAAGCTTTCTAAGCTTACTATCTTTTGTCTGATTACCTTTATTCTCTATAATAGTGTTACATTATTTTTATAAGCAAGTGACTCAATATTATATAATGAATAGTTAAATTTATCTTTGAACTCTTCAAATTTAATCCTATTTTTAAATAGTTTCTCAAAATTATTTCTTTTATCTTGCATATTCAAATAAAAAATATAAGGGATAAATTCATTTAAAATCCAATCATGTGTATAATTAACCTTCCACTTTATTAAATTATCAAATCCATCCATTTTACTTGTTAGGGGCGTATTTCCAGCTTTCCAAACGATATCAACAAAATTACCACTTATATCCCTGACATATAGCTCTACTAAAACATCTGCCTTAACCTTATCTAAGTGATTTTTATAAATAATTATATGATCCTTTCTATATAGATTAAGTGGATGGAATATATCCCATTTAGTATTTCCATAAGAGTGGTCATGTTCTTGTGCAAAATCCACCATTTCAATCCAAATATTTATAGGTACTCTTATTATTTTAAATTTCCCGTTACCTTCTTCTTTAAAGTCACTAGCTCCTATAATGCTATACAACTCTTGCTTTCTTTTTAAATATGATTTATGTAAACCTTTAATTATCTCACATAGTTGTTGTGCTGTTTCTACGTCTATCACAAATCTATTATTAGGAAAATCAATACCTACCTTATCATCATCTATATATGTAATAAATTTTCGTTCCTCAGTAAGACCTTTATCACAGTCAGTGAATAATATATTTTCTATTAAATCCTCATCAAAAGTAATCATACAATCTGATAAGCCTGCCTGTTGAAAAGTTATACAACATGATAGTGATTGCTCTATACTTACGGGTAAATATGCTTCTATCCTCACCAGCCCTAAGCCATAGGAGTAATAACACTGATAACCATTATTCAAGATAATTTCATCAATATACATATCCTTATTTCCCGTAGAATTATCCGTCATTTTTTTCTCAGATGATATTAAATATGTCGACGGATCACTGTAACTTGTTAGTTGTTCTAATTTAACTTTGGCATTTCCATTAAAAATATTTTCTCTAGATATCAATATTTTATAATTAGTATCTGATACTTTAACAGCCGTATCCATATTAATATATTCCCATATACATTCGGTGGTATCAGGATTGTATAGTATTATGATCACTGGTAAAGAATGATTAATCCAATATGATAAATGACGTGCATCACTCCTAAAAACAATACTATTTTCTTTTATTTCTCTAAAATAACTTACTCCTGACTTGATTTGTACCGCAATTAAT
Organism: Tissierella simiarum; assembly: GCF_018917865.1. Classification (GTDB taxonomy): domain Bacteria; phylum Bacillota; class Clostridia; order Tissierellales; family Tissierellaceae; genus Tissierella_C; species Tissierella_C simiarum. The sequence continues at coordinate 31,018 of NZ_JAHLPM010000020.1, forward strand.
TGTCCAGTTGCACGTCCTGAATTTCGTATTTCAATATGTGCATCAATGCCATAATCATCTATGGCTTGCTCTCTGAATATCCACATAAGTTCTTCATACACCAGTGACTGTACTCTACTTACCCCAATTCTTCCGTTGTTATCAGACATCTTTTCCACCTCCAAATGCACTATTATTAATTATTCCATGCAAATCAACTTCATAACTACCTCATTAAGATAATTTAGATAAAACAATTCCTTTTACTTCTATTAGTTAAATATCTTATGATATTTTTAAATACATGAATTAAAAAGTATTTAGTAATTATTCTTTTTCCCGTTAGCAACTTTCCCAAATAGACCTTAACATACTAAAACTAATAGTATTATTAAAATATTTGTAGGTTAATTACAATTAACCTATAATAAATTCATCACTATAGGAACCTTATTCTTTACTAAATACAGACATTTAGTTGATTCTAATAGTTATGACAATCTAAATAATTATAATTTACAACACTTAAAACATCATATTCTTAATAGGTTATTTACCAAAGACTTAAAATCTACTTATCTTCTGGCTTTATTTCGTTTTTAGACATATCAATTAAACCACATAATGATTCACCATCATTTACTCTTCTAAAAATAAACTCTTTATTAGGCTCTATAACTTTAGGAGGAGTATTATCAATTATAAAAACTTGATTATCTTTTGAGGTTTCAACTAGATATTTAAATAGTTCACCATACGTTTCTGGATCAATACTATCAGTAGAGTCTGTATTAGTTCCGATGTTATTACTAACGGTATCCAACATAAGTAAAGCAGGATGACAATTATTTTCCTCCTCTATATTTAACTCTAAAATCGCACCTAAATAAGCAATTTGCATACATAGTAATAGACAGCCACTGGTATGTTTTAGTACGCTAATTCCATTATAATAAGGCAAATAATTGTCCTTACTTATGTAGCATTTATCTTGTTGAATACTTGTGAAATTAAATCGCAACATTAATTTTCTATATTTTTTATTTAATGCCGAAAGAATATCGTCTTCTCTTTTTTGTAATTTTAGCAATTCATTTTTCTTCTTATTTAGTGTTTCTAGTTGACCAGATAAACGGACTATTTTACTCGCGTTATTATCTATTTCATGATGGATATCAATAAAAGAATTAATTTTATTTCTTTCTTCTGTTATATCCTTAATTAAAGAATTAATAGACTCAACTTCTGATAAATAAGGAGTGTCCATATTCTTCTTGTATTCATTTAACGCAGTAACATAAATTTTTCGTTTTTCACTAATTTTACTAGTGTCACTTCTTTCAATAACTATCTTTTTACTATCAACCTTTATTAAATTTTGTAAAGTTTCAATTTTATCTTGAATTTGGTTAAGGGCCTTCTCAATATCTTCATTAGTTTCACAGTTTTCTTGTTTAACTTCAACAACAGTATGGCAAAGAGGACATCTTTCACTATGTTCTGATATTTTGATTTTTTTAATTGCTTCTAATGTAGCTTCTAATTTTTCTCTCTCATTAAAGTAGTCTTGAAGCAATATTTCTTTGTTCCTAATTGAAAAATCAAGAATTCTTATATTTTCATTCTTATCAAAAATTATCTCATCAATTTCTTTGATATCATTTTTTAAATTGCTAAAAACTCTTGAATTATCATTTTTATTCCTATTAAGAAGTTCTTTTTTATTCTTGTTAAGAGTATCTATATTTTCCGAGTATTCATCCCTAACAGTGATTAACTTGTTTAAATTTTCAGATTCCCTATTCGACAAGTATTCTTCTAAACCATTATTAATTTTGTCTAGTTTATTATGTTCATTTTGTTTGATCTGAATTTCTTTGTTTATTTCTTCCAAGTCAGTTATCACTAGATCATTTATAATTTTAAATACTTCCTTATTTTTACCAGATACAAAAGTATTATTATTTTGTAAAAACTGATTTGTACCAAGTTCTCCTTGACGTATAAATACAAACCTCATAAAATCTCTAAATGATATCTTTTCTTGATTAAAATCGTTGCTTCCAGGTCTTTTTCTTAAAATTGAATGTAGTGGAATCTGAAATTGTTCTGCAAAAAACTCATTCGCTTCTTCAACCTTTTTCTTCCATGGAGAATATTCATGATATTCATCAAATTTACATAAATAAATATTTATAATATTTCTATTTACTTTTAAGCTTCTATTAACTGTGTAAATCTTATTTCCTGCTCTTAGTTCCAAAAACACTTCATCGCAATACTCTGCTAATTCCATTTGTACAGATAAATCTATTGCTTCCTGTTTACCACCCAAACAGTAATCAATTAAATTTAATACTAATGATTTTCCTGAAAATCCATCACCCTTAATTATTATTAATGATTCATCAATATCTAATGTTCTTTTATAGGTTGTTCCAGAAATAATAAGTCTTAACAATCTTAATCTAGTTTTCATCTCTAACCAAAACCTTTCTTTGATTCTTTACACTAAATTTTCTAGTTGTTATTATATTTTGGCATTTTTCAATTTCTTTTTTATAGTAATTATTCTCTAAATTTGAAACCACTGATTTTCCCGCTTCAGTTATCTTGATATACATTACATTCCTTTTCTTTAAATGTTCTACCCTTATTTCTACCAATTCCTGGTTCGATAATATAATAACATTATCTCTAATTATCTTTTCATAAGTCAAATAGTTATTCTGGAGATATGTCTCATCAATATAATAATTGTTTTTTGAATCAACAGTAGTCAATGAAAGCATAGTATAATAATAAAGTATCTCATCAATATCTATTCCTTTTCTACGTTGCTTAAGCAAAAACAATATAACTAGTATTTGCATACATTCTATATATTTATTTTCAAATAGATATCTTAAATCTATTGGTAATTTACTCCTTTTCAATTCGCTTATCCCCCCACCAGACCTCTTTCTCTGCCCCTATAGCATCAGCTAAAATGTGAATAAACCCTTGTTTGTTTATTTCATTCGGCATATTATCATCGCTAATAATGTTTTTAAGCTTTGTAAACTCTAAGTTTTTTAATGAATTATGAACTGCTTTTAAAAACTTTCCACTATCTTTTTCTTCTCCGTACTCTAAAATAAGCAATTCTTTATATTTCATATAAGACAATGCCAAAAAATGATCTGCATATTTTTTATTGTTTTTTATTCCCGATTTCTTAAGCCATCTAAAGTATTGTTCAGCAGTGAAGAAACACTCTTTACTATAATCTACCTTTATTTCATCAATTACTTCAATCCTAAGCTTTCTACAAAATAAATTTTTTTCTAATTGTTGTTTTTCTTCTTTATTGGGTAGTTCATCTATTGGTATTTCTATTTCTTCTTGATCTAATGAATTACTTGACTCATCATCTGACGCAGTACAAATCTCATCAAGAATCTTACCTATTTCCTCTTGATGGGATGACCTGTTAGGATCATATGCAATTGTTTCAATATTATAGTTTTGTTTTAAATATGTTATATTTTCTGGAGTAGGATTTGCCATAATAATATAATGCTTTGATTTGAAAAATTCATTATTATCTTTAATAATGTTTTGTATAAATATATCATTAAATGAAAACCCCAAGAATAGAAATGTTTTAACTCCTGAGAAAACTGAAAAAAGTGCTTTATATACATCATTATTATATAACTCTTTATACTTTTCTTCGCTAATAACTATACTACTACTGTCACTAATATGACCATGTAAATGAAAAATTCTATTAATCGTAACATCATTCATAAGACTTTGAATATTTGTTTTTACATCCTTTAAATTCACCGGAACAAAATTTGTATTTATGTATTTCTGAACAATATGATCATAATTTGTTGTAAAATATATATTGAAATTATATTTAGCTAAATCCTCATAATTATTTTTAATTCCATCCAACTTTGAAGGGATACAATCACTTATTTTCTTAACTATAAATTGTTGAATATCTTCCTCTGTTCTATTTAAATATTTTTTGATTATTCTTACAGCTTCCCAATAATCATGCCTGTCCAAATTATGATTAAGCATAGGAAGAAAGGATGTTCCTCCTATATCTTCAATACCCATGTATAATGCACATTCTCTTATTAAGCTTCCCCAGTCAGGCACACTATAAGGCATGGATAAACCAGCACCCATAAAAGGTACTATATTGCCTTGTTTATATGTTTTCTGTAGTTCTCCTATAAAACCTTTATTTCCCATGTACTCACCCACTTAATAGCTTTCTAAGGATTATTTATAACTCTACCTCGGTCCTAAAAATCTATCTCCATTCAAATGTATCATATGATCTGGCATACCTGCTATCCATACTTCTGCTTCTCAAGCAAACTGGTCAATAAACCTTTTATATACTTTTCTGTCATCTGTCCTAATATAATTGATGAATAGGGTGCTAAGAACCAATCGATCGCTATGAGATACCCTATTCCATTCATAACCCTTGAATAAGTCTCTTAATAAAAACACTTCACCTGAATTAAGGTTTTCTATTTCGCCCTTAGTGATACCTAACAATTCATTAACGATTGACATATTATAGCCCCAAGTAAATAATAACGATATAAATAACATTGTTATTATCATTTTATAGCATATTCCAATATTTCTCAACATGGTTTTGTGTATTATTTGGCAAATCCCCCAAATATTTTGCTTATTTATGCCTCTCGCTTTTAATCCTCGTATAATTATTAATATGTCTAATACATTTCTAGATAATCTACTGATGGATTTGGTAATTATATAATCAATTTCACCTTTATACGCTTTCTTTAACATTGCATCTAAGCCATTACGTTTGTCTTTTCTAAGTCCGCTTTCATAGTCATAAAACAAACCAACAAAATCCCATTCTGGATTATTTTGAATTAACTCTGTATAATGCCTAATTTGAAGATCGATACTGCTTCGCTGGCTTTCACGCTCCGTACTCACTCTACAATATGCCGCTACCTTTAATTTACCGTTACTCTCCAAAGAGTTTGTCGCAGGAATAATCGTAATCTTTTTCATAAATAAATCCTCCTTATATTCTAATCTTTGATTTACTCAAATAAAAAAGACGTAAAAGCTATATAGCTCTTACGCCCTAAAATTTTATCTTTTACTTATTTTCAATTATTGATAGTTCTATATAACTATCTTCTTCTGCTAACCGACGTAAATATTCTTTGCCTCCATCCACACTACATCTGCCACAAGAACACGTTACAAAATCATATACTGTTTTAGATTCAATTTAAGTTTCCCATGGAATTTAATGCTTTGAGAAGAGATTGATGTTTTTCCTTGTCGGCAATGCCCCGTAGCAATAATGTTTTTTCTGTTTGGTTGTCTATAAAGTCTATAATCTGTTCATATGCAATTTTTACATCAGACATTATTTTCACCCTTTCACTAACTAAAATTATGGTTTGTTCTTGAATATACCCAAAATAAAATATTATCTGTTAACCTTAAACAAAAAAGTGCATCTTGAATGGTTGGCAATTCAATAATGTTCTCATTCCTATGGGTCCCGTAATCCGACATCATAGAGTAAATCATATAAATTGTTTTTGTCTTTGTCAGCTTGCCTTCTCTATTTTCATTGAAAAAATCTGCTAAGTCTTCTTTTCCTAAGTCTGCTTTAAGTGCCTTATCTAAATCAGTAACTGTTGCAGTTGCATTATCTCCGCTTGTATTATAAACTCCCCGCATCCATTTTGCAAAATTTTCAGTTCCCTTATATTTTGAAAATAGACTTACAATACATGTTCTACACGATTCAATACAAGATCCAGAATGCCCTTGCGTATAAGCATCAATTGCAGACTTATAAGCATCATACACTTCTTTATGGTTACTTTTGGCGTAAGATCGGAAAAAGTCATTTCTCGTGACTGTCGTTGCCGCCTTTGGTTATAGGCATTAATTGCTTCATTCTTCAACACCCTTTTGCAAAATCCATTAAAAGCACATCGCACTTGCCATTGGATACGAGCAGGTTCCATTTGTTCGCCTCCCTTCGCAACTGCAAAGGCGGGTGATGATTTCCCCCTTCATAGCCCTCAACAAGCGTTTTTTCTAAATGCCGAAAATAGAAGCAATTTTTTTGAAAAAAATCTTATTAAACACAAAAAAAGCCCAACTGAACATAAGCTAGCTGGGCATAAAAGTTGATATATTTTATTAGAAATTGTGTGTTTGCACATTACAGCCACAATAATCCCATAACACTTCAAGACGTTTCTCGATATGTCGTGTGAAATCCAATCAGAGTAAACATAAATAAACACGGCGATAACCTCCTTCATACCACCGTGTTCTAAAAAAAGGGCGAACTTAATACATCTTCCGTAATTCTATTTTTTTAGAAAAACGGCGGCTTTGAATTTTCTTATTTTCAAAACCGCCGTTTGATATTTTAACTATCCATATAGTTTTTGCACTCCTAACAAACAACGGTTTTTAGGTTGTATTAGTGTGTGAAGAAATATGTTGTAAGCTCAAAAGATCAAAACGCATTTTATTACTTATCGCTCCAGTAATGGAGAAAGTGGATTGTGGATTTTGTCCCGGAATTGTTTCCATCATCTTCAAAATAAGATGACCAATTAAGTTTTTAAACCTGATCTACGATTCGTCCCCCTAGGAAGGGTATTTACACGCTAATGGGCGGGACTCCTTCGTATCAAATCAAATCCAGCTCAAATACCCCTTCTTTAGTAGAAGAGTGACACTAATAAATTATACAAAGAGTGAATAATAATTACTGACCAAAGCGAGTTAGTTTTCTTATATATTAATCCAAATATAATACTCAAAACAAAAGCTACTACTATGGAACTTATAATATAAGGAAATTCGAACAACCCTTTATAAAACCAAATAGGAAAATGAATCGATACAAAGAGTAATGATGTAATTGTATTTGCTTTCCAGAAGCTAGATAACTCCATAAATTTTCTTAACAAAAAGCCCCTGAAAACAATTTCTTCAATTATGCCAACTAATAGAATGGTATTAAGCCATTCATTAAACCCTATATGAAAATCGATGTCATTTTTTAAAACTATAAGATTTAAAATGATAAAATAGGCTATAAAGACTAAGGATATCCATCCTGCCCATTTTATGCCTTTCCCAAAGTTATGGCGTAATCCTAAATAAGAAGACGGATTACTTTTTTCTACCAATTTAACTAATAAGATAACGGGAATAACCCAAATAATCATTTTAATAGTAGCTGATATTATAGCCCTAGGAACAGAATCCATCAAATCTAAATACTGAACCAACCATAATTCTCTAATACACCATAAAGCGTAGAATGATATAAAATATGCCCAAATGTAATTCTTATTTACTTTAGATAACATCAGTAACTCCTCCCTTTTTTCTCATCTTTTACAGATCCTAATGAAAGCTAATATAGCAATAATTAACGATAAAACTGCATATCCAATTGTCCACCAAAAATATTCATTAAATGTAGAATAATCACCAATCAAAACATCCCGTGATAATTCAATTGCGTGAACAATCTGTTGTGTTCCCACACTCTAGGTCGATAACTACTGAAACATTGATATGGTTCCTTAACTCCTTATTTCTGATTTTATCACCCTTTGATACAAATACCATATGCTTGTAAAAGTGCTTGAAATTAAGGATTTCCAGCCTTATTGTCTTTGTAGCAACACTATACTCTCTACGTGCCTTGAGGTGACAATAATAATGTCGTAAGCATCTAGTACCCCCTTGGCAGCTGGGTATCTTTCTGAATTTCTATCGCTTCTTCTACGATTTTTTAGTTTTTCATGTCTAATACTATATCGCTTGATACATCTAGATAAAAATCATTTTGATAATTCACTCTTGATTCTTGCTAATATATTCAATATTTTTCATATCAAAATTGTAAGCAACAAAACCCTCAAATAATTATTTATTTGAAGACTCCGCTCATTACAATTTAAAGTATTATCTTAGCGCATAATATATACTATAATTACATGATCTCTCATAGGTTATGCTATTACTACATACTTTATAAAGAATATTCATCATTAAGAGACGGTAACTTAACTCTTTTGTTTGTCTCTATGATAGCGCAAAAGGTTTATGAACATCTGCGTATACATATATAAGTAAATTAAACCTACTCCTACCATGTATTCATGTGGAATCTTAGATTTTTCCACTGAATGATCAATTTCAAGCCTATACGCATACGAGCTAGCTTTTCTTAAATGCCAAGGTGAAGAAACAATAACTGCTGTTTTTAGTCCTTTATTCTGCATGATTTTCTTTGAATTTACTAAATTTTCGTATGTACTCTTTGCTAGCCTTTCACGGATAATACTGCAATCAGAAACTCCTAATTCAATTAAAGCTTGTGCCATGACATCCGCCTCAACATAGTTGTTAGCAACAGCCCCGCCAGTACAAATAATTATTCCAGCAATTCCTTCATGATATAGTTTTGCTGCTTTACTTATTCGCTCTCGCAAAATTGGTGACATACCTCCATCTTTTTTGGCTGGATAACCAAGTACAATAATTACATCTCTTTTTTGTCTATTATTATAGGCTGCTTTTTTGAAATTACTACAAATTATAAAATATATAATCATAAAGAATACTAGCATTAAGCATAAAACATATAATACTATCATTTATACATCACCATCCATATTTCTACTCTCAATAACTTAAAAATATGTTTCACATTTATATACTAATGTTCATCTATAGTATATAAATCATCTATCCATTTATCAACCTAATTTTCCCAATAATCATCTATCATCACTCAAATTATTCAATGTCATCTATATTTTTGCCTATTTTAAAGGGTCAAAAAACAGTGTTTTTTCTCCAATTTTCGACCCAATCTTTGTCCTTCAAACACTATATGTTGCGGTCAAACCCTATTACTTCTCTTCAAAACCACAATACGTCATCAGAATTATACTCTCAGTCGTAGAATCTTTCCAATCACACTTCGTGCTCTTGGACATTCCTGACATGAGACGTACATCTGCTTCTTCAGTCGTTCTACTACTTCACAAGCAGTGTTACGACTTCAACGTGCCTTGAGAGTACAATAATGATGTCATAGACTGATATTATCCCCTTGGTGGCAAATGTGTATCTTTTTATTATCCTGTCACAATTGGTACTGAAAAACTGTTTATTGCCTGTTTTTATCCAGCATTAATCACATGTTTAAACTTACCACTTTTAGGATGCTGTTTTGGCTCCTCCGTAGATAAAGAAATCTCTACATGATGAATACCATGGGAGACAAGGAACATCATTAGAGCGATGCAGGCAGATTCAAACACTTCTTCTTTACTATGTCCGTAGATAGGATTAATTCTTAATTCCACTTTATTATCCTTATAAGCCACGATCTGAAATCTTTGAATTTCATGGATTTCTTTTAATATTGCATATATGGCAAGTGGAGCAATTTTTATTTCTTTACCATCTTCCAAGAACGTGACAATATCATCAACACGCCCCTCGATAGTTAACCAGGGAGATCCATTGCCACATACACAAGGTTCATGATGAATTACCACTCGATCAGTAACCTCATACCGGATGAATGGCTGTGTATAATTATATAAATTCGTAAGTAGAATTTTATCAGACTGTACACCATCGGGAACTGGTTTATTATCCTTATCAACAGGTTCAATAATCACCCAATCGTCATTGATATGGAAATGTTGTTCTGTACATTCACACGCAATTGTTCCTCCTTCGGTACAAGAATAATTCGTCTGGACATAACATTGAAATACTTCTGAGAGTCTTTCACGCAAATGATTACTTAAATACTCTCCACCTGTCATAATAATTACAGGATTAATACGAAGGCGCCCACATTTCTGTTCATCTATAAGGAGCTCCAAAATGGTTGGATACCCACCAAGCATTGCAGGCTGAAAGGCATTCAGTTCATCTACTATCTGTGATATTGGCAACAGCGCACTCGTTACATCCATCTGCTTTTTCTTCCAAGGCATCGCAAGTAATCTTGAACGTACTGAACTATTTCCCAGATAGAAACCACCTGTTGCAAATACTCCAATTGTTTTTTTCCAGCCTTCAAAAATGCTTTCAAGTCTTGTTTTCTGGCGAAAGCTCTTGTTGTACTAATTCCACCCATTATATTATTAGTGTTTCTATCACAAAGCATTACTAATGGATCGCCCGTAGATCCACTCGTAGTAAATACAAGATAATCTTCGTTGAATTTGCGTCCAATATTGTCAAGATCTTTCATAAATTCATTGATATCTAAAAGTTTTATTGAACGGTCTGTTGACCAATCGTCGAAATGTGACATTAACTCCTTTTTATTTGTTGGTGGCAGTTCAGAAAGTTCGAACTCATCACCAATATTATTATAAAGCTCTTTGTAATATGGGCTGTTCTATCTTGCATAACTTACAATCTTATGAAGTCGTTCCTTTTGTATTTTTACCTTTTCTGCTTCATTCATTTTTTTATATTTCCTGCATAATATCATAGCTTCAAAAATACCAATTTTCTTCATTCTGATTCCTCCTTCACCACACCATATAACATAAAATCCATACACGCTCTTATCTCTGCTTTTATTTCTTCTGACTGTTTAAAAAACTGACCTGGCATCTCTTTGTAAATTTCTAAATATTTGTTAATGATTGCCCCAATATAAAGGGTAAGAGCCGCTGTTACTTTCTCAGTATTAGCTTCTTCTTTTAAATTAAGCGCTGCCACTGCCTTGCCCATTACCTTTGCCGATTTTTCCTTACCCTTTATCATATACTTTGCGAGTACTTCATTCCTTCGCTCAGAAATCTGACTATTCGTCTCTCGTGCTGCCATGTTTACAATCCGCATCTCTTCTGGAAATTCACGGCAAAGGTTGAATTTCTCTTCTATAAATGAGAATATAATCCCATAAAAATCATTTACTTCCAGCTCTGGCAGTTCTGTAATAAGCCGTTCCAGAGCCTTCTCCAAACAATAAAAATAGAATTCTTTTTTACTTCCGAAATAGTAAAATAGTATACCTTTCGATATACCACAATTTCTGGTTATTATATCTGTACTTGCTTCTGAATATGATTTTTTTGAAAACTCACATATTCCACTTTTAATAATAGTATTTTTTTTATCCTCTGCTAGTTTTTTAAATACCTCTCTCGCCATAGATACCTCCATATTGACTCACTGGTCAATCCCTATAAGTATACCATATGTTGAATTGACTCATTAGTCAAGTTCTTTTTGATAAAATCAAAGCTGCGTCTCTAAGTAGGAATCCATGTATTTTTCTATTAAAAAAGGACTTGAAAGTTTTCACCTAAGTCCTCAATTCTAATACATTTCTATTCATTTTTCTTCTATTATATTTATCTATTTTTCTTTTGCAACAGGATTATGGATTCCACGTGCCTTGAGAGGTCAATAAAGATGTCGTAGGGAGATAGTATCCCCTTGGTGGAATTATATATTTCTGATTACTTGCATTATTTGCTTTTATTTTTTATTGTCTTCCCTATCAATAATAATATCTGCAATAACTCTAGTAAAATCAACAACACTTTTTTCTGTGAGAACAGGTTTACCAGTAGTGTTTTCAATTTCCTTCCGAGCATTTCCTGCAATACTTCCACCTTTTATTGCCACTCCTCTATTTTCATCAAAGTTTTTAGGTTCAATGGTCTTTGATAATTCTGTAGTAGTTGCTTCAGCTAGCATATTTAGTACAAGCTCCAATGTAGACATATTATCTCTTAAGTTCTCCCTTTTTAATCCTTTAAGATTCTTATATTGTCCTGTACTTAATCCTGCCCATGCTTTTGTAATTTCATCAGTAAGTATTGCATATTCAATTCCTTGTTTTACACCTCGATTATTCCATTCATCAGTTAATTCTTTACGTACTTGAATGGCTTGTAATCTTTGATTTATCTATTCACGTGAATATCCTTTTTTAAGATATGTTTCCAGTGCTCTGTCAATGGTAAGTTCAGGATCAATAGTCTCATCAATTCTTTCACTGCCCACCCTAGCAAGCCACATTTTAAAAGGCTCTGCTTTCGGGGATGGAATTGATTGTATGATTCGCAAAAGTTCTTCTGTATCAGCAACATCCGTCATTCTTTTTTTACCATCTGCTGCTGTCATTTTCAACTATACGATTTTATCGTACAGTTCATTTCCTTCATTTTTTAACTTAATTTTTAAATCGCTCCAATATCTTCTAGGCTCATTGCTATCTGTTAATATTGATATAACATCCACTATAGAAAAGTACCAAGTTTCATTTTCTAGGCGAGATTTATTCAAATCTACTTCTCGAAGTTTTAACTCATAATTTTTGATTTCCCTATCAATTGTTGCGGATTGACCCATTAATATTGGACAAAAACTCACGAATACTTTCTTTTTCTTAGATTATCTATATTTTAATGTTTCTCGCTTCTTTTATTATACATAAATATTTATCCTCTAGTAATCTATGGAAAGATTCTATACGGGCATTTTTATTTGGGGTTTTAAATGGTATTCTACTATGTTTCTATCATATACATCTAGAAAAGAGGCTATATAAAAAAATCTATCTTCACCATGGATGTAACCATATTTAATATCTACTTCCCAAAGGGAATTAGAGTTTGTAATGTCTCTATTTTGAACTATTTTCCTTGGATACTTAGGTTTAACAATCCTTTGGAGTCTTAGCACATTTAATTCTTTACATAATCTATATACCTTCTTTTTATTGAAGCCGCCCCAAACCATGTATCATATCTCTCATAAGTATAATGTACCCGCGTAGGATGACCCGGCGCGGATATATGATACTTATGATAAATAAACCCGATCGGCTCCGCAAATAAAAAGACATAGCAACTCGCATCGGATTTTGCTATACTGTTTGTGAGCTATATTGTACCATTCTTTTATACGAACACGAAGGAAATAGGCGTAACGCGGTATTATTTATATTAAACAACCTTGGCTATGTTTAAGAAAGGAGGATTCTTTTGGTAGAATTAAGAACGATTAACGAAGATAATTATGAAGAGTGTTTGAATTTGAGTGCATCTGTTGCCAATGCAGACTTTGTAGACCCTGTCGCGTGGTCTTTGGCCGAGGCGTGGGTGTTTTATGATGATTCGCGCCACTTTGCAATTTATGCCGATGATGTGATGGTGGGCTATGTTTTAATGTATATTGGCGAAGAGAACCATCAAATCATAAATTTCATGATAGATAGCCGTTTTCAGAAAAGAGGCTATGGAGTGGCAGCAGCTAGGCTTTGTGTTGAATATTTGTGTAAAGAGTACAACGCAAGTAAAATTTCTTTACCAGTTGAGCCGGAAAATATAGCCGCACAAAGGTTATGGAGTAGCCTAGGCTTTGAAATGACAGACGATATGGAGGACGGTTATCTTTTTATGCGGTTATACATACCAAAATATTAAGTTTGCAGTTAGGTGTCGTTCCTAATAAGCATAACACAACTCACCCCCCAAACCGCCATATCCCTTCATTATCGCCACTATCCAGCCCCTTTCACCAGCAGCGAAGAAAAATGCGGAGCCGCACCAAACCATGTATCATATCTCTCATATGTATCATATACCCGCGCAGGATGACCTGGTGCGGATATATATTTTGCCACGAACATGACACATATGATACTTATGATAGATAAATCCGGTCGGCTCCACAAATCTTAATCCAGCGGAAATTTCTCGCCGGTATCGTCCCCATGCGGATTTGCCTCACGCGACAGCGCATCCATCCTCGTTTCCAGCATCAGCCGATAACCCTCCATCAGCCAATTCAATATACCGCTCTTGTTCTTCCTTTGGAGCTTTATAGAAAATATATCCTATTAGGGCTGTGTAATATAGTTTTTCTGCCTTTACCCAAAAGTCTTCTCCTGCTTTTTCACCTTCTCCCTTGGTATTGGCAATTATAGTATTTACTAGCTTCAATATGTCTTTTTCGGAGTTAATATACCCAAAAGGGTTATAACGCATAGACTTTTTAAAGTTAATAGTATTTAATACTTTGATTCTATATGGCTCGTATATTATCTTTCCTTTTTTATCTCTTTAATAAATAATTTTCCCTTTCCCATCTCGTATTTCCCTTCCATTCATCATTAATCTTTCAGTTTTCGTTAAGATAATGTTTTCTTCATAAATTGTATCTATATATGGTTTAATATCTTTTGAATTTCCCCATCTAGCTGAACCATAATCTTCTCCCTTTTTATATTTTTTTGCATTCTTTCCTTTGGAATAAACTACTAAGTATATTCCAAATACCCCTGCTATTCCAAAATCTATATCTTTATAATAAAAACTTGGAAATGGCGGTTTGAATAATTGTCCTATGTAAAGCAACATCTGATAAATAGTAATAAAGAAATTATCTGATTACAACCACCTATACATTTCTCCCAATTTGTTAAAAGTATAGTAAATAAAAATATATGGCACAAATTTTAAAAATAATTTCTTTTTATTGATTAGAGAAAATTCATATCTTATATCTTCTATTATTTTATTCATAGGCTTTTCTCCTGTTGTTTATTTTTAACCTTTTGACATCTCTGAAAAGTTATCCACAATAAAGTTTTTTACATAAATTTTAGTAGGCTTTCCTTGTCCCTGCCTTTCTTTTTCTATAAGTCCTATTCCTTTTTCTGTATCAAGTTCTGAAAGTACCTTTACAGATTTTTTATTCCCTAGCCCATAACTTCCATGATATTTTCTATGGTAAAGTAAATGTATACTCTATTATTTTCATCAACCCAATTATCTTTCATAGATAATTCCATCCTATCTAAGAGTATTCCATAGAGTACCTTAGCATCAGATGATAGATTTTTGAATATTGGATCTATATACAGTACCTTTGGTATTCTAAAGAATGAAAACTTCTCCGACTCTTTGCCATGGTAATAGCTAAAATTTATTTCCCCCATAAATAATACCTCCTTCCTTGATTTTTGACATAAAAAACAGCAAGGGTTTAATTTTGCTGTTAGGTTATATTTATTTAGTTTTAATTTATTTCTTTGTATCTCCACAGACTAGGTTGACTACTACTGAAACATTGAAATATTTTTTTAATACTTTTTTCTTGAAATTATGCTCATCTTCTATAAACTCAAAATGGTCATGAAACTGCTTGAATCTGAGGATTTCTACATAATTTCCTTTTGTATCAACGCTATGCACTCCACATGCCTTGTTGCTGTGATTCTGATGACCATAGGGGCTGGTAGCCCCTTGGGGGAAGGGTATATTTTCAATAATTATACCTCTCAAACCTTACTTTTATAAAATAACTTTATAGATTACATAATAAAAGACGGTTTAATCCTTCTTATTAAGATTCATTTTAACTTGATTTTCTTGTTCCATTAGGTATTGCGTGAATAAATCAAAACTCCCAACAAACTTATTTACACTTTCTATATGATAAAAAGTGCTTGTTTTATCATATTCGTAGATTTCATTTGTCGGGGAATATATATATATTCGTTTTCTAAGCCCAAGGGCTATTCCTAACTCAATATGACTTCCTTTACCTGCTGGCAATAGAATAACAAGGAAATCCGAATTCATCACTGCTTCTTTTTCTTTTACACCGATAGTAGCTAATTTTTCAAGGGAACTAGCTTTTTCGTTTTGAGTCCAATCATATGTGTGGATATAACCTTTTAACTTTAGCTCATTAGAAATCTCTCGTACCTGTTCAATATTCTTGAAACTCGATGCTATATAAAAATTCACAGAATACCCTCCCTCTATTAAAAATAATCTACTTCCCATTATTATAACATAAAATTATTTTTCATTTTCTTTACCTAACAGCTTGATTTCCATATTTTCTAAAGCTTTTATATAATCTTTCTCTACTTTAGAAACATCATCTAAATGCAAATTCTTATATTTCTTGTATTCTTCCTTTGCGTTAAGCTCAGCTGTCTTAGTACTGATCTTCCTTTTTCTACTCATAGATATATTTTTCCAAACGTAAAAATAAACTTTAGGTCGAGTAGATAAGATTGATGTAATCCTGCAAACCCAATAAAATCAATGTCTACAGCCTTGACATCAATACCACGCACTCAACGTGGGTTGGGGCGAAAGTATGATATAAATACGCAGAAATAGCGGGTCTTGCGTATTTGTATCCCCCCCTTTATGTTTCGTTAAATTTAAAAACTTCAGCTAAATCCATTGGTTTTTCAATCCTTTGATTTCACAAAGAAGTATCAATTTCTATTAACATTTATACCCCCACATGCTTATTCTCACATACCCACCCTTGCTTTTTCTTGTGTGAATTGAAAAAGATATTCCCCCTACTCTTCATTATCTGAAAGGAGTAAATCCTTAAGCCACATAGGTAAATTGTTCACTTTCTTGAATTCTAAAATTTTAGTTGCTACCTCAGCTGCATCTTCTTTTCTCCAGAATCTATCCCTAGTGTAACAAGTATTATCACAATACTTTCGCTTAGTGGTTCCCAAAGCCTTGAACTCTTTACCACAGTATTCACAAATAAATTTATATTCTTTTCTATGGGTATTGTCCCATTCCATCTTACAATTTTTTGAGCAGTACTTTTTCCTAGCACCCCTCTTATTCTGTTCAAGTTCCACGCCACAATTAAGGCATAGGATATAAACAAATTCTTCCTCTATTATTTTCTTATATTTCTTAATTAGTTCTTTTCCATACCCATCTAACCCATTTCTTTTGCAATATCCTCTGATGGAGTCTCTTGATAGACCAGTTTCATTTGCTATTTGTTTGTATCCTAACCCTTGAAACCGTAATATTTTAATCTGTTGCCTTTGTTCATCATTCACTTTTCATACCTCCTTGGCAAATAGTAATTGCTCAGCTTCAACTATTTGTCAAGGTGTAAATGATTTATTTAACTTCATAAATATTTCTTATTCTAAACCATTATAATTTCCAAAACAATACTTGATATATTGGCTTCTATTTCTATCAAAAATAATCCCTTGATTCTCGAAGTTTTCTAAAATATATTTATCTAATCCATATGGACTTTTAAGTTCATCTATAAGTTCCTTATTCATTGTAATACTATACCCATCCATTGCTATTAAATATTTGTCATCATTTATTTTCTCTAATTTTACTTCTTCTTCAAATTCTCTACTTAAAGCTGTAACAACTACCTTGATAAAATCTTCAGCACTCATATTTTTTGCCATGTAGCCTCTAATAAAGCCTGTAGTATTCATAAATTCATCTCCTATACAATATTAGTAAAATAAAAAATCTTCTCATCCTAAGATAAGAAGATATGAAATCACTATGTTTTCACCTCCTTATCGAACTTTTAGCTGGACCACCTTACGTATTGCAGGTTGGTATAGGGTCATAGAGCTAAATCTCTACCCTAACTCTTGATATTTTGGTGTTAAATTGTACAGTTTCATTATATCATAATAGTTTATTAAATACTACGCTATATTTATTTAGTTAACCAATTTTAGTGTTTCTTATATCTTAGCCTAGTTAGTATCTTATAAGAAAGTATAAATCTATATTTAACTCTAATTTCTGTCTATCATTAATATGGTATCCTCTCTTATCCATTGAACTCAACTCAAATATTTCTGTTTTCGTTAAGCCTTTTATTTTAATTAAAAGCTCTTCTACATTTTGATTTCTAAAGCAATAGAATGAATTTTTAGGATCGAAAGATTCTAATACTAGTAAATTATACTCCTTATATTCAAATAAATAATAATCTTTTAAACTCTCTATCCCTAAATTACTGTATATAGAACTAGGTTCTTTCTTCATCCATAAATTTAATCTGAATTTTATTTCATCATCAGTTAAATGATTAATTTTATCTATAAATTTAGCATTTTCAATTTTTCTTATTGAATAATTTGTTATATAATTAATTTCAGTACCATTAAAATATCTCTCATCTAATTCATATAATTTTATGCATTCACTGGATATATTTTCATACCATTGCTTGAAATATAAGTAGCTATCATCGTTATTATCCAATATATATAATAAATTTAATTCTTTATTTATATTAAAAGCTGAATTACTAACATTAGAAGATCCTATTATAAAGCAACTTTTTCTTTCACCTTCTAACATAAAAAACTTACCATGGTAAAAATGACTTTCTAAGGTTTTTACTCTTATCTTCTTTTCCTTTATTAGAAGATTCAAATGACCTGCCGTAATCTTATCCATTCCCATAATAATTTCATTATTATTACTTTTTTTATTTTTATTATAATGTTGTAAACTACCTATTATAATTTCCACGTCACCACTTCTTCTATGCACTGTTTCAATTGCTTCTTCAATTAAAGCCAACCCACTTTTATACACGAATCCAGATGCTATATACATATTTTTAATATTTATTTTTTCAGCTAAATATAATATTTGTTCATTTACAGAATCCTCTGCATTTAAAATTGTAAATGGAGATACAGTCTCACTATTTAATAATGCATCATAATCTTTTATATTCCTAGTTTGTTTATAACTTTCAATATCATTCAACTTATTGCTTATATCAAACTCTCCAAGTGAATACTTCTCTCTATCAATTCTAACAATATTCTCTTTTACTCCTGGCAAATAATTTATAATATGCTGAAAATATATATCCAGAAAATTATTATTTATCTTATCATTTGATAAAAATGCTACCCCTAATATAGCGTTAATAGTATTTTTAGCCATGCTATTTACAATGGTAGCAGATTCTTTTACAATATTTCCCATAAGCATATAATTATCTAAATTTAACTTCATGAATAAATCTATATTTATGGCTTTATTAGTAATTTGTCTACGAGCCTTAGTAAATAAATTCTCATATTCTTCTTCTAAAATATTCCTATATTTATATCTACACTCGTCAACAATTAAATATCTAACATAATTACCTAAATAACTTAAATTTTCATTACTGTCATACTTTGTATCTTTGTTCTCTTCAATATAGGAGCTATGAATAAAGCATTGATTATAAAGCCATGTATTTTTTATTTCTATAGCTTCAATATCTTCCAATTCCCTTGTCCTTAAAAAAGGTAATTTAGTATGATTTGTTTTATATTCTTTAAAACTCATATCAAGCATAAACTTTGAAACATCGCTATTATAAAGGTATTGTTCTACATATTTGTTTGCTGCATCAATCCTCGCTTCTCTCATAGAGTTACCATAACCAGTAACTACATTATCCAAAATGTTTAAATTTACTTCATAAGTCATCTTATCTGCTATTTCATATTTTTCAACAAAATTAAATTGTGTTCTTATATCATTGTTTCGCCCCCACTCTTTAATAATTTCACTCCAATCATATTGTGGCTTTTTAATAAAGTTATCTATTTCTCTTTCGATATCTTTTAGGACTACTATCTTAGTACCTTCATAGCCATTTTCTATATAATAATTCCCAAGGATTATATTGAAGGCAGCATGCGCACTAGTTAACAGCTTGTCATCTTCATTATGTATTTTTAAGATTTCATTGATATTTGTAAACCATTCAGATTTGTCTAAAATATCCTTTTTAGTACCTTGATCTATAAATTTAAAGGTTTCAAAATCTGTTGTTTTATTCCGAAATATATATTCAGCTTTTATTAAATTAAATACACTGATACCTAGCATCTTAATATACTTATTATCTCTAATACTCTCAGAGTTACTAATTTCTTTTAAATACTTTTCATTTAGAAATCCATTGTATATTCTTTTTTTATTTATAAATTCTAAACCTAATTTATTTTCAATATCCAAGACTAATTGTTCATCAAACTCATTAATGCTCATCCCACTTTGCATCTCCCCCTTTATTTCATATCGATTAACATTAATTTTTATATGCTTTATCCTTTATGGTAATTTGCATACCTTAAATTATGAATAAAATTACAATCATTCACTTTTAGTATTTAAATTCTTGGTTTGCCTTCCTAGATGCATAACTGTATTCCTATCATCCTCTTCAAATAAATAAAAATGATGGCTATTTTCAAGATTATGTTCAAAATAGCACTCATAATCTATTTAAGCCGATTTAATATTTTCAACAATTCCAGCTTCTATACCTGTATCCGTGTTATTAATCATATATATTCTTATAATTAGATCTCCATCAAAATAATTACTCTTAAGTATTTTTTATTTTCTAAATATATTTCAAATAGTCTAATTCTGCTAAGTCTTTAACAGTTATTGTCTTCTTTCTATCTTCCCTATAATATTGCTGTGCTAAGGTAGAAACATCATTACCACTAAGCTTTGAAATTACCTTAATATCAATATTTGAATTAACCATCATAATAATTGCTGTTTTTCGTAATGTTTCATGGTTAAAATCTGGTATCTTTATTTTAGCTCCCGATTTGTTAATATCTGAAGCTAATTGATTAAGATAATCATTTAACATTAGATAAAAATCTTCTGTATCTCCAAATACATAGGTTTTTAGATTGTCCCTTTCATCTATGGTAATATTATTATTGCTCATAATATATTTTTTTACAAATACCTTATAATTAATTAAATTATGAAATATGCTACTTGTTAGTTCTAATCTTGCTTCACCAATTTTTAATGTTCTAGTCTTCTCAAAAATTTGCTCAAATTTTATATTAGACAAAATACTCTTTTTAAATGGAGCTACTAATGTTATTTTTATTAATAATCTTAATTTTAGATACTTAAAGTATCTGTTCATCTCCGCCTTTTTATTCTTGTTCATTAATACATCATAGTTATTAAACCTAAGAAAATAGTCGTCTAAAAAGCACAATACCATTTTTATCTCTTCAAATTTCAACTCTGCGTTATCTATAGGATTTTTGAATTTAATCGTCTCTATATATTCTTCATAATTCTGTTGATAAGTGGCTCTTTCAAAAATATCATCAGCGTATTCATTCCTCTTTAAAAATTTATAAAAAGCTTTAATTGCTTCTAAATATCTATTTGCTGTATTTTCCCTATTTATTATATTCTTATCATTCAAAAAAGAAATACTTTCTAAGAAGTTTTCAAATTTAATTTCATGCATATCAAATATATTAATATTTTTTAAGTAATCAAAGAAATCTTCGATATTCTTTTCATAATTAATATTTCCTTTATTATCACTAAGAAACAATTCTTTGTATCTTTTTATGGTATCCATGTAACCCCTCCAGTATTAAATTTCTAATTTTTAAACACTTCTAATTTTATCCACAATTATATATGAATAAACAAAAAAAGCCAATCAAGATTTCTCCTCAAATCCCAACTGGCTCTAAACTCAATCTCCACCTTATTCAATTACACACTCAACCTCTGTTCCACCCAGAAAACTTACAACTATCTTCCCATCCTCAAACACTGTCATCTTCTCAATCATCTTAAAGTACAAATCTATATTAAATTCTTTAATTAACTCTCCGTCCCCTATAATCTCTATAAACTCCCTAGCCCTATATCTCCTTAACTCATCTTCATCTTCAGCTTTCCAATCCTTTATAAAATACTCCTTATTTTCCACCAAGGCATTAAAGCTACTAACAAATGCCTTATATAAAACTTCTTCATCTATATGTTTATTCTTACACCTTACTTCACCCTTCTTTTCATATTTTCTATTACACTGCCACACTCTTCTCTTTAAGTTCTCATCTGTTGAATTCCAAGTTTTTCTTCCAAAGGCACTACCACAGTTTCCACAAATAACTCTTCCTGTAAATGGATTGTCTTCTACCTTTATAAAATCAAGTTGTCTAACTCCATACCTTTCCATATAGTCTTTTCTTCTTTTCATTTCAAGCTGAACTGCTTCCCACATTTCTTTGTCTATAATTGCTGGATGGCTTTTCTCTACATAGTACATGGGAACTTCTCCGTTATTTACTGCCCTTTCTTTTGTTAGAAAATCAACAGTATAGGTTTTTTGAAGAAGGGCATCTCCTTTGTATTTCTCATTACTCAGCATTTTTCTTATGCTACTTTCATACCATTTAGGTTTTCCACTCCAATTTGGAATTTTTTCCTCTTCAAGTTCTCTTGCTATCCTATTGGCTCCTTTGCCATCAAGGTAGTCTTTGTAAATCCTTTTTATAATCCTCGCTTCTTCCTTATTTATAATAAGCTCTCCATCTTCATCCTTATCATAGCCTAAGAACTTCTTGTGATTTACTCTTACTTTTCCTTGTTCAAATTGCCTTCTTATTCCCCAGGTACAGTTTTCGCTGATAGATCTACTTTCGTCTTGGGCAAGACTTGCTAGTATTGTTATTAGTACTTCTCCTTTAGAGTCTAATGTTGAGATGTTCTCCTTTTCAAAAATTACCCCAATTCCTAATTCCTTAAGTTCTCTTACATAGTTTAAACAATCTAGGGTGTTCCTGGCAAACCTAGAAATTGATTTAGTTATTATCATATCTATTTTTCCAGCCTTGCAATCTTTAATCATTTTATTAAACTGTTCTCTTTTCTTTGTATTAGTTCCCGTTATACCCTCATCTGCATAAATTCCAGCCATTACATAATCAGGATGGTTTTCTATGAAGTTTGTATAATAACTTACCTGTGCTTCATAGCTAGATAGTTGTTCTAATTGGTCTGTTGACACCCTGCAGTATGCTGCCATTTTCTTTTTCTGTGGCTCTAGGTTCTCTGCAAGATTCATGTTTCTCGTTCTTGCTGGTATAAATGTAATGTTTTTTGCCATCCTTTATAACCTCCTTGACGACCGTTTCTTCATCTATATTAAGGTTGCTTATAATCTCATCATCAACTGTAGTTCCTGTGCATGAAGCCTTTCCATTCATAATATAATTACTACACTGCCATACTATCTTCCTACATTTATGCTTACTATTCCAGGTTCTTCTTCTTAAAGAGAATCTACATTTGCTACAGTAAAGCATTCCTGTTAAAGGATATCTCTTTGTGTATTTATCTCTATCCCCTTCTATGTTTCCTTTTTCTTCTGCTCTTCTTACAATTTCTTCTTGGGCCTTTTCCCACATTTCTTTTGATATTATGGGAGCATGGTTTCCCTCTATATAATAACTATCAACTTCTCCATTGTTCTTATAGCTTTTATACATTAAATGATCTGGTGTATAATACTTCTGCAGATGAGCATCACCTTTATACTTTTCATTCTTTAAAATCTGTAAGATTGTTGTTTCTTGCCACTTACCACCCTTAATCGTCGGAACACCTTCATCATTAAGTTCCCTTGCTATGGTAAATACTCCCTTACCAGCTAGATAATCTGTAAATATTCTATGAACAATCTTTGCTTCTTCTCTATTAATTACTAAATCTCCAAATTCATCCTTATCGTATCCAAGAAATAGTTTTGTGTTAATTACAAGTTCTCCTTTTTGGAACTTCTTTTTCATAGACCATTTTGTATTTTGGCTTATATTTTTACTTTCCTCTTCTGCAAAAGAAGAGAGGATGGTTAGCATTAGCTCTCCATCCCCTGATAATATATTTATATTTTCTTTTTCAAATCTTACTTCTACATTTAATTCTTTTAATTCTCTTACTGTTTCAAGCATTACTGTAGTATTTCTTGCAAATCTTGATATTGACTTTGTAATGATTAAATCAATCTTCCCTTGTCTTGCCATTTTAATCATTCTTTGAAATTCTGGTCTATTATCTGTAGTTCCAGTAATCCCTCTATCTGCAAAGACTTCTACAAATTCATACTCAGGATTACTCTTAATTAGGTTTTCATAATAAGTGACTTGATTTTCTAGTGACTCCCCTTGAAGTTCAGAACCTGTGGAAACCCTCGCATAGGCACATACCCTTTTCTTTAATTGTGGTTTTATAGTTGGCTGTATAATCCTTACACGCATTAGAATTCCTCCTTTCTATCAACTTGGTAGTCTATATATCACTTATTAGTTGATAGAAGTCAAGCTTTATAAGGCATTATTACAGCATCAAATCCAAGCTTTCTTTAGTTTCTCTGCTTGCCTTTCTGCATTTTCTTTCTTTGAATATGAGCCTACCATTACTCTGTAAAGTACCTCTTCATTACTATTTTCTATATAGTTTATTCCAACCTCATCTAATATTGCCTTTGCTATAGCTTTAGTAATTTCATTAAACTTTGAATCAAATAAAGCATTATCCTTTGAGTTATCGATAAAACCTATTTCAATCAATATAGCTGGAGATTTTGTTTCTCTTAAAACATGAAAATTTATCTTTTTTACACCTCTATTAATAAAACCTATATTTACTAAGTTCTTCTGTACTTTTTCTGCAAGTCTTTTAGCTTTTTCAGTTTGATTAATATAGATAAATGTTTCTACACCTTGTACCTTTTCAGGTTTAAAGGCATTTCTATGAAATGAAATAAAGTAATCATATTTCTTTTTCTTTTCAAAATCACTTCTATTTTTAAGACTCAAAGTTACATCCTTCGTTCTAGTTTCATCTACTAAAGTTCCATGCCTTCTCAATATATCTGCTACAGCTTTTCCTATTTTTAATACATCATCTTTTTCGCATCTATCTTTATATATAGCCCCTGAATCACTTCCACCATGTCCATAATCAAAGCAAAGTTTAATCATACTTTTCACCATCCTTAAGTTGCAATAAAACATCCCTTAATTTTTCTGGAATAGGTAATCTAATACTAGCCGAATTTTCCAAGATACTTATTCCTTCATTAGATATATAGAAAAAGATGACTGCTGTTCTAATTGCTCCTCCATTTTTAATAAGGTAAGCATCTATGGTATGTCCTATTGCCACCATCAAAAATATCATTACTTTTTTAAAAATTCCCTTGTAACCAATTTCACTTGAAACTTCCTTTTTGATTATTGCAAGCATCACACCTGTTAAATAATCAATTACTACAAATGCAATAAGGGCATATAAAAAGCCATCGTGTCCACCTAGTATATAGCCTAGATATCCTCCGATAGCTGTGAAAATTCCCTTTATTAAGTTTAATGTATCTTTCAATCAAATCCCTCCCATTTAATAATAATTCTCACCATAGTTAATAAGATCTATTTCAAACATATACTGTATTTTCATTGTATTTGCCTCAGTTTTTTCAACAGGTTGTGCTAATTTGGTATGTGCTCCTATGGGTTTACTAGTAAGAAGTGCTTGTATTAATAAACTATTACTATTTCCTCCATAATACCTACTTATCCATCTATCTGTGCCAAGTATATTATAATAAGCATAATAACTACTATTTATAGAAAAATTCTTCCTATATGGTTCTAATAAATTCCCTTGCTTATTTATTACTTGATAAAAGCTAGTTCCTCCCTGAGTGCTTGTATAGTATAAATATATCCTATTTGCACTTCTAGAAATACTTTCAATATAGCATCTTCTTTCAATATTCCCACTATCCATACCTCTTGTTTCAAACCAAGTTGAATTTCCTATTTTAGGTTTAATATTCATATCTTGAACTTTGTTTCCCTGACTATCTACCCTTAGCCATCTACTGGTATATACTTTTTCATTAAACTGATCATCCATTCTTACAGTAGTGCCTACAATATCTATACATCCATCAATAAACATACCTAGGCTTGAAACTGCTCTATAAGTAAATGAAACATTGTAAGCTGTATCTTTAAAATCTTGACTTATATTTATATCAACAGAACTTAATAGGACTCCAACTTTACTCCATTTATAAATTCTCATCATATTATTACTAGAAACTGTATAGGTGTAATACCCTATGAAAACCAGTTCACCATCTTCTTCAATATAAGGTGATATATTGCTTAGCCCATCATATTTTTTAATAGGATTACTATTATCTATTTCTAAGGCACTTCCATCATTATTTAAAAGTCTTACTACTTCACTCCAAATAGCAATATCATTAGTATTAATATCAAAGGGTATCATAAGCCAATATCCTTTAAGGTTTTCTGGAAACTGTAAATAACTTGATTGAGTAATGCTCGTACTCTTCCCATCTACTAATAGCCATCCTTTAGTAGGGCTTGTAAATTTTATTGTTTTCGCATTACCAAATAATCGATTTACAGCATAATATCTTCTAGGATTTAAATCACTGGGAATACTATATCTACTATCACTATTTTCTCTGCCATAAATAGCAGGACCTCTATAAAAATAGTCTATATTATCAGGTGTGCTTTCTGCCCAATATATACTTTCTATTCTTCCATTTGCAGCATGGGTTGGGAAGTCAAATACAAAGTTAATCTTTATCTTATTATCTGTTACTTCAAATTTGGTTTCATTTCTATTAATAGTTCCTCTTATTGGATCATTCCCTGAGTATGGTTCATCCCTGTTTGCGAAACCAATAATATTTCCCATAATCCTTTGATCATTTATATTTTCAGGTTTATCACTATCAGTTAAATAAATATAGTTAAACCATTTATAGTTATCACAATCCCTAGAATCACCAGCACCCATAATTCCTTGTACAAAATGCCGTAGAAAAGTATCTTTAAAATATAAGTCTGGAATTAAATTTTCAGTATAAGCTTCTTCTACTTTTTTCTTAGTTTTCGCATCAAAAAGTTCTAGAAATACCTTTCCCCTAATACCTTGATTTTCTTTATATTTTTTACTAGTTATGATGCTATCATTTATGAAATTCTTATTATATGAAATACATTCCCTTAAATTTCTGTCTTCCATTTAAACACCTCAACTATAGAAAATTTTAAGTCTTTTAATCTTACATACATCTAAAAGTGTTGGCTTTTCTAAAATGTAAGCAAATCTAATCTTTCTATTTGATTCTATTAATTGATTTAGCCTTTCATAATTTATTACATTTAGATTTTCAGGATCTATACCTTCATTTAAAAATTCTAAAGGATTATTTATATCAACTACCTTGTAATCTAATAAATTTACATCAAAAGTAAGATAAGTTGCTCCTTCATCTACACTAAATGCCATTCTTATTTTGCCATTAGTTTTAGTGGCAACTCCACTACTATTTATTATATCTGTAGATATCTCTGTTATTATATTTGATATTGATTTACCTTCGGGAATTAAAAAATCTTCCCTTTGTTCTATTACTTTAGGAAGACTTGTTGTTATTAATCCTATATTAAGTTTAAACTCCTCTGGTCTTTCTACTGCCTCTAGATTATCTGTATAATAATAAACCTTTGGTGTATCTCCAACTATTCCTTCTAAAGATGAAGGTAAAATATCATTTCCATAATTTAAAAGGACTTCTTCTGTTATAGGTAAATCAGCTACCTTAACCCATTTAGAAACTCCTTCAATTAATTGATAGTTCTTTACTCCCTCATCATCAAGTATTAAAAATCTTTCCTTCTCAGGAAAATATGATCCTTCTATTACCTTATAATTCTTTCCATCTTTACTATCAGAAATAAATACATAGGATTTACCAGTTTCAAATGTCATACTTTGAGTTCCTATTCCTGGATTTACAAAGCTATCTGTACCAGTATTTGGAGTCTTTTCTATAACTAATTGAATAACACCTGTCTCATAAAAGGAAGCTTCCCAAACTAGATTGTTACTTCCCCAGCCATTATAGACAGCATTTCCTTCAAATCTTACTCTAAATAATTTATATCCATTCTCTTCTTCCCTTGAATAATATAAATTATTATAACTTGTATCCCTTCTATTGATTTTAATGTGTTCAGATGATGAGCCAATGCCTATCCATGAGTTACCATTAGTATATATTATTCTAATTAAAGAACCATTATATAAGAAATCAAATCCAATGTCAGGTAAAGTTACAGTGGTATCATCATTTCTTGTTCCATAAAGGGTCATTCCTTGATTTCCCTTTGGACTTGCCATTATAGGTCTTACTCCCATGTCTTACCTCCTATATTTCTTCTAATTCTCGGCTGATAGATAATAAGTTATTGTATAGGTTTCTATTAGGTAGGATTGCACTATATAAAACTCCATTTTCTAATCTTTCATCAAATATTCCTTCACTAGTTAACTCTGGTTCTAAAATACTGACCCTATTATAATAATCATAAGTTCCGTCTTTATTTTTATCAAAATCAGCACTCCATACCACCCATTCATTATCATATAAATATCTACCACTGTTATCTGGTGAAAATTCCTCTATTATCCCGACTACTTCTATATCAATATTCGACCCCATATTTCTTGTATAACTATTAAACTTCCTACTAAAATCATCTTCTGTATAACTTATTATAAAGTCCTTTTTATCTGGTTGTAAGCTTTTAAATCCGTAGTCTTCTTTATATTTGAAATTAGTAAACTTTATATAAAATAGATTATATAAAAAGCTGTAGATAACTTCTGCCCTAGGAATACTAGCACTAAGTCCACCCTCTAGATCCCTTCCTTCAATAGTTACTTGGAGATTTCCTTTTTCAATAATAAAGTTTCCATTAGTCACTTCTAGCTAAACCATAAATGTATGGTCTCCTGCAGTAACCTGTGGCATAGGAAGAGGTAGTCCTATAACATTGTCACCCTTAGCTAATTTTTGAATAGGCTTAAAATCATAATATACTCCATCAAGGGAAAATAATATCTTTATAGAGCAGTCTTCACTTGCCTTTCCTGTAATTGTAATGTTGCAATTAAGGTTTGTATCTGCCTTTGCAGTGATTCCAAACACCATAGCTGCATAATTAGTTGTGGTAACATTTATTACTTCGTTATTTTTCTTGATAATCATACTGCTAAGCTGCGAAAGTACATCTGGTATTGAATCAAATAAGATTTCTAGTGTTTCATAATCTCCATTTAATAGAATTTCCCTTGCTAAATCTAGATCATCCATATCATTTCGTGGTAGGTTGTGAACTTGAACAAGTCTACCTGTCCACCTTCCAGTTATTGCTCCATAAAATTGTAGTAGTCCCTTTATCCTTTCATCACTACACATTGCTCTATCCATTGCTTCATATTTCTTTACAGAAGTCTTTGACATCTCCTGCCTAAGTTCCAGCATTCTTTTAACTATTGAGTCATCAGTTTCATCTAACAGTTCCTCTACATTTGCTTTAGATAAACTATCTACCTCTATTCCTTTTTCTTTAAGCCAATTATTTAACTGTGCTGGGCTATTGGGGTTATCTAATCCTGTTAAATCTAGTGCTTCCCCCATTAACACCTTTTGATATCCTTCATCACATTCTATTGCATTTTCAACTAACTCTTTATCTACTTTTACACCGTAATCATTTATCTTTTGGTCTAAGAACCACAGCTTTAATTCCTTATCTGTCATTGGATAGTTTTCTATTTTCCTTCTAATCTCTCTTTCAACTTCTACATCACGCTTACAATATTTCTTAAACAGTTCCCATTTTTCTATATCATGTTCTGGAAGATTTCTAGTTCTATCTCCATTAGTCTTAGTAGGTTTACAAGGAATTGAAAAATATCTTATTAAAGCCTTTCCTTCATCCATCTTCTGTGTTTCTAGGTTTAAGCATCTAGCAACACTCTCAAGGTTTCTTGGAAGCCCTAGAGTTAATGCATGAACCATACTACATCTCCACTGTTTAAGTGGAATTTCTTTATTAAAATATTTTGATAAACAGGTTCTTTCAAACTGTGCATTAAATGCTGCTTTGATTATCCTAGGATTAAATATAGCTTCAATTACATCAATTGGTAACTTTTCATTTTGTGCTAAATCTACAATTCTAACTTCTTCATCATCAAAGGCATATCCAAATAGTAATATTTCAAAATCCTCTGATTCAGTGTATTTATAGACCCCACACTTGGTGAGGTCTACACTACTGAATGTTTCGATGTCGATACTTAAAACTCTCATATTTACTAACCTAAAATATTATCTGTGCCAAAATCATCCTCTGCACGAGATCTTCCACCTAAAGGTTCTCCATCTTCTAACTTTTGAAGATTTTGAAGTCCACAAGCTATTCCCTTACTTCCATTGGCATTATATGCATAGAAAACTATTGATGCCCTACCATAACAACCACTGTAAAACTCAGTAGTATCTATTATTTGCTGTAAGTTCTCATCAACTATTCCTGGTCTTATTGTGCTATTTGCATTTACAAAATAGCTGTTAGCATAAGCTTCATCATCAGGTTTATCTATATCTCCATCCCTTAAGGGTGTCTTTAAATTAGCTGGTATTTTACCTCCAAGCTTTGATATTCCTTCTTGCTTTGCTACTTCAATAGCAGATTTAATCTTGTCTATTGTTGCTTTATCATCCTTTGGAATAATTAAGCTAACTGAATATTTAGGATCACTTCCATTAATACTCTTTGGCTCGAATACATTTGCATAAGACATTCTTACTTTTCCTGTTATTACCTTTGTCATTTTTATCAACTCTCCTTTAGTTTTTAAAATCTAATTCTGCACTACACTTTATTTCAGGTCTTTTATCTGACTCTGGTACTAGCTGAAGCTTCCCAGGTGGTGTTTCTATTAAAGAACCTAATACTTCCCCAAATTCTTTTTTACCTAATTCCTTTTCAAGTTTTGTTAAATTGAGAAGGGACTTGGAAAATATCTTCTCCTCCTCATATCCAGCATCAAGTAGTTTCTTTGCCACTTCCTCTTCACTTGAATATATTCTACTCCTCCTGCCTTCTACTAATTTAAAACCTGTCCACTTCTTGCCTTCATTTACAGCCTTTTTAAAAGCATAATCCTCTACATCAGTTGCCCATTTCTTTAGTTCATCTATTGTCAATAAAACTTCTGCTACTTCTCCATCTGTAAGAAGTGGGGGTAGCTTAAAATCGAGGTATACTAGTTTCATATTTTCTTCTGCCCTAGCCCTACAAATTGCCTTAACCTTGCAAAACCTACAATGGTCGGATGCTTTATATTCTCCTTCCCCTCTAAAAGCCATTTCTGCCCTTGGCTTAACTACCATGTCTCCCCATTCTAGAAGTTCTTCTGCTGTGGTTTCATCAATTGAGATATTATCTAGTCTTGGTTGGATAATAGTCATTCGAATTTTTTCTATATCATAGAGGATTCCAAATCCATTAATTGCACCAAGGGCATAAAGTCTCATTTGAGGATTATCTTGTGCCTCAACCTTGACTCCTCGTCCACCTTTTAGATCTATTACTTCTATGGTATTACCTGAAATAATTAGAACATCACTTGTTCCAAACCCTTCAGGAACCCATGGAGAAAAGTTCACCTGTTCCTCTAAAAGAATCAAAGAGTCTTTACCTACTTCATTTATTCTTTCAATTACAATATCCACATAGGACTGTATTGCTTTTTCTATCTCTTCTGTATAAAACTCATTTTGCTTCATTTCTTGAAGTTTTTTATTAAATTGTGACTTTGGCATTCTTTCTAAATATAAGCTAAGATGTAGTTCTGCTAACTCATGCATGAATGTACCTTCTTCTGCATAGATAGAAGTTTCTTCAACTATTTTCTCTTCTAACCTTGCAGATGGAGTACATTCAAGCCATCTATGTGCTCCTGAAGCTGAAAGTATGGCATGTTCCCTCATTGTATTCCCTCTGCATCTTTTAGTAGTTCTGGATACTTTTCCTTTGGTATTTCACTTAACTTTCTAACTCCATATTTAGTTATTAAAGCTTTAACCTCTGCCTGCTTTCCCCTTTGGGAAAGCAAAGCAAGATGATGTCTAACTTCTTCTAATGTAGGAAGTTTTTCTTCAGTTTCTACTGATTCATAATTAGTTGTTTCTATAACTTGTACTAAACTTTCAATGCTATCTGCCAGATTTCTTAAATCACTAACCACTTCTAAAGCTAATTTTATTCTACTCATTAGGCACTCTCCTCCTTCATTGTTGTAATTAGAAGTATAAAAGTCTCTCTACCCTTTGGAGTAATTAATGTCTGTGTACCTACCCAGCCAGTTTTTTCGTTCATTGTCTCTTTAATTTCGAATAGACCATTATTTTTATCTGCATAAGGTTTTAGTTTCCCTTTCTTATCACGATAGATAAATTTCTTATCCAGTAGAAAAGCTATAAATTTTCTCTCTTTAATCTTTAATGCTTTAGCCGTATCTCTAAAATTAGTTAGAAGATTTCTATCTACTAGTTCATCAAAATAATCTGCTTTAGGATGCATTATTGCATTTTCAACACTTAATCTTGAATTTGTTACCTTAAGAGATTGAATCTGATTCTCTGCCATCTTTAATGCCCTTGACATTACCATCTCTGGGGTATTCCATGCTTCTTCAATTCTTATAAAGTATAGTCTAGCTTGTTTGCCTTTTTCAGTTCGTTGAAGCATACATAACTCTTTTCCCATAGGTATGGTCAACTGATAATCTGTTATTTTCCTTGCTACTTGCCTTCCACCTTCTATTTGAACTTGCTCAAAAATGAGCGGGTTGTAATCTATACCTTCTTCAAATCCATATTCACACATTCTTGGAAACCAATCTTTAAAATGTGTTTTTATTTCTAGGAATTTATGAAGTTCTCTTGCTGATACAGTTGGTCTTTCATTGTTGTAATTGACTTTGATTAATTCATTCATCTTTTACTACCTCCTTGATTGATACTGACTCCACTATTTCACTTGGTACAAGTACTAACATTTTCTGCTGATTGCCTAAAAGTAAATTTAATAGTCTGTCACGAATTTTGATATTTCCACCTTTCAAAACATTTACTTTATTACCTTTGGCATCAGATACATTGATTTCTACTTGATGTTTTAGCATTTTTCATCACCTCAACTTTCTAGGGATTTTTTCCCCTCTATGTATAAGCCACGGGAGAGGGGTGACCTCTACACTTTTTTAAAAAATATTTTTTCTTTCTATAATCTTTTTAATTTTAGTCCTTGCTCTCCATGCTTTTTGTGAAACACTAGACTCTTCAATACCAAGTTCTTTAGCATATTCTGCTTGGGTCATTGGGTTATCAGAAAGATATAGCTTATTAATTAAATCTCTTTGTTGAGGTTTTAATTCTAATAAAATATCTTGTACTATTTTTTTCGTAGCTTCATTTTCTATTTCCGATAAAACTTTATCTTCAACGTCAGCATTAGGGTCTATAATCATTTCTGCCTTATCGTTTAAGTCATCAATACTTTCATGTCTTCTTGTTTCACTTCTATTAATGTCATAAGCTTCATCATCGAGTTGATGTAGCGTTTCTATTATTGCTTCTGTCACTCCATCTTCCCCTGGTTTTATAACTGTCTTACTACCATCTGCACTGTAGTAAATATAGTTAATTCTGTTCTTTTTACTTGTCTTATAATTTCTTAACATAAAAAAGCTCCTTTCCACCAGACAGCAATGGTGGCAAAGGATACAAAATAGGGTCTGTGCCTAAAAGAAGTACACAGACCCTAAAAATAGACGCAATAAGGTAAGGGTACTTCTATTGCTACGCAACTATCCTCATGGATAGTGTGAAGCAATATGTATCCTCTGCCCTTATTGCAAATCAGGCATTTGATATTTTTTGTTGACGGTAAATGTCCGATAATTCTACTTACGAAGGACTTTATTTTTTACATAAAATACAACATATCTTACCATCTACATATATTTTAATTATTCAAGCACTTAAAGTCCTCAGCTGTGACTCAGCCATGACTCCCCTATGACTCCGTAAATTTCATTTATTTACATCGCTACAATTAAGCTAAGCATTTGTAAAGCTATACTCAGCATTTTTAGATTATAGATTGAAATCTGCTTAGTAAATTGCTATAATAAAAACACATCATAGAATCTCATCCAATAATGCTTGGAGGGCGTTAAAAATGGCATTTAGTTATAATAAACTGTGGAAACTTTTAATTGATAAAAAGATGTTGAAAAAGGATTTGATGGAAAAAACAAATTTAACTTCAACAACGTTGGCAAAAATGGGTAAAGATTTACCGGTAAGCATGGATGTGTTAGGAAGAATCTGTAAAGCTCTTGAAGTTAACATAGGCGATATCGTTGACTACATCGATGATGATACTCCGAAGAAATAAAATTATTGAAGGGGGCGCAATGTATGAAAAAGTTATGCTTTGGTACTTTTGCAACAATTTTAAAGAAATGCATGGCTAAAAGAGTTACACAAAAACGATTGTGTGGTACCATGCTGCTTTCTATTGCGCCTACTTATGATATTAGTGGTGAAGATGGTACCGTTTCAGATTTAATACTAGGTAAAAAAATTTATCACCCATAGTAACCGATACCGCTCCTGATGCAGATCCTCATGATATCTCAGATTACTTTAAACAAAGCATTCTCCAGATGTTGGATAGTAATAAGAGGAGTTTAATCGTTTTAGCTCTGAAAGACATTATTGCATCTGATGACTCCATCAAGCCTGATACAATCGTTGAAATAGTAAACGGCATGACAAAGGAAGATATTATAAAGCGTAATGCCTTTGTATTGGAGAACTTCCTTGCAGGAATCTTTCTATATATAGTGCTTTACGTCGAAAATCGAAATTGTGAGAGTAGTGTTAGTGAGATAACAGATGAGTACATAAAGTCCTTTGAAGATAAAAAATTAGACATAAGCTTTATTACGACATATAGCAATTTGTCTCCGAATACTGCTTACGAAATTGCGATTGACGCCCACTCTCTCGTGTTGCTTGCAGAAACAGGTGGCAAATGCCAAAAGTGCGGAAGAGTATTAGGTATAAAAAAAGAAGGCAACGACATTAACTACGCTAAGGTAGTTCGCCTTTCAGAAACTGATGAAGTGATTCTATGTGTTGAATGTGAACGCGAAATGCAGAGTGCCTCCGAAGAAGATAAATTGGCTTTGCTTTCGGACAAGCGTGACTTGGAAAATCTTATGATAGCAAGAGATGCTACTTCACGATATACAATAGAAAAACAAATTGAACAAGTACTTCGGGAAGTCGATTTAATGGACGTTACCGATGATACACAGCTAAAAATCGAACCTGTTAAGGTTGAGAATAAAATCACCGAAAAACGGTTGAAGGATCGGGTGCTTTTTGATGTACGACAGTTATATAGGGGGGTCAATGATTCATTATATCGGCTGGCGGGTGAAAACAAATTGAACGTTGATAAATTTGCTAAAAGCGTTAGACGGATGTATGAAGATGCAAATGAATCAGATATACCGCAAAGCACCATTTACTATCTTCTTGTTGAAACATTGTTTGAAAAAACAGGACGCAAATATAGAGGAGCTTGTGAGATTATTATCTCCTACTTCGTACAAAGGTGTGAGGTGTTCGATGAGATTACCAAATAAAGTAATTCCCTATACTAATAGCGTTATTGCTCTTTTTCCAGATATCTTAGAGGCATTAGCACAACAGGACATGTCCCCTAAAGAGTTGTTTGAAATAACAGCTTTTCGTAAAAAAGGCATGGCTGATTTTCTGAGTGCTTTAAACTGCTTGTTTGCTTTAGGTGAAATTGAATTAATTGAGGAAGGGAGGGTACTGCACTATGTTAAAAGAAATTCAATGCGATAAATTTGCTCCGGATCATCGAGTTATCCGGTTTAACTCGGGCTTAAATACAGTTTTAGGTAGTGCTGGTGGTAGCAATGCAATTGGAAAATCAACATTTCTATGGATTATAGATTATGTATTCGGTGGTGAAAGCTACTACTCCCTGACTGATGATATAAAAAAAGAAATAGGCCCGCATATCATCTATTTCACTTTTGAGTTTGAGGGAAATCCATACTATTTCTACAGAAGTACTGATGATCCTAAAAATGTATATCGAAGTGATAATGAGCACCATTTCATCGCAAAATTGACGCTTGATGAATATCGAAGATTTCTTTTTCAAGAATATAAAATTGGACTTCCGGCACTTACATTTTCGGAAATAACCGAGCGTTTTTACCGGATTTATGGGCGAGAAAATACACTAGAAAAGTATCCATTACTTACAAAGCCTCGTGAGCAGGATGAGAAAGCTGTAGATTTTCTATTAAAGCTATTCGGACACTACGAAATTCTCGCTTCTATAAAAAGCATGGAGGAAGAACTCGGAATTAAATCCTCACAACTTAAATCTCGTCAGCGTCAGAAGGTAGACATAGAGAAAATTGAAAGTAATCAAAAGACAATAGAATCGTTGAAAAAAAGGCTCAAAAAACTGATGAAAAATAGTGAAGAAGCACAATTAGCAATGTTCGGATTTGATACTCAGACATTTGAACGAATAACAGCAGTTCAAAAAGAGTTGAATAGTTTTGTTCGCAAGCGTAATCTCCTGCAATCGCAGCTTAATGCTATAAAGAGCAATATTGCTGATAGCAAAGCCGACACCGCAAGTGAATTTGATTCCCTGGTACATTTTTTCCCAAATACTAATTTAAAAGCATTTGAAGAGATTGAACATTTTCATAGGAAAATCAGAGAAATACTAGGCGAAGAAATGGATCAGGAAATCGAGCGATTACAACCACTAATCGGTGAGTATGACAAAGAAATTAACCGCCTTAATCGAAAAATCGAGGAGTCTGGTCTTACTAGAGAGATGTCTGAGAGGGTACTCTCTCAGTGTGTTAATGTGTCTAAAAGTATTGATAAGCTTGAGGAAGAAACAGCTGAGTTGATTCACCAAAAAGAGCTTCAAGAAGCACGGGCTGAAGCAGAACAAATACTTGAAAAACTGTTGCAGCAACAAACTGAAAAATTGGATGAAATACAAGATGACATAAATCTGCGCATGAATATAATTAACGGCGTAGTAACTGAGCAACAGGAAACTGCTCCCCTTTTGTATATCACTCCACAAAAAGAAATTTTTTTTGAAACGCCTGGAAACACAAGCGAGGGAACGGCATTCAAGAGCCTTATTGTGTACGATTTGAGTGTATTAGAATTACGTCCAGTTCCTGCACTTATACATGATTCCAATATTCTAAAACGTATTGAAGATATACATCTAGAGCACATATTGGAACGTTACCAGTCTAGCAAGCACCAGGTTTTCATTGCGTTTGATAAAGCTGATTCTACAACTGAGAAGGCGCATAAAATTTTAGAAGAAACAGCAGTCTTGCGCTTATCGGACGGAAATGAATTATTTGGTCGTTCGTGGAGTAAATACGAATCAAATGATTATTAAACATAGGAGGATCAAAAAACATGGCTGCAATTAATGATTTACTGCGTCAAATTCCTGACACTTCTTTGCGTAGCCGCTTGGAACAAGAATTTGCTCGCATTTCAAAAAATAAGAAATTTGGACTTGTATTTGAGGAGCATATCCCTGAATGCACTCCACTTTATGAGGTTTCTATCAAACGTGGATCTACTGTTGCACAAAAAACAGGCCACATTAATGATGTATATACGGTGCTGAAATTAGATGAAGATACTGCCCTTTGTCGTAACAAAGCAACTGGTAATACCGAGAACATACCAATCACGGAGCTAGTTTCAGTTGCTCAATTTGGCGAGCCAATTTTTCCTACTCTTCAACCTATTCATTCTGTTGATAATGCACCTGATAGTAACTTATGGCATGCAATCTGGTGTTAGTATAATATTGTAGACACAAAAATCCGAACACTATAAAATATAGTTAAGGAAGGAAGTGTCTAAATGCCAAAAGGTAATAAAAGATATACAGAAGAATTTAAAAATACTAT
>NZ_JAHLPM010000021.1 GCF_018917865.1 Tissierella simiarum
TAATTAATGAAGAGTATTTAAATCCAGTAAGGATTAAGGTAGTATAAATGTAAACTGTGAGCACTTGCTTTCAGCATAGGGCGTACTTGGACACGCCAAAAAGAATAAGGCTTCCTAAGGAATTAGGTTGAAAAGTAATAGCAAACTTCTTTACGAAAAAGAATCCCCCATCTTCTATAAGTGGGGGAGGGTTCAATATCGAGGAAAAACAGGGTATGGCGAACATTGGAGCTGAATTTAATAATTGGCAGGGGAAAATTAGGAAGTTTTATACTTTAAACATGATCCCAAATAAGGCCTACGATGCAGTTATTATAGTTAAAAATGCGACTCCAAGTACAGTTATAGGTGACTAAGCTAATTGTTTACAGCATTTTATAATATGATTAGAAGTTTAAAAAATTGAGCAGTTGTGTATATTACAATCGCTTTTTTATTATTATAAAAATTTATGCAAATTATGTATATAT
The DNA here is from genome assembly GCF_018917865.1 of Tissierella simiarum. Lineage (GTDB taxonomy): Bacteria > Bacillota > Clostridia > Tissierellales > Tissierellaceae > Tissierella_C > Tissierella_C simiarum. The sequence continues at coordinate 471 of NZ_JAHLPM010000021.1, forward strand.
AGATTTTACTTATACTAGTTAATATTTATATAGTGTAATGATATAATTTGTCTGGAATGAAGATTTAATTATATATTACTCAAAAGGTGTGATTATATGTTTTACATAGGAATTGATATTGGATCAACTGCTTCTAAAGTAACCGTATTTGAAAAAGACAGTTTAAAGCTAAATTTTACCATGCCTACTGGATGGAGTAGTGTAGAAACTTCCAAGAATATAAAAGATAAATTAGAGGATGAAGGAATTAAATTAGAGGATTCAGTTATAGTGGCTACAGGATATGGAAGAGTAGCTGTACCTTATGCTAATAAAACTATAACGGAAATTACTTGTCACGGAAAAGGGACTTATTATCTATTAGGAAAAGATTGTACTGTAATAGATATTGGTGGACAAGATACAAAAATTATCACTATAAAAAATGGTAAGGTGATAAACTTTACCATGAATGATAAATGTGCGGCAGGAACAGGAAGATTTTTAGAATTAATGGCAAATACCTTAGGCGTTTCTATTGGTGAATTAGGAAATCTTGCTTTAAAAGGCGAAAATATAAACATTACCAATATGTGTACCGTATTTGCTGAATCGGAAGTGATTAGCTTAATTGGAAGTGGCGCCAAAAGAGAAGATATATCTAGAGGAGTAATAAACTCTATTACTGGAAGAGTATATTCTATGTTAAATAAACATGGTGTAACGGATACGGTTTTCTTAACAGGAGGATTATGTGAAGTAGTTTCTTTTGTAGAATTATTATCAGAAAAAATAAATAATAAAGTTGAAACCGACCCTCTAGCTAGGTATGCAGGATCTATAGGAGCAGCTTTATTGGCTATGGAGTAAAGAAGATGAATAAAGAATGACTTCTTTTGCCCATCTTCTTTAACTTTTACCTTTATCAAGCTTAACTTTTTCTGCTGAATATAATCTATTTGTTTTTAATTTGTTAAAAAATAAAGTGAGCTAAGGAAATATTCCGCAACTCACTTTATTAACCATATATTAAATTTTGTTCCTTCCCCTTGTTTGCTTTCTAGAGTAATAGATCCACCATGTTTATCTATTATTCTTTCAGCTATGGCTAAACCTAGACCAGTGCCGCCTGTCTGAGAGTTTCTTGCACTGTCAACTCTAACAAAGGGCTTAAATATTTCATTTTGAATCTCTAACGGAATGCCCATTCCTCTGTCTTCAATAGTTATTAATATTTTATTTTCTTCTTCTTTTAATTCTATAAAGAGTTCTGTTCCTTCTTGATTATATTTAATGCTGTTTAATATTAGGTTTGATAGAGCCCTATCTAATTTTTTCTCATCAAAATAAATATATATTCCATCATCAGGGACAGAAAAATCATATTTAAACTTTTTATCCTCCATTAAAGGTATATAGAGTGCTATAAGTTCTCTAAGAAATTCAGTTATATCCTTTTTTTCTAAATTTAATTCATAATCTGTTTTTTCTAGATAAGAATATTCAAATAGATCTTGAATTAAGCTACTGGCTCTAATACTGTTATTTAAAATTACTTTTAATACTTCTTTTCTTTTCTCTTCTTCTAAACCATCTTCTTTAAGAAGCAATTCAGAATAACCTATTATACTGGTAAGTGGATTTTTTAAATCGTGAGATATATCTAAAACCATTCTCTTTTTACTTTCTTCTGCTTTTTCCTTTAATTCTGTTTCTTTTTCTATAGTTTGAGCCATTTTATTAAAAGCATTTTCCAATTCGTTAATCTCATTTATTCGACTATTTTGTCTAAGTTCTACAGAATAATTTCCCTCGATTATTTTATTTACTCCTTTTAAAAGCTGCTGTAAAGGTTTTATAAATACTTTAGAAGTAATCTTTGAATATAATATGAAAGAAAGTAGTAGAACGAAAGCAGTAAATCTAAAAGTCCATTTAGGATTTAAATGGTCGGCTAATTCCTCTGTGGCAATATGAGGATATTTGAAACTTAAAAAAACAATAGATCCCATGGCTATACCAAAAATTAAAATAAAAACCAAAACTAAGGCTAAAACATAATTTAAGAATAATTGATTAGACATTTTAATTTTCAGTTTATTTTTCATCATATTTTCTCCATTCTATAGCCAATGCCTCTTATGGTTTTAATGTATTTTGGGTCCTTTGGATTATCTTCAACCTTGTCTCTTAAATGGCTAATGTGAACCATAATAGTATTGGCATCCTCGGCATAATAATCCTCCCATATGGCTTCATATATTTGCTTTTTTGTAAAGACTCTTCCTGGATTCTCCATAAAATAAGCTAAGAGTTTAAATTCCTTAGCATTTAAGGAAAGCTCTTCTCCATTTTTATATATACAGTATTTTTCTTCATCTAATTTTAAGTCTCCTATTTTTATTATTTTACTAGAAGACTCATTTGCTCCATATAGATTATATCTTCTTAATTGTGCTTTTATTCTAGCTACTACTTCTAAAGGACTAAAGGGTTTAGGAATATAGTCATCAGCTCCTAATCCCAGTCCCAATATTTTATCCTCATCCTCTACTCTAGCCGTTATAAGCAATATAGGAATATTACTGGACTCTCTTATATATTGGAGAACTTTAAAACCGTCAATTTTAGGCATCATTACATCTAATAAGGCCAAGTGAATTTCTTCTTCCTTAAAAAGTTTAATAGCTTCTTCTCCATCTTTTGCTAAAAAAGGGGTATAGCCTACTTTAATTAAATGGAGTTGCAGCAAATCCCTTATATCTTTTTCATCTTCAGCCAATAATATATTCATTTACAAACCCTCCTTAACTGATTAGCTCTAATTTTTTAAATAAAAAATAATTTCTCTAGTCCTATTATAGCTAATATACATAAAACTATTATTGATAAAAATAGTTCTTATTGTATATACAAAAAAGAAATCCATTCATTAAATCTGTAACCACTATCTTTTTATATTATAATTATATAAACTTAATTTTAAAAGAGACATAACAGAGTCTTAAAAATATCTTAAAAAGTAGCAATCATCATAATTTCTGTAGATATGATAATTTAAAAACCCCCATCTGGGGGTTTTTAAATTAATAGTATTATTGCTGCACTGAAAATTGTAAATACTAAAATACTTATAATTAAAGGCATATTAAAAATCTTTTCATTAGATATATACTTATTTTGCACTATGGGAGTATTATTGACTTTAAACAACAGCTTAATTAATTTATATACTCCCATAGCACCAAGTATGGCCATTATAGTATAAAGTAAATAATTGGTATCTCCAGCATAGCCTACATTTGGATCAGCAGGAAAAAGTTTATCCATAAATAGAGGGAATCCATTGTTTATAAAGTGGATAAGAATACCTCCAAATATAGAGTTCGTTGCAAACACTACATAACTAGCTATAAAACCTGCTACAAATGTATGGAAAAATTGGAAAGAATTTAGATGAAGCATGCCAAACATTAATCCATTTACTAAAGCCGCTACCATTCTACTTTTATTCCTATAACCATCTAAGACTATACCCCTCATAAGGATTTCTTCTAGTATGGCTGGAGTTATAGCTGTAAAAAATAAGTTCCATATAAATAGCTCATGAGCATCTTCTGCTACTATATCTGCTAAAGTACTACCAAAAAAACTGGTATAGAATTCAATAATTAAAATTACAACTGGAAGCATGCACATCCAAATACCAAATATTATTAAAATACTTTTAAAATTTAATAGATTAGGTCGTAGTATTCTTTCAGAATGATTTCTGTTTATTATTAGATATATAGCAATGGGAATTAAAAAAGCTATATATTGATAGGAATTTGATGGTATAGGCATAAATTGAATGAGTACAGACCAAGCTAAAGTCACTAAAAAAAATAAATTCACTTTAAATATAGATTTCTCTTTTCTTAATATTTTATATTCCATATAAATTCTCCTTAAAATTATTGTATGAATAATATTGTATGAATAATATTGTATAACAAATGTCAGTATAAATAAATATTTTTATATTTTACCAAATTAAAGTAAAAAATATTTGACGAGTAATAACCAATATGGTATAATCGTAAAAAAAAAGGGGTTAAATAGCACGAAAAATTATAAAATAGCATATAAATAAACTAATAAATGTTATTTTTTTAATCCATAATATCCAAAATGGACAAAACTTTGGGGAGGTAACTATAATGTTTAGAGAAACCGTTTTAATGAAATTAGATGATAACTTATTAAAGATATATTCCATTATATTTAAAGAAGGAGCTATGACTGTTAATGATCTTATGGAAAGAACAAAGATGCCTAGAACGACTCTAAATAGGAATATAAAAGAACTTATGGATTTAGAGTTATTAGAACAAGGAGGAGCAGATTACTCATCAGGTGGAAGACCAGCTTCGATATTTTCTATAAATCCAGATGGATGCTATTCTGTAGGACTAGAATTATCCAGATCAAATATAAGGACTGTAATATGTAATGGAAAATTAGAACCTATGTGGATTAATGATTTGTTTCTTAAAAAAAATAGTTACCCAGAAGAAGTTTTTAGTCAAATAATTAATATGATAGATGAAAACATTGATAGGCTAAATATTGATAGACAAAGGTTTGTGGGCATCGGTATAGGCTCTGTTGGACCATTGGATATGAGAGAAGGAATACTATTGAATCCAACAGGATTCCCCAATGAGAGATGGAACAATATATCCCTTAAAGATATATTTCAAAAATACTTTAATATACCCGTTTTTGTAGCTAATGGAGCTAGTACAGCTGTAATGGGTGAATATACAACCCATGTAAATAAGGGAATAACCAATCTTATTTATATAAATATTGGTGTTGGTATAAGAGTTGGAGTTGTATCTAATGGTACTTTAGTAGGAAGTGACATGGATAAAGAAGGGGCCTACGGTCATTTGGTAGTAGAACCTGGTGGAAAAAAGTGTTATTGCGGAAACCATGGTTGTATAGAAGTCTACTCTTCTATTCCATCAATAATTCAAGAATTTACTTATGAGTTAAAGAAGGGAAGAAAAAGTATCCTTCTTGGGAATAAAGAAATTCATAAGATTAATTTTCAAGATATTATATTGGCGGCGGAGGGGAAAGATCATTTAGCTAAAGAAGTTATTGAAAGAGCTGCTACCTATATGGGAATTGTATTAGGGAATATTATAAATACTATTCATCCTCAAATGATAATAATTGGGGGAATGATACCAGATAGTTCTAAAGATTACTATTTTAAGGCCATAGAGGTAGCAAAATCAAATATATATAATCCTGGGTCTATGAAATATATATTTTCATTACCAACCTTAGGTCATAACACTATGGCAGTAGGGGCTGCAGCATTGGTCATTGCAAAATATTTGAATAAAAAGGTGGTGTAAAGAATGGGAGAAACAATAAAAAAAGAAGTAAACATAAAAGATATATTAGATTTATTTCTTACTTTTTTTAAAATCGGATTGGTTGCTTTTGGTGGAGGGTATTCAATGATACCTTTAATTGAAAAGGAAATGGTTGATAAAAGAAAATGGATAGAAGAGGAAGAAGTTTTAGATATATTTGCTTTATCAGAGTCTATACCTGGATCTCTTTCCATTAACAATTCTATATTAATTGGAAAACGAGTAGGAAGTATTCTAGGCGCTATAGCAGCCATGATTGGTACAATTTTACCATCATTTATAATAATAATTATAGTAGCTATGGCTGCTAATACAGTAGGAAACAATCCAGTAATGCAAGCGGCTTTTGTAGGCATTAGAACTGCAGTGGCTGGATTGATATTAATTACTGGAATTAACATGGCAAGAAAAACCATAAAAAATAAATTAGAAATAGGACTTTTTGTAATTACTATAATAGGAGTTATATTTATGAAATTAAATGCCTCAATCCTTATACTAATTGGAGGGGTATTAGGCATATTATACAATAGGTAATAGGAGGGGAAACATGGTAGAGATAAAACTATTTTACATTTTTTTTAAACTGGGATTGCTAAGCTTCGGTGGTGGATATACTTTAATACCCCTCATACAGCAAGAATTAGAAAAGCAAGGTTGGATGTCTAGCAGTCAATTCCATGATTTAATAGCTATTTCAGAAGTTACACCAGGATCTGTATCCTTAAATACTGCTACTTATATAGGATATGAAATAGGAGGAGTTTTAGGAAGCATTTTAGCTACATTGGGAGTAGTATTACCTTCTCTAATAATAATTACTCTAATAACCTCTTTAGTTATGAAACAGAAGAAGGAAGGGCTGCTAGACAAAGCTTTTTATGGTATCCGCTCAGTAGTTACTGGATTAATTTTGTCGGCAGCTTTTTTAGTTGGAGAAACTTCTCTATTTAATGAATCTATCACTGTTAATGGAACTAATGGGGCTAGAAATGTTGTGAATATAATTAACGGGAAAAGTCTCGCTATATTAATTTTAGTTTTATTCTTAATGAAGAAGACTAAAATACATCCTATTTTGCTTATTTTATGTTCTGGGTTATTAGGAGTCTTAATGTTCTATATTTTTAAATAAAACTAAAGAAAATCAGCATAAAAGATAGATTGGTTATTAAAATCTTATAAAAATGGGTAAATTTCGAGAAAAGGAGACCTTTATAGTCAAAACAGCAACTTTCAACCATTTATAATATTCTTAAATAGTGCTATAATCCATATAATCATAGATTATGTAAAATATGTGTTTTTATTATATTATAAGGAGGTAGGCAGCCTAGCTGCAAAAATATGACAAAATTACATTTAGGTTTAGATGTAGGTTCTACCACAGTAAAGTTAGTAATTTTAAATAGTTCCTTCCAATTAATCTATGGTAAGTATAAAAGACATTACTCAGATGTGAAAAATACTGTTAAACAAATGTTAATGGAAGGATACAGAAATTTCAAAAATGAAAGAATAACATTAATGGTAACTGGTTCTGGTGGATTATCGGTTCATCAATGGCTTAAGATACCCTTTGTCCAAGAAGTAGTTTCTTCTACTAAGGGTATTCAGACTTTCATTCCTGAAACAGATGTAGCTATAGAATTAGGCGGAGAAGATGCTAAAATAACCTACTTTGATGGTACTTTAGAGCAAAGAATGAATAGCATTTGTGCAGGAGGTACAGGCGCTTTTATTGATCAAATGGCTTCTTTACTAGAAACTGATGCGGAAGGATTAAATAAATTAGCTAAAAATCATAAGATAATTTATTCTATAGCTTCAAGATGTGGTGTTTTTGCAAAAACTGATATACAAGCTCTGATAAATCAAGGAGCTTCTAAAGAGGACATTAGTGCTTCTGTGCTTCAGTCTGTTGTAAATCAAACTATATCAAATTTAGCTTGCGGTAGACCAATTAAAGGTAAAGTTGCTTTTCTAGGAGGACCTCTACACTTTTTGTCCAGTCTTAGAGATAGATTTATAGAAACTCTCCATCTCAAAAAAGAAGAAGTAATCTATCCAGATAATTCCCAACTATATGTAGCAATAGGAGCAGCTATATCTTCTGCAGAAGAAAAGGATATTAGCTATGAAGAATTAAAAAATAGGTTATCAAATTTAAATCAACATAGTGATTTAGAAATTAAAAAGGTAGACCCTCTTTTTAAAGATGAAAAAGAATATAAAGAATTTAAAAGTAAACATGAAATTCACCATATTAATGAAAAGGAAATTAGGGATTATAGTGGGAAAACTTTTCTAGGAATAGATGCAGGTTCCACTACTACAAAAGCTATTTTAATTAGTGAAGACAGTGAGATATTGTACTCCTATTATGGAAACAATAGAGGTAAGCCTTTAGATCAATCCATTTTTATAATTAAGGATATATATAATAAATTACCTAAAGAAAATAGAATAACTTATTCTTGTGTTACTGGTTATGGAGAGGAATTTATAAAGGCTGCTCTAAATATTGATGAAGGAGAAGTTGAAACTATAGCTCATTATAAAGGGGCTAAGTTTTTTCAACCAGAAGTAGACTTTATCTTAGATATTGGCGGACAGGATATGAAGTGTATGAAGATAAAGGATGGAGTAATAGACAGCATACAGCTCAATGAAGCTTGTTCTTCTGGTTGTGGTTCTTTTATTGAAACTTTCGCTCGTTCTTTAAATATGTCTGTAGAGGACTTTTTAAATGAAGGGCTTATGGCTGAAAACCCTGTAGATTTAGGTTCAAGATGTACTGTATTTATGAATTCCAAAGTTAAACAGGCTCAAAAGGAAGGGGCTACTGTAGGCGATATTGCTGCTGGACTAGCATATTCCGTAATTAAGAATGCTCTTCAAAAGGTAATTAAAATAAGAGATCCAAAAGAAATGGGAGAAAAAATTGTAGTTCAAGGTGGTACTTTTTATGGGGATGCAGTTTTACGTAGCTTTGAACTTATTTCTGAGAGAGAAGCAGTAAGGCCAAATATTGCAGGATTAATGGGTGCCTTAGGAGCTGCTATTATAGCTAAGGAAAGATATGAAGAAGGAAAGAATTCAAAGATATTCTCACAGGAAGATATAGATAAGTTTTCTTATAGAACTACACAAGGGAAATGTGGTAAATGTGGAAACAATTGTTTATTAACAATAAATATATTTTCTGACGGGAGTAAATATATTACTGGAAACAGATGTGAAAGAGGTGCCGGCCTAGACAAAGTAGAAGAAAGCTTACCTGATCTTTATGACTATAAGTATAAAAGGACTTTTAATTATAAGTCTTTAGATAAAAGTAAAGCACCTAGGGGAAGTGTAGGTATCCCTAGGGTACTAAATATGTATGAAAATTATCCATTCTGGCATAGCTTTTTTACAGAACTAGGATTTAGAGTGGAATTATCCTCTCCTTCTAATAGAGGTATCTATGAGAAAGGGATTAGTTCTATACCTAGTGAAACTGCTTGTTATCCAGCTAAAATTACCCACGGACATATTATGGATTTAATAGAAAAGGATATTAAATTTATCTTTTATCCTTCTGTATTCTATGAAGAACAAGAAGACAGTACTTCCGATAATCACTTGAATTGTCCTGTAGTAGCAGGTTATCCAGAGGTAATCAAACATAATATTGTAGATATCCAAGAAAAAGATATATTGTTTTTAAATCCTTTTATTACCCTAGATCATAAGGGAAGTTTAAAGAAAGAATTGATAAAGTCTTTAGAGCCTTTAAATATACCAGCTAAAGAAATCAGTAATGCCCTTAAAAAAGGATGGGAAGAGTTATATAGATATAAAAATGATATAAGGAATAAAGGTAAGCAAGTAATTTCTTATTTAGATGAGAAAGGATTAAAGGGAATAGTTTTAGCCGGAAGACCTTATCATATTGATCCAGCTATAAATCACGGTATTCCAAATCTTATTACATCTTTAGGAATGGCAGTGTTGACAGAAGACTCTATTGATCATTTATCTGAAATAGAAAGGCCTTTAAGAGTATTAGACCAGTGGACTTATCATTCAAGGCTCTATAGAAGTGCAAATGTTGTAGCCAAGAAAGATAATTTGGAACTTATTCAGTTGAATTCTTTTGGTTGTGGGCTAGATGCAGTTACTACAGACCAAGTACAAGAGATTCTTCATGATTATGGTAAGATATATACTCAATTAAAAATAGATGAAGTAAGTAATTTAGGCGCAGCAAAGATTAGAGTTAGATCTTTAAAGGCAGCTTTAGAGGAAAGGAAAAAGAGAGGTTATACTTCTGAAAAGATTATAGGAACAGAGGATAGAAAAATGTTTACTAAAGAGATGAGAGATAAACACACTATCTTAATTCCTCAAATGGCACCTACACAGTTTAAAATACTAGAAGTTGTATTTAATAGCTGTGGGTATAATATGGAGGTTTTATCTTCTGTAGATAAAGAAGCTGTAAATGAAGGATTAAAGTATGTAAATAACGATGCTTGTTATCCTTCCATTATGGTAGTGGGTCAGTTTATCTCTGCTTTAAAGTCTGGAAAATATGATTTAGACAATACTTCTCTTTTAATTACTCAAACTGGAGGTATGTGTAGAGCTTCTAACTATGTAGGCTTTTTAAGAAAGGCATTGAAGGAGGCAGGGCTTTCTCAAGTTCCTGTAATTAGTGTTAGTGCTCAAGGTATAGAGAAGAATCCTGGATTTACTTTTACCTTAGACATGGGGAAAAAAGGAGTTATGGCAGTATTATATGGAGATTTATTAATGAGACTTACTTTAAAAACTAGACCATACGAAAAGATAGCAGGTTCTACAAACCTCTTATATGATAAATGGCTAGATAAATGTATAGAAGCAGCAAAAGTTGGTAGTAAAAAAGAATTTATAGAAAACATATCTAGTATGATTAAAGACTTTGAAGACTTAGAAATTAGGAATATATCTAAGCCTAAAGTTGGTATTGTTGGAGAAATATTAGTTAAATACCATCCTGTAGCTAACAATGAGCTTATAGAGATTCTTGAAAAGGAAGGGGCAGAGGTAGTAGTTTCCGATTTAACAGATTTTCTATTGTATTGCTGTTATAATGCTACTTTTAAATACAAACATTTAGGAAAAGGTGTAGGAGGAAAACTGGGTGGAGATATAGGAATAAAGTTTATTGAATCCTATAGAAAGTATGTTAGAGAAGCCTTAAATAATAGTGAGAAATTTGAAGCACCTTTAACTATATATAAACTAGGAGAATTAGCAGAAACCTTAATATCCCTAGGAAATCAATCTGGAGAAGGATGGTTGCTAACAGCAGAAATGTTAGAATTAATCGAAGCCGGAGCAGAAAACATAGTCTGTGTTCAACCTTTTGGATGTTTACCTAACCATATTACAGGAAAAGGTATGATAAAAGCTATAAGGGACATTTATCCTAAAGCCAATATAGTTCCCATCGACTATGATCCAGGAGCTAGTGAAGTAAATCAGCTTAATAGGTTAAAATTAATGTTATCTACAGCCCATGATAACTTAACCTATGAAGATGAAAAGTTAATAGATTCTTATAATGTATAGAAATAAGGATGGAGATTTCTCCATCCTTATTTTAAAAATTTTTTAACTAAGCTTAACTTTCCTTCAAAAGGAGCATATCTAATAGGCAAATCAAATTTAATGCTTTTATTTAAAATACTTTTATAATGTGTAAAGGTATCAAAGCTGTACTTTCCATGGTATCCCCCCATGCCACTATATCCTACACCACCAAAGGGCATATAGGGGCTTGATAAATGCATTATTGTATCATTGATACATCCACCACCGAAGGATATACTTCCTATTATTTTGTCTGTTATTGATTTATTAGAAGAGAATACATATAAAGCTAAAGGTCGAGGTTTTTCTTTAATTTCTTCTATTACTTTATCCAAGTTATTATAGGTCATAATAGGTAATATTGGACCAAAAATTTCATCATCCATAACAGGATCTTCCCAAGTAACTTCATCCATTATAGTTGGATCTATATGAAGCTTTTCTATATTGTAGTTTCCACCATAGATTACTTTATTTTTTTCTAAAAGTTTAATTAGCCTATTAAATTGTTTTTCATTTATTATTTTAGGATACTCTTTATTGGTGCTAGTATTTTTTCCGTAAAATTCATCTATGTATTTAATCATCCTGTTTATAAGGTTATCTTTTACATCCTTATGGACATATACATAATCTGGTGCTACACAAGTTTGACCTGCATTTAAAAATTTACCCCAAATAATTCTTTTTGCAAAGAGATCAATATCTCCTTCTTTATCCACAATGCAAGGACTTTTTCCTCCTAGTTCCAAGGTTATTGGAGTTAGGCTTTCGGCTGCCTTTGCCATAACTATTTTACCTATGGGAATACTGCCTGTATAGAAGATATAATCAAATTTTCTTTCTAAAATCTCTTGAGAAGAAGTTTCATGACCGTCTATTACATATATAAATTCTTGGGGAAAATTATCATTCAGCATTTCGCACATAAGACTAGTAGTATATTTTGAAAACCTAGAAGGTTTAATAATAGCTGTATTGCCTCCACTAATAGCACCTATTAAAGGAGCTATGGAAAGTTGAAAAGGATAATTCCAAGGAGACATTATCAATATATTTCCATAAGGCTCGGGATAAATATAACTTCTAGATTTAAAGTTGGTTAGTTGTGTAGGAACTTTTTTAGGCTTTGCCCATTTATTGATATATTTTAAAGTGTGGGTTATTTCACTTAAGACAATCCCAACTTCAGTAGAGTAACCTTCAAATTCGGACTTACCCAAATCTTTATATAAAGCTTCTAATAAAGGTTTTTCATATTTAATGATTATCTTTTTCAGCTTATTTAAAGCGTTTATTCTAAAGGATAAATCTTTAGTAGCATTAGAGTTAAAGAAATCCTTTTGTTTTTTTAAAATTAGGTCAATATCCTTCATATTATCACCAACCTTATTATATTACTTTAATTATATAATATTGTAACGAATTTGTAACGACTTAGAAAGTAGAATTTGATATATTTAGGGTATAATAGTTACATAAAATAAAAATGAAAGAAGGGATTATATGAAAAGAAATATAATCATACCTTTATTAATAATGACTTTGGTTATATTTATAACTCTTTCAGGTTGTAGCAAAAAGAAGCCAGAGGTAAAAGAACCTAATGAAAAGATTGAAGATACCAATGAAGTAGTTAAGGAAGACGAAAATCAGAAAGAAAAAATAATGAAGAATTTTAAAGCTATAGTTGAAAGTGACAATGGTCCTGATGCAATCATTAAGTATATAGAAGAAAATATTGGGAAAGTTTCTCAATTAGAAGGGGACAAGATGATTAGTGACCTTGAAAAGACCCAAGAAAAATATTTAGAAACATATACAGATATGCTTCTTGATGAAGATAAAGAAAGCGAACTAATGAGTATTTCTTCTGAAGAAATATTTTTCCCTGAAGATAAGATGAAAGATATAAAGAACAAGGAATTAAAAGAAATTGTAAGTAAGATTTTTAATAGCAAGTATAAACTAATTAATTTAGAAGGAGCTTATTATCCAATAATAGATTATGAAAAGTTAAAAGTATATAATAATCATATTACTGATGAGTGGAAAGAATATATCGCTATAAAATCTATAGATTCTAATGAACCAGCTATAATAGATGCAGGATTACGAATTACTTTTGATGACTTAGCTAGTAGAATGATAAAGATAGAAAGTTTTATCAAAAAATACTCTGAAGGTCAAAGATATGAAGAAATGCTAAGATGGTATGGAGGCTACCTAAAGGTATATTTAGGAGGAACAGATAATACTCCAATAGCAGATAATAATACTAAGAAAATACATGATGAGGTATTTGATAGTTACAAAAGAACTTCTAATATGAAAAATACTGTAACAAGTGAGATAGTTTCTAAATATGTAAGCATTATAGAAGATAATAACAAAATAATAAATGACACTGTAACTTCAAAAATTACAGGACTCTACAATGAGGCTATTTCACTTCTTGAAGAGCATAAATAAGCCCACCATAGGCATAGTTCAACCCCTTCAAAAAATTAAGAGCTGTGCCTATTTTTTTGATTTTTGGCAGAAAATTGGGGATAATATTATTAAGGGAGGCGAGATATGAAGGATTTTATATTTGTTAACTTAGGATATTTTCAAAAAAATTAAAGGGAGGAGAAACTATCGAAACCGACAGTGAGGATTCAGATGATGATTACGACCCTGCTATTTATCTAAGGGAGAATCCAAAATTATCTCATAATTATAACCCTTATACTAAAGAATTACATTTAGATATTTGCGAAGTGGTAAATGGTAAGGAAATTATTATTGGCGAGTTAAAAGGTCATTTTTTCGATCTAGTTCAACTAGGAAAAGAGAAAAAAATAAATAATATGATTTCTTTAATTTATCAATATGATGAAGAAACCTTTGACATTTGTAATTGTTTAATTAAAGAAACAGCTTGTTTTAAAAAAGAAGGAGCAAATATATATCACTTGGACCGACTTTTTATCTATCCTCAATATAGAGGTGGTGGAGTTGGGAGATATGTATTAGATACCTTTGAAAAGAATATTAATTTATTTTTACAAAATAATGTTAGATATATAGGGCTTTTCCCAGATCCTATTACTGATGATCCAGAGTATGATTCTATGGAATCTATGAGCAAGGAAGAAAGGGATATAGCTGTAAAACATTTAAAGAATTTTTATTCATCTCTAGGATTTGTAGAAATGAAAGCTAATACAGACTATATGTATTTAGATTTAAATAAATTGAACACATATAAAAGACAATTACCTTATAATGTAATTTATCAATAAAACCAGCTAAATAGCTGGTTTTATTGTATTTTTGTTCTATATTGCTTGGGAGTAATCCCTTCAACTTTTTTAAAAGTATAACAAAAATAGCTTTGACTATTAAATCCACATTCAAAAGCAATATCCAATAGAGAAAGAGAAGTGTTTTTCAGTAGAAGTTTAGATTTATCAACTTTTACTTTGCTTATATAATAAGAAAAACTATACCCTATATATTTAGGAAATAGGTTTGAAAGATGGCTCTTACTTACATGAATTTCTTCTGCTACTTTTTCAAGGGTTAAATCTTCATTAATATGATTATGTATATAAGCTAAGGCTGCGTTAATAATAGGATGTTTAGTATATACATATCTGCTATTGATAATATTCATATAAAAAATTATAATTTCTTCTCCTAATGAATACAATTGTTCAAGGGAGGTTCTTTTTTCTATTTCTTTAATAAAACTATTTCTTTTTTCATATACACTTTTCTTGCAGGCAGAATTAGTACAAGCATTTTTATATAAAATACAGTTTAGACATATTAGGTGGTTTTTTATAGACTTAAAACAACAGCCATTTCCAAAATCATATTTCTTAAAGTCGTTAAACAATTCTCTATAGCAGATAATAGCTTTATTTTTGTTCTTACAATTTACTTCTCTAATTAAGTCATCTTCCAAAAGCATCATAAAATCATCCCCTTTAATGTAATATAAAATTTAAAAAAAGATAGTTATTTTTTAAATAATTTTATTAGAAGTCATTATATAATTTAATCAATGAAATTGATAATCATTATCATTAATTAAATTATACTAATTATGTAGGAATAATTCAAATAAAAAAAGTATTAAAGATATTAGACTTTCTTGAAATACTTAGATAACTGTAGAGAAAAGTGCTTAAGTACTTTTTTCTACAGTTATTTTATTGGATTATCTAAATTATTAAAAAAATTTATTTTTTTATCTTATTATATATTAATGTTTAAGGGGTACTATATTCTATAAATAGAAGTAGTTAGGAGTGATAGAATGAGTGAATTAATCAATAATAGAGAATATAGACAAAATATGTTAAAAGAAGTTATTAAAGAACTTCATGAAGGAAAAACAGTAGAAGAAGTCAAGGGTAAGTTTGCTAAAGTTATAGAGGGAGTATCTCCAACTGAGATATCAGAAATGGAGCAACAGCTTGTTAAGGAGGGTTTACCTATTGAAGAAATCCAAAACTTGTGCGATGTCCATGCAGCTGTGTTTAAAGGATCAATAGAAGAAATTCATCATCCAGAAGAAGTTCCCGGTCATCCAATCTATACGTTAAAAAAAGAAAATGAAGCAATTAATAAGTATATTGAAGAAAGAGCATATCCTAACTTAGAAAAATTTAAATCTGAAGATTCTAAAGAAAATATTACCAATCTTATTGAAGATTTTAACTTACTTTGGGATATAGACAAACACTACAGTAGAAAAGAGAATTTAATATTTCCTTATTTAGAGAAATATGGGGTTACAGCTCCACCGAAGGTTATGTGGGGTGTAGACGATGATATAAGGTCTATGATTAAAGATGTGAAATTAACGCTTATGAATTATAAAGGGAATAAAGATGAAGTTATTAATAAAATTGAGAATACTATTAGTCAAATAAAAGAGATGATTTTTAAAGAAGAAAGTATCTTATTTCCTATGAGCTTAGATACTTTAACAGAAGATGAGTGGATTAGTATTTACAATGAAAGTGATGAAATTGGATATGCTATAGTAGCTCCAGAAGTAGAGTGGAAACTTAAACGAATAAATATAGAGGGAAAGGAAGAATCAAAGGGAGAAATTGAAGGAGGATATATAAAGTTTGAAACTGGAATTTTATCCTCTAAAGAATTAAATCATATATTAAATAGTATACCTGGAGACATGACTTTTATTGATAAAGATGATATAGTAAAGTATTTTTCTCAAGGAAAAGAAAGGATATTTCCTAGAACTAAAGCTGTTATAGGTAGAAGTGTTCAAAATTGTCATCCACCAGCAAGTGTTCATATAGTAGAAAAAATGCTTGAAGATTTTAAATCGGGTAAAAAAGATAATGAGGATTTTTGGATAAAAATGGGGAATATTTTTGTTCTGATCAGATATTTTGCAGTTAGAGATAACTTAGGAAACTATTTAGGTACATTAGAGTTCACTCAAAATATAGCACCTATTCAGGAAATTGAAGGAGAAAAAAGATTATTATCAAAGTAAGAAGATAAAGTTTAAACTTTATCTTCTCATAATTTATAAGACTATTCATGAAATTTATACACGATCTCTATATATTAATATTATCTATTTGAAAGATAATGGCAGTTTATGTAGAATATATGTGAATAGACATATGGAGGTGTGTATAGGTAATGGATAGAAAAGAATTAGTCGAACTGGTTAAAAAAGAAGCAGAAGGATATTTTGAAAGAGGAGAATTTTTTTGTTCAGAATCAGTCGTTCAAACTATAAATAATTTATTAGGTAAACCTTATGATGAGAATATAGTAAAAATGGCTTCTGGATTTCCTATTGGTATGGGAAAATCAGGATGCTTATGTGGTGCCGTAAGTGGTGGACAGATGGCACTTGGTATGGCATATGGTAGAGTTCATGGTGAACCTATGAAAGAGGAAATGTTCCCAGTTGCGGCAGCTTTACATGATTTTATTAAGGAAGAATATGGTGCTACCTGTTGTAGAGTTATTACTAGGCAATGGGCAGGAGATAACTTCCAAAGTCCTGAAAGAAAGAAGCATTGTATTGAAATAACTGGAAAAGTTGCAGAATGGGTAGCTGATAGATTAATTGAAGATGGACAAGTTGAAGTAGAATAAGAAACCTACCATCAGTTTAACTGATGGTAGGTTTTATTCAATCTGATGTGGCTACTCAACTGTCTAATCGCCGGATTCATCATCTATCGAAAAACTTGTTAACGACATAAGAAACTCCATTTCTTCATCCGTGACATCCTCATAAAATGTTAGATATTCTGATGGGACAGGAAATGACTTTATAGTTTCTTCTGATACTTCCGTCTTAATTATATTTGTATCTTTATAAACCGTAATCGTATACAGTTTTTCTAATTCTCCATCGTTATAAACTGCGACAGGAGATTTGTAAGCCACAATTCTATACAAGGGCGTGCTGTCCTTCAATGCGTTCTTTATTTCTTCTTCGTTATCTGTAAAATCTGAAGCTACATTATTTAACCCATTGAATTGAGATAGCATATCACTATCTTCAATTGTGTTAATTAATGTATCGTCTTCTGCTGAATAGATTTCTATGCGGCATAGGCGTTGCAGTTCTTGCGAAGTATGTTCACGATTATTGTCCGTCGTTCCAGAAGAACAAGCACTTAAAATAGCAATTATTAGCGACAATATGATGGTAAAAACTATTTTTTTATTCATTTTGAATTTCTCCTCTCTATCAACAATTTACATACTGTTACCAACAAAATACAGAGCAAAACTATGATGGGAATAACGGGGCTCCAGGCATTTGTGAGTATTCCAATTACTACCGCTATTGCAGTAACAGGCAGAGCCACATAGACCCATGTAAACTGTCCTTTCCTACTTTTATTCGACATATACTGTGTGTTTTGTGCAATCATATTTTCCGCATGAATTGCAATCCCTGCGAGAATAAAGAGAGCGACCCAACCTGCATGAAAAAACCAAGACAGTCCATTGCTGACATTATTATCAATATAATTGTCGGCAATCAGCGTTATCTGAGGGCTAAGAATTAAAATAATCGCTCCGACAATTATCATCAAAACATATTTCTTTTGATTTTTTTCATGCTCCACCCTAAACTCTTTGAGTGTTGTGTCATCAAATAATAGAGGTTTTTTGCCTATTTCCTGATACCGTTTAGGCTGAAAAATATGCCATATTAATACTGCTATACCGATAGCCATAGTTATCCAATACAATGTTAATGCTACCTGCCTGTAAACAGGAACACAGCCAAATATATTTGACAGTATTATCAAACTAACGCCAACAGCTATCCTTTTGGCTCCCTGCCGTTTATAAGAGAGGAAGCCGTCAATCATTTCGCGGCTAATATAATACCCTCCATTATATTGATTATCCTCTGTATGCTCATCTTTTAGAAGATAATCTAAGGTAACACCAAATATTGTACTAATCTGCAGTAATTTTTTTGTTTCCGGTGTACCTCTGTCACTTTCCCACTTACTCACAGCTTGACGCGACACATCTAAATGCTGTGCAAATTCTTCTTGTGAATATCCGTGCTCTTTTCTAAGAGCTTTTAATTTTTCACCAAATGTCATATGTGTTCACCTCTTTTCTGTCTTTAATTATAAATAATATGGCGCTGATATACAACCAAGTTGGTGTTTCCTACTGTCAACTTGACGTTGCATCTCGAAAAAATATCGTAATATGCGCCTTTTTAGTATTCTGATAAAGTAAAATTTGTGAATACATTTTCCTGTCCGTTGGCTGTCAATCATGTTGTTATTAGCATTCGGTGCTTGCTTCCTTATGCATCCTGCCCATTCGCGCCCGGATTATCGGAGCATAACCTTCCAAAAGGTTGATAACACCCCATACGGCAAGGCCCGCGCCAAGAGCAACAACAAGGGTCTGCAAGGTACTAACTGCACTCGTAAAAAATCCCATAATCTGATTACCTCCATATTTTCGTTTTGTTTTCGGGTACAAAAAAACCGCCATGTCTGGCGGCTTCCTCGTCGGCGCTTACTTTATAAACGGTATACTGCTCATTTGGATTGAGCTTTTTCATGCGGCGATTTACCAGCCGGGCAGGGTAAAAGGCGTTTTTCTTGTCGGCTTCGGCTGTACGCCTGTAATTGGGGTGTTTTTTCAAATCATATTTCGGGGAAAGGAATGGACGCAGGCCCCGAAGCTGTAAAATGCACTTGTTGCCCGGCATGGTGGTCAGTTCGTCCATTGTCATAAGCTCTTTGCCGAGCCGTTGCAGATTTTGTCCGTAGCTTTCCGACTGGTCCCGCATGAAATGAGGATGCTTTTGGAAGTCTTACCGCTGGCGAGCTTGAATTTTTTATACTGGCGAACGGCGAAGTGATGCGGGTTTCGCTTCTCCAATCCCATAAACATATAGTCCACGGTATTTTTGAAGTTTTCATCATCTTCCTTTGTTTCCATGCTGTTAATCATATCCACAAGGGTATTGATATGGCGTTCTTCCTCCGGCCCTTCAAAGACGATATACACGATTAAAGCGCAATACAAAAGCGTTTCCGCTTTCGTCCAGAACAGGTCGCCCTCTGTGTTCTCAATCAGAGCGTTGACAAATTTCAAAATATCGCTTTCCGTCTTGATGTAAGAAAGCGGGTTATAGTGCATTGACCGGGCAAAATCTATGCTGTTGAATACCTTGATTTTGTGGCCCTGCTTTTGCAGAAAGGAGCCAACTTGCCCTAAAATACCGCCTTTCGGGTCAACCACCACATAGTGTGTAATGTGATAGCTCGTATTTTATTTTGATATTTCCTTATCCTGCATAGAATAAGGGGTTTTGTAGTTTTCTTAATACATTTGGCTCATATGTGAGTACAGTTGGGAGAAATAAAAAAGTAATAGAAGAATATATAAAGAAACAATCACAAGAAGATATAGCATATGACCAATTGAGCATGAAAGAGTTTGTAGATCCGTTCACTGGGGAAAAAATAAAAAACTAGATACAAGAAAAACCCCTTTAGGGGTTGCTTGAAAGAATAAAGTGGTTGGCAGACCTTTCAATGTGTCTTGAGATACAGCAAGTACCATGCTTTTATAGGGCTAGAGCAAACCATCATTTACGGGTGGTCATGATTTATGATCTTTAATATAAATTTTTTTATTTAGCAGTCTCATTTGTAGAAAATAGAAAGCTTGTATATCTAAACAATACATAAAGTACAATTATAACTGCCAATAATTCTTCAAACTTTACAACATATTTTAGAATAGCTATTGGTTTTCCTATATTAGCTAAAAATCCATTAGTTAACTTAATAGAAATTGCACTAATAACTAGTGGGAATGTAAAAGCAGAATAACTTGGATAGAATTTTAGTTTCAATAATTTAGGTAATTGTGATAATATGCATAGTAGTGTAAATTGTGATAAGGCTACTAATAGCCAGATAATAAGTATGTTTTTTTCAGGGAATGAATTCATATATCCTGCTAAACAAAGACTAGCTGGTGCAGAAAAAATTACAATAGTAGGTAATGCTGGCTCAGGTATTTCTTTAACTTTAAGAACTCTTTTAAGAATAATTGGCAACAGTATTAAATAAGATATAAAACCAAACCAAAATAGAATTTGTCCAATATTTACCATGCTAAATACAGGGGCAGTCACACTTCCAGCTACTATTCCAACATAAACAATAAACCAGCTTGGGAAGACTTTCTTAATATTAAAGTTAATTATATATTTCTTTGTAAAATTAATAATTAGTAGAACATGAAGAATCAAACCGATAATCCACATGCCAAATGCTAATGTTGCAGCCAATGGTTTAACATATGCAGACAAGAGCATAATTCCCATAGAAAGTGTAGGAAAAACACTGGCAACTACAGGATTATCTAAACTTTCAGCTACTTCTTTAGGATACTTAATAATTTTTATTAATACTAAAACTAAAATGATTCCTGATAATATACCGAAAATATTTCTATATATATTGCCATAAGATAGTACTAGATTTCCTGTAGCTGCTAAAGCTAACATTAGCCCAACAATTGGTATTGGCAATTTTTTAATAATTTGACCCATATACATCCCTCCATCCTTATTGAATTTAAATGACATATTCCCTGTATAGACTAGCATAGAAATAGAGGCAAGTCCAATAAGAATTATCTATACTAAAAACGATTTTATAAAATAAATATTATTTATTTTATACGTATGCCACCTATAGTCTACAATAGAAAAATTCAACATTTCTAGAGTTTTTATTTTTCATATTATTGGTATAATATAATAATAAAGAGGAGGAGTTAATGTGAAAAAGATAATATTATTATTAGCAGAGGGATTTGAGGAAGTAGAGGCATTAACTACTGTTGATTATTTAAGGAGAAAAGATATAGTTGTAGATATGGTTTCTATAACAAATAATAATCAAGTTAAGGGAGCTCATGGGATCATTGTTGTTGCAGACAAAAATATGGAAGAGATAGACAATATAGGTCCCTATGATGGACTAATCATTCCAGGAGGATTACCGGGAGCTACTAACTTAAGAGATAATGACTCTGTTATTAAAATGGTTAAAGATTTCAATGAGGAAGAAAAATTAATAGGAGCAATTTGTGCAGGACCTATAGTTCTTCAAAAAGCAGGAGTTATTAATGGAATAAGAGTTACATCTTATCCAGGATTTGATAAAGAGTTGAAAGATGGATTATACGAAGAAGAATTGGTAGTACAGGATAGAAATATTGTTACAGCTAGAGGACCAGCGGTGGCAGTATATTTTGCAATTAAAATTCTTGAGCATTTAATAGGTAAAGATAAAGCAGAAGAACTAAAAAAGGATATTTTATTAGATTTAGTAGAGAATAAATAATTTGAAGGAAGTGTTGCTATGGAATATGAAATTAAAGGAGCAAATTTGCCTGTAGTCATTTGTAGACTCAATTCTGGGGAGAAAATAGTTTCTCAAGCTGGGGCTATGGGATGGATGTCAGAAAATATAAAAATGGATACTAATATGAAGGGCGGTCTCATGGGAGGCATAGGAAGAATGTTTTCTGGAGAATCATTATTTTTAAATACCTTTGCTTCTAGTGGAGGACCTGGAATTATAGCTTTTCCTTCATCTTTTCCAGGGAGGATTTTAGCTTTAGAATTAAAATCAGGAGAAAGTATAATTGCTCAAAAAGATGCTTTTTTAGCAGCAGAAGAATCTGTAACTTTGGAAGTATATTTTAAGAAAAAAATATCTAGTGGATTATTTGGTGGAGAAGGATTTATCCTCCAGAAGATAACCGGTCCGGGAATAGTATTCCTAGAATTTGATGGTCATATAGAAGAATATGATTTAGCTTCAAGAGAAACGATGAGAGTAGATACAGGACATGTAGCAATGTTTGAATCCTCTGTAGAGTTTGATGTAGTATCTGTTAAAGGAATGAAAAATGTTTTATTTGGCGGAGAAGGATTATTTCTTACTACATTAACTGGACCAGGAAAGGTGTATCTTCAGACTATGCCTATACAAAATTTAGCGGGACAAATATATAAAATATTCCCAAGTAAGCCGGATTAATACAGGTCGAAAGACCTGTATTTTTATATTTTTATGAATATTAATAATTTTCTCAATATTTCTTGAAATTAATTTCTCTTAATGTTATTATTAGAATAACTATATAGTTATTCTAATAATATATAAAGTATGGAAAGGGGGAAAAATTACACTTGGTTTTTTAGCATAAAGGGTGTTACAATCTAAAATTAAAAACTGAAAGGAGGATTTTCATGACAGAGACGAAAAAAAGTAAGTATTCAGCTCCAGATTACTTACGTTTTTTATTACCATCATTAATTGGAATTATGTTATTTATGATTCCTGTAAAATATGATGGAGAATTTACAATTTCAGTTGCTATTTTGTCAGGATTTTTTCAGAGCATTTTATCTGATTATCTTACTTTATTGATGACTATACTAATAAGCTTTACTGGTTTTATGACGATTATATATAAAATATTTAAGCCAAAGTTTATTGAAAAAAGTGAGTATTTAAAAGGATTGTTTAATGTTTCTGTATTTTGGTTTATAGCTAGAATTATTGGAATGGTATTTGTCTTATCCACATATTTTGAAATAGGACCAGAGTGGATATGGTCAGGAGGTACAGGTGGATTGCTTTTAAATGATTTATTGTCAGTATTATTTTCCATATTCTTTTTTGCTGCATTTTTACTTCCTTTATTATTGGATTTTGGACTTTTAGAATTTGTAGGGGCGCTTCTTACTCCTGTAATGAGACCTATTTTTAAGCTTCCAGGTAGATCTTCTATTGATTGTATTACTTCTTGGCTAGGAGATGGCACTATAGGAGTACTTTTAACTAATAAACAGTATGAAGATGGATATTATACTACAAGAGAAGCATCTGTTATAGCTACCACTTTTTCTGCTGTATCTATAACTTTTAGTTTAGTAATCATTGCACAAGTTGATCTAGCACATATGTTTGTTCCTTATTATTTAACCGTTACTTTTGCAGGAATTGTAGCAGCTATTTTAATTCCTCGTATACCTCCTCTATCAAAGAAACCAGATACCTATATAACTGGTATTAAGAGAGACGATATTGAAAGGATACCTAAGGGATACACTCCATTTACTTGGGGAACATGTCAAGCAATAGAGAAAGCTAAGAATAGTAGTGATATTAAAAAATTTGTAACAAGTGGGTTTAAGAACGTACTTGAAATGTGGATTGGAGTTACTCCTATTATTATGGCTTTTGGAACAATGGCTTTAATAGTCGCTGAATTTACTCCAGTTTTTCAATGGCTAGGGGTTCCTTTTATTCCAATTTTAAAATTATTAAAGATCCCTTATGCTAAAGAAGCAAGTCAAACTATGATTATTGGTTTTGCAGATATGTTTTTACCTTCCGTTATTGGAGCTAAAATTCAAAGTGAATTAACTAGGTTTGTTATAGCAGGAGTTTCTGTAACTCAACTTATCTATTTATCAGAAGTTGGTGCAGTTATTCTTGGATCTAAGATCCCAATATCTCCTAAGGAATTATTTATTATATTTATTCAAAGAACCTTGGTAACTTTACCAATTATAACTATAGTAGCACATATATTATTTTAAGAGGCTTAGGCCTCTTTTTTAATTTGTTTTGGATATAATAAAATAATGGAGGTGGCAAGTCTGAAATTAGGAAGAGAGTTTTATAGTAGAGATACAATAACGGTTGCCAAGGAACTTTTAGGCAAAATATTGGTCCATGATGTAGATGGTCAGTTAATAAAAGGTAAGATTGTAGAAACAGAAGCCTATTTAGGTTTAATAGATAAGGCTGCTCATAGCTATGGAGGTAAAAAAACTAAAAGACTTGAAGCTATGTATAGTATTCCTGGAACGTCTTATATATTTTTTATTTATGGAATGTACTATTGTTTTAATGTAGTTACAAGGGAAACAGGAATACCAGAAGCCGTATTAGTAAGAGGAATAGAACCTGTAGAAGGAATAGATAAGATGTCTAATAATAGGTTTGGAAAGAATTATGAAGATTTAACCAATTATCAAAAGAAAAATTTAACTAATGGTCCGGGTAAACTTTCTATAGCTTTTAACTTAGATAAATCTTTGGACAAAGAAGATTTGTGTGGAAATAGATTATATATTTCAGAGGGAGAAGAAGAAAAAATAGACATAGTAGAAACTACTAGAATAGGTATAGATTATGCGGAGGAAGCTAAAGATTGGAAACTTAGATTTTACATAAAAAATAATGCTTTTGTATCTAAAAAGTAAAAAAATTTGAAAAAATTTTTTATGAGGAGTAAAATAATTTAATGAAGGGAGGGAGTTATTATGCAAATGCTAATTATTGTATTAAATAATCTTGATAAGTTAGATGATTTGCTTATGGAGTTTACCAATAGCAGTATTTTAGGTGCAACTATTATAGATAGTATGGGTATGATAAGGGCTCTAGCTGATGAACATGAAAAGGACTTACCTTTATTTGGATCTCTTAAAATGATGTTAAATGAAAATCGGCCATTTAATAAAACTATTTTTACAGTACTACCAGATGAGAAAATACCCATAGCAATGGATTGTGTGAGAAAAGTTGTCGGTGATTTAAACAAAGAAGGAGTAGGGATAATGTTTACTTTACCAATTAAATATGTGGAAGGAATCACTAAATAAGGATGGGATGGTAACAATGCATATTTTATTTTACGTAGCTATTATTCTATTAGCAGGAATGGGAACCGCTAAGATATTAGCTAAGTTCAAACTGCCTAATGTAACAGGATATTTAATAGCAGGACTTATAATAGGTCCTTCAATTTTAGGATTAATACCTAAGGATAGTACAGAGCAACTTTCTATTATTTCTGAAGTAGCCTTGGCATTTATAGCTTATAGTATTGGAAGTGAATTTAACCTAGAGCATCTTAAAAAGGTTGGCAAAGGCATAATAACCATAACTATGTTTGAAGCTCTTACAGCAGTAGTTTTGGTAGATTTAACAATGATCTTTATATTTAAACAATCGGTTCCTTTTAGCATTGTTTTGGGAGCTATAGCGGCTGCTACTGCACCAGCAGCTACCTTAATGGTAGTAAGACAATATAAAGCTAAAGGTCCCGTTGTGAATACTTTATTACCTGTAGTAGCTATTGATGATGCAGTTGGGATCATGGCATTTGGAATATCCACCACAATAGCAAAGTCACTAATAAATAATTCAACTAATATTTCAATTTATGGATTGGTTATTTATCCATTAATTGAGATATTAGGAGCATTAATTTTAGGTTTTGTGATGGGCTTGTTCCTTATTTTGATTTCAAAAAAATCAAAAGGAGAAGACGAATTACTTTCTATAGTAATAGCAATTTTATTTGCAACAGCAGGTATTGCTATTAGATTTAATTTTTCATCCTTACTAGCTTGTATGATGGTAGGAGCAACGCTTACAAATTTAGCACCAAATAATAAAAAGCTATTTAATGCGGCTGAAAAGTTTACTCCTCCAATATTTATATCATTCTTCACAATAGCTGGAGTTCAGTTAAATCTTTCTATACTCAAAGAAGTTGGTTTAATAGGTGCTGGTTATGTAATAATTAGAGTAATAGGTAAGATGTTGGGAGCATATGTTGGAGCTAAAATTTCAGATTTGCCTCAAACAGTTCAAAAATATTTAGGATTTACGTTGATACCACAGGCTGGAGTTGCTATAGGCTTATCAATGATTGCTCAGAATATATTACCTTTGTCTTATGGTGCCCAAATAAGGACTATTGTCTTAGCAGGAACCGTAGTTTATGAGCTAGTAGGCCCGTTGATTACGAAGACAGCCTTAATAAAAGCTGGGGAAATAAATATTTTGTAGCCGTATTGTAACCTAGTTAATCCTACTTTTAATTGTAATTATACCCTATATGTAGTATTATTTAAGATATAACTTTTAATCTACTGAGGTGAAGAAATGAAGAAGAAATTTTTAGTCACATTTATTATATCTTTAATTTGTTTTTCCATGTTATATACTGGAATTTGGAAGAAATTTTTAAATAAAGATTTAAGTGCTACTATTGGAAAAAATGAAAGAGATAGAACAGAAGAGGAAAATGAAATAGAACCAAAGGTTAAGGATGAAATATTATTCTTAATGATGGGAATAGACGATCAAGGCGGTATAGCTAAAGTAAAAGAAAAGAAAATTGAAGGTGAGAATAAACATAAGCCGACAGGAAATCGAACAGACACTATGATGCTATGTAAAGTTAATTTTGACACTGGTGAAATTAATATACTATCTATTCCTAGAGATACTAAAGTTAAAATAAGTGGAAGAAAAAATGAGGCTAAAATAAATGCAGCTCATTCTCATGGAGGACCTTATTTAGCAGTGGATACTGTTAAAAACTTGTTAAATATAGATTTAAATTATTATGTAACAGTAGACTATAAGGCAGTAAAAGAAATAGTAGATGCTATTGGAGGAGTAGAAATAGATGTGCCAATGAATATGAAGTATTATGATCCTACGGACAAGCCTCCATTGAAAATAAATTTAAAAAAGGGATTACAAGTATTAGATGGTGATAAAGCC
Source organism: Tissierella simiarum (assembly GCF_018917865.1). GTDB lineage: Bacteria > Bacillota > Clostridia > Tissierellales > Tissierellaceae > Tissierella_C > Tissierella_C simiarum. Next base: position 27,679 of record NZ_JAHLPM010000021.1, read on the forward strand.
ATTCAATTCTTAAGATTTAGATCGGGATACGCAGAAGCAGATATAGGAAGAATAAAATCTCAACAAATGTTTATGAAGGAATTAGTTAAACAGACATTAAAACCTAAAAATATATTAAAACTTCCCAAATTGGTAAATACTTATTTTGACTATGTAGATACCAATATTCCTTTTGGAGTAATTATGCAAGGAATAGGTAGTGTTAATAAAATAGATATGGAAAATATGAAAACAAATACAATTCCAGGGTATGGTAAAAAAATAAGTGGAGCAGACTATTGGATATATAATAAGGATGAAACAGCAAAAATCATCAAGGATATGTTTGGAGACTATTTATTAAACTAGTAAATAGAGGTGTAAACATGAGGGAAAGAAGAAAAAAAGAGCATATTGAAAATTATTTAAGAACCAGTTATAAAGGAGACACTCTTTTAGGAGATATCTTTTTAGAACATAATTCGTTGCCAAATTTAAATCTACAAGATATAGATACAAAAACTATATTTTTAGGGAAAACTGTAGATTATCCAATTATTATCAATGCTATAACCGGTGGTAGCGATTTTTCCTGGGAAATAAATCGAGATTTGTCTCAATTAGCGAAAGAATTTAATATTCCTATGGCAGTAGGTTCTCAAACTATAGCTTTAGGAAATGAAGAAAATAGGGAATCTTTTAAGATTGTTAGAGAGAATATTGGTGAAGATGGTATCGTAATAAGTAATTTAAATGCTCAAGCTTCTATGGAAGATGTAAAAACTGCTTTGGAAATAATTGATGGAGATGCTATACAATTACATCTAAATCCAGCCCAAGAATTGGTTATGAAAGAAGGAGACAGAAATTTTAGAGGTATTTTAGATAATATAGGGAATATTGTAAAAAATATAGATAAACCAGTAATAATAAAAGAAGTAGGTTTTGGAATATCAAAAGAAGTTGCCGAAAAATTATATAATATTGGAGTTAGAACCATAGATGTATCAGGATCTGGAGGAACTAATTTTATTGAAATAGAAGATATTAGATATAATGATATAGATTTTAGTGACCTTTATTCTTGGGGAATTCCTACAGCGTTAACTTTAATTAAATGTAGAGAACTCCCTAAAGATTTAACTTTAATTGCAAGTGGAGGAATAAGAGAGAGTATAGATATAGTGAAATCTTTAGTAATTGGTGGAAATATGGTTGGCATTAGTGGAGAAATATTATCTTATCTCCTCCATGGAGGCTATGATAATGCGAAGGAATATTTAGAAGAGGTTATTCATAAGCTTAAGGTAATAATGGTGCTTTTAGGTAAACAAAATATTGAAGAATTGAGGGGAACATCTTATAAAGTTACGGGAAAGTTAAAAGAATTAATATAAGGATAAATAATTTAAAGAAGCTGGAGAGATAATTCTCCAGCTTCTTTAAAATCCGCCAGCTCCGCCACCGCCGGCACCTCCTCCACCACCACCAGAAAATCCTCCACCACCACCTACTGAAGATGATGAAGTTGTAGTGCTATCTGCCAGTGAGAAGCTTTTTTTGTAAGTGTTTTCAAAGATAGACCTACCTTTAGAATCACTCATAAAATACCAATATGCAAAGTACGTGGGATTATAACCTTGATGATTCATAGGTTTGAAGGATTCTAAAGAAGATCTATTAATACCTAAAGCCATACCGTAAGTTAAAGCTTCATCAATAGTCATAGAAGTATTAAAATCTGATATAGTTTTTCCTTGTTTAGTCAAATCTTTTTTAAAATCCATCCATTTTTTATATTCAATTTGTCCTTCATCAGATTTTCTAAAGAATAATACGAAGCTGTAGATAAAGGTTATTATAGATATAGCTAATGGTAAGAATCCATAAAATCCACCAAATGCAAGAGAAATAATACTTATAGTAAGAGAAATTAAAGAAATAAATATCATAAATGTTCCAAACCTAGGAGCTCTTTTATCATAATATCCTCTGCTGTCTAAATCTTTCTTAATACATTGAGTCCATTTATTAATAGATTTAGAATAACTAGTAAAGTTTTTTTCTATATGTTTTTTAAAATCTTTAGTAGTAAATGTATTATCATCACCTACAATATTAAAAATCCATTCTATAAAAAATGTTTCATGGCTCATTAAATCTTTAATAGGTCTAATAGTTCTACTAAATTTGAAATTAGTTATATTTTTTTTCATTTCTCCATTTTCTTCAATAGTCATAAAACCTTTTCTAGTCAAATCAAATAGTGTGGCCATAAAACAATTATCAATAGATCCATTGGTTAGTCGACCAACTTCAGCAGGGGTAATTTCTCTAGGAGATAAGCTATTGATTTTATCATACATATCTACATTACGCCTAAGTTTTCTAAAAGTAAGACTAGTAAAAATAATAGTAAGCGCTGCTACAACTAAAGAAATATTGTTAAATAAATCAGCCCTAGCACTTTTTTTAGCTTCCTTTTCTTTAATGGATTCAATGAAAGATAATTCTTCATTTATTATATTATTATAAGCATTAGAGGATACTATTTTAGTACTAGCAGGTATAAAGGTTTCAGGAAATAATATTCTAGCTTCAACAAAGGTATTTGTAGATACATCTTCAACTTCTAATTTTATTACACTATTATTAATGAAATTGATTTTACCATTCAATGGACCATGAGCAAATATTTTTACTTTATCATTAACTTTTTCTGGCAGTTTAATAGTAGCACTAAAATAATCAACTGGAGTAGAGTTATTCTGTCCTATAAATTTATAATACAATTCTCCAGTGTCTTTGTATTTCACAGCTACATTCTTAACTGTATATTTAATACGAAAGGTCTTTTCTTCATTCTTAGAGGGAGAAAATATCATTAAGTTAGTACTATTATCTTGAATATTAGTTTTAAAAACTTGAGAATCTCCTTTTTTAGCATCTTTTACAAGGCTATAGGGAACCTCTTTTCCTTTAACCATTTCATAAAGTTCAATGTTTTTTATACCATCAGTATTATTTGTAACTATATCTCTAAAGACGCCATTAAATTTATTCTTAAAGTTAAAAGTAATATCCTCAGAAATTAAAAGATCTCCATTATTTAGAACTTCAGAATCTACTATCCATCTTGTAATAGTTAAGTTATCATCTGCGAATACTGGCATAGGAATGAAACTTAACAATAGTATAAAAAGAAATAAGAAAGAAAATATGTTTTTATTTTTCACAGTTGTCACCTCCATTAAATATTATCTCCAATAGGCTGTAGTAAAAGTATATTAATATAAAACTTAATAAAATAGGCTTTATAAATATTATATACTTATATGTATGTGAAAAGGAGATAATATTTAATAATTGTGATAGAATATATTAAAATTACTTATGGACAGGTGATGATATGAAAAATAAAATTTTAAAGTTGTTAAAAAATAATAAAGAGGAATTTTTATCAGGAGAGAAAATATCTGAAGAGTTTGGGGTGACTCGTTCAGCTATTTGGAAATATATAAATACCTTAAAGGAGGAAGGTTATGAAATAGAATCAGTGTCCAGAAAAGGATATAGAATAATTTCAGAACCAGATATATTAACTTATGAAGAAGTAGAAAACGACTTGAATACTAGTTTCATTGGAAGAAATATTTACTATTTCAACACAATATCTTCAACCAATATAAAAGCAAAAGAGATAGCTTTGAAAGAATTAGAAGGAACAGTAGTTATAGCAGAAGATCAAACTACAGGTAAAGGAAGATTAGGGAGGGATTGGGTATCATCAAAAGGTAGAGGAATTTGGATGAGTATAATTCTAAAACCTGAAGCAGATCCTATTAAGGTGGCTAAAATAACTTTAATAGGGGCAGCAGCAGTTAACAAAGCCTTAGAAGATATAGGAATTAAATCCCAAATAAAATGGCCTAATGACGTAGTTATAAATGGAAAAAAGATTTGTGGTATTCTTACGGAGATGAACTGTGAGTTGAATATGATTAACTATGTTGTAATGGGTATTGGAATCAATGTTAATCTTCAAGAAGAAGATTTTCCAAAGAATTTAATAGATAAAGCTACTTCATTAAAGATTGCTGAAAAAAGAGAAATAAATAGAAAAAAATTACTGGCAAATATATTGAATAGATTTGAAGAATTTTATATACCTTTTAAAAATAGTGATGATATTTCTAAAGCTATAGAAATATGTAGGGAAAATTCTGCTTTAATAAATAAAGAAGTTAGCATAATAAAAGGTGAGGAAATAAAAACGGGCAAAGCTTTAGATATAAATGAAGAAGGTAAATTAGTTGTAATGTTTGAAAATGGGATTGTAGAAAATATATTTTCTGGAGAAGTATCTGTTAGAGGAGTAGAAGGATATGTTTAAAGGATGGAATTATTCCATCCTTTTTAATATAGTATCTGTAGCTTTTTTAGGTATCCCAATAGGTTCAACTATTATTTCTCCAGTGTATTCTTCTTTATCTAAAAGTCCTTTTTTCATAAGATGGAAAGTTACTGTCTTATTTGCTTTAACTGAGATGCCAAGGACCTTCCCAGTATCTCCATCTAATCCTGAAGGGATATCAATAGAGAGAATGTTTTTGGACTTGCTGTTAATTAAAGAAATGACTTCTTTATATAAATCTTCAATATTCCTAGTAAGTCCGATACCAAAGATAGAATCTATAGTTGAATCATTTCTTTTTAGGGATTCCTTTAATATAGTTAAATCTTTTTCTCCTGTTATATGAGTAAACTTCATTCCCATATTTTTGAGTATGTTTAAGTTTATATTAAAATCTTCTGTTGCCTTATCTAAATTTCCTATTATAAATAAATCTACATATTTTTCTTCTAATATAAGATGGCGAGCTATAGCTAAACCGTCTCCTCCATTATTTCCTATACCACATATAATGGTAAAACTATTTATATTATGTAAATCAATATTTTTAATTACCTTTAATGCAGCATTTTCCATTAAAACTATACTAGGGATGCCAATGTTCTTTATAGCATAGCTATCCATAGATTTCATTTCTTCACAGCTAATAGTAAGCATAAACTCCCCTCCTTAAAATCTATCATATACTATTATATACTCTAGTTCGTTAATTTCATAATTTTTAATAATTATAAAAATTAGATCTAAATAATAATTTAATTTTTTATATTAAAATTAAAAAAATTTAAAATAACTGGAACTTTTCTTCTCTATTTATACTCTATATATATTAGGGATAAAATAAAATTTTTGTAATAAAACTGTCTCAGAATATAGATGGAGGAGTACTAATGAATATATTAATAATTTGGCTAACTATAATTACACTATTGGGGATATATTTTAAAGTATACAAAAATCTATTAAAAATAAAAGAATTAAAATATATAGATTATAAATTACATATTACAGAGATAAGATTTCTTTATATTGATATGTTGGCTTATCTACTATTTATATTATCCTTTGATTTATATATAATAAAGCATGTTATCTTACTATATAGTTTTGATTTAACAAGAACTTATATACTTGCTTATGTTTGGGGAGCTCTGCTATTGTTAATAGGTTGTCTACAATCTAAGGAGTCTTAAGATTATATATAATCTTAAGACTCCTTTTTATTCTATATTTCTGTATACTTTTGACTTATCTAATATGGGCAGTGTCTTTATAGCTACTATAGAGGAGATTAAAGCCTTTAGGATATCTCCAGGTAAGAAAAGAATACATCCAGTTTTTATAATAATCGACAAGGGAAGATTTTTTCCCATTAATTTATTTAATATAAGATACATATAAGGCAGCCCAAATAGATAGATTACTATAGTTCCTATAAAAACAGCCAGCCAAATTCTTTTATTATCTATTCCTTTTTCTATATTACATATCTTACCTACTATATAAGAAGCAAATATAAATCCAATTAAAAATCCGAAACTAGGTTTCAGAATTGTTTGAGGTCCTCCAGTAAGACCCGCCAATATAGGAACACCTATTAAACCCAGAGTTATGTAAACTATCTGAGAAAAAGCACCTAGCTTAGGACCTAGAATAAGACCAGATAAAATAACAAACAATGTTTGTAGAGTAATAGGTACTTCACCTAAAGGGATATTTACGAACGCACCTATAGCAGTTAATCCTGTAAATAAGGCTACTAAAGTCATTTCCTTTGTAGATATTTTCATTATACTACCTCCCGATTGTCAACTAAAATAATAAAATATGTTTACATTATAATATTAAGCAAATTCTTGCTAATTGTCAACTAAAAATTATAGGATGGTTTACCAAAAACATATTGACAAGAAAATTAATTAAGTATATACTGTATATATGACATATATACAGTATATACTTAATTAACACTATATACATTATTGTTTAGGAGGATATATATGAGAATAATAGTATCCAATTCTTCTAATGAGCCTATATATGAACAAATTTCTAACCAAATAAAGGGCATGATAATAAAGGGAGAATTACAAGAGGGAGAGATGCTACCTTCCATTAGGGGGCTAGCTAAAGATCTTCAAATATCTGTAATCACTACTAAAAGAGCTTATGAGGAATTAGAAAAAGAAGGATTTATAGAAACTATGCAGGGGAAAGGTTCCTTTGTAGCTATGCAAAATAAGGAATTAATTAAGGAGAAAAAATTAAAAATTATAGAAGAAAAATTATTAGAAATAGTTGAAGAAAGTAAGACTATGGGATTAAGTTACAAAGAAATAAATCAAATGCTTAAGATTTTGTTTGAGGAGGTATAGTTATGGATTATATTCTAGAAGTAAAGGATTTAACTAAAAAGTTTGAAAGTTTTAAGCTGGATAAAGTCTCTTTTAAATTAGAGCCTGGATATATTATGGGATTTATTGGACCTAATGGTGCAGGAAAAAGTACTACTATAAAACTTATAATGAATCTTCTTAAAAAAGATGGTGGAGAGGTAAAGGTCTTTGGTAAAGACCATATTCAATTTGAAAAGGAAATAAAAAACAGAATAGGCTTTGTATACGACGAATCTTATTTTTATGAAGATTTAACTATAGGACAGATGAAAAGTATAGTAGCATCTTTTTACAAAGGATGGGACGATACATTGTTTAATAAATATTTAAAGGATTTTGATTTAAATCCTAAGATGAAAATAAAGAAACTATCCAAAGGTATGAAAATGAAGTTTTCTTTAGCCTTAGCTTTATCTCATAATGCGGATTTAATAATTATGGATGAGCCAACTTCTGGGTTGGATCCGGTTTTTAGAAGAGAAATATTAGATATTTTATATAATGTTATTCAAGATGAAAATAAAAGTATATTTTTCTCTACTCATATAACTACGGATTTAGAAAAGATTGCAGATTATATTACCTTTATAAACAAAGGGAAAATAGTGTTTTCAAAGCCAAAGGATGATATTTTAGAAAATTATTCAGTGGTAAAAGGTGGGACTAATTTACTTGATGCTGATACAAGAAAGGAATTTATAGGCATAAGAGAAACAGGAGTAGGATTTGAAGGATTAGTGGAAAATGGACAAAAAATAAAAGAATTATTTGGTAGTCAAGTGTTAATAGAGAAAGCATCTTTAGAAGATATTATGGTTTACACTGTAAGGGGGTAATTATAATGTTGGGTTTAATAAAAAGAGATTTAAATTTAATGTTTTCCAACAAACAGAATATATTCTTTCTAGTTCTATATGTTCCCTTTTTTCTTTTTATGATAGATACTAAAAGTATGCCACATCTATACTTGGTTATATTGGTCACTTATACTCATATGTTAACTATAATACCTTTTTCTTATGATATAACATATAAGACCCACTTAATGTTTCAATCTTTACCTATTAAGAGGAGAGATATAGTTATATATAAATATTTATCCATATTTATATATTTTATATTTGCAGTTGTGTATGTTGGGGTTTATATGTGGATAATTAACTTAATTGGATTTAAGAATGTGGATTATTTTAATGTATCTATGATAAAAATTGCTTTACCTTTAGTCATGGTAAGTTTAAGTATTACTATACCTGCTTACTTTAGACTATCTCCTAAAATAGCTCAAATATTTAATATATTTATATACATTCTATTATTTAATATATTAAGTATTAATATAAACAGTATTGTAAATGTGGGAACTGGTCCAATATTAAGTATTTTTAAAGGAATAAATCCTATTTTCATAGCTTTAGGAGTATTTGTTTTATCAATTATTTTATCTATAAAACTTTATGAAACTAAAGATTTGGCATAAGAGAGGTGATAATATGAAAAATCTTGTTATGAAAGATTTAAGGCTTACTACTAAAATGAATATATTTGCTTTACTTTATGGAATAATTATAGGATTTACCGGATTAATGATAAATGATGTATATAGGTCTAAGACCATGTATATAGTAGGCATGTCATTATCAATTTATATAGTTGCTATTTATACTAGTGGTTTTGAAGGTAGAGCTAAATCAGACATTATATTAAATAGCTTTCCTATAAATAGAATAGATATAGTAAAAGCAAAATATGTAAGCATGATTATATATATAATTCTAGGTGGAATGTTTATTATTATACCTACTCAAATTTTTAAATTAATAGGAAGTTTTAGTGGTAAAGTAGGGAATCCTGCCAGTCTATTTGATTTTTTATTTGTTTTAGCACTATCTTTAATTTTTTATTCAATATATTTACCTTTTTATTATAAAAGTGATGATGGATTAAGAACCTTTAATCAAGTCTTTTATATGATTATGATAATAATTCCCGGTGTAATTGGAAAACTAGGGAAAAAGATAGAAGGAACAGAGCTATTTAGTTATATTATTGGTATGGATTTAAAATCTGTTATATTAATATTATTGGGATTAGGAGTTGTACTATATATTATATCTCTGCAAATTTCAAAACAAATCTATTTAAAAAGAGAATTTTAGAAGGGCTATTTAGCCCTTCTTTTAATAAGAAGCTCTCCTTTGGCATAATAGCCCTTCATAATATTTTTTGGAACTAAACTTCCTCCAGTAGCCCAGCACATATGTGTAGCATTGTTTAGATAATCTTTACCATATTTATCAGAAGTAAGAATTGGTCCTAAAAAACCTGCTAAAGCAGAAGGTTCTAAGTATATATTTTCTTCTTGAGCTAAGGAAGTTAAAAATCTATATAATCTATTATCATCTATAGTAAAAGCACCACTTAATATTTTATCCATTATTTTACCTACAAAGGAAGAAGGTCTGCCTACAGCTAGTCCATCAGCTTCTGTTCTATTGTCTAAACCAATATCTTCAACAGAAATACCATCATGTAATCCTGTCATTAGTCCTAAAAGCATAGCAGGAGAATGGGTAGGTTCTGCAAAGAAACAGTGTACATTATCTCCATACATTAACTTTAATCCATAAGCTACACCACCAGGTCCTCCACCTACACCACAAGGAAGATAGACAAATAAAGGATGTTTATCATCCACTATTATATTCATTTCATCTAATTGTTTTCTTGTTCTACTACCTGCTACAGCATAACCTAAGAATAAATCTTTAGAATTTTCATCATCTATAAAATAGCTATTAGAGTCGTTATCAGATAATTTTCTTCCTTCAAGAACAGCTTTAGAATAGTCTGAAGCATATTCTATTACTTCAACACCTTTAGATTTTAAAAGTTCTTTTTTCCATTGTTTAGCATCGGAAGACATATGGACTTTTACTTTAAAACCTATTTTCGCACTCATTATTCCTATACTTAATCCTAAGTTACCAGTACTACCAACTTGAATAGTATAGTTTGAAAAAAACTCCTTAAATCTATTCTCTGCTAATATGGAATAATCATCTTCTGACATAAGCATATTGTTCTCTATAGCTAAAGTTTCAGCATGTTTCAAGACTTCGTATATACCACCTCTAGCCTTAATAGATCCTGCTATAGGAAGCAAATCATCTCTTTTAACAATTAAATTACCATATATATTTTTTTCATAGTCTTTTTCCATTCGTTTTTTCATATTGTCAATTTTAGATATGGGAGATTCAATGATTCCATTTTTTACTTCTGGGAAGATTTTTTCAATGTATGGAGCAAATCTTATTAATCTTTCTTCTGCATTTAACACATCCTTATGGGATAAGGGAAGAGAATCTTCTACATTAATAAAGTTTGTATAATTTTCATTAAACCAAATTACTTCTCTTAAAGCTTTTATTTCTTTTAACAAAGGTAAGTTTTCTTTAGATATAGATATAGTTTTATCTTCCATAGTACTCCTCCTTTAGTTTAAGCCAATATATAGTATTTAAACTAAGTATACCATAATAATACAGTTCTTTTGTCTAAAAATTCTAGAACAAAAGAACTGTATTATTTAAGAAAGTATATCTTTAGTTGTAAATTTATATAGACCAATTGCAAAAGCCGCAACAAACAATATTATGCTAAAGGGATAAATAAGCATATTTTGTTCAAATAATCCTCCTCCAGAAGTAGCCATTGCAGGATAGGTCCAAGGATAAACTATCCAATATTTAGTATTGGCCACAAGAAGTGTAGGAAGAGTAAGACCTATTCCTAAACCTAAGGGTACTCCTACATGGGAGAAGTTTATACTTATAATATAAATTATTATCATAATAGGAAAAGATACTATATAAGATAGAAGAGGCTGACCAATAATCATACCATAGGGAATAGGATCTGGAGCTTTCACCATCTTTCCGGCTATTAATATACTTACTATAAAAACAAGTATGTTTATGAAAACTATACAGCTACCTAAGATAAATTTACTTATATACATATCTTTTCGTTTAATAGGAAGAGTTAAAGCGTATTTCCATCCTCCATTATCATTTTCTACTTTTCCCATAAGAGACATAATTAAAGTAATCAATATAGGTAACAATAGGAAGGAATAAAAAATAACACTTTGCGTATATATTTGGTTCCATATATTTTGACCTTTTCCTGTAAATAAGTCATAGTATCTTAAAAAGTTAGAAGCTCCTTGAAAAACTATAAATGCAGGAGCCAAAGCGGCAATCCATAAAACCTTTGAATGCTTTAATTTTAACATTTCTATTTGTAACATTTTTCTCATAATATTTTCTCCTTTAGTCTAAAATATCTTTTCTTTTAAAGTGAACCATACCAATAAAAAGGAATAAGAGTCCAAAGGTTATACCGCCTTGTATTGCTATGGAATTATTTTCTCCCTTTAGGGGTATGGAATAAAGGATGTGGGCATAGGGAATAAGTTTTGCAATAAATTGAGACTGAGCTAAAAATAAAGATGCAATAATTCCCACAAAACCTTGGGCTAATGAAACTATAATGTTGTTAGTTCGAGAGCTTAACCAAAGTTGTAAACTAATTACTCCTAAAAGAGAAATGAACTGATATATACCATATTTTAAAAATAGATATATATCTAAGGAATCAGGAAAATTTAATATTTTACCTGCAAGTATTAGCCCCGAAATATTTAATATAATCATAAAGATACTAAATATTACTACGGTAACCCATTTAGAAAAATATAATTTATTCTTGCTAATAGGCAGAGTTAATGTATATTTAAGTCCTCCGTCTTTATAATCTACATAATATAATAGTGAACATATTGTTGTAACAGCCAATGGAAAAGTAATAAACCAAAGAGCTGATAAATGATTTTCTAATAACAATATCTCCCAAGTATTTAAAAGATTTTGCTTTTTTGTAAGATAATCATATCTTAAATAAACATCTACAAAAGCTAAGAAGCTGGTACCTAAGGAAAGTAATAAAACAATGATCCATGTAAATCCTCTTTTTTGTTTGAGAAATTCGTTTTTAATACTGGATAGAAAAACTTTCATTACTTTATTCCTCCTGTTAACTCTAAGAAGATATTCTCTAAACTTTTATTTTCTTCACTAATATGTGAAACTTCAAAGCCTTCAAAGACTAATTCTTTATTCAGCAATCCAGGGTTTAATACTCCTTTTTTTAAGAATAATCTGCCATTCTTTTTATCTACCTCATAATTTTTATCTAATAAATATTTTTCTGCCTCTACCATAGGAGAAACTCCTAGACATATTTCAGACTGATTTTTATTTTTAAGTTCTTTAAGGGAGCCTTCAAAGAGCAGTTCTCCTTTATTAATAATTCCTACTTGTGTAGCCATTAACTCTACTTCGCTTAGAATATGACTGGATATTAGTACAGTTACTCCCAACATTCCTGGAAGACTAATTATTAAATCTCTTATTTCATGTATTCCAGAAGGATCTAAGCCATTTGTGGGTTCGTCTAATATTAATAATTCCTTATCTCCTAATAGTGCTTGAGCTATTCCAAGTCTTTGTTTCATTCCTAAAGAAAACTTTTTAACCTTTTCATTTTTCCATTTTGTTAGATCTACAATTTTTAATACTTTATCTATCTCTTTTTTATCTGCATCTAGTATTTTTCTAGTTATCTCTAAATTTTCTTTAGCAGTTAAATTGCCATAATAGGACGGAGATTCTACCATAGAACCTACCTTTCTAAGTAAATTTATAGAATGACTTTCGATAGACTTACCAAATAAATAAGATTTTCCTTTAGTAGGTTTTATAAGTCCTAAAAGCATTCTTATAGTAGTAGATTTTCCAGCACCATTAGGTCCTAAGAATCCATAAATCTCTCCTTTTTCTACTTTCAAATTAACTTTATTTACAGCAGTAAAATTGCTAAATTCTTTCGTCAAGTCTTTTGTTTCTATAACATATTCAGTCACTTTAAAACCTCCTTCTTAGTTTCTTGTTAATTAAACTTTATCATTCTGACCTTAACTATATTTTTAGCCATCCTTAATTAATCCTTAAATTTATACAAAAAAAGAAGCCTTATTTCATTTATAAGGCTATAGTTATTTTGGTTCCTTTTCCTAGCTGACTAGTAACCTGGATATTACCTCCATGGGCTTCGATAATTTCTTTGGATATAATCATGCCTCGTCCAGAACCTTTTTTATTTTCTTTTAAAGATTTATCATTATAATTTCTATCAAATGGATGGGCAAGTTTTTCTTTAGACATGCCTGTACCATTGTCCTCAATTAAAATACAAATTCCATTTTCATTAGAGATAGATATATTAATAACGGTATCCTTAGTATTGTGTATTAGTGCGTTATAGACTAAATTGTTTATTGCTCTTGAAAAAAGATGAGTATCTAAGTCGATAAAAATAGGATTTTCTTTATGTGAGAAATTAACTTTTCTATTTTCATATAGTGGATGATTTAAGATATTAACAATAATTTCTACCATAAAATCATTTAAATTAATTTTTTGCTTATTTAAAGGAATTAGACTATTTTGCAGTTTATAAGTTAATTTTAAGTCATTTAATAAGTTCTCAATATAATCTGTTTTTTCTAATATTATTTTCAAATAATTATCCTTTTCTTCATTAGAAGAGATATAGATATCATCTAATAATATTTCTCCATAACCCTTAATAGATGAGAGAGGAGTTTTTACATCATGGCAAAAATTTTCTATCCAATTTTCTCGTATTTTATTTAGATTCTCTTTTTCTATTTTACTTTCTTTTAATTTAATACTAAGATTGTTTAAGTTAGAATAAATATCTTTATAGACACCTTTTTCAGGATAGTAAACATTGTAATCTCCATCAGCTAAAATTTTGATACCGTCAATTATTTTAGATAATGGATTGGTAAGCTTTCGACCAAATAAATAACTTATTGAAATAGTTACAAGTAAAGTGCTAAATAACGTTACAAATATTCCTTGTTTATATGATTTAAATATATTAGAAAAGTTAAAATATACGACATATCTTGCTACCAAATTATATGGGAGTCCTATGATATAACTATATTTTAAATCATTATTTTTAATCATACCTATAAAAATACTGGAATCTCCTATAACTCCATTGTATTTATAAGCATGTACGATTTCCACAGGGGAATAATGTATGGGAGCATTATCAGGTTTAAGGTTATTGTACACCTCATCTCCATTATTATCCAATATTTGTATCCAACCATTATACTTTTTTAATATTTCAATTCCTTCTTCAGATACATAAGGATCATTGTCTTTAAATTCTATGAATTGGAAGAAATCTGAAGCGAATTTTTCTGCTCCTGCGGGGGTTGAGTAGATTTCATTAATGTCACTGGTATTTCTAGAAAATAAAGACTCTCCATATAAATAATAACTTATAGAAGAGAAAACTAACAAAAGAACTATCATATTTACAATGGTTATAGTTATAATAAAACGTAAAGTTATTTTCCAGTTCATCTACCTATACCTCCTTGGTATTTAATTTATATCCAAGTCCTTTTATGGTTAATAAATACTTAGGAGAGCTAGGGATATCTTCAATCTTTTCTCTTATCTTTCTTATATGGACCATAATAGTATTGTCATCACCGAAGTAGGGTTCTTCCCATATAGCTTCATATAGAGTTTTTTTACTTAATATATGGTTTGGATATTTTGCTAAATACAATAAAAGCTGATATTCTTTTGCCGTTAAAGATAAAACTTGTCCGTTTTTTAATACTTCTTTTTTTCCTTCATTTATAGCTATTTGACCAAATTCAATTATATTATTTTCTATAGTGTTTAAGTATGCTTTTCGCCTAAGTTGTGCTTTTATTCTATAGGCTACTTCTTTGGGGCTAAAAGGTTTAGTAATATAATCATCTCCCCCTAAACTTAAACCCAATAATTTATCTATATCATCATTTTTTGCAGATAAAAACAATATTGGACACAGCGTAATTTTTCTTAGAGATTGACATACCTGAAATCCATCAATATCGGGAAGCATAATATCTAGAACGATTATATCTGGATCTATTTTTTTGCATAGTTCAATGCTTTCATATCCAGATAAGGATTTATATATTTCTTTAAATCCTTCTTTAATTAAGGTGGTTTCTAGTAGATCCAATATATCTTTTTCATCATCTACTAAAAGTATTTTTTCTGTTTCTAAATGGCTTATTCCAATCAATGTAATTACCCTTTCTAAATACCAATATATTTTAAAATATAGTTATATAAAACATAACTTCTATTTTTAGTATATATTATTATAACTTTAAATAAAAGAAGAAAGAAACCCGATAGGAAATATTCCTATCAGGTTTTAAATGAATAATTGGATATTTGATTCTAAAGCGTCTACAATATATTCTTCTGCTGTAACAATTTTAACTTCATTCAAAAGTTCTTCTTCTTTAAATCCCATTACCTCACAAGATAATTTGCAAGCTTGAAGAGATACACCTTTATTGATAGCTCCCTTTAGAAAAGCACTTAAAGGAGGAGTATCACTTTCTTCCATCATTTCAACAAGCATTTTTTTACCGATTCCTGCAAAGTTCATTTTTGATAAAGGTAGATCTTCTATAGTTCTTGGAGTCATATTGGCAAACATTTTTTCATAAGCAGTTTTATCTTCTTCTGACATTTTATTTGGTTCTCTTACTAGAAGAAGACCCCAAAAAGCAAAAAATAATGTAACATCTACATTTATTTCCCTAGCAGCATTAGCCATGACAAGGGCAGCTAATGCTTTATCATAATCAGCACTAAACATAAGTATATTCATTTTTTTATTCATTAAAAAACCTCCTTTCTACTATTTTTAGTAGAAAGGAAGGTTTCTATACTTAGAATTATAATATTCTATATTTTTGCCTATTTCATTTAACAAACTAATAAGAACATTTATCTCATCATGGTCATTATAAAGTCCAAAACTTATTCTTACCATTCCAGGTCTAGGTAAGTTTTCATCTTTTTTATATTTTTCCATTTCCGATGAAGATATATTAAGAAGTTTTTGAATATAAGGTTGGGCACAGAAACACCCATTTCTTACTGCTATTCCACCTTCCATAGCTAGAACTTTAGCTACAGTTTCATGGAGCATACCTTCTATATTAAAGGAGATGATTGATACTTTTTGGTCTACATCAATATCATCATATAGGATAATATTAGGTATTGACCTCATTCTTTCAAGAGTGAATTTAGTTAATCCTTTTTCATATTCTTCAACTTTTTTTATATTCAATGATAATAAAGTTTTAATACTAGTGACTAAAGCCACTACTCCCATTAAATTAGGAGTTCCTGCTTCCTCCTTTAAGGGAGGATCTTCCCAAATAACATCATTAAGGGTTACTAATTTTACTGTTCCACCGCCAGTTTGTTCTGAAAATCCATCTTTAAAGGTTTCTTTTGGAGCTACTAATACTCCCACACCAAAGGGAGCATACATCTTATGGCCAGAGAATGCTATATAGTCAATATGTTCATCACTGTTTTTAGGTTTAATATCAAAGGCATGATGAGGTATTAATTGTGCTCCATCTACTAAGATTTTAGCTCCATATTTATGTGCCAATTTGGCTATGTCGTAGATAGGATTTAAATAACCTGTTACGTTGGAAGCCCCAGTTACAGTTACCAAACCTACTTTTCCTTTGTGTTTTTTTAATTTATATTCTAAGTCTTCTATAGATAATCTCCCTCTGCTGTCCACTTCTACATAATCCATATTATATTTATATCTCCAAGGTAATAAGTTTGAATGATGCTCCATATATGTAGAAAGGACTATTTTATCTCCTAGAGTATCTTTAAGTCTATAAGATAGTTTATTTATACATTCTGTAGTATTTTTTAGGAAAACGACTGTATGGTAATCTCTGTCTCCTTTTATAAAATCTAAAATTACTTCTCTTCCTTCATCGTAAATCTTAGAAGATAGTATGGATTTATAACCTGTTCCTCTGTGAACAGAAGAGTAAGTAGAAGAAAAATTATTTACTTCTTCTAATACAGAATAAAAAGGAGGAGTAGTTGCGGCATTATCAAAGTTTATATAGGGTGCCATAATACCGTCTACTATTGGAACTAAAGAATTTTTTCCAACAACTAAATTTCTATACATAGTATCACCTTTATTTAAAGTATTACTATTAGTATATTAAAGCTTGAAGATTTGGTGTCAGTTATTATGAAAGGCAAGTTATTTAAGTTTTCTCCATTGTTCAACATTGCATCTTTATATTATAATATATACAAAAGAACTTAGGGAGGAAATTATGGGCAATAAAAAAAGCTTATATGCAGATTTATCTTTGTTTATAGTAGCTATTATTTGGGGAAGTGGATTTGTAGTTACTAAAAGTACTTTGGATCGTATAACTCCATATCACATGTTAGCTTTTAGATTTATAATAGCGGCATTATTGATGGGAATAGTATTTTTTAAAAACCTAAAGAAAATTACCATGGAGGATATAAAGGCAGGTATACTTGTAGGGGTATTCCTCTTTGGAGGATTTGCTACTCAAACTGTTGGTCTAAAATATACAACGGCAGGTAAACAAGCATTTATTACTGCTACTAACGTAGTCATGGTGCCCTTTATTTATTGGATAATTAGTAAGAAAAGACCAGATAATTATGATATGGCTGGGGCTTTTTTATGTTTAATTGGTATTGGAATACTCAGTATTGAAAAGGATTTAACTATAGGGTATGGAGATTTACTTACTTTAATATGTGCTGTATTTTTTGCTTTTCACATATCCTCTGTAGGATATTTCGCTAAAGATAAAGATCCAGTGGCTCTATCCGTAATTCAAATAGCTACCGCAGGTGTTTTATCTTTAATATTTGCTTTATTATTTGAACCTAAGATGGCTATTATTCAAAAAAATACAGTATTTCCTATCCTGTATTTAGCGGTTTTTAGTACTTTATTAGCTTTTTTAATTCAAAATGTAGCACAAAAATATACTTCATCTACTCATACGGCAATTATATTAAGTTTTGAAGCCGTCTTCGGAAGTATATTTTCCTTAATATTTCTGAAAGAGCCTTTTACTGCTAGATTTTTAATTGGCTGCTTAGCTATACTTACTTCCGTAATAACTAGTGAAACTAAGTGGGAATTTTTGAGGACAAAAAATAAGTCGAATTAGATTTTTAAATACATCTTAATTGTAATATTAATTTCACATCCTTAATCATAAATGATATAATAAAATTGCATGTTATATTCTATTTTAAAAGGTTTAGGTGATGAGATGAAAAGTTATAAGAAGGCCTTATTTGGATCTCTTATAGTAGGATTGGCTTCTCAATTTTATATTAATTTTTATATATCTAATTTCAAATTTTCATTGGCAGGTGTAGCATTTCCCTTGTTTCTATATTTTTATAATGATATTAATCCTATGTTTTTTGGACTAGCATCAGGAGTATCTTTATTTTTATTTAGAGTATTTTTTCATGTAATAATAAATGGTATAGGTGGGCAAATATTTACTTTGTTTCTACCAGAAGCTATCTTTTATATATTTTATGGAATCTTATTTTATATAGGATCTAAGAAGATTAAAGATATTACTATAAATAGGATGTTTTTAGTAGCTATGGCAAGCGATTTCCTAGGGAACATGCTAGAAGTATATATTAGAATAGGAGTAGATCTTTTTACCAAAGATTACTTAATTATAGAAACTCTTATATTAGTAGCTGTGGCTAGGGCAGGTATAACATGGGCTGTAATTCTTGTATATAAGTATTATAAACTTTTTATCATCAAAGAAGAACATGAAGAAAGATATAAAAGATTATTATGGTTAACTTCAAGATTAAAAACAGAGATTTATTGGATGGAAAAAAACATGGATCATATTGAAAAGGTTATGTCTAATGCCTATGAACTATTTTTAAAGATAAATAACAAGGAGGAAGAAGGGAGTTGGACTAACAGAGCCTTAGAAATATCAAAGGATGTCCATGAGATAAAGAAAGAGTATGGCTTAGTGGTTAGGGGCATAGAAGAAATAATTGAAAATAGATTAGACAATAAAGGTATGCATTTTCACGAGTTGATGATTATTTTAAAAGAAAGTATGAGTAGAGAAGTTAAGTACCATAATAAGGACATAGTTATAGAATATAAATTAGGTAAAGATTTCTATACTGAAAAACATTATTTTTTAATGTCTATATTAAGGAATATGATTATGAACTCAATAGATGCCATAGAAAGTCGTGGAACAATTAAATTTATTCACTACATAGAAGAACAAAACCATATTTTTATAGTTACAGACAATGGTTGTGGAATTGAAGGTGAAGACTTAATTCATATATTTTCGCCAGGGTATTCTACAAAAATAGATTATATAACTGGCCAAGTAAATAGAGGATTGGGTCTTAGTTTAATACAAAATATAGTAAGTGATAATCTAAAAGGAGATGTCTATGTTTATTCAGAGAAAAACAAAGGTACTACCTTTGAAATATCCATTCCAATGGGTGAATTGGAGGGTATAATAGATGAAGATTTTCATATTAGATGATGATCTTAGTATAATTAGAATTCTTAAAAAGATAATTTTTGATAGAAATCTAGGAATAGTAATTGGAGATGCTAGTGAAGGTAAAGAAGGATTAGAAGAAATTTTGGCTACAGAGCCAGACTTGGTACTTATAGATATGCTTATGTCTGATAAAGATGGACTTTCTATAGTCAAAGAATTAAAGGAAATTGGTCTAAAAACCCAGTTTATAATGATATCCCAAGTATCTTCTAAACAAATGGTAGAAAAGGCATATAGGTATGGAGTTGAATACTATATTTATAAGCCAATAAATGCCTTGGAAGTAGAAACTATTATTAAAAGATTAAAAGATAAAATAGAATTAGAAAATAAAATGATGAAACTTCAACAAATATTTAACGATATTCCTCCTTTAAATCAAAATGATTTATCTACAACTTATTGTGAGCAAACTATCAATGCTGCCTTATTAAAATTAGGGGTTATAGGCGAAAAAGGAAGTAAGGATATTGTTAAAGTTGTTAAGTTTGTGGTTGAAAATAAGATAAATATCAATGATATAACCATTAGAGAGATATGTAGTCAATTTACAGAGAATCCTAAATCTATGGAACAAAGAATAAGGAGAACTGTTAATATAGCTTTAGGTAATTTAGCCAGTCTAGGTATTGAAGACTATATGAATGAAACCTTCGTTGAGTATTCTAACACCTTGTTTAATTTTGAACAAGTAAAAAAGGAAATGGACTATATAAGACAGAAATCTATGATAAGAGGATCAATAAATATAAAGAAATTTCTAACTGGACTTGCAATGCATTGTGAAAATAAAAACAATTAGAAATATTCAGAAAATATAATTGGTTTTTTTGAAGTTTTTTGAAGTTTGGTGAAACCAGCAGTATATACTTTGATTACTTAAATTAAAGTATAGGCTGCTGGATATTTATTTACTACTAAAAAACGTTTTCATTACTATGATTTTTAATAAAGTAGTATCATTTATCTGGCAGATATACAAGTATGGTCAATATAGAAAGGAGACGCTCTATGGAAACTTTATTAAAAATCAATGGCATTATTCATTCTTTTGTATGGGGACCACCTATGCTTGTACTATTAGTGGGCACAGGTATTTATTTAACTTTTCGTACTAATTTTTTCTCAATAACAAAACTTGGTTACATTCTTAAAAACACTTTATTGAAGATGTTTTCTAAAGAAGAAAAAGGTGAAGGGGAGGTAACAGCATTTCAAGCAGTTGCTACAGCACTGGCGGCTACTGTAGGTACAGGAAATATTGCTGGTGTTGCTACAGCTATAGCCGTTGGAGGACCAGGTGCTATATTTTGGATGTGGATTGCTGCACTATTTGGTATGACTACTAAATTCGCAGAAGTAGTACTTGCTATACAATATAGAGAAAAGACTCCTGATGGAAGATTTGTGGGAGGTCCAATGTATTATATTACAAATGGGCTAAAGAAGAAATGGCTTGCATATATATTTGCAGTATTTGGAGCGATGGCAGCATTTGGTATAGGAAATATGGTTCAATCAAATTCTATTGCTGCTTCCCTTGAAGCTACATTTGGCCTTAATAAATTTCTTGTAGGAATAATTTTAGCAGTATTTGCAGCCATAGTTATCGTAGGTGGTATTAAAAGAATAGGGACTGTAACAGAAAAATTAGTACCATTTATGGCTGCATTCTATATATTAGGTGGTCTAGTAATTATTATTTTAAATATAAAGAATATTCCAGAAGCATTTAAATTAATATTTAGTAGTGCATTTACTGGAACAGCAGCTGTAGGAGGTTTTGCAGGGTCTACTTTGAAACTAGCTATGACAAAAGGTGTTGCTCGTGGAGTATTTACCAATGAAGCGGGTCTTGGTAGTGCACCAATAGCTCATGCTGCAGCCACTACAGATCATCCAGTACGTCAAGGACTATGGGGAGTATTTGAAGTTTTTATGGACACAATCGTTATTTGCTCAATAACTGCATTAGTAATTATAACTTCCGGTGTATGGAAGAGTGGAGAAACAGGAGCGGCTCTTACTACTATGGCTTTCAAGGAAGGGCTTCCAGGAAATTGGGGTGGATATATAGTTTCAATAGGAATACTATTATTTGCATTTTCTACTATATTAGGCTGGGAATATTATGGGGAGCGTTGTGCTGAATATATCTTTGGACCTAAAGTTAACATGATTTATAGAATTATATGGATACCATTTATTATTATAGGAGCTATAGGGGGACTTGAAACACTTTGGGATTTAGCAGATACGTTAAATGGTTTAATGGCTATTCCAAATTTAATAGGAGTTTTTGCTTTAAATGGAGTTGTAATTAAACTTACTAAGGAATTTTTTAAGAAAGAATATGCAACTGAAAAAAGATGATATATAAATAAGATGGACATATTTCAAGCAAAATATGTCCATCTTATTTGAGCTTTTTATTCATTTTCTTTTTCTTTTCTATACTTATCCATTACGCTAGCAAAAATTTCTGCACTAGAAGGTGGAGTATAGGTAATAGCATTTGCTCCAGCTTCTATAGTTTCTAAGATAGTCTCTTCTGTAGGACCACCTGTAGCAATAATAGGCAATTCTTTTCCGAACTCTTCTCTTAGTAACTTTACTAAATAAGCTGTTTTTGGACCACCGGAAATATTTAATATACTGGCTCCAGACTTAACCTTTCCTTTATAATCATCACATTCCGATACTACTGTAGCTATTATAGGGATATCAATTCTTTCCCTCATTTTTTTAATAACATCATTATCTGTAGGAGCGTTTACTACTACACCATAGGCTCCCATAAGTTCTGCTTGAAGTGCAATATTAATAGATCTTTTGCCAGTAGTCAGACCTCCTCCCACTCCTACAAATACGGGAACTGGAGCTACTTCTAATATAGCTTGAGTTATGGATAATTGAGGTGTAAATGGATATACAGCGATTATGGAATTTGCATTAGTGTTTTTAATGATGGCTACATCTGTTGAAAAAAGTAAAGATTTAATTCTTGTACCTAGAACTTTAATTCCACTAGCTTTATATATTACAGGAGGGACCTCTATTATTCTAGATCTAAGTTGACTTTTAACTTCAGGAATATATTTTTCTTTTTCCATAAAAAACCTCCTATTTTAAATAGTTTACATAAGATTATATTATAATCAATACTCCATAAATACCCTTTTTATTAGGAATTAAACCTTTATATTATTTAATTTCCAATATAATGGGTATATACTACTTGTTACACATCTTAAGCAGGGTAACCGCCATCATATATATAAAGGAGAGGACTAGTTATGAAAGTGTTAGAAGGATTAAGCGCCCTGTGGGAAACCTTAAGGAGTATTATTCCCCTAACTGCTGTACTTACTCTTTTTCAATTAGTAATTCTAAAAAAACCCATAGACAATGTGAAAGAGTTTATAATTGGATTTGCACTTAGTGTTTTTGGTCTACATTTTTTCTTAAAGGGAGTATCTATGAGTTTACTGCCTTTAGGTGATTCAGTAGGTAAAAATTTAGTAGTTTTAGAACGTAGATGGGTTATAGTTATTATAGCTTTTGTTATTGGATATTTTGGAACTTTGGTGGAACCAGCATTAAAGGCTTTAGCTTTAGAGGTTGAAGAAATATCTGTTGGTGCAATACCTCATAAGGTACTTATTCATGCTGTGGCTATTGGATTTGGATTAGGTATGAGTATAGGTATATTAAAGATATTAAAGGATATATCCTATATTAAGATAATAGTACCTTTATTAGCAGCTATAATTATACTAGCTTTTTTTGCACCAGAAGCTTTTGTATCCATAGCTATGGATTCAGCTAGTGCTACTACTGGACCGGTTAACATTCCTTTAAATATGGCGTTAGCCATAGGATTAGCTAGTATAATAGAAAGTGCAGATCCGCTTTTATCAGGATTTGGTATAGTTGGTCTTACTTCTATAGGTGCTATGATTTCTGTATTGACTTTAGGGATATTAACTAAATTTTAAGAAAGGAGACATAAAATGTTTGAGGTTAAATGCATAGTGGCTATTGTTGAAAGGGGAAAGGCAGATAAAATTGTAAATAGAGCTAAAATGGCTGGAGCTACGGGAGCTACTATAGTTTATGGTAGAGGTACAGGTGAAAGTGAGATAATTAAATTTTTAAATATACACATAGAGGCATCGAAAGAAATAATAATTATATTAACCAAAATAGATAAATATAGACCTATATTCGATGCAATAATTGAAGCTGGTCGATTGAAAGAACCAGGTACAGGTATTATATTTACAGTACCTGTAACAAATCTAGTTGGATTACACCATAGAGAAATGTTCGAAGAATAAAAATAGGACTGATATTGAACTGACCTTTGTCAAGTAGACAGATAATTTAATTAAAATATTATGCACATTTGGATGCATGGTTTCGATATTCTAAAGGAGCCATGCATCTTAGTTTTTTTTGAAGTCTTCTTTCG
>NZ_JAHLPM010000022.1 GCF_018917865.1 Tissierella simiarum
CTTAACTGAGCTAAAACTACAGGTATCTTTGCTACAACACCATTTGTAATTCCAACTGGTGTTTCTGGGGAGTTTGGACAATCACCTAAGTTTCTACTATCAACATCAACGCAAGATGGTGGGCAATTCCCAAATCCATTATCGAAAACTTGAATATTATTAACATTACCAGTTTCATTTTGCATACCCATTTTTGTTTCCTCCTTTAATATTAGTTGTTTTGGCTGCTGATAACTCTGCTGTCCTTTTTCCTACTACATGATATTCTTATAGCCTAATTAGGTGATAATAATTTTTATATTAAGCTAAAATAGCTTATAAAGTGCTTTTTTAATAAATTCTTGTATCCTATAGTTAAATATGGTATAATATTCTTTACATACTGTTCTAAGAGTTTGCATTTCGTTAAGCTCTTTTTTAACTTATTTTTACATATCATTTATTCTCTAGTTAATTTTGTTGTATTATAAAAAATTATCATAAAATCAAATATATAGTCATATGACCTTAGATTAAATTATTTTCTATCTTTAAAATTATATATTAATCGCTGAATTCTCTTAGAAACGGGGGAACCAATTTTTTGGGGTGAATCCTTTTTGGGACGGGAAAATCCCTTTAACCCGAACCCGCCAGCTAACCTCGTAAGCGTTCTAAAGGGGGATTGATATTGTGCTGTTTTCAGGACTATGGAATCCCATAGTCTTTTCTTATTCAAAAAATCAAGTTGACATAAAACGGGATTAAATCTAGGTAGTATTCTAGTTCTATCTAAACTTAAAGTCATCTAATTACCCTGGAGTAACCAATTTAAAGATTATATAACTTTTAATTTTAGTTGTTGTAATTTGCATTTTTAGGGTTATTAGCCATGGGATAAAAAAGATCTTGAAAGGAGAAATTTTATATGATAAGAGATATAACTTATTGTGTTATAGGAGCAGGCAATGGTGGTATGGCTATGGCAGGATATTTAGCTAAAAGTGGATATAGGGTAAACTTACATAATAGAACCTTAAATAATATTATACCACTTATAAAAAAACCCATTATTAGCTTAACGGGTGAAGAAACAGGTTTTGGAATTTTAAATAAAGTGACCAATAATATGAAAGAGGCTATAGAAGGTTCTGATATTATAATGGTCACCATTCCTGCAATGGGGCATTATTCAATGGCTGTAGAAATGGCACCTTATTTAAGAAATGGTCAAATAATTGTACTTAATCCAGGAAGAACTGGAGGAGCTTTAGAGGTTTATGAAACCCTCAGAAAATACGGAAGTAGTAAAGATATTATTGTAGCGGAAGCTCAGACTTTCATATATGCTTGTAGAACTACATCTAGTAATAGTGCTCATATATTTAAAAGTAAAAAAGAAGTATCTTTAGCTGCTATTCCAGCTATAAAGACCCATTATGTAATAAATATTCTTAGAGAAGCATATCCTCAATTTGTTGCAGCAAAAGATGTAATGGAAACTAGTATAAATAATTATGGTGCAATATTTCATCCGGCTCCTACTTTATTAAATAGTGGACATATTGAGAGAGGGGCTCCTTTTGAATACTATACTGAAGGTATTACTCCATCTATAGGGGACTTTATAGAGAAGATGGATAATGAAAGGATGGAAGTAGGAAGGGCGCTTCAAGTAGAGACCATATCTGCTAAAGATTGGCTATATGAAACTTATGGTGCAAAGGGAGATAATCTATATGAAACAGTACAAAACAATCCAGCCTATAGGGGTCTTCAGGCACCAAAAGGACTATCAATTAGATATATATTTGAAGATGTTCCTTATAGTTTAATACCTATATCTTCTATAGGAGAAGAATTTGGTATAGAAACACCAGCTATAGATTCTATAATAAGAATTGCAGAATTAATAACGGGAAGAAACTTTTATGAAGAGGGAAGAACTCTAGAAAGACTTGGATTAAAAGATCTAACGGTATCAGAAATACACCAACTTGCTAAAAAAGGAACTATAGATAAAAACAGTAAGGAGGTTGTTGCTTAATGAAAAAAATAATAGCAGGTACTATTGGAAATTGTGTTCATGTAGCAGGAACGATGAATTTTTTAACTTTAGCAGATAATGAAGGTTATAAAACAGAATTTATAGGAATTGGTATAACTATTGATCAATTGTTAAGTGAAATAAAAGATAAAAAACCAGATATAGTAGCCTTAAGTTATAGGCTAACACCAGAACCATTAAATAGAATTATGGAAGAGTTAAAAGATAAAATAGAAAAAGAAAAAATATTTGATATTATATGGATATTTGGAGGCACAGAGCCCACATCCTTAGTGGCAGAAAAATGGGGAATTTTCACTAAGATATTTTATGGTTATGAGGATATTGATGAAGTTATAGCTTACTTAAAAGGGAAAAACTATTCTGAGGAAGAATCTTATCCAAAAGATTTAATATCAAGAATAAAATCTAAATATCCTTATCCTATATTAAGACATCATTTGGGATTACCTACGATAGATGAAACTATTGAGGCTATAAAGAAGGTAGCAGAAGCAAAAGTGTTAGACGTTATATCTATAGCTCCAGATCAAAATGCTCAAGAATTCTTTTTTGATCAACGAAATATGGATAAAAGGTTAAATGGAGCAGGTGGAGTGCCTTTAAGGACGAAAGAAGATTTCAAAAAATTATATGAGGCAGCTCAAAGAGGAAATTATCCACTACTTAGATCTTATAGTGGTACAAAAAATATAATAAAATTTGCTGAAGTTTTAAACGAGAATATTAATAACGCATGGTGCGCAATACCATTATTTTGGTATAGTGAATTGGATAAAAGAGGTCCTAGAACTTTAAAAGAAGCTATTATTGAAAATCAACAAGTAATGGCTTGGCATGGAGAAAGAAATATTCCAGTGGAAGTAAATGAAGCTCATCATTGGAGTTTAAGAGATGCTCATGATGCTATAGGGGTGGCAACGGCTTATATAGCAGCATATAATGCAAAGAAGATGGGAGTGAAAAATTATATAGCTCAGTATATGTTTAATGTACCTGCTTTTATATCTCCGGAAATGGATCTGGGAAAAATTTTAGCGAAAATTGAATTAGTAGAAAGTTTAGAAGATAATAATTTTAAAGTTTACCGTCAAGCTAGGGCAGGATTAACAAGTTTTCCAGCTAACTTGTATCAAGCAAAAGGTCAGTTAGCGGCATCAGCTTACTTAGCAATGGCAATAAAGCCACATATATATCATGTTGTTGGATATTGTGAAGCTCATCATGCAGCTAAAGCTGAAGATATAATTGAATCATGTATGATAGTAAGAGGAG
Organism: Tissierella simiarum; assembly: GCF_018917865.1. Taxonomy (GTDB): domain Bacteria; phylum Bacillota; class Clostridia; order Tissierellales; family Tissierellaceae; genus Tissierella_C; species Tissierella_C simiarum. The sequence continues at coordinate 3,323 of NZ_JAHLPM010000022.1, forward strand.
TACTAAAAAATGAATTTCTAGGTTCTGTAGATATGACTAAAGATAAAAATGTTATAAATAGAAAGAATAAACTAATAGAGGAAGCTAATTTAATAATAGACAGTATCAAATCATTAACTTTAGATATTGAAGACCCATTAGGAGATCCAGATATATTAGTAGAAGCTGTTAAAATAGGAATCCTAGATGCACCTCATCTAATAGGCAGTAATATTGCGAAAGGGCAATTAAAGACTAGAGTAGTTAGTGGTGGATTGTATGCATATGATGAAAAGGAAGCAAGGATCATCTCGGAAAAAGAGAGGATAAAAAAGATTTTTAAAGAAGAAAACCTTCAATTAAGAAAAAGTTAGGAATGCATTTATCCTAACTTTTTCTTAGGAAAATACTTACAATTATATGTTGCACAATATATATATATATACTATAATAGATAAAAATAGGACTATGTTCCTATTTATAATGAAGCTTTTATTTTTATATAACATTTAAATATAAAAATAGATAAATAATAAATAACTAAATATTACCGGGGAAATATTTAGTTGTTTATGTCGAATAGGAGATGATTATTTCTAATAGGATATAGTAAATTACTTAGTAATATATTATATAAATATCATGTTGATTATCTAGAGATAGAGGTGCGTTATTGTGGGGAATAGCAAGTTATTAGTCTGTAGAGATACTGCGTTGTCATTTCTTAAAGGAAGAGATGCAGTACATTGTTTAGAGTTTATAATAGATATATATGATGGAGTTAGGTATACTCATGCTAGTGAAGAAGAAATAATGCAAAAACTAATGAGGATAATACATAACTTGGTAGATTCTGCAGGTCTATCTAATTTAATGGAAGAAGAACAGAAGAAAGTATTCGACGAGTTCATTATTAAGTTTTTAAATATTGAATTTGAAGATAATAAATATGTAATAAAAAATGAACATTTTTCTAAGTTATCTTTAGATGAATTTTATCAAGCTATTTTATGGACTAAGTGTTTCTTAGAGGATAATGGCGAAAATTTAGAAGCATCCTTTTTATAAATGGGATGTTTTTTTTATTCTGCAATTATTAGTAAATCTACGAAAACAATAAAAGAAGAAAAAAGTTGAAAAAATCTAAAAAATCAGTTATTATAAATGTATAAAAAAGATTGTTAGTGGGGGATATAATGTTTAAACAGGACAGTTGTAAAAACGTTGTCATTATTGATAATACTGGAGTAATCATTTATTTCACTATGAGTAATTTGCCTGTTTATGATTTGACACCAGAAGATGTTATGGGTGGAAAGCTTACTTCTCTATATAAAAATTTAGATAACAATAATAGTACTTTAATCGCTGCTACAAAAACAGGACAACCTACTATTAACTACAAACAAGGGTTAAAAACAAAACGAAACAATCTTGTTTATCAAGTAGGTTCTACATATCCAATTATGGATAGAGATAGAATAATCGGAGCAATTGAGTTTTCGGATTATTTTGATAAAAAAGGAAAATTGCCATATAAAGGTTGTTTTCAATCTAATATTATTTACAATAGAAATGGAACATGCTATACAATTGATGATATTATTACAAGAAATCAAGAAATGATTAAAATTAAGGAAAAAATTCATAGAGTATCCAAAACAGAATCAATTATTTTGATTCAAGGGAATACAGGAACAGGTAAAGAATTAATTGCACAATCTATTCATAACTGTAGTAATAGGAGAGAGGGACCATTCATATCACAAAATTGTGGAGCAATTCCAGAAAATCTATTAGAAGGTATCTTATTTGGTACAACAAAAGGTAGTTTTACAAGTGCTGAAAATAAAGAGGGACTTTTTGAGCTAGCACAAGGAGGGACACTATTTTTAGATGAGATAAATTCTTTAAGCCCTTTATCACAAGTAAAATTATTGAAAGCAATTGAAGAAAGAAGAATTAGAAGAATTGGCGGTTCACATGAAATACCTTTAGATATAAGAATTATAGTAGCCTTAAATGAAGATCCTAGAGTACTTATGGAACAAGGTAGGATGAGAGAAGATCTTTACTATAGAATTTCAGTTGTACAAATTATTTTACCTGAATTGATTGCTAGAAAAGACGATATAGAACTTTTATCAAATTACTATATAGAAATATATAATAAAAAATTAGGTTATAATGTAAAACCTATTTCAAAAGAATTACTCGATGTATTTGAACAGTATAATTGGCCTGGTAATGTGAGAGAGTTAAAAAACGTAATTGAAGGAGCTTTTAACAATATCACGAAAAATGAACTTACAATAGAGGATATTCCGAGCAGAATGCTTGAAAGTAAAAAACATGAAATTACAGATACCTTATACAATTTGAATTGTGATTTGAAAACATACCTAGAAGATCATGAAAGAAGTATTATTTTAGAAGCCTATAAAAATTATCAGAACAATTTGACCTTAACAGCAGCCTCTTTAAAAATTTCAAAACAACTATTGAAATACAAACTAAATAAATATACTAAACAATAGAGTGATAGTAAAAAATATTTTACGCAAATCATAAATGGTAAAATATTTTTTACTATTTTTAATGGGTAAAAATGTAAGATGTTGAAAAATGGCTATATTTGTAGATCGTTATTTTTGGCACGAACTTTGCTCTATAGTATGTTATAGATTTCAACAATATATAAAAATACTAAGGAGGTATTACATCGTGTCAAATCAACAGCCTAAGAAAGAGATGGACAATATTGTAGAAAAATCAGAAGGACTAAAACGTTCTATGAAGACCCATCAAATAATGATGCTGGGTATAGGTGGAACAATTGGAACAGGACTATTTTTAGGTTCAGGCTATGTACTACAACAAGCAGGGCCAGGAGGTACTTTATTAGCATATCTTTTTGGAGCAGTAATAATGTATTTGATGATGTTTTGTTTGGGAGAATTATTAGTTGAAATGCCAGTAGCAGGAACAGTACAAGCTTATGCAACAGAATTAATTAATCCTAGTATGGGATTTACAGTAGGATGGGTAAAATGGTTATCATACGCTATTACTATACCCTCACAACTTGTGGCTTCATCAATAATTATGAAAAATATTTTTCCTAATGTTAATTCAATAGTATGGATTATAGGCTTTACAATATTATTATTTATTTTAAATGCAGTACCTAGTGATAAATATGGTAAATCATCTTTCTGGTTTAGCAGTATAAAATTCATTTTAATTGTAGTATTTTTTATCTTAGGAGTAGGAATGATTACGGGAATAGTAGGAGGAAAAGCTGTTGGATTTAGTAATTTTACAAACGATGGAGGACTTTTTCCTAATGGTATGAGGGCAGTAGTAATGACTATGATGACAGCAGCTTTTGCCTATGGAGGAGCAGACATATTTGCAAGTGCAGCAAGTGAAAGTGAAAATCCCGAAAAAGACTTGCCACGTGCTATACATGCTACAATATGGGGATTAATAATAAGTTATATGGCCAGCTTAATAGTATTAATAGCTGTGTTGCCGTGGAGAAGTGCTGATTTAGCGGGAAGCCCCTTTGCATATGTATTTAAATTAGCAGGAATACAATCAGCAGAATTAATAATAAACATCGTAGTATTGACATCAGCTTTATCTTCAGCAAACGCTTTCATATACTCAAGTACAAGATCTTTATGGTCGATGGGTAATTACAACCAAGCACCAAAGTTTGTATCTAAAGTAAATAAAAATAAAGTTCCAATGAATGCTTTGATTTTTACTATGATTTTTGCAGTATGTGCTGTTGTATCAAGTATAGTAGCACCAGGAACAGTATATTTATTTTTAACCTCAATAATAGGTATAAGTAATATTTTTATTTATGTTCTTTATGCAGTATGCTTATTCTTATTTAGAAAAAGATATACGAAAAACGGTGGAGAAATATCTAACTTAAAATTCAAAACACCTTTATATCCAATAACACCAATAGTATTAATAGTATTATGTTTGACCGTATTTTTAGGAATGTTCTTTGATCCTACACAAAAGCTAGCATTAATATTAGGAATACCGACATATGCTGCGTTCTATATAGGATCAACAATATATAATAAATCAAAAAAGAGTAACTTATAAAATAAATTTAAGAATTATAAAAAATTTAGGAGGTAAAGATATGAATAACAAACTTGCGGCAAGAATAGAACAAATTGCTGTAGAATTAACAAATGAATTAAGTGTAGTAGATACTCCAGGAGAATTGGATTCAGTACAAAAAGTATATGATATCTTTTCTGAAATGGATTATTACAAGGAAAATCCACAGGATTTGAAATTTGTAGATGCAATTAATGATAAGCTTGGCAGAAAAAGTGTAGTTGCTGTATTAAGAGGAAGAAAAGGCAATAGCAAAAAAACTGTATTAATGATAGGTCACACAGATACAGTTGGTATTTCAGACTATGGAAGTTTAAAAGAATATGCCAATAAACCTTATGAATTAACAGAAAAGTTTAAGAAAATTTCTTCTTCACTGCCTGAAGAGGTAAGGAAAGATTTAGAGTCAGGTGATTATTTATTTGGCCGTGGTCTTTTCGATATGAAAACTGGTGATGCTATTATAATGGCTTTGATGGAAGAAATATCAAAGGATATTGGAAATTTTGAAGGAAATTTAATTTATGCTGCAGTTTGTGATGAAGAAGGAAACTCAGGAGGTATGTTATCTGTAGTGCCAGAATTAGTAAAAATGCAGGAAGAAGAAGGCTTTGATTATTTAGCACTTTTAGATACAGATTATATGACGTCTGAATTTGAAGGTGATGAAAATAAATATATCTATATTGGTACAGTCGGTAAGTTAATGCCGTCATTTTATGTAGTCGGGAAAGAAACTCATGTTGGAGAGTCATTTAAGGGTATAGATCCAAATCAAATTGCTTCTTCAATTACAAATAGAATCAATTTAAATGCAGATTTTTGTGACGTAGCAGAAGGAGAAGTCTCACTTCCTCCAATTACATTAAAGCAAAGAGATTTAAAGCCAGAATATTCAGTACAAATAGCTAAAACATCTACTTTATTTTTTAATTATGCAACTCATTGCAGTACACCGGATGAGGTATTAAAGAAGATGAAAGATGCAGCAAAGGAAGCTTTTCAATCTACTATTGATAATTTAAATATACAATATGAAAGATTTTGTGATCTAGCAGGAAGAAAATATGAAAAACTACCTTGGGAAGCAAGAGTATTATCTTATGAGGAATTATATGAAAAAGTAAGAGCGGAAATAGGTAGTAAATTAGATGAGAGAATGGCTGAATTTACAGAAGAAATGATGAAGGATGAATCTATAGATCAAAGAGAATTTTCACTTAAAATGGTAGAAGAAGTCCATAGTCTATGGTCAGATAGAGAACCAGTTGTTATAGTATATTTTACACCACCATATTATCCACATATCTATGTAGAAGGAAGTGCACCAAAGGAAAAAGCTTTGCTTGATGCAGTAGCAGATGCTATAAATACAACAGAGTCAGATTATAACTTAGTTTATAAAAAGTTTTTCCCATATATTTCAGATTTAAGTTATGGAGCAGCACCAAAAGATCCAAAGATTATAGCGGCATTAAAAGATAATATGCCAGGTTTTGGTATAAAATACGATTTACCTCTAGAAGATATGCAGAAACTTGATTTACCAGTACTTGATATAGGAAGTTTTGGAAAGGATGCACATAAATTTACAGAAAGAATAGAGAAAAAATATTCCTTTGAAGTAGCACCTGTATTAGTATATAAAACAGTTATGAATCTATTAAAGAATAACTAACTAAATTTTTGTTTGTTTAAAAAATTGGTGGATAGCCCATTAAGGCTTCCACCAGTTTTTCTATTCAATAGCAAATAAAAACTCTCCTTCTGCCGCTAATTCATTATCTACATAAGCTTTACCTTTGCCAATACCTATAGCTCCTCTTAGTTTTATTATTTCCACTTCAATTTTTAGAGTATCTCCAGGCACTACTTTTTTTCTGAAACGAAATTTATTAATTCCTGCAAAATAAGGGGTTTTACCTTTAAATTTTTCATCACCTAAGAGTATTACAGCCCCAACCTGAGCCATAGTTTCAATAATAATTACTCCAGGCATTACAGGCATATTAGGAAAATGTCCCTGGAAATAAGGTTCATTAACGGTTATATTTTTATATCCTGTACCTTTTATACCTATTTCACCTATTTCTACTTTATCTACAAAGAGAAAAGGATACCTATGGGGAATTATAGCTTTAATATCGTTAACATTTAGAAGCTTTTCCATTATTTCACCTCGTTTTCAACTTATTTGTATTGTTTTTAATAATTGACTATTTAATAATGTTAATATATACTAATTCTTAAAGTTTTTGAATTAGTATATTCTAATAATATACAAATTTTTATTATTTAGCAAATAATACAATAAAATGATATAATAGGCTGTGAATATTAATTTTAAAGGGGGTGATAATGGAAATAGCAGAAGATGACCTTCAAACACAATAAAAAATGGAGGTGGAAAATTGAATAATTATTCTGTAGGAATATCTGGTGTTGGTAGTTATGTTCCAGAAAAAGTTATTACTAACTTTGATTTAAGTAAGCTAGTAGATACTTCTGATGAATGGATTATTGAAAGAACAGGTATTAAAGAAAGAAGAGTTGTTGAAAAACATATTGCTACCTCTGATATAGCAACTTTAGCTGCTAAAAATGCACTAAAGGATGGAAATATCGCACCAGAAGAAATTGATCTCATTATAGTTGCAACAGTAACCCCTGACAATGCATTTCCTTCAACAGCTTGTATAGTTCAGAAAAATTTAGGTGCAACTAAAGCAGCAGCTTTTGATATAAATGTTGGCTGTTCTGGATTTATTTATGGCTTAGCAACAGGAGCGAATTTTATTAAAACCGGAGTTTATAAAAAAGTTTTAGTAATTGGGGGAGAAGTCTTATCCAAAATTATTAACTGGGAAGATAGAAATACCTGTGTATTATTTGGTGACGGCGCAGGAGCATGTATATTAGAAAGATGTGAAGATGGGTTTGGAATTCTTTCTTTTGAACTGGGAGCTGATGGTGCTAATGGCCAAGCTTTAATTCAGCCAGCTGGTGGCTCTAGATTACCAGCTAGTTATGAAACCGTTAAAAACAATCTTCATACTATTAAGATGGATGGGAAAGAGGTATTTAAATTTGCTGTAAGGGTTATGGAAAAAGCTTCTATAAATGCTTTAATTAAAGCTAATCTTTCTATGGAGGATTTAGATTTTTTAATTCCTCATCAAGCCAATATTAGAATTATAGATGCAGCAGCGAAGAGACTAAAGCTAGGAAAGGATAAGGTTTATGTAAATTTAAATAAATATGGAAACATGTCTTCAGCTTCTATTCCAGTATCATTAGATGAAGCCTTGGAAGAAAAAAGAATAAATAAAGGAGACATAGTACTATTAGTAGCCTTTGGTGCTGGTTTAACTTGGGGCTCGGTAGTTATGAAGTGGAATAAGGAGGGAAGATAAATTATGTTTCATACAAGAATATGTGAAATATTAAACATAAAGTATCCAATATTACAAGGAGGAATGGCTTGGGTAGCTACTCACGAATTAGCGGCGGCAGTTTCAGAAGCAGGAGGTTTGGGTATTATAGCTGCAGGTAATGCTCCAAAAGAGGTAGTGAGGGATGAAATAAGAAAGCTAAAGAATTTAACTGATAAACCTTTTGGTGTAAATATCATGCTGATGTCACCTTTTGCTGAAGATATTGTAGGTATAGTATGCGATGAAAAGGTTCCTGTTGTAACTACAGGTGCAGGAAATCCAGGAAAATTTATTAAAAAATTAAAAGAACATGACGTAAAAATCATACCTGTAGTACCTACTGTATCTTTAGCCATAAGACTTGAACGTGAAGGTGTAGATGCCTTAATTGTAGAAGGAACCGAAGCAGGAGGACATATAGGAGAGTTAACTACTTTTGCGTTAGTTCCTCAAGTAGTAGATTCAGTTAAAATTCCTGTTATAGCAGCAGGTGGAGTTGGTGATGGTAGAGGATTTTTAGCTGCTTTATCTTTGGGGGCAGAAGGAGTACAAATAGGAACTAGATTTGTATGTTCTACAGAAGCTAAAGTTCACTTAAACTATAAAGAAGCTATTATAAAGGCAAAAGATAGGGATGCACAAGTAACTGGAAGAAGCACTGGATACCCTGTTAGAGCTTTAAAGAATAGATTTACAAAGGAATACTTGGCCCTCGAAAAATCTGGAGTACCTTTTGAAGAATTAGAGGAATTAGGTGCAGGAAGATTAAAATTAGCCGTTGTAGAAGGAGATATAAATTATGGATCTTTAATGGCAGGACAAATATCTGGGTTAATTAAGGATATTAAGCCCTGTAAGGAGATTATTGAAGATATAATCATTTATGCAGTTAAAGAGTTAGACTTGTTATACTCTCTAAAGAGAGGTGACATTAATGAGTAAGCTAGCCTTTATATTTCCTGGGCAAGGTTCTCAGTATGTAGGAATGGGAAAAGACTTCTATGAAAATTTTGAAGAATCTAGAAAAATTTATGATGAAGCTAATGAAGCTTTAAAGATGGATTTAAAAAACCTTTGCTTTAATGGATCTGAAGGAGAGTTAAGAAAAACAGAAAATACTCAGCCAGCTATATTGGCTACTAGTATAGCTATGTTAAAAGCTATAGAAAGAGAAGGTATTGACTGTGAATATACAGCAGGTTTAAGTTTAGGAGAGTATAGTTCCTTAGTAATGAGTGAAAGTCTCGATTTTAAAGATGCTCTAAAAATTGTAAAGGAACGAGGAAAGTTTATGCAGGAAGCTGTTCCAGAAGGAATTGGTGGAATGGTTGCAATTTTAGGATTAGATAAAGAAAAATTAACTCCTGTATTAGAAAAATCTAAGGATTTTGGAATAGTAGAAGTAGCTAACTATAATAGTCCAGAGCAATTGGTTATTTCTGGAGAAAAAGAAGGATTAAAAATTGCTTGTAAAGAAGCACTAAAAGTAGGAGCCAAAAAAGCAATACCTTTGGCTGTTAGTGCACCTTTTCATACTAGTTTATTGATACCAGCAGGAGATAAATTAGAAAAAGAATTATCTCAAGTAGATATTAAAGGAGTAAATAAAAAAGTTGTATCTAATGTAGATGGAAAGCTAATAAATAACAAAGATGAAATAAAGAGTAAATTGGTAAATCAAGTTAGTCAATCTGTATTATGGCAGCAGTCTATTGAGTTTATGATAAATGAAGGAGTTAATGTTTTCGTTGAAGTAGGTCCAGGCAAAAGTTTAACAGGCTTTGTGAAGCGTATTGGAAAATCTATGGGTAAAGAAATAAAAGCACTTAATATAACTAGTGTGTTGACCTTTGAAGAAACTGTTAATCGTATTAAAAGGGGGGACCTAATATGAACTTAGAGAATAAAGTAGCCTTAATAACAGGTGGATCAAGAGGTATAGGAAAAGAAATTGCGTTAGAGTTATCAAAAAATGGGGTTAATATAGCTATTAGTTATATTAATAATGAAGAAATGGCAAGAACAGTTATAGAACAAGTAAGAAAAAATGGTGTTAAGGGGATAATGGTTAAGGCAAATGTATCAAAGGAAGAAGAAGTATTATATATGATTAAAACCATAGAAGAGGAACTAGGATCTATTGATATACTAGTAAATAATGCAGGTGTAACAAAAGATAATTTACTAATAAGAATGAAAACAGAAGAATGGGACGAAGTCATTGATGTTAATTTAAAAGGAACTTATCTTTGTACAAAAGCAGTAGCTAGATCAATGATGAAAAAAAGATATGGAAAAATAATTAATATTACTTCTATAGTAGGGATTACAGGGAATCCAGGACAAGGAAATTATAGTGCATCTAAAGCAGGAGTCATCGGTTTCACAAAATCTATGGCAAAAGAATTAGCTAGCCGTGGAATTAGAGTGAATGCTATTGCACCTGGTTTTGTAGAAACAGATATGACAGAGGTTTTAAAAGAAGATATAAAAGAAGAGATGTTAAAAACTATACCTTTGAAAAGGTTTGGAAATCCTAAAGATATTGCAAATTTAGCAGTATTTTTATCTAGTTGTAATTCTGATTATATTACAGGCCAAATAATAAGTGTAGACGGTGGAATGTCAATTTAAATTTAAGGGAGGATATAAAAATGATATTTGAAAAAGTAAGAAATATTATAACTGATCAGTTAGAGATTGATGATGTAGAGAGTATTACTATGGACACTTCTTTAATGAATGATTTAGAGGCAGATTCTTTGGATGCAGTAGAAATAATGATGGAATTAGAAGATGAATTTAACATAACCATACCTGATGAAGATGCGGAGAAATTTAAGAATATTGGAGATATAGTTAGATATATTAAAAATAAAATTTCTTAATACTCTATTATAGGGAGGCATACAATTGAAGAGGGTTGTAATAACTGGATTAGGTGCCATAACACCTATTGGAATAGGAAAAACAAATTATTGGAATTCCCTTCTGCAGGGAAAATCAGGTATTGGTTATATTAATCGTTTTGATACAGAAAACTATGAAGTAAAAATAGGAGCTGAAATCAAAGGTTTCAATCCATCAGATTTTATAGATAAAAGAGAAGCAAAAAGAATGGATAGATTTACTCAATATGCTGTAGCGGCTGCTAAGTTGGCGTTAGAAGACGGCTCAGTACCATTAAATAATTTAGATGTGGAGAAAGCAGGAGTTATTATAGGTTCTGGTATAGGAGGCATGGAAACCTTAGAGGAAGAACATAGTAAGTTAATAGAAAAAGGTCCGAGAAGAGTAAGTCCCTTTTTTATACCTATGATGATTTCAAATATGGCATCAGGCCAAATATCTATGATTTTTGGATTTAAAGGACCCACCATGGCTATATCTACAGCTTGTGCTTCAGGAACTCATGCTATAGGAGAAGCCTTTAAAATGATAAAGGAAGGCAAAATGGATATGATGATTGCTGGAGGAAGTGAAGCTACTATAACACCTATTTCATTAGCAGGTTTTTGTTCAATGAAAGCTCTTTCAACAAGAAATGATGATCCAATAAAAGCAAGTCGACCTTTTGATAGGGAAAGAGATGGATTTGTAATGGGAGAAGGAGCTGGTGTATTAATTTTAGAAGAATTAACTCATGCATTAAATCGGGGAGCAAATATATATGGAGAAATTGTTGGATATGGAGCTACATCAGATGCCTATCATATAACTCAGCCAGAACCTAATGGAAATGGGGCTAAAGATGCAATGAAATTAGCTTTGGAAGAAGGTAAAATACATTATAGTAAAGTAGACTATATAAATGCTCATGGTACAAGTACCTACTATAATGATAAGCTAGAAACTTTAGCCATAAAAAATTTATTTAAAGACCATGCTTATAACTTAAATATTAGTTCAACAAAATCTATGACAGGGCATTTATTAGGAGCTGCTGGTGGAATAGAGGCTATAGCTACTATATTAGCAATAAAAGAGGGTGTAATTCCTCCTACTATTAACTATGAAAATCCTGATCCTGAATGTGATTTAAACTATACACCAAATATAGCTATAAACAAAGATATAACTTATGCATTATCCAATTCTCTTGGATTTGGAGGACATAATGGTTCTATACTATTTAAGAAATATTTAGACTAAACATAGGCTTTGAAGGAATTCCTTCAAAGCCTTTTAATATATTGTATAAACTTGTTTGTCCTATACAAATACTATGTTATACTAAAATAATAAAGATATATGGAGTGATGATATGGCATATAATATTCCATCTTATGTAGAAACAATTATTAACTCACTAGAGAAAACTGGATATAATGCCTTCCTAGTAGGAGGAAGTATAAGAGATATTATTATTGGGAAAAAGCCTTCTGATTATGACATATCCACAGATGCTAAGCCTGACGAAATAAAGGAGGTTTTTAAAGAATTTAAAACCATAGAAGTAGGAAAAAAATTTGGAACTATAATTGTAGTACAAGAGGAAGGAGCAGTAGAAGTCACTACTTTTAGAAGAGAAGGAGAATATAAGGATGGAAGAAGACCAGAATTTGTATCTTTTTCCAAAGATATAAAAGAAGACTTAAATCGTAGAGATTTTACCATAAATGCTATGGCTTATAATGAAAAAACTGGAGTAATAGATCCTTTTGGTGGAAAAGGTAACTTAGAAAATAAAATTATTAAGACTGTAGGAAATCCTGAAAATAGATTTAGGGAAGACTATTTAAGGATAATTAGAGCTGTAAGATTTGCAGCCCAACTAAATTTTGATATAGATGAGGAGACTTATTTAGCTTGTAATAAATATAAAGATTTTCTATTAAATATTAGTATTGAAAGAGTTAGGGATGAACTTTTTAAAATTCTCCTATGTGAAAAACCTTCTAATGGAATAGAATTATTAAAAGACTTAGGAATATTAAAAATATTCTTACCTGAAATTATTCCAGCCATTGATTTTAATCAGCATAATCCCCATCATGATAAAGATGTTTATAATCATATTCTTTGTGTATTAGATAATACACCACCAGTTTTGCAAGTCAGAATAGGAGCTTTGTTTCATGACATAGGTAAACCTCACACCCTAACTATTGATAATGAAGGTGTAGGACATTTCTACGGTCATGATAAAGTAGGAGCAGAAATTGTATCAGAAGTTCTTCGAAGATGGAAATGTTCAAATGAATTAATAGAAAAGGTTTCAACTTTAGTGAGAGAACATATGACACAGCATGCCAATTACAAGGAAAAGGGCTTGAAAAAACTTATTGCCAGAGTAGGAGAAGATGAAATATTTAATCTTTTAGCCTTACAGAAGGCAGATAGAAGCTGCTCTAATGAAAAAGCAGATATTAGCTCTTTATTAGAGAGAGAAAACAAAATAAAGGATATATTATATAATAAGGAAGCTTATAATATAAATCAATTGGATTTGGATGGTAGAGATATTTTAGAGTTAGGGTATAAGGAAGGTAAGATAATAGGAGAGATTTTAGACTATTTATTAGAACAAGTTATGGAAAAGCCAGATTTAAATAAAAAAGATTTATTAATTAAAAATACTTTGAAGAAGTTCCCATTGAAATAAGATAAAAATGAAATAATTATTTGTGGATTAACCTTCAATATGCTATTATTAAGTTGTTAAACTTTGAAGTAGGAGGTTAGAAGATGGGAAGACTTTTTGGAACTGATGGAATAAGAGGAATTGCAAATAGAGACTTAACACCAGAGTTAGCTTTTCAGGTGGGAAGGGCTGGAGCTTATGTATTATCTAAAGGAAATAAAGGAAAAATTATTGTTGGAAAAGATACAAGAATATCAGGTGATATGCTTGAAGCAGCATTAACAGCTGGTATTTGCTCAATGGGAATAGATGTTGTAACTGTAGGTGTTGTTCCTACTCCTGCAGTAGCATATTTGACTAGAAAGTACGAAGGATTAGCAGGTGTAGTTATTTCTGCTTCTCATAATCCGGTTGAATATAATGGAATAAAATTTTTTAATAATGAAGGATTAAAACTATTAGATGAAATAGAAGAAGAGATTGAAGAAATTATTTTAAATAATAAAGAAATGGCTACTAGACCTATAAAAGGAGAAGTAGGTAAAGTTATTGTAGAACCAAAAGGTAGTAGAGATTATATAGATTATTTAAAGTCTACAGTTAATATTGATTTATCTGGCATAAAAATAGCTATGGATTGTGGTAATGGAGCATTATATAAAATAGCTCCTGAACTAATAAAAGAACTTAAAGGTGAACTAATAGTAATAAATAATGAGCCTAATGGAATCAATATAAATGTAGAATGTGGTTCTACAAATCCAGATATGATTCAAAAATTGGTTTTAGAAGAAAAAGCTGATATAGGGATATCTTTTGATGGTGATGGAGATAGAATTATTGCTGTTGATGATAAAGGGGATCTTCTTGATGGAGACCATATTTTAGCTATTTGTGGCACTCAATTAAATAAGGAAGGAAGATTGAGAAATAATACTATAGTGGGAACTATTATGACAAATATGGGACTAGATACATATTTAAAAAATAACGGTATGAATATAGTCAAAACTACTGTAGGAGATAGATATGTATTAGAAGAAATGGTTAAGAATGACTATGTATTGGGAGGAGAACAATCAGGTCATATTATATTTTTAGAATACAATACTACTGGTGACGGATTGGCTACAGGACTTCATTTATTAGAAGTTATGAAAGAGACAGGAAAGAGAATGTCAGAATTAAATAGTTTAATGACCAATTTTCCTCAAGTCTTAGTTAATGCTAAGGTTAAAGATGAACTAAAACATAAGTATATGGAAAATGAAGAAATAAAATCAGAAATTGAAAAGATAGAAGAAATGTTTCATGGGGAAGGTAGAGTGGTTATAAGACCATCGGGAACAGAGCCTTTAGTTAGAGTTATGATTGAAGCTAAAAATGGAGATAAGATTGAAGAAATAGCTTCTAATTTAGCTAAATATATTGAAGATAGAATAGGTATCAATTGTTAGGCAGTTAAAGAATATTATTGAGGTGATAAAATGGATTTCCGAATAGTTGCAGATAGTAGTTGTGATTTAAATGATGATTTAAGAAAGAAGGTTGATATCGGTATAGTTCCACTAAAGCTTGATGTTGATGATAAAACCTTTGTAGATGATAGCAAATTGAATGTTAAAGATTTATTAACTGCCATGAAAAACAGCTTAAATCCTATAAAAACATCTAGTCCCTCTCCTGGAGATTTTATTACTGAGTATGAAAAGGCAAAGAATGTTTTTGTAGTTACTTTATCTTCAGCTTTAAGTAGTACTTATAGTAATGCTATTTTAGCTAAAAATATAGTTCTAGAGCAAAACAGTAATAAATTTATACATGTATTTGACTCTTTAAGTGCAAGTATAGGTGAAACTTTAATTAGTTTGAAGATATTTGATATGATTCAAAAAAGTTATAGTAAATTTGATATAGTAGAAAAAGTTGAACAATATATTAAAGAAATGAAAACTTATTTTGTTCTTGAATCTTTAGACAATTTAATTAAAGCAGGCAGGATAAGTAAGGTTAAAGGACTTTTAGCCAATGCACTGTCTATAAAGCCTATTATGGGCTCTGATGGGGAAGGGGCTATTAAGTTAGTTGAAAAGGTAAGAGGAAGTAAAAGGGCTTATAAAAAACTGGTAGATGTAATAGGAGAGGAAGAGCAAAAATTTGAAGATAAAATACTAGGCATAGCACATTGTAATGCTTTAGGAAAAGCGGAAGAACTAAAAAGAGATATTGAAGATAAATACAATTTTAAAGAAATAATTATTGTAGAAATGGCAGGGCTTAGTACGGTTTATGCTAATGATGGAGGAATAGTAATTGCTTTTTAAGTAATTAAAGGAGGAGACAAATGAAAAAGATAAAGATTCTTTTAACTAGAGCATTATCTCCTGTAGAAATTGACTATATAAATAAAAATTTAGATGAAAATTATATATTAATATTACCTGAGAAATATACAGAGGAAGAATTATTAAAATATGTTGAAGATGTAGATATTTTGTTAGGAGATACTATTACAAAATCTATATTAGATAAGGGGACAAAAGTTAAATTAATTCAAGTTCCTTGGGCAGGAGTAGAAAGATTAGATTTTGATGTTCTTTCTAATTATAATATTCCAGTATGTAATTCTCACTCTAATGCTTTATGTGTAGCTGAATATGGTGTAGGATTATTATTAAGTATTGCTAAGAAGATTCCTTACCATGATAAATTATTAAGAGAAGGAAGTTGGAATAGGAACTATAATAAAGAAAATAATAGTGGGGTATCGCCTTATTCCTCTTATATAACTAACAAGACCATAGGATTTATTGGCTATGGAAATATTGCAAAAAATATGGCTAAGCTAATGAAAGGTTTTAATTGTAAATATATGGCTATAGTTAGTAATAAAGAAAGGCAGTATGAAGAGCTAGATTTTGTCGGTGATATAGAGAATTTAGATTATGTTTTGTCTAATTCAGATTATATTGTAGTAGCAGCAGCATTAACTAAGGAAACAAGGGGAATGTTAAATATAAATAACTTAACTAAGATGAAGAAAACTGGGTATATAATAAATATATCCAGAGGTAAAATAATAGATGAGGAAAGTTTATATTATGTATTAGAAAATAAATTAATTGCAGGTGCAGCTATAGATACCTGGTATAACTATCCAATGGATTCTAAGGAAGTGACTTATCCTTCTAAAAAATTTGATTTTCACAAGCTAGACAATATTATAATATCTCCTCATAGAGCGGCTCAAATAATTGGTGAAGTCCCATATTTAGATGATGCAATTTATAACATCAATGAATTTAGTAAAAATAAAAATTATATAAATAAACTGAATTTAGATAAAGGATATTAATAACAGATAGATTAGGTGATTTTATGAAGAAAAAAGTAGTACTTGGTATGAGTGGAGGGGTAGATAGTTCTGTAGCTGCCTATGTTTTACAGCAAGAAGGATATGAAGTCATAGGGGTTACTATGAGTGTTATTCCTCACGATGAAAGGTTTGATGAAAGAGAAGGTGGATGTTGCTCTATTTCTTCTGTATACGATGCAAAGAAAGTAGCAGAAGATTTAGGCATACCTCATTATGTAATGAATTTTCGTGAAGTTTTTGAAAGGAAAGTAATAGATTATTTTGTAGATGAATACCTAGAAGGTAGAACTCCCAATCCTTGTGTAGCTTGTAATAAGTTTATTAAATTTGATGAATTTTTAAAGAAAGCTTATGGGCTTGGAGCTGACTATGTGGCTACAGGGCATTATGCAACTATTGAAAAAGATACAGCTTCAGGAAGATATTTAATGAAAAGATCAGTAGATGTTAAAAAAGATCAAACTTATTTCCTATATGGTATGACTCAGTATCAATTAGAACATACTTTAATGCCTTTAGGAAGTTATACTAAGGATAAAGTTAGAGAAATTGCAGAAAAGATTGGTTTAGAAATTCATAATAAACCAGATAGTGAAGAAATATGCTTTATCCCTGATAACGATCATGGAAGATTTATTAAAGATAGAGCAGGCGATAAGGTAAAAGAGGGGAACTTTGTAGACAAAGAAGGAAATATTTTAGGAAAACATAAAGGTATTGTCTACTATACTATAGGACAGCGTAAAGGTTTAGGGATTTCTCTAGGGAGGAAGATGTTTGTACAAAAGATAATTCCAGAACAGAACCTAGTAGTTCTAGGAGATGAAGAAGATATATTTAAAAGAAAACTTTTCGCTAATGATTTAAATATAATTCCCTATGAAAATCTGCCAGAATCTTTAGAAGTTACTGCTAAAGTGAGATATTCGATGAAAGAATCCAAAGCTATATTAAATCCTTATAATGATGGTGTTATAGTAGAATTTGAAACTTCTCAAAGAGCTATAACCAAGGGACAATCTGTAGTATTTTATAATAAAGATATAGTTATTGGCGGTGGAACAATAAAAGAAATTTATTAAACTCTCCTTATGTTTGGAGAGTTTTTTAATATATAAAACTTAATTTTAAGTAATGTAAAAAAGTTTCTATAGTAAAAATGCTTTAAATAGAAGCTTTTTTACATTATAAGAAATCGCATGAAAAATATGGAATGGTTATATTGTGAATATAAAGAAAAAAGGCTTTAATAATTTATGTATAAATAGTATAATGGAAATTAAATATTTAGATAATTTTAGACAATTTTAGACAAAAAACGATAAAATGAATATTCAGATTTATATAGAATTATTAGAATAATGATTGTAGTGGTTAATTTATGAAAATTGTGTCCAAATGATAGACACGGCTTAAGACGTTGTAAATACTTGCTTTGAACGCTAATTTCAAGTTGTTTCCAAGTCTATAGTACCACGCCAATCCATTGACATTATTTATGTGGTAATGATATAATACATTATATTAATAAATAATAAGAATTTATTAAAGGGGGAGTATTTTAATGAAAAGAAAGTTATGTCTTATTCTTTCTCTAGTATTAGTATTGACAGCTTTAATGGCTGGATGTTCAAAAAATGAACAACCAGTTGACAGTGAAGGAGAGCAAGGAGAGAAACAAGAGGATGTATCAAATGCTAACAATCCGGCTGCTAAAAGAGATAGTGCATCTGATACTCTAGTAGTTGGTATGAGTGAAACCAAAGGTGACTTTATGCCAGTCTATTCTAGTACTACTTATGATGGCTATGTTGTGGATTTAATATTTGATCGATTATATAGTAATGATAAAGAAGGTAATCCTATTCCACAATTGGCAGAAAAATGGGAAACATCAGATGATCACTTAACTTATACTTTCTACTTAAGAAAAGATGTTAAGTTTTCAGATGATACTCCTTTAACAGCTAATGATGTTGAGTTTACTTATTTATCAATGTGTGATCCAAATTATGATGGAAGATATCTATCTTATGTATCAGGATTAAAGGGATATGAAGCATATCATGATGGAGATGCTGAAAAGGTTGAAGGAATTAAGGTTATAGATGATCATACAATATCCTTTACGTTTAATGAAGCTTTATCTACTAATTTTTGGTATACTGAGATCCCAGTTATGCCAAAACACATATATAACTTTGAAAAAGGTGATATTAAAACTTTAAAAGCTAAAATGCAAAAGCCTATAGGATCAGGTCCTTATAAACTTACTAAGTATGAAGAAAAACAATATATAGAGTTTGAAGCTAATGAAAATTATTTCTTAAATGCTCCAAAGGTTCCTAAACTTATATTAAAGTTTACTACTGCTGAAACTATGATGTCAGAGTTAGAAGCAGGGACTACAGATGTTCAATTACAAGTACCTCCAAGAAGTGAACATAAAGAAATCGTTGAAAATGCAGGTTTCTTAAATATAGTTGAATTCCCTGATAATGGATATGGTTATATGGGGATAAATCATAGAGATCCAAGACTTGCTGATAAAAATGTTCGTCAAGCATTAATGTATGGATTTAATAGACAACAATTTGCTGATGTTTACTATCAAGGATATGCTACTGCATGTAACGTTCCAATATCAACTGTATCATGGGCGTATACAGAAGATATAAATAAATACGAATACAATCCTGAAAAGGCTATTGAGTTATTAGAAGCATCTGGCTGGAAACCAGGAGCAGATGGAATTAGAGAAAAAGATGGTAAGAGATTAGATTTTGTATGGGATACTTATACAGAAAGTAAATACGTTGAAGCTTTAATTCCAATGTTAAAGGCTGACTGGGAAAAAATAGGTGTTAAAGTTGAAGCAAACTTAATGGATTTTAATGCTCTTGTGGAAAAAGTATATGAAAAAAGAGAATTTGATATGTATAATATGGCGTGGGATTTAAGTATTGACCCAGATGCATATGATTTATTCCATACTAGTGTAGATGTTCCATCAGGAAATAACGCTCCAGGATTTAGAAATGAAGAAAATGATAGGTTGTTAGAAGAGGGAAGAAGAGAATTCGACCAAGATAAGCGTGCTGAAATCTATAAAGAATGGGGTAAA
This sequence comes from Tissierella simiarum, assembly GCF_018917865.1. GTDB lineage: Bacteria > Bacillota > Clostridia > Tissierellales > Tissierellaceae > Tissierella_C > Tissierella_C simiarum. The sequence continues at coordinate 22,972 of NZ_JAHLPM010000022.1, forward strand.
TTAGTAAATGATGAACTTCCTTACTTGTTCTTAACATCTAATTTACATTGGGATGTTGTAAATAATAGAGTTAAAAACTTTAATACATCACCGTTCCAAAAATTCAATAATAGAGAAGTGTTACTAGATATTGAATTACAATAATAGTAGCCTTAAAAAAAGTATATTATAGTAGAATTGATTATTAATATGTCACATAAACCCGGTTTTTCCGGGTTTATGTTGTATTAATGTGAACTTTATAGCATTAAATCAGTAATAGTTAAGGAGGGAAATCATGCTAAAGTATATAGTTAGGAGGATACTACACCTTATTCCAGTTATAATAGTAATTTCAGTTCTTATATTTGGAATAATACAATTAGCACCTGGAGATCCTGTAGGGGCAAATCTTGATCCAAAAGCTACAGCAGAACAAAGACAAGCAGAAAGAGAAAGGCTAGGCTTAAATGATCCTATTCATATTCAATATCTTAAATGGGCAGGTAGGAGTATAAAAGGAGATTTTGGTGATTCATATATATATAAAAGACCTGTAAAAGATGTAATACCTAAATTTATGTGGAATAGTTTTTTATTAAATATTGTAGTTTATTTATTTGCTTTTGCTATTTCTATACCGATAGGTATAATTTGTGCGACGAAACAATACTCTAAAGTAGATAATTTCTGGACCGTATTTTCAATAATTGGTATTTCTATGCCATCGTTCTTTTTTGGTTTATTATTGATATATTTCTTTTCAATCAAATTTAAAATTTTCCCTATTAATGGTATGGTGACACCTGGAAAAAATGCTATTGGTTTTGCTAGGGTAAAAGATATATTATATCACATGGTATTACCAGCAATAGTATTAACTATTGGAAGTATGGCTAGTTTAGTTAGATATACTAGAACAAGTACTTTGGAAGTAATCAATCAAGATTATATACGTACTGCTAGATCCAAAGGACTAGAAGAAAAAGTAGTAATATATAAACATGCTTTTAGAAATGCTCTAATTCCTATTGTAACCATTGTTGGATTCCAAATACCTGGACTTTTCTCAGGAGCAGTTATTCTAGAGAAGGTATTTATATGGCCGGGGATAGGAAATATTATGATGGATTCTATAACTATGAGGGACTACAATTTAATGATGGCACTTAATATGTTTTTTGCATTACTAACCTTACTTGGTAATCTATTTGCAGATATAGGTTACGCTCTTGTAGACCCAAGAATAAAAGTAGAATAGTGGAAGGAGGGCAAAAAAATGACTGAAAAAAGTAAAGAAATCAAACAAAAGAAAGTTAATAATACAGAAGAACAACAAGATATATTGACTCCTTGGAAATTAGTTAGAAGAAAGTTTAATAAAAATAAGATTGCCAAAGTTGGACTTGCAATATTTATAGTACTAGTTTTAGCTGCTCTCTTGGCACCCTATTTAACTCCTTATGATCCCTATGAAATGGACTTTACAAAGACAAATCAAAAACCTTCTAAACAACATTTATTAGGCACTGATGAATTAGGTAGAGATTATTTAACTAGAATTTTATATGGCGGAAGGGTTTCTATGAAAGTCGGTTTGTTTGCTGTTATAATAGAAATCATTGTAGGAGCACTTGTAGGAGGCGTAGCAGGCTTCTATGGTGGATGGATAGATAATGCTTTAATGAGACTAGTAGAAGTATTTATGTCTTTTCCATTTTTGCCTTTAGCTATTACTGTATCGGCAGTTGTTGGTGTCAGAGTTCCACCAGAGCAAAAAATGTATATAGTAATGCTTATAATTGGGCTATTAAGCTGGCCTGGTCTTGCTAGAATGGTAAGAGGACAAATATTATCCTTAAGAGAACAAGAATTTGTTCTAGCAGCTAAAGCTTTAGGAATAAGAGATAGTAAAATTATATGGAGACATTTAATACCAAATACTGTTGGATATATAATAGTAAGTGCTACTTTAGGTATGGCAGGAGCTATAATGAGTGAAGCGGCACTATCCTTCCTTGGTTTAGGAGTAACACCACCAGTACCTACTTGGGGTAACCTTGTTCAAAATGCAAGGGATATATATGTATTGAAGAACAGAATATGGTTATGGTTGCCACCAGGAATATGTATATTCTTAGCAGTTATGAGTATCAATTTATTCGGTGATGGACTTCGTGATGCTATAGACCCTAAATCAAGATAAAGGAGGATAGAAAATGGAGAAATTATTGGAAGTAAAAGGTTTGAAAACTTATTTTTATACAGATGATGGAGTTGTAAAAGCAGTAGATGGAGTAGACTTTACAGTTGAGCCTGGGAAAACTATAGGTATAGTAGGAGAGTCGGGTTGCGGAAAAAGTATCACTGCTATGTCTATCCTTCGGCTAATACCTAATCCACCTGGAAAGATTGTGGATGGGGAAATCTTATTTAATGGTAAGGATTTAACTAAAGTTTCTGATAAAGAAATGAGAAGCATTAGAGGTAATGATATATCTATGATATTTCAAGAACCAATGACGTCTTTAAATCCTGTATTTACAATAGGATTTCAAATTGCAGAAGTTTTAATGCTTCATCAAAAAATGTCAGAAGAAGAAGGCAGAAATAGGGCTATAGAAATGCTTAAATTAGTAGGTATACCTAGAGCTGAAAAAATAGTAGATGAATATCCTCACCAACTATCTGGAGGAATGAGACAAAGGGTAATGATTGCTATGGCTTTAGCTTGTCAGCCAAAGCTTTTGATAGCTGATGAACCTACTACAGCTTTAGATGTTACTATACAAGCTCAAATACTAGAAATAATGAATGATTTAAAGAATAAATTGAATACTTCCATAATGCTTATTACCCATGATCTAGGAGTAATTGCAGAAATGGCAGACCATGTTATAGTAATGTATGCAGGAAAAGTTGTAGAAGATGCACCTATTATAGAACTGTTTGAAAATCCTAGACATCCTTATACAATTGGTTTAATGGGTTCTATTCCTTCTTTAGTTGAAGAGGGAAAAAGGTTGGAGACTATACCTGGCTCTGTACCTAATCCATTGTATCTTCCAAAGGGATGCTATTTTAATCCTCGATGTAAATTTGCTACTGAAGAGTGTAAGAAAAGTCAGCCTGAATTAAGAGAAATTGGGACTAGACATAAGGTAGCATGCTTTAGAGCCGAGGAGGTGACTAGGTAATGAGTGAAAAAATACTAGAAGTTAATAATCTTAAAAAATATTTTCCTATATATCAAGGAGCTTTAAGAAAAAAAGTTGGAGATGTAAAAGCTGTAGATGGTGTTTCGCTTTTTATAAGAGAAGGAGAAACTTTAGGTATAGTAGGAGAATCTGGTTGTGGAAAGTCTACATTGGGAAGAACCTTGCTTAGACTATATGAAGCTACAGATGGTGAAGTATCATATAAGGGTAAAGACGTTCTCAATGCACCTAAGGATGAAATGAAAGCTCTAAGAAGGGAAATGCAAATAGTATTTCAAGATCCATATAGTTCACTGAACCCAAGAATGACAGTATCTTCTATAGTAGGGGAATCTTTAATAGAACATGGTCTATATAAGAAAGGGAAAGAATTAGATGAATATGTTGTAGAAGTTATTACAAAATGTGGACTAGCAAATTATCATATAAATAGATATCCTCATGAGTTTTCTGGTGGACAAAGACAACGTATAGGCATAGCGAGAGCTTTAGCTTTAAATCCATCTTTTATAGTAGCTGATGAGCCTGTATCAGCGTTAGACGTATCCATACAATCACAGATAATAAATCTATTAACAGATTTACAACATGATTTAGGGATTTCTTATATGTTTATATCCCATGATTTAGGGGTAGTTAGATATATAAGCCATAGGGTAGGAGTAATGTATCTTGGATCAATGGTAGAGTTGGCAAGTAAAAATGCTTTATTTGATAGTCCAAAGCATCCATATACTCAAGCTTTACTTTCAGCAATACCTAAACCAGATCCAAGAACTAAAAGAAATAGAATCCTTCTAGAAGGAGATATTCCAAGTCCTGCTAATCCACCATCAGGATGTAAGTTCCACACTCGTTGTATGTATGCGAAAGATATTTGTAAAGAGCAAGTCCCTGAGTTTAGAGATTTAGGAGGAGAACATTTTGTGGCGTGCCACTTTGCCGAATAAAAAAACTATTGGTGAGCATGAAAGAGAAATAAAACATGAAGTAGATAGAAAACATGAAGAAGACTCCTATGAATTTACTAGGAAGGATATACTTGCAATGATTATTGCAGCATATCAGATAATAATGCCCCTTGTACTTTTAGGAGGAGTATTATTTGGTTTGTTTACATTCTTGTTTTTAAAATTTTTCTTAAAATAAAATTTATTTAATCTATAAAGAGTTGCATAAAATGCAGCTCTTTATATTTTTAAATATTAGAAAAAATATTTAAAAATATTATTGACAAGAAATTTCAGAGTGCTATAATTAAATAGTAAGGAAATTACTCCTTAATTTATGCGGGAGTGGCGGAACTGGCAGACGCGCTAGACTTAGGATCTAGTGTCATTGACGTGGGGGTTCAAGTCCTCTCTCCCGCACCAGCATTAGACCAGTGGTTGTAACCATTGGTTTTTTTCATATGTTTTTTTAAAAAAATGTATTTTTCCATATTGAGGCAAAATTGACTAGATCAAACTATAATTATCTCTTATAATCTTCGTTCTACATACATTTTTACACAAATAATTGGATATTAATATTTGTTATGATATAATTTTATGATATAATAAATTAGCTTTAAAGTGGATAACTATATTGTTTAAGGAGGAAGTAATTAATGAATGTTGTTTTAGAAAAAAAAGAGAACAATAAGGCTACCTTTAATATTGAAGTTACTGAAGAAAACTTTGAAAAAGCCGTTCAAAAAGCATACTTAAAAAACAGAGGTAGATTTAATATTCCAGGATTTAGAAAGGGAAAAGTTCCTAGAAAAATAATCGAAATGAATTATGGCGAAGGAATATTCTATGAAGAAGCTTTAAATATAATTTTACCAGAAGCTTATGATAAAGCTATTGCGGATTTAAATCTTGAACCAGTTGATTCTCCAGAAGTAGATATTGAACAACTTGAAAAAGGAAAACCTGTAATGATAAAGGTTGAAGTTGTTATAAAACCAGAAGTAAACCTTGGAGATTATAAAAGTATAGAAATCGAAAAAATAGAGTATAATGTTACAGATGAAATTTTAGATAATGAATTGAAATCTATTCAAGAAATGAATGCAAGAATAATTGAAGCGGGAGATAGAGAAATTAAAGATGGAGATATTTTAACCATTGATTTTGAAGGATATGTAGATGGAGAACAATTCGAAGGAGGAACTGCTGAAAATCAACAATTAGAAATTGGATCCAATACATTTATTCCAGGATTTGAAGAACAACTAATAGGTAAAAGAAAGGGAGAAACTGTAGAAGTTAATGTTAAGTTCCCAGAAGATTACTTTGAAGAAAAACTAAAAAATAAAGATGCTGTATTTAAAGTAACTATTCATGAAGTAAAGGAAAAAGAATTACCTATATTAGATGATGAGTTTGCTAAAGACGTAAGTGATTTTGATACTTTAGATGAATATAAGGAAAGCATTAAAGAAAGACTAGAAAAAGATTTTAAAAATAAAGAAAAAATTGAAAAAGAAAATAAAATAATAGAAAAGACAATGGAAATATCAGAAGTTGATATACCAGAAGTTATGATAGACACTCAAGTTGAAAATGAAATTAGAGAATTTGATTATAGATTAAAAATGCAAGGTTTAAATTTAGATCAATATTTAACATTAACTAGTACTACTATGGATGATTTAAAAGATCAATTAAGACCAGTAGCTGAAAAAAGAGTTAAAGGTGATTTAGTACTAGATGCTATTGGAAAGGCTGAAAATTTAGTAGTAACAGAGGAAGATGTTGATGCAGAATTAGAAAAAATGGCTAAAGAGTATCAACAAGAAGATGTTAAAAGGTTTATAAGCGATATGAAAAGAGGAGATTTAGGATACCTTAAAACGGGTATAATGAGAGATAAGACTATAGAACTTCTTATGGTAAATGCCAAAATTAATTAAGCTTTGTTAGGAGGGGTAAGATATGGCTTTAGTACCTGTTGTTGTAGAACAGACTAGTAGAGGAGAAAGGTCTTACGATATCTACTCTATGTTATTAAAAGAAAGAATTATATTTCTAGGAGATGAAATTAATGATGTAACTGCAAATTTAGTAGTTGCTCAATTACTATTCTTAGAATCTGAGGATCCAGATAAAGATATACAACTTTATATAAACAGCCCAGGTGGATCTGTTAGTGCAGGATTTGCAATATATGATACTATGCAGTATATTAAACCTGATGTATCTACTACTTGTATGGGTATGGCTGCTAGTATGGGTGCTTTTTTACTTGCGGCAGGAGCAAAAGGCAAAAGATTTTCATTACCTAATGCTGATATTATGATCCATCAGCCTTTAGGTGGAGCTAGGGGTCAAGCTGAAGATATTAGAATTCATGCAGAAAAGATTATTCAAACTAGAGAGCTTATAAATAAAATATTAAGCGAAAGAACAGGTCAACCATTAGAAAAGATTTCAAGGGATACTGACAGAGATTTCTTTATGACAGCTGATGAAGCCCAAAAATATGGTATAATAGATGGAATAGTAAAATCCAAGAAAATAATTTAAGTGAGGTGTCACCATGGCTAAGTATGATGACAAACAGCTTCGCTGCTCTTTTTGTGGAAAGCCACAAGACCAAGTTAGGAGGCTTATTGCGGGTCCTAATGTATATATATGTAATGAATGTATAGAACTGTGTCAAGAGATTATTGATGAAGAGTTCATAGAAAGTTATGATTATGATATGCAGGAGTTACCAAAACCATCTAATATTAAAGATACTTTAGATGAATATGTTATAAAACAAGAAAGGGCAAAGAGAGCGTTAGCTGTAGCCGTATATAATCATTATAAAAGAATAAATAAAAAACCAACAAAAAATAGCGATATTGAATTGCAAAAAAGTAATATAGTAATGATAGGACCTACTGGGTCTGGTAAAACACTACTAGCTCAAACTTTAGCAAAGATATTAAATGTTCCTTTTGCTATAGCTGATGCTACGTCATTAACAGAAGCAGGTTATGTTGGAGAAGATGTAGAAAATATTATTTTGAAATTAATCCAAGCAGCTGATTATGATATAGAGAGAGCAGAAAAAGGTATAGTATATATAGATGAAATCGATAAAATAGCAAGAAAAACAGAAAATCCATCTATTACGAGAGATGTAAGTGGTGAAGGTGTTCAACAAGCACTTTTGAAAATTCTTGAAGGAACTATTGCTAATGTTCCTCCTCAAGGAGGAAGAAAACATCCACATCAAGAGTTTATTCAAGTAGACACCACTAATATATTATTCATCGTTGGTGGAGCATTTGATGGTGTAGATAAATTGATTCAAAATCGTATAGGTAAAAAAACTATGGGATTTGGAGCTGAAATTAGAAGCCAAGAAAAAGCAAAAATTGGTGAATTATTAAAAGAAATTCAGCCAGAGGATTTGCTAAAGTATGGCTTGATTCCAGAGTTTGTAGGTAGATTGCCTGTAATAGTAACTTTAGAAGAATTAGACGAAGAAACTCTTGTTAAAATTCTTACAGAGCCTAAAAATGCTCTTGTAAAACAATACAAAGAGTTATTTGCAATGGATGAAGTTGATTTAGAATTTGAAGAAGAAGCACTTCGTTTAATAGCTAAAAAGGCTATTGAAAGAAAAACAGGTGCTAGAGGTTTAAGAAGCATAATAGAAGAAACACTGCTAGATATAATGTATGAAATTCCTTCTAGGGATGATATAGAAAAATGTGTTATAACCAAAGAAACAATAGAAAACAAGGGAGAGCCTACTTTAGTACTTTCTGATAGAAAAAAGAAAAGTAGGTCAAAGAAAACAGACAATAAAGAATCTGCATCTTAAAAGGCTCACAATTGTGAGCTTTTTCTTTATCTTTATTTAAATAAAAATATTTGGTAATATAGAATATAGTTATTAAAAAAGAAATTTAAAAACCTTTTATATAGGGAGGGATTAACATGAAAGAAATTCCATATGTAATTGAGAAAAAAACCCTGCCGTTTATACCTTTAAGGGGAATATCTATTTTTCCTCATATGGTTATCCATTTTGACGTTGGAAGAGAAAAATCAATTAATGCTTTAGAAAAAGCTATGGTTGAAGACTCTTATATTCTTTTATGTACTCAAAAGGATGCTAAAATAGATGAACCTAAAATAGAAGATTTTTACCATGTAGGAACTGTTGCTAAGGTAAAGCAAATGCTTAAATTACCTGGAGGAAGTATCAGAGTCTTAGTTGAAGGTATTAATAGAGGCAAAATTATAGAAGTAGTACAAGAAGAACCTCATTTTGAAGCAGAAGTTGAAGAATTAACCTATGACCCAGATTTAATTGAAAAAGATAAAGATATAGAAGCAGCTATGAGGTTGGTCATAAGTGACTTTGAAGAGTATACAACATTAAACAATAGAATTTCTTCTGATGTACTTTTAACTATATCAGATATCGAAGATCCAGGAAGATTGGCAGATGTAATAGTATCTTATATTTTTTTAAAAATAGAAGATGACCAAAGGATACTGGAGACTTTTGATTTCTATGAGAGATTAGAAGTGCTACATATTATCTTACAAGAGGAAATAGAACTATTAAGAATTGAAGATAAAATAAACCAAAGAGTTAAAAAACAGATTACCAAAGTTCAAAAAGAGTACTATTTGAAAGAACAAATGAAAGCTATACAAAAAGAATTAGGTGAAGAAGATGAAATTTTAGAAGAAGCTGAAGAATATAGAGTAAAGCTTGAAAAAATTAAGATGCCTAAGGAAGTAAAAGAAAAAGCTTTTAAGGAAGTAGACAGACTTTATAAAGTATCCCCTCATTCGGCTGAAACTGGTGTTATAAGAACCTATTTAGATTGGATAATAGATTTGCCTTGGGATAAACAAACGAAAGATAAAGTAGATATAAAAAGGGCTAGGGATATATTAAATGAGGATCATGAAGGATTGGTTGATGTTAAAGAAAGGATTCTAGAGTTCATAGCCATAAGAAAATTAGCTAATAATATGAGAGGACCTATATTATGTTTAGTTGGACCACCAGGAGTAGGGAAAACTTCTATCGCTAGATCTATTGCCAAATCATTAAATAGAAATTTTGTTAGAATGTCTTTAGGTGGTGTGAGAGATGAGGCAGAAATTAGGGGTCATAGAAGGACTTATGTTGGAGCTATGCCTGGACGTATAATTAGTTCTATTAAAAAAGCAGGTAGTAAAAACCCAGTATTCTTGTTTGACGAAATAGATAAGCTGAGTAGTGACTTTAGAGGAGATCCTGCCAGTGGATTATTAGAGGTTTTAGATCCAGAGCAAAACACCACTTTTACAGATCACTTTTTAGAAGTTCCTTTTGATTTATCAAAAGTTCTCTTTATTACAACAGCAAATACTACAGCTTCTATTCCAGGTCCATTATTAGATAGAATGGAAATAATACGTATTAGTGGATATACAGAAGAAGAGAAGTTACAAATTATAATAAATCATTTACTTCCTAAACAATTAAAAGAACATGGTTTAAAGGAAAAAAATTTAATAATATCTGAAAGTTGTCTAAGAGATATTATTAATAATTATACTAAAGAAGCTGGAGTTAGAAATTTAGAGAGAAATATTGCCAATATCTGTCGGAAAGTCGCAAAGAGAATTGTAGAAGAAAACGTTGAAACAGTTAGAATTAATAGCGGAAATTTATATAAGTATCTTGGTATAGAAAGATATCGATTAGATACATTAGTAGAAGAGAATCAAGTTGGAGTGGCTACAGGATTAGCGTGGACGGCATATGGCGGTGAAACATTGTCAGTAGAAGTTAATTCTATGAAGGGAAATGGAAAATTGCAGCTAACAGGTCAATTGGGAGACGTTATGAAAGAATCTGCTATGGCTGGTATTAGTTATGTACGTGCCAATTCAGAGATTTTAAATATAGATAGTAATTTCTATAAGGAAATGGATATTCATATCCATGTTCCAGAAGGTGCAATACCAAAAGATGGACCCTCTGCAGGAATTACTATGGCTACAGCCGTAATATCAGCTCTATCTAAGATACCAATTGATAGGGAAGTTGCTATGACGGGAGAAATAACTTTAAGAGGAAGGGTTCTTCCTGTTGGAGGAATAAAGGAAAAGGTATTAGCTGCTAATAGAATGGGAATAAAGAAAGTGTTGCTTCCAATAGAGAATAAGAAAGATTTAGAAGAAATTCCGGATAAGATAAGAAAGAAGATGGATTTTGTCCTAGTTAAAAAGATGGAAGAAGTCTTAGAACATGCATTAATTAAAAAGGATGATAAAGATGAAAATAATTAAATCTGATCTACATGCTATTGCTGTAGGACCAAAACAGTATCCTCAAGATGAGTTACCTGAAATAGCTTTTGCAGGTAGATCCAATGTAGGGAAATCTTCTTTTATCAATTCAATGTTAAACAGAGTAAATTTAGCTAGAACTAGTGGTAAACCAGGAAAAACTAGAACCATCAACTTTTATATTATAAACGATGAGTTTAGATTTGTAGATTTACCTGGATATGGATATGCTCAAGTTTCTAAAACAGAGAAAGAAAAATGGGGACATATAATAGAAGAATATTTAAAAAATAGAAAAAATCTAAAAGAAATAGCCTTAATAGTCGATATTCGACATGAGCCTACATCTCAAGATGTAATGATGTATAATTGGATAAAATCTTTTGGATACTCTGGAATTGTCATAGCTACAAAGGCAGATAAGATTTCCAAGGGTCAATGGCAGAAAAATATAAAACAAATAAGAAATAAATTAGGAGTTGAAAGTTCTAATTTAATATTACCCTATTCTTCTGAAAAAAAAATAAATGTAGAAAAAACATGGGAGATTTTTGAAGAAATTTTGGATTTAAATAAAGACCAGCAATCCCTTTAGATTGCTGGTCTTTTAAGTACTATTATTCTTTAGAAAATAAATCCTTTGTTGCCCCACAAACTGGACATACCCAATCCTCTGGTAAATCTTCAAAAGGGGTTCCTGGTGCTATCCCACTATCTGGATCTCCTTCAGCTGGATCATAAACATAGCCACATGGTTCACATACATATCTATCCATGGTAATTCTCCTTTCTTTTTTACTAATCAATCTCATTATTACCCAAAAATATTATTTATTAAACTATAAAACTAATTTTATTGTATAATATTTCATAGGAACTTGTTTAGTATAGATTAAAGGCATATTAATGTGGGTAAAATAACTATATAAAAATTATATTTTAAATATTATATTAAATGGAAGTGATGTAATTGGCTTTTAAGTATAGTGGTTCTATATGCAGCGATTTAGATAAAATCAGAGTCTTTATCGATGAAATACTAGATAAACTAAATAGTATAATAAAAGACCAAGATACAATGTTTGATTTAAAATTAATTTTAAATGAACTTGTTATAAATGGTGTATTTCATGGGAATGAGTGTAATAATAATAAGTGTGTAAGATTATATTTGGAGGTGATTGACAATATTGTTAGAATTGAAGTAGAAGACGAAGGAAAAGGTATAGACTATGATATTTCTTCATATAATTCTGCTGAATTAAAATGCTGTGGAAGAGGTCTTATTATAGTAAATGGACTTTCAGATGAATTTTATGTAAAGAAAAATAAAGTAATAGCTGTTAAGCGTATTAATTAGGGGGGTTTTTTATGAGAAAACATTTGGCTATTTTTATGGTTTCAATACTAATGTTTACAAGTTTAGTTCCAATAAATGTTTATGGAGAAAAAGGATTTGATAAAAAATTAGAGGAAGCTATTCTTAAAGTGAAAAAGGTTTTTAATATTTCTAATGAATATGATAGTTTTGATTCTTCAGTTAGTACCTACGGCAAGACGACTAATTTCTATTTAAATTGGAAGGATTCCAAAGGAAAGTTGGGAGATATTAATATAAATACTGATGAAGAAGGTAATATCACTAGTTATAATAAAAATTATTCTACTTATCAAGAACCTAAGACTAGATTAGCTAAGTTTTCTAGAGAAGAAGGATTAAAAATAGCTTTAGATTTTATCAATAAAGTAGATTCTAAAGTTGCAAAGGAAGTAAAACATAAAGACATTAAAGAACCTATGTATTCGTCAGCAATAGAATATGGATATGAATTTACTCGTTATATAAATAATATTCCTTATCCAGAAAATAATATAAGAATATACGTTAATAAGGATACAGGAGAAGTCACAAATTATTATACTAACTGGGATAGAAAATTGAATTTTCCAGATAATAAAGATATAATTTCTATTGATAAAGCCAAAGAATCATACAAAAAAGAGATAGGATTAAAGCCGATGTATAAGCAATCTTATCAAATAGACTCTAAGACTTATTATCTATCTTATTCAACCTTTATGACAACAAAGGCAATAGATGCAAAAACTGGAAAACCAATAGTAATAAGTAACTACAGACCTTTATATGATACAGCAAATATGGAAAAGGAAATGAGTCCTTCTGATGGATTGACTCCAGAAGAAAAAGGATCTATAGAAAAAATAGCAGGAATTTTAGATATTAAAGATATTGAGAAGAAAGCAAGAGAAATATTAAAGATAGATGATACTTATAAACTACAAAGTAAAAGTCTTTATTCTAATTGGAAAAGTCCAGGAGACTATATATGGTCTTTATATTTTAATAAACCTTTAGATAAAAATCAAACTCAAACAGCAGACATATCTTTAGATGGAAAAACTGGTGAATTAATTAGTTTTTACAAATATAAACCTTATAATGAAAATACAAAACCTAAAGTTAATAAGGACACTAGCTTAACCTTAGCTAAAGATTATATAAAGAAGATAAGTCCAGATAAGATAAGTAAAATAGAATACCTACCAAATGAATTTACAAAGGACAACGATTCAGCTTATCATTTTGAATTTATAAGAAAAATGGATAATGTTTATATAGAAAATGATAAGATCAGTGTAGGAGTTGATGCAGTAACTGGAGAAGTTAATTCTTATAATTTGGATTGGTACAAAGGAAAACTACCTTCTAAAGAAAATATTATTTCTCTAGACAAAGCATATGATATTTTATTTAATGATATCGGATATGAATTAATGTATGTAGCTGTTTATGATTATGAAAAACCTGAAGATGAAAATAAAGAAATTAAATTAGTTTATGCTATTAATCAAGAAAAACCTTTAAATATTAGTGCTATAAATGGGGAAATATTAGATTCTAATGGCAAGCCTTATAAAGAAACAACAATTTCAGATTATAAAGATATTGATAAAAGCTATGCAAAAGATAAAATAAAGACTTTAGCACAGTACGGAATATCTTTACCAGGTGATGAGTTTAAACCAGTGGAAAATATTAAACAAAAAGATTTCTTATATCTATTGTATAAATCCTTATCTCCTTATAAAGAAATAGAAAATAATTATGACAATCTATATAAGGATTTAATTTCCATGGGAATAGTTAGAGAAGGTGAAAAGAATCCAGAAAGAATTGTTACTAAAGAAGAAGGCGTTAAATTTATAATAAGAGTAATGGGATATGATAAGATTGCTAATACTTCTGAAATCTTTAAAGATATTTTTAAGGATGAAAAAGATATTAGCAAAGAGCTTAAAGGATATATGTCTGTAGCTTATGGACTAAAGATTATAGAAATAGACGGAACAGATACAGGAAATATTAAACCAAAATATGAATTAAAGCGTGAAGATGCTGCAACTATGATTTATAACTATATGTTTATGGAATAGTAATGGCAGGGCACAAGTCCCTGCTATTTTTATTCTTCTTCTTTGACTTTTACTAAATGTATGATAAAATTAATTTTGTTAAAGATATAAGGTAATAATTTTAAATATGAAAGGATCTGTTTTATGAATATTAAAAGAAATGATGTAAGAAATATTGCTATAATTGCTCACGTAGATCATGGAAAAACCACTCTAGTTGATAGCCTTTTAAAACAAAGTGGAGTCTTTAGAGCAAACCAAGTAGTAGAGGATAGAATTATGGACTCTAATGATATAGAAAGAGAACGAGGAATTACAATATTATCTAAAAATACCGCAGTATATTATAAGGACACTAAGATAAATATAATAGATACACCAGGTCATGCTGATTTTGGTGGAGAGGTAGAACGAGTATTAAAAATGGTAAATGGAGTAGTACTTTTAGTAGATGCCTTTGAAGGCCCTATGCCTCAAACTAAATTTGTATTAAAAAAAGCTTTTGAGCTAGAACTTCCTGTTATAGTGTGTATTAATAAAATTGATAGACCAGAGGCACGACCTAATGAAGTAATAGATGAAATATTAGATTTATTTATTGAACTTGGTGCAAGTGAAAATAATTTAGACTGTCCTTTTGTATTTACTTCATCTAAGCAAGGTACAGCAACTCTTAACATTGAAGAGAAAAAAGAAGACATGATAGATTTATTTGAAACTATAATGGAGTATATTCCAGCTCCTAAAGGAGATGAAGAAGGACCTTTACAAGTTCTTATTTCCACTATTGATTATAATGAATATGTGGGAAGAATAGGTATAGGTAAGGTTGAAAGAGGTAAGATTAACACTAATCAGGAAGCTATAATAGTAAATATAAATGAACCAGATAAAGTAGAAAAAGTAAAAATTACAAAAGTTTATGAATTTGAAGGATTAAATAGAGTAGAAGTGGAAGAAGCAAGGGTAGGAAGTCTTATAGCCGTAACAGGAGTAGAGGATATTCATATAGGTGATACAATATGTCCTGTAGATTTTCCTGAAGCTTTACCTTTTGTTAAGATATCAGAACCTACTATAGCTATGACTTTTTCTGTTAATAATAGTCCTTTTGCAGGAAGAGAGGGAAAGTTTGTTACATCAAGACAAATAAGAAATAGGCTTTTCAAAGAGCTACAAACAGATGTTAGTTTAAGAGTAGAAGAAACTGATTCCACAGATGCTTTTAAGGTGTCTGGTAGGGGCGAACTTCATTTATCTGTGCTAATAGAAACTATGAGAAGAGAAGGTTATGAATTCCAAATATCTAAGCCAGAAGTATTATATAAATATGAAAATGGTAAAAAGTTTGAACCTATAGAAAATGTAACTATTGACGTACTAAATGAATATATTGGATCAGTGATAGAAAAATTAGGGCAAAGAAAAGGAGAACTTGTAAGCATGGCTGAATCCAATGGAGGATATGCAAGGCTTATATTTTCCATACCTGCTAGAGGTCTTATAGGATATAGACAAGAGTTTATGACAGATACAAAGGGTAATGGTATATTAAACTCCGTATTTGACGGATATGCGCCTTTTAAAGGAGATATTCCAAAGAGAAAAGATGGTTCTATAATATCCTTTGAAACAGGAGAAGCCACTACCTATGGTCTCCATTCAGCTCAAGAAAGAGGAGTGCTATTTGTAGGTGCAGGGACTCCGGTTTATGAAGGAATGGTAGTAGGTTCAAATCCTAAAGGATTAGATATTGAAGTTAATGTGTGTAGAAAAAAACAGCAATCTAATGTTAGAGCATCTGGATCTGATGAAGCTTTAAGACTATCTTCACCTAGAGATATGTCCCTAGAAGAGGCTTTAGAATTTATTGAAGATGATGAACTTATAGAAGTTACTCCTATTATGTTTAGAATAAGAAAAAAAATATTAGATAGTAACAAAAGATATAAATCTAAAAAGAATAGTTAACACGTTAATAATTAAATTAAAGGTGATATGATGGAGTATATAGTAGAAGGTTATTTATGGGTATTTAAGAATATCTTATGGCTAAATATTTTGTTTGGTGTTCTATTAGTATTTTTTGAAAGAAGGAATCCAACTTCTACTTGGCTATGGTTAATGGCACTAACATTTTTACCTGGTATTGGATTTATACTCTATTTATTCATAGGTCAGGATTTAAGTAAGAAAAAAATGTTTAGATTAAAAGAAGAAGAAGATAGATGTTTTCGAAATATTGTTTTAGTTCAAGAAAAAGAAATGATGAAAGACGAATATAATTTTTCCAATCCAAATTTTATTAAACATGAAGATCTTATTAAAATGCATCTTATGAATAGCGAATCTTTTTTTTCTGAAGATAATCATGTAGATTTATATTTTTCAGGAGAAGAAAAGTTTGAAGCTTTGCTTGAAAGTATGTCTAATGCAAAAAAATATATTCATATGCAATATTATATATTTAAGAGTGATAATATAGGTATGAAAATAATAAATATGCTGACTAAAAAAGCTAGAGAAGGAGTAGAAGTAAAAGTGCTCTTTGATGGAATGGGAGGCAGAAAGCTTGCTAAAAATTGTTTTAATGATTTAAAAGCTGCAGGTGGAGAGGTTGCTGTGTTTTTCCCTCCTTTTGTTCCGTTAATTAGTTTAAGAATAAATTATAGAAATCATAGGAAGATATGTATAATAGATGGTGAAGAAGCATATGTTGGTGGATTTAATATTGGTGACGAATATTTAGGGCTATCTAAAAAATTTGGTTATTGGAGAGATACTCATATTAAAATTAGAGGTAGTGCTATAGCTGGACTTCAATGGCGATTCTTTTTAGATTGGAGATTTGCTACTAATAAAGATACAGGAAATTGTGATGTATATTTATCAGAAAATAAATATACGGGACATATGGGAATTCAGATTGTAAGTAGTGGTCCAGATTCTAAATGGCCTAGCATTAAAGATGGATATTTAAAGATGATAAGCAATGCTAAAGAGAAGGTATATATTCAAACACCTTATTTTATACCAGATGATAGTATTTTTGAAGCATTAAAATTAGCAGGATTGTCAGGACTAGATGTAAGAGTTATGATTCCATGCAAACCGGACCATCCTTTTGTTTACTGGGCAAGTATGAGTTATATCGGAGAGCTTTTACTAGCAGGAGTTAAGTTTTATACTTATGAACGAGGATTTTTGCACAGTAAGGTTGTTTTAATGGATGATTTTGTTTCATCTGTAGGAACAGCGAATTTAGATATTAGAAGTTTTAAATTAAATTTTGAAGTTAATGCATTTATTTATGATGAAAATATTAATTTAGGTATGACAGAACAATTTATAGAGGATTTAAATTACTGTAAAGAAATAACTATAGAAGAATACAATAAAAGATCAAAAATTGTAAAAATAAAAGAATCCTTTTCAAGACTCCTTTCTCCTATTTTATAACATAAAAAAACTGCCTCTGGAAACAATATTTATGAGGTGATTTAAGATGAAAAATAGGAGAACTTTTTTTATATATTTAGTTACTATAATATTTTTGGTAGGATGCAAATCACAAAGGAATACAGGAGTTAAGTTTCAGCAGCAAGAGAGAGCACCTCAAAACCTAGTAGGTGTTAGTAAAGCTCTTGATAATATACTTAAAAGTATAGAGAAAGTTGAAAAGGCTCTTGAGGCACCAGAAACAGTAATAAAGATGGACAAAAAGAATGAAGAAAAATCCTCCGAAGGAACTTCGACCAGTAGTGAAACTGATAAAAAAAATAAAGAAAACCAAGAGAGCAAAAAAGGAGAAACTGGCAGTAAATCTTCTAACATAGATGAAATATTACTAGAAGAGTGGAAGAAAGTAGATAAAGAATTAGAAAATGCTCATCGACTGTGGAATGCATTTGAAGTTGAAGGTATGAAAAAAGGTGTCACTAAAGAAAGAGCAGATAAGTTTGAAGAAAGCTTAAATTTTTTTACGACAGCTATAGAAAAAAGGAATATTATTGATATTTATGATTATGGAAGTCAGTCTATGTCTAATCTTGGTCCAATGTATGATTTATATAGAGATGAAATAAAGGGAGAAATAAGTCGTATAAAGTATGCTGCTCATCAATGTTATTTAAGAGCTTCTCAAGGAAGAATTGAAGAATCTTTAACTTTATTAAATGGTACAGAAGAATATATAAATATAATGAGGCAAAAGATAGGAACAGATAACGTTAAAATAAAAGCTTTAGATAAAGTGGTCTTATCTATAGGAGATATGAGGAGCTCACTAAAGGAGAACAGTATTAAACTTTTTAGAATAAAAAAAGATATTATAATAAAAAACCTTGAAGACTTAGAAAAGTAAGAGTATATTAAAAGAAAAGGGGGATATTAATGAAAGCTGAAGCTATTAAAGAATATTACATTATAAATGGAGAGTTAAGAGATACTAATGATTTGGAAATATTTAGCAAAATTGAGAAACCACCTATTTATGAAGTTATCAGAGTTATAAAAAGAGTACCTTTATTTTTAGAGGATCATTTGGAAAGAATGTTTCAATCAGCTAATATAATTAATTACTCCATAGAGAGATCAGAAGCAGAAATTACAAGGGATATAAGAGAATTAATACACAAAAATCAAATAGACAATTTAAATATAAAGCTTATATCTACAGATGTGGAGAGAAATGGTAAAGTATTTTTAGCTTATTTTATTGAAAGCTTTTATCCTCCAGAAGAATATTATAGAGAGGGTATACGTACCATACTATTTCACTATGAACGAGAAAATCCTAATGCTAAAGTATTAATTTCCTCTTTTAAAGAACAGGTAGCTAAAGAATTAAAAGAAAAGGGTGCTTTTGAAGCCTTGTTAGTAAACAAGCATGGATATATACCTGAAGGAAGTAGATCTAATATGTTTTTTGTGAAAGGTGATAAGGTGTATACTGCCCCTAAAGGAGATGTACTTTTAGGAATTACGAGAAAACATATATTGAGTATTTGTAATAAACTTAATATTAAAGTAATAGAAGAGAATATTCATGTAGAAGACTTAAATTCATTGGATGGAGGATTTATGTCAGGAACTTCTGTTAATGTACTTCCTATAACTACAATTGATAATATAAAAATTGACTCTATTAATAATAAAATCATAAAAGAAATAAATAATACTTATGTAAGAGAAATAGAAAAATATATTAACAGCTATAATGGAAAATGGATATAAGTTAATATTAAAATAGAATGGTAGTGATAAAAATGAATGTAAAGAAGTTAAATCATATTTTCATTTTATTAATAATTTGTTTAACTCTTTATCTCGTAGTATACAGTAATAGTTTTGGAGATTTAACTAAAGTAATTAGGGAAACTAAAATAAGATATTTAGAAATAGCCTTAGTAATGATGATACTAGATTGGTTCTTTGACGGATTAGTACTTAATAATATAACAAAAACGGTTCATGGCAAGATTAATTATTTTAAGTCTTTGAAAATTGCAGTTATTGGCCAGTATTATAGTGCAATAACGCCTTTTTCAACTGGAGGACAACCAGTTCAGGTTTACTTAATGTCTAAAGATTCAATCTCTGTACCTAAAGGTTCTACTATACTATTTAATAAATTTATTATTTATCAAATGGCAGTAACATTTTATTCTTTAGTGATGTTTATATTTAAAATAGGATTTGTTTTAAGTGATGCTAAAGCAGCAGTACCCTTTGTAATAATAGGATTTATACTAAACTTAATAGTATTAATTGGTATAATACTATTATTCTATAGACCTAATTGGGTTAGACCTATTATATTATTTGGATACAAGTTAGTTCATAAAATAGGACTTGTTAAAAATTTAGATGAATTAACAGACAGACTTGATAAATCCATGGCTGAATATAATGAGAGTATTGAGAAGATAAAAGAGAATAAAAAGGAAAGTTTAAAATTATTGGTACTTACTCTTATTCAGTTAACTTGTTATTTTAGTATAACGTATTTTATTTATCTAGCATTAGGATTGGATGAGGCTTCATTTTTAGATATAGTTGCTATTCAATCTTTAGTGCATATGGCTGCTTCATATATACCTACTCCTGGAACTGCTGGTGCTTCAGAGGGAGGATATTATTTACTATTTAAACCTTTATTTACTAAGAATTTACTTGCCTATTCTATGCTGTTATGGAGGGCTATCAGTTATTATTTTAGACTAGTTGTTACTGGAATAGTAACTTTAATGGATATGATAATTAGAAGAAGAAAAAGTGCTGTGATATAGTGAGAATTTCTATAAATCATCAAAAATGCCCTTAGATTAGTCTAAGGACATTTTTTGTGCTAATTCTATAATTTTTAGAACAACTTCTACAGATTTTTCCATAGCAAATGTAGGTATGTATTCAAATTTACCATGGTAATTATGACCACCTGTGAAGATATTTGGACAAGGAAGTCCCATATAGGAAAGTCTGGCTCCATCAGTACCCCCTCTAATTGGAGTAATTAATGGTTGTATTCCTAAATCCTCCATAGCCTTTTTAGCAATATCTACTATATGCATAACAGGTTCAATTTTTTCTTTCATATTATAATAAGAATCTGTAATTTCTAAAGTAATTACATTATTATACTTATAGTTTAATAAGTTCACAATTTCAGTTAAAGTACTTTTTTTCCTTTCAAACTTATCTTTGCAATGATCTCTTATAATATAGGTAAAACTAGTTTCCTCTACAGAGCCATTAAAGTCAGCAAGATGATAAAAACCTTCATATCCTTCTGTATACTCTGGTCTCTCATTAACAGGTAGCATAGAATTAAGTTCCATACCAATTAACATAGAATTAGTCATTTTATTTTTTGCAGTTCCTGGATGAACATTTCTACCTTGTATAAATATTTTAGCTGTAGCGGCATTAAAATTCTCATATTCTAGTTCACCTATAGGACCTCCATCTAAAGTATATGCAAAATCTGCATTAAATTTTTCTACATCGAAATAATCTGCACCTCTACCAATCTCCTCATCTGGAGTAAAACCTATCTTTATAGTTCCATGAGGAATAAAGGGATTTTCTATTAGATATTCTATAGCTGTAATTATTTCAGCTATGCCTGCCTTATCATCAGCACCTAAAAGAGTAGTTCCGTCAGTAGTGATTAAATCCATACCAATATAATTTTTTATTTCAGGAAAATCTTTTGTCGACAAAATTATATTTTTTTCTTCATTAAGTAGAATATCTTCACCATCATAATTACTAATAATTTTAGGATTTACATTTTTTCCAGACATATCTGGGCTAGTGTCCATATGGGCAACAAAGCCTATAGTAGGTGTATTTTTATTAATATTTGAAGGAAGTGTAGCCATTACATAACCTCGTTGATCTACTGATACATCTTTAAGACCGATTTCCATTAATTCTTTTCCTAAAATTTTAGCAAATTCTAATTGATTATTGGTGCTAGGAACAGTATTAGAACTATCATCAGAAGTAGTTTCATATTTGACATAACGTAAAAATCTATCTATTACTTTAGACATATATTTACCTCCCATCTTTAATATATATATATTATATTATACAATATAATATATAATTATTTTAAAATTTCTGTCGAAAAATCTAAGAAATTAACTTCAACTTTACTATTTTCTCCAATAACCTTAGGTAATGGAAGAAAATAAGAGATTATTTAGAATAAAGGTTAATAATCTATATGAAAAATATTTATTATATTGATATAATTGTCAATGGACAAAGCAAGGGGGATTAACAAATGAAAAAGAAAAAGTATATCTTTTTATTGATGTTTATTATTATGAATTTGGCAATATTTAATATTGTAATAGCTTAAAATCAAGGTGAAATTATAGGATCGCATAGGACAAGCCTAACTATTAAAGACAATTTATATTAAAAGATTCAAGAGTTTGCATTAGAAAATAAAGAGCTAAGTAAGAGAATAGACGATGGAATTAAACTTTCCTGTAGAAGCAATAGACAAAGTGGATTATTCGGAATAGAAAAACTATTAGACATAGGGAAGTTGTTTACCTTAAAGAAAACAAAATAATCATTGATAAACAAAAGATAATATTACAATGTAGAAAATATTACAAAGCACTCATTTAAAGGGTGAGTACATATTATTATTTTTACATCCAAATATAGAGAAATTAGATAAGAATAAAGAGACTAAAATATTTGGTGAAGTTAGATAACATGTCTTAAAGTAAGGTCTGCTAAAGAAAATATAAGATTAGTAAAAAAGATAGAATTGAAAAGTGTAACCTTTTAGATCAAAAAGATTTGAGATTGAATAAAATAAGTATTGTTTTAATCCAAAAGGGAAACTAAATACTGCTTTATATCACACTGTGAAAAGTACACTAGACATATGGGGAGACGAATCCATCCATATATGAGAGATGCTATAATGCCCACTTGGTTTTCCATAGTTAATTCTGATGGAGATATTGAGAACAAAGGAAATCTTAAGTATGTAAAATATATATGTGAAAAAGGTTATAAAGTTTAGGTTTTAATTAGCAGTAGTTTTGATAAGGATCTTACTAAAAGCTTTTCATCTAGTAAAGAGGGAAAAATAAATTCTATCAGTTAGATACTAGTATACGCAGGTCTATATGATTTGGATTGAATAAATATTAACTTTGAAAATGTTTATTATAAAAATAGGATTTGTTAACTAGTTTTATAAAGGAGTTAACTTAAGAATTAAAGAAGTAAAATTTAATAATTTCAATTGACATGACGTGTTTATCTAATGGTTTGATACGATTTAAGTTTTATGATAGAAAAAGTTTATGTAAAATAGTTGACTGTGGATTATGCTGAAACAGCTAAAGAAAGTAAGTCAAGTAGATATGTTGACTCTATTAACTAGGTGAAAAAGGAATAAAAAATACAATAAATAGTGGCATACTAATATGTAAAATTTTATTAGGAATTTCTTTTTATACTAGGGAATGACAAGAATCTAAAGATAAAAAAGGTAAGGTTATGATAAATTTTAAGGCTCTATCTATGAAGGAAAGAATGGATAATTTTAAATGCAAACTTGTTTGGTTAGTAGAATGTGAACAAAATTATGTTGAATACATGAATAATCGAAGTGAGTATATGGTATGGATAGAAGATGAAAATTTTATTGAGTTGAAATCTTTTTTAGCACACAAATATGGCTTGAAAGGGGTTAGCTTTTGGAGAAAAGACTAAGTATATGGATTACTATAAATAAAATAGTAGACAGAGAAATGGTAGTCAAAAAAGCTAATAATTAATTTTATTATTAAGGATTAGGAAGGGAAAGAGAGAGATGAGTGAGTTTGAAATTTTGGAGCAATTAAAAAAAGAGATAGAAGAAAAGAGAATTAGATTAAATAGACTTGTGAATGGGGAAATAAATAAAGAGGAAGTTTTACGATTTAGTGAGGAGTTAGACTGTTTAATAAGTCAATATTGTGGTTTGGAACTTGTTGCAATCAGTGAAAAGAGCAGATAAGAAGTATCTGCTCTTTTTACTTTAACCTAAAGTTACGTCGAGAATCATCATTACTACAAAACCAATCATAATCCCATAAGTAGCTTCTCTTTCATGTCCACCTCTATGAGTTTCAGGAATGATTTCATCACTTATAACAAACAACATTGCTCCTGCTGCAAAGGCTAGAGTAAATGGGAGAATTGGTTGAAAAAATTTAACCATCCATAACCCTAAAAATCCACCTATAGGTTCTACTAAACCAGTAAGCAGGGCTATTAAGAAAGCCTTTTTTGAACTATAGTTTTCTCTAACTAAAGCTAGAGCTACAGCTAAACCTTCGGGCATGTTTTGGAGGCCTATTCCTATAGCTAATATTAGTCCATTGTTTATGTTATTATCTCCGAAACCTACTCCTACAGCTAATCCTTCGGGGAAATTATGTATGGTAATAGCTATGATAAATAACCAAATCCTTTTTAGAGATGCATTAATACCTTCCTGTCTATTGTCCAATAGGTGAACATGAGGTGAATATTTATCTGTTAAATCTAAAAAGATTCCACCAACTAAAATACCAGCACTTGTTATTAAAACTCCACTAAGTCCACCACCTGCATATTCTATACTGGGTATAATTAGAGAAAATGAAGTGGCGGCCAACATTACTCCTGCTGCAAAACCTAATAAAGCGTCTAACATCTTCTGTGAAATATTTTTCGTGAAAAAAATGGGTATAGCTCCTATTCCTGTCATTAACCCTGCTCCTATACTAGCTAACATTCCTACTAAAAAAGTATTTTCCATGATTGTCATAAATTTTTCCTCCTTTAGTGCCTATAAATTATATATACCCATTTTTTAAATATTTAATATTTCTATCCAAAAATGGGGAGAAGGATTAGAGTAGTTATTAAAAATATTAAAATGCCAATTATCCAATAAAAAGTTTTTTTACGTACGAATAGAAGTTTCATTAATACCACCCCTTAAAATTAATGGTAATATAATCTATTTATTCAACTAAGAATATATGACGGTATTTTAAAGATTAAGTTTTATTTATAACATACTAGTGGTATATTATAATAAAAGGAATAAATAAGGAGATGATATTATGGGAGTAAAAATACTAAGTGATAGTGCTTGTGACTTACCAGAGGAGATAATTAATGAGTATAATATAGATATATTACCTATAATTGTAATAAAAGACGAAAAAGAATATCTGGATAAAGTTACAATAGATCCAAATAAAATATATGAGGATATGCTAAAAGGAGAATCTTATAAAACAGCTCAAATACCACTTTATGTGTTTGAGGATAAGTTTAAGGAATACAGTAAAAGTGAAGATAGTATTATATACATAGCTTTTTCATCTGGTTTATCTGGAACTTATCAGACATCCTTAGTAGTTAGGGAAACAGTTAAAGAAGAATATCCAGATTTAGATTTAGAAATTGTTGATTCAAAATCTGCATCTATGGGATTTGGTTTACTAGTATATAAGGCAGCTAAAATGGCTAAAGAAGGTAAGACTAAAGACGAAATACTTAAAATGTTAGATTTCTACGTGGATCATATTGAACATATATTTACAGTAGATGACATTGAGTATTTATTTAGAGGGGGTAGAGTATCTAGAACTCAGGCCTTTGTAGGAAGCTTATTAAATATTAAGCCTATATTAGATGTCCAAGAAGGAAAATTAGTGCCTATAGAGAAGGTTAGAGGAAGAAATAAAGTATTTAAAACTATGCTGGAGATAATAGACAAAAGATCTGAAAATGCAGATTTGCAACATCAAATTATAGGAATTAGTCATGGTGGAGATATAGAAGCAGCAATGAAGATAAAGGCGATGATAGAAGAAAAGTTTGGATGCACTGATTTTGTTATAAATATTATTGGTTCTGCTATCGGAGCTCATTCAGGTCCAGGAACTTTGGCTTTATTCTTTTTAAATGAAAATTATGATAGTTAAAAAGGCCCTAGGCCTTTTTTATATTATAAGTTTAAGATAAGAATTTTGGGGTAATGAATAAATTATTGCTAAAAGTTGGCCTTATATTAATTGAACTAATTAATTTTCATGTATCTCTAATTATAAAGAGGTTATTTCGGAGTAAATTAAGAGAAATTTAGAAATAAAGAGGGGATAATATGGTTACTGCCAGAAAAGTAGGAATAATAATATTGATTATAGCTATATTATTTGGTTTATTTTTATTAATAATTACCATAACCAATTATAAACCTGAAGAAATTACTGAAATTATTATTAATAATAATCAAGGGAAAATAATTGACTCTAGTATTCCCTTAACTTGTACTAGCTTTAATATTGGTTATGGAGGGTTAGATGAGAATCAGAACTTCTTTGCAGATGGTGGTTCAAATTCAAGGGCTGCCAGTAGAGAAAAGGTAGTAGGGAATTTAAATGATATTATAGAATTATTAGATACAATTAACTCTGATTTCCTCCTATTGCAAGAGGTAGACTTTGATTCCAGCAGAAGTTATAAAATAGACCAGGTTAAATATTTTCAAGAAAAGTATCCAAATTATAGTTCTGTTTTTGGTATTAATTATAAAGTAGCTTGGGTTCCTGTACCCATTTTAAAACCTATGGGAAAGGCTTATTCAGGAATCTTAACTTTATCTAAATATCATGCTATAGATGCATTTAGAGTACAGTTACCTGGTACTGAAAAATGGCCTATTCAGCTATTTGAATTAGATAGATGTTTTATAGAAACTAGATTTCCTGTAAATAATGGAAAGGAGCTAGTTTTATTAAATAGTCATTTATCTGCCTTTGACAAGGGTGGAGTAATCAGACAGCAGCAACTTAACTATTTAAAGTCTTATATTGAGAACGAATATTTTAAGGGTAACTATATTATTGTAGGTGGAGACTGGAATCATAATTTACCCGATACTGATCCATATAGTTTTAATTCTACAGAAGAATGGCCTTTTTGGTTAGAAAATCTTCCTCAAGATTTTAAACCAAGGGGATTTAGCTGGGCAATAGATAAAGAAGTTCCAACGGTAAGGACCCTAGCTGAAGAGTATACTGATGGATATAATTTTTTAGCTGTTATAGACGGGTTTTTAATATCAGATAATGTTGAAGTGTTAGAAACTTATGCGATAGATAATAATTTTAGAAACAGTGATCACAATCCTGTAACTATAGAATTTTTATTAAAATAAATAAAAGATAATTTTTTTTAAAAACATGTAGACAAATCAACATTATCATAGTATAATAAATAATGTTGATTGAGTTTTGCACCTTTAGCTCAGTTGGCAGAGCAACTGACTCTTAATCAGTGGGTCCAGGGTTCGAATCCCTGAAGGTGCACCATTAAAGTCCTTGTAGCTACTCGGTTACAAGGTTTTTTTATATTTAGAATTAGTTTACATAATGTCGAATTGGG
>NZ_JAHLPM010000023.1 GCF_018917865.1 Tissierella simiarum
ATTTATTTAGCATAATAGACAGAGATTGCGACAGAGACAGAGGTTGTGACGGTATAGGCGATTCATTACTGTTCTTCTTCCTTCTATTAGTAATTTTATTCTGTAGCTGTGGTGGATTCGGTAGATGCTAAACTATTTTACTAGTCGTGGCTTGTCCCCGATTTTTTCTTTGTTATACCATTAAGCTCTTTCTGCTATTCCTTAACAACCTCAAATCTTCTCGATACCTTATTATTAGAGTTCTTTGTTGTCTTAAGTTTTCTTCTAAGCCATGGTCTACGCCGATTTTCTTTTTTTCCACTTCCTTAAGATAATTTAAAAATAATTTAATTTTAAAGTAACGTATTTTGAGTAGCAGCATATTCTACTACTGTGACCTAAAAAAATAATTAAGGAGGTATTATTATGGTTGATAATGAGCGTGGCGGTTTGCTTGGTGGTTTATTTAGAGGCGAAAGTTTTGACGATTCATTGCTGTTCTTCTTTTTGTTATTAGTGATTATTTTCTGTAACTGTAATGGATTTGGTAAAAGATGCTAGATCATCACACCAGTCGGGGTTTATCCCCGATTTTCTTATTTTTACCTCTTGTTTTTCTTTACCTTTCTTAAAATAATTTAACTTTAAACATTAACGTTTTATTAACAATTTTCATATTGTGTAATAGGGTTTTAGGTACCCTATTTCTAATCAGGAGGTGTTTATTATGACTCGCAGAAGACCAGATGATTCTCTATTATTCTTCTTTTTGATATTGGTGTTTATATTCTGTAACTGTGATTTCTTCTAATCCATCATGATTGAATCGGGGCTTGACCCCGGTTCTTTTATGTCCATCTACCTTTTCCTTTCATCCTTGATATTGCTCCATTTATATACCCTATATATTCCTGTTCTTCAGTATCTCTTGATTTATAACAGCTTTTATATTTAACATACTTCTCACATTTACTATGACAATTGAAATGTCTGTTTTCACAGTACAAGCATGGTGAATTCATGGTATTCCTCCTATGCTTCTTCTTTCGCCTTCTCTTTCTGCTCCTGGACTTTCTTGTGATGCTCTTCTCTCTTTCTTCTAGCTTTTGTTGGATTTCAATTAACTCAAAATCTTTGTTCTTACCTATAAAACCTGCTATAAATTTCAAATTATTTCGTCTCCTTTCTGAGTTTTTAGCCATTCAACTAGTTCACTCTTGAACATCCTAAATTCACTTCCTACTCGATATGCTGGAAATCCTTCAATCTTAATTAATTCATAAGCCTTAGATCTACTTACTTGAAGGAATTGCTGCATATCTTTAATTGTCATAACTTCCTCTGGTTCTTTATTCTCCTGAAGAAGAACATGCAGAAAATAAATATGACAAAGACGAAGCTGAAATAAAGAATTGAAAAGTGAAATCCTAGAAAATAGAAAAATTTAAAATCCTAAATCATATATACTCATAATAGTAATTAATGCAACTAGATTTTCTATGCTAAAAGGTGGGAATTGAATTGAAGGAATATACGTGGATAAATGATTATATAATTGGTTTATTTGATATGTATAACACTGAAGATATTTATAAGCTTTAATATGTGTGGTCATATTAGAAAAAGAGGATCTACTTATTCAATAGTAGTTGATATAAGAATAGATCCTGCAATGGGTAAAAGAAAACAAAAATGGTTTAGTGGTTACAAAACACAAGATGAAGCAGAACAAGCAATGACCAAAATAATTACACAAGTTTATGAAGGAACTTTATTACTCCCTTCAGATATGATTTTAAAAGATTATCTAACAACGTGGATAGAAAAAGAAAGAAAAAACTTTCACCTTCATCAGTATCAGGCTATTTAGCAATAATCAATAAACATCTTATACTTTCTTTAGGATATATTAAATTAAAAGACATAAAACCCTACATCATAGATAAATATTATGATACTAAGTTGGAGACTTTATCTGGCACTACTGTCTTACATCATCACAGATTACTTAATAAAGCTATGGTTGATGCAGTTAAAAAATATCGTCTTATAGCATCTAACCCATTAGATGGAGTGGAAGCTCCCAAGGCTACAAAATATAAAGCAAGTGTTTTGAATACAGAAGAAATACAATTGCTTTTTAAAGCCTTAGAAGGCAATTTACTCGAAATTCCTATTAAAGTAATGTATTTCCTCAGTTTACGTCGTGGAGAGCTCTTAGGGCTTAAATGGGAAGACATAGATTATAAAAACAAAACTATTACTATACAAAGAAATTTAATTAGAGGTGGAGATGAAGGAACTGAGTTAATTTTGACAACTCCTAAAATAGAAGGAAGTAATAGAACCATAGTTCTATCAGATAATATTATTGATTTACTAAAAGTTCATAATAAAGCACAAGAAAATTAAAGAGAAGCCAAGGTAAAATATATAAAGATAAAGGATTTATTTTTTGTAATGAAGACGGATCTAATATTAACCTAGCCTCATTTAGTAAAAGATTTGGAGAATTTATAAAAGAAAGTAATCTTAAACACATAAGACTACATGATTTAAGGCATACCGATGCAACAATGATGCTACCTATCAAAAGTACCTGCCAAAGTTGCATCAGAGAGACTAGGGCATTCAAACGTGTCAATAACACTAGACCTATATAGCCATGTCATTGATGAAATGAAACAAGAAGCTACTAATAGAATAGACGATATATTATTTAATACTAAATAGCATTTAGTATATTATTTTCACCCTCATGTTTGCAAAAGCTATTTTAAAAAGATTATATTTGTAAAACAAAAAACAAAAAAACAGCCGAAGCTGTTCTATTTACTATGGCGGGAGTATGTGGGAATCGAACCCACCCAAGAAGCTCTTAACCCCTCGCGCTGGTTTTGAAGACCAGAGGACCCACCAGGACCCATCTACCCCCATAATTGCAACAAGAACTATTATACAATATATATTTACTATTTTCAAGTATTTTTATCACAATACCACATTTTTTGACTTTATTTTAGCTTATTCACAAGCAATACAAATATCATTAAATCACTATTAATTGCCTCTAAAATAATAGCCTACTCCCCACTTAGTTAATATATATTCTGCATGGCTAGAATCCTTTTCTATTTTTTCTCTTATTCTTCTAATATGAACATCTACCGTACGTAAATCACCATAATATTCATATCCCCATACTAATTTCAAAAGTTCTTCACGAGTAAAGATTTTACCTGAATTAGAAACTAAAACAAGAAATAAATCAAATTCTTTTCCTGTTAAATTTATATTTTTATCGTTTATTGTCACTTTTCTTCCTAAAGTATTAATAGTAAAATCTTGAACTGTAAAGACTTGATTACTCATCTCTGTAGTTTTATAATTTATTCTTCTTAGTATAGCCTTTATTCTAGCTTTTAATTCTAATATATTAAATGGCTTTACCATATAATCATCTGCTCCATACTCTAAAGCCAATATTTTATTTATGTCCTCACTTTTTTTTGTAATAACTATGATAGGTACATGAGAAAAATTTCTAATGGATTGACATATATTCAATCCATTAGTATCAGGTAAAACTAATTCTAATATTATTAAATCATACTCTCTTTTACTTGTTTTCTCTAAAGATTCCTTCCCCATAAAAGCTACATCAACACTATAACCATCTTGCTCAAGACTGTATTTTAAACCTTTAACAAAAGACTTATCATCATCGACAATTAATACTTTTGTATCCATTAAATCACCTCAAAATAAATAAAGTCTTTATTTACTCAATATTCTCTTATCTCCATCTCGTTTCGTAACCTTAATCTGATCAAAATATTCTAAGAGAGATAAAGCCACTTTTCTATTGGTATTTAATAAATCTCTATATTCTCCTATAGAAATTGGACCATTGTTATGGATGTATTTCTCTAACTTGTCTAAAGCAATATCATAATTTTCCTTCAATAAATATATTTCATCACTTAATTTTATAATGTCACCATTGTTTACAATAGAAACAAAAACTTCCTCTACATCTTCCTTACTCATATTTAACAACTCTAATAATTCTTCTTTCCTAGGTGGCAAAAAAGGATTTTCTTTAAATTTATTAATAATATCTTCTTTAATTTTTAGCTGAGAAGAGTTATATTTACTCTCAAATCCCTTTATGCATATGTTTTCCAATCGTTGTTCTAAATCTCCACTGTTAATTAATGAATCTATAAAGGCCTCAGCAACCTTTGGTTTAGCATTTTTTAAAAATTTACTTCTTATTTCTTCTTTTCTCATACCATTTCTAAGTGGATATTTATTATGATAAAGTTCTAATTCCTTTATAATCTTATCTTTAACTTCATTAAAATATTTCTTATGAATAGTATATAAATCCTTTGTTAGAGGAAATATTACTAATCTATCATCTTTAACAAGATGCTCTACTTCTTCTTTAACCTTTTCTTCTAACATAGCTGTAAATACAGCTATGTCTTTAATAGTAGGAAACTCTTTACTTTTATCTTCAATTATCTTTTCTATAATATCTATTGAATTACCTAATTCTTTTATTTCAAGTTCTTTCAAAGTATCTTTGTCAAATCTTTTCTTTTTCGTTGGATTTGGTTCTAAAATTTCTCCACCACCAATAGTAAACATAGGCGAATAAAATCTTATTATAAACTTGTCTCTCCTCTTTACAACAATTTCTTCTTCTAATCTAAGTTGAGCGTATGCTTCCTCTCCAGGATTTAATTCTTCTCTATCTAACAAAACAATACGGCACAAAACTTCTTTTGTTCCTATATAAAGTCTTAATCTTGTTCTGTTTTCAATGGATCTATTTATACTTTTTAATAGTTTAACTTTTACATCTAACATCATTGTATCCTTCATAGAACTAATAGGAGCTAAAACAGACCCTCTTTGAGCATCTTCTTTTTTTATTCCCGCTATATTAATAGCCACTCTTTGTCCTCCATAGGCTATATCTGCATCATTATCATGAACTTGCAGTGATCTTATTCTTCCTTTTTTATTTCCGGGGAAAATCTGTACTTCATCCCCTACTTTAAAGAATCCTGATAACAAGGTACCTGTAACCACAGTACCAAATCCAGATATGGAAAAAACTCGATCTACAGGAAGTCTAGGCATATCATTTATATCTCTATCTTCTATTTGTTCTGTTAAACTATCTATTAGGCTGATTGCCTCATCAATGCCAGTTCCTCTCGTAGATGAAACTTTTATTATTGGTGAGTTTTCTAGAAAAGTTCCTTTAACTTCATCTTTTATATCTTCTTCTACTAATTCTATCCATTCCTCGTCTACCAAATCTGATTTAGTTAATACTATAAAGCCCTTTTTAATTCCAAGTAAGTCTAATATAGCTAAATGTTCTAACGTTTGAGGCATGATCCCTTCATCTGCTGCTATTACTAAAAGTACTATATCTATACCTATAACACCAGCTAACATATTCTTAATAAATTTTTCGTGTCCTGGAACATCAATTATACCTGCTCTTTTTCCACTAGGTAAGTCAAAGTAAGTAAATCCTAATTCAATAGATATTCCTCTTTCCTGTTCTTCCTTTAATCTATCTGTATTTCTTCCTGTTAGAGCTCTTATCAATGTGGTTTTCCCATGGTCAATATGACCTGCAGTACCAATAATCACATGCTTCATTTAATGCACTCCTTTAACCTTACTTAAAGTAAATCTTAATCCATTTACTATAGTACTAAATTCCTCTTCATTTACTGTCCTTAAATCAATATATACCCTATCTTTATATAATCTAGTTATTATTGGTGTTTCATATTTCCTAAGATTATTTTCAAACTCTTGGGTACTTAAGTTATCAAGAGTTATAACTATACATTTTGTAGGTAATTTCTCTAAAGGCAATGATCCACCACCAACTTCTGAATAATTATTTTCTACATCTACTTTAAAATTTTCATCTTTAATATTATCTGTAATCTTTCTTAATAACTTATTTGCTTTATTCTCTATTTCTTCTATACCCATAGTTAACATATTTAATGTTGGAATTTGTTTGACTGCCACAGCTTCATCAAGATAATACCTCAATGTTGCTTCTAAAGCAGAAATAGTGAATTTATCTACTCTAAAAGCTCTAGTCAATGGGTTTTTTTTCATTGCTTCAATATATTTTCTTTTACCGACTATGATTCCTGCCTGAGGCCCACCTAATAATTTATCTCCACTAAAAGTTACAACATCTACACCATTTTTTAAGGATTCTTGTACTGTCGGTTCATATTCTAATCCATATTTAGATAAATCAATCAGCACTCCACTTCCTAGATCTTCAACTAGTGGTATGTTATACTTTGTTTTTAATTGATAAAGTTCTTCTGAATCTACAGAAGATGTAAATCCTAATATTCTATAATTACTAGTGTGTACCTTTAAAAGAGCAGCTGTATTTTCATTTATAGCATTTTCAAAATCCCAAAGATGAGTTTTATTTGTAGTTCCAACATCAACTAAAGAAGCCCCACTTTGTTCCATCACTTCAGGTACTCTAAAAGAGCCACCTATTTCTATTAGTTCTCCTCTAGAAACTATAACTTCTTTACCTTTTGCTAAGGTACTTAGAACTAGGAGTACTGCTGCAGCATTGTTATTAACCACCATGGCTGCCTCTCCACCAGTAATTTCAATAATTATATCTTCTAAGTGACTATATCTAGATCCTCTTGTTCCTTTTTCTAAGTCATATTCTAAATTTGAATAGTTAATAGCTATTTCTTTTATATTATTCATTATCTCTTCGTTAATTAAGGAACGGCCTAAGTTAGTATGTATCACTACTCCGGTACCATTTACTACTCTTCTAAGCTTATATGCATCTTTATCCTTTGATCTATGTTTTATTAAATCTTCAATTACTTCGATCCTTTCTATTATTTCTTCTTCAGTTACTTCTTTATTTTTAATACAAGTTCTTAATAAGTCTATCTCTTCTCTTATTGAATCTACTACAATTTTTCTTGGCATATAAGTCAAGAGTTCTCTTATATTTTCCTTGTCTAATAGTTCATCTACTTTAGGTATTAAGGTGAATAAATTTTTTTGAGCCATATAATCCCTTCCTTATCTATTATTCTACTATTAAAAAATATTCTTGTTTTTCTACTACTTCACCAACAATTCCATACTTAGTTGGTGTATCTTCTAACTCCTCCATTAATCTCTCCGCTTTATCCTTTGGGACAGATATCAATAAGCCTCCTGAAGTCTGAGGATCAAATAGAACGTCTTCTATATCTTTAGGAACATCCTTGTTTATATATATTCTATCTCCTATATATTTTCTATTAGCATAAGCACCCGCAGGTACCAAGCCCATTTGAGCATATTCTAATGTATTGATTATTAGTGGTATGTTATTATGATTTATCCTTATTGTTACTGAACTTCCCATTGCCATTTCTAAAGCATGACCTAATAATCCAAATCCTGTGATATCTGTTAAACTATTAGCTCCTCCTGCTCTATCTAGAGCCTCCTTACCATATTTATTTAATGTAGTCATAACCTTTACTGCTTCATCATAGGAATTTCTATCTGCAATTTCTCCTTTTATCGCTGTATTCACGATACCTAATCCTAAAGGTTTAGTGAGTATAAGTAAATCTCCTGGCTTTGCATTACTATTAGTAAGGACTTTATTTGGATGAACAAATCCCGCTACCGATAAACCATACTTTGGTTCGTCATCTTCTACAGTGTGACCTCCAACTAATATAGCTCCTGCCTCTTGAACTTTATCAGATCCTCCTTTTAGTATATCTACTAATACATTAGGATCTAAGCAGTTTGGAAAGCATACTATATTCATTGCAAGTTTTGGCTCTCCTCCCATAGCATAAATATCACTTAGAGAATTAGTAGCAGCTATTTGTCCAAAAACATAAGGATCATCTACTACAGGTGTAAAAAAGTCTAAAGTTTGTATAAGAGCCAATTCATCACTAATTCTATATACCGCTGCATCGTCAGAAGTATCTAAACCAACTATTAAATTATCATCAAAAGATTTTGGTAAATGACACAAAACTTGTGCCAAAACATCGGGTCCGATTTTAGCAGCTCATCCCGAACTCTTAGTTAACTGAGTTAACCTTTTTTCCATAATCATACACTCCTTTTATTTAACTGTTATCATTTCTTTTATACCTTCAAATTTCTTTTCTCCTATTCCTGAAACATTCTTTATATCATCAATACTTCTAAAAATGTTGTTGTCTCTATATTCTATTATTTTACTAGCGGTTACTTCTCCTATACCTGGTAAGGACATTAGCTCTTCTTTAGTACAGGTATTTATATTTACTTTACTTTCTACTGTAGAATTTGAATTTTCATAGTGCTCAGAATCTATCTCTTTATTAATATCTTCACCTATTTTAGGAATAAAAATTTTCTCTTCATCTACTAATTTCTTAGCTAAATTAATTCTATCTAAATCCGCATGTTTTTTCAATCCTCCAGCTAAATCTACAGCATCTGCTACTCTTGAACCTAAAGTTAGCTCTACAATTCCTGGATTATAAACTTCACCACTAATATGTACCATTATAATTTCATCTGTTTTATCTATTACAATATCTTGGTTTTCTTCATCCATTTCATTATCCAAACTAATTACTTCAACTGAATCTTTAGAGTTACTCTCTAGAGACATATTATTCCTAGGTGTGAAGTTAAATATGGCAATAGAAATAATTATAAAAACAATTAATAGTATAACTATTTGTTCTCTCTTTGTAAAGGAATCCATATATTATCCCCCTTCTCTTAGTTCTTTACAATACTTCCATATTCTACTTTATTATTACTTTTCCTCTTTTTTATATAAATAATCTTATAATTTACTTAAAAAAAAGCTGATTTTCTGGTATACTTTAATAAGAATAATAAGGTGGTGTTTTAAATGAAGAAAGCAATAATTGCAATAATAGTTTTTCTCTTACTTAATAGTTTTTCTCCTTCCTATGCAACAGATAACTTGATTTTAGCAGGAGAAGCTGGTATTTTAATTGATGGTGAAACTGGACAAGTCCTATATGAAAAAAATGCTCATTTACAACTTTATCCCGCCAGTACAACTAAGATAATGACAGGTATATTAGCTATAGAATTGGGGAAAATGGATGATATTGTAACAGTTGATCAAGAAGTTGTTAACTTAACTGATGGAAGTCATATAGCTCTAGAACCAGGAGAGCAAGTGAAACTAGAATATCTAATGTATGCACTTTTAGTTGAATCCGCTAATGATTCGGCTTTAGCCATAGCTAAACATATATCTGGTAGTATCGATGGTTTTGCTAAATTAATGAATGAGAAAGCAAAGAAAATAGGAGCCTTAAATACTAATTTTGTTAATCCAAATGGACTTCATGATGAAAATCATGTTACTACAGCATACGATCTTGCTCTTATAGCTAAATATGCTATGCAAAATGAAAATTTTAGACAAATTGTTGCCAACTATACTTATTTAATTCCTCCTACAAACAAAAAAACTGAAGCTAGACCATTGAATTCAGCTAATAAACTTTTATATAGTAATCAGAAAATTGATGTAGATGGAAAAGCTGTACCTATCAAATATGAAGGAGTTAATGGGGTTAAAACTGGCTATACTCAAATGGCACAAAATTGTCTTGTAACATCTGCTCAAAAAGGAAACCAAAAATTAATTTCTGTAGTATTAAAATCAAATGGAAGAAACGTATATTCTGATACTCATAAGCTTTTAAACTATGGATTTAATAATTTTGAAAAAGTAACTTTAGCTTATAATAATGAATTCATAGATAATATTAAAATTCAAAATGGAAAGTTACCTTTAATTGCAGGAATCATAAAAAATAGTCTTACACTCACTATCCCTAAAGGTAGTAAAGACAATATTGAAAAGAAAATTATTCTTAACGAAGCCATAGAAGCTCCTATTGAAAAAGAGCAAAGTCTTGGCAAGGTTGAATATTTCTTAAAAGGTGAAAAAATTGGAGAAACTGATATTGTTTCCAGTTTAGCTGTTGAAGAAATTCCTAAGGTAGGTATGTTTAAGAAAATATTAGATAAATGGTATATTATTCTTTTTTTAATTTTAATCATTAGTAGAAGTGTTTATCTAATAAAGAAAAAGAAAAGAAGAAAGAAGAGATCTAGTTTATATAAAGTTCCAAGCTCATTAAAATAACCTCGTCTAGTAGACGAGGTTATTTTATAATGATTATAATATAGCAATTGCCTCTATTTCAATATCTCCTCCTTTAGGAAGTTGTGAAACTTCAACTAAAGTTCTTGCAGGTTTATGTTCACTAAAATATTCTTCATATACTTCATTAATCATTGGAAAGTTTTTAATATCGGTTATGTAGATAGAAACTTTCACTACGTCCTTTAAAGTTGCATTTCCTTCTTCTAAAACAGCCTTTACATTTTCTAAACACAATCTAGTTTCTTTTTGAATATCACCCTTTAATAATTCTCCTGTTTCTGGTACTATTGGTAGCTGTCCAGAAGTATATATGATATTACCCGCTTTCATCGCTTTCATTCCTTGTGAATAAGGACCTACAGCAGCTGGTGCTTTACTAGTTGATATAGGTATTAACGCCATACTCTTCACCTCCTTACAGTATATTGTCTAAAGTAAGTTCTTCACTATCAGCCCATAATCTTTCAAGATTATAAAATTCTCTTTCTTCTCTATGGAAAATATGAACTATAATATTACCATAATCCATTAATATCCACCTAGCACTTTGATAGCCCTCTTTACTTACTTCTTCAAAGCCTTCTTCCCTCATCTTATCTTCTACTTCATCTGCTATAGCCATTGTTTGACTAGATGAGTTTCCACTTACAATTACAAAATAATCAGCAATTGAAGTCAACTTTGATATATCTAAAACTTTTATATCTAATGCTTTTTTATCATCACATGCTTTTACTACAACAGATAAACTTTTATCTAATTCCTTCACCTAATTCCCTCCTGATATTTTAATTCGCTTCATCAATGTTGTTTCTTATACTTTCTACAGCTTCTTGATTTAAGAACATTTCCTTTACTAATCTACCGCTTTCATCCTTATAGGGTATATAGTAAGATATTCCTTTAATTGTCTTTGGTTCACCCGGTAATGTTGCAGTATGCATAGCCGTGGTATCAAAAGATTTTGCTTTAACAGCAAACTTCATTATCAAATCTAATGGAATATTAGTATCTACATTATCATAATAGGTTTTTACCATCTGAGGAACTTTCATTATATTAGCTGGTTTTAAAGATTGATCTACTAAAGCTTTCATAAAAGTCTGTTGAGCTCTTATTCTA
This sequence comes from Tissierella simiarum, assembly GCF_018917865.1. Lineage (GTDB taxonomy): Bacteria > Bacillota > Clostridia > Tissierellales > Tissierellaceae > Tissierella_C > Tissierella_C simiarum. Next base: position 11,369 of record NZ_JAHLPM010000023.1, read on the forward strand.
CCTAAATCTTGATCTTTGTACCCTTTTCTATATCTTAAAAATTGTAAAGATTTGTCACCATCTAATACTTGTAATCCTTTCTTTAAGTTTATATGAAGAGGTGGATCTGCCACTGGATCATCATATTTCATATTCATCGGAACATCAATTTCCACTCCACCAATTAAGTTAACATATTCTTCTACAATTCCATAGTCTACCCTAACATAATAATCTAAATCTATACCTAATAAATCTTTAACAGCTTTCATTGATAATTCAGGCCCACCATATGCATGAGCATGATTAATTTTTTCTTCATACTTTCTTCCTCTAATCATAGCTTTCGTATCTCTAGGTATAGATAATAATGAAATCTGACTTGTAGATTTATCTACTTTACACAACATCATGGTGTCAGATCTGACTTTATCGTTTTTCTTTGTATCTTTCCCATCTACGCCCAATAATAAAAAGGTAATTTCATCTTGGTCATCAAGCACTCTATCTAAAAAACTTTCCTTAGAAATAGTGTCCTCCTCATCTGGCTTAAGCATATAAAAATATATAGTTCCACCATAAATTAAAACGAAAGCCATAAAAGAAATAAGAAAAGTCTTTAAGAATCTTTTTTTCATTTGTCTCACTCCAACTTTAATCGAATTTTAAGATAATTTCTAGATTTTATAGTATCTAAATGAATCAACTGACCTTTATCAATGACAAATTTAATAGTATTGTCCATAGCTAATAAGATACTTTTATCTAAATTTTCATAAGCAAGTTTTCTAACTTCATTAACACCTTTAAAATTCCTGCCTGGCTCAATATAGTCAGCTATATAAATTATTTTATCCAGAACAGTCATTCTCTCTCTACCAGTAGTATGATAATAGATGGCATCTAAAACGTCCCTATCCTTAATATTATATTCTACCTCAGCTATTTTGGAACCTATTGGTCCATGAAGGAGTTGTATATTATGCTCCATGACACTATCTAAAATTATATCAAAGTCATATGCCATTTTCAATAAATTTATTTGATCCTTAAACTTAGCACAATCATGAAGGAGTCCAGCTTTCCTAGCCTTTTCAATATCTACACCATAAATTTCGGCAAGTTCTATAGCTGTATTCATAACCCCTAAAGAGTGCTTGTACCTTTCTAATCCTATAGTTTCAATAAGTCTTTCTTCTATCCATTTTTCCATTATGAAAAATCTCCTTTATTTATATAAGCCGTATTTAGTAATATAATCTTCCACTGATTCAGGAACTAAATACTTTATTGATTGTCCCTTATTAACTCTATTCCTTATTTCTGTTGAAGAAATCTCTATTAAAGGGGAGTCTACTTTAACAATATTACTATTATGTAAAGTTTTTAAGTTTTGTATCTTCTCTACTATTTTATCATTATTATAATTAGGTCTTTCAACTACGGCAAAATTGCATAGTCCTAAAAGTTTTTTATAATCTTTCCATTTTTCTATTTCAAACAAAGAATCTGCACCTATAATAAAATAAAATTCATCTTTAGGATATTCTTCTTTCAAAGCTTCAATAGTGTCTATAGTATAAGTTATATTTTTTCTTTCTATTTCCATTGATGACACTTGGAAAAAAGAGTTAGATAAAGTTGCTAAAACAGTCATCTCTAGCCTATGGTTTAAATAAGCAACTTCCTCTATCTCTTTATGAGGAGGTTTTCCAGTAGGTATAAATAATACTTTATCTAGATTCAAACTATATCGTGTGTATTCAGCCATGATTAAATGACCATTGTGAATTGGATTAAAGGTGCCCCCCATTATTCCAATTTTCATATTTCATATCCCTCCAAAATCTCTATTAATAATTAAACTTCAGAAACATTTATTTCTGAAGTTTAATGAAATATCAATCTATCTTGGTAATTCTATTCTTTTATTATCGACTGATTCTCTATACAATACAAACTTATTTCCAATACTTTGTACAAATTCAGCCATAACTGACTCGGCTAATTCACTAGCTACTTGATTAGCATCTAAAAAGCTGTTTTTTAGTACTTTTATTTTAATGATTTCTCTTGCTTCCAAAGCTTCATCTACTTGTTTTATAAAGTTTTCTGTTACTCCATTTTTACCTAATTGAAATATTGGATCTATGTTATTAGCAATACCTTTAAGATAGCTTCTTTGTTTCCCAGTTAGCAATTAATACACTCCTCTAGTTTAAACTTCTATTTCTTTTCTGGATTGTCTTCTATGGATTTCGTAGCTCTTAGTTCCCTTCTTCCAGCCAGTTCTTGACTTTTCTTCTGGCTCATAATTTTCATTAATAACTACTTGATTTTTGGATAAACAATAATATGTTGGTTGATTTTCTTTGCAGTTTCCACAATTTAAACAGTCCATTTTACCTATAAACCCTCCATTTAGTCAAAAAATTCAAATTCATGCCCACAAATAAATACAGAGTCATATTCTTCAATACCTAACTTCTTAAGTCTTTCCACAACTCCCCTCTTTCTTATAACATTTTGGAAATATCTTAGAGAATCAATATTGTCAAAATAAGTTGAATATAACAACTTTTCTATGAAATCTCCTTCTACTATAAATTTTCCATCTTCTTTTTTTACTATAATGGATTCTTCTTTATCTTCAAACTCTTCTAATTCTTCATCGAAGGTTTCATAGTCTATTTCAATGTTAGATAATATATCCCATATTCCATACTTAAGCTCATTAACACCTTCTAATGTAGCAGCAGAAATTGAATATACTTTATATCCTTTGGATTCAAAAGTTTCCTTTATTTTTTCTAGACCTTCCTCAGCCTCCGGAATATCCATTTTATTTGCTACAATGATTTGAGGTTTTTCTCCTAATCTTGGATTATATTGAGTTAGTTCATCGTTGATCTTGCAAAAATCTTCTACAGGATCTCTGCCCTCGCTACCTGAAGCATCAATAACATGAACCAAAATCCTAGTTCTTTCAATATGTCTTAGAAAATCATGACCTAAACCTGCTCCTTCATGGGCTCCTTCAATTAATCCAGGAATATCTGCTATGACAAAGCTTTTCTCCTCATCTACTCTAACTACACCTAAATTTGGAGTTAAAGTTGTAAAATGATAGTTGGCAATTTTAGGCTTAGCTGCTGAAAGAATAGATAATAGTGTAGACTTACCTACATTCGGAAAACCAATTAAGCCCACATCTGCTAATAGCTTAAGTTCTAAAAGAATGCTTCTTTCTTCTCCTTTAGTACCAGCTTCAGCAAAACCAGGAGCTTGACGAGTAGGTGTTGCGAATTTCGCATTTCCTCTACCACCTTTACCACCTCTAGCTATAATATAAGTTTGACCATTTTCCTTTAAGTCTACAATAACCTTATCTGTTTTTTCATCTTTTACTAAAGTCCCTACTGGCAATCGCAAAATAAGGTCCTTTCCATTTCTACCATATTGTTTTTTAGATCTACCATTCTCTCCACTTTCTGCACTATAGGAACGCTTATACCGAAAGTCCATTAAGGTTCTAATACCTTCATCAGCCTTTAAAATAATATTTCCGCCATCTCCTCCATCTCCTCCATAAGGGCCTCCTGAGGGTTCATATTTCTCTCTTCTCCACGCAACAACTCCATCCCCACCTTTTCCAGCTTTTACGAACACTTTTGCCACATCAATAAACATATCATCATCCTTACTTTCTCTTGCATATTATTAGTAATTTTATTATATCAATATATATTAGACTGTCAATATTTTAGTGCCAAATTTGTATCTATGCTAATTTAATTTATTTTATTCCATTATTATAAAAATATACTACAAAAAAATATAAGCTTACCAGATGGTAAGCTTATGGATTATGCTAATTCTTCTGCAGGATAAACACTAACTTGTTTTTTATCTCTACCTTTTCTTTCAAATTTAACTACTCCGTTTACTGTTGCAAATAATGTATCATCGCTTCCTCTTCCTACATTATTACCAGGATGGATTTTTGTTCCTCTTTGTCTAACAAGAATATTTCCTGCTAATACAAATTGCCCATCTCCTCTTTTTACACCTAATCGTTTGGCTTCACTATCTCTACCGTTTCTGGAGCTACCTACTCCTTTTTTAGTAGCGAATAGCTGTAAGTTCAATTTAATCATCCATTACACCTCCCCATATTCGAGAGTTACATACTTTGGGTAACTTTCAATAACAGATTTTATACCTACTTCTAAAGATTTTAACACTATTTCAGTTTTATCCAATAATGAAAAATCTATGTCTACTGGTAAATTAACATCTAAATATCCTGTTATGTCATCTATAAAATAATCTATCTTGTCTTCTTCTACACCACATACTTCTACCAACGAAAACAAGGCTGTCTGAGTCAGTACAGATATAGCTGCACATACAATATCTTTTCCATATGCATCATAATTTGCATGTCCTTCAACAGTATATTTCCTGATATATCCCTGTTTATCCTTAAAAATCTTAATTTTTAGCATTTCTCTAGCCTAAAATCTTTTCAACTTTAACTTTAGTATATGGCTGACGATGTCCTTGTTTCTTTCTATAGTTCTTCTTAGCTTTGTATTTGAAAACAACGATTTTTTTAGCTTTTCCTTGTTCTAATACAGTACCTTCTACTTTTGCACCATCAACATAAGGCTTTCCAACAACTACATTGCCTTCTTTTGATACTAGAAGAACTTTTGAGAAATCAACAGTATCTCCTTCTTTTACGTCTAGTTTTTCTACAAAAACTGTATCTCCTTCTTGTACCCTATATTGTTTACCACCTGTCTCTATTACAGCATACATTATAACATTGCACCTCCTCTAACCAAGTCTCGCCAATGTTAGGTGCCTAAGCTTAAAACCCACATTGAGCGGCTCCACACCCAAAAATTTTAACAAAAATACGAGGGTTTGTCAATAGTTAATATCAAGTATTTTCCCTTTCCCCTCACATGTAGGACATTTTTTAAAATAGTTTGCTTCTAAAGTTCTTCTAACTTTTTTTCTAGTTATTTCTACTAGACCTAATTTAGTTATATCAACCATATTAGTTTTATTTTTATCCTTTTTCAAAACCTCTTCTAACTTATCTAAAACCATAGAGACATCTTTTTTATCTTTCATATCTATGAAATCTATAATTATAATACCACCTATATCCCTTAATCTAATTTGTCTTGCTATTTCTTCTGCCGCTTCTAAATTAGTTTTTAATACTGTATCTTCTAAAGATTTAACTCCTACGTATTTGCCAGTATTTACATCGATAGCTGTTAATGCTTCTGTTTCATCTATTACAATATATCCACCACTATTTAGACTAACTTTCCTTTCTAATGCTTCTTTTATACCTTTTTGAATATGTTCATCTTTGTTAATAGCGAAGTTCTTATCTAGCTCTAATTTTTTCCATAATCCTGAAGAAATATAATCTTCAAAAAGAAGTAGATTATCATAAATTTCCCTATTATTTACTATTATTTTACTTATATCTTCATTAAATCTATCCCTTATTACTTGGTAAACTAGATCTAATTCTCTATATACAAGTTTAGGACATGGTAAGAAATTTTTTTCTCTTTCAATTTTCTTATAAATATTAAATAGCATATTGTATTCTTCTTCTAAAATAGATTCTTCTATACCCTCAGATACGGTTCTTAAAATCATTCCCTTATTATCTTTTGTTATTCTTTTTCCTATTTGATAAAGTCTTTCAATTTCTTTAGAATCTTCGATTTTTCTTGAAAGATTGATTTTATTTGAATAAGGAGTAAAGACTATATACCTTCCTGGCAATGCAATATGAGTAGTAACTTTAGGCCCCTTGTTTCCAAAGCCTTCTTTTATTACCTGTACTATTACTTCTTCACCATTTTTAATTATATCATTTATTTTATATTCTTCTTTGGAATACATTAGTTCTTTAGGCAAAGCATTTTTTATATATAAATAAGCATTTTTACCTTCACCTATGTCTACAAAAGCTGCCTCCATTCCCATAAGAACGTTATTGACCCTTCCTCTATATACATTTCCAACCAGCTTTTTGCTGTTTTTTTCCTCAGTATAAAATTCTACTAATCTTCCTTCTTCAACTATACCTACTCTATTTATATCGTCTTTAAAATCAATAAAAATATAATTCATAAGACCTCTCCTAAACTCTATAATGGCTTATAGATTTTATTATTGTTCTCAGCATAAAGTCCTAAACGTTTTATCATAATAGAATCCATGTCAATATTTATAGAAGAATATTTATTTAAAGCTTCCATAAAATCCATAGGCTTTAAGTTTCCTTTATCTCCAGACCTTAAAAGTACATCTATAATTATATTATTATCTTCTAATTTTTTTATAACAATATTTCCTATATGGGTCTTAATATCTTCATCTTTTTCAACTCTATTTTTACCTTTTTTCCTTAACCTTGTAATTATTATTTCATCTAAATTTAACCATTCTTCAATAATATTTTCTAAGGTTAATTTATCTAAACCTCTATTAATGTCAAAGTTTATTTCATAAAAAGCCCAACTAATAAGAGAAGATATAGATTCTCCTTTTTTTAAATATACTGATTCCAGTATTTGAACGTCTTTAGGTAATACTTTATTCATCTTTTCTTTAAAATCTTCTACTGATATTTTTGTTTCTAAATCTATGTCCATATATTCCTCTTCACTTTCTATTCCTAAGGACAAAGGATTGGCTATAGAAAATTTAGGATGAGGATTAAATCCTTCTGAATATTTAATAGGTATCCCTGCTCTTCTAAAATTCCTTTGAAATAGCCTCATTAAATCCAAATGAGAAATATATCTTAAATAGTTCTTTTTAGTAAATTTTACTCTCAATATCAATTACATACACCACCTGTAAAACATTTATTTATACCACATCCTGTACAACCTAACCTACAGTCCTTTGTAAGTTCACCTTCTACAGCTTTTTTATATTCTTTTATTAAATATTCTTTAGATACTCCTGGATTAATGAAATCCCAAGGAAGTATTTCTTCTATATCTCTTTGTCTTAAAGCATAAAAGCTTCCATCAATACGAGATTCTTCAAGAGCTTCAATCCACTTATCATACTGAAAATGTTCAGACCATCCGTCAAATTTACAACCTTTTTCCCAAGCTTTAACTAAAACCTTTGACAACCTTCTATCTCCTCTTGCTACAATAGCTTCAAGATAACTTAATTTAGAATCATGATAATTAAAAGTTACTTTATTATCCTTTATGCTATTTCTCAATAAATTAATCTTTCTATTAAATTCATCAATAGAATCTTGTGATACCCATTGAAACGGAGTAAAAGGTTTAGGTACAAAACAGGAAGCACTAGCTGTTACCTTAAGATTACCCTTTCTCTCTTCCTTTGGCATACTAAAGAACATATCTTTAACCTTATACGCTAGATTTTTAATTCCCATTACATCTTCATCAGTCTCCGTAGGCAATCCTATCATAAAATATAATTTAATAGTAGACCAACCTTCTTTAAACGCATAAGATACAGCGGTTGTTAGATCTTTTTCATTTATACCTTTATTTATTACATCTCTTAATCTTTGGCTTCCAGCTTCTGGAGCAAAAGTAAGTCCTGTTTTTCTAACTTTTTCTATTTCTTTTATAACATCAATACTAAAAGAATCTAATCTTAAAGAAGGTAAAGATACTCCAACCTTTTTTTCTTCAAATCTATCCATGAGCTGTGAGATTAGAAGTTCAAGCTGTGAATAGTCACAAGAACTTAGAGAAGACAAAGAAATATTTTCATAACCTGTACTCTCTACTAATTTTTCTGCTAATTCTAATAATCTTTCAGTGCTTTTCTCTCTAACAGGTCTGTAAATCATACCAGCTTGACAGAATCTACAACCTCGTGTACAACCTCTAAATATTTCTAAGGTAATCCTATCATGAACAGTTTCTATAAATGGTATTATCATCTTTTCTGGAGAAAACATTTTATCTAAATCTTTAATCATTCTTTTCCTAATTATTTTAGGAACACCTTTCTCAGTAGGTTCCATTTTCTGTATTGTACCATCTTCTTTATATGTCACCTCATAGAATTTTGGTACATATACTCCCTCAAGTTGTGCAATTTCTTTTAGAAATCTATCTTTATCATAATTATTTTCTTTATGCATTTTATAAATATTTAATATTTCTAAAGTTACTTCTTCCCCTTCTCCTATGACAAAAAAGTCAATTATATCTGCCAGGGGCTCTGGGTTATATGCACAGGGACCTCCTGCAATTATAAAAGGATGATTATCATTTCTATTTTTAGATAATAAAGGAATATTGCTTAAATCTAACATATTTAAAATATTAGTGTAACTCATTTCATATTGAAGAGTAAAACCGAGGAAATCAAAATTGCTTACTTCTTCTTTATTTTCCAACGTAAAAAGTGGTAACCCTTCTTTTCTCATTTCTTCTTCCATATCTATCCATGGAGCAAAAACTCTTTCACAAGCAATATCTTCTTGACTATTTAATAAATTGTATAATATATGGAGCCCTAAATGAGACATACCTACTTCATATACATCAGGAAATGAAAAGGCAAACTTTACATTAACATTATTTAAATCCTTCTTTATGGAGTTCTGCTCCATTCCTATATATCTAGCAGGCTTTTCTACTTTTTTCAAAATTCTATCTAATTTCTTCGTATTTATCATCACTATTATCACCTTTCATTAGTACTGTATTTATTATATTATCACTTTTTCTTTGGTTTTAGTAGACAAATTTAAAAGAACCCTAAATTTTAAAAACCTCGAGCATAAGCCTCGAGGTTTTTATTTCATTACTATATAGTCTATAGGATTTACAGGTTTTCCTTTCACCCATACTTCAAATCGTAAATACTTATTACCATCTTTATTAGTTCCAAGAGTTCCAAGTATGTCCCCTGTTTCTATAGTATCTTTTTCTTTAACATAAACCTTTGTTAAATATCCATATACCGTATCCATATTTTCGTGGCTAACGTATATAAAATAACCTTTATTCCCTTTATCCTCTATTTTGGTTACCACTCCATCACTAATTGCTACTGGCTCTTTATTTTCTTCGGGAATAATATCTATTCCCTCGTTAAAGCTATTATTTCCTTTTATATTAATAGTTTCACCAAAGGTTTTATATATTTTCCCATCAATAGGAGGTGGATATTTAACTGTTGATTTAATATTAAATACTTCAACTGCTTTTTTGGATACATTAGAAAGCTTTTTAGCATAACCCCAAATTTTTTTCCCATCTTCTTTAATACTAAACTCATGATTAATACCTTTGTTAATTATTCCAATTATATTGTTTGAAACAGAATAATTTAACCTCTTCATTACAAGAAGTATAACCAAGATAGTTAGCACATAAATAACTTGATTTAACTGTTTTTTATAAAAATATTTATTTTTATAAAAGGGAACTTTTGAATTATAACTAATTGCTCTTCTTTTCATAATATCACCTACCTTAACTTAATACTATGATATTTAGTTAAGGTAAGTTTTATTCCTTAATTAATATTCCTTTATATTAAAATTACTATTACCTTCTTTTAATTTAAAATTATTATCTAATTTTGAAGGTATGTGGATTATTTTATCTTTAGATATAAAAATTGCTTCTACTCCATTTAATGAATTAACTAATTTCATTCCCTCATCTACGCCCAATACAAATAAGGTAGTAGATAACGCATCACCATCTATTGATTTATCTGAAACTATACTTACTCCTGTGACTTCATTATCAGTAGGATAACCAGTTTTTACATCAATAATGTGATGATATCTTTTCCCATTATGCTCAAAATATCTTTCATAATCCCCTGAAGTTACTATAGTTTTATCTTTAACTTCTAAAATACCTAGATAATTTCCTGTAAATTCAAAAGGATTTTGTATACCTATTTTCCATTGAGAACCATCTGTTTTCTCTCCTAAAGCATAAATATTTCCCCCTAAATCAATTATAGCTGAATTAACTTCATTTTCAATTAATATTCTTTTCACCTCATCAGCTGCATAACCTTTAACAATTCCTCCAAGATTTATTTTCATGCCTTTTTCTTTAAGAAACACTTTATTATCTTCTAATATTTCTAGTTTTTTATAATCTACAAGAGCTTTTTTTTCTTTTATCTCCTTATCACTAGGAATTAAATCTCTTTCCTTTTCATCACCTTTAATATTCCATAATTCTACTAAAGGACCTATAGTTGGATCATAGGCACCTTTTGAAATTTCTGCATAATATTTTGCTGTTTTAATAACATAATATACATCATCATGAACTTCAACAGGATTAATCCCTGCTTCCTGGTTTACTCTGTTTACATCACTACTATCAATAGTAGCACTCATTCTATTTTCTATTTCCTTCAATCTATCAAAGACTTTATCCATTATTTTTTCATCATTTTTATCATAAATTTTAATAGTTACGACCGTATCCATTAAAAAATCCGTCTTAGATATTGGCTCAAAGTTAGCCGATTTTTTAGTACTACAACCTGTTAAAATTAAAAGTGTTGCTATAATTAAACTGGGTACTATAACTTTTTTAAATTTCATAATACTATCCCTTCTTAATTTATTTGAAAAAACCCCAACTTTTCTAGTCAGGGTTTTTATTTTCACTATTTTGCAGTATTTAATGCTTGGCTTACAAGATCTACCATTGTAGTTCTTGTATTAGTTGCGCCAGTAATTCCATCTAAGCTTAAACTTTCAGATCCATTATTATCAATAACTAATTTTTGAACAGCATTAATAACATTAAAGGATTCTTCATAAGTATAATTCTCTGCAGACTTTCTATCTCCAGTTTTAACTCCATCCATATCTTCCACAGCTATTTCAGCATAGTCAACACCAACAATTTGTCCTTCTTTAACAACAACTTTAGCTTGTGCTAACCAACCATGACTTGCCTCTGCAGCTTTTGCTTCATATTCACCATCTTTAAATGCAGGTGTATATTCTTCTCCTTTAGCAGCTTTATCTATTAGAGCAGCTACTACTTCTTTAAAACTTTCTTTAGTATGAGTTGCTCCTGAAACTGCATCAAAATCAACTTGACTTAAATCTTTCTTTTCATTAAATTGTTCATTTAAATCTTTTATTACAGCTAATCCTTCTGGATATTTATAGTTTGATTCATTCTTTTCTTCTCCAGAATCTGCTAAATATTCATTATAACTAAATCCAGCAACTTGTCCATCTTTTACTTCTAATGTAGCCATTGGATAATTTCCGTGATCACTTACTGGCATTTTAACTAAATAACTACCATCTTTTAAATCTTTACTTGTTTCGGCAGATGTTTCAGCTGAGTCATTTTCATTAACAGGCGCTTCTTTCTTAGCACATCCTGTAAAAACAGCAGCCATTAAAACCAGCACTAATCCTAAAGATAAAAACTTTCTTTTCATTTGTTTATTACCTCCTAATATTTTAAAATAGTTTGTCGCGAAGGAATTAACATAATTCCCTTATATATTATACCTAAATCCCCATATTTTTTCAATACTTCATTTTTATTTCAAATTACTATCTTTTACTTTATTTATGGGTATATTAGCTACCAAAGCAGAGATTGGTGATATATCTCCTTCTTTTTTCATTCTAGTTAATTTTATATCTAAGCCTTCTTCATCAATTTCAGCATATTCAGATATTACTCTTATAATGTCTCCTTTAATCATTTCTAAAAACTTTGGTGATAAATCTGCTCTGTCGTGAACCAAAACAAGTTTAAGCCTTTCTTTAGCTACATTTTTACTTTTCTCTTGATTTTTACTAAACAATTTAAACAGATCCAAAGTTCCTCCCCCCTTTATTTACCAAACAATAGTTTAAGTATTTTAGTAAATTTCCCTTCATCATTACTGTCCAAATCAAGTAATTCTACTTCTTCTCCTATTATTCTTCTGGTAATATTTCTAAAGGCTTTACCTGACATGGCTTTTTCCTCTATAACTACAGGTTCTCCTTTGTTAGTGGATATGACTATAGCTTCGTCATCTGGAACAATTCCTAATAAATCAATAGCTAATATATCGATAATATCATCAATATTCATCATATCGCCTCTTTTTACCATTTCTGGTCTAATCCTATTTATAACTAATCTTGGATCTTGCAATCCTTTCGCCTCTAACAAACCTATAACCCTATCTGCATCCCTTACAGCAGAAATTTCTGGTGTAGTGACTATTATAGCCATATCTGCTCCTGCTATAGAATTTTGAAATCCTTGTTCTATTCCAGCTGGGGAATCAATTATTACATAATCAAACTCTTTCTTTAAATTATTGACCAACTCCAACATCTGTTCAGGCTTTACTGCTGACTTATCTTTTGTTTGAGCTGCTGGTAAAAGATATAGTTTATCATATCTTTTATCTCTAATTAATCCCTGCTTCAATCTACAGTTCTTTTCTACAACATCTACAATATCATAAACTATTCTATTTTCAAGCCCCATAACTACATCGAGATTTCTAAGTCCAATATCTGAATCTACTACTACTACAGATTTTCCTAATATTGCTAACCCTGTTCCTATATTAGCTGTAGTAGTAGTTTTTCCAACTCCACCTTTTCCAGATGTTATTACTACGGCAGTTCCAATCTTTTCATTCTCCATATTTCTTCCTCCTTTTCATTATTTTTTAGGTAAGTATGGCTCTATCATTACTTCGCCACCATGTACTTTTGCCACCTCAGGTAACTTATAGGAAATTATATTCTCATCTGGTGGTCTGGCAATTTTATCAGCAATCCTTAATTGAGTGGGCTGTAGATTATATGCCGCAACTATTGCTTCCAAATTTCCATCTATTCCAGCATGGGCAACTCCTCTTAAAGTTCCGAGAACTACTATATTTCCTTTTGCTTTAATAAGTGCTCCCGGATTCACATCTCCTACAATAACAATATTTCCAGAATATTCTACTACTTGTCCTGATCTTAATGTGCCATTTATGAACTTTGTCATACCTTCTTCTATACCCTGAAATATATCATTATCGGCCAAAGGATTATTAAAACTTTCTTTTAAATCATCTAAAATATCTTCTTCATTTAAGTATTCGGGTAGACCTTCCTCAGAAATACTTAAATTATATTTGTCCTTAATAATTGATTTTATCTCATTAATTTCCATGTGGGACAGGTTCCTTCCTCTAACACCTAATAATTTAGCACCTTGAAAGAAAACTATGGAATCTTTAAGTTTTTCATCTAATTCCTCTTTAACAAGATGTAAGTTGCCACTTTTTATATCAATGAAAATTCCTTCTTTGACACCTTTAAAAGTTATTACATCGTCCTTCACTTCAATTATTACCTCCAAATAATTTATCTATTTAATATTCTGCAAATTTTTCTAGATTCCTTCTTATTCTTTAAAAAAAGTGAAATGGAAGGTATTACCTAGCCAATTCACTTTCAAAAGGTAATGTTTCTTTTGTTTCATCAGCATTTAATCCAAGATACTCAGCAATAATTTCTCGAGCTAAGGGACCTGCATATCCTCCACTACCACCTTGAAAAATTACTGCCGCTACTGCAATTTCTGGTTCCTCATAAGGAGCAAAGCCTACAAACCATGCAAAATCATCATAGGTATCTCCTGTAGATGGATTAATTCCACTTTTTTCAGCAGTCCCAGTCTTAGTTGCTACTTTCACAGGAAAGCTAGCAAATATCTTCCTAGCTGTACCTTCTGTAGATACCTTTAACATACCAAGCTTAACATGTTCTAAATTATTGTAATCATTAAGTTGAATTCTTTCTGGATTGACTTTATGTTCATATACAGTTTTAGAGTTATCAAAATTCTTTATACTATCTACAACAGTAACATCATGTCTGTATCCTCCATTAGAAAGTGTAGAAATAAAGTTTGCCATTTGTATAGGAGTATAAGAATTTTGACCTTGACCTATGGTTACATTTAAGGTGTCCGATATATTCCAACCTGCTTGATTTAAATAAGTATACTTAATTTTATCAGCTAATCCTTCTCTATCACCTGGTAACCTTTTCTCTGGTTCTAAGCCCAAAGCATTTAACCTTCTTATAACCTCGCCTCTAGTTAATGGCTCTTCCATTTCTGTCCAACTAACAATCTCATCAATAACTTCCTTTATTTCAGATTCGGTTAACTTTACATCATCTTTTATATATCCTTGAATATTTCTGTTTAGATCCTTTTTTAATGAATTTTTTGTAATTATTATTTTTCTTTGAGGATCTGGTACACCGCCAGACATTTCTGAAGGAATATTGGTTTCAATACCAGTCTTGTCATTTAATCCCAACTGTTTAGATAAATTAACTATATCTTCAATATCTACCTTCATTCCTAAAGATTCTCCTGTTCTTTGGTTCTTCCCTAAAGCCACAGAATAAAAGTAATAGTTACAAGAATCTCTTAAAGCATCATATACATTTTCATAACCATGACTTCCTCGACTTTGAGTCCATATCAAACATTTAAATGGTTTATTACCTACTTCTACATACCCCATATCTCTAATAGTTTTTGTAGGACTTAAACCTTTTTCTAAAGCTGCAAGAGCAGTCACCATCTTAAAAGTCGATCCAGGCTGAACTGCTGTCTGAATAGCTACATTATACAAAGGTCTAGGGGCTAATGGATCTTCTTCGTTTTCAGGAAATAGACTTATCCAGTCTGTACTAGATATTCCTGTAGAAAATAAATTTGGATCATAAGATGGATAGCTAACCAAAGCTAACACTTCACCAGTTTTAACATCAATGGCAACTACGGCTCCAGATGTAGCATTAACGTAAGGTCTACCTTTCTTTCTATTTGTTCCAAATTTATAGTCACCCCATTTACTATCATAGGTTCCTCCTCTTTGAATTTGCTCTAAAGTTTTTCTCAAAGATTCTTCTGCGACCTTTTGTAATTTAGAATCTATAGTTAAGTAAATATTGTTTCCAGGTGTAGGTTTTTCTTCATCAATTACACTGGTAGTGTTTCCTTTCACATCTACTTCAACTCTTTTAATTCCATTTTTTCCTCTAAGCTCACTTTCAAATTTTTCTTCAATTCCCGTTTTCCCAATAATATCATTAGGAGAATATTTATTTTCATCTACATACTTTTTTATTTCATTAGGCTGACTAATCTTACCTAGATACCCTAATATGTGAGCAGCTGTATTCCCTTCTGGATAATATCTAACAGGCTCAACAGAAACTTGTATTCCTGGTAACTCCATTAGCCCTTCTTCAATTTTAGCTACCGTAGTATCCTTTATTCCATAGGCTATGTTAATTGGTTGATACGCCAGATAACCTTGTTTATCTAATTGTTCATGTAATGATAATATAGATCTACTTTCAAATTTACTTAAAATATCTGGTATTTCATATCTCTCTTTTATATGATTAAAAGCTTCTTCTGCTGAACTTCCCTCTTCAATTTTATAACTGTTATTCCACTTATTTTTATTGTTAATAGCCACATATTCAAACCCTTTAGAAATAGAAATTCTAGGATTTATTCCATTACTTAAAAGTTGTTCTTGAGCTAAAACTTTTATATTATCATCTGTAATAAAATCTTCTAGAGTCTTAGTTTTCTTTCCATAATCTATTAGTATATCTACAGGTCTCTTTTCTCCAATTGTGTCTTTTCCTGTATATTTATATAAAATTGTATTTTCTTCCTTATTTAGCTCAGCAGTAATAGGTACATCTGTTCCTTTTTCTTTTATCATATCAATTAATATTTGACCAGGAATAATAGTTTTACTGTTTCCTTTACCTTCCTCTGAAACTATAGTTTTTTCAAGCATACTTTCTAGAGAAGTACTAATGACTATGTTTACAAAATCCTCTTCTGCTGTAGTAGTTAAAGTTACTCCAGGATAACTTTTCATCAAGGTTCTCTTTTGCTTTAAATACTCTTCATCAAAAGTAAGAGAGTACTCAACTAAATTAATATCTTGAGAGAGATTTTGCCCTTCTAAAAGTTGAAATACTAATTGACGTGATATAGGATGATCAATTATTTTTCTAATAATAGTCTTATCATTGTTAATTAATTTCATTAAAGCATTTACGGGCTGTGTATCTACACCTAAACTATATTGCTTTTTCCATTTTTCTATATCCTTGTTAGGGTCATAAGCAATATTTAATCCTTCCTCCGATAATTTGGTAATTATAGGAACGTCTATTCCCTTGTTTTCCAAAGCATTTATTGCTCTATTAGCTGTAATAAATTGATAATGTTCTTTATATTCTCCATGCTGATAATAAGTACCCAATATTTCTGGTAATAAATTGTTATTAATTATAATATCAATAACCTTATCGTTGGGGTTTAAGTTTTCGTTTAAATAATCTTCTTCATTCTTATATTTAAATACATTTAATTCTATAGGGAATTCATCTACATAACTAACTCCGTCTTCTTCTAAAAGTCTAGCTAAAGATAATAAGGCTTTATTTTTTTCTGTCCTATCTTTCCTAATTAATTCATCTTTTAAAATTTGAACAGTAAAACTAGGTTTATTTCCAGCAAGTAATCTTCCATACCTATCTCTTATTTCACCTCTAGGTGCCGTAGTATAAACCTCTTTAAGCCTTTTATTATCAGCTGTATATCTATATTCATCCCCTTTGACTATAGTTAATGTAGCCAATCTAAAAGATAAGACAAGCATCATTAGTGAAAGAAATATTATTAATATATTATATCTATTCTTTAACTTTTCTAATAGCTTCAATTAACTCACTCCTATCTTCTGCCAAACCTTATAGAAGGCACTATTAATATTTTAGAAAAAATCTTGTAAATTCCAATAGATATTAAACTATTGTATAAAACTTCAATAGATACTATGTTTTTAATTAAAGGTAGAAAAAGAATCTCTCGTGATAAAAAGAACATAAAAACATAATAAGCAAAATTATAAAACAGTGTTGACACGATAGAAATTAAAATAGGTATTAGCACACTATCCTTGGATAGTTTATTTTCAGCTAATCCTATAAAATATCCTACGAAGAAATAAATAAATCCATTGATTCCTATAACAGGACTAAATATAATATCCTGTAACAATCCCATTATTAAGCCTGTAAAACTTCCATAATACTTTCCTCTTAATAAAGAAATAATAACAACAACAACAAGGGTTGTATTTGGAACAACCCCTAATATGCCAATATACGGAAGTATAGTGCTTTGTAATATAAAATTAATTATTATGGTTAAAAATATTATAAGTATTGTCACTTTCATCCCCCGATTACTAATCCGAAATTACATATACTCTATATAACTTCTTAAAGTTTATGGCTGGATTAATGGTTATTCTCTTTATTAAATCCTCATCATGTTTAACTACCTCACTTACTTCACCAATGTATAAATCTTTAACAAAAGCTCCTCCTAACCCAGATGTATATAGCTTGTCTCCTTTTATGACATCTGCTTTACTATCAAAAAGATATCCGCTTATTTGTCCATCTATGCTTCCAGATAAAACTCCTCCGTCTTGAGTCCTAATTATCTTAAAAGATATGTTACTAATTTCATCAATTATAGTAACCACTTTTGCCCAATTATCTCCTACATCTATTACCCTTCCAACTATGCCCTCTTGGAAAACATTTTGATCTATTTCTACACCTTGAATAACTGTAGCACCCTTCTTAACACCATCTTTTAAACCTTTATCAATAGTGAATCTATCATACCAGTTACCAGGTTCCTTTCCAATTATTTGGGAAGTAATTAGGTTGTAGTTAGTTTCTTCCATTAATTTGGCTTCATTCTTTAAGTAATCTGTCTTTCCAATAATATCTTCATACTTTCTATTATCTCGCTCTAATTGGGTGATTTTTTTCTTCAGCTCTTCATTCTCTCTTTTTAATTTCGATATATTTTTTATAGTTTCAAAAAAATCCGTGACTTTTTTTCCAGCATTATATACTATTTTCTCAATAGGAGATAACATATTACCAATTATCTTCTCAAACTTCGTTAAAGCCATCCTCTCACTACTTGTTGCCCCAATTATAATAATTAGAATGATAGCAACACTGGTTACTACCATTCTATCCCTATATTTTTTGAAAAAAGACATATCATCACCACTTAGCCTATTCTCTTATTATTAGTCAATGTTTTCTTAAGGACTTCAATGCTATCAAGAGCTTTTCCAGTACCTATAGCTACACAATCTAATGGATTTTCTGCAATATGAACAGGCATTCCTGTTTCAGCTTTAATTAGTCTATCAATTCCTTCTAGTAAAGCCCCTCCTCCCGTTAACATTATACCTAGTTCCATAACATCAGCCGCTAATTCTGGCGGAGTCTTTTCTAAAGTAGATTTAATTGCTTCCAAAATACTATATATAGGTTCTTTCATTGCTTCATAAATTTCTTTAGAAGTTATCTCTATAGGTTTTGGAAGACCACTAATTAAGTCTCTTCCTCTAATTTGCATTTTAGACTCTTTAGCTTTTATATCAGCTGAACCAATAGTAATTTTTACTTCTTCAGCTGTACGTTCTCCTATCATTAAACTATATTCTTTCTTTATATAGCTTACTATGGACTCATCCAATTCATCTCCACCTACTCTAATGGACTTACTTGTTACAATTCCTCCTAAAGATATTATCGCTACCTCTGTAGTTCCACCACCAATATCTACTATCATACTTCCTGTTGCTTCTTGAACTGGTAGACCTGCTCCTATAGCGGCAGCCATAGGTTCTTCTATTAAGTAAGCATCCCTAGCTCCAGCATGAATAGCAGCTTCTTCTACAGCTCTTTTCTCTACTTCAGTTACTCCACTAGGTACGCAAACTACTACCCTTGGCTGAAAAAGAGATCTTCTTTGAGTAGATTTTCTAATAAAATATTTTAACATGTTTTGAGTAACATCAAAATCTGCTATAACTCCATCTCTTAAAGGTCTTATAGCTACAATATTTCCTGGAGTCCTACCAATCATTTTTTTTGCTTCTTCTCCTACGGCTAATACTTGCTTTGTATTAGTCTGAATCGCAACTACAGAAGGCTCTCTTATAACTATATCTTTTCCCTTTATATATACTAAAGTATTTGCAGTTCCTAAATCAATACCCATATCCTTTGAAAATGCACTAAATAATCCCATTTTATTTACTCCTTCCTTTCACAAAGCCTAAATTAGATTTTTTTCCTTAAAACTTATATATCTATTGTCTCCAATTATAATATGATCTAACACTTTTATACCTACTATATTTCCTGCTTCTATAAGTCGATTGGTGATATTAATATCTTCATTACTTGGACTAGGATCTCCACTTGGATGGTTATGTATTAGTATCATAGAATTCCCACTTCTTTTTATTGCTACATTAAAAACCTCTCGTGGGTGAACTATGGAAGCATTTAAATTACCAATAGATATATTTTCAATAACTATAACTTGATTTTTAGTATCAAGTATAGCAATTTTAAAATGTTCTTTCTTTAAGTATCTCATTTCACCCATTAGTAAATCTACTAAGACTGAAGGAGATGTAACCTTAATCTTGCTTTCAGTTCCTCTACTGTTTAATCTTTTTCCAATTTCAATAGCTGCTAATATTTGAGCTGCCTTACAGCTTCCAATTCCCTTTATCTCGGTCAACTCTTCTAATGTAGCATCTGTTAAAAATCCAATGCCTCGATTATCTAAACTTAAAATTCTTCTAGCTAAATCTATAGCTGTATCTTCTTTATGTCCTGTTCTTATGATTATTGCTAACAATTCTACATTAGATAAAGTTTCTACTCCATAATTATATAATTTTTCTCTAGGCCTTTCACTTAAAGGAAGATCCTTTATAGTGTAGCTCTTACTAACATCTAGTTTTCCCCCCATACCCTCACCTACTCATTTATAATATATTTAATTTATAATATATTTATATTAAAAAATTTATTCAGCAAGTGGTCTAATTTCCCTAAGGGTAACCCTACTACATTTGAATAACATCCCTCTATTCTTTCTACTAAAATTTCACCATATCCTTGAATTCCATAAGCACCTGCTTTGTCTAGATATTCCTTAGTGCTAATATACTTTTTAATCTTATCTTCAGATAAATTTCTAAATTTTACTTTTGTTCTCTCATAATCTACTAACTTAATATTGGTATTTACTTTAATAATACTTATACCAGTAATAACATAGTGTTCTCTCCCACTTAATAATTTTATAATTTCATAAGCTTCTTTTTCATCTTTTGGCTTTCCTAAAATGTTTTTTTGAAAAGCTACAATAGTATCAGCTCCTATAACAATCTCGCTTTCGTTAAATCTTGTACTAACTTCATAGGCCTTCTCAAAAGCCAAAGACATAGCTATTTGTTCAGGTTCTTCTCCACTAATAATTTTTTCTTCAATATTGCTTTCTACAATAACAGGATTTAACTTATATCTATTTAATAACTCTCTTCTTCTAGGAGAAGAAGAAGCTAATATTATCTTATCCATAATATCTCCTTTACTTAAGCTAAAAAAATACATTAAAAGTTTTTTTTAAGTTTTTTACTATAAAAATAGACGCTAGCCCTACAAAATATCCAGTAAAAAGACTGGTTAACAACAATATTGGTAAATATGAGTAAATCTTCATGTTGTTCATTATAATTACAGCTATGGTTACTTGAGCAAAATTATGAGCTACTGCTCCAAAAATGCTAACTCCTATTAAACTGAAAATTGATGGAAAATATTTGTATACTAGAAACATTAAAATACAGCTTAGTATAGCACCAGATAGGCTATAAAATAGACTAGATATACTGCCAGTAACTAAAGTAAACACCAAGCTTTTTAATATACCTACTATTAAAGCTTCTTTAAATCCAAAAATAACCAGCGTTACCAAAATTACCATATTCGATAAACCAAGCTTTGCACCTGGTACTATAACAGGCATAGGCATTGCAGACTCTATAACGCTTAAAGCTAATCCCACAGATACAAGTAGAGATAAAAAAATTATCTTTTTCATTTTCTTCATAACTATCAATCTTCCTCTTAATGACTAATATAATCAACATCTCTTTCTTCTTCTAAACCTTTTATCTCGATTACTAATTTATTAGGTAGACATACTATGACTTCACCTGGTTTTGAAATATATCCCTGCTTAACATCTAGTTCATCAGGACAACTAGCTTCAATAACCCTTACTTTTTCATCTCCAATTTCAATTAAATTATAGCCAAACTCAGTTTCAATAGGGAATGTCTTTCCAATTATTTTTTTATCAAATATAATTTTTTTATACTCCTTACCATTTACTTGAATACTTACATATTTCTCTTTATAGTTGATTGCTTTATTCTTTATAAATCCTAATGAAATAAGACTAATTACTACTATAAAAATTATCAAATATTTGTCACCTTTTGTCAATAGTACCACCCTTTTTAATATAGATCTATGCCCATTCCATATCATATTTAGTTTACCATTTATACTTTTTATTTACAAGTTACAATTTAATAAAAACAAAAGAGCCTAATAAAAGGCTCTACTGTTTTACTGCTATACTCTTCTTTAAAGTTGAATAAATGGCTTTTGTCGGACATTTTTCGGCACAAATTCCACAATTTGTACATTTATCATAATTTATCCTTGCCAAGTTATTCTCAAATGTAAATGCACTAACAGGACAATTTTTAACACATATTTGACATCCTATACATCCTATACCACATTGACTTCTTACTTCTTTACCTGAATCATTACTTTTACACTTAACCATTACCTGTTGATCATAAGGAACTAAATCAATAATTTTCTTTGGACAAACACCTATACACATCTTACATGCAGTACATTTTTCTTTATCTATTACGGCTATTCCATCTACTATTTCTATGGCTCCAAATTGACAAACCTCTTTACAAGTTCCACATCCAAGACATCCATAAGAACAAGCTTTACTTCCTCCTGCCAATATATTAGCAGCTCTACAGTCTTTTAAACCTTCATACCTATATTTTTCTTTAGCTTTTTCACAATCTCCTTGACAAAGAACCACTGCAACATTTCTTGCTACATTTGCAGCATTAACGCCCATTATATTCGCAACCATTCCTGCTACCTTTTTACCGCCAACACTACATGCATTAACAGGTGCTTTTCCTGTAGCAATAGCACTTGCTAATCCATCACAGCCCGGAAATCCACAAGCTCCACAATTGGCTCCTGGTAAAACACTCCTCACTTCTTCTACTTTTGGATCTACTTCTACAGCAAATACTTTAGAAGCTATAGAAAGGCTTACTCCAAACAATAAACCTAATCCACCTAACACAATAATTGGGTAAATTATTCCAGTCATATTCTTACCTCCTAAACAAGTCCATTAAAGCCTAAGAACGCTATAGACATTAATCCTGCTGTAATTAAGGCTATTGGAAAACCCTTTAATGATTCTGGAACATCTGCTAGTTCAAGCTTTTCTCTTATTCCAGATATAAGTATTAATGCTAAAGTAAAACCAAGTGAAGCACCTACAGCATTAAAAATAGTTTGTATTAAATTAAAACCTTCTTGTATATTTAAAATTGCTACACCTAAAACTACACAGTTGGTTGTAATTAAAGGTAGATAAACTCCTAGCGCACTATATAATGTGGGACTCATTTTCTTAATTACCATTTCAACAAATTGAACCAATGCAGCTATTACTAGAATAAATACTATAGTTTGTAAATATTCTAATTCTAGTCGGTGTAAAATAGATTTTTGTATTACATAAGTTATTATGGATGATAAAGTAACTACAAATGTAACCGCAATACCCATTCCTGTTGCAGTTTCTGTCTTGTTAGAAACTCCTAAGAACGGACATATTCCTAAAAAACGAGCCAATACAAAGTTGTTAACAAAGATAGTACTTATCAATATGGTAAATATGCTCATTTAGCCTTCCTCCTTATCTATATTTCACTTGAAGCTTTTTTCCTTCTAATATTATTAAAAATACCAATTAATATACCAAGTAAAATAAAGGCACCTGGTGGCATAATAAAAATTAATGCAGGCTGGAAACCAGGTCCAAATAGACTTTTTCCAAATATGCTACCGGCACCAATTATTTCTCTTAGACTACCTAGTATAAGTAGTGCCATAGTATATCCTAATCCCATGCCAAGACCATCTACCACAGATGCTACCACACCATTCTTTGAAGCAAATGCCTCTGCTCTTGCTAAAATTATACAGTTTACTACTATCAACGGAATAAAAAGTCCTAGGGATTGATAAATTGATGGAGCGTAAGCTTTCATAAACATTTCAATAATAGTAACAAAAGTTGCAATAACTACAACGAAAGCTGGTATACGAATCTTATCAGGTATTACATTACGAAGTAACGATATAACTAAGTTTGAACCAACTAAAACTACAATAACAGATAATCCCATGGCTACACTGTTTACAGCAGAAGTAGTAACAGCTAAAACAGAACACATACCTATTAGTTGTACAAATATAGGATTATCTTTTATTAAACCATTATAAAAAACTTTGGATAATTTCAACGTTCACACCTCCACACAGTTAGTTTACAAGTTTTGAAACAAATACTTCCCTTGCAGCATTAACTCCTGCTAAAACAGCATTAGTAGTAATAGTGGCACTTGTCAATGCTTGCACTTCACTTTCTCCAGAAGGATTTTTACTTGCATATAATTCATTTGTTACAGATTTATTCTTGAAGGAATCAGAAAAATAGGATTTTGTTGAATTCGCACCAAGTCCTGGTGTTTCACTATGATTTAGCACCTTCATTCCAGTAATCTTTCCTGCTAAAGAGAAACCTGTAATCATAACTACATCTCCTCCATATCCACTGGAAACACTTTTTATTGTATATCCTACTAAAGTGCCATTACTATAGGCTTCTGATATTTCTAAAATATTTGAATTGGCATTTTGGATTTCCTTTAATTTATTTTCATCTAAAGTTCTAAATTCATCAGCCTCTGCTACTATCTCTTTCTGAGCTTGTTCATTGGCTATTTTATCTGCCTCTGCAATTCTTTCTGCAGTTATATTATTGGATACAGCCAAAACTCCAGCAGAAATTACAGTTATCAATAATAAAATTAATCCTAACTTTAATGTTTCGTTCATTTATTTCACCTCCCCAAATACTTTAGGGCTTGTAAATTTTTCTATCAATGGAGTAGCCACATTCATTAATAAAATTGAATATGAAACTCCCTCTGGAAAGCCGCCTTTAATTCTAATTAAAGCAGTTAAAACTCCAGCCCCTATACCAAATATTAATTGTCCCATCGGTGTAACAGGGGATGAAGAATAATCTGTTGCCATATAAAAAGCACCTAATATTAATCCACCGCCTAACATGTGATACATTAGATGTTCTGTTTCAACTCCTAAAACTAATAACATAACAAAGGTTGTAGCTAAATATGCAAAAGGTGTTTTCCAACTTATAACTTTTCTAATTATTAAATAAGCTGCACCAATTAATAATAATAAAGCTGAAGTTTCTCCAAGAGCACCACCAATATTTCCAATAAACATATCTTTTACGGCTGGTAGAGATGCCCCTGCTTCTGCTACAGTTGCTGAAGCTCCTGCATCTGCCATACCATATTTCATTATAGATAAAGGAGTAGCTGCTGTCACAGCATCTGGTCCTGGTGAAACAAAGCTTGACATTATAGTAGGCCAAGAAGCTAATAACATAGCTCTTGATGCAAGTGCTGGATTCATAAAGTTTGATCCAAGACCTCCAAAGAATTGTTTAACAACTATGATACCAAAAGCAGAACCTATAACTGGTATCCACCAAGGTGCATTAGCAGGTAAGTTAAAAGCAATTAAAATTCCCGTGATTACTGCACTATAATCATTTATTGTTATTTCTTTTTTAAACAGTTTTTGTATAGTAGCTTCAAAAAATATAGATGATGCTATAGATATTAAGATTAATTTTAATGCATTAATTCCAAAAAAGTAGACACTACCAATTATTGCAGGTATTAAAGCTATAACCACATCTAACATTATCCTCTTAACAGACTCATTTGATCTTATATGAGGAGATGAAGAAACTATTAACATATTATCTAGAACAGCAGTATCTGTTTTAGAAGAATTGATTACTTTGCCTTCCATTGCATTTCCTCCTAACAACTATGATTTTTTCCTTTTTGCAATTATTTCTCTTTTTGCAAATCTTATAGACTCTACTAATGGTCTTTTAGCAGGGCATATAAATGAACAGCCTCCACATTCAATACAGTCTAAAGCATGATATTTTTCCGCCCTTTCAAATTGACCTTTAAGAGCATACCCACTAATATAAAGAGGTTGTAGTTTTACTGGACATACCTCTAAACATTTTCCACACTTAATACAAGGTGAAATAGGTTGAGGCGCTGCTTCTTTTTCAGTTAAAATTAATATTCCTCCTGACCCCTTTATTACTGGCACATCAGCAGTAAATTGGCTTAATCCCATCATAGGTCCGCCCATTATGATTTTACCTGGCACTCCATTAAATCCACCACATTGTTCAATAACTTCTTCAAAAAGAGTTCCAATCTTTACAATTAAGTTTTTAGGTTCTTTTACTCCATTACCTGTTATAGTTACTATCCTTTCATATAAAGGTTCCCCTTCTAATATAGCCTCAGCTATGGCTTTAGCAGTACTTACATTATTTACTACGCAGCCTACATCCATTGGCAATCCACCTGAAGGAACAATTCTACCAGTAGTAGCATTAATTAGTCTTTTTTCATCTCCTTGAGGATATTTTGCCTTTAGTGTAACAATCTGAATATTATCTTCATCCTTTATTACTTCCTTTAAGGCCTTAACAGCATTTAATTTATTGTTTTCAATACCAATAAATCCTTTTTCAACTCCTACAGCTTTCATTATAGCCTTTAAACCAAATATAATCTTTTCTGGCATTTCCAACATAAGCCTATGGTCAGCTGTTAAATATGGTTCACATTCAGCACCATTTAAAATTATTGTATCAATTTTTTTATCTGAAGGAGGTGATAACTTTACATGAGTTGGGAAACCTGCTCCTCCCATACCAGTTATTCCTGCTTCTTTAATAATTTCAATTATCTCTTTTGAAGATAATTTATCCAGATCGCCTTTTGGTTTAACTGATTCATCCATTTCATTAGTGCCATCTGATTCTATAACAACACAATTAGTCCTAATCCCTGTAGGTGTAGTTATGGTTGTTATATTTTTTACAGTACCAGCTACACTTGAATGAATTGGAGCAGATACAAAAGCTTGAGACTGTCCGATTTTTTGTCCAACCTTTACTTTATCTCCTACTTTAACTAAAGCTTCACAAGGTGCACCCGTATGTTGGTGTAAAGGAATATATACAGTTTCTGGCTCTTTTGCATACTCTAATGACAAGTTTTCTGTTAACTCCTTATAATGTGGTACATGTACCCCACCTTTAAAAGTGAGATTATCAAGTTTCATTCTTTTTCCACCTCTTTATCCATATTATAATTAAACTTTTATTAAAATAAATAAGCCCAAATTATGTGTGTGGGCTTATTGTATTCTTTTATTTTATTATAACATTAATTTAATTCGTTGTATATAAAATTGGTCAAATTAAAGACTGTCAATTATTCTTCAAACATAAGCTTAAACCGTTAAAATATCTCTTATACACCACTTATCCACAAGAAGGTACCATCTTATTTTTTAACATTTTCTGACTTATTATGTTTATTTTTACACAGTTCTCAATATCTATTCTTATACTGTATCTTATCAGTATATCCAGCATAACAATTAATGTTTTTTAAATAACAATCATAGTATTTTTTTGGTAATTTTCTATATTGTAATTATGTTTGGATATTAACAATCTTCTTTTGATATGCTATTTTTTTATCAAATTATTACATTAAATTCATATTCTTAATGTGTTTATAAATCATTATAAATAAAACATATTTTCTGTCATAGATTTATACTAAGCTGAATAGGATCTTTTGGATATATGAAGTTAGATATAGATAAACCTATCAACCTTATCTTCTTCGATAATTTAAACTTACTAGTTAGAATATATTTACTAGTTTCAAATATAATCGAAGAATCATTTGTAGGTATAGTTAGGCTAATAGTTCTAGTTTCAATAGAAAAATCATAATATTTAACTTTAACTGTAATAGTCTTTATAAGATATCCATTTAATTTTAATTTTTGTGATAGGTTAAAAGAATACTCTGCTAGTTTTTTTAAAAGTAAATCTATATCATCTATGTCTTCTTCAAAAGTTTCCTCTTCTCCCAACGATTGGCTCATATTTTGACTTTCTACTGGTCTGTTATCTACTCCATTAGCAAATTCAAATATCTCTTTTCCTCTCTTGCCAAATAAATTTATTAAAACTTTCTCATCATAACTTTGAATATCACCTATGGTATATATACCAAGCCGATTCAATTCTTTTTTAGTTTTAGGTCCTACGCCCCATATTTTAGATACAGGTAAAGGACATAAAAATTTTAATTTTTCTTCTTCTTTTATAATAGTAAATCCATTAGGTTTATTTACATCAGAAGCTAATTTTGCTAAAAATTTATTTACTGATATACCTATGGAAGATGTTAATCTAAGTTCTTGCCATATATCATCTTTAATCTTTCTTCCTATAAAGATTGGATCTCTATTATTTATATCTATAAACGCTTCATCTATAGATATAGGCTCTATTATATTAGAATATTTTTCTAAAATATCATGAATTTCTTTTGAAACTTCTTTGTATTTCTTCATATTTACAGGCAAAAAAATTCCCTTAGGACACAACTGCTTAGCCTTACTAATAGGCATGGCTGAGTGAATTCCATATGTTCTAGCTTCATAGGAAGCTGTAGCAACTACACCTCTTGAATATTGAGCTCCTCCAACTATAACCGGCTTCCCTCTAAGATTGGCATTATCTCTTTGTTCTATAGATGCAAAAAAAGCATCCATATCCATATGTATAATTGTGCGTTGACTCATATAAATCACCTATAATTCCTTATAATAAAAATTTAATTAATATATTAATCAAGACTTTTAAAGCAGTTTAAATTAATTTATATCAGGATCACAATCTTCTATATATTAAAAAATCATATACATATGTATATGATAAATGGTGCAGGAGAAGGGATTTGAACCCTCATGAGCTGTGCTCGCTACCCCCTCAAGATAGTGCGTCTGCCAGTTCCGCCACTCCTGCGATATTTAAGTGTCTATATTATATTATAGTCATTTTTGAACATTTATCAACTAATTTTCTTGCTGGAATTCTTTTGGAATATACCACTTTTCTATACCTTCATAAGGATTATAAAAATTAGGATTCATATCTCCTATGATTTTTTTATCTACTAATAAAGCTTTATTTTTAAAGAATAAGCTTACATAAGGTAAATCTTTAGTAATAAAACTTTGTAAATTTCCATAAGCTTTTATTTTATCATCTCTTGTAGATGCATTAAAAGCCTCTACTAATAACTGATCCATAGTTTCATTGGAATACTTTATAATATTAGTGTTATACTTAATCTGAGAAGTATGGAAAGCGAAAGATAACTCTGGTATTACAGATAAACGCCATCCTAATAAAGCAACATCAAAATTACCTTTATTAATTTTTTCATTTATTTGTTCCCACTGTTTCTGAACCATTTCTTCTGTTAAATTATTAGGTAAATTCTCATCAAAATCTTTTATAACTTCTATTCCAATCTTTTTCAAATCGCTTGCTATCATTTCGGCAGCTTTTAATCTTAATGAATTATAAGAATTAGTAGTTAAAGTTATTGATAATTTTTTCCCATTTTCATCTTCTAGTATCCCATCTTTATCTGTATCTTTAAAACCTAATTTGGCCAGTTCTTCTTTTGCCTTACCTTGATTAAATCCATATATATTAGAGTCTTCAGATATTAGCCAAGAATCTGGATGAATTGGTACATCAGTTTGAGTTCCATGACCTAAATATACTTTCTGAATTATAGATTGTCTATCTATTCCATAAGCAATAGCTTTTCTTAAACCTTGACCTTTTTCACCTTTAAAAATTTCTTTATTAAAATTGAACCCTAAAAACTCGTAATTTGGAGATACAAATTCTAGTATTTTTACTCTATTACTTTGATCATATTTTTCCCAATCTACTCCTATTGATGTCGTAACATCTATTTGACCTGTTTCAAAGGCTGTTAAAGTTAAATCTTCATTTTCCAATACCTTTCCAACTACTTTATTTATATAAGGTTTACCTTCTCTATAGTTTTCATTAGCTTCAAGATTTACAGTCTTAAGCTTTTCATAACTAACAAATTTATATGGACCAGTTCCAATAGGAGTATATTCTTTTAACTCAATAGCTTTTATATAAGCATTTTTATCTTCTTTTCCTTGAGTAAATTTATGTTTTGGTATTATTGGAAAAGTTAAGGTCTCTAAATTATTGCTAAAACTTCTATCAAAAACAATATCTATATTGTAATTATCCAATATTCTTACATCCATAATTCTACTAATATCAGAATTATTATAACTACCTAAAGCACTTGAGAATATTTTTTTATATATAGTGTCATTACTAGCATATTTAATTGTATTCACAGTAAAAGCAACATCTTCTGCTGTGAACTTCTCACCGTCATGCCATAACACATTATCTTTTAACTTTATATTGATAACTCTTCCTCCATCTTTTATTGAGTAACTATCTGCAAGCTTATTAGCTATATTTAAATTAGAGTCAAATTCAAATAAACTTTCAAATATAAGCTTACTAAAAAAGTAATAGCTATCATTTTCAGTCATTAATGGGTTTAAAGTGTTAAAAGTAGTTAAAGGTAATGCAATTTGTCCTCCTTCTACAGGACTATATTCTATCTGCTCTTTTTTATCTTCTTGATTACTAAAATTATCTTTAACTATATTGTCTTTATTACATCCAGTAGCTGTAAGTACTATTAAAACAATTAAGACTAAAGATAAACACTTTTTATATCTCAATTTCTTTCCCCCTTAATCATAAGTTTTTTATTGCCTCTTTTATCATACGTCTTATATTATGAATTATACTTATATGAACTGGACTAGAGTCATCAGTTTTATTTAAACCATTCTTATAAAGAAATTTATAAATTTTATAGTTTTTAAGTACTTTTTCTACATACTCTTCTGTTTCTTTAAAAGGTATGACCTTTAAATTTACTCCATCTTCACAGTATCTTTCGTCTAATAGCCACTTATTAACCCTTCCACTTCCTCCATTATAAGCTGCTAGGACTAAATTAATATCTTGATTAAATTCTTTTAAAAGAGTATTTAGATACCAAGACCCTATTCGAATATTTATTTCAGGATCAAATAATAATTCTTTACTATAATTTTCAATTTCTAACTCCTCTGCAGCCCATTCCCCAGTTTTTGGAGATATTTGCATTAGTCCTCTTGCTTCTTTATGTGATACAGCGTTTTTATCATATTTACTTTCAACATTAATAACTGCTGCAACTAAATATGGATCTAAATTGTATTCTTCTGAATATTTTACAATATGACTACTAAATCCTAAAGGGAAGAATGTTGTTACGATTATTCCACACAAAAGTACTAGGATCAGTAGTGCTATAATAAATGTTATAAGCCTTTTAAACATCTTTCTAATTGATAATAACAAATGGATCCCTCCATGGCTAGATTAATTCCTCTAATAATTTGTCTATCTGTTCGTAAAGTTCTTCAATAATGCCACTATTATCAATTATTCTACTGGATCTATTTTTCTTCTCCTCAATTGACATCTGGGCTTTTATCTTAGCTATAGCTTCTTGTCTATCTATTATATCTCTTTTCATTAATCGTTCTATTTGGGTCTCTTCATCAGTATAAACAAGCCATATTTCATGAAATATAATAGAATGCTTTTTCAAAAGCTCTATTTGTTCAAATAACAGAGGTATATCTAGAAATACTAATTTTTCCTTTTCACAATAGTAATTTATATTTTCTTTAATAGCTCGAAACACATAAGGATGAACTATACCATTCAATTTTTCTCTCAAATTAATATTATTGAATATTAATTTGCCCAACTTCTTTCTATCAATAGTTTTATCCATAAGTAAAATATCTTCACCAAAATAATCTACTATTTCTTCATAGGCTGGCATAGATACTTCTACAACCTCTTTTGCTATTTCATCAGCATCTATAACTTTATATCCTTTGCCTTTCAAAATATTGGATACAGTAGACTTTCCTGTACTAATTCCTCCTGTTAGCCCTATTAATAGACACTTATTTTGTTTCATACCAACTTTCACCTACTTTTAAATCTACCTTTAGAGGCACAGCTAATTTTATAGAATTTTCCATAATATTTTTCATAATTCCTTTAACTTTTACAACTTCGTCTTCTGTAGCCTCTATAATCAACTCATCATGAACTTGTAGTATAAGTCTGGATTTTAATTTTCTAGATTTTAACTCATTATATACTTTAACCATTGCCATCTTAATTATATCTGCAGCACTTCCTTGAATTGGTGTATTCATAGCAATACGTTCCCCAAAAGATTTCACGTTAAAATTTTTAGCTTTTAATTCAGGTATATATCTTCTTCTATTTAGAATTGTTTCTACATAACCTTTTTCTTTACCTTCCTCTACTATATCTTCCATATATTTTTTTACTAAGTCATAGTTTTCTAAATAATTTTCTATATACTCTTTAGCTTCTTTTCTAGAAATATTTAAATCTCTAGATAAACCATAATCACTTATTCCATAAACTATTCCAAAATTCACTGCCTTTGCTCTACTTCTCATTAAAGAAGTTACTTCTTCTTTCTCTACTTTGAATACTTCTGATGCAGTTTTTTGATGAATATCCTCATTATGTTTAAAAGCGTCTATTAACTTTGAGTCTTTGGATATATGAGCCAAAACTCTAAGCTCTATTTGTGAATAATCTCCATCTACTAGAAGATAATCATTATTCTCAGGAACAAAAGCCTTTCTTATTTTTCTTCCATCTTCTGTTTTAATAGGAATATTTTGCAAATTAGGTTCCGTACTACTAATTCTACCTGTATTTGTAATAGTTTGATTAAAACTAGAATGTATTCTATTAGTATCTTTATCCACTAAAGTCATAAGTCCATCAATATAAGTAGATTTAAGCTTAACAATTTGTCTATATCTTAAAATATTGTTGACTATTGGATGCTGATTTTTTAATTTATCTAATACTTCTGCATCTGTAGAGTATCCTGTTTTAGTCTTCTTAATAACTGGTAAACTTAGCCTATCAAATAAAATTTCTCCTAATTGTTTTGGAGAATTTATATTGAATTCTAATCCAGCTAATTCATATATTTCCTTTGTTAGTTTTTCTATTTCATTATCATATTCTTTTCCTAAAACTTTTAATTCTTCCAAATCAATTTTAAATCCTATAAATTCCATACTAGCCAATACTTCTACTAATGGTAACTCTACATCATAATATAAGTTAACCATTTCTTGACTTTCTAATAACCCCTTAATAATATGCTCCACTTTAAATACTGTATCTAGAGTAAAAGAAATATAATGGGCTACTTCTTCAATTTTTAAATCTGAATATTTTTTCTTTCCCTTTCCTTTACCTAATAATTCTTCTTCATCAATACCATAATAGTTTAAATACTCACTGCTTAAATCATTAATACTATAACTAGATTGAGCTGGATTTATTAAATATTGACCTATCATAGAATCAAAAGTATAATTTTCAATCTCAATACCTAATCTTAACAATCCTACTAAGTCCAATTTCAAATTATGTCCAATTTTTTCTATGTCCTTATCTTCAAATACAAACTTGAATTTATCTGCAAATATTTCTACATTATCGGATAGATCAATATAATTAGCCATATCGTTGGAAGTTTTTATACCTACTCCCATGATTCTACTTTTCATATAGTTCTCATCTTCAAATATAAACTTAAAGGCAAACTTCTTATCTTCTATTATTTTCTCAACTAATAATTGATAACTTTCTTCTTGAATTATATTGTACTCATAAGAATTATGTTCTTCATCTTTGCTATTAATATGTTCTGTAGGAATTTTATTTATTAAACTTTTAAACTCCAAGCTTTCATAAAGCTCTTTTAATTTTTCCCAATTTGATTCCTTAATTTTTAATTCTTCCATTTGAATATTAATGGGAACATTTATAATTATTTCTCCAAGTCGTCTACTAAGAAAGGCAATACTTTCATTCTCTATTAAAGATTCCTTAAGTTTTTTTCCTCTTATATTATCTATATTTTCATATACCTTTTCAATAGTACCATATTCTTTCAATAATTTTAATCCAGTTTTTTCTCCAATTCCTGGAACCCCAGGAATATTGTCAGATTTGTCCCCCATTAATCCCTTTAGGTCAATAAATTGTTTTGGAGTAATACCATATTCTTTTACTATTTTTTCTTCATTAAATTCTTCCAATTCTGTAATCCCTTTTTTAGTTATTAGTACTCTAGTTTTATCTGAGGCTAACTGGAGATAATCTCTATCTCCTGTAACTAAAGTTACATTCAAGGATTCTTCTTCTCCAACTTTAGCCAAAGTTCCCGCTATATCATCTGCCTCATAACCATCTAATTCTAATTGACTTATTCCCATAGCTTTAAGTATTTCTTTTAAAATAGGAAATTGTTGTACTAATTCACTAGGAGTAGATTGCCTATTGGCTTTATATTGATCGAACTCCTCATGTCTAAAGGTAGGTCCTTTTTTATCAAAAGCTACACAAAGATAGTCAGGATTATATTCTTCATTTATTTTATATAACATAGTTAAAAATCCATAAACACCATTAGTATATATGCCATCCTTAGTTGATAATAAAGGAAGGGCATAGAAAGCTCTATGTAATAAACTACTTCCATCTATAACTATAAGCTTTTTATTTTCCACATTATCACTCCCTATTAACAAACTTCATAATATTTAGTATACCTTAAATACATCTATGAGTAAACAAAAGCTAAAATAAAAATCTTGCTTTTTTCCTATTAATATGCTAATATATCTTTTGTAATACTTTATGCCGCTGTGATGGAATTGGCAGACGTAGTGGACTCAAAATCCACCGGTGGCAACACCGTGCCGGTTCGACTCCGGCCAGCGGCACCATTACTACTGGCACGAACAGTAAAATATAAGAAAAAAGATAGGAAATAATACACCTATCTTTTTTTGTTTTTCTATAAACTTCATAAATATAATGTTTTCTCTTTCCTTTTTTAGTAATATCAGCCATTCCCCTCACTCTTGAATTTCTTTTAAACTTACTTTGTTAGCGTTCAAAAAGTTTGTGCAGATATGCCGGAAATCATGAGATTAACTATAAAAGCTTTAGAAAAATCTTTCATATTCAAAACCTTAGTAACTCTTTAATTTTTCATAGTAATTTTGGTATCTAATATATAAGTTTAAAATAACTTATCCTTTTATTAGTAATAGTATTCATAATACAGAAAAGACGACTGGTATAAACCAGCCGCCCTCGAAAGAATGTTTGTTATTAACCAAGGTGTTTAGCATCATTTTTTCTATTAGGATCAATAACATTAATAGATTGAAGAGTTCTACTGTCTGTTGATATTGTGACTTCTGTTTTTTGCCCTTGTTCATCCGTTACGATGATCTGAACAAATATTTCATAGGCTCTACTGTTAGTTGACTTCGAAAGAGATTTTTCATATTTAATACTGCTTCCATCAATGAATGCAGATATATCCTTAAATTCTGCTTTAGCTGCTTTAACTCCAGAATGTTTTTCTGCAAACTGTTTTGCTAGCTCTAAGTATTC
>NZ_JAHLPM010000024.1 GCF_018917865.1 Tissierella simiarum
GGCAACATCAGGATCAATAAAATAGGACATGTAGATTGTCTTGCCGCTTAGGTCAACCTTAAACATATCCCAAAGATATTGGGCTCCAATTTCAGCTGCTTGGTCTATAGGCAATGCACCAGAGTTTATAGATCGCATAATCTTGTTCTCTAAAACCTTGTAGTCAGCTTTTACATAGTCTTCAGCTTTATCAATAGATGTAGTACTAACGTTATATGTTGTAGAAATAGATTCCTCCTTATCCAATGCCAATGCCATTGCTAGATTGTTCGCTCCTGCAAAAACCGTACTACATAAAGTAATAGCCGTTGCACTTGCTACTACTGTTTTCCAGATATCTTTTTTCTTCGTTCCCATTGTTTGTTTCATAAATAAATCTCCTTCCCAAATTGATTTTAGTGATAAACACAAACACAGTATAAGTCCATAATATTATTGAATTATCATGAACTTGTTATGAACTTGTAAAAGTTAATTTTACTATGGTACCAACATTGGGTAATGATTCAATTGAAAGTACAGCATTATGGCAATTAGCTATTTGTTCACAGATAGAAAGTCCAAGTCCTACACCACCTTTTGCCCGGTTGCGTGATTTATCCACCCGATAAAACGGGTCTATTACTTTATTGATTTCATTTTGTGGAATACCCCAGCCATTATCCTGAACAGATAAAACTCTACAGCCATTTTCAATGTAAGCATTCCACACAATAACACCTCCAGGATTACAGGCTTTTATTGCATTATCAGTAAAATTGACAAGCAAACTCTGTAGTAAATCCTTATCGCCATAGAGAGAATCAATATCAATTTTCCATTTAAGTGATATCTGATTTTCAGCCAATTTTGCTGCAAGAGATTTCTGTGAATGTTCAAATAGACTGTTTACATTGACTACTTTCATTTTAATTACCTGATTTCTTAATGTGGCTAACTCTAAAAGTCGATTTGATATATTGAGCATATATTGGCTTTCAGACATAATATAACTGGCAGCAAACATTTTTTCTTCATCGCTAATGGTGGCTTTCTGAATATATTCAGCAAATCCATAAACTGAGGTAAGAGGGGTACGTATCTCATGTGCTAAGTTGTCTACAAATTGCTGTTTCTGTTCCGACGTTTCTGCAAGCTGGGTAATACGACGTTGAATTTCCTCTGCCATGTTATTGAAACTCTCTGCCATTTCAGCAAGTTCATTACGACCAGACACGATAATACGATTATCATATTGTCCGTTAGCAATTTTTCTTGATGCCGTAGATACCATATCTAGTGGTTCGAAGACACGACTGAGAATCAATTGAAGGCTTACAGCTAAAATAATAGTAAATACGATACCAACTAGCAATAAAATACGCTGTGTTTTCTGCCATGCTTTTAAGTTACCAGAGATATCGTGAAGATACTGGATGTTAAATCTATTATCTGTTCCTGGTAACTCTCCAATGACCTTAAAATAAACACTATCACCTATATTATGGAAAGTGGCTTTTCTAATACCAGACTCAGTAGAATAGGGTGTTAATTCATCTGAATGTTCTGGTAAATTGCTATATATAATTTTTCCTTGTGAAAGTAGTTCTAAAAACACACCTTGTTTTTGGTAATACTCCGTATAGAAATTAAAAAGCTGCTCTAT
Source organism: Tissierella simiarum (assembly GCF_018917865.1). Taxonomy (GTDB): domain Bacteria; phylum Bacillota; class Clostridia; order Tissierellales; family Tissierellaceae; genus Tissierella_C; species Tissierella_C simiarum. The sequence goes on from NZ_JAHLPM010000024.1 coordinate 1,646, forward strand.
TGCATCATCTAAGTTCCCTCCCCTGTCAACTATAGCCATGAGATCCTTACCAAAAGACGAGGAAATAAAGTAATGTTCATTAATTCCACTTTCCTTTATAATGTCCATCTGATTGTTAAAAATAAAAATTGAAATAAAAAATAGACTGGAAAAGAATACTATCAAAAATAAGGTAAAGGTTGTAATAAATGTTCTGAACTTCAATCCACCACCTCCAGTCTATATCCCAATTTATATACTGTCTTAATGTAATTATCTAAACCTAGTTTTTTCCTTAATTTTGTGATATGAACATCCACCGTTCTTGTGTCACCTTCAAAATCATAGCCCCATGCCAACTCTAATAGCTTCTCACGTGAAAGAGCAATATTACGGTTTCGAATCAGAACCACCAGCAAATCAAACTCTTGGGGAGTAATATCAACCAATTCATTATTAAGAAAAGCTTGTCGACCATCTAAATCTACTCGAACATTATTCAGTACAAAAAACTTTTGCTCTTTATTTGTTCGACGAAGCACAGCTTCAACTCTTGCTTGTAACTCTAACATTTCAAAAGGTTTCACAATATAATCATCAGCACCTAATGTCAAACCCTTAACCCGATCTGAAAGAGAACTTTTTGACGTAAGAAAGATAACAGGTATATTCATTTCTTTTACTGTCTCCAAAACTTCGTAACCATTCATTTTAGGCAACATTATATCCAGTAGTATCAAATCAAAAGTATATTTTTGTATCATTTCAAGCACAGCTTCACCGTCATACACAGATACACACTCATGACCAACTAGCTTCAAGTTTCTGTTAATTAAAATATTAATTGGCATTTCATCCTCAACAATCAAGATCAACGCCATAGATTCACCCCTTTTCTTTTTCCCATTCTAAACTTTTTAAATATAAGACATAGACGCTTCTAACCTGCATCATGAAGCAATAAATTTTAATTTCTCTATAAATAAGTCAGCATAAAATAAATCTCACAAAATAAATAGTTTGTATTAATCTATTTATACTTAAATAGACTCTTAAGCCTTATATATCAAGGGTCTCAAATTTTTTCGCAACAAAAAATGCTCCTCTTCTTTGGTATATTTAAGTCTCCCACAACACCAAAATCCCAAAGAAAGAGTGTCCTTGTGACCTCAATTACATTAGTTCATATATGACTTAAATCCTCATATTATACTTCTCAAGCACCCCAGAATTCAAATATTAATTTCCCATATTATAATGCTTAATGCTTTATTTCATTTTACAATAATAAATATGAGTCTCATATTCTAAGGTTACTTTTCCATTACTATTGTATTTATTAAATAAATCTTCTAATTCCGATATCATAATCACATAATTCGGGTCATTTTCATTAGGCATATAAGAAAATGAGGTTATTTCTCCTTTTAATCTATCAAAATCAACTACTTGAGGATTATCCAAGATTGCTTTGTATATAGTCTTATAGTCAAAAAACTTAGGTATTAAATCATCGTCTGATTTATTTGTATATGTTTCTGCATATCTTCTTATAATTTCTAGATATCCTTCCATAAATCTATCTGATTTAGTTTTTCTAATATTCCATAATAAAACAACAGTTCCATTAGCTTTAAGTATCCTTAAAAATTCTTTCTTTGTTGGTTCAGGATTAAACCAATGAAAAGCTTGAGCCGCTATAATAATATCAATGGATTCTGATTGTAACTTAGTACTCTCAGAAGAGCCATCTATAAAATGAACATTACTATAAGATTTAAGTAAATTTTCTGCTGCTTGTCTCATGTCTTGATTTGGTTCAACGCTATAGACTGTATTTCCATTATCCAAAAACAATTTAGTGGAAATACCAGTTCCTGAGCCTATATCAGCAATGATTAATTTTTCATTAAGTCCAATAGATTCCTCTAAATAACTAATTATATCATTAGGATAACTAGGTCTATACTTTACATAATTTTGGACACGACTGCTAAATCTCTCCTTAGAATTTAGTTCTGTTAAATTCATATGCAATACCTCCAAATTATAAATTTAATTTTCATAACATTTTACTGCTTAGTTATATTAATGACTTTTATACTTCCTTTACTACAATGTTATTAATTTACTGTTATATAATAAACTTTATCACATATTTAACTTCAAAACTATAAATCAAGACTTAAGCGAATCATATCTACACATTTAATTCCATTTTCAAATATGTCTTCTTCGTAATGCTTAGTAAAAAAGTCTTTATCAACTCCACTAATTCTAAAGCCGCATTTCTGATATAATGCAATTTGTTCTATACTAGAGTTCCCTGTTCCCACTTCAATAGTTTTTACACCTTCTTCTTTTGATTTTTGTATTGCATGCAATACTAAGTTTTTTCCTATCCCTTTCCCCTGCATATCTTCCCTTACTGCTATATTTACAAGCTCTATTGTGTTAGGTCTTGTTCTTAATAGCACATAAATTCCTATTAATTCAGTTGATTCACAAATATACACTTTTCCCCTCTTTACATAGTCATCTATTATACTTCTTGAAGGATCAGCTAACATTAGTAAATCGTAAGGAATCTCTTCTCCATCTTTTAGTAGTCTTATATTATAATGAATATCTTTTGTTTCCATAATCTTATCTTCCGCCTTTACATGTATTTTTTAATATAAATCTAGTTTAAATTAATTCTCCCTTTACTATCAATATTTTAATGAATACAACTATATCAACATAATAATATAATCTAACTACCTTTTCAATTAAACAAATGTAAATATATTTTACTACTGAAAACTATGTTTCCATAAATTATCTTTAATATTATTTAATCTTCCAAATAGAAAACCTCGAGTTATTACTCGAGGCTCCAATATTTTTATTAATTATTTGTCTAACATTATATCCTTTTTCTTTTAAAATCTTTATTATTCCTGTATCTCCTATAAGATGGGCTGACCCTATTACTACAAAATAGTTTTTTCCATCTTCATTATTTAAATAATATTGAATTTTTTCTGCCATATTTTTATTTCTTTCATCTAAAAACTTTTTATTAAATTCATCTTGTGTATTTCCTTGATTAATTTCATTTATAAATTCTTCAAATTCTTTCATATCACCTTTCTTCCAAGTATCAAGCATATATTTTACAGCTTCACCTTGAATATCTGAATTTTTATTATCTTCTTTTGATTCCACTAAAGAAGATAATAAAAAGCTTTCTTGTAACTCTAATGACATATTATCAAATAAATCTGTTTGGAACTTTATTCCTTCTATTTCAGCTATATCTTTATTTCTTAAAACAGCTTTATTCATTAAGTTATAATCTATCCCTAAAGTTGCATCTAAAGAAGATTTTATCATACTGATTCCTTGAATCAATAATGCTGCATACCAAGGTTTCATTTTTTCAAATTGTTTTGGATCTAATCCTTCATCTTTAATTTTTTTAACAAATAATTCATAGGTTTCTTTAGAAATGTTTTTTTCTAAAGCATCACCATTAGTATATACAGCCTTTTCAGCCATATATTTAATTCCTTCTTCATCATTAAATATATTTGCTTCCACTGCTAGCACATCAGCTTTATTAAAGTTATCTATAATATCTTTGCTAAAAGGATATATACTAGAATCTGCAACGTGAACTGAACCTAATACATATATGTTGTTTTTTCCATTAGAAATTTCCCATAGAAATCCCTTAGAATCTTTGTCTGTCTTATGCATTACAAAATCATAAGCCCTAGAAAACAAAGCAAGTGCTTCTTCTCTTGTACAACTATCTTCTAAGCCTAGCTTATTAGATGACTTACCATCCATTATTCCATTTAAAACTATTGCTTTTATTTTATCTAAAGAAGGTTCCGAAATATTTTTAATATCTTTATAATTTAAGGTTCCTTCATTTTTTAATTCTATCTTTGCCTCATATTTATCTAATATATCATAAATAACAATAGCAACCTCTTCTCTTGTAACATTTTTATTAGGATTGAATAAATCTCTTTCTCCTTTCACTAAATTCAAAGCTAAAGCTTTTAATACATTAGTATTTTGAGTATCTTTAAAAGAATCTGATGGTGCAGGAGTAATTTCTTTATCTGAAAGTTTTTCATACAATATTACTCCAAGTTCTGCTAACTCTTCTCTAGTCATATTTTCCTTAAATTTAGAAAAGTGTTCTTCTCTTCCTAGTTTTTGAATCTGTGCATTCATTAAATCTTCTACAGCCCAATTACTTGGTGATTCTACTGGTAAAGATTGCTCATTCTCTGCAAATGTAAAATTGAAATTTGAAAAAACTACAGTTACTACTAATAATAGTAAAATTTTCTTCGATAATCTTCTCATAATACCCTTCCTTTCATTCTAAATTAAATCTTATACTTATATAATAAAGGATTTAGTAAAAATTATCCATTGTCTTAGGTAACTATAAGAAGTGACTTAGATCATTTTTTATAATAGGCTACTTGAGTTCCTCATTTAAGTTAACCTCTGCATATAACTTTTATATGTTCATAAGATTTTTTAGATAGTAAAAAACTAATATACAAATCAAAAATTAAAAGCCTAATAATTTAGGCTTTTAATTCTTACTTATATTAATGAATTGATAATCGTATGTTTCTCTTAGTATTCACATTGTTAAAACATAGTATTAGATACCTTTAAAAGCAAACAACAACACATCTTCTAGGTATGCATATCACTTGACCTATTTGTAAATTATTTGGGTCAATTCCTGGATTGGCATTTATAATCGCCTGTACGCTTACATTAAATCTTTGACTAAGTGCAAATAGAGTATCTCCTGCCCTTATTGTATAAAGAAATCCATTTGGACATGGAGGAGGTGCCATTCTAGGTATGCATATCACTTGACCTATTTGTAAATTATTTGGGTCAATTCCTGGATTGGCATTTATAATCGCCTGTACGCTTACATTAAATCTTTGACTAAGTGCAAATAGAGTATCTCCTGCCCTTATTGTATAAAGAAATCCATTTGGACATGGAGGAGGTGCCATTCTAGGTATGCATATCACTTGACCTATTTGTAAATTATTTGGGTCAATTCCTGGATTGGCATTTATAATCGCCTGTACGCTTACATTAAATCTTTGACTAAGTGCAAATAGAGTATCTCCTGCTCTTATTGTATAAAGAAATCCATTTGGACATGGAGGAGGTGCCATTCTAGGTATGCATATCACTTGACCTATTTGTAAATTATTTGGATCAATTCCTGGATTGGCATTTATAATCGCCTGCACACTTACATTAAATCTTTGACTAAGTGCAAATAGAGTATCTCCTGCCCTTATTGTATAAAGAAATCCATTTGGACATGGGGGAGGTGCCATTCTAGGTATGCATATCACTTGACCTATTTGTAAATTATTTGGATCAATTCCTGGATTGGCATTTATAATCGCCTGCACACTTACATTAAATCTTTGACTAAGTGCAAATAGAGTATCTCCTGCTCTTATTGTATAAAGAAATCCATTTGGACATGGAGGTACTGGAGGTGCTACACTTGGTATACATATTATTTGACCTACTTGTAAATTATTTGGATCAATTCCTGGATTGGCATTTATAATTGCCTGCACACTTACATTAAATCTTTGACTAAGTGCAAATAGAGTATCTCCTGCTCTTATTGTATATTGGACACTCCCAGGAGGACATATTTGTTCTATCTCATAATTATTACTCATACTAACCACCTTTCTTTTTATAATATATCTTCAATATATACTATGCTGAAGAAAGGCAGAGCGTTAAAGGTATTCTAAAATATAATAAATAAGACATCAAAATTTTATTAATTCTAACTCATATATGCTTTCAATATATATTTCTCCACACTTTTTTATAAATATTTAATTCTGTATTAATAAGTTTTACCATGTATTATAGGCATAAATAATGTACTCATATAAATATACATTTTATTTTGTACTAGAATTAAATCTAATTTTATCTATCTAGCTTTACTTTATATTTTCAAACATAAAAAGAAATGATAGTTTAAGTTATCATTCCTTTTTAAAAAGTATCAGAGTTTTTCAGTATTTTCTATTTTAAATATTCTTTTACAATTTTACTTTATCTGCTGAAATATAAGAAACATGGAATAAAAATTTGATCCAATAAAAACTACTTTTTCAGCAAATCCATTAGTTTTAATTGTTATAGGTGCTGAAATATTCTTTTTTAATGGAAAGAATATTTGGATTCCTTTTGGAGTAAAAAAATCCATAATCAGATGTAGAGAATATCCTACAACAAATCCTATTAGAGCTTCTTCTAGCCCATACTCTAAAGTTCCAATACAAACTATTGATGAAAAAAGAAATAATCCTAATAAACTATGAGTAAAGGTTCTATGACTAGATATTCCTGTCATAATCATAGTAATCCCTAATAGTCTAAATATTTTATTCCCTAAAGTGCTATCTAAGTATATTAAAACAGCTCCTATTGATAAGTAGAATAATATTCTATAAGAATCATTATTAATTAATAATAACTTTTGATTCAACTTACTCTTTGGATGGTCTAAATCAGGTACTAAAGATCCAAATGCTGCAGCAGCTATAAGCAATAGCTGACTTTCTATAGGCTGCCCTACAGACAATGTTAAACCTATTGCAGTTCCAATAGCCATATGTGTTTTTCCTGTCATAAAATAAATCCTCCTAAAAAATTACCTTTTAAAATCATTTATAAATTTATTAGATTAATGTTATTTAACTAATAAATTAAAATTAAGTTTAGAGTGTTATTCTTAGTATTTTTATATAAATACAAAAAATATAAGATATAAAGGGAATTATTCCTTTTATATCTTATTCCAGGTCTAATAAGGTATAAAGCACTTCTTATTATATTAAAATTCTAATTTAATCTTATTCTCTTATACATCATAATAAATTGTTATATAAGACTGTTTTATACTTATTTTATTATTAGTTAATGTTTTATCTATTTGCATACTTATAATATATTTAAAACATTAGATTTTCATTTTATTATCTATAGAAAATACTAACAGATATTTGCATTTATCTATTTAACTAAGTTTACCTGGAATATTATCTTTTTCTACTATTTTTTCTGGAAAGACTATTTCAATTTGATCTATATACTCTTTTAACTCTCCATGGTAAATCTTAATTCTCTTCCTACCAATACGGGATTAGTATTAAAGTATCAGTATCATTTATATGAATAGTGTATATCTATTTTTCCATAAACACTCTTTATGTTTATCAAAACATTTATATAACATTATACCACTAAATATATTTCTAGTGTATATCTATTTTTACTCTATTTCCTAATTCTATTAACTAACCTTTAAAATTCATAAAAATAAATATTTTATAGCAACACCTTGATATAATTTACGGAAGGATCAGATGTACCTTGCAGCTCACATTTTTCATTTTTCAATATATTTATATAATCTATTATTTCTTTTGTTATTACCTCTCCTATACAGATTACAGGTATCCCTGGAGGATATGCCATAACCATTTCACTTGCTATTTTACCTTCGGAATCAGAGAGTTTAACTAATTTTTTATCCATATAATATGCTTCTCTTGGAGATATTACTACTTTAGAATACTTAGGTAAAAAATTTATTCTGTTATAATCTTTTATATGGCTTTTACAGGATATATCTTTCAGACTATCAACTAATGCCTTTAGATTTTCTATGCTATCTCCTATGCTTACTATGGCGAGTATATTATTAAGATCTGCTAGTTCAACTTGTATATTATACTCATTTCTTAATTTTGATTCCATTTCATATCCTGTATATCCTAGCTTTCTAACGTTTATACCTAATTTAGTTTCATCAAAATCGACACAACCTGGATTTCCTATTAAATCTTTTCCAAATCCGTATACTCCATCTATCTCGTTTATTTCATCTCGCGCCCATCTTACCATCTGTAAAACTTCTTCCAATAGTTTCCTACCTTTTATTGCCATTTGTTTTCTAGCTATATCCAGAGAACACATCAATAAATATGAGGCACTTGAAGTATAAATTAAATTTAACACTTGCCTCACCTTATCTGAAGAAATATTGCTATCACCTATTAAAAGAGCTGAACTTTGAGTTAAAGATCCTCCCGTCTTATGCATACTTAGTGCACACATATCTGCCCCTTGTGCCATAGCTGTTAATGGGAAATCCTCATGAAAATTCATGTGTGCTCCATGAGCTTCATCTACTAACACAAACATATTATACTTATGAGCTATTTCGACTATTGCCTTTACATCTGAGGTAAACCCGTAATAGGTGGGATTAATAAGAAAAACAGCTTTTGCGTTAGGGTGGGATTCGATAGCCTCTTTAATTTTATCAACAGTTACACCATTGGTTATTCCTAATTCTTCACTAATTTCTGGTTCTACATAAACTGGTATTGCACCACTAAGTATAATTCCGCTGACTGCAGATGTATGAGCATTTCTAGGTAAAATTATTTCATCACCAGGTTTACAGACACTCATTATCATTGCTTGTATTCCAGAGGTTGTTCCATTAACTAAAAAAAAAGCTTTTTTTGCTGAAAATAAATGAGCAAATAACTTTTCTGCCTCATATATAACTCCTGTAGGATTATTGAAATAATCTAAATCTTTCATTCCATTTACATCCATTTTTAACATTCGTTCTCCTACATAACTTGTTAATTCAGGTATTCCCTTTCCATGTTTATGACCAGGTACATGAAAAGGTATAACATTACTATCTATATATTTTTTTAAAGCATCAAATAAAGGAGTTGAATTTTGTTCTATATTCTTCAAGTCTTTTATCACCCTTTCTGAACCTATATCAAATACTTAGGTACATAAAACTACTATTATGTTATTCTATGATTTATAAAGTGTATGGGTGAATATCTATAAAGTGTATTTAAAAAATAGCTTATAAATACCATACAGAATAAAAATAATAAAATTCATCATAAAAATAATTCTACTAGATTGGAATTGTAAAATAAAATATGTCAATCCAACCGAAAACAGCTTTCCTATGTTGTTAAATATATCATTTATTGCTGTTACTCTTGCTAAAAAATCTTTGTTAGTAATAATTTGTAATTTCGTGTTTATAACTATTGTTAAAAGAGAAATAAACATACCTTCCGTTATCTGTAGTATTATTACTACAATTAGATTATTGGATATACTATAAAGAAACCAAATTATAGAAACCATTATTATTGTAAGATAAATAAATAATAAATCCATCTTCTGGATTATATTGTTAAGATATACAGATATAATCATAGCCAATAGATTTGCTCCATAAAATGCTGACATCATAATTCCCCAATTCTTGCTTGTAACTTTTAAGACATCAAAGGCAAAAGAATAAAAAGCTATATTAATAGAAGCTATAGCCAAGCTAGTTATTGTATTAATAAATACAAGCTTTCTAATTGAAGGTTTAGATCTAAAATATTCAAAACCCATATCTATATCCTTATAAACATTGGATTTAAAGTTTATTTTTTTCTTTTTAGTACTATTCTGATAAGAGTTTATTTTTATAAAAAATAAAATGATTCCAGATAAAAAATTTAAAAAACCGTCTAATAAGAATATGGTATTTACTCCCCATAATTCTATTATTATACCAGCTGCAATGGGCCCTACTATAAATCCAAGTCCCCATATTCCTAATAATATAGAATTTCCTATCATAAGGTTTCCACTATCTAATAAATTTGCAACTATCTTCTTTTTCGAAGGACTGTATAAAATTTCAAGTACGGCTAAAATCAGCATAAGTATATATATAGACCATATATTATAATTTGATATAAATAGTAGCATAGTAACTGCCTTTAAAAAACTTATAATTATAAGTACATATTTCTCGTTAAATCTATCTCCTAAACTTCCTGCAAAAGGAGATAACAAAAAACTTGAAATAGGAGTACAAATTACTGTAAAACTGGCAGAAGTTCCTTTCCCTGTTATTTTAATAAGTAAGGAAACTATTGCAATGAAATGAAAGGCTTCTGCTAAATTTGAAATACCTTGACTTATTAAAAATAAAGTAAACGATGTATTTTCTTTTATTCTCTTTAAAGCTATATTGTTATAAAACATATAAAATCCCCCAATCTTCTTTACATCAATATTATTATTAGAAGATTTGGGGGGATATTCTAAATAATCTACTTGTTTACCTCTATTATATAAGGCATCGGTATATAATGACTAATTCCCAATTTTTTGGTCTTAATAGTTCCATCTTCATTTTTAATTGTTATCCATGATTCTACTGTAGCACCATCCATTCCTTCAACTATTACTTTTTCTTCTCCTTCTTTTAAATCAGGATTGCTTCTATAATGCTTAGGTGCTTCTACTTTATTTAGAACTTTATGATTCCATTCTATTTCTGGAGGTTTTTCTTTTCCATAGAATCCAACATACAATCTATTGTCTATACCTTCTGCCCATATTAGAATTGGAAATTCAGTATTATTTTTAAATTTAAAATCTTTAGCGCCATAAGCTACAGTTGCATCTTGCCCGTAAGGAACGTAGGGCACTGGCATAGCATGATTATATCTTTCTATAATTTGAAGGTTGCTAAGTATAGATACATTATATAAAGTAGAAGAAATTTTACAAACTCCGCCGCCAATAGTTGTCATTAAATTTGATCCACTATAACTTGGCCCTTTTTGATATCCTCTAGCTTCTGTATAAGGTCCTATACTTTTATTTTGAGAAAATATATCATTAGGCTGTATTACTGTTCCAGCAACTGAACTTGCTCCTAAATGAACATTAAATTCTTCTCCTGGCAAAGGATCTTTTAATACTGTGCAATATGCAGCCATTAACACATTAGCGCCAATTTCTTTCTTTGCCTTTATAAAGTTTACATCATTTTCCCAGGGTAGTTTTGTTACTGGACCAGATTTATCGGGAGTTTCCATTTGTAACTGCTCATTGTTATTTTGTATATCTAAATTTTCTTTTTCTCTTTCATTTTTAATTTCCTCTATATTTAAATCATTTTTAATATCTTTAATGTTATATTTTGGATTATATGATCCTGTACAAAATAACATAGTTAATATGGGAATTAATAAATAGTAACTATTTTTTTTCATTTAAAATACCTCCATTTAAGTCTAAGTTGTTTGTAGTCATTATATTATAGTTTCCTATTTATAATTAGAAAATATTCATACTTCTATTTCTAAATAAAGTTACATAATAAATATATAGTGAGAATACTCTAAATAAGCGGAGGGAAAAATATGGTATTTTGGTTATCAATATTTGGTATGATTTGCTGGGGAATAGCTCCAATTTTTGCTAAAATAGGATTAAAAGATTTAGATCCTTTAGTAGGTTTAATAATAAGAACTCTTATTGCCTCTTTATTTGCAATAAGTTTTTTGGTTTTAAAACTCTCAGATGGAATATTAATCCAAATTAAGAATATTTCTTTTAAAACTTGGTTATTCATTACTATTGAAGCTCTTCTTGCCACTTTGGTTGGTGATTTAGCTTATTATGCTGCTATAAAAAAAGGTAGTGTATCTGTAGTTGCTACAATAATGGCTAGTTCTCCATTAGTAACTATGATAGTTTCTACTATCTTTTTAGGAGAAGATATTACGTTAACTAAAATATTTGGAGCAATTTTAATAATAGGAGGCATAATGATTGTTATGCAATAAAATAATCTAAGTACATATAAAAAACCTGACAGATAATATTTCCTCCTATCAGGTTCATTAATAGTATAATTTTTTTGATTCTTTTTTATTATATTAGTGCATTATCTAGATTATTAATTAATCCCATTTATTCAAACAGAAAAGATAAAAACTCTTCTTTGCTAATATTTCCAAAATATTTTTCTATTGGTTCATCTTCAATGGATTTTTTTACTTCGTCAATTTCATATTTTACACCTTTAAATTTATTTTCTAGTTTTTCTACATCTTCTGTTCCAAAAAAATCTCCATAAATCTTACAATCTTCAATAAGTCCGTTAACTACTTGTAATCTCACCTCTATAGCACCAAAAGGAAATCTTTTATAATTTTTATAATTAAACTTTGGAGATTCACCATAATTCCACTCCCAAGTACCATATTTCTCATCAACTAATTTTTGAATATCCCTTAACTCTTCATTTTTTAGCTTGTATTCTTCTAATGGTTGACCTTCCATTTCAAAGATATATTTTAACAATAATTCTTTAAATGTTAAAATATCTACATCTTCCGTTAAATAAGGTCTTATATTGGTTACTCTGCTTTTAACCGATTTTACACCTTTGGATTCTATTTTATCTTGTTTCACATTTAATGCATTTGAAAGTACATCTAGTTTAGAATCAAACAATAAAGTTCCATGATTTAAAACTCTTTTCTTCCAGATAGATTGAGCTATTCCCGAAAACTTTTTACCATCTATAGTCATATCATTCCTTCCAGATAGCTCACATTGAATTCCTAGCTTTTCTAAAGACTTTATTATTGGAATATTATATTTTTTAAAATCAATTTTTTCAACTCCATTAGTACTGGTAATAATAGAAAAGTTTAAATTTCCTAAATCATGATAAACTGCTCCACCACCTGTAATTCTTCTAACTACATTAATATTATTTTCTTTTACAAATGCTGAATTTACTTCTTCTACTGTATTCTGATTTTTTCCAATAATAATTGAAGGTTCATTTATCCATAGAATTACATAATCATTATCCCTATTTAAATGCTTAAATGCATATTCTTCTAATGCTAAATTATATCTTGGATTATTCGAATTGTTCACAATATACTTCAAATTTATCACCTTACCTTTTGTTTTTTTATTATATTTATCAGTGTTAATTATATTACAAAATATAACATAAAATTTTATTATCAGTCTACTATTATTATATACGTAAGTCCAATCTTAGTAAAATAAAAAAGGCTTCTATTAAAAATATTAATTAATAAAGCCTTTTTAAAATATATTAACTATTAAAAGGAATTCCTTCTTTTAAATAATCTTCTACCGCTGTATTTTCCATTACTGCATTTCTAATCTTATTCATTTCTTTTAAATCTCCGAATAAGATTACTCCTGTTATTTTACCATCAGTAGTATATAATTTATGATGAATATCTTTTGAATCATCCTTATACTCATATACTTTATCAAACTCTTTAACATTTCCAGCAGAAAAAAGTTCTATATCTCCTATTCGAAGAGTAGTAAATAATTTTGGATGGTTGTATTCCATAGATTTTCCAGACATATTTGCCCCTGCAACCTTACCCTGCTCATTACTAGAAGTCCATAATCCTATGACCGTCCCATCTACTTCTATTACATCTCCTGCAGCATATATATTAGGTATATTCGTTCTTAGAGTTTTGTCTACTTTTATACCCTTATCTAATTCTATACCACTTTCTCTTACTAAGTCTAAATTAGGTCTGATACCAGAAGATACTAATACTCCATCAGTTTTTATCTTTCTATCACCATTTAGTTTTATTCCATCAGTCTTATTCTCTCCCAATATTTCTTCAGCACCAGAGGATAAATAAAGTTTAAATCCATTGGATAATAATTTATCTTTAAGCTTATTTGCCATTTCCTCATCTAATTGTCTAGGTAATAAATAAGGAGCAAATTCTATTACGCTAACATTTTTTCCCAACAACTTTAATGACCAAGCTGCTTCTAATCCTAAAAGACCTCCTCCTATAACAGATACATCCTCACAATTTTTAAAATATTCTTTTATGTAATGAAGATCTTTTAAAGTACGTAAAGCAAAAACTCCTTCTTTAAATTTCCCGGTAATTGGTGGAATGAAGGGACGGCTTCCTGTAGCTAATAAAAGTTTTTCATATTCAATTTCCATTCCATCGTCTAACCTTATCTTATTATTTTCTACATCTATGTTTTCAACGATTTTGCTTAATATTACTTTAATATTTTTATCCTCATACCAATTTTCTTTACTTACTAATAAATCATCATCTTGAAAATCTCTTGATAAATATTCTGTTAGCTTTACCCTATAGTAAGTCAAATATGATTCACTTGAGACCATTAGAACTGATCCTTCTTTATCATTGTTTCTTATTTCTCTAGCAGCCGATAGACCTGCTATACCGTTTCCAATTATTAAATACTTTGTCTTCTCCATTCTCTCACTCCTCCTAAAATCATCAACTTATTATTACCCATAAAACTAATGATTACACAAAAACCCCCATATTAAATGAGGGCTAGTTTTATTGCTCTGAAGTAACGTCAGTCCATATTTTATCATATACTTGTATTATATCTTTTGGATCTTTAAATATTTCCGTATTTTCAATTTTTTCATTTTCTGGATAAGCTACTTTACTGTTTCTAATATCTTCTGGTAATAACTTAACTGCTTCTGGTATAGGTGTAGAATATCCAATATAATCAGCATTCTTCGCTGCAATATCTGGTCTGCACATGAAATTAATAAATTTTTCTGCTACTTCTTTATTTTTTGTACTCTTTGGTATTACCATGTTGTCAAACCAAAGATTTGTTCCTTCTTTTGGAATTGCATACTCTAAATCTGGATTTTCTCTAATCATAGCTACAGCATCTCCAGACCAAACTACTGCTAAAGCTGCTTCTCCTCCAATCATAACATCTTTCACTTCATCACCAAGGTAAGCATATACTAGTGGTTTTTGATTTATTAGCTCTTGTTTAGCTTCTTCTAGTTCTTTAATATCTCTAGTATTCATGGAATATCCCAATTTCTTTAATGCTACTGCTATAGAATCCCTTTGACTATATAGCATGATTATTTGGTTCTTGTACTTTTCATTCCATAATATATCCCAGCTATCAACTTTATCATCTACCATCTTTTTATTATATATAATTCCTACAGTTCCCCACATATAGGGTACTGAATATTCATCATTAGGATCAAAATCTAAACCTAAAAATTTTTCTTCAACATTTTTTATATTAGAAATATTGTTTTTATCAAGTTTAACTAGCATATCTTCACTTATCATTCTTTCAATCATGTAGTCCGAAGGAAATAACACATCATAACTTGTTCCACCTTGTTTCAACTTTACATACATATCTTCATTTGTGGCAAAAGTACTATAGTTTACTTTAATATTATATTCTTCTTCAAAATCTTTTATAATAGAAGTATCTATATAATCTCCCCAATTATAAACATTTATTGTTGGTCTCTTGTCTCCACATCCAGTAGCCATTGTTCCCATGATCAAAACTAAAAGCAGTAATACAATAGATTTTATTCTTTTCATATTAAACCACCTCTTTCTCCTTGATTTTTATCTGTTCTTTTATTTATTATTAATAATAATCCTAACAAGCCAATAAACATTAATGTAGATAATGCATTAATAACAGGATTTATTCCTCTTCTAGCCATTGAAAATATAGTTATACTTAAATTTGAAACTCCTGGACCAGTATTAAAGAAACTAATGACAAAATCATCTATAGATAATGTAAAAGCCATTAGACCTCCTGTTATTATTCCTGGCATTATTTCTGGTATTATAACCTTTCTTAAAGCGTATAAAGGTGTAGCACCTAAATCCATAGCAGCTTCAGCTAAATGTTTATTCATTTGCTTTAGCTTAGGAAGTATTGATAATATTACATAAGGTATACAGAAGGTAATATGGGATAAGAGCATAGTTATAAACCCAAACTCAATTCTTAAAAACCTAAATAGAGTCATTAAAGAAACTGCTGTAACTATATCTGGATTTAATACTGGTAAATAGTTTAAATTTAATACTACTTTTTTTCCTAGCCCATTCATATTGTAAATACCTATTGCAGCAAAAGTACCTATTATTGTTGAGATAATTGCTGATGATACTGCTATAAGCAATGTGTTATATAAAGCTTTTAACACTTCTGCATCTTTAAATAACTCAACATACCATTTTAATGTAAATCCTGTCCAAACTCCTCTTGATTTCGAACTATTAAAAGAGAATACTATTAAAACTATAATGGGGGCATATAAAAATGCAAATATTAAGAAAGTATATAATTTCTTTAAGCTCTTATTTACCATAGTCCCCCACCTCCTCCTTCTTTATCTTTATCAAATTTAGAAGTAATGGCCATTGTTATTAAAATAAATATCATCAGTATTATAGACATTGATGATCCAAAATGCCAATCTCCTGTCCATAAAAATTGTTGTTCTACTACATTACCAATAAGAGTATATTTATTTCCTCCTAGTAATCTTGATATAACGAAAGTACTAACCGCTGGTATAAACACCATAGTAATTCCTGTGATAATTCCGGGTACACTTAAAGGAAGAATAACTTTCATAAAAACCTTTAGCTTATTAGCTCCTAAATCTTCTGCTGCCTCTATAAGACTTTTATCTATTTTAATTAAAACTGAATAAATTGGCAAAACCATAAATGGTAAAAAGTTATAAACCATACCTAGTAAAACAGCCTTATCATTATACATTAAATTTAAAGGCTGGAAACCTAATTTGGTTACTATATAATTAACAAATCCGTTTTTACCCAATAATGTTAACCATGCATAAGTTCTAAGTAAAAAATTCATCCACATTGGAATTACAAACATTAATATCATCATGTTTCTTTTCTTAATTTTTTCTTTAGATATTATCATCGCCATTGGATATCCTAAAATTAAACAAATAACTGTAGATATTAATGCTAAATTAACAGATCTTCCTAATACTTTTAAATAAACCGGAGTAAAAAATCTTTTGAAGTTATCAAGACTAAATTTAAATGTACTAATATTTTGGCTGTCGCCAGTTGTTATTGAAAAAAATAAAATTAAAAAAAGTGGGATTACAATAAATATCCCCATCCAAAGGATATAAGGATAGGAGGTCCTTTTCATTTTCATTATTCTCTCACCTTCTTCATTATGTGAATATTTTCAGGAGATACATTCATTCCTATTATAGTATCAATAGGTTTCATTATAGTACTATGTATCATCCATTCTGTATCCTCACTTTTGGCTATCATCTCATAGTGTACTCCTTTAAATGTAACAGAAGTAACTTTGCCCTTAAGCATACCATCTTCTGGTCTAACTATCTCTAAATCTTCTGGTCTAATAACAACATCTACTTTTTCATTTTTTTCAAAGCCCTTATCTACACAATTATTAATTTTCCCACAAAATTCAACTAAAAAATCTTCATGCATAATACCATCTACAATATTGCTTTCCCCTATAAATTTAGCTACAAAAGCATTTTTAGGTTCATTATATATATCAACAGGTGTGCCTATTTGTTGTATTACTCCTTTGTCCATAACCACTATAGTGTCTGACATAGTAAGAGCTTCCTCTTGATCATGAGTAACATAGATGAAAGTAATTCCTACTCTTTTCTGCATATTTTTAAGTTCAATTTGCATATCTTTTCTAAGTTTTAAATCTAAAGCTCCCAAAGGTTCATCCAATAGAAGAACTTTCGGTTCATTCACTAATGCTCTAGCTATAGCTACTCTTTGTTGTTGTCCTCCACTTAATGAATCTATAGAACGATTTTCAAAACCTTGTAAATTTACAAGCCTTAGCATCTCTTTTACTCTTTTACTTATTTCATCATTTGATATTTTCTTTATTTTTAATCCAAAAGCAATGTTATCAAATATATCCATGTGAGGAAAAAGAGCATATTTTTGAAAAACAGTATTTATTTGTCTTTTATAAGGCGGTACCTCTGTTATATCCTTACCTTCAAATATGACTTTTCCTTCTGTAGGTTGCTCAAATCCTCCAATAATCCTAAGGGTTGTTGTTTTTCCGCATCCACTAGGACCTAATAAGGTTAGAAACTCATTTTTTCTAATATAAAGATTTATATCATTAAGTACAGTAACATCATTATATTCTTTTGAAATGTTTTTTAAATCAACTGCATAGTTTTTTTCCAATTATAAACCCCCCTTATTACTTCTAAAAACTTGGTGGCGTGCTCACCCAAACAATAGTTGCTTTTGTTTTTCCTGCATTTGAGATATAATGATTGGCATTGGCTTTATAATAAAAACTTTCTCCTTTTTTAACTTTATGTTTCTCACTACCTATATGAATAAAGATATTTCCACTTACTACATAACCAAACTCTTCACCTTCGTGTGGAGAATCTTCTTTTGATCTTCCTTCTGGTTCTAATTCTATAAGTATTGGTTCCATAACATTTTTTTGTGCATTAGGTATTATCCACTTTAAAGTATATTTTAATTCTTCATTCTCAGTTTCAAAGGCATCATCTTTTGAAAAAACAATCTTCTCATCTTCAATTTCATTAAAAAAATCCTTCAAATTAGTTCCCAATCCTTCTAATATGTCTACCAATGTAGCAATAGAAGGAGAGGTCAAATCTCTTTCTAGTTGAGAAATAAATCCTTTAGTTAACTCACATCTATCTGCTAATTCTTCTTGAGTCAAAGAATTCTGAGTCCTAAGTCTCTTAATTTTTTCACCAATTTTCATAGAGTTCCTCCTGTTTAAACTAATTATATATTAAACCCTTTGTTTATAATTACTAAACTTTCTTGGTAACTATCATATTATAGCTAAAAATAACGGTAAAAGTCAATATGTTTTTTAAAATTTATTTAAATATTTAATCCCTCTAAATTACAAGCCTATGGAAGTTTTCTGAAAATTATAAGTTTAATATATAAATCTTTTTACTTAATATAAAAAACCAGTATCAATTACTGGTTTTTTCAAAATTTATATTATTTTTTATATTACCATTTTCCTCCAGCCCCTCCTCCTCCAGAGCGACCTCCTCCTCCAGAAGATCTACCACTACCTCTTGATGAATTTCCTCTATAGCCACTTCCTCCAGATCCTCTTAATAGAGAATAAGTAATCCATCCATTAAAAAATCTAAAATCAATAAATAGAAAAATTATAATCCCTACTACCAACATTATTTTACCAAAGGAATTAAAAACACTAAATTGTCCTCTTGTGTCTCCAAAGTCGTATAAATCCTCATCAATTTTATCCCGATTTAGATTTACATCATACTCTTTTTCAATATTATTTAATATTTCATTAAATCCCGCTAATATTCCTTGGGAAAATTCTCCATCTGCAAAATAAGGGATTATTGAGTCATTAATTATTCTACCTATTTTACTATCAGGAAGAGCTCCTTCTAATCCATATCCTACTTCAATCCATATTTCTCTGTCATTAGGTACTATTAAAACGAGTAGACCATTATCATATTCCCTGCTGCCAATCTTCCACTTTTCAAATAATTTAGTAGCATATGAATTTATATCCATATTTTCAAGAGAATCCACTGCCGCTACTACCACTTGAGCACCAGTCTTTTTATAAAGCATCTTATTTGTCTCTATTATATAATTTTCCAAATTACTATCTATAATATTTGTTTCATCATAGACATAAAATGAGTAACTAGGTTCTGGCAACTTATAACTAATTCCATAAACATTACTAGTTAGAAGTACTATGATACAAAGAATAATAAAACTTATCTTATTCTTTTTCATTTAAACACCTCTTAAAAATTAACTTCTGGTACTTCTGCATCTTTTTGGTTTATTTCAAAATATTGTCTCTTTTCAAATCCTAAAACCTTAGCCATAACATTGGTAGGAAATCTTCTTATGGTAGTATTAAAAGCTTTAACTGAATCATTATATCTCATTCTTTCTGTAGCAATCCTATTTTCTGTTCCAGATAATTCAAATTGTAACTCTGTAAAATTTTGATTGGCTTTCAATTCTGGATAATTTTCCACTACTGCATATAATTTTGTTAAAGCCGTATTTAATCCTTCATTAGCCTGAGCATATTCTTCAGGAGTTTTAGCTTCTGTAAATCTACTTCTAGCTTCTGTTATACCTACTAATACTTCCTTTTCATGGCTAGCATAACCTTTTACTGTGTTCACAAGATTTGGTATTAAATCTGCTCTACGCTTTAATACATTTTCAACTTGAGCCCATGCACTGTCTACATTCTCGTCTAATACAGCTAACTTATTATAAGTTCCTGCAAACAATGCTACTAATAATACTACTACTCCAAGAATTACTATGAATTTTCCTTTCATTGCCATCCTCCTTTTTTTGTCTTTACTATATATAATACTACCCATTAATTATAATATCTACACTTAAATAAATCTATGAGTATTATCAAATAAAAAAGCTGGTCTCCCAGCTTTTTAATTATAAGCACCTTCTTTACATTCTTTATTTTCCAAGTGTTCTGCCCAAAGTCTATCAGCAGTTTCAGCCCATTCTTTAGACACTTCTTCTGTTTTAGCCGTCAATTCTTCTACTTCTTCTCTATCAATAGGTTGAGTGGAGTGAGCATTAGCCCTCTTGACCATTTCTCTTAATTTTTCTGGATTATCTAATAGTGGACAAGGTCTTAAATGATTTTCATTAAAAGGCTGCATATCTCTATAAGCTTTAAAAATAGGAGATTGCAATGCTTTAATTAAACTCACCTCTTTAATATTCACATTGGAATAATGTATAAAAGCACAAGGCTCTACATCTCCATTAGCATTAATATGAAGATAATTCTTTCCTCCTGCTATGCATCCGTCTACGTATTCTCCATCATTCCAGAAATCCATTATAAATATTGGTTTTTCTTTTCTTAATTCTCTAATTTTATGATACATATACTCTCTTTGTTCTGAAGTTACCATTAAATCTGTAACTGCATCTTTCCCTATAGGTACATAAGTAAAATACCAACCAAACATACAACCTTTATCTATTAAAAAATCTAAATACTCTTCAGAACCAACAGATTCGGTGTTATACTTATGATAACAGGTTGAAAATCCAAAGATAACACCTTCCCTTTTCAATAAATCCATTGCTTCCATTACTTTATTATAAGTTCCCTTACCCCTTCTCATATCTGTTTCATTTTCAAAACCTTCTACACTAATAGCTAATCCAAAGTTTCCTAACTCCCCAAGTTTTTTTGCAAAATTTTCATCTACTAAAGTAGCATTAGTAAAAGAAAGGAATGAACAATCATTATGTTTTTCTGCTAACTTAATTAAATCCTCTTTACGAACTAGAGGCTCTCCACCAGAATAAATATACATATATATCCCTAGTTCTTTCCCTTCTCTAATTATCCTATCAAGAGTTTCATAGGTTAATGAATCTGTCTTATCATATTCTGAAGCCCAACAACCAGTACATTTTAAGTTACAAGCACTTGTTGGATCCATTAATATTGCCCAAGGTATATTACAATCATGTTTTTTCTTCATCTTATCTTGAATAGGTATCCCTACAATGCCAGAATTTATCATATAATTAATCATAAAGTTTTTCCTAGAACTTGGTGACAATTCATCAAAAAATCTTTCCATTAGTTGATACCAGTTACTATCTTTATCATTTACAATGTCTTTAAAGTTTTCTAAATGCTTCTTATGATTCTCTCTTGTTATTATTTTTTCTGACCAATCTAGTAATTTATTTAAATTTTCCATTGGATTTTTTTCAATATATTTTAATCCTTCGTTCACGACCTTTGTACTAATATATTGTTTTACAATTGCCATAAATATCCCCCTTTACTAGACTCTTAATCCATCTAAAAGAACATTAAATGAATCAAGCCTCCTTCTAGCTTCCTGAAGGTTAGAGGTTCTTTGGAGAGTAAAAGTTTCAATAAAATTATAAATAGTTTCTGCCATACTTTCACTATCGATTTGTTTGATTTCTTTCTCATTAATTCCTTCTATAATTAGATCATTTATTACTACCTTTAAGTCCTTAGAATAACTTCTAAGTTTTTCTAGGGTCTCATTTTCTTCTCTTTTTAATACTAGCCATATTTCTACCAATAATATAAATGTATTGTTGTTGCCATTTTCTTTAGTCAATAGATGGACTATTTCTTGTAATTTTTCTATGAAAGTTAGATCATTATTTGCTTTAATTCCCTCTACCTCTGCCTTAATTTCTTCCAAAGTACTTCCTAAAGTATGATAAAATATTTCATCTTTATTTTTAAAATACTGGTAAATTGTAGTCCTTCCCATGCCACATTTATTGGATATGTGGGATAAATTAGTATTGTAATATCCTTTTTTCTCAAAAACTAATTTAGCTTTTTTAATTATCTCTTTTTTCTTCTCTTCATAGTCAACTATTTTAGGCAATTGTTTACTATCCCCCTTTCTTTTTATAATACTAAAATTTGCCTTTACTACATTTTATCATAATCGACACTAGTGTCAATAAAAAAACAGGAGAAACTTATTTTCTCCTTATTTCTTTTAGTCTATTGTGTACACTTCCATTCTTTCAATTGCATTGTCCACTAATTCTTCTACGTTTAAGGCACTTTCTGATACTTCTATATCTTGAAGTTTTGGTCTTGTCACTGGATGTTTTGGTAAAAATACAGTGCAGCAATCTTCAAAAGGTAAAATAGAAGTTTCAAAGGTTTCAATATCTTTAGCTATATCTATTATTTCTACCTTATCTAGTCCAATTAAAGGTCTTAATATAGGTAAGTTTACTGCTGCATTTGTTACACTAATTCCGTTAATAGTCTGACTAGCTACTTGCCCCAAACTTTCCCCTGTTATTAGAGCATTCATTCCATTTTTTATAGCTATCTTTTCTGCAATTCTCATCATAAATCTTCTAGATAATATTGTCATTTCATCTTCAGGACATTTTGCATTTATTGATTTTTGTATATCTAAAACATTTACACTGTACATGGTAATTTTTCCAGTATATCTAGATAATATTTGTGCTAAGCTTTTAACCTTATCTTCTGCTCTTTCACTTGTAAAAGGATAACTATGGTAATGAATACAGCTAATTTCAACTCCTCTTTTAGCCATTAAAAATCCAGCTACTGGGCTATCAATACCTCCAGAGAGTAATAGTAATCCCTTACCATTTGTACCAATAGGTAATCCGCCATATCCTTTTATTTTATCTATATATATATAACAATTTTGTTTTATGTCAATATATAAATAAACATCAGGATTATGAACATCAACCTTTAAGTCATTAAAATTAGTTAAAATTACTCCTCCCATTTGTCGAGAAATTTCAGGAGATTTAATTGGAAATTTTTTATCCGCTCTGTTGGTTTCTACTTTGAAAGTAGAAACATCTCCTCTATTTACTCTATCCTTCATTATTTCTATTGAAGCTTTAGCGACTTCATCCATATCTTTTTCAACTCTTATACAGGGACTAATATATACTAGACCAAACACTTTTTTTAATCGATTTATCATTTGGGGAAAGTGAATTTCTTCTGCTTCTATATAAATCTTTCCTTGTTCTTTATATATTTTATTATATCCAATATCTTTTATTACTTTTTTCATCTGACTAATTAACTGATTTTCAAAATACTTTCTATTTAAACCTTTTAAAGCAATTTCTCCTAAACTTACACTTAGAACTTTATCCACATTATCACCTCATAATAATTTGTCTAATTTCTGCTATGGAATCTTTTAATATTTGGATAGTGTAGTCAATTTCTTCTTTAGTATTTTCATAAGAAAAACATATTCTTATAGCACCCTCAATCTCTTCATTAGTTAATCCCATACTTTTTAGAACATGACTTTTCTCTGTACCTTTTGAAGAACAAGCTGAGGAAGTGGAAACATAAATTCCCTTATCTTCTAAATAGTGAAGCAATACTTCTCCTCTAATATACTTAAAGGAAATATTTAAGATATATGGAGACGACTCTTGGTTTAAGATCGTATTGATTTTTATGTGTTCAACTTCTTCTTGAATTCTATTTGCAAAATAAGTTTTTAACTGAAATACATGGTTGACTTCTCTTTCAAAATTAGCTCCCATTATCTTTACGGCTTCACCAAAGCCTATTATACCCGTCAAATTTTCTGTACCTGATCTAATCCCCTTCTCTTGATTGCCTCCATATACTATGGGAGAAAGATTTAATCTATCATTTATATATAAGCCTCCAATACCTTTTGGTCCGTATACTTTATGACTACTAAAAGAATAGGTATCTATATCATGATCTTTTAGACAAACCTTTATTTTTCCAAAAGACTGAATTCCATCTACATGAAGTAAAGCCTTTGATCCTAACTGTTTTAATATATTTTTAATTTTTCCTATAGGCTCTATTGCACCCACTTCATTGTTTACATGCATAACAGATACTAATATAGTATCTTCTCTAACACTGTTCTGGAGTTCTTCCAAAGATATATATCCATATTTATCCACATTTAAATAAGTAATATCAAATCCTTTGCTCTCATAATATTTCATAGTATTTAAAACGGAAGAATGTTCTATTCTACTAGTTATTATATGATTTCCTCTTCTAGCATATTTATTTATAATACTTTGAATTGCAATATTATTACTTTCTGTGCCTCCAGAAGTAAAATAGATTTCTCCTTTATTTACTCTTAAATAGTTGGAAATTAATTCTCTTGCTTGTTCAATTTTTTTCTCTGATTTAATTCCTAATCTATGAAGAGAAGACGGATTTCCAAAATCCTCCCGTAGACTTTCTGTAATAACATTAATAACTTCTTCTCTCGGTTTCGTTGTAGAGCAATTATCTAAATAAACTGCCAAAATACCACCTCATCTTATTAATATCCAAGTTCTTCATCTACTAAGTATACATTTATTTCTGTAGCACCTGGATTTTTATGAATAATGACTTCAGCCTTACACATTCTATCAGGGGAATTACAATCACTACACTTTCCTGTAAATCTACAAGGAGTGTTAATTTTCAATCTTTCTGCATTTTTTGGAGCTGCTATAGTCTTTATTCTCTTAATCGCTTCATCATAATTTTTACATAATTTATTCTTTCCTACTATTATGTATACTTTATTATGTCCATAAAACATAGAAGAAACTCTGTTTCCTGTACCATCAATATTAACAAATTTTCCATCTAAAGTAAGAGCATTTGTACTGGAAAGATAAATATCTGCATTTCTAGCTAGAGACAATTCCTTTTTTTTATCTTCTGCTTTCCAATGCCAGTGAACTTGATTCCCCATGTTTTTTAATTCCTCATATATATTCATATTAGAAATAGTCATAGAGCCACCTATAGCTATAGATTCATCTACAGAAATTTCTTTTAATAAATCTTCTTTTGCTTCCACAGTATTATTGAAAATTTTTACTAAAAAACCATTTTTCTTTAAATTTTCACTTACTTCAGAAAACATTCTATCCATTAAATTCCCTCCATAATAAATTATTTCAGTTCATAACTATTATATAAGATTTTTTAATTATATTAAAGGAATTTCAGATGTATTTTTACTTATTGTATCTAACTAATAAGTTTTTTTTAAAAAAGTATTGCATATTGTGTCGTAATTTGTTATACTTTGTATGTGGTTATCCCCCTGGTAACCTCAAATAAGATCTCTATTCCCAATACCCCTTTTGAACGGTTTATATTACATCCAAGTTGGATGAAAGACTCCTAATTAGGAGTCTTTTTTTTATCTTCTTTTAATTAAATTATGTGGTAAAATTAAATTAGATAAATATAAGGGGGTTTTTACATATGTCTAGTCTAAATAAAGTTGCCATCATATTTACTGGTGGTACTATTTCTATGAAAATAGATCCTCGTATTCATGCAGCAATACCAGCTTTATCTTCTGAAGAAATCATGGCTATGGTAACAAATATAGAAAAATTCGCAGAAATTGAAATTATAAATTTCTCAAATATACCTAGCCCTCATATTACTCCTAATATGATGATTGATTTAGCCATGGTTGTTAAAGAAACTATCAATAGAAAAGATATAACTGGTGTTATAGTAACTCATGGAACAGATACTTTAGAAGAAACTGCATATCTTTTAGATTTAATAATTCATACAGAAAAGCCAATAATTGTAGTTGGTGCAATGAGAAACAGCTCTGAATTAGGATATGATGGTTCTAGTAACCTTTCGGCTGCCATATGTACAGCCATTTCTAAAAAATCTAGAAATAAAGGTGTTTTAGTCGTTATGAACAATGAGGTTAATGATGCTAGTGAAGTTACAAAAACTAATACCCTATCTTTAGATACCTTTAAATCTCCTGAATTTGGTCCACTAGGTATTGTAGATAATGATGAGGTTATTTATTATAGAGATATTATTTCACGCCAATTTATAGATACTGAAAAAATTGAAAATAAAGTAGCTCTAATTAAATGTGTTCCTGGTATGGAATCAGATATATTAGATTTCTATATTGATTCTTCATATAAGGGTATAGTAATAGAAGCATTAGGTAGAGGAAATATTCCCCCTACTATGATTCCAGGTATAAAAAAGTCTATTAGTAACAACGTTCCTGTAGTTATGGTTTCTAGATGTCCTACTGGTAGAGTATTAGACACTTATGGTTATGATGGTGGAGGTAAACATTTAAGGGAAATTGGTGTCATTTTCGGAAGTAATTTACCTGGTCAAAAAGCTAGAATAAAATTAATGTTAATATTAAGTTTAACTAATAATCTAGAAAAAATTAAGGAGCTTTTTGAAAAGAATCTTTTTTAAGATTTCATCAAACAAATTATACTTAAAATTTTAAAAATCTAACGTCCCTTTAAGACGTTAGATTTTTATACTATTTTTTCTTTTCTCTTAAATAATATCCCCTAGTTCTTCTTATCAGAAAATCCTCTATTCCATCGATCTTTTCTATTAAATCTTCATTTCTTTCTAATTTAATAATTTCCTCCAATTTTGTAATCCTATTATCCATTTCCTCTATTAAAAAATGTAATTCTTCTATTTTCATAATCTCTTTTTCTAGTTTATCTATAAGATTAGATTCTATATCCTGGGATACCTGTTGAAGGTTATTTTTTTTTTACTTGGCACTTCTGTAGCATTTTCTACGGATCCAAAACCTATAAAGGCAATTTCTGGATGGACTCTTCCAAAATAATAATTTAATGTGATATTATCTTCACTATCTCTATTTAAACATTTGTACCTAACAATATCTGCCTGTTTTGATTCATTCCATAAGTATATAGGACTCCAAGTAAGTCCTCCATCTTCACTATACCTACTCATAACATTATCATATTCTATCCAAGCTATCCATATTTTATCTTCATAATAAATCAAAGTTGGATTAGATGGATTTTCTTCATTCGACAATGTTTCTTCCACATCTTTCTTAAATCCATCTTCTCCATAAGAAAGCCTTTCATACTTTATTATAAAATTTCCATTATAATACTCACTATAAGTTAAATGAATATGATCTTCATCTTTAAGCATGTCTAAATATAACCTATCAGTTCCGTTATTAGTTAAAGGTAAAGAGTTCTTCCACTGCTTTTTATCTAAATCAAATTCTTTATAATATATTTCTTCTTGTTCCTCATATTTGTAGTATCCCAGTATGATTTTATTATTTTCCTTAATAATCCTTATAGGATTCAAAATTTGTTTTACTCTCACTTCATCTACTATATGTGTTATCCATTCTTCTCCATTAAAATAATGGTGGTACATTCTATATTTTTTTCCCTCATCAGGAAGCATCACAAAATAGATGATATGAGGTTCTTCCTTATTATTTAATATATGTAAATCGTATATTTCTGGTATAGGCTCTGCTGTTAATTTAACATCCTCCCTATTATCTTCTCTTAATACTGTCAAGATTAAATTCATAGTATCATCTTGATATATAAGATAGATATCTCCCTTGGAGCTAATAGAAACATCGTATTCTTGTAAAGCTCCTTTCACTATTTTTTCTTTAGTAGATATTTTAGTTCTATTATTAAATGAGTTTAAGCTTATGTTTCCTTCCTCCCATCTAAACAAAAAAATATTATCCAAAGAATCTGAAACAATAGATAATTTATTATTAAAAAAAGTCATATAAACACCACCTATTTTCTTTCTTGTTAATAGATATTATTATTTTTAAAAAAATATACCTTATATTATTTGTAACACAATGATAAAAAAAGGAATATATTATCATTAAGAACAAGAACTCAACTTTGTTAAAAGGAGGAAAAACAATGGATTCAAACTTCAAACCAGAATCAATAAATTTAGGAATAACAGATTGTTGTAGAGATAGAGATTGGGATTGGGATAGAGATAGAGATTGGGACAGAGATTGTGGTAGGGATAGAGATAGAGACAGAGATTGCGATAGAGATAAAGACAGAGATAGAGACTGTGATAGAGAAAGGGAAAGAGAAAGATGTTGTACAGGAAATACTGGATGTGAATGGGATGGTACTCTTAGAAGAGTAAGAACAGAGCCAATTTACGTTCAAAAAGTGTTTGATGCTACTCTAGTAAATCTACAAGCATTAAGTACTGTAAACAATGTAAGATTTACACCTAACTTAGGAAGAGGTGCAAGAATACTCAGAGTTTTAGACATAAGATGTAGAAAATTCTTTAATCCTGGAAATATCAATGATCCACGGAATTTAGTAGTTGAACCAGAAACAGCTCTTTCAGGTGGAGAATTTGTTAAAGATGAAAAAGGTAATCCAGTAGAAGTAGTTGGCCCAGACGGAATGAGAAGTGAAAAAATCATTTTTGCAGATACTACTGAATGTGATGAACGAGGAAGAGGAACTCCCGTTTTTGGTACTCAAAGAGTTAGAATTAAAGGTAACGTTTTAGTAGAAATTGATGTTCTAGTTTTGGATTCAAGAGGCAGAAGAGTTAGAGTTACTTTGACAGCCAACGTTCCTATCGCACCACAAAATGTACCTATTATATTAACAAATTTCTTTGAATTATGTATACCTTCAGTATTCAATTCAGCTTTCTTCCCAAGATTTGCCGAGTTCTGTAGTGTACTTTGTGAAACAAGGTTAGCTACAAATAGTATTACAAGAGATATACGAATTTGTCCAGAAACAGGAGAAGTAAGAATTGATTTAATCATTGCAATATGTATAACTTGTGAAAAGAAAATTATAGTGCCAGTTCAACTTTGTGTTCTATCAACAGGATTCCCAGAGTTATCTCCAGAGATATCTCCAATATGTAATACTTTCCCAACCTTATTCCCTAAGCAAATAGACGAAAATAGCAGTGGTTCAAGACCTCGTCCTCGTTTAACTTTAGAAGCTGAAGAACTATCTCAGACTGAAGATCAAGATGACGACTTTGAAGAATAATGTATATTAAAATAGGTGCTGTTAAAGCACCTATTTTAATATATCAATAATTTTAACATCCTGATATTCTAGAAAATTAATAAAGCTACTATCAGACTTAACTATAGTTTTTGTTGGCTGTTGAGGATGAACATA
Organism: Tissierella simiarum; assembly: GCF_018917865.1. GTDB lineage: Bacteria > Bacillota > Clostridia > Tissierellales > Tissierellaceae > Tissierella_C > Tissierella_C simiarum. Next base: position 31,096 of record NZ_JAHLPM010000024.1, read on the forward strand.
TACAATTTCACCTATTTCCCCATTACTTAGCAACACTTTATTACCAACATAAAACCTAGAAATGTTATCCAAAAATACTCTAGTTATTAAGGGATTAAGAGAATTAAAGCTCTCATTGTTTAAATACTCTGCAACTAACAAAGGAGATTCTTTTTTCTTAAATAACCTGTTAGAAGTCATCGCATCATAAACATCACATATAGCAATAATTTTAGCAAACTCATGTATTTTATTTCCTTTTAATCCTTGAGGATATCCTGATCCATCTTCTCTTTCATGATGCTGTAATACTCCCATTAGTATATTTTTACTTATACCAACAGTTCCGGACAAGATGTTATAACTATATATTGAATGTTTCTTAACTATCTCATATTCTTCCATTGTAAGTTTATCTGGCTTATTAATTATATGATCTGGTATTTTTAACTTCCCTATATCATGAAATAAACCTGTTAGAGCTACCTGTTTTAAATCTTTCTTTGAATAATTAAGCCATTTACCTACCATGATAGCTAACATACACACATTTAAACTATGGTTGAAAGTATAATCGTCCTTCTCTTCTAACTGTTTAATTCTTCCTATTACATTATTTTCTTTAGTAATTTCTGTAATTAGTTGGTCTACTTCGCTACTTATCTCACTTAGAATTACCTTTTTACTATATTTTACATCATTAAATATACGATCTAATTTATTAGATAAAAACTTATATTTGACTGATAGATTATTTATAGGTTCATCTATACTTCCATTATTGTCCATATATATAGCTACTTGTTCTATTCCTAGGTTCATTAATTGTGAAATTATTCTTTTATTTAATACTGTTCCTTTGGCAACTAATATGGCGCCTGTTTGAAAGTTCTCAATATTTCTATCTACTACCATCCCAGGTCTTAAATCGTCAATACTAATAACAGCCATAATATTCCCCCTAATTTAATTGGTTAAAAACTAATTCAATTAATATATGTAAATTTACTCATAACTTTTTCTATTAACTTCTATTTTATTTAATACTTTTGAAGCAAAATAAGTAATAATTACAGCAACTCCTAGCCTACTTCCAAGTAAAAGCCGTAAATTAGCTCCTACTGCAACGAATATAAATGTATCTTCTACTACAGCACGGCAGGCAATTAAAAATATCATAAGTATATATAAATCCTTTTTACTTAGATTACTTTCTCTCGCACTCTCTATAATAACTCCTGCACCATAAGCTAAGCCAAAGGTCAACCCTATTAACAATAGAAAAACAGCAGCATTAGATATGCCGAAAAACCTAGCAATAAGTTTTAATTTATCCGATTTTAAATCCCTTTATGGCACTCTCCTTATACATTCTCATCATCCTTTAACAAATATTGTAAAGTTATTATAACATAGAAAAAACCTTAAGTATATACTTAAGGCGACCATTTACCACATTTATCTCCATATCGAGCTAAAACTTCATTACCTTCAAATATCTCTAATATTTCACATAGATTTGAACAGCCATTACACTCTTTCCCATTTACTTTGTAATCCTTTTCATAAAGTTTTGTTCCTCTAAAGTTAGTATACCCTTGTTCTTCTGCTTTTTTCCTACCAAGAGCTGCTGCACCTATTGCTCCCATAACATCATAATTTTCTGGAACTAAAACCTGTTGCTTTAATTCTTTTTCAAAAGCGGCTTTTATACCTTTATTGGCTGCTACTCCTCCCTGAAAAACTATAGGAAACAGAATTTCCTTTCCCTTTCCTACATTGTTTAAATAATTTCTAACTAAGGCTTCACATAAACCTTTTATAATATCTTCTTGATTATGGCCTAACTGCTGTTTATGTATCATATCAGATTCGGCAAATACTGCACATCTTCCAGCAATCCTAACAGGATTTTTTGAATTTAAGGCTAAATCTCCAAATTCACTAATATTAACGCCTAATCTTAAAGCTTGCCTGTCTAAAAAAGAACCTGTTCCTGCTGCACAAACTGTATTCATAGCAAAATCTGTTACTATACCATCTCTGAGTATAATAATCTTTGAGTCTTGACCTCCTATTTCAATTATAGTTCTGACTTTTGGATTGAATCCAAGGGCAGCAACAGCATGAGAAGTGATTTCATTTTTTACTACATCTGCACCAACAATTATATTAGCTAAATACCTTCCACTTCCTGTAGCACCAACCCCACATATATTTTTTTCCCCTACACTTTCTTCTAATTCCTTTATACCTTCTTTTATCATATCTATGGGTTTCCCTTGAGTCCTTAAATATTTTTTAAAAACTAAGTTATCTTTATCATCAATAAGTATTATGTTAGTACTTACAGACCCTATATCAAGTCCCATATAATATTTATCCAATGTTTATATTCCCCTTTCTCTTATTAATTAAATCAACAAAAGCCTCTAACCTAGTAACATATCCAGCTTCTCCAGTCATTTCATCTACTACTAAGGTCATTATTGGAAAATCTAAATCTTTTTCCACAGTTTTTAATATACTTTTTGCCACTATTTCTGGCATACAATTTAGTGGTAATATTTGAATTACTCCATCAAATCCTTTATTCTTGTAATATATGGCACTACCTATTGTTTCTCTTCCGTGCCCTCCTACTAAGGTTTTTAAATAAGGTTTAGCTAATTTATATTTCATATTTTCTTCTTTTGAACCAAAAGGATAATTGAATACATGATGCTCTAACCAACTAGTAGGTGTCATAGATTTTTCAACAAGAACTCCTAGATGACCTAATTTCCTCTCTATCTCTAAATTAACAAATGGCTCTATTATCGTGTATATTTCTCCTATTATTCCTACTTTTATAGGAGTATAATTTCTATCTATTTTTACAAACTTTAATTTTTCTTCTGTTTGGTTAATTAATTCTATCATTTCTTTTGCCCCATGGACTGATCCAGTGTCTATATAATATTTATCCATTATAATATCAACTTCTTTTTTGTTGATAGCATAAGCTCTAACTTCATTAGATAGCTGGGTTAAATTATCTGTTCTTTTTATTAAATCTAAACCCAGTTTAGCAGATCTAGTGATTTCCTTCATAGACTTCATGTTAATAATTTTATTTAGATTAGATTTCAACTTTGAATAACCTTCTCCTATATGATCAAATACTATTATATCCACATCATAACCTAAATCTTTTAGTATATTGTCTTGAAGCAAAGAATAAAATCCAAATCTACAAGGACCACAACTTCCCGTAATCAAAATAGTATCTGCTCCTTTTTCTATACTTTCAATATAATTACCTACAAGTATTTTAAATGGTAGACACATCATTTCAGGAGAATGTTTAGTTCCTATTTCTAAAGTTTTTCTACTACAAACAGGTGGAGCTATTACTTCATGTCCTAATTCTTCTAAAAAAGCTTTTCCTGCAATATATACATTACCAAATTGAGGAAATGTAATCTTCATTTTTATTCCTCCATTCCATCATATCTAAGAAAGCTTCTAGTCTAGTATTAAATCCAGCTTCTCCAGTTTGTTCATCCATGGTCATCAATAAAAAAGGAACGCCTTTAGAGGTCGCTTTCCTTTGTATCAAATCAACCAATACAGAATCTAGACCGCAACCAAAAGCACTTAGGTATATAATTCCATCTATACTGTTTTTCTCTAATAAACTATAAGCAGCGCCAATTATTTTTTTCCCGTCAGTCCAAAATATTCTTTTAGGAAGCATGTTTGAATAATAATTTATGTCATCAGCTGATACCATATCTGCTGTTATAATATTGACATGATTTTCTATTAATTTATTAAAAATATTCATGTTAATAAACTCATCATATACATTATAGGAATGCCCCAAAACCAAAATTTTAATATCTTTTGTATGTGTATTTTGGTGGTCTTCTGTGGGGATTATCCCTAAAGATAATAAACTTTTATAATATTTTTGAAACTCCATTGATTCCATATAAGCATTAGCTATTTTAAAATGGTTTCTAGTAAATATTCTTCCCGTATTTATTACCGCATTTCGTAAACTATTTACTTTTCTTAAATTTATTTCTGGTTCAATTACTATAGGTAACTCTTCAATACTATGTTTAACCATATCTGGAAGACCTAATAATTTAGGACAACAATACTCCCTCTTACATATACTAATAAACTTTGGTATGAAAATATAATCTACCTTATCTTTTAAATATTCTACATGTCCATGAAATATTTTAACTGGAAGACAAGCTTCATCTACACATTTAGAGACTCCTAAATTTAGTATATCTTTATTTGTTTTTGGTGAAAATACTACTTTTCCATCAAGATTATTAAAATATTTAGTCCACATAGGATGATAATCATGATAGTACATTCCTCTCGGTATCCCTATTGTTTTTCTCATTTTAACCCTCCATTCTTTTCTATTATTGACAATAGAGACAAAAAATATAATAATATAAGCAATAAAAAAAAGGCAGATTACTGCCTTAATTCTTCTAAAGAGTAGAGTATATAGTTTGTAGTAAAATAAATTTCTTCTTTTGATATCACTCTTTCATCAAGTCCGTTTTTAATATAAGTTAAGAAATCTTCTATTCCATTAAAGGGTAGTTCTAATACTGATAAAAGTCTTCTCATTCTAATTTTTCTTTCCATATTATCCATATTGCTTAAAGTTCTATTTACATATTGAATTAGACTATCTACGGATTGTTCTAAATAATTTAGTGTGATAGGCTGATCATCATTAGAAAATAATAACTTATAATCTGTAAACATAATATCATTATAGTAAGTAAGTACTTTTCTTGTAAAAAGAAGCTCCTTGTTTAAATCCTCATTATAAAATCCCTCTCTCTTTAAAGCTTCTCCTTTTATTAATTCATAACTATTTAGTGTAGAGTTCAACTCTTTTTCAATATTTTGAGCCTGTAAGGCTAATATACTTTTCATATTATTAATTATATTCTCATCCTTCTCTCTTAAATAATCCTCCCAATTATAAATAATCTCTTCAATTTCTTTTAAATTATCAAATAAGTCTACTGTAAGATAAACAACTATTATTCTATTAACTAATAATCCTAATCCAATAATTAAACTGTGTAATTCAGCTATATTTCTAGCTATTATTATAATGTCACTTACTATTGATTCAAGTTCTTCTAATGTTTTGCTTTTTAGTTCTATATTTTTTAATTTTTGAATTTGAGTAAAAAAGCTATCAAATTTTGTACCATAGCTATCCCTTAAAGAACTATCAAATAGTTTTTTGTATTCATTGACTTGATTTTCTATATAACTTTTAGAATAATTTGTAAAATTTCTCATTAGAGTAGACTTAATAATACTGAAATAACTCTCCTTAGCCATTCTCATAGGTATCATTCTAATAATATTTGATACCAATTCAATGAATTGCTTATAATCTTTTCTGTATTCTGATAAAGTCTTTTCTATAGTACCAATTAACATATTTATATTTGTACTCTCATCATTTAATTCAGTTTCCTTATATTGGGTCTTAGAAAGAATCTTCATAGAATATTGATCTACAATCTCCCCTATGTAAGATAATTCTATATCATATCCTTCAATAATAGTTCCTAATTCATATAGATCTTGTCTGATTTTAAGTAGTTTCTCTATTTCCTTATCTCTTTCGTTAGAAGATATACGGTTTATAGAATTTCTAATTGATTCCATTAGAATCTCCATATATTGTAGTAGTATTTTATGTTCCATATCACATTTCATTTCTCTCCAAAACTCATTATCTCTTATTACATCTAATAAGTTTTTACTTGAACTAATAATGTCATAATACGCCATTTGACTAATATTTAATAATTGCTTATTGTTTAATAAAAATATTTCATCCCTTAATTCCTCATTTGTCTTATCAGAAATTTGTATTTCATCAGCCTTCATAATTAACTTAATTCTCCTTTCAATCTACATGTATAATTAATTTTAACTCTTTATTCTCTTTTGATTTCCTAATCATTACAATGTATAATTAATATATAGTATTTTAAGATATTAACTATATATTGAATAATTACATTATAACATAATAGGATATAGGGTGAATGATTATGGAAATTATTACAGATAGATTTTATCATAAATTAAATATTAATGATTATTTTAAAAATATGGATGGTTGTTTTTTAGATATTGAAACTACAGGCCTTAGTAGAAAAAATAATATTATCTATTTAGTAGGCGTCTTGTATTTTGATAAGAATTATAATCTTTGGACTTTAACTCAGTTATTTGCCAATAATCAGAAAGAAGAGAAGCAACTTTTAGAGCAATTAATCTCTATGCTTTCTACTTTTGATAATATCATTACTTATAATGGTGATTCTTTTGATATCCCTTTTATAAATTATAGATTAAAATATAATAGTATAAACTATACTATATCTAAATCTAGTTCGACAGATCTATATTCTATTGTAAAGGCAAATAAACAAATTTTAAATTTTGATAATTTAAAATTGAAAACAATAGAAGAAAACTTGGGGATTTTTAGAGAAGATATATATAATGGTAAAGATTGCATAGATTTTTATTATAAATACATAACTTCTAAAGATGAAATATTAAAGGATAAAATATTAAAACATAACTATGATGATTTATATTATATGTTAGACATTATAAAAATCTTAGATTTAATTAAAGATAAGAAAAGTGTAAATTTAGTATTGAATAAGAAAACTATTCTGTTAACCATAGATGAAATCTTTTTATATGGTGATATGTTTAATATTAATGGATTTTTCAATACTAATTTAGAAAAGGAAATAATATGCTTTAGCCAATATTTTAATATAGTTACCGAAGAGCTTAATAAGTTTAAGGCTTCTATAGAATTTAAAAAAGCCTATATTACTCCTACTGAAAAATGTATTTACATTGATAAAAATGATTTTGAAATTCCTATGTATGTTAAAGACTTAAGTGGATATAAAATTCCCCAAAATATTTTAATCTTAATGATTGAAAGAAAATATTGTATGGACAATATTAGAAGCTTATTAAAACAATTATTTATACAGCTAGTATAAAAAACCTTCTTATATATTATCCTATACATTATAAAAATAACAAAAACAGACCTATACAGGTCTGTTTCATTTTGGTGGGCCTTCAGGGACTCGAACCCCGGACCTACCGGTTATGAGCCGGGCGCTCTAACCGACTGAGCTAAAGGCCCCTAAATTATTTTTTTGGTGGTGGGCCTGGGTGGACTCGAACCACCGACCTCACGCTTATCAGGCGTGCGCTCTAACCACCTGAGCTACAAGCCCTTGTGTGAAAAATGGTGGGCGCAATAGGGCTCGAACCTATGACCCCCTGCTTGTAAGGCAGGTGCTCTCCCAGCTGAGCTATGCGCCCATAATCAATTATGGCAGGGGTGGCAGGATTTGAACCCACGACATTCGGTTTTGGAGACCGACGTTCTGCCACTGAACTACACCCCTTAATTCTATTCAATGGTTAAATAATGGATTGGTGGGCCTTCAGGGACTCGAACCCCGGACCTACCGGTTATGAGCCGGGCGCTCTAACCGACTGAGCTAAAGGCCCCCAAAATTTCTAAAAAAAATGGTGCCCAGAGGCGGAATCGAACCACCGACACGAGGATTTTCAGTCCTCTGCTCTACCTACTGAGCTATCTGGGCAAACACAAAATATGGTGGGCCTTCAGGGACTCGAACCCCGGACCTACCGGTTATGAGCCGGGCGCTCTAACCGACTGAGCTAAAGGCCCATTGTGGCGGAGAAGGAGGGATTTGAACCCTCGCGCCCCGTGAAGGACCTACTCCCTTAGCAGGGGAGCCTCTTCAGCCACTTGAGTACTTCTCCATATTGTAATTAATTTAAATTGGCGGAGAGGGTGGGATTCGAACCCACGTGGGCCGCAAAGCCCTAACGGTTTTCAAGACCGCCCCGTTATGACCGCTTCGGTACCTCTCCTTAAAAATGGTGACCCATCGGCGACTCGAACGCCGGACACCCTGATTAAAAGTCAGGTGCTCTACCGCCTGAGCTAATGGGTCATACTTGGCTGGGGTGACAGGACTCGAACCTGTGGAATGCTAGAGTCAAAGTCTAGTGCCTTACCGACTTGGCTACACCCCAATATATGGTGCACCTAGGAGGATTCGAACCCCCGGCACACGGATTAGAAGTCCGTTGCTCTATCCTACTGAGCTATAGGTGCTTATTTTATAGTCCTCTTAAAAGACTGTCTATGGAGCGGGTGAAGGGAATCGAACCCTCGCAACCAGCTTGGAAGGCTGGGGCTCTACCACTGAGCTACACCCGCATACTTGGTGGAGGAGACTGGATTCGAACCAGTGAAAGCTTAGCTAACGGATTTACAGTCCGTCCCCTTTGGCCAACTCGGGAACTCCTCCATTCTTCTTTTTAAGTGGAGCTGG
>NZ_JAHLPM010000025.1 GCF_018917865.1 Tissierella simiarum
GATTTTTAGTTATGGTTGGCTAGACCTAACTTTATTATATCAAAGGAGGTTTTGTTTTTTTACTCACCGCTAAAAGCTCTTTAGAACCACCCGCATAGCGGGTGGTATTCATAATACAATAAAAAAACATCAACCTTTCAATCAGATGATGTTTTTTTGCATGCTAAATAGACTAACTTGTATATCTGAGTTAGCCTAATTCATCTCTATTCTATTTATGGCTACTGCAATTCCATCACGCGAGCATAGTATTTTCTTAGAAATTTATTAAGTGCAGCAATTTTAGCAACCTTTTTTGGTTTCCCTTTGGCTTCTTTCTTTAACATATATAAATATACTGCTGAATCTTCTGTTGGCTTGACTGTTTTTAAACATTTCATGACTTCATAACCTGTCTTTAGCAGTAATGAAGAACCTCTTTTTGATATCTTCCGCCTCGTACCTACAAACGATCCTGACTCAAAAGGTGGAGAATCCAAGCCTGCATAAGCTATCAACGCACTTGCACTATGAAACCTTTTCACATCGCCGATTTCAGCCATTAACCTTGGTGCTAATACATCTCCTACACCACTCATAGCCCTCACAGTATCATATTCTTTTAAAGTCTTTGCGATAGACTGCATCTGATAAAATATTGTATAGAGTTTTATTAACTTCTTTTAGAACTCTAACAGATTCCAGTACAAGCATTTTGGTTGATGGTGTATTGGAAGGAAGTGTTGGAATACCACTGCTTGCCATCGCATAAATTTTTCTTGCCTTGGACTCACTTGAGTGGTATCCATTCTTTTTAGCCCATTTCTGGTAACTTTCAATAAACCTTGATTCCGTTGCTTAATCGAATGCTTGCAATAAGAGATGGCTGGCAGTTTTTATGACGGATGTTATAATCCAAAAAAGGCCACGCCAGGCCAATTACTCTCTTATTGTAAAAAAATAAGTGCAAATACTCAACATCTTTTATTTGATGTCTTGCATTTACATTTTTATTTTATTATTTAGTTTTTAATTTATATAAAAATAGATGTATTAAAATCGTTTATATTCTAATACATCTATAATTTCTATTTTAAGTTTCTATAAATATTATTTATATACTTCTACTTGTTAGTTGCGCATAATAAAAAAATGTGACATGAAAATTAATAAAGTACAATAATATTAAACTAATCAAATATAAATATTTCTTCAATAGAAGTATTTACTGCTTTTGAAATATCCATAGCAAGTTTTAATGAAGGATTATATTTCCCAGCTTCAAGCCTCATTATCGTCTCTCTTCTCACACCTACAATATCTGCAAGTTGTTCCTGTGTTAACTCTTTTAACTGTCTATATCTTTTCAGTCTACAAATGAGTTTAGGCATATTATTTTTCCTCTAATATATATAATTTTATACCATATGTATTTAATAAAATTGAAGATAACAAGAAAATTAATGCTCTAATTAAGTTAATATCTCTCATAAGAACTAAACACCTATAATTCCATTTTAAATTTCTATAATCGTTATTTCTTAATTGGTTAGTTGTATATAATATAAATTATGTTCATTAAAGATTTAGTTTAAATAGTATTTTTAATATTAGTTTGTTTGCCATCATCAGTCCGAAAAATTATCAAATAAATATTCCAAGGCTTGCTCATCTTCTAAATCTGTAAAACTTTTAAATCTCTCAACTACTATATCACCATCAGCTGAAAACTCAACTTCCCATCTTTCACCAGGAACTGTAATATCAACTCTTATATAACCTTTTCTAGTTTTATCTAAAGTATAATAGGTTTTGTGCTTTTCTAGTCTTTCTAAAAAGTCAATGAGTTTTTTCATCTTACATACCTCCAAAAAAATATATATTCGAATATACCTATTTATGAGATTCATATTTTTCTACTGATAAGATGCTTAATATAAACGACGTTACATAAATTCAGTTCAAATCGAGGTTATGTCCATAACCCTATCCAATTATTGTAACCCCATTAAAGTAAATATAACAATTCCAAAACTAATACAAGCCCAAATGGTATATTTTAATATTGTTTTTTCATTCTGTGCCTTAATCCCCTTAATTAAAAATGCAGGGAAGGTCACACCCATTATAATAGTTATCAATTTTATGAAATCTATCACTCCTATATACTTCCTATTATATAAATAATCTTTACCTCGCATTTTTCCATCTATGTACATCGTATTATATAATTCATCTAACAATCTATCTACCAATAACCCATCTTTTAAACTTTACTTTCTCCTTCTTTAACAACAATGGTTTTACTATCTTTGGTTGTATCCTCAAAAATATCTGTAATCTCATCATATTCCCCTACGAATACTACCTTGAAATCACCTTTTTCAATATTTGATTCAAAGTTAATTACAATATCACTTTCTTCCTTAGCTGTAATGTAATATAGAGTGAAAGGTCCCTTCATAATTCCAAACGTTACCTTCATATTATTATTTTCATCTTCTACAGTTTCTTCTGAAAGTGTATTTATTTTCCCAATTTCATCCTTATTTTTGAGGTATATTTTGTTTATGATTATTGCCAAGAGAACATCCACTAATAGTCCATATCGTTATCATTCTTAACTTCAATATTTTTATCTGCTTCAATATTAATATCTATTTTACCATTCGTTGCCTCACCCATAATATCTATTCTACTTTCCCCTTCTTTAACAGCAATGGTTTTACTACCTTTGGTTGTACCCTCAAAAATATCTGTAATCTCATCATCTGCCCCTACGAGTACTACCTTGAAATCACCTTTTTCAATATTTGATTCAAAGTTAATTACAATATCACTTTCTTCCTTAGCTGTAATGTAATATAGAGTGAAAGGTCCCTTCATAATTCCAAACGTTACCTTCATATTATTATTTTCATCTTCTACAGTTTCTTCTGAAAGTGTATTTATTTTCCCAATTTCATCCTTATTTCGAGGTATATTTTGTTCATGATTCTTGCCAAGAGAACATCCACTAATAGTCCATATAATTATCATTGTTAAAATTACTAATATTGATTTCTTATAAATTTTCATATCAAAAGCTCTCCTTCCTCTCTGATCAATTATTTTCCTTAGAAATATATTTACTTTGTAAAGCTTAATCATAAGTCTGTGTCTTGTAAACTTATTTTCTCTTCCACTATTTTTATAATTCTTTCATTGGAAAAGTGAGGGTTCCATCATTACTATTTATACCAAATGCAGCATCCATGAATTGATTAAATTCATGGTTATCACTTTCTTTTAAAATTGAGGAACGAAAAATAATTGTTAGATAATACTATGCAATAAATAACCTGCTAAAACCATCATTCTGATTATCTTATAGATAGGAACTCCGATAACACCCATAATAAGGAGCACGAGATCAATCAAACTATTAATGCTATCTTTTGAAATCAATTCTATGCTTTAGTTCCCCTATTTGTCCATTTGGCTCATAAATAAATGAAATGTTATCTACTTCAAAGCTCCAACTAAAATCCATAAATGATAGTTTTTTTAATGCTTTTCCTATATTTTCTTCAGTAACATCCTCATACGCTAAGCTAATATGAGGAATCCACGATTGGGGACTATAATAATCGCTTATATCTTCTCCTACTTGTTTTAATCTTTCCCAAACAGAATAATGGAACTTCAATAGTTGAGTATCTTTAACTACGGGTATAAAAACAACTGGGGATTTTCCAGTAAACAATCCTATCCCCGTTGTTTTTACTTTAAATGGTTTTGTACATTCTGCAATATCTTCAAATACATTTATTAATTTGTCCATATCGTAGCTTTCTGCAATTTGCAATGAAAAATGTGGATATGGTGTAACTCTAACTCCAGTTAACCCAATTTCTTTTTCTAACTCATTCCATATGTTTTCAACCTCTTCATAATAAGGTTGTGGCAGCAATGATACTATACCATGCATATTTACACCTCCATAAAAATTTTACTATAACCAACTCAGTTTCTTGAGATATTACATCTAACATGTATTTCCCGACACCTGTGCCAAGAATGGCTCTAATCAAAATATCATTAAAAAACAGTTGTTTTTCTTTCTTCCACAAAAGATGCTAATTTACTAAATACCATAATTAAATGTCCTCCTAGCTACAATTAGCTTCTTTTAAATTTTTATATTTTAATTACTCTCTCTTATGTCACATAATTCTACTTTTATGTTCATCTATAGTATATTATTCAACCATTCACTTATCAACCTAATTTTCTCATTTTTCCCTTGTCATAACTCTAATTATCCAATGTCATCTATATTTTTGCCTATTTTTAAGGATCAAAAAACGGTGTTTTTTTCCGATTTTTGACCCAGTTTTTGTCCTTCAACCACCATATGTTGTGGTCAGTCTCTACTTTTTCTCCTTCGAACCACAATACGTCATCAGAATTGTACTCTCAACGTGCCTTGAGAATACAATAATGATGTCATAAGTATCTGGTATCCCCTTGCTGGCAGAATATCTTTCCTAAACCTCTGCCCTAAAATCTTCAAAATACTTCAGGATTCTTTCCCATCACTTACTTTTTAATTGTATTTCAGGACTTCGACTCTTGCAGCTGCTACATTGTAATATTTTTATTTGAATTGTACATAATAAAACTCTCAAATACTTGTATATGATTTAAGAGTTTTATTGCATACAATTTATGCTAGGACTATTCATCATAATAAAAAAATACGATGTATCCGTACAGACTTCTATTCTTTTTTTAGGTTACAATCTTGGTATAACAGTTTAATATTCGATATATCATTTAGTCTACCTTTTTCAATAGAAACTATATCATCAAAATGTTTATTCCGTAGCTTTAATGGACTTGTTAATCCATCTAGTTTTTCTTTACATATAACATAATGTCCATTATCTCTATAAAATACAGTATTTTTTACTCAAAGCGGAATTGTAACTCTTTTTATTTTATAAGGATTTAATTCTGCCATCAACTCATTAAATTTTAATAAAAACTCTCTATTTTGAAACAATATATACAACATTTCATTTACAATATTTTCTATTACTTCGTAAAAGGTATTATCTCATAGAAAATATTTATTGTTAATATGGGCTAGAATTGACGCTTACCTTATTACAACATGGATGACAATACATCAGCCTTGGATAATATCCCCTTTAGACTTCCATCATTATCTATTACAGCTATAGGATATCTAGTTTCTGCAGCCATAGGGATTATATCGTGTAATAATGTATCTGGAGCTGTGGTCATTATATTTTCTATAATTACATCTGATAATGATAATTTTTCATTTCTAGCTCGTACAGCATCATCAATTGTAACTATTCCCAATAATTTCATCTTATCTCCAACAACATAAGCACTAGAAACCCTATTGCTTCTCATGATATTTATAGCATAACTCAGGCTATCTGTTCTACGAACAATACTATTTGGAGTAGCCATTACATTTTTAACGCTAATTACCTGAGTTTTATCTGCATCATTTATAAATTGTCTTACATAATCATTTACTGGATGCTCAGATATCATCTCTGGAGTATCAAGTTGAATCAATTCTCCATCACGCATTATAGCTACCCTATCACCTAATTTAAAGGCTTCATTAATATCGTGAGTTATAAATATTATAGTCTTATCTAATTTCTTTTGAATAGATAGAAGTTCAAACTGCATATCCTTTCTAACTAAAGGATCTAACGCAGAAAATGGTTCATCCATTAAAAGTATGTCAGGATCATTAGCTAGAGCCCTTGCTAATCCTACTCTTTGCTTCATACCTCCTGAGAGACTTGATATAGGTTCATTCTCCAAACCTTCCAAGCATACCATGGAAATCATTTCTCTTGCTTTAGCTTGACGCTCTTCTTTGGACACTCCCTTAATTTCAAGGCCATATTCTACATTACCTAAAACATCTCTGTGAGACATAAGTCCAAAGTTTTGAAATACCATGGCGATATTATTTCTTCTATATTCATTTAATTCATTTTTATTAAATTTGCTTATATCCTTATCATTAAATAGGATTTCTCCTGAACTAGGTTTATTTAACATATTAAAGCATCTAACTAATGTTGATTTACCAGAACCTGATAAACCTATTATTACAAAGATCTCTCCTTTTTTTACATCCAAGGTTACATCCCAAAGTGCCACAGTTACTCCAGTTTTTTTATAGACTTCATCCTTAGATGCTCCTGAGCTTTTCATTTTAAATGCTCTACTTTTTTCTACACCATACAATTTACTTAAGTTTTTAATGCTTAAAATATTATTATTCTTCATCTAAGATTCCCTCCCTACCATTGATAAAGCCTTGGGTTATTCTATCTAATAAGACTGCAATAATTACAACCGCAGTACCGGATACTAGTCCTCTGCCTATTTCTACTCGGTTAACACTTATTAGAACTTCCATGCCTAAACCAGTAGCTCCAATCATGGAGGTTGTAACAACCATGGACATTGCCATCATAAGGGTTTGGTTTACTCCAGTCATTATTGTTGGCAAAGCTTGTGGTATTTGTACTTTTATTAAGGATTGTAATCTAGTGGAACCAAAAGATAAGGATGCTTCTACTACTTCTTTGTCAATTTGTCTAATTCCATGACTTGTAAGCCTAATAATTGGTACTATAGCATAAATTGTTGTTGCTATTACCGCAGGCGGTTTACCTAAGCCAAAGAATAATAAAGCTGGAATTAGATATACAAATACTGGCATTGTCTGCATTGTGTCTAATACTGGTCGAATTATTCGATTTGCCCTTTCACTGGTTGAGATGATTATTCCTAATGGAAAGCCCAGTGCCAATGAAATTATAACTGAAGCTATGACTATGGATAGTGTTTCATTCATAAAATTCCATAGCCCTAAAGCTCCTATAAGGAACAGTAAACCCGCATATAGTATCCCTTTCCCAATCTTTCTGCTTATTTTCCAACCTACTAAGAATACTAATATTAAGGATATAAACCAAGGTATGAAATCTAATACCTTGTAGATTACATTTACTAAACTACCTAAGAATAATCTTATCTTACTAAAAAACGAATCATACTTTACACTAAATTTTCTAACTGAAG
This sequence comes from Tissierella simiarum, assembly GCF_018917865.1. Taxonomy (GTDB): domain Bacteria; phylum Bacillota; class Clostridia; order Tissierellales; family Tissierellaceae; genus Tissierella_C; species Tissierella_C simiarum. Next base: position 7,111 of record NZ_JAHLPM010000025.1, read on the forward strand.
TATCTATATCATTAACATTTAAAGGTATCTTAAATGGAAAGTCCGTTAGCCAATTTGATGTTTTAGCCTTTTCACCTGTATCTAAATAGGCTCTAATCTTTTGTGCATCACCTGGATTTAGCCACTGATCTATTAATTCATCATGTTGCTTTAGGAACCATTTTGCTGTTTCTATATAATTAGCCCCAGTTTCTTGCATATGTGCTAGAGCCTCTGAGGTTAAAGCACTTGAAGTCTTATATTTTGTAAGGAATTCAACCATTTCAGGACTTTGTTCATAGAATTTATTACTTACCCCTATATTTACTTTTACAGAAGGTAGTTCAGTTTTCCCTTCTAGATATGTGTTAGCATCAAAGGGTTTATCTTTCAATAATACAAAATCATATTTACCCATGAGCCAAGTTGGTTCCCAATAATATGCAACTATTGGTTCACCCTTTTCATAAGCTGAAGTTAAGGCTGATGATAGAGCTGCATCTGAACCTGGTCTAAAATACACAAAGTTTTCGTCTAGATTATAGTGTAGATATTTATTGTGAATAATCTCATCAACTTCCCAACCAGGAATTGCACCATAAACTCTACCCATACCCTTTATTTCTGCATCTGGAAATATATCTGGATATTTCTTTAAATCCCATACATATTTTAAATCAGGAGCAATTGCTTTAATTCCTCTTTCAGCATCCCCTTCAATTACATATCTTGGAACATAAAAGCCTTGATCATTATCATCAAAATTTACTCCTAAATCTTTAAATTTGCCTTCATTTAAATCCTTCTTATAAGTGGCTAGATTATCTGTCCACTCTTCCATATGGACATCAATTTCACCTTTAAGTAATCCTTCGTGTAATACAGTAGTTGATCCAGGAACTTCTCTCCATTTGTACCCAAAGATTTGTTCTGCTATCAATCCTGCTACTGCATTATGGAATTTCACACTATCCCAACCAACATCTGCAAAGGCTATTTCTTTTATTGCTACTTCTTCTGAATAAACAAAAGTAGATGTAATTACTAATATTAATAATAGAATTATACTGAAAAACTTTCTCATAATTTAACACCCTCCCCTTTTTTATAATTGAAAAAAATCCATTAAGGGAATATTAAGCTCATAAATATTGTAAAACAACAAGGTTCCCGGGACCCATTAGCAATCTTTAATTGCGCTAATGGGTTAGGTTCTTATTATATGAACTTAATTTTGGGTACAAAAAAGAACCATGGAGTTCCATAGTTCTAATAAGCAGAACATTACTCCCCTTTATACGCTTACGAGGTTAGCTGTCGGGTTAGGGCTAAAGGGTTCTGCCCCTCCAAAAATGGATACACCCCCGAAGATTGGGTCCCCCGCTTCATTTAAGAATTCAGCGATGTGATTTATTTTTCAATTGTATATATTAAATTTAATTATAGCACATACTAATAATTTATGCAAATTACGCAAATTACGTTTATTATATTATCTATAATAGACGCAAGCTATCATTTATATTCTTCTTTTAATAGTGGATTTGCTGGGTTCCCCAAGTAATAACTTGATTTTCCCAAATTATTTTATAGTTATACTCTCCAAACCATACTAAAATCCTAAGTCTGTCTAGATATTTTAGTCTTAGCATATTGTTATTGTTTTAAGAGCAGCAACCTACTTTCTATCCTTGTTACTGCCCCTGCCATTCTATTCATAATAATCTACCATCTGGTCCATGACGATGCCTGACTCAAACTGTATCTTCGGTTTTTCTCCCTTATCCGCTTTTACGTATTAATCCGATGGAACTTAAAAGTCTATCTATATTCATTTATAATCTCTAAATCTATCTCCTCAGCAACGCAATCGACTCACAATGCCTTGAGGTGACAATAATGATGTCGTGAAGACCCACTAGTTCCTTGGCGGAAGATTGGTTTTCTTAAAAACAAAAACTGGTCTATGAATCCAAATATCAATTTTTAATACTAGGCATCGTTCTATCCAAAATACTATTAAGTGCTAACTTACTATAAAATTAGCGCACTTAAAGGAGATGCAGTTAAATAATATAATTAAATCAACAGCATGTACTGTACTTCATTTCCAGCATAAAAGAATTTTACTCAGTAAGTTTTCAAACATTATAGAGTTATTTTTCTATAATTAATTTGTCTATAAAATTATTTTCTAATAGCTCTAGATATCTTTCAATATCAGTTTTAAACAAAGGATTTGGATTTGTGAGCCAAGGGTTACAACTATCTTCAACTTGAATTGAATCATATAAGTAGTGTCATCAATTTCTGTCCGGCATCTTGTAGTGCTTTTACAGCTTTACCAGTAAGTAAAATTTTTCGCAATAAAACCCTCAAATTGTACCTCACTTCAAAGCTTTATTCGGCACAATTAGCAAGAATTTTATTAAATATATGTTTTCAGTTCTTTTTTCACTTGCATCAATGAAACATAATTGTCAAAACAATATCTTCACATGAGGCAGAACACTTTCGCGAAATTATTTGTCTATCATAATTGTAGGCTCGTATTGATGTCAACTCAAGTTGAGGCTGTCAATTTTAAATTTTTATCCTTTGTTGGTTCTTAGGAGTTAGCAAGAGCGCTTTTTTTCATTTCGAGGTTTATGGAAATAAGTCAACCTAAAATCGAACATCATTTACTAAACCTTTTGTATCTGTATATAGTATGGGTTATTAGTTCCTTTAAAGACGTAACCTAGATAAAAAAATTTTATTATCCCATCATTTTCATTATACCCATCAATGGTATCTTTAAAAAATTATACCTTTCAGATCTGCCTTGCAAAAATGTTTCCTGGAATATCGATAATATATTTCATAGTTAATTTGAGCATTATTATCTATTGATGTATTAGTACTATCACCTTTAAATCCCTCTGTATTATTAGAACACATAAGAATATCATATTTTTTAAATTCTTCTTCCTCTGAAATTTTATTTAACGGAAGTTTTTCATAAATATTAATATACTCATCGTAATAATAACTTGGCACAGGTAAAATGGCATATTCATATTTACCTATAAAAGATGGTGTTATGTATGCAAAAGGTTTATCATAAATTATAGCTCTATTCCATCTATCCATTACTTCTATTACTTTATTAGAATTTATTTCATTCAAATGATTAAGCTCCACATTACTATGTCTCTAGCACGAACATCTTGAAAAGAATCATTTGATAAATTAGAAATAAATTTATTCAAACAGTAATTACGATGTGCTGCATTATATTTTTGTTATAATATGGAATACAAAAATGTGACGAATTATTATTGCTCCAAAAACATCCACTAAACTGTATAGGGCTTGACTTTTCTTTATTATTTATGTCTATTTTTATCAACGTATTCATAATTAACTCTATTCGTTGAAAATCTGATTTTTCTAAACAAGCTATAAATTCATCACAATCACCAATCTCACTTACATTCTGATTATTGTAAAAAACTTTTAATTGTAATGGATGTTTTTCATTTTTATCATCTTTATATTTTTCCCAATAAATCATACGACAACAAAATTCAACAAATTGTGCTGTTGACATATAGTTCATCATACTGACTCACTTCACTTTGTTTTTGCTTTAACTTTATTTGTTATGGCCATTATAAAGGTATTGATGCAATAAAAAATGCTATTATTTGAGGTATGAAGAATAGTAAAAGTCCTATTTACGATAATGATCTCATAGATAGGACTTGATTCTATGTAGGCTGTATTTAACAGATACTTTAAAAATAGCTTTATTGCTATATTCTAATGCTCTGCACCACAATAGCCATTAAATGATGTATTTCTACTAAAGATTGTCTTTAAGATAGCTTAGACAATTTTGGGGTATTCTTTCGTATTCTAAATATCCCTTGACGAGGAATACTAATAATTATAGTGGGCTATCTCAATCTCTACTGAATTCACTTGATGAGTTTCATAATCAAAAGCAAAGGAAAGCCTGTTGTTTCCTAATAGATAAGTTTTTATTCCAACATTTCCATCAGGATTTTTAAACTCTCGATGGTCAGTCGTAATATCCAGCAACTTTTCATCAACCTCAGGTAGAGTTAGACCATTATAGTTCTCACCATTAATTAATGTATTGCTGTTGTCATATTCGTACTCGTAGGGTAAAGACATAAATGACACGGTAACTTGATTAATCAAGCATTCTTCAAAATACATGGTTTGGTTCATTAAGGGATTTAAGAACTCAAATTTGCAGTATAACTTACATCTCGGCCCATATAGCCTCCTAAAGAATAGCTCCTTGAAAGCATAACCTTACCTTCAATCCCTTCCTTTAAATGTTTATCTAAGGCAACAATATATCCTGCATCTTGTATGTCCTTTAATCGTGTATCTCCTACAACTAATTTGAAGTCACCATAATCTATTATTACATCTATTTGGTCAGCTGCTTCTGACTCCTTCTCTAGTTCTTTACTACAACCTGAAAGTACTAAAATCATCACAAGAAAAATTAGTATATATCTTATTCCATTTTTGCATTGCATAAAGCAGCACCTCTGTTTTTCTAATATTTATCATGTATGTCCATATCAAGACTTACTCTTGAGCTGTTGAGTGATATTTTATGGTTAAAAACTTATCAAAGTCTTTTTGAAAACATTTTTCAATCTCGCGACTATATCCAATAACCATATGATTATGGATGTCATTGTATATTTGCAGTATCTGGTCAGCTTCAGCATCTTTTTTAACATTAAAACTTGTATATCTCTTATTGATATCAAATAATTTAATACTTATAGATCTATTGAATCCTCCCCCTTTTTGTATTACTGTGTGTTCACTGCGGTAGGCCCATATAGTATCATTATTGTCCACTAATTGGGCTGCTGCACCGTCTAAATAAAAAGTCCATCTACTTCCTACCCATATCTTTTTGCCTACTGGTATTGCTGTAGAAAAATCAGTTTCAAGTTCTTTAAAGCTTATTGACGGATTATTATCAATGTATTTTAATATATTTTTCTGATAAGAACCACTGAAAGCTTTTATTAGTGTATAAATAGCAAATAATACTAAACCAATTAATGCTATTCCTAAACGAACAACAACAATCTCACTTAATTTACCAACATATCCTTGCTTTAGAACATAGGGAATAGCGAATCCATTTATTTCTTCTGTTGTATAACCAAGATATTCCATAGATCTAACAAAATAACGGTATTCCTCGTCATCCATCTTTTGAAGTGTTCCTTTGACTTCAAGGGAGGAAGTAGGATATTCAATTTTTTTCTCCCACCAGTCATAGGTTTCATCCACTATCTTATTTGCCAATTCAATATCTGATTCAAGAATGGAAACTCCCATTAGCTTCTCATCATTTGTAGGTATTACATAGGCAGATTTTATGGTGGTTGAAATATTGGTTTTCTCGTCAGTGGAGAAGGTATCCATATAGGCACCAAGTGATAGAGCCATTTCTACTGTTACATATTGATTCTTATAGTCAACAACACTGATATCCTCCAACGGTACAGGTCCCTGAATTAATTTAATAGGTGCAAAATCAGAGTAAACAAAATATACAATAATAAGAGCAAAAATAATAACTGTTCTAAGTATAGCTATGTCTTTTCCTTTCTTCTTTAATAAAGATAACATTTGAGATTCATGAGTTTCCATAAAAGTACCTCCAGTTCATATTTGTAGATAATAAACATTATATATATTATTTTCATTCCTGTGTATACTACTAAAGTCTTGTTTTTGACAAATTGAATAAAAATTAGCAATATCAATCATGTTTAAAAGTATTTAAAAATCCAAAAATTAATAATATACTAACGATGTTTTTCACTGATTTTCACCCCTGAATTTACTCCAAAACCACTACATATTGTGGTCAATCCCTACTTTTTGCCCTCATCACCATAATACGTCATCAGAATATACTCTCAGCGTGCCTTGAGGAGATAATAAAGATTCCATTTGAGCCTGGTGGTGCCTTGGCGGAAATGTAGCTTTCTGAAAAAATCTAATTCTATACCATTTATAGAGTAATTAGATACATGCCATTACTCAAACATAATCTTATCATTTTTCTTCACTTTTTCTTAGCTCCCCTGTCTTATTAGCTACAAAAGTCGAAAACAATTTTTCTTTTTCTTTTCTCTCTTTTTCAGCTATCATCTCATCAAGTATCAATTCTATACCTACTTTTATATTCAATACATTCATCTTCAGTAAGTTCATGAATACCTTTACTTACTATACTATATATATTTTTATTCTGGACTAAAATCTTTGGAAGATGCTCTCCTAAAATATCAATTTTTTCTTTAAACTCGCTATGTTTAAATGTCTCTGTATTAATTTCTATAGTGTTTGATACTTCTTTAAACTTATCAAAAACAAGTGACTCAATTATTCTTCTTAAATATACAAAAGCTCCAATTCCAATACCATGTGAAAATAAACCCATTGATTTTGTATACTCCCGCTATTTATTTCCTAATACTGATTTATATTTTTTTGTATCTCCAACAGAAATATCCGCAAAAGTTGGATATTGACCAATTTTAATTATTTTACTATCTGTGGCAAGTAAATCAAATAGTAAATTTTGCTTTACAATTTCCTATTTTTTCTCCTTGAGACAAATCTCAGTGTGTTTGTTTTCTTACCTCATGTATGATACTCTTACTTTTATTATAATCTATCAAAAATAATAGCCTACCAGATATCTTAAGAAAACATTCATATATATTTTTTCGTTTCTGCTTCACTTGTCATATAAAAAGCAGCTATCCAGAACAAACAGATAACTGCTATTTCACGCAATTCAGTACACATCGAGACATTCTTTCACTATTTATTTATCATCAAAAATAGTTTCCCAAATGTTCTCTACATTATTAGATCTATGGGACTTTCCAGCATTAACTCCCGCTAGTTTATATTCATAGGTTTATATATTTATGGGCAAAGTCTCTGAAGTTTAATATTCAATTGGTAACGGCACATTTTGCCCTGGCTTATCTATGGATACAAGATTAAGTAAAGTTTCACGTAAAATCTCTTTTTGCTGCAAAGGATTATTTGGAGCACCGGCATTGGCTCCAATGGGCACTATAGGGGATACGCCTCGTGGAGCACCACAACGTATGGAGATACCAGGCAAAGCCGAAATAATAATTGTAGGGATTCCCAATCCCTCTACCGCTCTTTGAATAATAACGGAAGAGCGGTGACAAGTACCTCAGCCTGCAGTAAATACGGCTGCATCTACTCCATCTTCTTTAAGTATATCAGCAATAGCAGGCCCCGTTTCGTTGGTCAGCCTTTTTAGATCTCCCCCTCCACCCATAAAGCCGATATGTCGAGGAGCGATTCCTTCAATAAAACCTTCCTCAACTAATTTTCTCAAAGGATCAAGAGGAAACATACTATTTATATCTGCTAAAGCATCAGAATTGTCATATCCACCATGACTGACAGTCAAGTCAGCCGTTGATGCATCTCCAGGAATAATTCTGAAGCTGCTGTCACTAGTTAAAATAAAACGCTGGTCAGATTTCAAATGCACTCCAGTTCCAGAAACAAGAGCAATCTTCATCTGAGCTAATGGTTTAGTTACTGGTGTCCATACTATAGGAGGCATGGTTGCAGTGGGTATTTCTGACTGAAATGTTCTAACTCCTTTATTTTCCATTTTCTCCAGATTTCTTTTCCTTATACTTGTGTCCCAGCGATTTGGAGGAGACGACACCCTTTCTCCTTTCATAACTGCTTTAAGCATAGCAAGGGCAACCATAGCATCTTCCTCTATCATTGTATTATCTGTAAGAATTCCGTTTTCAAGTCCTATATCAGCTTTAGTACAGTCAACAAGATTTCGGGTATGTTTATTACCTGTTATCAAAGGACCAAAATTTCCGCAAAATGTTGCTCCTACAACCGGAATTCCACGTTTTCCTATAGCTTCAAGATGGGCAGCAAAATCTATATGGTTATTTCCATATCCTTCTGTTGCTACTATAACTCCACTTACATCCATGGCAGCAACAAGCATCCCTAGACGTTCTGCCACCATATGCTTTTGTTTGTCAATGGCAGGACTTCCTACAAAGGCAACTCCACACAGGTCAATATCAGCATCATTTAAAGCCAAAGTTATCAAAGGATCACGGAAGTAATGACGACTAGTCTCCTTTGTTGAAGGACCAACGCAGGTAAGAGCATGAACAGCACCATCAATTGCCTCTAAGGGAGATAGTATCAGAGGAATATTACCCATATCAATATTTGAACGTGATCCAGTAATACCGCAGGGTTGTAAGGGAAGCAACAGTTTTTCATGCATAGCTCCTTGACCCATTATTTCCTTCACTAATAAGACTTTGGGTTTATCAGTATGCCGTACATGTGAAAATTTCTGTTCATCTGAGCAGCCAGAAATAAATTCTTCCTCATTTAAGGAAAGGATAGCTGAGCGAATATCTTCTGCTACATAATCAGCAGCCTTATGGCATGTCAAAGGACCTGGACGTTTCATCCTCTCCCCCGCTTTTATAAGACAATCTATCCTAATGATTATATCGCCCATATCTATAGATCCAGGTCTATTAAAACGAATCTTATCTGATAATATTCCCTCGCAGGAACCAGCTTCACTGATTTGTTCTCCCGCTTCATCCTTGCCACTAACTGCTAGTACGACACCCGATAAAGTACGAGTCACTCCTTCACCTATGGAAAAGTTATTTTCCTTAACTGCCAAGGGCTGCACATCAAGAATCGTATTTATATAAGCTCCATATTTTTCAGGGGTTATAATATCTAAAGTCATATCCAATACAATACTTTGATCAGCACGTATAAAAGATTCTTTGCATAAGTCAGAAGCAATATATAAGATGTCCCCTTCTATCTTAGTTTGCTCTGCAAACAAGACTTGATTAATCCTATAATTCCTCTTAATTAAAGAACCTAGATGTTTTTTATCATCCATTTTGAAGACTCCTTTTCTATTAAATATCCTCTTGTTAGCCTTATTATAAAATAAAATCTATTTATTATACATACCCATTAATTTTGTTTATAGCTAATCAATATCATTGAAAAACAACTAATGCAATCCCAATTGCAGTGTATCTTGTAAAAACCTCTTGAAATACAGTTGTGCCAATGACAGTTGCTACTATAGGCTCTGTAAAAGTCAAAATAGTTGCCTTTCCTGTATCCATATGTTCCAAACCTTTAGTATATAGTAAAAATGGTAATAAAGTTGATAACCCTCCAAGTAAAATAATATTTAATATTAAACTTTTTTCAGTAAAGGCAGTATTTAAAACATCGCTCATCTTGAAAGATGCTAACAGTGCAATTGAAGCAAATAAAAATGTATAAGTAATGACCGTTAACCAATTATACTTTTTTAAAGCTATTCTTCCTATAACACTATAGAGTGCATATGCAATACCTGAACCTAATCGAATAAGCAAAGTACTTCTTGTAATAGGTTTTTCACTTCCACCGCCTATAATTCCTGTAGCATACATGCATCCGACAAAAGCAAGAATTATAGCAATTCCTTTTGTTATAGTGAGCCGTTCCTGAAAAAAAATATGATAATATTATAATAAAGCATGGTGAAGTATATAACAATATGGATGCAATTGCTAATGTACTTTTAGATATACAGATAAAATAGAACACATTAAATAAAGCTATGCTAAAAACTCCAGTTCCTATAAATATCCAAGAATCCCTCAACTTGATTTTTAAATATTTTCTATTGGTTAATAATAAAAAGAAAAATAAAATTATAGCGGTAACTAAACAACGAGCTCCTGCGATTTGTAAAGCATTTAATCCTGCTTCTGATAGAGAACGTGAGAATAATCCAATTATTCCCCAAAGAGTGCCAGCACAGACAATCAAAACTGGTGCAAATATTCACCAGTGCTTTTGGTTTAAACTATCCATTTTTCCACCTTCATTACACCACAATAGTTTGTAAAATATAATGAAAATTTTTCCATCCAATAGTCAAGATCATCAGCATTACGGTATTCTTGAGATAATTTATCTATCATATCCTGAAATAATTTAATAAATTCCTTACTGCTTAGCACAACAGATGCTCTATAAGATAAAATTCCTAATGTGGTTTTTAGAAAAATTGAATATATCTCATCTGAAATAGAAATTTTCATTTTATCACAAGCCCCTCTCTAACTTCTATTCTATTTTTTTAATGTTCTCTTGTTATATTATTAATAACATTATATAATATATCTTGCATTAAGTATATTTACATTTATTTAAGTGTGATTTAAGTGTTACTTAAATTATGAAAAGGAGATTTTATGGATATCACTAAATGAAAAGTTTTTAATCAGTGGAACTTCGTATTTTTCCTAGAGTAGCATTAGTATAAAGTTAATCCATCTTTTTTGAATCTGGGAATCAGTGTCCATCTATATCATATGCTCAGAAAGAAAAATGGCAGTTTCAATTATTTTCAAAACTGCCGTTGCAAATTCAACCCAATAAGTTATCTGACCACATAACGTTTAATATTTGTTATAGCTATTTAAATAAAGCTTACACAATCCATTCTTTCTTTAGTTGCCATAATCCTGCCTGCACACTCCCTATACCTTTGGTATTTCCTTGCTTTATGTTTTCATGATGATTAAACAGTCTTTTCCAACTATTCTGAACCTGACGTTTTAAATCAGGGTAAAAATTTGTGAGGATTATATCGCTTTCTTTCCTAATTCCACGGTGAGCAAGCATTTGCCGAAACTGTGCTTCATCTTCCTCCGTCTCACCGATATACTGTAGACGAAGTATTTTATTCCAGTCATACATATCAAAAAATATGACTTCATCTACGGGAACATTCATTTCCAAAAGCTTACTATCTTCTGACTGCTCAACATTATATAGGTCTTTAAAAGCCCAATAAGGATATTCTGCACCTTCAGGCTTTGAAACATACTTTTTTGCTTCCATAACAAACCAATCATATGCAGCTATAAAAATCGGAGCACTTTCTTCATATTTTTTTACCACATATTTCTTCTTAGAAAAACAAACCCCATCACTTTCAAGAGTATTCACTACAACATGTGATTGGGAAGAATAAAGCATTACCGTATTATCTGTGTTATCCATTCTTTTTTAACCTCCCATATATTACCATATTTTTCATCGTTGCCAAGAATAATAGAATCGTCAAACAACCGACTCCAACTATTAATAATTTTTCTCTTTATCTGAGGATAAAATTGAGACATATATGCTTTGGTATCACTGCTTATACCGTATTGTTCCAGGAGTTGTCGGTGGTTTTCAGCATCTTGTTCATCTTTCGGAATATAAGAATAATTAAGAATCTTACCCCACTTATGAATATTAATCATAGTGATTAAGGATGGATCTACTTTAAGTTCCAATATTATTGTTCCTGCACTGGGAAGCATGGTTGCCTCCTTTGTAAGAGATACCCATATAGGATATTCTGCATCGTATGGTTTTTGAGAAATACTAGGAGTATTTTTCACCAGCCAATCATAAACCTCTAATACCAAATATGCATGTCTATCTAAATCTTTCAAAATATACTCTTTTTTGGCAGTATATCTACCAGTTTCTTCTAGATCCTTAACAACATTTTCATTCTGTTTCGTCCATACTGTAATTTTATTCATCAGCTTTAACCTTCTTTCATTCAGATACAGATATTTAAATTTACTTCTATTTTTTATCATCATTTTTATGTTTCTGTTGGATGTAATAAATCTAAAATTTCTTGCTCCTTAAATAACTTTTACCACTCCTTTAGAGCAGGTGAAAATAATCCAATTATTTAGCTGATGTTTTAATTTAAATGATTAGCTTTTCCACTTTAATTACACCATAATAATCTTTCAAATATGATGAAAATTCTTCCATCCAGAAATCAAGCTCTTCATCTCCATCAAAGGCATAGATAACCGAAATTATATCCTTTTCTCCTGATTGTATCATAGCTCTCTTGCTATCACTAGTAGGATTTCCAAAAGCTCCTAATTCGTCATATAAAGTAGGAAGATGTTCAATATTTATATTATCCTTTCCTATACCATCATAATGTAATCTACTTTCTGCACGGCGAAGTTCTATATTTCCTTTAAGTTTTTTTGTATCATATGATCCAATGGAATATCCAGAGGTAATTGAAATAAGGTTATTTATATCTACAATATTATTGACATGATATAGCCCTTTTCCTTTAATTATACGACGAAGCATGGCTTCAGCAGCATTACGGTATTGTTGGGGAGATTTGCCAAGAGCCTTATATGCCTGACGTGTTGAAATTATATGGGGATTTTTAGTTATTTCCTCTATAGAGTATTTTTGAGATAATTTATCTATTACATCTTCGAATAATTTAGTGAATTCCTTACTACTTGGCTCAACAAATGCTCTGTAAGATAAAACCCCTAATGCAGTTTTTGGAAAAATTGAATATATCTCATTTGAAATAGAAATTTTCATTTTATCACCAATCCCTTTCTAGCTCACTATTTTAATTTTGTAATGATTTCTTGTTATATTATCAATATTATTATATAATATTTGCTATATTAAGTATATGTATATTTATTTAAGTATACTTTAAGTAATACTTAAATAAAGAAAGGAGATTTTATGGATATCACTAAATGCAAAGTCTTTTTAAAATCAGTAGAACTTGGTAGCTTTTCTAAAGCTGCATCAGTATTAGGATACACCACATCAGGAGTAAGTCAGTTAGTAAATGCCTTTGAAAAAGATATGGGATTTCCTTTGCTAACAAGAAGCAATAAAGGTGTAAAGCCTACAGATAATGCGTTAAAAATTATCCCTGTTTTAAGAGAAATATTACTCCAAGAAGAAAAACTTTATCAAATCAATTCAGAAATAAAAGGATTAACCGTTGGTAATATTACGATTGGAGCTTATTCAAGTATTGCTACCCATTGGTTGCCATCTGTCATAAAAGGTTTTCAAGAAATTTATCCTCAAATAGAAATACGACTCATGGAAGGTATACGTCAAGAGGTGGAAAGCTGGCTTTGTGATAGGAAAACGGATATTGCCTTTTTTACTTATATGGAACCAATGCCTTATGATTGGATACCTATTGCAGAAGATCCCATGCTCGCAATTTTGCCCAAAAATCACCCCCTTGCAAAGGAAACAGTATATCCCCTTCAAAACTGTCAACATGAGCGATTTATTATGCCAGCCCTTGGACGAGATGATGATGTTGCAGAACTACTTAGCAAAAACAATTTGACTCCAAACATTTCCTTTTCAACCTTAGAAAATTTTGCTGCATTAGCAATGATTGAACAAGGAATGGGAATGAGTATTATGAATGAGTTGATTACAAAAAGATGGCAATGTGATGTAGTAAAGCTTCCACTTGATCCTCCCCAGAAAATTACATTTGGAATCGCTGTTCCATCATTAAAGACGTCACCACCTGCTGTCAAAAAATTTGTTAAATATTCTACCAATGTCTTAATTCGTGAAAAAAATAAATATAAATAAGATATCCTCAAAGCTGGGTTAAATTTATAATAACAAATTTATTTGATTATTTATTTATCTCTATTTGAAAAATATATATCTATAGAAAATTTAAATCTAAATATAAATTTTCTTTCATATTTTTCTACTTAACTTTTATTTCTACACACATTACAGTAGGTATGGTTTAATTGTAAATAAAGAAGTTTTTATAAATTTAATCTTCTATAATTTTTCATTTCTATCTTGCCATCATATTATTATACTATGTCATCTATATTTTCGCCTATTTTCATGGGTCAAAAAACAGTGTTTTTTCACTGATTTTTGACCCAGTTTTTATCCTTCAACCACTATATATTGTGGTCAAACCCTATTTTTTCTCTTCTGAACCACAGTACGTCATCAGAATTATACTCTCAACGTGGGACGATTATGCAATCATGTCAATGGTGGAAAGTGGATTGGGTATTAGCATTTTGCCAGAGCTGATATTACAGCGCATACCATATAAGATTATTTCAAAGGGACTTGAAGTCCCCGCTTATCGGAAAATCGGCATTGCTATGAAAGACAGAAAAACTGCTTCTCTGGTAGTTAAACAGCTTTTAAACTATCTAAAATACAGAAGCTGCACATATGATATTGCATCTGTGATTATCATAGAGATTTGTTTTTAAACGTTAGTAATAAAAGTCAGTAGCTATTATGGCTACTGATTCAGAGTGTCAATAAACCCTCTTTAGGAGAAGCTGAAGGGTTTGAGAAACAAAGAGTTTCCCAAGTGAAATCCGCAGGTTGGGATTTGTCCAACCGAGAGAAATAGCGGATTTCAAGGCTTTTTAAAGCCGCTGGAACCTGCTATTCATTCCAACAGTATAACTTCAGAAAAGCTGTCCCATTTGCTGTTGCAAGTGGGATTTGCTTTATTTCCATACTAAAATGATGTATAATAATATCTATTCGTAGGTCTTTGTAATAGAAAGCAGATTGACATAACAGAATGCAATTATGAACATAGTCAGGACCTATATGTTGATAAAGGGGGAGTTACTATCTCATTCATTTATTTTCCGGGGTGCAAGTACACTGCACATTCACCCATAAATAGTGATAAAATTCGAAACTATCTCAAAAAACGATTTGACATGCACATTACAGGATGTTGCAGTACAAATATGAGCGGAGTATCGCATGAAGATATAGCAGTATATGTATGCCCTACATGCGGGGCTTTTCTACAAGAACATTCCCCTCAAATAAAGTCAATCAGTGTGTGGGAGATTTTAGATGAAGACAGTGATTTTCCATGGCCTGATTACCATGGCGAAGTGATTACTGTACAGGACTGTTGGAGGGCCTATGATAATCGTACACTACAAAATACTATTCGCAGTATCTTAAGTCGCATGAATATTATAACCGAAGAAATTGAAGCATCATATGACAAGGCTGATTATTGTGGAATATCTCTTTTAAAGCCATCTTCTCCCCGTTATGAGCGTTTTGCCCCAGTGCGATTTATTGAGAATGCAGGGAATAAATTTGTTTCTCGCACTGAAGAAGAACAGAGAATTTTGATGCAAAAACACTGCGCTCAATTTAAGACTGATAAAGTTGTATGCTATTGCACAGGCTGCTTGGAGGGATTATCAATCGGAGGAGCGAACGGCATTCATCTGATAGATTTAGTAATGAATTCCGTACAGGAGATAAAATGAGTACAGAAATACCTGCAAGATGAAAAAATAGACAGTGTTGTTCATGCTATCAAAAAAATCTCTTTAAAGTGAATTTTCTCTTGTGTCGGAACAGTCTGAGCAAAACACAGAGGACATTTGCGGTAACTCAGAAAATGCCTTTCATTGTCATGGCATATACGGATGGAGGAGTTAAAAATGAATGAGAATCAAAATAACATTATCAAAACAAGAGTATCCGAGTTCATCGAAATGAGCCTACACAATGCGCTTGCCGCCCACGATGGAATGAAAATGTATGACGTGCCTCTTATGGGCATTGCTTCTGCAGACGATCCTTTCTTTCAGAAATTTCGTGAGCCCGGTATTGTCGGACCGGGTTTTATTCTTCCGCAGGAATGGCTGCCGGGTGCGAAATCGGTGATTTCATATTTTCTTCCGTTCACAAAGGAAGTGCGCGATACGAACCGGGTACCGGGTCTTCCTTCTGAAGAATGGGTATCCGCCAGAATCGATGGTGAAGCTTTTAATAATGAGGTTCGATCTTTTCTGGTTGAAATGTTGAAGCAAATGAGTGCCGATGCCGTTGCACCTTGTCTTGATCCCCGGTTTAAAGTTGTAAACCGGATTTCAAATTGGTCCGAACGACATGTTGCATATGCAGCTGGTCTTGGAACATTTGGACTTCACCGGGCGCTCATCACAGAAAAAGGAACAGCTGGACGCTTAGGCAGCGTGGTCACCACACTGGAGCTTACACCTACAAAGCGGAATTACAAAAGTTACGATGAGTATTGCATATATCTCACACTGGGAAAATGTGGGGCCTGCATGCGCAGATGTCCACCTCTTGCTATTACCGACAAAGGCAAGGACAATCAAATTTGTGAAGAATATATCGATAGAGAAATTCTGTCAAGATTTGCCCCTCGGTATGGCTGTGCCAAATGTAGTATCAGTGTACCCTGTGAATCTAAGAATCCGGCGGTATAATAACCTCATGTATTCAACATATAGAAGGGAAATCCTATCAAGATGGGCTCCGCGGTATGGCTGCGCCAAATGCAATATCAGTGTTCCCTGTGAATGTAGAAATCCGTTAGCATAATGTAACCTCCATTATCGTTCTTGTTTTAACGAACAATGGAGGTTTACACATATTTTAGATACTTACGCTTTATACGATTTTACTCGGCCAATACTCTTGCAGCTTCCTTAGTGTCAAGATACTCGGTCCACTCCATAATTTTCCCATTCTTAAGCCGTAGTATCTGACAATATGCATTGTCGTAAGTTCCCCCCGCTTTCGTGGGCGCGGTTCCCCTGGACTGCATAACCGCATAGTCACCTTCAGCTATAATATTGTCTTGTATGACTTGTTGGGTTCCCGCAAGTTTTGAACCAAGGGGCATAAAAACTTTGCTGAAGCATTCGTTCTTGCCGGTAAATGTCCCCGATATCTGTGTCCTACCCATGACGGTAAATTTCATATTGTCGTCAAAAGCGTCAAGGAAGAATTGAACGTTCCCCGCAGACAAATCCGAAAATGCTTTGGCGATGATTCCTTTGTTTTCAAGTGTACTCATAATGATGCCTCCTATATTTTACGTTATGTTATTTGACTAATCATTCTTCCACAGTTCATTTATTCTCGATTGAGTCGATGAACATGTTCATTAAACGAATAAGCTCATGGGCATTCTCTTCTCCCATATTGCCGATGATTTTGTTTTGTACTTCGTCAAACCGACTTTTCAATATTTTAATCTGGCCTATCCCTTTCGAGGTTATTTTAACAAACGATTTTCTTCGGTCCTGACTCGATATTTCTGCATCTATATACTCCTTTTTTTATGAAAGCTGTCATTATATTTGTAATTTTGGGGCAGGACAAATTCAAAGTCTTACATCTATATTCCTCCAATCACAGGGCCGCCGTATCCGAGGTCGGGAGAATTGTTTTTCAGATCCTGCTCTGGCTTAATGAAGTAGTTGTCGTTGTTCCAGAAGCTGACGTAGATTTCGCCGTAGCCGTCACTGTTCTGTCCAGTCGTAGATTCGAGAATCCCAGCGGTTTCCCTCTCCTGAAAGTGACTCCTTAAGCCCGGCGGTCATGACTCCCCACAGCTCACCATAGACAATTTCAACTGAAGGGTACAGGCTATACACCTTTTTATTAAGAGACTCGTCGTGGATATACTCGGCAAGTCCTCGGTCGTTTTCAAAGAAACGGTTCTCCTTTGCGATAGCGGCAAGGATAGCATCCTCATAAGCCATAGCCTCCGCAGGGGTGATATCCACCGGGTAGTCTTCACCCCATAATCACCTTGAGGGTAAGTGATGATCTTCAGAGGGAAAAAGATATGTATCGTTTCGTTTACCATTATGATTTCCTCCATTCTTTATTGAAGTGATAGATTTTGAGCTCTAAAAAAGGCATAAAAAAAGCAGGGTATCTTCTTTAGAAAATACGCCTGCTCATCCATTTTCAGAGAATAGTTATTTGTGTTCTTGATGAGATTAACTTGTTATCCTCCTTCATTGCTATGCATTATATAAAAATATGAGATATCTATTATAATTAACTTTTATAAATTTTGATAAAAACAAAATAAGGACAAGACGAAAATAAATTTTATAACATGCTTATAATTTTGTATGCTCGCTCAATTACACTTCCGGGTGGAATTTTTATACACGTATATCCAAAGGACTTATACGTTTTTTCATGAATATGTTCAAAATATAAAGCTTCCTCAAAGCTAATCTTTCTTGCCTCTGAGGGCTGGCAAAAACCCAAATTCTCAATAAAGAATACCGTCTTCTGATAGATTTGTTCATTCTCAATTCTATTTATTTCTTCCATAATATCTTTAGATGGTTGATATCCAAGATATTTACTTAGAGCATATGTACAAAAAACTGAGCGGTCATAAATTTGAACTTCAGATGGAAGAGCTGAAAGCTGTACTTGTCTTTGTTTTTGCAATTCCACAATTTTATTAATAAAGGACGCATCCTTCCATGGTTCAGCTTTACCTTGCACTTGCTCTAAAGCAATTATATCAGTTGCGGCTTCTTCCACTACCAAATAACCCATTGTTTCTAATAATCTAATAATTGAAGTTTTTCCACTTCCTGGTGTGCCTGTTAAAATATATCGCCTCATAAAACACCTCCTAAGAAAATTTAATAATTAATCTGACTTTCAACTAAAAAGTTGTAAAACACTTGGTATTAATGGAAAATGGGATTTTATTCTATGATTGCTTGATAATTTATGAAATGATTTCGCATGGTTTTATGATATATAGAATGGTTTTTCACATAGAAAGTATTATACCAAGTATTATTTTGCAAGTCAAACCATGTTTATGAAGCTCAGTTTATCACCGCTCATATTGAAGCATTCCATAACCTTGTATGGGCTGTCCGTCCTTGATCTGTGCACGGTCAAAAGCATCTTTTATCTCATCACGGCTTGCGGGAAGTTTCAGGCAGGCGCCGGAGTAGTTGGACATATCATGTAAATCAGCTCTCATCAGCGTTATGATTAATATTTTTTATTTTTCTGACATTTTATCATCTACTTTCTCAAATAAAAAAAGTGCCCTTCAGTTTCGATTGAAACTAAAAGACGCTTGTGTGCTATTCACTTTACTGGAGCTAATCCATTTCCGCTCCGTAATGGTTGATGGTCCTATAGAGTTTCGAAAAGTCAGAGAAAAATCCAAGGGATTACAAAATGGGGCGTAAAATCCATTTAGCTTCTTCCATATCGTTGCCCCTGTAGTAAACTTATTGACCCTATATTGATTTTAAGTAATATAATAAACCCGATTTCGTCAGAGGTTCTGTGTGGCTCAAAATACAGAATTTACAATCTATTTTCTCGATTAAATTTATCAATGCCCATAATTTTTCTTTGTCCATAAATCCATCATTAAAGAAATCTTCACTGGTTGCATCTCCGAGAAACAGTATTTTTTCTTCTGGGATATAGATCAGCACAGTATCATCAGAGTGAGGAGATTCCGTATGAAATATTTTTGCTGTCATTCTGCCAAGATTAAGAGCAAGGCTCTCCTGAAATTGAATATCCGCCTGAACGATAACTACTTTTTTATTATTTTCATATTCCTTTCCGAAACATTTATCGTCATTCTTTAAAAAGTCCAAGTATGCTTTGTCAAAAAGCTTTGTCTTTTCTTTACCCAAAAATTCGTTGGTTTTATTATGTGCGATTGATGATCCGCTTATGTGATGCATTCCAAATGTATGATCCCAATGCCAATGAGTTATCACCGTAAAGTCGGGCTTTTTAAGTTTTTGAGCTTCCAAGGCCTTTTCTACAATCAATATATCCCTCCAGCCATTATTCTAAATGGCAAGGTATTCATAAGCAATTACTCCTTCAATCTGAACAAAGCCTTCCCTTAAATAAATCTCCTTTGCCCTTTCATTATCTGCATTAACGCAAAGCATTACCTTTTTGTATTTCTTTTTTTGTGCAAAGTCAAGCGCAGCCCTTAGTAACTGCCTTCCCATACCTTTTCCTTGATATGCAGGCAGAATGGCTAAAGGACCAATATTCATAGCAGGCTCACCTTCATAATCATCATTCACTCCTCTAATAATCCCCACAGGATTATTATTATGCATTAGAAACAGTAAGCCTCCCTCCAGATATTCTGAGCTGCATACCTGTTTGCGTACCATTTCCGGAGTAATAGGAGTAGAATTCCCCCTTAGGTTTGAAAAAGCTGTATTCCTGATGTAGCACCAATCATCTTCATCTCTATCAAATTGAAATTCTCTGATGGAGTAGCCATCCGGTAAATTTATAACCTGCGGTCCCGTAATTTCTTTGACTAAGAGATATACATATCTATCAACTGCAAAATGAAGGCTTTTTATATTATCTGAAAGCTCGCTGTTTGTAAGTGGGACAAACAAAAATACCTTGTCAATTTCCTTTATATGTTTAATCGCTTGCGATAACAGGATAGAATAAATATTCAGATCCTTATCTTCAGAATAAAAAATGCGAAAACGTCCGCACCTTCCTCTTCTATGATAATCATCCACTATAAGGGAGGCTGCCGCTATTATGTTACCGTCTTTTTTCACGATAAATGTAGGATTTTCCTCATCAGGAGCAAAATTCTCCAGATCCTCATCATATAAAAATGAATCGTCCACCTTATTTCTATGTTTCAAACAAAATGCTATAAAATCCTCTTTATCCTTACATAGTAATTTTTCTGCCTGCATGTAAAATCTCCTTCTTTCTGCTTATGATAAATTAATCGAATATAGCTATTGCCAAGCTCATCGGTTTCAAGCTAATTACTATCTTCATCTTGTACTTTAATTCGTACTCCTGAACTAGGGTCACCAGCCTGTTTGGGATTGCTTTTACTGTATTATCCTGCATAGCGGCTTACCTCATCAACCAATTAGCATCCTCTCTGCCCAACCTGGCTCGGGATGAAAAGATTGTTGCCAATAGCCCAAATCCGAATTCCATCAACAGACACATAATTCTCCAACGAAATTTCCCCTTTTTACGAAATACGCTCAAGCAAGCAGCAGCATTCTATATGCCTGAGTAGACAAAAATGATTTCACTTGAAGCTGGTATCCCCCTGGCGTAATTCAAAGAATTAATTAATTCTAATAATTGGTATAATGAAAAATTCATTCAATTGTTTCATTAAAGATTTATAGTTCCATTAATTGAAATAGTCGCTTTTCCCCCAACTTTGATAGTCGGATTAGTTTTTCCTGCAATAATCTTTATTGTAAGTTCTCCCGGTCTTCCAGCTGCATGTCCTTGGGCAATTGTAAATTCATGGTCTGTTTTTGGGTCTAAAATATTTTCCAATACTAAGTATCCTGCTAACGCACCATTCGCTGCTCCTGTAACCGGATCCTCAGCAATTCCGATTGCTGGTGCAAAATCTCTTGTATATATTTTATATCGTTCATCAAAACTATTAAAACTAAATAAATGTGTAGTAATAACATCCAATTTAAGATTTAAATCTTTTAATTCTTCAAATATCGGTACTGATGCGTCGATTGCTTTACTGTTCTTTACCGGAATTAATAAGTGCCAATTTCCTGTATATGCTAACCTGATCGGATATTTATCATCGATGTCCATTGGATTAATCCCGACTACACGACAGATTTCTTCCTTATCCACCTCAAATTGTTTTGTTTTAGGTGCAACTTGAGTCATCACAACACTATTTAATTTTTTTTCTTGCATAGACCATTCAACCGGAACAATACCAATATTTGTTTTCAATCTAATTTGTGAGGCTTTTTCCATCCAGCCATACTCCATTGCCATAACCCATGACAGGCCTACCGTAGCATGACCGCAAAAATCAACCTCTCTACTTGGTGTAAAATAACGCACCACATAATCATAATTTTTATCATTAGAAGGAAATAAAAATGCAGTCTCTGAAAGATTTAATTCTCTTGCTATCTTCTGCATGTCGTGCTCATTTAACCCCACTGCTTCGGGAACTACACCTGCGGCATTTCCGCCGAAAATTTGATCTGTAAATGCGTCTACATGATAGACTTGTATTTTCTTCATAATTAACACTCCTTTTTTATATTTGATAAAGTAAGTATATAGCAAAAGAATTTCAATTGTAGATTCAATATAGGCTACTAGCTCAACATTGGTGCGTGCTTCTTTAGAACCGCACAATGCTTTGAGGATACAAAAAAGATGCCGTTTGAGCCTAGTGGGAGCCTTGGCGGAAGAAAAATCAATCCTCAGATCCAGTTTTTTTGAGCACAATGCGGTATCTTTTTTTAATCTCACATCAGAGATTTCTTTATCAACATCAATTGTATGTGTATAGCTTAGTGCTTTTGATCCCATAAATCAAAAATTGTAAGCAATAAAACTCTCAAATGCTCTTTGCAAATGAACTTTATTCGTTACAATTATTTAGCTATAGGGATTGGAGAATTGCAGTAATCAATTTGGAACAATCCTTTTAGTGCTATTTGTTTTTATAGCATTAGCATCTAAATTTTTAAAAATAAGATTTTAAATAACCGCTCAAATACAGATATCCAATCTAAAGCTTCGCTTTAACCCCGTTTTTTAAATGTAATGTTACGTACGACATAATAAAATCTTATCAATTAACCCATATTCTTTCGCTTGCTCAGCCGTCATATAGCAGTCTCTTTCCATATCCTCTTTAATCTTTTGGATTGGCTGACCTGTAAGCCTACTATATATTTCATTCAGAGTTTCTTTTGTTTTTTCAAGCCAATCACTATGAATTTTAATATCTGTGGCCTGCCCCTGAAGTCCGCCGGATATTGACGGCTGATGAATCAGCACTTCACTGTTTTTCAGGGCAAAACGTTTACCTTTCTTCCCCGATGCCAGAAGTAATGAAGCTGCGCTCCCTGATTGGCCTACACTGATGGTAGAAACATCGCATTTGATATAATTCATTGTATCCATAATAGCGAAGCCGTCCGTTACAGAACCACCTGGACTGTTTATATAGAAATGAATGTCCTTGTCACAGTCGGCGGATTCCAAGAAGAGCATTTGCGCAATAATTAAGCTCGCAGATTCATTCGTTACCATGCCGTTAAGCATGATAATCCTATCGTTTAACAACCTCGAAAAAATATCGTAAGAGCGTTCTCCTCGAGATGTCTGTTCAATTACCATTGGTATAAGATTGCTCATATTAACCTCCATACGCTGCTTATGCAGCCATATTCGTGATTCTGTTGAAGTCGGAACTGAATTCGATAACATTATTGAATTTACCACTTCTATATACTCTCCAATATTTTCCAGGCGTCAAATCATAAATCCTCATAAAGGCTCTAGAAAAGGATTCCTGAGAAGCATATTGATACTTCAGTGCGATATCAATAATCGGCTGTTCTGTTTGAACAAGCTCTTCTGCAGCCTTCTCCATCCGCCGCTTAGTAATATATCTGGTGACGGATTCACCTGTTATTTTGTGAAAAAGTCTATGATAATGATATTTTGACAGATAAGCTTTTTGAGCAAGATCGTCAAGTTTAATCTTATTACCCAGATTTTTTTCAATATACTCAAGTGAATCACGCACTTTTGAATGATAATCCATATGCATCCTCCTCGTATAATAGTATTTGCAAGGAAATATTATATATTTTTATAGAGATAATAGCCTTGCAATCTATTGTCTCTTTTTTTATTTCTTTGTATAGACCAATAACAATGCCTGTGGTTTAATAATGGTAGAAACCATTAAGGAAAGTTCAATCGCTCCTTGTTTAGCCTTCGGGTTTATTCTCGGAAAGTCAGTTCCCCTTGGCTGTGTGTTTTCTTCTAACCGCTAACTGTTTTCTCCTGAACAGGTGTCCCTTGTTGCAGGAAGGGTTCGTGCATGCACCACAGGAGCTTATTCATATACGCGAGGGTGTCGCTGCCGCAGTCCCAAGGGCATTGTTTTATTGGTTTCTTAATCTATTTAGAAAGTGAGATGAATTCTATGTTGAACACTCTCTTTGTAGGTATCGATGTTAGTAAACGAAACAATGTTGTACGATTCACTGATTCTCTTGGAGATACTTTAACTGTTTTCTCAGTTCCTAACAATCAGGATGGCGCTAATAATCTTCTTGAAAAGCTTCGTAACACTCTTGTCTCTAATGACTTCCAAAACGTCTCCATCGGTATGGAATCTACATCAATTTATGCAGATCATCTAGCCATATTTCTTCGTAATGATGACTTCTTAAAAAATGGGGTATTAAAGTCTTTGTTCTGAATGCCAAGCAGATTAAAGCGTTTAAAGAATCTTATCCTGAATTACCTAAAAATGATAACATCAATACTCTTGTTATTGCGGATTATCCACGCTTTGGTCGTATCTCCAAAGAAGTTAATCCCGATGAAAAATACATTGCTCTTAGAAATCTTACAAGAGCAAGATTTCAGGTTGCTCAGAACCTAAGTCGTGAAAAGACTAGATTTCTAGATACTTTGTTTTACAAATTTTCTTCTCTTGACTCTTCTAAAATATTTTCAGATACTTTTGGAGCTACATCTTATTGCTGTAATTACAGACTTCTTCTCTATAGATGACATATTAATGATATGTCTTTAGAATATCCTGCAGAATTCTTAATAGATAAAGAGAAAAACATATTTGCTGATCCAGAGCCAATTGCAAATGACTTAAAGGCAGCTGCTAGAAGTTCCTATCGTTTATCTAAAACAGTAAATGACTCTGTTAACCAACTATTAGCTGTACGTCTTGTTAGAATACGCTCATTACAACAACAAATTAAGGATTTAGATAAAGCTATTGAATCATATATGCAGCTTTTTTCTGCCATTTTAAATAGCATTCCTGGTATTGGTTCTGTATATGGCGCTGGATTACTAGCTGAAATAGCTGATATACAGCGTTTTAAAAATCATGCAGCATTAGCAAAGTATGCAGGTATTGCATGGACTCAATACCAATCTGGAGATTATGAAGCCTCCAATACAAAGTTGATTCTTTCGGGCAACAAATACCTAAAGTATTATTTCTTGGAAGCCGCGAATAAGGTACGAATGCACGATGCCGAACTCAAACACTACTATCAATCCAAGATTAAAGAAGTACCGAAACATCAACACAAACGTGCCCTCGCACTTACTGCAAGGAAATTAGTTTGATTGGTTTACTCACTGCTGAGTACCAACCAAGTATATATACCACCTACTAATAGATAGTAGGTTCCTTTAACACCTTCAAAAATTTGCAGCTTTCTGAAGGCTTATTAAAGTGCGCCTTCTTTTAGAAATATTTAGAAATATTATGCATATTTCCTTCAAATTTTAATTATTTGGGTCTTGACATATTACCGCTAGACTTTCCAAGAATATATCATATATTATATACTCAGCCATAAATTAATTCTTGATAATTCTTGCTCAAATTTTATCTGACGAAAATAAGTATAAATGTCAATATTAGAATGTAACTTTTTAATCATTTAAGAATGTAGCTTTTTACTCATCTTCTTTAAGATGATTTTTTAAACGATATGATTTTCCGTTTATAGGAATTACATGGACATGATGTAAAATCCTATCTAAGATAGCGTTAGCTATGACAGGATCATAAAATATATCATCTCATAATTTCATATTAATCTCACTAATTAAATTACATAAAGTTATATATGACATTAGCTTTTAATAAATATATTCTTATCAGAGTTACTAACCATTTTATTTATTCCTATATTATTTATATGCCCTTTAACATTAGATAGTCTACTTAATGTGGATATATCTAATGTATTTAATTTTGAATTCCTACTTTCTGGCATTGTGAAAAACACTTTTGACGAATTAGTCTTCAGAAATATCCAATTCATAGCATAGGCTACTCTTGCATCATAAATTATATATTGTTCTACAAACATAAAGCTTAAAACCTTTGATACACTTGCAATACTTTCAAAAGCTAATTTATTTGAATCTGAACTTTCCTCCAAGAAGTACATTACTGAGCTATATAATTTATTTATATTTTAACATTAATTCCTCCTCACTTATTAACACTCTATATAAAAATTATCTTTTTAGTTTCTGCTAAATCCATTGATAAAATTATTTTGCATAACATTTTTTTAAAATTACATTTCTCTCAAACATGTTTTTTGTGATATTAGTTCATTAAACTGTATATTATTAAATATTTTATTTTCTATGGCATCTAAAAGTTATGCCTCTGAAGGCGTATTCCAAATATATAATGTATTTAAACAAGAACTATATGGCTTTAAATAACTTACTACTTTATCTCATCACTCAATACAGTGGATAGGTTACAATAAACTAGACAACTAAATTAAGGTCATGTAAACTAATATCAATATATTAAAAGGAGAATCGTTTATATGACAAAGAGAGCAAGAAGAACCTATACCCCTGAATTCAAAGAACAAATGGTGAAACTATACGAAAGTGGTAAGCCTAAAAAAGATATTATGGCTGAATATGACTTAACACCTACTGCTTTTAATACTTGGATTAAAAGAAGCCAAACTACTGGATCTTTTAAGGAAAAAGATAATCGTTCCCCAGAAGAAAATGAATTAATAAAACTAAGGAAAGAAAATCAACAATTAAAGATGGAGAATGATATTTTAAAGCAAGCGGCGCTGATATTTGATTGATAAGTAAATGCGATTAAAAACAATACCCACAAATACAGTATATCAGCAATGTGTAAAGTCCTACAAATCCTTAGAAGTACCTATTACTATGAATCAAAGATTGCTAATGAACTAAATAGAGAATTCAAAACAAATCAGCCTTATGAAGCTGTAGTCAGTGATTTAACATACATTAGAGTTAATAAAAGATGGAACTATGTATGTTTGTTAGTCGACTTATTTAATAGAGAAATAATAGGTTATAGCGCTGGTACTAACAAGGATGCAAAGCTTGTTTATAAAGCATTTTCAAAGATTAAAACTAGGTTAGATAATATTACTTTATTTCATACAGATCGAGGTAACGAATTCAAAAATAAAATAATAGATGAAGTCCTAGATACATTCAAAATTAAGCGTTCTTTAAGTATGAAAGGCTGTCCTTATGATAATGCTGTAGCTGAAGCCACCTTCAAGATATTTAAAACTGAATTTGTTAATAACTATCGTTTTGAAAGCTTAGAGCAGTTAGAAATTATGCTAGCAGACTATGTTAATTGGTTTAATAATATTAGGCATTAGATTACTTGAGTCCTAAAGAATATAAATTACATAACCTTAAAAAAAACTGTCTAAATAAGTGTTGACGATCCATATATTTCTCTTCCTTCCTCATGCAATTTATTGAAACTTTTTATAATGCTATAGCAATGCGTATTATAAGTAAGGTTAATCAGTTCCATTATTGTTTTTACTCCAGTTGCATCTGCGGAAGCATAAAGAATATTCTTTTCTTTTGATGTAAGGCTTTCCATACGTTTAATCAGAAAGTTCAATTCGTCTATGTTGCAATAATTTTCTTTCACCATACCAATAAAGTTTCCATCCATAGCATTCACAATACAGCAGTTCTTCTCTGTTGTTTCTTCAATCCCCAGCTCATTACAAATCCTACTCAGCTCATTTTGCTCACAGGGGAAATTAACTCCAATAGCATTGGATCTGTATCATTAGGTTTCTTAATGGTAATGTACATCTTTTAATCCTCCTTCTTAAAATAGTAAGTACTCGTTTTATCCAATAAAAAAAGACCATGTCTTTTTTAAAACATGGTCCTTTAAAATAGCATAATCACCATCAGCTAATTTAAATATTTATAAATAAGCATAAGAGTATTTCTTCCCAAATGCTTTTATATCTCTCTGTAAAATTATAATTTCAGGTTCCTATTCTTCCGAATCCACTATGTCATCTAGTATGCAAAACAAATTCCTGTTTGTCGTATACCCATTATGCTTATACTATTAATAGTGGTTATTTTACTTCAAGATTTTGCAAAATTTCATGATAGCGTCTTGTTGCCAATGCACTTGCTTTACCCTTTTCACAGAAAGAAAGCCCAGTCAGCTTCGGAACAACACGTTCAACCACAACCTGCCCATCCACCAGTTTGGATTCCAATGTTTCCAAGGCTTCGAGAAACCGTTTGTCCCCTTTTGCTCGATTGTAAAATGATAAGACATAGACATATATAAAGAGATTGTAATTCCGGAAGGGATATTCTACTTGCATGAATAATGTACCTATTCCATAGTGACACGGGCCAATAGATTTCCTGATGATCCAATGTTCCAGCAAAAAATCCACGGCCTTGTCAAGAGCTATTTTTTTATTGACATAGTCACTAAAGCGGAAGGCATTTAGAGCGTTAAGCGTTGGGAGGGGATTTGAATACTCCGTTTCCGGGCCTCGTCCAAAACTGAATTTGTTGCAGCGCCATCCACCGTCTGTATACTGGATATCAAAAAGATGTTGAAAAGTTTTTTGCAGTCTAACATCGGAAGCATACCCCATATGGCAAAGTGCATTGGCGGCATGGATGGTTTGGCACGGGTAAACAGCTCCTTTAGGGTACAACTTAAAACGACCGTCCTCCTGCCAGGTACTGAATATCAGTTCAGCGGTTTCTTTAAACAAGGATTCTATTGGTTCCATGCCCAATTCTAATAAGTACATTACGCTCTCCAAAGTTGAGAATGGTGCTCCTTTTATTAGACGCTTATCAGGTGTAGTCCAAAGGTCAGCTCCGTGATCATGCCTATGTGATAGTATCGCTTCAATATCCGATGCATATTTCTTCTCTACAGCCATCTCGTTCACCTCTCTCAATACAATTGCCTAATTGATTCTCAGAAAACTTTGAATGAATTTCATATTGTATAAATAATCGGTACTTTCGTTCAAATTTTCCAGTTTCGAGTTACCCTCAATAACGAGACCGACAAATTGGAATTTGACGTTCTCAAAACTATTCTAATTTTTCTTGCTCAGATATATATTGTTCAATTTCTTCTTTGTCTAAAAACTTAACTTTTGTGTATGAAAAATCTTGATACTTATCTTTCATATAAACAGGCTGCATAAACTCACAGCTTTTATCTTTATTTTTATCAAGATAAGTTTTTAAGTCTGCAACATCTGCAAATATTTTATATGACTTTCTCCCCTTGCTATTAGTGATTTCGTAAACCCCACAAGGTTTTTTCATTGAAAAGTCGGCAGTTCTCAAATATAATTTTGCAATTTCTAAAGACTTAAAAGGAAAATTCCAACGTTGCACATTTCGTTTTTCATCTTTATCAATACAAATACATCTACCACAAGTTCCGCAAATGTACTGTTTATGATTTTCCAAACAGTTTCGTGGTTCTAATAAAGGAGTAATACGATTTTCCTCACTATAACACTCTATACATTCCATAAAGTCACCTCAAATAAGATAGATAATCTGTAGTACAAATTCCTGTTTAACTGCTTAGTATAAAAATAATTGTAATACTCGGACAAACCAATTGGAATTTGTTTTAATATCCTTTTATAATATTGGCATGCAAATTTCGCAATAATGTTCATTTATCATCTGCACTGCATAGCGTTCAAGAATAGGTCTTCTATCATCAAATTTATAATTTCTTTTTGATAACTCCGAAAATATCCCCATCCATGCTTTTTGCATAGCATCTACTGTATGATTTATTTTAAATACACAATATTTTCCACCAACAGTTTTTCCAAAATTAATATACTTATTATCAACATCAAATTCATCAGAAACAACTAAACATGTATCATAACGACAATCTTTAGGTTCTGTGAATTGAGGGTTATCTTGGGCTATCCCTAATATGATTGAACTTTCATTAAATATATTTTTTTCTCTGGCCCAACTTTTTAATTGTTCCATTATTTGAACATTCTCTGAACCGTAAGGGCCTGTTCTTCGTATATAAGCAATTTTATATGATGGTATCATTTCAATATTAACATTCATAATTTACCTTCTTTTTTAAATAGAGTACATCGATGTCTGAATTCATCATATAATGCTTTAAAATGTATTTCAACTAATTTTTTAAAATTGCCAAATTGGAATTTGTATAATAGTGCTTAATGATACTAAGGTTGACTTGGTGCTTCTTCAGCAACGATATTCCAACTTACGCCATACTTGTCAGTAAGCCCAGCATGGAATGAGCTATAAAATGCTGCTGTCGGTAGAAGAGTTATATGAGCACCAATACTCAATAGGCCGAAGATATTTTGTACCTCTCTTGCCGAGGGTACTTTTGTAGTTAATTTTATCATGTTACCTTTAGACACTGGCTCTGCTATTTCATCTGCAAACCAAAAAACTGTATCACAAATATTCATTTCGGCATGCAAAATCCAATCTTTCAGATTTGCCGGTGGAGCAGTAACACCCTCAGGTATATAATCTCCATATAGCTGTGACATCAGAATTTTACTATTAAAAGCTGTCTGGTAAAGCTCCAATGCTTAACTGCAGTTTCCTTCAAATGTAATATAAGGTGTAACCATAATGCTACCTCCAGTTATTTTAATTTTTTATGGATAAACAAGTTCTAATTTTTACATTAGCTAGATCAAGAAAGTCATTCTCCCATCTTTTTAATTACATCAATTTCCTTGGAAAAACCAGACTAGCTTCCTTGTCCAAATCCAGCCAAAACTCTTTTTTATCTTTAAAATCCACTATGTCATCTATATTTTTGCCTATTTTAAGAGGGTAAAAAGTGGCTTTTTTTAGCTCATTTTTCACTCCAAAATCGTCTCAAAATCACAACATATTGTGGTCAAACTCTATTTTTTCTCCCTCTGACCACAATACGACATCATTATTATACTCTCAACGTGCCTTGAGAGTATAATAATGATGTCGTAGGTTGATATTACCCCCTTGGCGACATACTTTATCTCTTAAGTCCTTTTTTGTAATAATTATATCAGGTTCAAGGTGAAAATTTATTCTCTTAAATTTCCCAAAATCTTCTTCTACAGGTTCATCTATTATCCAAACCTCAACATTGTCATTATTGCCAAATATGATCTCCTTCCATGCTCTAGCTATTTCCTTGTTTTTTTATATTAATTTCTGCTTTGACCTTCTTAGATTGATATCCCGAGCTTGATAATTAAAAAATTATAAATATATCTTCATAGCAATATAACCCCTTAATATCTTTAATTTTGAACCCTCCCCCACTTATAGAAGATGGGGGATTCTTTTTCGTAAAGAAGTTTGCTATTACTTTTCAACCTAATTACTTAGGAAGCCTTATTCTTTTTGGCGTGTCCAAGTACGCCCTATGCTGAAAGCAAGTGCTCACAGTTTACATTTATACTACCTTAATCCTTACTGGATTTAAATACTCTTCATTAAT
>NZ_JAHLPM010000026.1 GCF_018917865.1 Tissierella simiarum
CTTCTTACTAATGCATGCCATGGGACCAAATGTTGCAGGAGTTATAGGTTCAGCTGTAGCAGCAGGGCTGTTATTAATGTTCTTCGGAGGGTAAAATAAAGCAGAGGAGACTCTGCTTTTTATTATAAGGAGGGAATTCTTATGAAAAAAAATAACAAAAGAAGAAAACAAGATAGAAAGCCTATTAATAATTTTAAATTTAAAAGTTTAAAAACAAAAATAAGTTTTTTAAATATTGTAATTATATTAGCGATAACTCTATCTATAGGAGTATTATCTTATACTTTATTCCAAAGGAGTATTAATTTATATATAGATCAAATTTTACTAAATAAAGCAACAGATGCTTCAAAATTAGCAGATGAAAGAATCAAAGGATATATTCAAAGCTTGGAGAGCATGGCAAAATATGATAAAATACAGAACTTTGAAACAGAATGGGAAGATAGATCTAAGATTTTAAAAGAAGAAATGGAACGCTTAGATTATTTAGACATAGGTATTATAGATATAAATGGAAACATGATTTTTTCAGATGGAACGGAAAGCAACATAGCCGATAGAGATTATTTTCTGAAGGCTAAAGCTGGTGATAACTTTATGTCTGAAGCATTTTTAAGTAGAAGTAAAGGTGTTATGCAGATGGCTATATCTACTCCTATTGTAAATGAGGGCAAAATTATTGGTGTATTAGTAGGATTTAAAAAGGCAGATGACCTTTATAGTATTGCTGAAGATGTGAAGATAGGAAAAACAGGGTATGCCTTTATAGTAAATGAAGCTGGAGATATTATTTCTCATCCAGATAAAGAACTTATTGAATCAGGAGAATTTACTTTAGATAGTATGAAAAAAGATCCTAAACATTCTAAATTAGTTCTAATGATTGAACAAATGATAGATAAGAAGTCAGGAATAGAGGCTTATTCAATTAAAGGCATGGAAAAATATGCTGGATTTGCACCTTTAAGTGGTAAAGCTTGGTCTATAGCTGCTAGTGTTGAAAAAAGTGAAATTACAAAAGATGCAAATAAACTTATGGCTATAATTACTGCTATGACGGGGATAGCAATAATTATAGGTATAATATATTCTTTATTTCTAAGTAGTTCAATTACTAAACCTATTCAAGAAGCAACTAAACATATAGGTGAAATAGCAGAGCTTGATATGAGAAGAAATGTAGAGGAGAATCTTTTAAGTAGATCAGATGAACTTGGAAGTATGGCAAAAGCTTACGAAACTGTAATTATGAATTTGAGAAATTTCGTTTATAAAGTAAATGAATCTTCTGAACAAGTAGCATCATCTTCAGAGGAATTAACAGCAGTATCTGAAGAAGCAGCAGTTGCAGCTTCTAGTGTAGCTGAATCATCAGGAGAGATTGCTAATAATTCTGAAAACCAATTGAAGGATATATTAAATGTAGTTTCTGCTATGGAAGAGATTTCAGCACAGATAGAAGAAGTAACTAGTAACGCAGAAACTATAAATGGACTAAGTAGTGAAGTAGCCTTAAAATCAAATGTAGGTAAAGAAAAGATAGAGGAAGTTATTAACCAAATGCTAAGTATTGCTAAAAGTTCAAATGAAGTAGTAGAATCCTTAGAGGAGGTAAATAATAGTTCCAAAGAAATGGATGGAATAATCAATGTTATTAAAACCTTATCTGAACAAACCAATTTACTTGCCCTAAATGCTGCCATAGAAGCGGCAAGAGCAGGAGAAGCTGGAAAGGGTTTTTCAGTAGTAGCAGATGAAATTAGAAAATTAGCAGAGGAAACTAATGATTCTACTGATAAAATTTATAGTATTATTGAAAAGAATAATAATGTAATAGAAAAAGTTAATATACGTATGGCTATGAATAAAGAAGAAATTGAAAAAGGAAAAGAAACTGTTGATCAAGCTGCTAGTTCATTTAGTGAAATAGCCAATCTTATAGGTAAGGTAACAGAGCAAATAGAAAGTATAGCAGAAGCTATAAATCAAGTGGCTTTAGGCTCTGAAGATGTAGCATCTGCAACTTATTCTATTGAACACATGACTAAAGATATTGCTCAAAATGTTCAAAGTGTGGCTGCTGCAACAGAAGAACAAACGGCGTCTATGGAACAAATTGCTTCTTTTAGTGCAAGTTTATCTGAATTAGCTGAAGAGTTAAGAGATTTAATACTCACTGCAAAAATAGTATAGGCAAAGAGAAGTGTAGAAAAAGATAATGGATAGAGGAACTTTTCCTCTATCCATTATCTTTATTTTATCATTTCCTTAGCTCTATGACAGGCTACTAAGTGTTTTTCTTTAATTTTTTCTAGTTTAGGAGTAACCTGTTTACATTTATCTACAGCATAAGAACATCTATCTACGAATCTACATCCTTCTGGTGGATTGATAGGACTAGGCACGTCGCCTTCTAGCATGATTCTATGTCTGCCTCTTTGTATCTCAGGGTTTGGTATTGGAATAGCAGAAAGTAATGCCTTAGTATAAGGGTGAATTGGATTTAAATACAATTCTTCACTGTCTGCTAATTCCATCATATGACCTAGATACATAACTCCTACTCTATCAGAAATATAACGAACCATAGATAAGTCATGAGCTATAAATAAATAGGTAAGACCTAATTTATTTTGCAAATCTTTAAGAAGGTTTACTACTTGAGCTTGAATAGATACATCTAGGGCAGAAATAGGTTCATCACAAATAATAAACTTAGGATTTAACGCTAATGCTCTAGCAATTCCTATTCTTTGACGCTGTCCTCCAGAAAACTCATGAGGGAAACGCATAACGTGTTCTTCACCTAGTCCTACTAATCTCAATAGTTCTAATACTCTTTGATTACGTTCCTCTTTATTTTTGTACATTTGATGTATGTCTAAAGGTTCCGCTATAATATCTTCTACAGTCATTCTAGGATTTAAAGATGCATAAGGATCTTGGAAAATCATCTGGAAGTTTTTTCGTACATGCTGCATTTCACGTCTAGGCAGAGTATATATATTCTCGTTATTGAAGAAGAGTTCTCCATCAGTAGGTTCATATAGACGCATAATAGTTCTACCTGCTGTGGACTTTCCACACCCTGATTCTCCTACTAAGCCAAAGGTTTCTCCAGGATAAATATCGAAGCTTATTCCATCAACAGCCTTCAACATTCCTTCTCCTACATCAAAATGTTTTTTTATGTTTCTTGCAGAAATTAAAGGTTCTACCATTATGCTCTACCTCCTTCTACAGAGTTTGCCTCTTGAGCCATAGGATGGTTTAGCCAGCAACGGCTAATATGAGTATTGCTATGATTATCAAAATTTGGCATATAAGATTTACAAACTTTCATGGCTTCAGAACAACGGTCATAGAAAGGACAGCCTTTAGGTGGTGCATAAAGATCTGGAGGCGTTCCATCTATAGCGTGAAGAGGTTTATTTCTGCTCATATCTAAACGAGGAACAGAAGCCAATAATTTTCTTGTATAAGGGTGCTTTGGATTCTTAAATATTTCTTCAGTCAATCCTTGTTCTAGGATTTGTCCTGCATACATTATAACTACTCTATCACTCATGTCTGCTACCACTCCTAAATCATGGGTAATCAGTATTATAGACATATCCAATTTAGTTTGTAGATTTTTCATTAACTCTAGAATTTGAGCTTGCACTGTTACGTCTAAGGCAGTAGTTGGCTCATCAGCTATTAGAAGATTTGGAGTAGATACCATAGCAAGAGCAATCATTACCCTTTGCCTCATTCCCCCAGAAAATTCATGAGGATATTGATGGATTCTCTTTTCTGGTTGGGGCACTGCTACTAGTTCCAACATTTCTATAGCCTTTTTTTCTGCTTCTTTGCTATTCAACTTTTTATGTTTTATAAGACCTTCTACAATTTGCTTGCCAATTCTCATAGTTGGATTTAATGATGTCATAGGGTCTTGAAAGACCATACTAATTTTATTTCCACGAATTTCTTGCATTTCTTTTTCAGTTTTATCTAAAAGATTTTCTCCATTAAAGATTATTTCTCCACCTTTAAAGAAGGCAGGTGGCATAGGAAGAAGTTGCATAATAGAATTTGCAGTTACGCTTTTTCCACAGCCTGATTCTCCAACTATAGCTACAGTTTCTCTTTTTCCAACATCAAAGCTAATACCACGAACTGCTTCTACTTCTCCAAAAAATGTCTTAAAGGATATTTGTAAATTTTTAACTTCTAATACTTTCTCCATTTTTTCGCCCCTCCCTTATTTACGTAGTCTTGGATCTAAAGCATCACGAAGTCCATCTCCTAATACGTTGAAAGCAAACATAATAAGAGAAATAAATATTGCTGGTATCAATATTTGGTAGGCATTACCTACTGCAAGACCTGCTAATCCATCATTAGCTAAAGTTCCAAGACTTGACTTAGGTGCCTGAAGTCCTAATCCCAAGAAGCTAAGGGTGGCTTCTGCAAAGATTGCTCTAGGTATTGTAAGAGTTATATTTACCAAAATAGGTCCAAGAGTATTTGGAATAATATGATTCTTTAAAATCCAGCCCTTTGAAGCACCTAAGGATTCTGATGCAAGGGAGTATTCGCTTTCTTTTAGTTGTAATACTTGACCACGAACTAAAATAGCCATTGGTACCCAATCTGTTAAGGTCATAGCGAATATTAATACAAACATGGAGGTTCCAGCTCCAGCTGTAGAAAATACTACAGATAAAAGGATTACTATGAGTAGATAAGGAATACTATAAATAACCTCGGCTATACGCATCATAATTCCATCTACACGTCTAGTAGCCATACCAGCAATTCCACCATATAATACACCAATTACAAAGTCTATGGCGGCTGCAAGGATACCGATTATTAAAGAGTATCTAGCTCCATACCATACTCTAGTAAATAAATCTCTTCCTAGTTCATCAGTACCAAACCAGTGATCACTATTAGGATGAATATTGATTAAATTTAAATTTTGCTCATAATATTTATAGCCATTTATATGAGTACCCACAACGGCCATTATACACATTAAGATAATAAGTATAAGTCCTGTCATGGCTAACTTATTCTGTTTTAATCTAC
Organism: Tissierella simiarum; assembly: GCF_018917865.1. Lineage (GTDB taxonomy): Bacteria > Bacillota > Clostridia > Tissierellales > Tissierellaceae > Tissierella_C > Tissierella_C simiarum. Next base: position 5,083 of record NZ_JAHLPM010000026.1, read on the forward strand.
GCCATACATCTGGCCAATATTTAATACTAGGACGTTTAATTTTCTCGGCATCTCGATCTTCAAAAGATGCTTTTTCAAATAAGTCTCTGCTAATTTCCATTTCCGCTTTCATTAACGTCCCTCCTTAGTAAGTTTAATTCTTGGGTCAATAAACATATACATAATATCAACGAATAGTAACATTACAATTAAAATAATAGCATAAAAAATAGTTGTACCCATTATAAGTGTATAATCTCTGTTGTTAATAGATTTTACGAAAAACATTCCAAGTCCAGGGATACCAAAGATTTTTTCAATAACAAAGCTTCCTACTAAAAGATTGGATATTGTAGTACCAAGAATAGAAATAACTGGTAGTATAGCGTTTCTTACAGCATGTTTTATTATAACTGCAGGCTTGGTAATACCTTTTGATTTTGCAGTTTTAATATAATCTTGTCCTAAAACTTCTAACATGCTAGAACGCATCAGCCTTGCCATTTGAGCTAAAGGCATCATAGCTAATGCTAGGGAAGGTAATGCTGTATGCTTCCATGTACCCCAGCCGCCAATAGGTATCCAGCTTACATTTCTAGCTATAAATTGAATGAATAAGGTTCCCATAATAAAACTAGGTACAGAAATTCCTAATATTGCTATTATCATGGATATATAATCAGGGAGTTTATTTTGATATAGTGCTGCCAATGCTCCTAAAGTAGGACCAAAGATTAAAGCAACGAGTAAAGCTTGAAGTCCTAATTGTGCTGATACAGGGAAGCCTCTTCTGATCATATCATTAACTGTTTCAACTCTAGATTTCATTGATTCTCCAAAATTTCCTTTTAGAAGGTTCTTTAAATAGATTACATATTGCTGAGATAATGGTTTATCAAGCCCATATTTTTTTTGAAGATTTTCATACACAACTTTAGGCATTTTACCTTCTTTAGCAAAAGGGTTGCCAGGAATTGCATGCATTAGAAAAAAGGTAATAGTGGTGATTGCCCATAAGGTGATTACTGACATTATAAGTCGTTTTAAAAGGTACTTTTTCATTTTACCTCTCCTTCTCCTTTAATTGAAAAGAAAACCGAGGAGGCGGTATCCGCCACCCGATCTTCTTTCTTATATATTGTCTAACTATTTATTAATATCAGCATAAGTTAGTTTTGGATAATTAACTAGTGGTTTATATACTCCTGTTACATATGGTTTTTGTGCAAATGGTTGAGTATAGAAATAAAGAGGAATTATAGGCATATCTTCCATAACCATTTTTTCTGCTTCTCTCATAGCATCAAAACGTACTTTTTGATCAGCAGTACTTCTTGCTGTAAGAACCAATTTATCATATTCAGGATTATTATACTTAGCATCATTAAAGCTTGATGAACTTAGCCATAATTCTACGAAAGTCATAGGGTCCATATAGTCTCCTATCCATCCTGCTCTAGAGATATGATAATCTCCAGCTTTTTCTCTATCAAGTTTAACTTGGAAGTCTACATTTTCAAGCTGAATCTCAATACCAAGATTTGTTCTCCACATTTCTTGAACAGCTTGAGCTATTTTCTTATGAGCTTCAGAGGTATTGTATAGAATAGAGAAGTTGCTGAAATCAGCTGCTGTCATTCCTTCTTCTTTTAATCCTTCTTCAAATAATTTCTTACCTTCTTCTACATTGTAAGTTATTAATTGGCCAACACCATCACGGTATTCTTTACCATTTTCATCTTTCATACCAAAAGAAACAACACCTTCAGCTGCTATTTGACCACCTTGAGTAATCTTATCAACGATTGTTTGACGATCAATGGTCATAGACAAAGCTTTTCTTATTTTCGGATTGTTAAAAGGTTTAACTTTTGAATTTAAGTTATAGTAGTAAGTAGCAACTTCACCACCGATAACTAATTCTGGATTATCATTAGCTTTCATTTGTGCAACTACAGCTTGTGGAAGTGGAAGCAATAAATCATATTCTCCGCCTTCATATCCTTGCCAAGTAGTGTTTTCGTCATCAATAATAGTAAAATCAACACCATCAAGTTTTACACTAGCAGCGTCATAATAGTTAGAGTTTTTTCTAATTTTAATGCTAGCATCATGTTCCCATTCAGTTAAAGTGAAAGGTCCATTAGATACATGAGTCTTAGCATCTTTTGCCCAATCTGGATTAGCTTCAACTACTTTTTTATTAACTGGATAAAGGGTGTAGAATGCTGTTAATTCTAAGAAATATGCAGTAGGTGCTTCTAAAGTTACTTCTAGAGTTTTCTCATCTAATGCTTTAACAGCTACATCATCAACGGAGCCTTCTCCTGTGTTGTATGCTTCTCCACCTTTTATATAATAAAGTTGGTGAGCATAATCTGAAGCTAGTTCTGGATCTAATGCTCTTTTCCATGAAAATTCAAAATCTTCAGCAGTTACAGGATCGCCATTTGACCACTTAATATCATCACGAAGTGTAAATGTGTAAGTTAAACTGTCGTCTGATACCTTGTACTCTTTTGCCATACCTTCAACAAGTTTTGCATTTTTATCTAGTTTCATTAAACCTTCAAAAGTATGGTCTAGTACCCATGATTCATGAGTTCCTTGAGCTAAAGCTGGGTCAAGTGAGCCTGGTTCACTACCATTGTTTGTTCTTAAAATTTTTGTACCAGATGATGTTTCTTCAGTATCTGGTGTATCTGGATCTTGAGTAATAGCTGGATCGTCTGGTGACTTGGAACAACCAGTTACTAAAATTGCTGCTATAAGTAGAATACTTAATAATAATGATAACTTTTTCTTCATGACATTTCCCCCTTTTCAAATTTCATAATTCTGAATTTTACTTTTTTTCAGTTTACCATGAATTGAGTAAATTTTCAATACAATTTTTAGTTTATCGTGAATATTCTGACGAAAACATTTTCCTTAAAGTATTATTATTCTAAAGAACTAATTAATATGATAAATATTTGCTCTATAAGGCACTATTATCGGCTATATCCTTATTTTGTAAAATAAGTGAATAAAAAAGTTGACCAATGGTCATTATAGGTGTATAATCATAAATATAAAAGTGACCGATGGTCATTTGGTGGAGGTGAATACTATTTGGTAACCAAAATAGAAAGGAACAAAAAGGAGAAAGAAAATTCGCTTTATACTGCTGCCTATGATTTGTTTACTACAAAGGGAATAAATGAAACAGCCATAAGTGATATTGTAAAAAAAGCAGGAGTTGCTAAAGGTACTTTTTATCTATACTTTAAAGATAAATACGATATCTTGGATAAAATCATATTAAATAAAAGCAGTCATGTTTTAAGTGAAGCTATTAAAGAAACCAACGAAAAAAGCTTTGAAGTATTTGAAGATAAATTAACATACTTTATAGACTATATAATTGAGTATTTGAAGAGTGATAGATTACTTTTAAAGCTTATTTATAAAAACTTGTCCTGGGGAGTTTTTAGAAGAGCTTATAAAGATTATAAAGAAATACAAGAAATTTATACCATGTTTGAAAAAGGATATGAAGGCTCAGATGTTACAAGGGAACATATGGAGAAAATACTGTTTATGGTTTTAGAATTAACAGGATCTGTGTGTTATAGTTCAATAATCTACAATGAACCCGAATCAATAGATGAAATGAAGCCTATCCTTTTTGAAACTATCTTGAAAATAATTTAGGAGTGATAACATGAACAAGTTTGGTCTATTTATAGCAAAACATAGGAGGTTAGTATTAATATTTGCAACAATCCTATTAGTTCCCTCTTTATTTGGAGCAGTAAAAACTAAAATAAATTATGATATCCTTACCTATCTGCCAAAGAGTTTGGATTCCGTAAAGGGGCAGGAAATATTAAATGATGTTTTTAATAGTTCTGCTAAAGGTATGTTGGTTATCGAAAATATGGAGTCAAAAGATGTAGTAAAAGTTAAAGAAAAAATAAAAGGAATAGAAGGAGTAGAAAATGTAGTTTGGATAGACGATTTCGTTGATATTACTATACCAAAAGAAATCTTTCCCAATGAAGTAAAGGAAATGTTTTTTAGGGAAAATTCTACTTTGGTAATGATTCAATTTAGTAATGAATCTTCATCTCCAATTACACAGGAAGCAATAGACAATATAAGGAAAACACTAGATAAACAATGTTTTCTAAGTGGGATGTCAGCGGTTTTAAAAGACACAGTAGATTTAGCTGACAAACAAACACCAATTTACGTAGCTTTGGCTGTAGCATTAGCAGTAGTAGTTCTGATGTTAACCTTAGAATCTACTATAGTTCCTTTTATAATACTTTTAAGTATAGGCTATGCCATACTGTATAACTTTGGAACCAATATATTCTTTAAGGAAATTTCTTATATAACTAAATCTTTAGCGGCGGTACTACAGCTTGGGGTAACTATGGATTATTCCATATTCTTACTTCACAGATATGAAGAAGAATGTTCAAATATAGATGATAAAAATCAAGCTATGGCTAAAGCTATAGCAAAAACAGCTTCTTCTATAGTGGGAAGTTCGTTAACTACTATAGCAGGATTTTTAGCAATAGCTGTAATGGAATTGACTATTGGAAAAGATATTGGATTTGTAATGGCAAAAGGCGTTGTATTTGGAGTATTATCAGTACTTACAATACTGCCAGCCTTAATATTAACCTTTGACAAATTGATTAACCGTTTCAATCATGGAACTATATTACCTGAATTTAATGGGTTATCAAAGCTAGTGACAAAACATTATAAAGCATTTATTATAGTATCTATTTTTATATTTGCAGTAGCTTTTTATGGTGAAAGAAACAATGAAATATACTATAACCTAGATGAATCCTTACCTAAGGATATGGATTCAATAGTAGCTTTAAAAAAGTTAAAAGATGATTATAATATGATGACTACTCATATGGTAATTTTATCTAAAGATGTACCTGCTTATAAGGTAAAATCTATGATAGAAGAAATTAATAAGGTAGAAGGGGTAGAGAACATATTATCTTATGAAAAATTAATAGGACCTAGTATACCAGAGGACTTTTTACCAGCTGCACTAAAAGATAAGTTTCAAAAAGGAGATTATAAACAAATATTGGTAAACTCCAAATTTAAAGCTGCTACAGAAGAAGAAAATGCTCAAATAGAAAATATAGAAAAAATAGTTAAGAAATACGATAAAAAAGCTATAGTTACAGGTGAAGGAGTACTTACTAAAGACCTAGTTGGTATAGCAGATGAGGACTTTAAAAGAGTTAATACTATATCTACTATAGCTGTATTTGTCATAATAATGTTAGTATTTACTTCTATATCTATTCCTGTATTTTTAATACTTTTGATTATGTTAGCTATATTTATAAATATGAGTATCCCTTATTATTTAAACCATGCTATACCTTTTATAGCCTCAATTGTAATAGGGTCTATTCAATTAGGAGCTACAGTTGATTATGCTATATTATTGACTACTAGATTTAGAGAAGAGATAAAGAAAGGTCATGAAAAATTCGAAGCTATGGAAATAGCCGTAAAAGAATCTTCCAAATCCATTGTAACTAGTGGACTAACTTTCTTCGCATCTACTGTAGGAGTTGCTGTAATTTCAGAAATAGAAATAATAAAGAGTTTAAGTACAATGATAGCCAGAGGTGCCCTTATAAGTACAGCAGTAATACTATTTGTACTACCAGGAGTATTGATAGCAGGAGAAAGTTTAATAAGATCTACATCTAAAAACTGGGCTAATAATAATCAACAAAAGAGTGAGAAAGGAAGGATTATATATGAAAACAAATAAAAAAATATCTATAGCATTAAGTATTGCTATGTTAACAACAATGATACCAGTAAATTTTGTATCAGCAGATAATATGGTTACAAAAGAAGAAACAGTTTATGTAAATTTAGATAATGGTGGGAATCCAGAAGAGATAATATCTAGTATTTGGATACACTCGGGAAGTCCCTTAGGGAAAGTAGAGGACAAAAGTACATTAAAGGAAGTAGTTAATGTAAAAGGTGAGGAAAAACCAACAATAAAAGATGATAAAATTCTTTGGGAAACAGATAAAAATGATATATTTTATCAAGGGAAAACGGATAAGGAGTTACCTATTAAAGTAGATATTAAATACTTTCTAGAGGGAGAGGAAGTATTACCAGAAGAAATAGTAGGGAAGTCTGGGAAGATTAAAATAGTTATAAATGTAGTTAATAAAGATAAGAAAACTATAACATTAAAGAATGGTGAAAATAAAGGAGCATATACCCCTTATATGGTGGCTACATTAGTAAATTTACCAATAGATAAATTTACTAATATTGAAACCAATACAGGAAAAATAGTATCTGATGGAAGTAATAAAGCCATTACTTTTGTTACATTACCTGGTTTTGATGAAAGTTTAGGCTTAAATAAAAAATTAGTAGATTTACCTAATACTTTAGAAATCAATGCAGATGTAGTAGATTTTCAAATGAAACCTATTATGATTACAGCATTATCACAAATACCAGAGATCAATGAATTAGATGATGTAGGAGATGTAGGTGAATTAATAGAAGGTATAGATAAAATGAAAGAAGCTTCAGAAAAATTAACGGAAGCTACAGATAAGTTGTTTAATGGACAGGTAGAGTTAGAAAAAGGAATAAGCGAATTGACTACAGGAATAGATGGAATAAATACAGGAGCCAATTCCTTAAAGGAAGGATCATTAAAATTAAAAGAAGGAATAAATACTACTTATGAAGGAAGTAAAAAAATAGACGAAGGCGTAAATGTACTTTCTAAAAGTGCAGGACAGTTGGGAGAAGGCTTTATTAATATTAGTCAGGGAGCAGTAGAATTTGGAAATAAATCTTTAGAATTCTCTAAAGGAGCCATGGAAATGGCTAAAGGAGTAGAAAAAATTCCAGAAACTACTGAAACATTAGGTGGTGGAATAGATGAACTAATAAAAGGAACAGAAACATTAAAAAGTGGTCAAGATAGTTTAACACAAGGATTAGATAAGAGTTTACAAGCATTAGGACAGATAAAAAAAGGAAAAGAAAAAGAATCTAAAGTAATAGATATGCTTTTAAAAGGAGTAAATGGATTGGAAACAATAGCTGAAGCTATAGGAAAAGTTCCTGGAGTAGACAGTTTATCTAACAAATTGATGGGAGGATTGGAAAGTCAAAAAATAGCTTTAGAAGGATTAAAGAATTCAAGTAATGAACTGGTACTAGCATTAAACCAAGTTGAAGCAGGATTAAAGGAAGCAGAAGAAGCCTCAAAAGAATTATCTAAAGGTATAGATAATATGAATAATGGACAAGTAAAAATAAGTAGTGGATTAAAACAATTAAATGAAGGAACAAAAGGGTTAAAAGATGTATCAGATCAATTAATGGCAGGTAGCGAGGGCTTAAAGGATGGAGCTGATAAACTTAATGAAAGTGCAATTAAAGCTAAAGAAGGAGCAGATGGATTCAGTAATGGGACTAAAGAATTAACTCAAGGGACTAATGAATTAACCAATGGGTTAGGCGAGCTAAAAAAGGGATCAGAGTCTTTATATAGTGGAATTGATGAATTGTCTAAAGGAACAGGAGAATTATCAAAGGGTGGAAATAAGTTGAATGAAGGTAGTCATAAACTTATAGAAGGTTCTAAAGAATTAAATGAAGGTATGAATACTTTCCATCAAGAGGCAGTAGTAAAAATGAGTGAAGAATTAAGTGGAAGTAATGTAGATGTGAATAATTTATTGGAAACTAAAGATAGTTTAATAGAACTGTCAAAGGAAAATAAAAGCTTCTCAGGTATAAGTGAAGATATGGAGGGAAGTGTAAAATTCATTATGAAGACTGAAGAAATAAAAGGTGAAGAAAAGCAAGAAAAATTAGAAGTAAAAGTTGAACAGAAAGAAGAAAAAGGATTTATAGCTTGGTTAAAAGGAATCTTCAAGAAATAGAATAAAATAGGAAGTTCTAGCTTTAGAACACCACCAATATTGGTGGTGTTCTATTATTTGATATTGATAGGAAAAAACTACTAAGATTCCACTTTTAGATTACCAGACCAAATCCTTATTCTTGCAGTAATTAAAGCAATTAAGGGAAGGACTATCTGAAAAGGTAATGCATAATATTCATATATCTCTAGCCATTCAAACATTTCCATTGTACTGCTATAAATAATAATTGATAGATTTATCATTAAAAAACTTATTGGAGCACAAATCTGTTTATAATCGGGAAGTTTAAATAGTTTTGAAACTCCAATACTTGTTGTCAGTAAACATACACTTATTTTCGCAAATCCAGATAGCATAAATACTATAGAAATAATGATCTCTATACGCTGAATGAATTCACCTATATTTATTAAAGAGACGGAGTAATACGCTGGAAAATAAATTTGAGATAGATTCGGAATACCTAGAACTAAGATGTTTCTTATATATACAATAAGAATAATAGCACTACTTATGACTAAAGATAATAAATATATTTTAAAGGCACTGTTTTTTGATTTTAAGGAATCAAAGAGGAATGTAAATATGACTATTTCTCCAAGAGGAAAAAAGAAAATGGAGAAAGCATTGCTTATAACTGGTTTCCATCCATTATATAATATAGGCTGTAAATTAGAAAAATTAAACTTTGTCCCAGATAATAAAATTGTTACCATAAGTACAAATAAGATAAATGGAAGAAAAAATTCTGTCCATCTTCCCAACACTTCAGTACCGCTTTTAACCATATAAATAGACAATATTCCTAAAAATAATGCTACAAAGAATTGAGGGGTTTCAGGAAAAGAAACTACTTGGACAAATTCAGTTATATTTCTTATAACCAAAGATCCCAAGTGAAAAAAATAGAAAGTATATATTAAGATAGTTATTTTTCCAACTACTTTTCCAAAAACTTTCTCAAATATGTCAAACAAGTTTTTATTAGGAAAAAGGCGAAGAAGTCTTCCGTAAATGAAAATCAAAGGTAAAGACATAATCAAGGCTACTAAAATTGCAATCCAAGCATCTTGCTTAATTTTATGTTGTCCGCCTACTACGAAAGTGGTGCCTACTATAAACATGACTATCATAGATATATATTGTCTCGTTGAAATTATTTCTTTATTCATTAAACTTTCACTCCTAATACTAAATATAATATAAATTATAATTGGAATATTGATGTAATTACATCTTTTATAATTAATGCAGGACTCGGAATTCTTACACCAACACCTATTAATATAATGATAGTATAAGAAAATAGAGTCATTATTAAATATATCCAGAATAGTTTCCGTTGCTTATTTTTATAGATTGGAATAAGATCAATAAATATAAAAGTAAGATAAAATAGTGAATAAAATATAATTATAGCCATACTTAATCACCTACTTGAATTGGTTTTAGAATATGTCCACTACTCTTAATATGTATGTCTGCATCTACATTTATTTTTAATTCCGGGAAGATGCTACCCCATTGTTTTCCGATTTCTTTCCATAAATCAGGCCTTTTCCTCATAATAGTGTTTCCAAATCCAAAGATATCTGAGTCGAATTCTTGCTGAGCTTGCTTAATGACCCTTTCGATATTTCTTTCCAAATATTTTTCTGCTTTTTTTCTCAATTCTGCTCTACCTTTTTCATCGATATAATTTTTAGTGGTATCTTCTTCTGCTATGCTTACATCTGTTCTTGTTCGTATATCTATTGATAGTTGCCCGTTTGAGTAATTAGGTATTATCTTTGTTTTATTTTTAAATATTTCTAATGTTACAACATGAGGAGACTCTCCTTCTTTGTCGTTTACTATTAATAAACCTCCCTTTATTTTGTCTTTAACAAAGAGAAGAAACTTTGTATCTTCAAGAGTTAAAAACCCAGCTAATTTATCCTTTTTAAATACAGCAGTTCCACCCAATTCAGCAGTTCTCTTTCCTTCATTCAATGTAATTTCAAGGGTAGGAAGTACTGGAGAAATTCCTTGATTAGAGAGATCATTCATGAATTCATAAACTTGTACTTCTGGAACCTTTGATAAGCTGTCGTTTGCCAAAAGCATATAATCCATCTCAAAAGAACGTATTTCTGTTGATATACTTTGTTGAGACAATAACTCCGCTGCTGTTTTTTCTTTGGATACGAATATATTAATAGAGAGTCTAGGTTCTTTATCTCTAGCTATAAAGTCTAAAACTGGCAGGATACCTTCTTTAGCAACATTTTCACTTAAGATAAAAGTTGTTGCATGACTCCAATATAGTTTTTTAGCCGAAATTTTTATCATATTTCTAATAGCATCTAGTATTGTATCTCCATCTGATTGAATTCTTTGAGAATTAAATCTACCTCCTACCTGAGTTGATTTTAAGTCAATTACTTCCGCGGTAAGTTCAAACTTATTATCTTTTTCGTTTTTATCAATAGCCACACCAGAAACTATAGCTAATTTCTCAACCTCATTATAGTTCCAACAACCTGTAAGTAGAAATGTACTTGTAATTATAATAACGAAAAGTAGGATAAAAGATTTATTCATTGTCTTTGCCCCCTTGAAGTTCTTCTAAGATTTTTAGATAGAGAACCAGGTCGGTCTTTCATATACCACCAAGGTGATCTTATAGTTGTATCCTTTAATTCTTGTAGATGTAATGAGGTTAAATTTGACATATATGGCACGCCAAAAGAACGTATACTAAATAAATGTATTAGAAGTGCTGACATACCAAAGATATAGCCATATAAACCTAGTAGTGATGAGAGAAACAAGAATATAAATCTCATTGTGACAGAAACACTTTTAATTTTAGGTATCATAAGTCCTGTTATTCCTGAAAGACCTACTACAATTACTATAGGGGCACTAACAAGTCTAGCTTCAACAGCAGAGGATCCCAATACCAAAGCTCCTACAATACTTAACGCCTGGCCTATATATGAAGGCATTCGTGTTCCTGCTTCTCTTAATATTTCAAAAGTAATCAGTAAGACTATTAGTTCTATCGCTGTAGGAAAAGGAACACCTTGTCTTGCTGCATATATACTCATAATCAAGGGAGTTGGTATCATTTCTTGATGAAATGCTACTAATGATAAATAGACAGCAGGAATACTTATAGATGCAATAAAACCAAATATTCTTAGAACTCTTCCAATAGAAGCGAAATAATAATTTAAATAATAATCTTCATTTGATTGAAAATATTCTATGAACAAATAAGGTACTGTCATAACAACAGGTGTACCGTCAAGAACAAGAGCAATACGTCCTTCAAGTAATTTGGCTGCTATAATGTCAGGTCTTTCAGTACTTCCCGTTGTTTCAAAAGGGGATAATGGAGAATCACTAACAAGTTCATTTATATAATTTACATCTAAAACACCGTCTATAGAGATGCTTTCTAGTCTTTTATGTAATTCTTTTAATATTTTTTCATTGGCTAAACCTTCGATATAACATATGCAAGCTTTTGTATTTGTTCTTTCTCCGAGAGTCGTAAATTCAAACTTAAGATCACTTGTTCTTAACTTTCTTCTTATTAAAGCTAGGTTTACCATTATACATTCTGTAAAACCTTCTCTTGGACCACGTAATACTCTTTCAACTATAGGTTCTTCAATAGCCCTTGATTGCCATCCTTTTGTATCTATAATGATGGCTTCTAATGAATTTTCTGCAAAAAGTATAGTATTGCCACTAATAACAGCTTCAATCAGTTGATCTATGCTATCTGTTTTTTGAAGATTATTTGAAACTATTACTTGATATTGTAGATATTCAATGAAGTTTGATTTTATTGATGGTATTGAAGTTTCTACAATAGGTAAGATGATATTCTCATTAATAATCTCATTGTTTACCATTCCTTCAATAAAGAATATACAACATTTAAGGCTGTTATTATGTTGGTTTTGGAATGATCTGATAATCAATGTATCATCATTATTATTAAATATTTTTTTAATCATTTCTATATTTGAATCAAGGGATTTAGACAGACTATACTCTTTAAATTTAGACATATTTTATCTCACCTTACGTTAATGATAGTTAATAAAAATAGTGTTAGCAAAAATATATATAATATTCATTAATGTAGAAAAGATTATTCTATATTGAAAATAGTAGTGTTTTTGTTTTACGTGAATATACTAGGGTATTAAACAAAAAAGAAAAAAGGAGGGTATTCTATGAAAGCAGTACTTACAGGGAATCAGGCTATTGCTAGAGGATTTTATGAAGCTGGAGGCAGAATAGCTGCTAGTTATCCTGGTTCGCCTACAGTAGAAATAATGGAGAGTATGAAGGAATATGAAGAAGTATATGGAGAGTTTTCAACCAATGAAAAGGTGGCTTTGGAAGTAGCAATAGGTGGTTCTTTTTATGGAGCAAGAAGTATGGCTTCTATGAAACATGTAGGAGTAAATATAGCTGCTGATCCTTTAATGACCTTTACCCAAACCTATATCAATGGCGGATTTATATTGGTAACTGGAGATGACCCAGGAATGGCAAGTTCTCAAAATGAACAGGACAATCGAATCTTTGGAAAATTTGCCAACATGGCAGTTCTTTATCCAGGAAATAGTCAAGAATCTAAGGACTTTATGAAGGAAGGACTTAATTTAAGTGAAAAATATCATATGCCAGTAATGGTGGATATAACTAGTAGGGTGTGCCATAGTAGGGGAATAGTAGAGTTAGAAAATAGAGAAGATAAAATACCTTTAGGATTTAAAATAGATCAAGAAAAATACACTATGCTTCCCCCAAACACTTTTAAAGCTCAATATTTTATGAAAGAAAGGCTAGAAAAATTAGAAGAATATGCTTATGATTCTCCTATAAATCTTCTTGAAGAAAAGGAAGGAGCTGATATATTAATAGTTACTTCAGGACTGATGTATTATAATTTAAAAGAATTGAATTTGCCAATTTCCATATATAAGCTAGGAATGGTATATCCAATTTCAACAAAAAAGATAGAAGAATTGAGCAAAAGATATAAAAGGATAATAGTACTAGAAGAAATGATGCCCTTTATAGAAAACGAACTAATATTAAAGGGAATATCTTGTGAAGGTAAGAAATATTTTTCTTTTACAGGAGAACTACACATAGAAGATATAGAAAAGGGTTTAATAAATGCTGGAGTTATAAAAGGAGAACCTAATTCCATAGAAAAGCCAAAAATAGTTTCTAGGCCTCCAATGTTTTGTTCTGGATGTCCTCATAGACCAGTATTTGATGTACTTAAAAAGATGAAGGTAAAAGTGGTAGGAGATATAGGTTGCTATTCTATGTCAGTGCTTCCAGCTTTTGAGGCTTCACATATAATGATTAGTATGGGCGCTTGTGTTGGAATAACTAAGGGCATGAATAAGGCTATGAGAAGGAATAATGACGAGGATCCAATAGTTGCAGTAATAGGAGACGGTACTTTCTTCCACTCAGGAATGCCAGGGTTTGCAAACTTACTTCACCAAATGGATGAAGACGATAACATGACTTTTATTGTGTTAGACAATAGAACTACAGCTATGACAGGAGGTCAGCATAATGCTAGTTCTGGAAGATATAACGAGAAAGAAGATATGCATATTTCCATAAAAGATTTATTAAATACAATGGGAATAGAAAATGTAGTAGAAGTAGATCAATTTAATTACAAGAAGTTAAAGGAAACCATTCAAGGAGAAACTAAAAAGAAAGGTATTTCTGTAATTATAACTACTAGACCTTGTGCTTTAAGATATAAAATTAAAGAACCCTATTATTATGTAGATCCAAATATATGTATAGGCTGTAGATCTTGCGTAAAAACTAATTGTCCTCCTATTAGAATGAAAAAATACGAACAGCACGAAAAATTAAAATCTTCAATTGATCCAGATAGTTGTGTTGGGTGCAGTGTTTGTTCACAAGTGTGTCCTGTTGGGGCAATAAAAAGGTCAGAATAGGAGGGGAGAATATGAAAAATATAATTGTTGCAGGAGTTGGTGGTCAAGGACTAGTATTGGCTACGAAGATAATATCTGAGGCGGCTTTTAAAGAAGGCTTAGATGTAAAGACCAATGATGTAGTAGGTCTTTCCCAAAGAGGAGGAATGGTCTGGGGTTCAGTTAGAATAGGAGAAAAAGTTTATTCTCCAAATATTCCTTTAGGTGAAGGGGATATTATATTGGGAATGGAACCATTGGAAGCTTATCGTTGGAGTTATTTAATGAAAGAAGGAGCAATTATAATTTTAAATAAAAAGAAGGTATATCCTACACCTGTATTATTAGAAAAGGAAGAGTATCCTGAAGAAGAGATAGATAACTTAAAAAATAAATTTAATATAATAGAAATAGATGCACTAGAAGAAGCTAAGACAGCAGGAAATATTAAGGCAGCCAATACCATATTAATAGGAGTATTGGCACAACATTTAGATATAAAAATGACAACTTGGGAAGAAGTACTGAAAGAAAATGTACCGACAAAGGCAGTAGAAGAAAATATAAAAGCATTCTATATGGCTTATAAACATTAAAATAGACTAGGGATAATTTATTTTATCCCTAGTCTATTTTAATGTAATAAAGAATTTTGTTATGGAGAAATGTTAGATAAATTTGAAAAACTTTATATTATTGTAATATATGCAACCAAAGGACTATGAATTAGAGGTAAACTTTTACAGAAATTTGTCGTTATATATCATAATAGGGCAAAATAAAAAAAGCTTCTAAAGAAGCGTTTTAAGGTAGCTTTTTTTGAAACTCATTTACGGAAAGTTCCTACATCGAAAAAAGAAAAAAGTAGAACTTTCCTATTCGTTATAAAGCAAAGATTATAAATAGAAAAAAGGTGATACATATGTCTAAAAAGTTGGTTGATGTAAGGGCTTGTAATGAAGGTAGTATTATAGCTGGGGATGTTTTAGATGATAAGGGGACTTTAATTGTGCCCAAGAACATATTATTATCAAAGCATATTATAGAAAGATTAGAGTATTTTGATATTGACACAATACAAATTTATGTAAATGATGGTGTAGAGGAAGAAAATAGCTTATTAGAATATGAAATTCAAGGCTTTGAAGAAAAATATCAAGATAATATTTCTATCATTAAACAAACTATAGATAGCTTTTCTAAAGGAGAACAATTAGAGATTGAATCTATCAAAGACATTACACTATCAGTTTTTGAGGAAACCTATAATAAAAATACTGCTGTAAGATATATAAACAGATTGAAATACCATGATAAATATACTTATCATCATAGTATAAATGTATCCATATATTCATCTTTAATTGCAAAATGGATGGGATTAGAGGAAGATATAATTAAAGAGATTGTTATGGCAGCAATCCTTCATGATATAGGAAAAACTCAAATTTCTAATGATATTTTAAATAAGAAAGACGAACTTACTGAAGATGAGTTTGAAACAATAAAGAAACATACTATATTAGGATATGAGCTGATAAAAGATGATGAAAGAATAGACGATAAAATTAAGTCGGTTGTCTTATGCCATCATGAAAGAGAGGATGGTAGTGGATATCCTTATGGTATCACTGGCAAGGATATTGGATTGTACTCAAAGATAATAGCAGTATCAGATTTTTATGATGCCCTTACTTCAAAAAGAGCTTATAAAGAAAAAGTTACTCCTTTTGAGACTGTTAAGATATTTCACCAAAAAGGTTTAGAAGCGTATGATTTAGAAATTGCTTTTACATTTTTTAAAAATATTTTAAATTGTTATATTGGAGAAAAAGTTATAACAAATGAAAAGAAACTTGGAGAAGTAGTATACATACCTCCTCATAATATGTCAAACCCAATAATAAAAGTTAAAGATAAACTAATAGATTTATCAAAGGAAAATAATATTAAAATTATACGAATGGCTTAATGCGTAAATTATAAAGTTGGTTATCCAGTACATATTAAAAGCCATGAAGTATGGTAGTTATTCCATACTCCATGGCTTTTTTGCTTTGTATCTAAAGTTTTCTCTTGTCTAGAAAGTTTGTTCCTATTACACCACCAACAATAAGAATAGAACCTATAATATGATAATAAAAAATTTCTTCCTTTAAAAATATAACACCAGCCAATATAGAAATAACAGTTCCTAGGTTAGAAAACACACTCATTTTAGAAGCTTCAATTTTAGATAAAATGTAGTTTGTAAGTAAAGATGTAACTAAGGACGATAATACT
Source organism: Tissierella simiarum (assembly GCF_018917865.1). Taxonomy (GTDB): domain Bacteria; phylum Bacillota; class Clostridia; order Tissierellales; family Tissierellaceae; genus Tissierella_C; species Tissierella_C simiarum. Next base: position 21,311 of record NZ_JAHLPM010000026.1, read on the forward strand.
CCTAAATAGATTATAGCTATAATAAAGTCCAAATATCTAAGAGGAATAAAAAAATTGCCTATAGTGCCATCTACTAAATGTTTTGTAATAGATACAATGTTAAATCCTATAAAACTAATGATAATCATTATGTAACTAAGTTCAGTACCAGTGAAATCTTTGGTTAAGGTTCTAGCCATAACACTATAACCAGAAAAAGATAAAGCAGATAAAAGAAGAAATATGATTCCTTTTAAGTTACTAAAGTCAATGGATGATCCTTTCATTATGAAAATATATACAACGCCCAAAACAGATAATATTATAGATAATTTTTGAAATAAATTGGTTTCTTCTTTTAAAAAGTAAGTAGATAAGATTAAAGTAAATATAGGTGCTGAGGCTAATAATATCCCTGCTTCAGAAGAAGATGCGTATTGTAGTCCAAAGGTCTGGAAGCTAAAAAACAATAGTGGATAAAGTAAAGCGAGAGGAAGAATTCTTTTAACCTTTTCCCTACTATAATCAAACTTAATCCATTTAAATAATACAGGTATTAAAATCGCTATAAAACATGCAGAAAAACGGTAAGCAAGTATATCAATAGGGTCTGCACTTCTTAATGCTATTTTAGTAAATAGAAAAGAAAGCCCTGTAATCACAGCATATAGTATAGCTGAAAGATAAACTAATTTATTTTTATTATTTTCCATAAATACCTCCATTTGGTTTATAGTTTATTACGATATATTATATCATATTAAGATAAGAGTGTATGACAAGAAATATCTCTGTATAGCTTTTTATAAATATTTGTGCTAATTAGTTTGCCTTTGGTATAATAGGAGAATGTCCCATCATTGGATTAAATGTAGGTAGGAGATAAATAGGATCTTACTGAATAGGGAAAATTGAAAAGTTTTCTAAAAAGTGTTAAAATAAAAATAAGTTAAAATACTTTGAATAGGAGGGAAGCAGAAAGTGGTTAGAAAGAAAAATGATGCAATTATATTAGGGGCAGCGTTGTTTTCCATGTTTTTTGGAGCAGGGAATCTAATATTTCCTCCATTTTTAGGACTGTTGGCAGGAGATAAGTGGAATTGGTCTATGGTAGGATTTTTTATAACTGGAATAGGTTTACCTCTCTTAGGAATAATAGCTTCTGCAAAAGCTGGTGGAGATGTAGATAAATTAGGTAGGAAAGTATCCCCTTTATTTAGTAAGTTTTTAGGGATTACTGTAGTTTTAGCTATAGGACCATTATTAGCAATACCGAGAACAGGAGCAACAGCTTTTGAAATAGGAGTTATACCCAATCTTCCTAATGCAAGTCCTATAATATTTTCTATAATATATTTTGGGATTACATTAGCATTGGTAATAAAACCAAATAATGTGATTGATAGACTAGGAAAAGTACTAACACCAACTTTATTAATTTTATTAGCTTTAATAATAATTAAAGGTATAGCTGATCCTATGGGGTCTCCAATACCTGAAGATTTAGCTAAACCTTTTTCTGATGGATTTATTCAAGGTTATCAAACTATGGATGCTTTAGCATCAATATTATTTGGAGGAATCATAACTACTTCATTAATTCAAAATGGATATGACGATGAAAAAGAACAAATAGATATGACTAAAAAAGCTGGATTTATAGCAGTTATTGGATTAACCTTTGTTTATGGTGGTTTAGGATATTTAGGAGCTACTGGAGGGTCGTTGTTTTCAAAAACTATAGCAAAGACAGACTTAGTTATGAATATAGCTAATAATTCTCTGCATAGATATGGAGAAATAGGCTTAGGATTAGTTGTGTCTTTAGCCTGCCTAACAACTACTATAGGTCTTGTGGCAACAGTAGGACAATATTTTAGTCAGATTACCAAAGGAAAGCTAAAATATGAGGTAGTAGTAATAGCAACTACTATATTTAGTGCTATTATGTCTTTTAAAGGAGTAGAATCTATAATAGTTTTTGCAGAACCAATACTTATGTTTATGTATCCTATAGTAATTGTTATGATTTTACTTACTGTGTTTATAGGAGATAAATCAAATCATAATGTTTATAGATATGCAATATATGCAACAATGATAGTAAGTATGTTAGAGTCATTGAATATGCTTGGAATAGGAAAATATATTACAAAATTAGTGAAATATTTGCCTTTAGCTTCATGGGGATTCTCTTGGGTGATACCAGCAATACTTGGAGCAATAATTGGTATTTTAATACCTCAGAATAAGGTGGAAGCATAGGGAAACTTTAAAATTTCTTAATATAAAAAACGGATAGAGTAAGAGTTTTTAGCATTGGTATAGAAAGTGCATGATTCTAATTAGATGAAATATGTATTATTTTCTTAATATTTAATATTATTTACAGTTTAGGTTAATAATAAGATTCTCCATTAGGAGAATCTTTTTGTGATATAATTGTATTAATAGATTATGGAAGGGAGTAAAAAGCAATGGAAATACTAATAGACATGCATAATCATACCATAGCAAGTGGACATGCATATAGTACTGTTCAAGAAATAGCTGTAGAAGCTAATAAAAAGGGTTTGAAATTTATAGGAATTACGGATCATGGTCCTAAAATGCCTGGAGGACCTCATGTTTATCATATAGCTAATCAAAGAGTTATACCAGAGAAAATTTATGGAGTAGAAATACTAAAAGGTGTAGAAGCCAATATAATGGATCAAGAAGGGCAATTAGATGTTCCAGAAAGGATATTGAAAAACTTAGATATTGTAATTGCAGGACTTCATGATGGATGTATAGAACCTTGGGATATAGATGGTAATACAAAAGCTCTTTTGAATGTAATGGAAAATAATTATGTAGATATAATATCTCATCCAGGAAATCCAATTTTTCCAATTCATAAGGAAAAATTTGTTCTAAAGGCTAAGGAAACAAAAACATTAATAGAAATAAACAATAGTTCTTTTCGAAGTAGTAGAAAGGGAAGTAAAGATAATTGCTATGAAATAGCTATGTTATGTAAAAAACATGGAGTTCCAGTAATCGCAAATAGTGATAGTCATATTTCCTTTGATGTTGGAAGAGTTGATAAAGCGATAGAATTATTAGAAGAAGTGGGAATGCCGGAAGAGTTAATTATAAATACATGTGTTCATAGATTTACAAACTATTTAAAGGATAAAGGAAAAACAAGGTTTGTTTAAAATCTACAACCATGGAAAAATAAAGCAAGTTAATTAAACTATTTGACAATGAAAAAATATATGATAGAATTTAAATAAGAACAAGTATTCACATTAGGTGATAAATTTGAAGAATGAATTTAATGATTTTACAATTATTCCTTCAATTAGACAGCTAAAAGATTTAGATGACTTTTTACAGACATCATTGCCAATAGTTTTACTTTCTGAAGTTCACATTGGAAATTTAGGTGTTCTTGCTAAGAAGTGTAAGAAACATAATAAAAAGGTTTTTGTTAATGTAGATTTGATTGGAGGATTTTCCTCAGATAAAATGGGTATAAAGCTTTTAAAAACTTTATATAATGTTGATGGGGTTATGAGTTCAAATATTATGGTTTTAAGTATGTGTAAATCAGTCGGTCTTTTTACTATTCAGAGATTTTTTCTTATGGATTCAAGGGCTTTTGATTCAAGCTTAAAATCATTGAAAAGTTCTCAAGCCGATGCCATTGAGCTATTACCATCTCCATTGGCACCAAAGTTTTTAGATAGAATAATGGAGAATAAGAAATTACCAATTTTAGCTGGTGGCTTTGTTGAAGATTTAGATAGTGTTGAGATGTTCAAAAAACTAGGATTTTCTGGTGTTACAACTAGTTGTAAGGAAGTCTGGTTAAAACAATAAAATATAAGCAGTAGGAAAGTGAAATGAAACCTACTTAAAAGAGATCTATATAGACCTCTTTTAAGTAGGTTTTTTTGATTTTGTAGTAAGGAGGTGAAAACGTTACTTTTACTAATCTAAAAATATAAAGGAGGATATTTTATGAATATTATTAACACTATTATTAATATGGGTCCATCTGTTATGATGCCTATTATCTTCTTTATCTTAGCATTAATATTTGGAGTAAAAGTTGGCAAAGCTTTCAAAGCTGGTATGCTAGTAGGTATTGGATTTGAAGGAATCAATCTTGTTATTGGATTATTACTTAATAGTTTAGGACCTGCTGCCGAAGCTATGGTTGCTAGATTCGGATTGAATTTAACTGTAGTAGATCCAGGTTGGCCAGTAGGAGCTACTATTGGATGGGGTTCACCTATAGTACCTTTTGTAGTGTTTGGTGGTTTATTAATTAACCTGCTTCTCTTAGTTTTTAATTTAACTAAAACTGTAAATATTGATATATTTAATTATTGGCATTTTTTATTAACTGGTGGAGTTATTTATGCTATTACTGATAACGTAGTCATTGCTTCAATTGGTGCTTTAATTCACTTTGTTATTGCAATAATTATCGCAGATAAAACTGCACCAAAAATTCAAGAAGCTTATGATTTAAAAGGCGTGTCTTTTGCCCATGCTACTTCTGCAATGTATGTTCCTATTGGAGTGGCTACTAATTGGATTATTGAAAAAATTCCTGGCTTAAATAAAATAGATGCTAATCCAGATCTTATAACAAAGAAATTTGGCATAATGGGAGAACCATTAACTTTAGGTACTATTCTAGGAGCTCTTTTAGGAGTATTGGCTGGATTTAATATTACTGAAATAATGATTTTAGCGATTAAAGTTGCTTCTGTTATGGTACTTCTACCAGCCATGATAAATGTTTTAGTTGAAGGGTTAGTTACTGTAAGAGATGCTGCTGAAGCTACTCTTAAAAAGAAGTTTCCAAATAGAGAATTTTATATAGGGTTAGATACTGCTTTATTAATTGGAGATCCTGCTATTTTAGCCACTGGATTGTTGATGATTCCAGCAGCTTTATTATTGGCAATAATATTACCAGGGAATAAGGTTCTTCCTTTTGTAGATTTAGCTTCTTTAGTATTTTTGATTCCAATGGTATCTCCATATTGTAGAAAGAATATGTTTAGGATATTTGTTACAGGTTTAGTAGTAATCACTTTAGTATTATATATTGGTACAGATATTGCTCCATACTATACAATGGCTGCTGAAACAGCTAATGTAGCTTTACCACAAGGAGTTGATTCTTCTACACAAATGGCTAATTTAGTTGGCGGTGCTACTACACCTGTAGGCTGGATTATTATTAAATTGGCTTCAATTTTAAAATAATAAAATGGGGGTTAAGACTATGAATAAGTATTTGTTAGGTGTTGATAATGGTGGCACTATGTCTAAGGCAGCATTATACGATTTATGTGGTAGGGAAATAGCTGTTTCTAGCTATAAGACTAAAACAATAATGCCTAAAGCTGGCTTTACAGAAAGAGGCATGGAAGAAATGTGGCAAGCTAATGTTAAAGCCATAAGAGATGTTATTAAACTAAGTTCTATAGACCCAAAAGACATAGTAGGAATAGCCACTACAGGACATGGCAATGGTATGTATTTAGTTGATGAAAATGGAAAGCCCTCCTATAATGGAATAATATCTACAGACTCTAGAGCTAAGGATTATGTAGAAAAGTGGTATACAGATTCTACTTTTGAAAAGGTTCTTACTAAAACTATGCAGTCAATTTGGGCAGGACAGCCTGTTCCTTTATTAGCATGGTTTAAAGATAATAATCCAGAGGTATTAGAGAAAACAAAATGGATATTTATGTGTAAAGACTATATAAGGTTTAGACTAACCAATGAACCTTATGCAGAAATTACTGATATGTCAGGAACCAACCTTATGAATGTAAGAGATGTTAAATATGATATAGAGTTACTTGAAGAATTTGGTATCCCAGATGTAATAGAAAAATTACCTCCACTAAAATATTCTGCAGAAATATGTGGTTATGTTACTAAAGAAGCAGCAGAAGAAATAGGATTAGTAGAAGGTACACCTGTGGCAGGAGGATTATTTGATATAGATGCTTCTGCTATAGCTACTGGTTTAACTGAAGAAGAGAAATTGTGTATTGTAGCAGGTACCTGGAGTATCAATGAATATATAAGTAAGAAACCTGTAGTTTCTAAAGACTTGTTTATGACTTCAATTTATTGTATGGAAGGACATTGGCTGACTACAGAAGCAAGCCCTACTTCTGCTAGTAATCTAGAGTGGTTTATTAGTGAAATATTGAAGAATACAGAAGAATGTGACTATGATAATGTAAATAGCTTAGTAGAAAGTGTTAAACCTGAGGAAAGTAATGTCATATTTTTACCTTTTTTATATGGGACTAATGTAGATGCCAATGCAAAAGCTTGCTTTATAGGTCTCAATGGCTGGCATACTAAAGCTCATATGCTAAGGGCAATATATGAGGGGGTAGTATTTTGTCATAGAGCTCATATAGATAAACTTCTTAAATATAGAGATAAACCAAAGGCTATAAGAATTGCTGGAGGAGCAGCTAAATCAAAAGTATGGATTCAAATCTTTGCTGATGTACTGCAAACTCCTATAGAAGTAACTACTAGTACAGAGCTAGGGGCTTTAGGTGCAGCTATTTGTGCAGGTATTGCAACTAAAAACTTTGAGTCCTTTGAAGCCGCATCTAATTCTATGGTTGAAGTAGCTTATACTTGTTATCCAAATGCTGACAATAAAGAAATCTATGATAAAAAATATGATTTATATTCTAAGACTATTGATGTTTTAACTCCTTTATGGAGTGAATTAGCTAAATAAGAAGAGGTGATTTTATGGATTTAAAATTAAAAGATAAATGTGCAGTTGTTACAGGTGGATCTAGAGGCGTTGGCAGAGGAATATGTGTTGCTCTAGCTAAAGAAGGAGTTAATATTGTTATTAACTATAGCAGAAATGATAAGGCAGCTTTAGAAGCTAAAGAAGAGGTTGAAAAGTTAGGAAGTAAAGCTATTATAGTAAAAGCAGATATTGGGACTCCAGAAGGGTGTCAACTTCTTATTGATGAAGGAGAAAAGGCTTTTGGTAATGTAGATATTTTAATTAATAATGCAGGTGTTTGGCCTAAAAATTGGATACAAGATATTCCTTTAGATGAGTGGAACAAAACCATAGATGTTAATCTAACGTCTGTATTTTTAACTAGTCAGGCATTTTTAAGAAAGAATCTTGAAAAGAAAAGACCGGGCAGAATATTAAATGTTACTTCTCAAGCTGCTTTCAATGGATCTACTACTGGTCATGCTCATTATGCAGCAAGTAAATCTGGAGTTGTAGCTTTAACTGTTTCTATGGCTAGAGAAGTAGCTAAATATGGAATCAATGTAAATGCCATAGCTTTAGGGATTGTGGAAACAGATATGATAAAGGATGCTTTAGATAAAAATAAAGATTATTATTTATCTAGAATTCCTGTAGGAAGAGTGGCGACAGCAGAAGATATTGCAAATATAGTTACATTTTTAGTTTCAGAACCAGCATCCTATATTACTGGTGCTACAATAGATGCCAGTGGCGGTATGTTAATGAGATAAGGAGGAATTGATATGTTAGTTAATTTAAATAGAGTATTATTAAAGGCTAGAAAAGAAAAGTATGCTGTACCAGCTTTTGACTGTACAGATGATATTTTAATTAGAACAGTATTAGATACAGCAGAAGAACAAAATTCTCCTGTAATTCTAATGGTATTGGAACATGACTTAAAAGGAAAGGGCTTTGACTATATAACATCTATAGTTAAAGGAGTTTCCCATAGATACAATATTCCAATAGTTTTACACTTGGATCATGCAACAGATATTGAATTAATCAAAAAAGCAATTCACTATGGATTTACATCCGTTATGTATGATGGATCTACTTTATCCTTTGAGGAAAATGTAGCTAATACAAAAGAGGTTGTAGATTTTGCTCATCAATATAATGTTAGTGTAGAAGCTGAATTAGGAAGAGTAGGGGGAAATGAAATTGATGGTACCGATGCTGGTGAATCTCTTTTAACAGAACCAGAAGAAGTACTACGTTTTGTTAATGAAACTAAGGTAGATGCTTTGGCAGTTTCTATTGGTACTTCTCATGGAGTTTATGTTGCAGAACCTGAATTGAATATTCCTAGACTTAAAGAAATAAGTGATATAAGTCCTGTACCTTTAGTACTTCATGGAGGTTCAGGAACTCCAATAAATCAAGTTAAAAATGCTATTGAAAATGGAATAAGCAAAATAAATTTATATGCAGATTTAAGAATTGCAATGTTTGAAGGACTTAAGAAAGCTGCTACTAGTCAAAGCAGAATAGATCCTCTTCCAGATCAATTGTTTTTACCAATAAAAGAAGAATTGAAAAAAGTTATTGTAAATAAAATAGAAATGGTTGGTTCTCAAAATAAAGGAATTGAGTAAGGAGTGATAGTATGAATATATTAGCGATTTCAGATAATTTTATTGATTCTAGTACTATGGAAGAAGGTCTAAAGTCCTTAAAGGAACATGGAATAAATGTAGAAGTTAGAAACTGGTACCATGATAGTATAGAAGAGTTACAAAAAGATAATCTAATAATTGAGCAAAATGGTCCAGAAGGAATTGTTCTTTCTGAAGATTTATTAAAAGATATAGATAAATTTCATATGGTTATTGTTCAGTTTGCTCCTATATCTAAAGCGTTTATTGATAAAGCTAAGAACTTAAAAGCCATAGGGGTATTACGTGGTGGTGTAGAAAATATTGCTGTTGATTATGCTAAAGAAAAAAATATTGCAGTTTTAAATACTCCAGGAAGAAACGCTAGGTCGGTTGCAGAATTTACTATGGGGTTAATTTTAAGTGAAGTGAGAAATATTGCTAGGTCTCATTATTCTCTAAAAAATAATTACTGGAGAAAGGATTTTCCAAACAGTGAAAATATTCCAGAACTAAATGAAAAAACTGTTGGATTAGTTGGTTTTGGATATATAGGACAATTGGTAGCAGGATATTTAAAAGCTTTTGGATGCAATATACTAGCTTATGATCCTTTCTATAAAGGAGATTTTGAAGGCGTTACATTAACAGACTTAGATACTCTTTTAAAGAATTCCGACATAGTATCAATTCATGCCAGATTAACAGAAGAAACTCATCACCTAATTAGTAAAAGAGAGCTATCTTTAATGAAAGAAAATAGTGTTTTAATCAATAGTGCTCGTTCAGGGTTAGTAGACCAACAAGCATTGGTTAAAGCCCTAAAGGAAAACAAAATAGGTGGAGCTGCCATTGATGTTTTTGATAAAGAGCCTATTCCAGAAGACGATGAAATACTTAAATTAGACAATATAACTATTACAGCTCATATGGCAGGAAGTACGAAGGATGCATTTAGCAATAGTCCTAAAATGATGGCTAAAAATATATTAAGCTTATTAAATGGAAAAGATAATTTACCTATAGTTAATGGAGTAAAGTTAGAACTAAACTTTTAGATAATTTAATAATAAAAAAACAAGAGGTTGTCTCTGTATATGAGACAACCTCTTGTTTTTAGCTACATACCAAAATATACCAAGAAAATAATTAGGTCAATCTATTTACAACTATAATTTCATATGGTAACATAATGATTAACTACTATTATTTTCTAAAGGAATGAGTATAATGGTAAAATATGATAATTTATCCATTGGGGAAAACTTAAAGAGAATAAGAACGGAGCTAGGACTAAGACAGTATGAGATTACAGGGGGAGAGGTTACAAGAAATCTGATAAGTATAATTGAGAATAATAGAACCTCTCTTACAGAAGATAAGGCTAAGCTGATTTGTAGAAATATTAATGAGATTATGGAAGACAAAGGTTTAGATATTATTATTGACCCTGAAGATATTTTTAATCCCGATAGATATAATGCTAAAAAACAAGCTAATTTATATATTAAAGAATTGGACAAGCTGCTTACAACCAAGAATTATAATATTGAAGCAAAATACATAGAAGAAATAGAAGCATTTTTAAATAAATGGAATCTAATAGATAAGAAAATAAGAGTTTATGAAATATTGGGAGACATTTATTTTTATTTAAAAGATTATACAAAAGAATATTATTACTATACTAAAGCTTGGGAATGTGCTTTTAATTATCCTAATAGAAAATTAAATTATAGAGTTATGTTAAAATTGGTAGCTAATTGTATTATGACGAGTAAATATAAAGAAGCTACTAACCTATGCGATTATGCGATTCTGAATAAGGAAAATGTACCTAAAAGGTATATGGGAATTCTTCATTATAATAATGCTCTAGCTTATGATAATCTAAATCTAATAGATAAAGGTTTAGAGCAAGCAAGAGAAGCTTTAAAATATACAGAGGATACAAATTATAGGGAATTAGGAAAAATATTAAATACTGGGGGAAATTGTTATTTTAAAGTTGGAAATTATGAAGAAGCTTTAAAAAGTTATAATAAAGCAGCAGATGTATTAATCTTAGGAGATTATTGTGATGAATTGTCTTTAGTATATGCAAATATGACTGAAACGTATGTGAAACTGGGCTATGAAGATAGAACTCTTAAATATATAGAGAAAGTTTTGAATAATATTCATAAATTAAATAAAAGTTCAAACTATTTTTCTAAACTATGCACTCAAATTGCTATTGCATATAATCATTTAAATAAATATGATTTAGCTGAAAAATATTATAATGAATCATTGATATATGCTAAAAAAAATAATCAGCAGGATATAGTTAAAAATAATATATTGGATTTACTTCATCTTTATGATAAAAATTTAGATTTTAATAAAATACATGTATTATTTGAGGATTATAGAGATGTTATATTGAATATTTCGTTAGATGGTGATGTTCTTCTGTTATTAAAAACTTTGGAATTTTACATAAGTAATAAAGATGAAAATAAGGCATTACAATTAATTAAAGATTTAATAACCAATAATTAAGGGGGAAAAAGAGATGAAAATTAAAAAAACATTAGTAGGTTTTATATCTTTGGCTTTAGTATTAGTTAATTTAAATTTAGGATTTACTACATTTGTGTTCGGTGGAGATCCTACCAGACCGACTAGTACAGTATATTCAACATTAAGAAAGTAAAAATAAGGCGAGTGGTATTCATAATACAAAAAAGGGAGCTGTCTCAAAGTTTTATTTTGAGACAGCTCCCTTTTTATAAAAATTTAGTTTTCTAAAGGATAAACATTAAAATCTATGTCTTCATGAGTATCTGGATAGCCAGATAGATTTATAAGTATTCTCTCTAAGCTATTATCAGTTATATTCCCTATTGTAAAAGCTGAAATACACAAATTACTCAGATCAACATCTTCACAAGGAGTAGAGCCTTCTGCCTCTAAATTGAAAATATCCCTGCTCTTATTAGAATAATTTAATGTCGTAGTATATTTATATTCATTAATCTTTAGATTCATATTCCCTAATTTTATATTGCCCTTAATATAGTACTTATTAAAAGGAAATTCAATTATATATCCTTTCATCTCTATTTTATCTGTTTTTAACTTTTTAGAATAATCATCAGATTGAATGTTAAAAGCTAGATCGAATTCTTCTTTATTACTGGCAAAACTAAAAAAAGCAGTAAAAATAATAATAGTTAATAAAAGTATTTTATATAATTTATTAGTTAGCATCTAATCTCTATCTCCTTGTCATACCCTATTATATTACAATTCTCTATTAAAATATAAAAATTTATCTTCTCCTCTATATAGAGTATAATTAAGTCAAAAAAGTTCCCATTATTTTAAAATTTTTTAATAGAAACCTGTTATCTATTTTAGTACTTATAGATAACCTAAATATAGTTGTATCTTTATATCTATATACTACAATGATCAGCATATTTGAAAGTATGTAAGCAATACCTTAATTTCAATTTCTTCTAGTAAAAATATTTTTTGTCTATGAATTCTGTTTAGATTGTAGACAACCTATTAACAATAGCAGAGCTCCCCAAACATAAGCAAGTATATAAGTTCTTGTTAAATCAAAACTATATAATAAGATAACATGCTTTACTATATATAAATCAAAGGATAATATAAGCAGTAGATAAGCTAACATATCAATATAATGAAGCCTTATCTCTGTAATATGTAGTTTATAATCTATATATTTTAATTCTTTTATTTTTAATAAATTTTTATATACTTTAAAATATATCCCTAATAGGGTAATTATAATTAACCAAATTATTAATATATTCATTAGTACTCCTTCATCTATATTAAGAGACAGATTTTTTATTTCAACTGAAGATTATATTCATTATCAGAGATTAACCAAACTTATTAAGGCGATTTTATTATCTACTTAAACATCTTTAATGCTACTGATATCATTTCTATACTTTACTTTATTCTGCACATTATATTTAAACCCTTAAAAAAGACGACTGGAGTAAACCAGTCGCTTTGTTATTAACCAAGATACTTCTCATTATTTTTTCTATTAGGATCAATAACATTAATAGATTGAAGGGCTTTGCTATCTGTTGATATTGTGACTTCTGTTTTTTGTCCTTGTTCATCTGTTACTATGATCTGAACAAATATTTCATAGGCTCTACTGTTAGTTGACTTCGAAGGCGATTTTTCATATTTAATACTGCTTCCATCAATGAATGCAGATATATCCTTAAATTCTGCTTTAGCTGCTTTAACTCCAGAATGTTTTTCTGCAAACTGTTTTGCTAGCTCTAAGTATTC
>NZ_JAHLPM010000027.1 GCF_018917865.1 Tissierella simiarum
GATGGCAAAAACTTATTAGAAACCTCTATCAAGTCCAAAGGTGGAAGGGTTTCTAAACAGGGTACAGTTGCTACATTTAATGAATTAGATTTAGGGATAAAGTCTATAGAAACAGATAAAACAGGAGATGCCACAGCAGTAGCAGGAGATATATTAAGTGGTAAAACTGCTTATGTTAAAGGGAAAAAGTTAACAGGTACTATGCCTAATAGAGGAAGTTTAGCACAAACTATAACGACACAAGGAGGACAATATAATCTACCAAGTGGATATTATAGTGGTGGATATATTAAAGCACAGTTTGCAAATTTAGTTGCAAGTAACGTTAAGGCTGGTATCAACATTGGTGGTATAACTGGTAGTTATGAATCTAAATTAAGCTTTCAGTATAAATATTTTAGTACATCGGGTACAGAAGAGTCTACTATTACTTTTACTAAACATCCTAGCTCTCCAATATTTATAGCTCATATTGGTTCCGTAAGTATTGGAGGAGGACAATATGGGTGGTTTGCAGGTGTTAGTAAGTTCTGTGATGAAAAAGGAAATACAGTAGCAGATATAAGAGAGTCAAATGGTACTAGTATATATGCTAGTGTTTCTGTAAGTACTGATGATAGAAGCTGTACTGCCAGAGCATCTGCTTCTGGGGATAGTAGATGGTGGGGAAGAGTAATGGTTGTTTATGGCATTTAAAAATTTTGCTTGGCTAAAATTAGTAGCAATCTTTCATAAAAAATTTATTATTATGAAAGATAAACTATTAAGTAAATTAGTGTAAAAATTATATCTTTTATAGATAGATTATCATAAAATAAAAAAATTATGCAGAAATAATAGAGTGCTATAATATAGTCTATTATAGTAAATATCTAGGAAACTAATTAATCTCAGGAAAACATGGATATACTCTATTAAAATATAAAGTAGCAAGGTTTAAATAGAATAATTAGAAACTAATATAATAAATCAATTATTATAAGAAATAAAAGAATTACAGTAAGAAATAGTGGTGACGTAATGTGAATTATCTGAAATAGGTTTTATAGCAAAATAGGAAGGGCTTTTTTTATGCCCTTCTTTACTATATTTTTGGAGGAATAAGATGAATCATAAAACAATTTTTAATGGAATTATAGCAACGGTAGGAACAGGATTAACTTACTTAATTGGAGGATGGAATACCTCATTGAAAATATTAGCTATATTTATAATAATGGATTATTTAACTGGGATAATGAATGGATTTATTAATAAAAAATTATCTAGTTCAGTTGGATTTAATGGACTTCTTAGAAAAGCTGCTATATTTTTTGTAATTATAATTGCTAATCAATTGGATATAGCAGTTAGCAATGATAACAGCTTATTTAGAACTATGGCTTGTTATTTTTATATAGCCAATGAAGGGATTAGCATAACAGAAAATATAGCTTTGTTAGGTATACCACTGCCAGAATTTATAGTTAAAACGTTAAATAAGCTTAAAGAAGAAAGTGATGACATTAAAGAATAAAAAATATTTTATTTAAATTTTCATACGACCATAGTAAAAAAAGGTACCTTTTTCTATATATTAGGCAAAGGTACCTTTTAATATTAAATTAGGAGGTTTTATTATGGTAAAAGTATTTTTAGACCCAGGGCATGGAGGTAGTGATCCAGGAGCATTAGGAAATGGCTTAAGGGAAAAAGATATAGCTTTATCAGCAACATTGAAAATAGGAGAAATCCTAAAAAATCATAATGTAGAAGTATATTATTCAAGGACTACAGATGTCTTTGTAGATTTATCTGAAAGGGCTAGAAAAGCAAATAATATTGGTGCAAATATTTTTGTCTCAATACATTGTAATGCATACGATGGAACTGCTAAAGGTGTAGAAACTTATAGTTATCCAGGTATCGTGCAAGGTGCTAAATTATCCAAAAATATTCTTGATAGCATAATTGCTAGTGGAGTATATACATCTAATAGAGGAACTAAAACAGCCAACTTTGCAGTATTAAGAGAAACTAATATGACAGCTGCATTAGTTGAAATGGCCTTTATAGATAATGCTCAAGATGCTAATATACTAAAAAATAGGCAAAATGATTTAGCCAAAGCAATAGCAAAAGGGATTTTGAATTATTTAGGTATACCATATAAAGAAACGCCAAGTGGATTATATAGAGTTCAAGTTGGTGCTTTCAGCATAAGGGAAAATGCTCAAAAATTGGTATATGAATTAAAAAATAGAGGATATGATGCTATAATTGTTGAAGTTGGAGGCTTGTATAAAGTTCAAACAGGAGCGTTTAAAGAAAGAGAAAATGCAGATAAACTTGCAAGCCAATTAAAAGCTCATGGCTATGATGCCATAGTTGTATACTACTAATCAAAAGACCAGTTCAATCTGGTCTTTTTTTGTTTTAAATTTCTTTAAATTACCTTGTATTTAAAATCGCTTATTTATACAAAATAAGATATAAACAACTTTAAAATTTTGAGGTGATTTATATGGGTAAAAGTCCATTAAATCCTAATGCTAGAAAAGCATTAGATGAAATGAAAATAGAAATAGCTAATGAGTTAGGATTACCTGATACACTTTCTAATGATAATCCAGTAGATAATATATTTACAGCTGGACCAGTAGGCGGAGTTATGACTAGAAAGTTAGTGGAAATGGGAGAAAAACAATTAATAGATAGAGAATAGAGAAAATAAAGGTGACTAGGCATTTAGCCTAGTCACCTTTATTTTTATAGATTTATATCATAAATAACTACATAAGGAGATGAAAAGAAATTTCCTTGAAATATATAATATTATTAGATAATATTATACTTAGCAAAAGTACATATAAAAGGAGTTTTTATAATGGGTAATAAAATTAAATTAAGCAAAGAAAAGAAAGATAAAATGATTTCAGCTATTAAAAATTATTTTTTAAATGAAAGGGAAGAAGACTTAGGTGATTTATCAGCAGCTTTAATATTAGATTTTTTTATAAACGAAATAGCACCTGAGTTTTATAACCAAGGAGTGTATGATTCCTATAATTATATGAATGAAAAGATTGAAGACCTATTAGGAATTCAAAAATATTAAGATATAATGAAATAATTATTAGAAAGCCACCCTATAAAAAATAATCGGGGACTAGCCCCGAAATACTAAAATTTTAATTAACATCTATTATTGCATATTGGACCACAGAACAAAATTACCAATAGTAGGAAAAAGAATAATAAAGAATCGCCACCACAGTCTCCGCCACCGAACAAACCACCTAATAGACCACCACGTTGATTATCACTCACTAACAACACCTCCAAATTAGGATATAAAGTTTTTTAATCTCCATAATAGATTATGCTGAAACTAAAAAAGTGTTAATGAAATTTTTAAATTTTATTAAAAAAACATTAAACTCCCTGCTTCCATATGAATAGTATATAAAGGAAGGAGGGACTATTTTAATGAACATTAATAAAACGCTTAAAAAAATTGGAGTAATAACGGTGATTCTTTTATGTTTCCTCGTTAATATAGGTTATGCTGAATCACAAAAAAATGAAGAAATCCTAAAGGGATATATAAGTAACGGATATGATGAAAAACAATTAAAACAAAGAAATACCCTATTAAGATTTCAAGCAGAAAATAATTTGACTGTAAATGGTATTCTTGAAGAAAGTACTAATGAAGCATTAAATGAAACGAATAAAGTAATAGTAGATATTCTTCCTAAGGAAGTTATGGAAGAAAAATGGTTTATTGTAATCAATCAAGATAAGAAGATACTAACAGTATACAGTAATGGAGAAATATACAAAAAATATCCTGTAGCATTAGGGAAGTCGTCTACACCTACTCCTAATTATAAGTTCACTATAATAAATAAAGCTAAAAATCCATATTGGGGAGGAATGGGAGGTAAGTTTAAACCAGTAAAAGGTGGAGCCCCTAATAATCCTTTGGGAAAGAGATGGTTAGGTCTTTCTACAGAAAAACATACTGGATATGGTATACACGGAAATTCTTCTCCTTTTTCCATAGGAAAATATATATCCAATGGATGTATTAGAATGATAAATGAGGATGTAGAAGAATTATTCGAATATATGCCGACAAAGACAAAAGTTTGGGTTGGCACAGAAGAAATATTAGAAGGATGGGGCGTAAAACAGGATATAAAATATGAAAAAGTAGAGAAAATGGTTAGGAAAGTTGATATAACAAAATTAAAATGTGATTTTATTGAGAATGATGAAAATAAAGAAAAAGAATAGGAATTTAACAAGAAATTATAATGAAAGAACTAATAGATTTAATTTTAGGTAATCTTATAATTAAAAATATTTTATAAATAAAAGGGATATTTCAAAATGACTAGAAAGTCATCTTGAAATATCCCTTTATTATATATTTTTATTTTTTTAATATTGAGTAAAATGTACTAGTTGGCATTACAGGATCTGGTGTATGTCCAAATGTAAAGATTGGCATTACAGGATCTGGTGTATGCCCAAATGAAATAAATCCTAAGTTCAAATTAAATAATATTAATGTTAAAGATATGAAACCTACTAATGCTTTTTTAATTTTCATCTTCTTTTTCCTCCTCATTATTAGTTATTAAATTTTCTATTAACTGTAAGGCTTCATTTTCACCTTTATTAATTATATGAAATTCTAAAGTTTTTAGTATTAAAAGAATATTCTTATCTAATGGAATATCTAATAAAATATCTTTATGATTTTTAATTAATTCGAATATTTTTTTATAATCCAAAGATTTCTGATAAAGATCAAATATCTGTAGTAAATTTTCTTTGATTATTTCATTTTGATTATTTTTTCTAGCATATACTAATGATTCGTTATAGTACTTTTCTGCTAAGTCAAATTCATTTAAATAATTATATATGATAGCAATTTGATTATATAATTTGGAAGGATAGTTCGAGTTTATATTTAACTTAGAAATATTATCTAGAACTTTATTAATGTATTCGATAGCTTTATCTTTGCAATTCATTTTTAAATATATTTCTGCACTATTAACATAGACTAAACATAAATCTTCTAAATTTTCTTGTATATGTAGTATATCTAATGCCTTATTATAACTTTTTAAAGCTTCATCATATTTTTTAATCTCTAAATAACATAGCCCTTGTAGAATGAAAGTTCTTACTAATTCTTTATAGTTCGTACTTTCAATGTATTTGAAGTATTCTGATGTTTGTTCTAAACACTTATCTATTAAATTTAATTCTTTATAAGCAAGAGCATTATTATAGTGGAGAATACCCATATGCTTTCTAGGTATATCTTTCTTATTTAAAAGAGCATAATCACATAAATTAGTAGCTTCTTTATACCTATTTGTAAAAATACACATTACTACTAACTTTAATACAAGCTTATAACGAAATTGTTTATTGGGATAATTAAAGGTATGTTCCCATCCTTTAGAATAATAATGATATCCCTTAGAGTAGTTTCTTAAATTATAGTAAATATCTCCTAAAATTTCATAAATTCTTATTTTCTTATCCACTAGATTCCATTTGTTTAAAAATGTCTCTATTTCATTTATATACTCTGTTTCAATGTTATAGTCTTTAGTTGATATAAGGTTGTCCAATTCTTTAATATATAAATCGGATTGTTTTTTTGCATCATATCTATCGGGATTGAAAATATCTTCAGGCTCAATAATAATATCTAAACCTTTATCTTCCATAATCTTATTAATATTTCGACAAATTAGCTTAGCATTATCTTCAGTAAGAGGAGTCTTATTGTTTTCAATAATACTTATTAAATTCCTCGTAATCTCTCCTCCTGTAATCTCATACTGTTTTAATCCCAACTCCGTTCTTATTCTCTTTAAGTTTTCCCCAATGGATAAATTATTACATTTTACCATTATGCTCATTCCTTTAGAAAATAATTGTATTTGGTGGTTATTTTACCATATGAAAGTATTTTTGTAAATGTTTTTGTTTTCTCATTTTTCTACAAATTAATACAAAGTGTAGTTAAAAATTCATATTTAATTTTATTAGTTCAATTATAATGATTTACTTTTTATATTAGTGGACATTAATGTAGAAAAATGAATTTAAAAAAATAACAAAAATCTAAAAATAGTACTTGCTACATTCAAAATACTGTATTATAGTAATATTAAAATAAAGCGATAAAGTATTAATGAAATTAAAAAAATAATCGTATTTATTTAGTGTAAATTTAATATGAACATAATTTAATGGCATAGATATGAAAAAATATTATCTAGAAAAGGAGGTGTTAAGAAAATGAAAACTTAATTTATAAAAGGGGAGTTAACTTTTACACTAAAATATCCTATAGGAGGAGTTATTGTATGAAAAAGTTGAAAAAGTTAGCGATTCTAACAGCCTTAGTTTTAGCTTTATTGTTAAATTCTTTTTCTTTGGTTTTAGCGGAAGGACAGAAAGGACAAGCTTTAGATAATTATACTACAATTGAAACATTAAGAAGAGAACCTTTAGGAAGAATACCTAGTGCTTATGACTCACAAAGAAGTGTTAATTATTTCAGTGCAGAAGAAGCAGTTCCATTATATTTACCACCAGATAATGATAATGATAATGAAATAAATAATACTATAATGAACCCAAGTATTTCTAAAGATGTTCAGACCTACACCTTTGCCGATTTAAATAAACTGAATAATAATGAATTAGTAGATTTGTTAGTTACAATAGAGTGGGATCAGATAATAGGTATTTTCCAATATAGTGATGATGCTTATAAGTTCTATAGCGATAGAAATCGTATGCAATTCCTAATAGATGCTCTTGCTGATAGAGGAAGTCAATACACATCTACTGATAATAAAGGAATCCCAACACTTGTAGAAGTTATAAGAGCAGGATTTTATTTAGGATTTTACAATAATAATTTGAGGTATTTAGACGATAGAGAATTCCATGATAAATGTTTACCAGCTTTAGTAGCAATTACATCAAATCCTAATTTTAAATTGGGAACGATGGCACAGGATAGTGTAGTTGATTCTGTAGGAGCATTAATTGGAAACGGTTCATGTAATGCTGAAGTTGTAAAGAAGGTTACACCTATAATGCAGCAATACATGTCTAATATTGATACCTTTATAAAAGATAATTCAAAAGGAAAGGCCATCTACAGTATTATACGTGGTATTGAATATGATATTAGTATGTATACCTATTATGAAGCAAAAGTGCTTCCTAAGGAGACACAATGGTATGGAGAAATAGACGAATTTATAAATAAAATTGGTGAGATTGCCTTATTTGGAAAGGTAACTTCAAATAATTCCTGGCTTATAAATAATGGAATTTATTGTATAGCAACTTTAGGAAAATATCATACTTTTGAAAATAAGGGGTTAGAAATTTTAACACAAGCTATGAATATGTATCCATACTTAGGTGAACAGTTTTTTCAAGCAGTAAGTGGGATCGTATACAATTATAACGGAAAAGACATAAATGGAAATGTAATAGATTTAGATAAATTAAAGAAAGAGGGAGCACAAAAGTATTATCCCAATATATACAACTTTGATGATGGTAAGATTGTTGTAAAGACTGGGAGTAGAGTGACTGAAGAAAAGGTAAAAAGACTTTATTGGGCTTCTAAGGAAGTAAGTTCCCAATTTTTCAGAACAATTGGCAGTGATGAAGCTTTAGAATTAGGCAACAAAGATGATGTATTGACAATCATTATATATAATGATCCTGATGAATACAACATAAATAGTGTATTAAACGGATTAGACACTGACAATGGAGGAATCTATATAGAAAGCTGGGGAACCTTCTTTACCTATGAAAGAACTCCTGAACAAAGTATATATACTTTAGAAGAATTATTTAGACATGAATTTACCCATTATTTACAAGGTAGATATGTAGTTCCTGGAATGTGGGGAGATTCTGAAATATATTATAACGATAGGTTAACTTGGTATGAAGAAGGGGGAGCAGAACTATTTGCAGGTTCTACTAGAACTTCTGGAATTTTACCTAGAAAATCTATGGTGAGCAACCTTATATATACATCTCCAGCCAACAGATATAATGTATCACAGACATTACACTCTTCCTATAATGATGGGTTTGAATTTTATACCTATGCTTGTATGTTATTAAATTATATATATGATAAAGACTTCTATATATATGATAGATTAACTAATTATATTAAAGGAAATGATGTAACAAATTATGATAACTACATCAAAACTTTAAGTAATGATACTAATTTAGATAGAAAATATCAAAATTATATGCAAGAATTAGTTGATAGATATGATAATCTAACAATACCTTTAGTTTCAGATGATTATTTAATAGAACATCCAAATAAAAACTTATCCGAAATCCAATCAGAAATCACCTCTGTATCTAATATTACCGATGTTAAAGTCACAGAACAAAAATCACAACTATTTAATACCTTTACCATAAGTGGAACATATACGGGAGATTACTCATTAGGTAAACTTAACGACATGAACAAGATGAATGATATCTGTGATAATTTCCTATATGAATTAAATAAACTTGACTGGAGTGGCTACAAGACCGTAACCTGTTATTTCACGAATCATAGAGTAAACTCTGAAAATAAATATCAGTTTGATGTAATTTTTAGAGGCTTGCTCCTTGATGATGAAATAACTAATCCTACAGAAAATAAGTTACCTATAGCCAATCCAAATGGACCATATACAGGAGTTGTAGGAGAAGATATAAATTTTAGCAGCAATGGCTCTAATGATCCTGACGGGATTATAGTATCTTATCTATGGGACTTTGGAGATGGAAACGTTAGTGAAGAGGCAAATCCAGTTCATGTATATACTTCATCAGGAAACTTTACGGTTTCTTTAACGGTAACAGATGATAAAGGAGCAATTGATATTAAGAATACTACTGCAACGATTATAGAGTCCCCTATAGGAGAAGAAGGTATAACTAAAGAAACTGAACCAAATGATGATTTTGATGAAGCCAACGGATCTATAATTTTTAATGTATCTGTGTCGGGGGAAATTGATCATAATGATGGGTTAGATGTATTTTACTTTGACGTAGCTAAACCTGGAGAAGTTGAAATTAACGTAACTAAACATGGAGATGGACGAATCAACTGGTTAGTATATAGTGAGTTAGATTTAAACAATTATATAGCCTATCCTCAGCAAAATGAAAATAATATGTTAAAGGGAAAATTCAACGTACAACCAGGAAGATACTATTTACAAATATATTCTATAGATGGTGCTACTGCTAAGTATAGTATTAATATAAACTATAGTACTAATTGAAACCTTAGATAGTTATGGCTCTAGATTAATAAAGATGTATTCTGAAATATAAAGTTAATCTAGAGCCATTTTTAATTTAATATTGCTAAATATTAAATAAATATATTAAAAAGGGGGATTATTTTATGAAAAGGAAAGAGAAATTATCTAGCATTATAATTTTGTTACTATCTTTAGTTATTTTTACATCTAATGTATATGCAGTTGAAAACTTTAATAAAAATATTGCCACAGGGGAATCTAAGATAGTGTCAAAGCCACTAGTAATACTAATGGATTATGCAGATTATAGCCATGAAGAATTGGATAAAAAGGAAGATTGGAGTATAAAAGGCTTAAAAGGTTCTGATTATACCCCAGAATTGTTTGAAGAAATGCTCTTTGGAGAAGACACATATATAGGTTCAGATGGAAAGGAATATATGACATTTAATAAGTTTTATAAAGAAGTATCTGGAGGAAGTTATTCTATTAAAGGAAAAGTTGCTGGTTGGTATAAAGCTAAAAATGAGGCAGCATATTATGGTGCAGATAGAAATAGAAATTACAGTGATCAGGATGAAGCTTTAGAACTGGTTAAGGAAGCTATACAAGCTGTAGCAAAAGATTCAAACTTTAATTTATCTGATTTTGATATAGAGAATAAAAGCGGTGAAGGAGATTACTTTAAACCTGACGGAGTAATAGATACAGTTATAATAATCCATCCTGGAATTGGAGAAGAGTGGGGAGGCGGAAGTTTAGGAGAATCAGCTATATGGCCATTTAGAAGAGGATTTACTTGGTATTACGATGATGAAATGAAGGGTGAGTACTATAAAATAGAGGATCATGAAGGAAAAGAGTGGTTATTTGATGATTTCATTATAGTAGCACAGGATTCAGCATTGGATTTATTAATTCACGAATATGGACATGTGTTAGGATTACCAGATTTATATGGATCTAGTGGAAGTAACCCACCAGTTGAATATTGGTCCATTATGGGTGGAAGCTATACAGGAGAAAGTATAAAAGGATCTATGCCTAACTGTTTTGGAGCATATGGTAGAGAATATTTACAAAATAGTTTTGAAGAAAAGGGAATACAGACAAATTGGATGAATCAGAGAGTTATTAACTTAGAAGATATTGATCAACAAGGAATAGATATTGAGTTGAATCAAAGCAGTTCAAGAGGTAGTGGAGTAGATACGGTTAGAATTAATTTACCAGAAAAGACAACCACAATAACGACACCATTTAATGGTGAATTTGCATATTTTAGTGGCAATGAAAACAATTTAAGAAATTCAATGAAGACAACTATTGATTTAAGTAATTATGAGAAAGCAGAATTAAAATTTAAAACCTGGTATAATATCGATCCTGGATTTGATTTTGCAACGGTGAGAGTAAATGAAGTAGGAAAAGAAGATGAATGGGAAACTGTTGAAGGAAATATTACTACTACAGAGGTAGATGATTGGCTTATTGACAATGAAACAGAAGAGGAAATAAAAGAGAGGAATCCAGGTCATGGAATTACAGGAGATTCAAACGATCAATGGATTGACGCAGATTTTGATTTAACTAAATATTGTGGTAGTAAAATAGACCTAACATTTTATTTCTGGACAGATACCAATACTCCAGGGAAAGGAATTTATTTAGATGATATAAGAATAATTGCTGATGGAGAAGAAATATTTTTTGATGGTGCTGAAGGGGAGACTAGAATAAAAAGTGAAAGAGGAGCAATAGAAGAAATAGAAGAGACTAAGATAGCAGAAGAACCGAAACCTCTAGAAGAATCTGAAGTAGAAGAAATGGAATCAGTAGAAGAACTTAAAGAAGAAGGGAAGGATATAAATGAAGTTGAAGTAGGAGTAGAGGAAGAAACAAAACCAGTAGAAGAATCTGAAATAGAAGAAAATGAGAAAGTAGTAAAAGAGATAGAAACTTATACTAAAGATGGATTTGAATTAAATGGTTTTACAAAATCTAATGGTGTAGAAAAGTCAGAACACTATTATTTACTTGAATGGCGTAATAGTCAAAAAGGAAAAGTTGATGAAGGATTAGCACATATTAATACATTTTGGAAAAATATTGGTTATGATCCAGGACTCTTAATTTGGTATATAGATACTAAATGGGTAGATGATTATGGAAAACCAGATCAACAAGTAGAGGATCATCCAGGATACACTTTTGTAGGCATAGTAGATGCAGATCAAAATCCAATAATATGGGAAATGCCTAATGGAGAATGGGGAATAGATTCTAGGGCAGATTTTATCATGCATGATGCAGCTTTTAGTTTAAGAGAACAAAAAGAGTTTACTCATACTTGGAGCAATACTGCTGTAACTAAAGATAATTATGTTTTAATGAATCCTGAATTCAATGATAATAAAGATTATACCAATCCTTCTAATCCACAAACGGGACTTCAATTATCTAAATATGATTTGAAAATTCTTGTTACAGAAGAAAGCCAAGATAGAAGTAAAGCAAAGATTCATATTATGAGAGGCAATAAAGAGAATGTAAATGTTGATTTTAATAATGATGGATTGACAATTAATAGTATTAAGGTAGAGGATGGAAATATTATTATTGATGCAAAAAATAATAATTCCTATGAAGATTTAGGTGATAAAGCATATATAGGCTATATTATGAAAGATAAAAATGATAAATTAATAGAACAAAAAGGAAAGTTAGAATTAATAGATAGAAGATATATAACTTCTACTGACTTTATCAATGGTATAGGAGGAATTTGTGAAGTAAACTTTATAATTCTTGAAGATAAATTGGGTAATACAAAAGCTTTTTATAATTCTAACGTACATTCTGGTTATGGAATGGATTTAAGCGGCGGAAATATAGATATTTCAGAAAGAAAGCCTATACAAATAATAAAGATTACATCAGTTGATAAAATGGGAAAAGAAAAAAATGAATTTGATCTAGGAAATACCATATTTGTTAATACGAAGATAAAAATATTAGAAGAAGAAAACATAAATGAAGGAATAGTGATGATTGAAATTAAAGATAAAAATCAAGTTCCTTATGCTTCAAGGTTTGTGCCTATAAATAAGAATATTACAGAGTATTCATTAGGATTCAGTACTTATGGACTAGAAAAAGGAGAACATACAGTTGATATTTATGTTTGGGATAGCTTAATTAATATGAAACCATTATCATCAAGTAAGTCAATGAAATTTGTGGTGAAATAGAATAGGTTATATATGAAGGGGGTGCAAAGATGTATAAAAGGATTATTTCTATCCTGATGATGATTGCATTATTGATGATATCTACTATTTCTGTTTCCTATGCAAACAAAGGAGAGTATTACCTAAACTTTAATTTAGATAAAGAAATTTTTTATACTGGAGAATACATAACAGGAAAAGGTATAGTAATGCATGAAAGTAAAGGTGCCAAAAATACAGATATTTCCGTAGTAGTAGAAGATATAACTGGACTATCTTTATATAAAATAGATCAATATACTACACAAGAAAATGGAGAGTTCTTTATAAAATTTAAACTGCCATTAACCTTGAAACCAGATAACTATGTAATTAAGGTAAAAGCATTTAATAATATGGAAGAAAGAACTTTTAAACTTATAAATAAAGAAAATCCTGAAGAACCAAAAGAACCTGAAAAGCCTACACCGTCAACATCTGAGACAGAAAATAAAGTAGGAAAAACTAATATATCAAAAAGCCCATATAAAAAGGAGATTGATTGTGGCTGGCTAACTATATCGAAAAATGAAATAGGAAAGACTGTTGCATTAATAGAAGTAAAAAAAGAAAAGATAGAAAAACAAATATCTAATAAGAGTACTGAAAAGCTAGTAATTAGAGGAGACATAAAAGAAGAAGTAGATGAAATAATTGTTAGGATTGAATCCAATTTTATTTCTCATATAAGTGAAAACAAAAAAGAATTAGAATTTATAATTAATGAATTATTGCTAAAAATTGAAGCTAGTGTATTAGATGTTAAAGATAGTTATTTTATAGAACTAAGAATTAATAAAGATAATGAAATTTTTTCTAAAGAATTTACTCAGTTTTCAAAAGTATATGGGATGAGATTTGTATCCATTAAAGGAAACAAGGTAAATGATATTAATATTGAAAATCCAATATACATGGCAATTAAATATGATTTAGATAAAGACAGCAATTTTGAAAAAATCGGATTATATGTGGAGGATAGTACGGAAAAATTTAAGTTTGTAGGAGGTAAAATAGATAGGGACGGAAGGATAGGAAAAGAGATAAAAATTCCTGGGAAATATGTTGTATTACAATACGATAAAAAGTTTAAGGATGTAGATATAGGTTGGGCTAATAATGCTATAGAAGTCTTAGTATCTAGAGATATTATAAATGGAGTAGATTCTATGAACTTTAAACCTAATAACACAATAACAAGAGGAGAGTTTTGTAAAATCTTAGTAAAAGCTCTTGATTTAAAGCCTGTGAATAGTAATATAATCTTTAAAGATATTGTTGATAATCAAATGTATTCTGAAGATATAAAAGTATTGGCAAGTTTAAACATCGTTGATGGACATAACGGAAGATTTAGACCTAATAATGAAATAACTAGAGAGGAAATGGTAGTTATTATTGTTAGAGCATTAAATCATATAGGATATGAGAAAGATAATATTGATAAAGATTTAAAATTTATTGATAAAGATAATATATCCTCATGGGCGAAAGAAGCAGTATCAATGGCTAATAGTGTAGGAATAGTAGAAGGAATAGATAAAAAAGAATTTGCTCCTAAATCAAAAGCTAGTAGAGCAGAAACAGCAGTAATGGTTTATAGATTACTTAAAATTTCTAATTTATTTTAAATACTGAGGCGTATTATCGCCTCAGTATTTTTAAATAT
Source organism: Tissierella simiarum (assembly GCF_018917865.1). GTDB lineage: Bacteria > Bacillota > Clostridia > Tissierellales > Tissierellaceae > Tissierella_C > Tissierella_C simiarum. The sequence continues at coordinate 14,286 of NZ_JAHLPM010000027.1, forward strand.
TATGATTTTTCTGTTTTAAGTTTTCCCTTAAATCTAATATTTTAGGTGAATAGGTACACAATATTTTAACCAGTTTACTTGTGTGATTATCCCAATTATGTTTAAGTTCAGATCGAATATGTATACTATCTCCAGGATATAGTTCATATCTTTCGTTATCAACGAAAACAGTTAAAATACCTTCCAATACATAAACGAATTCCTCGCCGCTATGAGAATAAGGTACAAGTTCTTCGTTAGTGTGATTTGGTAATATAGTTATCATAAATGGAGATATATTTTCACATTCCATATCATTTCCCAAGTTAGAATATATAAATCGAGAGTTTGCAACAAGAGATACTTTATGTTCAAAGCTACGTAAAATTCTGTTTTCATTAGCAACAGGAGGGTCGAAAAAAAAGCTTAAGTCAACACTGAAGGCATTTGCTATGCTTTTCAATGAAGATATAGCCACAGAAGTGAGCCCTCTTTCTAGTTGGGAAAGATATCCAATAGATAAATCTGTTTTTTCACTCAATTGTTTTAAGGTCATTTTCTGGGAGAGTCTTAACTCTTTTATTTTTTCTCCAATTTCTTGTCCCATAGTTATTCAGCTCCTAATATTAATTCATACATCAAATCAATTTTACAAAAGATTATGAAAGATATCAAGGTAAATTATCTAAATGTTTGACATTAGTCTGGATGAATAATATTCTATAGTTAGAAATAATAATAAAGAGCTATGGTTTAAGAGAGATATAATGAAAGGAGCAGGTTTATGAAAGAAATTTTAAAGAAGATACCTAAAATAGAATTACACTGTCACTTAGATGGAAGTATAAGACCAGAAACCATGTATGAACTATTACTTAAAGAAGGAGAAAAATTAGAAGTTAAAGATATTAAAGAATTTGAAAAACTAGTAAGTGTTAGAGAAGAGTGTGACTCTTTAAAGGAGTATTTAAAAAAGTTTAGTTATCCATTGAAGGTTGTGCAAAGAGGAGAAAATATAGAAAGAATTACTTATGAGCTTTTGGAAGATTTAAGTAAACAAAATGTAAAATATGTTGAAATAAGATTTGCTCCATTTCTTTCTATGGAAAAGGGACTTAGCTTTGATGAAGTTGTAAGTAGTGTATTGAAGGGAATGGATAGAGCCAAAGAAGAATTCAATATATTATCTAATGCCATCCTTATATGTATGAGATATGATAGTGGGGAAAACAGTTTAAAAGTAGTGGAATATGGAGAGAAATATCTTGGGAAAGGAGTAGTAGCTGTAGATTTAGCAGGTAATGAACATGATTTTCCACCTGAGATACATAAAGAGGCTTTTCAATTAGCTTATGAGAAAGGATATAATATAACTATACATGCAGGTGAAACAGGGATCGTAGAGAATATACCTAAGTCTGTAGAATTACTTCATGCAAAAAGAATAGGTCATGGAATAGCGGCTATAAAGGATCCAAAGGTTATGGAACTATTGAAAGAAAAAAATATATTTTTAGAGATGTGTCCTATTAGTAATTTACAAACAAAGTCAGTAGATTCTATAGAAGATTATCCTATAAGAACATATTTAGAAGAAGGTATAGGAGTAACCATAAATACTGACAATACAACAGTTTCTAATACCACTTTAGATAAAGAATATGAATTTTTAATGGATAATCTAGGATTTTCTATAGAAGATATAATTAAGCTTATTGATAACTCTGTTGAAGCAGCTTTTCTCCCACAATCGGAAAAGGAGTATTTAAGAAAAATAATAAAGGAAGAATTGAGTATATATAAATTATAATTTTTAAAGGGTCGAAAGACCCTTTGGTATAAAAGGGGTAGATTTATTGAAAGAGGTCATAGTGGATCTAAAAAAAGTAAATATAACCTATATTAGTTCCTTATTAATTTCTTTTGTTATATCATTTTTTATACAAAGAAAAATATATAATCATCTATTTTTTAAGTTTAATTGGATTGGAATTATATACATAGCTATAATTATAGTAATACATGAAGGTCTACATGCCTTAGGATTTATAATTTTAGCTAAAGCTCCTAGGGATAAAGTAAAGTTTGGTTTTCATAAACAATATTTTACACCTTATTGTGCCTGCAATGACTGCTTAATCACCAAATTTGGATATATAAGTACGTTGTTATTACCAAGCGTAATACTAGGTATAGTTACAGTTATATTTTTATTTTTTACTAATAATATTTTTTGGAGCATAATTTGTGGTTGGGTAGTAGCTAGTGGAAGTGGAGATTATTATATGGCATATTTAGTATCAAAATATGAAAGTCATGTAAAATTTATGGACCACCCAAAAGAACCTGGATTTTTTGTATTAGAGTAGGATATTTGTATAATATAAAAAGTGGGGGAGAAAAGTGAAAAAGAAAATTACATTAATAGCTCTTTTACTAGTTTTAGTTTTAACCTTATCTTCATGTAAATCCATAGAAAGAGATATAAAGGACTATAAATCAAGCTGGACAGGATTAAAAAGAACGGTTCAAGTATATAGTCAAGATGGAAAATTAATTAAAGAATATGAAGGTAAAATAGATATAGAAGTAAATGACTATGGGAATAAAGTTAAATTTGATGTAGAGGGAAATCGAGTAATTATAAACAACGCAATTGTAATAATTGAAGAAGAATAACAAAGGAATACTGTTGGATATGGTGAATATACTTTATTATATGAAAATATAATGGAGGTATATTTCTTATGAAACATGAAGCTTTTGTCCAATATAATGATGGATCAGAACTTAAAGATAAGGTAGAAAGTTGGATAGCAGAAAATGAAGATAAAATATTAGAAGTTATAGATATAGAGTATGAACAACACGGAAATATTTATGTTGCTACTATTACATATAGGGAAAGATAAATTTAGTAAGGTGACAAAGAATCCTCTGTCACCTTGTTTTAATGGAATCCGATATTTCCAATAGTCTTACAATGTCTTTCTACTTTCTTTAGTATATAACGGCCTAAAAATATTCCTATTATCATAAAAATTGTCAATATAAGAAGTTCTGTTTTTATAGGAAACAAGGTATTGGTTCCTAAAAGCAATCCTCTTATGGCATCGTAACCATAGGTTAAAGGGATAGCCAAAGATATAGCCGTTATAACTCTTGGTAGAACGGTAATAGGAAAATCTTGACCACAAAGAATATTTAGAGAAAAATTGGTTATATCAATTATTTGGTTAGCATTACTGGTTATAAGCACTAAAGAAGCTATACCAAATCCTAGACCATATAACGCAATAAGTAAAGGAATTAAAGTGATTATTGCATGGATTATGTTGTTGTTTATATTAAAACCGAAGAATGTCCATATTAACAATGCTACAGTTAAAGAATTTATAGTAGTTATTATTAGTGAGAAAATTGATCTACCTATTAACTGTACCCACAAAGGAATTGGAGTCAGCCAATTAGATTCTATTACACCTGAATCCTTTTCTTCTTTTAAGGAGAAACCCATACCCCATAAAACAGAGCTTACAAAGCTGCTGACTACAGTTCCGATAACTAGAAAAGCCATATAGTCAGTAGTTCCAGAATATTGACCAAAACCAATATTCTCTCCATTTATCTGAAAAGACTTAGATAAAAAATAAACTGGAGTAATCCACATTATAGGTTCTATAATTCTAAAAACAGCATTTATAGGATAAGCAAAAAATATTTTTATATCTTTTTTAATAATAGCAGAAATAGCAGATAAATATATTCTTAAATTTTTAAAAGCCATAATATTTCCTCCTTTCAATTAAAAATGACCTAAGGAACCAGATTCCTTAACTTTTCTTTGAGTGAAATTAAAAGCTAGAAAACCTAAAGCCATAAGAATAATGCCTGAAAATATTAGATAGTATATTTGGCTTTTAATATCTGCTAGTGTTGCACCCGTTGAAATAACAGATCTTAAAGCACTAATACTATGGGTTAAAGGAATTACTTTCGATATATTTCCCATCCAATTAGGTAAAACAGCCAATGGATAAGTTATTCCACAAAATACAGACATTATTCCTCTAACTAAAAAAACCATTGAATTCGTTTCTTTTTGCCACATAACTAAACTTGCAAAGATAAATCCAATTCCATAAATTGAAGGAATAGATATTATAATTATTAGGAAGGAAAGTAATGGACTTCCTATGAATTTAAAGTTGTATACTAGCTTAAATTCTATAGCGGTAATAGTAAGAAAAATAATATTAAAAAATATTTCCCATAAAGAATGGCCTAATAAAATTGTAATCTTTGGAACTGGACAAAGCCAATTAGACTCCAAAGTTCCTCTTATTTGTTCAGTTCTAAGACTAGTTCCAAAAGACCATAACATAGTATTCATTATCATCCACATAGTAGTTCCGATTAGCATAAAACTTATGTAATCAGAAGTTCCTGAAATATTAGAAAAAGCTGCTAAGGATTGACCGTCAGTACCAGATAAAGCTTTAGCTGTAAACAAATATCCAAAAGGAAATATAATAGGCCATATTAACATAGCTATAAACCAAGATGGATATCTTAAAAAAATTTTAAGTTCTTTTTTAAAAACAGATAAAATTGCAGTTATAATAGGTGACCTTTTCATATTATTCCTCCTATTCTCTTAAAGATTTTCCTGTTAAATTAATGAATACATCTTCTAAAGTCGGCTCATCTACTCTAAAATTGATTATTTTAGTATTAGAAGAAGCTATATTGGATATTAAAGAGCTAATAACTTGGCTACCATTGGAAATATGGATTTTTACTTCCCAAATTTGATTTGAATCATTAAAACTACTATTTATATTTTCTACAGCAGGTATATCTTTTAATTTATTTGAAATAGTTTCATCCCAGTGATCCAATTGAAGAACTAGGCTTTTAGTTTTACTTAGCCCCTTTTTTAAATTTTCAGGAGTATCTAAAGCTATGATTTTTCCGTGATCTATAATAGCAATTCTATCACTTAATTGATCTGCCTCTTCCATATAGTGAGTTGTTAGAAGTACAGTTCTACCTTCTTCTTTTATTTCTAGTATGATTTCTCTTAAATTTCTTGCAGACTGAGGATCTAAGCCAGATGTAGGTTCATCTAATATTACTATTTGTGGATCTGCAATTAAAGCTTTAGCTAAAGCTACCCTTTGCTTCATACCTGTTGAATATTTCTCTACAGTTTCATCTGCCCTTTTTTCTAAGTTAAATCTTTTAAGTAAATAATCTATTTTTTCTTTAGCAATTTTTCCTGTGATACCATTCATAGCTGCAAAATATTCTAAATTTTCTCTACCGGAAAGCTTCCAATAAATACTTCTTTCCCCAGCCAGTACTGTTCCTAAGTTTCTAAGAACCTCTATAGATTTTTCATGTGAATTTATACCGTTAACTATAACGGAACCAGAAGTTGGCATTAGTAGAGTAGAGATCATTTTTATTGTAGTTGTTTTACCTGCACCATTAGGACCTAAAAATCCAAATATTTCTCCTTTATGAACGCTAAAACTTACATTATCAACAGCAACGAAAATTTCTTTATTATAATCTTTTTTCCAAAAAGGAGTTTTTTTCTTTTTTACTTGAAACTCTTTTCTTAAATTTTTTACTTCCATAGCATAACTAGTCAAACAAATACCCCCTTTAATAATTTAAAGCTTAAAGCTTTATGAAGTTTATACTTAAAGAATATTATAGAAAATTAAAAATGTCAATATTAACATTAAAAATATTAATTTTTATTTTAAATATATTTAAAAATTATATTAAAAATATTAAATGCATATTCAATATAAGACTTCATATTATATTAAAAAGGTAAAGAAGGGAATAGAAGTATTGACAAAATAATATCAAAGTAGTAGGATGGAAACAAAGATAATGGCTAATATGCTAAAATTAAAAGGGGGTAGGGTATGAATAATAAAGGATCGAATATTAAATATAAGGTATTTTTAGTAGCTTATAAAGATATCGATGAAAAAGTTAGAAATATCCTTACAAAGTATTCTGTTTTAAATATAAGGGATAAGGATGTATTATTAAATCAAACAAACTACCAAGGTTCTGGAAGAAATTTTAACTTAAATGACAGAACTAGCATATATTTAGGATGGTTCAATGATGAGATTTTGGAAAAATTAGATGAAGGCTATATTTTGGATATTATTGAACTTCATAAAAGCATGGCTAACACGGGAGATGAAATATTAAAAACTTTAGATGAAGAATATGGAGATAGCATTTTAGTAGTCAGTGTTCAAGAACTATAAAATTTATCATTAGAATTTGAACCCTCCCCCACTTATAGAAGATGGGGGATTCTTTTTCGTAAAGAAGTTTGCTATTACTTTTCAACCTAATTACTTAGGAAGCCTTATTCTTTTTGGCGTGTCCAAGTACGCCCTATGCTGAAAGCAAGTGCTCACAGTTTACATTTATACTACCTTAATCCTTACTGGATTTAAATACTCTTCATTAATGTAGTCACGATTTTACAATAAATGCTATTATTTATGCAATCTAATAAAAGAAAAAACTTAGCTTTAGCTAAGTAAAAATTCACCACCCACCTATAGAGGATGGGTGTACTCTTTTTGAAAAAAGATAGAAACTCTTATATTAAGATATTCACATAAACGATTTTTGTCAATGACCGCATATTATATTTAGATTAATAAAATTAATAAATATTAATTTTTAGCTTGTGCATAACTTATAATTAGGGTATATATTATAAAGTGTACATTATAACATGAGAATATAATAAGGTGGAGGTGTAAATATTATGGGAAGTAATTATTTTGTAGGAATTTTATTAGTATTGTTGGGAGCAGGTTTCTTACTAGATCAATTTACTATCATAAACTTTAGTGAAATACTCTCAGTGTATTGGCCTAGTATATTGATTTTATGGGGTTTATCAGGAATATTTAATAAAAGAGCTTCTAAGTTTGGAAACACTATTGTAATATTAATAGGAGTATTTTTTCAGTTAGATCGATTAGATCTAATAAATTTCAATGTTTTTACAATTATATGGCCAGTTATATTAATTTTAGTAGGGCTTAGGATAGTGTTTTCCAGTAGAAGCATAAATAATGGAACTACTAATAGCAATATGTTTGGTTGGAGTAATGAAAATGTAAGTTTAGAAGACAGTATAGATGCTTTTGTTATAATGTCTGGATTAGAGACCAATAATCAATCGCAACAATTTCAAGGAGGTAGAGCTACAGCTATCTTTGGAGGAATAGATTTAGATCTAAGGGGAGCAAAATTAAAGAATGAAGAAACTTATATGGAATTAAATGCTATGTTTGGTGGAATAGATATATTTGTTCCCCAAGAGTGGAGAGTTGAAGTAACGGGTTTTCCTGTATTTGGAGGATGGAGTAATAAAACTAGAATTAATACGGACCCAAATGCACCTATACTAAGAATTAAGTGTTTTGTAATGTTTGGAGGTATTGAGATTAAATAAGCCTATTTTTAGGCTTATTTTTTTAAAAAATAATTGACAGTTAGACAATGTTAGTGTACTATATAATTAATACACAAGCACACTCTTGTATGGAGGTGAAAGGATGGACTTTAATGAAAATCTTCCAATATATATGCAGATTATGAATTTAATTAAGAGAAGAATAGTGTCGGGTAATTTAAAGGAGGGAGAGAAATTGCCATCGGTTAGAGAATTATCAATAGATTTAAAAGTTAATCCAAATACGATACAAAGGTCTTACCAAGAATTGGAAAGAGAAAATTTAGTTTTTACTCAAAGAGGAATGGGTACTTTTGTTACAGAGGATAAAGCTGTTATCAAGGGACTTAAGCAAAACATGGCATCTAATATAGTAAAAAGTTTTATATTAGACATGAAGTCTCTAGGTTTTGATTCTAAAGAAATTGTGGATTTAATCACTGAGAAAGCAAAGGAGGAGATTTAATGAGAAATATTGTTGAGATTAAGGGATTGAGTAAATCCTATTTCAATAAAAAGGCCTTAAATAACCTAGCTTTAAACATAGAAGAAGGTAAAGTAGTAGGTATTCTTGGTCCTAATGGTAGTGGGAAGACTACTTTAATAAAGATTCTAACAGGTATATTAAGAGAGACTAAAGGTGAGGTATTGATAGATGGTCATGAACCAGGAGTTTATACAAAATCTATAGTATCTTATTTGCCAGATAGAAATTTTTTATATAACTGGATGACTATACAAGATGCATTAAGCTTTTATAAAGATTTCTATAAGGATTTTAATGAAAAAAGAGCTTATGAATTATTAGACTTTATGAAACTAAAAAGGGATATGAAGGTAACTTCTTTATCTAAAGGTATGACAGAAAAGTTGAATCTAACTTTAGTATTATCTAGAAATGCTAAGCTATATATTTTAGACGAACCTATAGCAGGAGTAGACCCAGTAGCAAGAGATCAAATATTAGATGCCATAATAAATAACTATAATGAAAATAGTTCTATGATTATAACAACTCATTTAGTAAGAGATATGGAAAATATATTTGATGATGTAGTTTTTCTAAGAGAAGGAGAAGTCTATCTAACAGGAAATGCTGAAACCTTAAGAGAAGAAAAAGGTATGCAAATAGATGAGCTTTATAAGGAAATATTTGGAGAGTAGGAGGAATATAATGGGCAAATATATTAAGTATGAAATAAAAGGCAGTTATAAAGTTATTTTAGGAATCTTGGCCATAGTACTAATTGCATCCACTGTTATACAAGTAAATGTGAGAACAGGAGGATTTGATGGTAGCAGATTTCCTCTAGTAGCATTTTTATTTTCCTTAACCATATTTGGAACATTTTTAACAGCGTTTTTATTTATAGTAGGTTCATTTAGAAAAGAATTATATGAAGATAGAGGCTATTTAACCTTTACATTACCTTTAACAGGAAATCAAATAGTAGGGGGCAAGTTGATAGTCGCTATAATGTGGTTTATAGTTTTAGGATTTGTAACTTTATTATACAATATATTTTTAGCAAAAATTTTATTTGATATATATTTACCATTTAAAGAAATGTTTGATGTATTTAATACATTTAGTAAAGAAGCTATTACTTTTATAATAACCGCGTTTATTGGAGGAGTAATTACACTAATATTAATTTATTTTTCCATGGCATTAAGTAGAGTAAGTATAAGAAATAAAAAAATAGGCGGATTATGGTTTATTATATTCTTAATATTAAACGCATTAGTTGCCTATTTCAATGTTAAAATAAATGGCTTAATACCTTACTATCTAAACTTAAATACTTTAGAAATAACTCATCTAAAAGGATTGGAATATTTACCTAATATTACTATGAATATGAATGGCGCTAGTATAACTATGGGAACTGGAGAAGGAGCTTTTATAGGAATAGCAGGTATGATATATAATTTAGTTGTAGGTATTGTCGCTTTCTTAGGAACAGGATATATAATAGAAAATAAAATTGATTTATAAGGAGGAAGACTATGATAATCACTAATTTACCAGATATTCCAAATAAAGATTACGATATATTAGGAATAGTGGAAGGATCTGTAGCCTATTCCAAACATTTTGGAAAGGATTTTGCAGCAGGTCTAAAAAATATGGTAGGCGGAGAATTAAAATCATATACTGAATTGATTAACGGAGGGAAAAAAATAGCTTTAGATAGATTAGAGGAAGAAGCAAGAGATATGGGTGCAGATGCTGTATTAAATGTTGAATATAGCTTAACCAATTTGCAACAAGGATTGGCTTTAGTAGTTAATGTAATAGGTACAGCCATTAAATTTAAATAAAACTCCTTTAAAGGAGTTTTATTTAAATTTAGGAGAGAATTTAATTTTCAATATAAAAAAAGGAGTAGATTTAATATGACCGGTTTTCAGCTGAAATTATTGGCAATTATAACTATGTTGATTGACCATATAGGAGCAATCTTTTTTCCTCAATATGGAATATTTAAGATAATTGGCAGATTGGCTTTTCCTATCTTTGCATTTTTTATTGCACAAGGATATTTAAGGACAAGAAATGTAAAAAAATACATGCTTAGGTTGTTTATTATAGCATTGATTTCTCAAATACCTTTTCTATATACTTTTAGGGAAGCATTTGGAGAAGGATTCTCTGCTTTAAATACTATTTTTAATTTATTAATGGGTCTTATAGCCATATATTTATATGATAAATCAAATTGGAAAGGTAGACAGTTGTTTATATGGATATTTGCTATACTTTCTTTTCTACTTAAAATGGATGGAGATATTACAGGCGTATTTATGGTATATTTCTTCTATAAATACCATGATGATTTTAAAAAGTTAACAGGCAGAATGGTAATTTTATATATATTATATTCTGTATTTGTTATATTATACTTTGCTTCAATGGGAATGCCTATAAAAATGTTCTTTACCCCAGAAGGTAAATATATGCTAATTCAAATTTTGGTTCAATTTTTTGCACTTCTAGCGTTAATACCTATAAAGACTTACAACGGTCAAAAAGGATATAATTTAAAATATTTATTCTATATATTCTATCCTGCTCATTTAATAATTTTGTATTTAATTAAGTATTTAATAAAGTAAAAAGTTTAAAAAACTAATATTAAATTAAAAAACTCCTATAGGGAGTTTTTTAATTGGGTATAATAATGAAGGGATCATAATAAAAATTTTATGAAGGGGGTAGGGATATGATTGAGAAAGAAAATAAATTAATAACCATGGCTTGGGAAAGTAAAAAGAATTGGAACTTAGTATTAATATTACTGATGCCTGCAATTCTCATTGTGGCATCTGGATATTTATCCGTATTTCTATTTAAAATTATAAGTTTCTATAATTTATACAATAATATACTTGGTCTTTTTATACCACATGTAGTTTCTATTTTTTTAATATTTTTGTTAGTTAAGTTTATAGAAAAAAGGGATTTCTCAACTTTGGGTTTCAGAACCGACAACTTTTTTCTTAAATATTTGAAAGGATTAGGTATAGGTATAATATTAGTATCCATAATCGTTGTAATAATGAAAGTTATAAATGTCATAGATATAGAGATGAATCAGATTAAAGTAGACGATATTTTAAATATTGGAATATATTTTCTAATGTTTATGGTGCAGGGGGCTGGAGAAGAAATATATTTACGTGGATGGCAGATGCCTTTATTGGGGAAAAAATGGGGGATACCATTGGCTATAATAGTTAACTCATTATTTTTTTCTTTACTGCATCTATTAAATCCAAATTTTACTTTGATTCCCTTTATAAATATAGTAATTGTAGGAATATTATTTTCAATATACGCTTTTAATGAAGAAAGTATAGTAGGTGCTTGTGGGATTCATTCTTCGTGGAATTGGATGATAGGAAGTATTTTTGGGTTTGAGGTAAGTGGAATGAAGCTTGGAGAAAGCAGTTTGTTTGGAATTAGAATTAAAGGATCTGAGATTTTCACAGGAGGAGGATTTGGTCCTGAAGGCAGTATAATAGTTACTATAGTATTATTAGTTTTTACATTAATAATATGGAATAAATTTAGAAAGTTAAATAGAGTATAGGAAATAGGTATTAAACGAAATTTCGTTTAATACCTATTTTTATAACGAATAGGAAAGTTCTACTTTTTTCTTTTTTCAATGTAGGAACTTGTTCTGACCTAAATGAGTTTCAAAAAAAGCTACCTTGAAACGCTTCCTTAGAAGCTTTTTTTAGTAATTACTAAAAGTATCTTTTAATATATGGTAGGATTTTTTTAATCTTTCTTTGATTATAGGCTCGTTCCATTTATCCCAAGCATAGTTATATAGTCCTTTTTCAGAAATTTTACCATCAGTAGACCTTGGAAAAATATCTGGATTTTCAGGATTGTTAGTATCATAGGCAGCAACAGCTATTTTTATTCCATCAATATTTATTTTACTCTCTAAACCATTTATATGCATATCCCCCATGATTTCTTTAGTACTAGGATCTTTAAAGTTTAGTAAAAGCCATGGAATTCTAATTTCCATAAAATTATCCTCTTTGTTTATATAATAATCTGCTAAAGAGTCATATTCAGGTGATTCAGGATTGCCGTTTCCTTTTCTTAATATACCAGTTTCATAATGGATTAAAGGTTGTTTTTGTCCTGTTTTTGGAATAGTTATTTCTTTATTTAAGGCTAATCTTATAGGATTAAATATTCCATTGTTTTTTTCCTCGTATTGAGGATTTTCAGGATACATTTTTAAAACTTTCCCATACTGATAATAGAAAGTATCATAATAACTATCCACTAATATTTTAGAATCATCTTGTTCTGTTATGTGAATGATAAAGTCCATTCCATTTTTTGTAGATATATTTTTATTAAAAGGATTAGTAGTGTTTCCTTGGTTAGGAATCGTATCTAAAAGTATTAAAGTGTCTAAGTTGTTATTCCTCAAATCTTTATATTCTATTCCAAAGTAGACATATCTTTCATCATGATCTATATAAATATTTTTAATATGGTTTAAGTCTTTTTTATTTGCCGAGTAAATAGGCTTAGCTTTTAATTTTTTCCAATCATCTTTACTTCCATCAACTTTAATCTTATGCCTGTCAAAACTTAGTAAACCAAACTGCTGTTCACAAGTTTGAGCATTAGACCAATAAGGTCTTCTGTTTGGATTATCAAAATCCATAGTATTCCAAATAGTTTTAAACCATTCATCTTGCCAACTAGACACTATTCCGCCTAAATAACCTTCTTTAACAATATCTTCGAATCTGTGGGATAAAATATTTCCTTGTTCATCTTCAGTTAAAAAACCTTGATCCCATCCATGAGCATTTACATGAGTAAGCCCTCTTGAACTAGGAACTCCAAATTCGGCTATTAACACAGGAATTTCATGTACACTAATTAAGTCTTTTAAGTATCCAGCATAGTTATTAGTTTTACCCCTATGATCAATATATTTTGTATATTTTGGATCTAGGTTTAAAAAGTCTGGATAATATGGATAAACATGATAAGAAGCAAAATATCCAGTTTCTACATTTTTAAATTTAATGACGTTTGGATTAATTCCTACTAAATCATTTTCTTCTAAAGGTTCATAAGGATGACTCAATAAATCTGTGCTTACATAGTTTGTAAAGCTTACAGGGTGCTGCCAATTATATTTTTCCATTTCATAAGTTAAAATATGATCCATAATATCTGCTAGCCAGTTTTCAAAAGGTTTAGCATTTTCTGTATAGACATAGGTCCCATCATATTGACCTTTATCTACTCTTACTTTATTAGTGTTATGTACCATAGAAGGCTGCCACTCTATACCAGGAATCCATCCCATTAAATAAGGAGAAACATCTGCAGTATATTCTCCACTAACATGTCCAGGTTTTTCGGGTAAAGTTATATTTCCATGAACAACATCTATAGCATTCTGAATTTCTTCTTTGAAAGGAAGGATACTGTCTAATTTAAAAGCATCTAAGGTTTCTGCTAAAATATTTTCATCGATTAGTATTCCTTGAAATAAGTAAATTGGATTTTCATTTTTTTCATTATACTTTGCTAAAGCCTTATAAAAATGGGGAGGATGAATAGTATAGATTCTTATGGAATTAGCATTCATCTTACCTATTTTTTCAAACCACCTATAATATTCATCTTCGGAAATATTTGCTTCAGTAGATGACTTTCCAGGTTGAGTTATACCTAAATTTACTCCTTTAATTAAAATGTTCTTCCATTCTCCATCCGTATAAACTTGAAAACTATCCTTATTGACTTTAGTAGTATGAACAACTCCATTATGTGTAAAAACTTCAGGAGGTTCTTTCTTAAAGTGTTTATATAGGATTGGTGATAAGATTAATAAGGCTATTAACAGTATGATACCTTTCTTTTTCACAAAAATTCCTCCTTAAAAGTGGTATAATAATCATATATACCCATAGGTAATCAAATTAGTTTGAAGTTAGAAAATAATTTTTTGCTATTACACTATATTATAGATTGAATTCACAATTATTTCAAAGGAAGAAGAAATAATTTGTTAAGATATAATCCTATAGAACTATAATTTGCTTGATTAATAGGTTTTTGAATAATAATGGTTTTACTGCATATAAATATAAGGTAATAAAAAAAAGGATGTGACTCTATGGAGAGAAAATTGAAAACAACGATTACTATATTTTTCATATTGATTATAAGTTTTATTTTTTTCACTTTTATAAGCGAGTATATAAATATGTCTAGATTGAAAATAGAGTATCCTAACTTATCTAATAAAGCCTACGATTATAGGAAGGATAGTTTAAAAGTTTGGGCTATTAATTTAATATTAAAATTTTTAATCCCTTTATTATTTTTGACTACAAAGACATCCTACAGAATTAGGATCTGGGCAGAAACGGGAAAGAAAAGTCTATTTTTAACAGGATTAATTTACGGTATTATATTCTTTTTAATAAATTTTCTAATAAATCTACCATTGAATTATTACAGCTCATTTTATTTAAAACATAAATATGGGCTATCTAATCAAAGTGTGCTAAGATGGCTTGAGGTAAACTTAAAAGGATTTTTATTAAATGATTTAGCTATTTCCTTATTTATATGGGTTCCTTATTATATTATTAATAGAAGCCCTAGAACTTGGTGGCTTTATATAGGACTTATGTCTATTCCAGTTGCCATATTTTTAAACTTTATTTCACCTATGTTTATAGATCCATTATTTAATAAATATACTTCTATTGAGAATGATAAATTAGGTCAAGAAATTATTCAGCTTCTCCATAAAGCAGATATAAAGGATGCAAAAATATACCAGGTAGATAAGAGTAGAGATACTAAGGAAATGAATGCTTATATGACAGGAGTATTTAATTCTAAGCGAATAGTTTTATGGGATACAACTATTAACAATTTGGAAGAGAGAGAAGTATTAAGTGTAACGGCACATGAAATAGGCCATTATGTAAAAGGCCATATTTGGAAGGGTATTTTTTTAAGTAGTATTTTTACAATTCTATTGATGTACTTAATATATAAGACTTCAAATTGGATATTATATTTATCTGATGGTACCTTTGGATTTAGAAAGATTTATGACATAGCTTCTATTCCTTTAATACTTTTGGTTTTAAATTTTTATACTTTTATAGGTCTACCTTTTACCAATTATGTTTCTAGATATATGGAAAAAGAAGCAGACAATGTTGAGATGCAATTAACAGAAGATAAAGAGGCAGCTATTTCTACTATGACGAAGCTTTATGAAGAAAGTTTAGGATTGCCTCGAACAAGTAAAATATTTAAAATATGGTACCATAGCCATCCAACCATGGAAGAAAGAATAAATTTCTTTAAAGAATATCCTTTATAAACTTAAGATTCTATTAAAAAGTCTCTAATTCCGTTATTAGAGTTTAGACGGTTAAGCTTTTTTAAAGCTTTATTCTCTATTTGACGGATTCTTTCTCTAGTCACATTATATTTTTTACCTATGGCTTCTAAAGTCATAGGATTGTTGTCGTTAAGACCAAAACGAAGCTCTAGGATTTCTTTTTCCTTTAAAGTCAAAGAATTTAAAGTTTCTCTTAATTGTATTTTTAAATCTTCATCAATAATTGTTTTGTCTATAGGTGGATTATTGTTGCAGGGAATATAGTCTAAAAGCTCATTATAAGATTCGTCAGAGTCAGGATTTGCTAGAGTATTAAGAGATGTAATAGATCCATAATTTTTTTTATAATTATTAATAGAATGGTATTCAATTTCTGAAATGTTTAATTTTTTACATAGCTGTTTTATATCAATTTCTTCTTTTTCATTTAAAAGATCATTTTCTGCAGCAGATAATCTATTTATCTTCTCGTAAATATAGGCAGGTAGACGAACAATATACCCACCATTCATAATGGCCCTATCCATTTGTTGACCAATCCAATAATATATATAAGTAGAGAAGCTAATATTTTTGCTTAGGTCAAACTTATCTATTCCTTTCATCATTCCAATAACACCTTCTTGAACTAAATCATCAAAAGTAAAAGAAGTAGTAAGATGAATTCTTTTTCTAGCAGCCATGTAGATAAGACCAAGATTATTTATAATAATCTTATTTCTAATATCAATATCCTTATTTTTGTTATAGGATAAAAGAAGTTGTTTGTTAGACATATACATTCTTTCATTGGTTTTTAAAGAAATTGTCTTCATTTTTATCACCCAATATAATATATTCGATATTTGTAAATAAAATCCTTTATTTTTTGGAAACTATTGAAATAAAAAAACACCTGTTATACAATGTATATAACAGATAGAAAGGATGAAAAATATGCTATTGGAAATAGATTTTGAATCAGATATTCCTATTTATGAACAACTTAGAAGACAGATTATAATTGGAATAGCAAAGGGGCAGTTGGAAAAAGGAGAAGAATTACCTTCTGTTAGGCAATTAGCAGAAGATATAGGTATAAATCTTCATACTGTCAATAAAACTTATAATATATTAAAGAATGAAGGATACTTAAGTATAGATAGAAGAAAAGGAGCCATGATAAAAGACATATTACCTAAGGCCCAAGAAGAGTATATGAAGTTTTTAAAAGAAGAGTTAAGTTATATTATTGCAGATAGTAAAAATAGAAGTATAGAGAAAGAAGAATTTATAAAAATTTGTGAAGATTTATTTGATGAAATGAAGTCCTAATAAAGAATGAAAGGAGGACCATAGGAATGACTGAAAAATTAATATGGGTATTGTTTAATTCATTGATTTTATTATTTATATTAATAACTCAAATATTGACACCAAAAACAACTAGAAAAAACATATTGTTTGGAGTAAAAGTTCCAGAAGAAGTTCTAGAAGATGAGGAAATAAAGAGACTATTTAAAGGTTTTAAAAGGGATAATTTAATTATTGGAATACCTATTTTATTTATTATATCTTTGTTATTATACTATTCATCTAATGTTATATTACTTGTTTTTTTAATTTTTGTTTATATGGCAATTTTATTTTTAATTTATTTAAAGTGGAATAAGAAGTCAAAAGAATTAAAGATAGAAAAGGGATGGGATAAAATAGGTGGAAAAATAGTAATGGTGGATATGAGATATAGTCGAGATAAAAAAAGCAGAGGCATTGTTTCACCTATATGGTTTTTAGTTCCTATAGGAATTATTTTATTTAATATTATATTAGTTTTTGTTCTATATCCGACTTTGCCAAATAAAATACCTACTCACTGGAATTTCCAAGGAAATGTCAGTGAATATAAAGATAAGTCTATATCCACACTACTCATGATGCCGTTAACTCAAATTTCTATGGCTATAGCTATATATTTTACTTATTTTATAATAGGAAGATCGAAGCAGCAGATAAACCCTAATAGTCCTGAAGAATCTTTAAAGAGAAATATATTATTTAGAAAAGCTTGGTCTATGTACTTAATAGGGATGTTAACACTTTTAGAACTTTTATTTACCTTTATAAATATGGTATCTCTAGGAGTCCTTCGCATAAATATGGGAATTTTTAATTTTATAATTTTAGGGATAAGTGGAATCATTATAATCGGAACTATTGTTTTAGCAGTTAAAATAGGTCAAGGAGGAGAAAGATTAAAATTAAGAGAAGATAAAGTTATTGAAACTATTCATGATAGAGATGATGATAATCTATGGAAGTTAGGAAATACAATTTATTATAATCCAGATGATTCATCTTTGTTCGTAGAGAAAAGATTTGGAGTAGGATGGACTGTTAATGCAGGTAGACCTTTGGGAATGTTTCTTATGATTTTACCTATTATTATTGTTGTTATAACTATAATACTGGTTAAATAGGAGATTAGTATAATAAATTAAGGTGATAGATATCTATCACCTTAATTATGTCTACTTGATAAATCATTTAATAAATCTGCAGTTAATTTGTTTATATCTTCTATATGTCTATTAAGTTTATTAACCTTATCGGATAATTCTTTATCTTTTGTCTTAGCTAAATCATTAGAATTAAGTAGCATACTAATACTTGTAGCGTATTCCATGTTAGAAAAGTTATTTTCTTCTATTCTTTTAGTCTGATTTAATATTTCAGATATAGCTTTTGGATTTTCCATACTAATCATCCTTTCTAGTTGTTGTATAGTTAGTATGGTATATAAAATAAAAATTATTACATTTAATAGAAAATAACCCTATCTAGCTTGATCTATTAGTTCTACTTATTTAATAATCTTCCCATTATAACTGTATTATAATAGTTTCCATCTTTATGAATACGATCTTTTCTTAGCAATCCTTCTTCTACAAATCCATATTTTTTATATAATTGAATTGCCTTTGTATTTGTTTCTACTACCGTCAATGAAATCTTTTCTATTCCTGTAGCATCTGCCCACATCAAAACATTTTCTAGTAGTACTTTACCAATTCCATGACCCCAGTATTCCTTAGATATACATATTCCAAATTCAGCTTTATGTCTAAATCTACTCAATTTATTTCCTATACAACGAGTAAATCCAACAATTTTACCATCTACTTCTGCAACTAAAAATAAAGTTCTTTCTGCCATTGAATCCTCATAAATAAGTTTTTTAAAATCCTCTGGAGTTAATAGACCTTCGCCAGATTCTCTATCGAGATTTTCTGTTTCTCCATCAATCTTAATTCTTAATTCAGACAATTCAGCTGCATCATTTTTTGTTGGACAACGAAGTATCCATTTTATATTTTTTCCTTCTATTTTTTTGCTTTCAATAATCATAAATTACCTCACTTTATATTTGGTATTATGGTATTTTATTTTTCCAATTCCATATGGAGAATAGGATAATTTCTCCCAGCATTATCTAATTCAGAACGATCAATAACTTTAAAACTCATATGTTTATAAAATCCTATGCCTTGTTTATTTTCTTCATTAACATCTACTTTTGTAGCATTTAATTTTTCTATTGCATAGTTTATAAGTTTTTTTCCTACTCCTTTACCTCTTAAATCGTTATGAACAAATAACATTTCTATATTATCGTTATCTACAAATAAAAATGCTTGTATTTGTTCTTTGTCATCTAGGTAACAATACATATTTTCGAGAGTAGGAATGAATTCCCTTAGTTCATGTTTTTTGAACCCTCCCCCACTTATAGAAGATGGGGGATTCTTTTTCGTAAAGAAGTTTGCTATTACTTTTCAACCTGATTACTTAGGAAGCCTTATTCTTTTTGGCGTGTCCAAGTACGCCCTATGCTGAAAGCAAGTGCTCACAGTTTACATTTATACTACCTTAATCCTTACTGGATTTAAATACTCTTCATTAAT
>NZ_JAHLPM010000028.1 GCF_018917865.1 Tissierella simiarum
ATACATATTTTTGCTTAAAAAGCATAACTCTCTTAAAGCTAAATATTCACCTTTAGACAAATGTTTAAGCTGTTGTTTTTGAACACCAAACAAAACTTCTTTAGTAGGCTTTTGGGGCATTTAAATCCTCCTTTCTTAGAAAATTATAGTAATATTATAGTATAGTAGTCATGATTTTACAATAAATGCTATTACTTATGCAGTCTAATAAAAGAAAAAACTTAGCTAAAGCTAAGTAAAAATTCACCACCCACCTATAGAGGATGGGTGTACTCTTTTTGAAAAAAGATAGATTCGACTTAGTTATATGTCGAAAAAGATTTTATTAACTTGGAACTCTCTTCATTAACATGGTATTAATTAATAAAAGGTTATTTAAATTATATAATTTTTAATTTATAACTATCTTATTAGTAACTAACTTCCTATCTCTTAATATACTGATAATAAATAATATACAATTAAATATATTTAGAGAGGAGAGTATATATGTTACCTTATTATTATCCTATTAATATGCCCCCTAGACCATTGAGTTATAGTGTTTTAGTTAGATGTAATGATGAATGCAGCTGCGGTTGCAGAAGTAATAGATGCAGCTGTAGAAAACACAGATGCGGCTGCAGAAGTAATAGCTGCGGTTGTAAGAGTAATATATGTGGTTGCAGAAGAAATAGATGTCAAAGTAGATGTAGCGGATGCTAATGTATAGATAAGGCTTATTTAAATATACTGACTGAAAACTACGCGTAGAATTAAATATATTTAGAGAGGAGAATGTATATGTCACCTTGTTGTCCGCCAAGAAATGATTGTGACTGCTGTCATCAAGCAGACTGTAAACCTAAGAAAATTATATTTAGATGTAGTCCTATTACAGGAGCAACTGGTATCGGCGTTATTGCTGTAGGAAGTGTAGTTACTCCAACAACTATAGGAACTATATCGGTAACAGATTTATGTTGCTTTAGAAAGCCATGTGTACAGTTAGAGATTTCAGCTATAATTACAACTGGTGTAGCTCTTGCAGTTGGAACAACAATAACATTTAGAGTATTTAGACGTTGTGATAATCAAGATGAAGTAGAAGTACAATCATTTAACTTGCCTCAAGGAGTAATTGTGGATATAGGATCTTCAATTCCAGTTGCTTTTGTAGTATGTGATTGTAATGCATGTCCTGCAAACTGCTGCACTTATAGAGTAACAGTAGAAGCTACAGCAGCAGTAGCAGTAGCATCAGCTATTAACGTTAGTCAAGGAGGAATTTCATTAATAGCAGGTGAGGGTTGTTAATAAAAAACTTTCATAACAAGGGGTTGTCTTAAGGTAGAAAGTAATTTCTAGAGCTAGACAGCTCTTTTTTATAATATAATAATTATTATGAATTTACTTAGTGTAGGCTTGACTTTAAATACATTTCAAAGAAGTTTTCCTTAGTTTAAGATGCTTGTATTACGTATGTAATGACTTATTTTATAACTATATTATGGTAACCAACTTTTCATCTCTTAATATACTGATAATGAGCAGTACACAATTAAATATATTTAGAAAGGAGAATATATATGTTACCTTACTACTACCCTATTAATATGACCCCTAGACCAATTAGTCCTTATAACTTTAGGTATGACAGAGATGATGAATGTGAATGTTGTAGATGTGAATGTCGTAGACATGACTGTGATTGCCATAGATGTGAATGCCGTAGACATGATTGTGATTGCCATAGACATGAATGCTGTAGACATGACTGCGATTGCCATAGACATAAATGCCGTAGACATGACTGTGATTGCCATAGATGTGAATGCCGTAGACACGACTGTGATTGCCATAGATGTGAATGCCGTAGACACGATTGTGATTGCCATAGACGATGCTGTTAATATACTGATAATGAGTATGAATAATTAAATATATCTAGAGAGGAGAATGTATATGTCGTATTATTACCCTATTGGTAAAGCCCTTAGGCCAACTGGTCCTAGTAATTTAAGATATGACAGAGATGACTGTAATTGCCATAGATGCCAGTGTGAATGCCATAGATGTGACTGCGATTGCCAAAGAAATGACTGTGACTGTTGTCATCAAGCAGACTGTGCAACTGAGAAAATTATATTTAGATGTAGTCCTATTACAGGAGCAACTGGTATCGGTGTTATTGCTATAGGAGGTGTAGTTACTCCAACAACTATAGGAACTATATCAGTAACAGATTTATGTTGTTTTAGAAAGCCATGTGTACAGTTAGAGATTTCAGCTATAATTACAACTGGTGTAGCTCTTGCAGTTGGAACAACAATAACCTTTAGAGTATTTAGACGTTGTGATAATCAAGATGAAGTAGAAGTACAATCATTTAACTTGCCTCAAGGAGTAATTGTGGCTATAGGATCTTCAATTCCAGTTGCTTTTGTAGTATGTGATTGTAACGCATGTCCTGCAAACTGCTGCACTTATAGAGTAACAGTAGAAGCTACAGCAGCAGTAGCAGTAGCATCAGCTTTTAATGTTAGTCAAGGAGGAATCTCATTAATAGCAGGTGAGGGTTGTTAATAAAAAACTTTCATAACAAGTGGGCTGTCTTAGAATAGAAAGTAATTCTAGAGCTAGACAGCTCTTTTCTTATTTAGTATAGACTTGGATTTAAATGTATTTTAAAAAAAATTTTTCGTTTAAGATAATTTTATTATATAATGCTTATTTTATAGTTATATTATGGTAACCAACTTTTCGCTTACTAATATACTAATAATTAACAATATACAATTAGATGTATCTAGAAAGGAGAATATATATGTCCTCTTGTTATCCTGTTAATGGAACTCTTAGGTCAATTAACTCTAACAACTTAATATATGGTAGAAACAAAAGTAAATATCATAAGTGTCAATGTGATTGCCAAAGAAATGACTGTGACTGTTGTCATCAAGCAGACTGTGCATCTGAGAAAATTATATTTCGATGTAATCCTATTACAGGAGCAACTAGTATCGGTATTATTGCTGTAGGCGATGTAGTTACTCCAACAACTATAGGAACTATATCGGTAACAGATTTATGTTGTTTTAGAAAGCCATGTGTACAGTTAGAGATTTCAGCTATAATTGTATTTAGTGTAGCTCTTGAAGGTGCAATAACAATAACATTTAGAGTATTTAGACGTTGTGATAATCAAAATGAAGTAGAAGTACAATCATTTAACTTGCCTCAAGGAATAATTGTGGCTATAGGATCTTCAATTCCAGTTGCTTTTGTAGTATGTGATTGTAATGCATGTCCTGCAAATTGCTGTACTTATAGAGTAACAGTAGAAGCTACAGCAGCAGTAGCAGTAGCATCAGCTATTAATGTTAGTCAAGGAGGAATTTCATTAATAGCAGGTGATGGATGTTAATAGGAAGCTTTTATGACAAGTGAGCTGTCTTAAAATAGAAAGTAATTTCTAGAATTAGACAGCTTTTTCTTTATAACGTCATAATAAATATGAGTTTTTTATAACTGTAATTGCTGCTGTAACTTAATATACTGTATAGTTAAAAAATTGTACTTAAACAATATAAGAATACAAAATTTAAGCTCAGATTTTGTATTTTTAAAAAACTTTAATTGCCGTTTATTTTATACATAAGGTAATTTAGATAATATTTAACAAAACAATTTCTTAAGAATATATTATATTAAAAGGAAGGTGAGGCTGCTATGAAAGAGGAAATTTATTATATAGCCACTTTCAAATCAAAAAATTATACTATGCAAATTTTTTCTATGCTAGAAAATTTAGGATATAGAAGATTTGAACTTATACCTACTCCTATTTCAATTGGCATTGGATGTAATTACTCTATAAAGTTTAAAAATTTAAAAGATTTATTAATTGTAAAAGATGCAGCATATAATATAGATACACAAATTAAAAACTTATATAGTATTGAGAAAAAAGATGGAAGAAAAATTATTCAAGATAAAAGTCATCTTATTTAAATCCTAAGAATTTTCTTTTATTTTTTTCCTCTTCAATATTTGTTACTCTTTCTTTTAATAATTCAAAATCTTTTTCCATAGTAGTGGAAATGTTTGATACTCTTTCTTTTAATAGCTCAATATCTTTTTCCGTATTAGTGGAAGTACTTGCTAATTTTTCTTTTAATAGCTCAATATCTTTTTCCATGATAGCGGAAATATTTGTAAGTTGGTTTTTTATTTCTAATAAAGATTCTTTTAGTTCAATTAATTCAATATTTTCAGTGTTAGTTTGATCAGCTTTTTCAGACCCTTTATTTTCGTAGCTATCTCTATCATTTAGAGCTTCCAGTTGAGCTTCTTCATTTTTTATATAGCTATCGTTAAAGTAAAGATAAATATTATTATCTACATTACCATAACAATAATTGATTTTTGATTTAGAACCACTTGAAAAATTATTATAAAAGTATTTTATTAAATAAATAGGATAACTATCCAGCGGATGCTTATGTCCTACATTCCAAGACTCACCATGATTTGTTGAGAAAAGATAGCATATTTCGTTATTTTCAATATATATAATTTTTAATACATTATTATCTTCAATCATAACAGAAAGATAATTAGAAATTATAAATTTAGGCAATGTAATTTCTTTCCACTTATATTTTTCTTGGCCCATAAATGAAAGACGTTTGTGCATAAGAGTATTATCATTGTTTTTCAAGCTATACCATAGGATGTGGACATTATCCTTAGAATCAATAAATAAATAAGGTAGAGTATTATTAAGAGTAGAAGATGAAATTTTTTCAGGAACTGGAAGCCACGTTTTTGTAAAGATATTATAGAATGTATAATAGATGTGGTTTGAATCATAATCTTTTGCTCTATAAGCTAAATGTATGTTTCCAAATCTATCACTATCAATATAAAAAGGAGTAAAAGTTTTTTCCGAGAATATATTTGCAATAGTTGTTCTCTCCCATGTATTTGAGTTTTGGGTTATTTGTTCAATAGACCACACATTCATATTTATTAAATTAGTGAAAGAATAAAATATATTTATATTTTTTTCATGCAAATATAGACTTAAATGTTTATAAATATTAGACTTAGTATCTAATCTTGCAACTGGATTTTTATTCCACTTATTATCTAAGTATATACAATATACTAGTTCACCATATTTAAGTAAATAGATTAAATGTATTTTATCATTTTTATCAATAGTTACAGAAAAGTCTAATATATTCTGTACTATAATTGAAGAATTAATGCAGATATTGTCTTCATTGAATTCATTAAAAACTAAGTTTTGTTTATCATTTATGTAAAAATTAAAAGATTGATTCAATGAATTTTTGATTATTTCACATTCTTTAAATTTAATAATCATATTTTTCCTCCTTATTTTTAAAATAAAATATCACAAAACTTTCCCTATTTCATAATATGAAAGTAGAAATGGATTTATTAAATAAAAGGAGTGGAAAATATGGAAAAAAATTTAGACTTTTATAACTCTGATGGCAGAATGGAATTTGATCTAAACTGCATTAGAGAAATAGACTGCATTATGGTTGATAAAGTATACGCTCAATGCCAAGATAGGGAATGTTTTTCATCAATAGAGGCACAGATAAGTGATACTTTTGAAACTATAAGGTTTAGACCAGGATTTATAGTACCAGGAACATTAGTTGTAAGTGACCTACCTGACAGACCACATTTTAGAAGAGTTAGATTTACATTAAGAATACCATATGAAATAATTATGCAAGATGGAACAATTAAGGAGGAAAATCTACCTGATATTCAAGAGGATATTGTGATGTTCATACCAGATGCAAGGGATGAATTCCAATTTAATATTGTTGTTGAAACAAGTTCACAAATATTAGGTCAGCCTATCATAACTGGAGAAAATATTACATTTGCTGTAGGTATATTTATAATAATAAAAGTTGTTGGCAAAGTGCAATTATTAATTCCTACATTTGGATTTTGCCCAGAACCACCACCATGTATTGAATTTGCCGCAGAAAATATTTGCGATGGCTTTGATGTTCATCCATTTCCAGTATTTTTCCCACTTCAATATGAAGACATATTTGCAGATGATTAGCAAGAGGAGCTTATGCTCTTCTTTTTTTTATAAAAAAATGAGATTTGCTAATAAAAGTTTTAATACATTTGAATGTTGACAGAAATAGTAGGATATAATATACTTATAAATGAAAACCAACTAAAATAGTTGGGATTAAAAAAGAGGTGGAAATATGAAACTATCTACAAGAGGCAGATATGGGTTAAAAGCTATGTTTCAATTAGCACTTCACTATGGTGAAGGTCCTATTCCTTTAAAATATGTTGCAGATGAACAAAATTTATCAGAGAGTTACTTAGAGCAATTATTTTCTACTCTTAGAAAAGAAGGTTTATTAAACAGTGTTAGAGGTGCTCAAGGTGGGTATATGTTATCTAGAGCACCAGAAGAAATTACTGTTGGTAATATACTAAGAGTGCTTGAAGGAAATTTAGCACCTTCAGATTGTGTAATTGATGAAGAGTTTGAGTGTGAAAAGGAAGATAAATGTGTAACTAAATTAGTTTGGGTTAAAATACGAGACAGTATAGATGAAGTAGTGGATTCAATTACTTTAAAAGATATGGTTGACGATCAAATAAACATGAAAAGTAAATTATAAGCTGAGGAGGAGAATAAAATGGAAAAGTATATATATATGGATAATGCGGCTACAACTCCTGTAAAAAAAGAAGTCCTAGAAGAAATGTTACCATATTTTTCTGAAAAATATGGTAATCCATCAAGCATATACTCTTTAGGGAGTGCTTCAAAAAATGTTATTGAAGTTGCTAGAGATAAGGTGGCAAAAACCATTGGTGCTGATAAAAAGGAGATATTTTTTACTGGTGGTGGATCTGAAGCAGATAACTGGGCGATTAAAGGTATTGCTTTTGCCAATAAATCTAAAGGCAATCATATTATTACTTCAAAAATTGAGCACCATGGAATACTTCATACTTGTGAATATTTAGAAAAACAAGGTTTTGAAGTAACTTACTTAGATGTAGATGAATATGGAGTTGTAGATTTAGAGCAACTTAAAAACTCCATTACAGATAAAACTATACTTATATCTATAATGTTTGCTAATAATGAAATTGGAACAATACAGCCTATTGAAGAAATTGGGAAAATTGCTAAAGAAAAAAAGGTTTATTTCCATACAGATGCAGTTCAAGCTATAGGTAATATAAGAATTGATGTTAAGAAATTGAATATAGATTTATTATCTATGTCAGCACATAAATTTTATGGTCCAAAAGGGATAGGTGCTCTTTATATTAGACAAGGAGTAAAAATAGACCCATTAATTTCTGGCGGTGGACAAGAAAGGAATAGAAGAGCTGGAACAGAAAATGTTCCAGGAATAGTTGGAATGGGAAAAGCCATAGAGTTAGCTTATGAAAATTTTGAAGAACACAACATTAAACTTTTAAATTTAAGAGAAAGATTAATTAAAAAGGTTATGGAGAACATTGATTATGTAAGATTAAATGGTCATTCCACAAATAGGTTACCAGGAAATGTGAATCTTTGCTTTCGATTTATTGAAGGTGAGTCCTTGTTACTTAGTTTAGATATGGAAGGTATTGCTGGCTCAAGTGGGTCTGCTTGTACTTCTGGTACTTTAGATCCATCTCATGTATTACTGTCTATAGGATTGCCTCATGAAATAGCACATGGCTCCTTAAGACTAACATTAGGAGATTTTAATAGTGAAGAAGAAGTAGATTATGTAGTAGAAAAATTAATTGAAATAGTAAATAGACTTAGATTAATGTCACCACTATACGACAAGATAAAGGAGGAAAAATAAATGTATTCAGAAAAGGTAATGGAACATTTTAAAAATCCAAGAAATGTTGGAGAAATACCAGATGCTGAGGGAATCGGTGAGGTAGGAAATGCTAAATGTGGAGATATTATGAAAATGTATCTAAAAATTGAAGATGGAATTATAGTAGATGTTAAGTTTAAAACTTTTGGATGTGGTTCTGCAATTGCATCTTCTAGTATGGCTACGGAGTTGATTAAAGGGAAAACTATAGATGAGGCTATGAACTTAACTAATAAGGCTGTAGCCGATGCATTAGACGGATTGCCACCAGTAAAGATGCATTGTTCTGTTTTAGCAGAGCAAGCAATTAAGGCAGCATTATTAGATTATTCTAAAAAACATAATGTTCATATAGAAGGATTGGAGGATTTTAATCCAGAAGAAGATCCTCATGATCATCATCTAGAAGAATTATAATTTTAAATTAATTTTCCTGTTCAATAATAAAAGTGGTTATATTTAACTTAATAATAGTTTTTTAATATGGAATAATATATTTAGGAATATTATTGAAGAGGGGTATTTTAATGGTTAGATATAAAGAATTAGTTACGATGAAGCTAGTGGAAAAGGATTCGCATGAAGTTATAGGGGACATTGTAGATACGGCTTATGATAGTAACTATAGAAAAGTAACTCACTTAATCGTAAAAAATAAGAATTTAATTAAAAATAAATTTCCAATATTACTTAGTGATGCTATGGTATCTCTGGAAGATCAAATAGTATATATTGATAATAAGAATTGGACTAAAGAAAATTCAGAAATAAGTGTAATTGAACCTTTTAATTTTTTAGATAAAGAAATTAAAACTGAAAAAGGTGAATGTGTTGGATTTGTTAAGGATATAATTATTGATGTAAATGATGGAAGTATTTTAGGGTTTATAATAACAGAGGGAATATTTGAAGACTTTACTCAAGGAAGAAATTTTATACCTCTCTTTTACCATAATATTATTAAAGAAAATTCTATTTTCATATCTGATAAAGATAAATCTAATATTAGTAAAAATAACTAAGGTTAGAAAAAATTAATAGAATTAGAATATGGATTTTGTGACAAAATATATCATAGAATAAGTAAAGGAGAGGATATAAATGATGAATAATAATGGATTTAGGAATGGTGCTTTCTGGGGATCTTTGCTTGGTGCTTCAGTTGGAATGTATTTTGGAACTAAAATGACTCCAATGCAAAGAAGAAAGATGATGAAAAGTGCTAGAAGAGCTACTACAACGTTAAGAGATGGAATAAGTTCATTTTGGGGATAGGCAGCTTAAAGCTGCCTATCTAAGTTTAAAAAAGGGGGAGACAAGTGTAATGACATTTAATAGCCCACCAACATTTATGAATAAGACAGTATGGGTATTATTGATTTTATTATTAGTACTTATAATTTATTATTTAATAAACATAGGAAATAATTTTGTTGAAGATAATAAAAAAATAAAGGTAAAAAAGAAGAGAGTTTTACCTTTATTAGCTTCTATGTTGATACTATATTTTTTTTATACTCTAACAAAGAAATATAGTATACTATCTGATACTATATTTACTATAATTATATCGGCCGTACTTGCTTACTTATTTAATCCGATTATTAATTTTTTAGAGAAAAAAAAGATAAAAAGAGTATGGGGAGTTCTTATTGTCTATTTAGCAATATTAGGAGTTATCTTTATACTATCCTTTTTGGTAATTCCAAAGACAGGAAAAGAATTAAAAAATTTAGTAGTGAATTTGCCTTCTTATTTCAAGCAAGCATCTCAAGCAATTGATGAATTATACATTAAATATTATTTAAGAACGGGTGACTTTCCTCCAATTTTTCAAAGGATTGAAGAAATAGTAATGGAAAATATCGCTGGAATTGAAAATGTAATTTTAAACAGCTTAAAACGATTTTTCGATGGAGTTTTAAATACTTTTTCTAAAGTCATTAGTCTTATTATGATTCCTATATTAACCTTATATTTTTTAACAGATAAGGATTATTTTAAAAGTAGGTTATTGTTGATTGTACCTAAAAAATACAGAAATGATATAAAGAATCTTTTTATTCAAATTGATAGGTCTTTGAGTCAATTTGTAAGAGGAAGACTTTTGATGGCTTTATATGTGGGGGTAGCTACTACGATAATGTTAATCATTCTTGGTGTTGACTTTGCAGTAGTTACTGGATTTATTACAGGAATAGCAGATATTGTTCCGTATTTTGGACCTTTTTTAGGATTTATACCAGCAGTGTTTTTTGCATTTCTGAAAAGTCCTATAAAGGCTTTATGGGTTAGTATATTTTTCCTAGTTATTCAATGGGTTGAAAATAATATATTAGCTCCAAAAATAATTGGTGACAGTACAGGAATCCATCCGATAACTATACTTCTTGCTATTATTATTGGTGGAGGTATGTTCGGTGTTCTGGGAATGATATTTTCAATTCCAGTAGTAGCCATATTTAAAATACTTTATGCTTATCTTCTTGAAAAGTTTAGAAAACCTGATATATTCGATAAATAGAGACTAACCTTGTTGACAAATAAACCAGATTAAATTATAATCCAAATATAGATAGGAACGTGTGTGCTCGTCCCTTTGAAGAAGGGACGTTTTTTTATAACCCATAGGGAAGTCCTATTTTTCTTTAATTTAAACTTTCCGTGATGGGTTTCAAAAAAGGCTTCCTTAATATATTAATGCTTCAATAGAAGCCTTTTTTATAATACATAGGAATAGTGATTTTCCTTAACGTAAACTTAATTTAAAATATTTTAATAAAAGTCTTTATAAACTAATAGGAAATATTAAAATTAAACTAGAGAGGTGTACATTTAATGAAAAACATAGGGTTACATGGAATAAGGAAAGAATTTTTAGAATTTTTTAAAGGAAAAAACCATTTAATAGCACCAAGCTTTCCCTTGGTACCTAAAAACGATAAAAGTTTACTTTTAATAAATGCAGGAATGGCTCCTTTAAAACCTTATTTTACAGGAGAACAAACTCCTCCCAGTAAGAGAATGGCAACTTGTCAGAAATGTATTAGGACTCCAGATATTGACAATGTAGGAAAAACTGATAGACATGCTACGTTTTTTGAAATGTTAGGGAATTTTTCTTTTGGAGAATATTTCAAGATAGAAGCTATTGAATGGGCGTGGGAATTTTTAACTGAAAGAATGGAGATTGAAAAGGATAAGTTATGGGTATCAGTTTACTTAGAAGATGACGAAGCCTTTGATATTTGGAATAAACATATTGGTGTTTCTAAAGAGAAAATTGTAAAGTTAGGTAAAGGGGATAATTTTTGGGAGTTAGAAGTAGGACCCTCTGGACCATGTTCGGAAATCTACGTAGACAGAGGAGAAAAATATGGATGCGGTAAATCAAGTTGTCAGCCTGGTTGTGATTGTGATAGATTTGTAGAAGTATGGAATCTAGTATTCACTCAGTTTGATAAGGATGAAAAAGGTAATTATAATCCTCTTCCAAATCCAAATATAGATACAGGAATGGGTCTTGAAAGAATTACTGCTATAATGGAGGGAGCAAGAAACATTTTTGAAGTAGGTGAAATTAAGAAAATATTAAATCAGGTAGAAAAAGTTAGTGGAGTAACATATGGAAGAGATCCTAATAAGGATATTTCTATAAGGGTTATTACTGACCACTGTAGGGCTATGACTTTTTTAGTTTCTGATGGCGTTCTTCCAAGCAATGAAGGAAGAGGATATGTTTTAAGGAGGCTTATCAGAAGGGCCGCAAGACATGGTAAACTTTTGGGAATACAAAAATCATTTTTAAATGATATAGTAGAATTTGTTATTAATTCATGGAAAGTAGAATATCCAGAAATTAAAGAAAGAGAAGAGCAAATTAAAAAAATTATATATGCAGAAGAAGAAAAATTCCAAGAAACTATTCATCAAGGTATAAGTATACTTGAACAATATATAGATGAAATGGCTCATAAGAAAGAAACTGTTTTAAGTGGAGAAAAAGCTTTTAAATTATATGATACTTACGGATTCCCTCTAGACTTAACAAAAGAAATTCTTGAAGAAAAAAACTTAACTGTAGATGAAGATGAGTTTAATAAAAATATGGAAGAACAAAGAAATAGAGCTAGAAGAGCTAGAGAAGAAGGAGATAATAGCGGTTGGGGAGATAATGATTTTCATGATATATTTAAGGGGTTAGAAACTAAGTTTGAAGGGTATGAAAAAGTTTATCTTGAAACTGAAGTTTTAGGAGTATTTAAAAATAATGAAGAGGTAACAGAAATTAAAGATGGAGAAGAGGGGATCTTAGTATTAAAAGAAACTCCTTTTTATGCTGAAGGCGGAGGACAGATAGGAGATGCTGGAACCATTGAAAATTCAAGTTTTAAGGGAATAGTATTAGATACTAAGCATACTAAAAATGATGTAATAATTCATATAGTTAATATAGTAGAAGGAACTGTAAAAATAGGTGACAATGTAATAGCAGCTGTAGATGAAAGTAGAAGAAATTCTTTAAGAAGAAATCATTCAGCTACGCATTTACTTCATAAAGCTTTAAAAGATGTTTTGGGAGAGCATGTAAATCAGGCTGGTTCTGTAGTATTGCCTAATAGGTTAAGATTTGACTTTACTCACTTTGAACCTGTAAGTAAAGAAAATTTAAAGCGTATTGAAGAAATCGTAAATAATAAAATATTCGAAGCATTAGAGATAAAAACTTTAGAGACATCTTTAAAGAATGCGCAAGAAATGGGCGTAGTAGGCTTGTTTGAAGATAAATATAAAGATCAGGTTAGAGTTGTCAAAATGGGAGATTACTCTAAAGAATTATGCGGTGGAACTCATGTAAATAATACTGGAAATATTGGATTATTTAAAATATTAAGTGAATCTAGTATTGCTTCAGGAGTTAGAAGAATTGAAGCTATAACTGGAGAAGGCATATATGATTATATTCTACACATGGAAAGAGAAATGGAAGATATAACACATATATTAAAAACTAATAAGAATGATATTGTGGAAAAGATAAAGACCATTGCTGAAGATATAAAAGAAAAAGAAAAAGAAATTGAAATTTTAAAATCAAAGATGGCTTCTTCCATAGCTGATGAAATTTTAAATAGTAAAATTGATATAGAAGGAGTACCATTAATTACTTTTAAAGCTGACGGTATGGATATGAATAGTTTAAGGAATTTAGGAGATGAGATAAGAAATAGATTAGGCTCAGGAGTAGTTGTTTTAGCTAGTGTTTTTGAAGATAAACTTTTCTTTATTGCAATGGTAACTAAAGATATAGTTGAAAAAGGTGTTCATGCAGGAAATATAGTAAAAGAAGTTGCAAAGGCTACCGGTGGCGGTGGCGGTGGAAGACCAGATATGGCACAAGCAGGTGGCAAAGATATTTCTAAAGCAGTTGAAGCTTTAAACATCGTTCCGTCTATTATAAAAAAACAAGTTAAGTAGAATACTATAGAAATAAATATTGGCTTTTAGGCTAATATTTATTTCTAATTTTGTATATCATATGCATGATATGGTATAACTATAGTAGGGGGTGTTTGTGTGAATAATAATTTTAATGAAACCATGAAATTTGAGCCACCAAAAGAGAACGTAAATGAAGCGAAGGAAATTATTTTAAACGTTTTTTCATCTTTGGAGGAAAAAGGATATGATCCAATTAACCAAGTAATTGGATACATATTATCAGGAGATCCAACTTATATAACAAGTTATAACAATGCAAGAAGTATGATAAGAAAAATTGAGAGGGATGAATTATTAGAGGAATTGCTAAAATCCTACCTAAAATACGAGAAATAGTTTAGGAGAGAAGAAATTGAGATTAAGTAAAAAGAGAATACAATGTTATTTTTAGTACTAACTATTATGTTAATAAGCCAAGTAAGCTACGGAATAGAAGATAATCATGCTAATAAGGTTTATATTGTTATTACTAATAGATTAACTTTAACTGATATTGAAATTATGGATAATTTAAAAAAATTAATAGATGAAGGAAGCATTGGGCTAATGAATGTAAGAGGAACAACTGGATATAAAGGACCTGAAAGCTTTATGACCATAAATTCTTCTAGAAAAGCTTATGCTACTAATGAGAGTAGTCAGTTTTTTTCTTTAGATAGTGAAAATAGGAATGGATTATTAAATGGAGATTTTGCTATAGGAAATTAGGGATCGGTAAGTTATACAATGTAAATAAAAAGAATACTTATATGCCCTATATAGGAGCTTTAGGAGATAATCTTCATAAAGCAGGTTTTAAAACTGCTGTATTTGGTAACAGTGATATTCCAGAAGAATTCATAAGAACTGCTTCACTTATACCTATGGATTCAAAAGGATTAATTGATTACGGGAACGTAGATAACATTACTATAGAAGATATTCGATATCCTTTTTCCATAAAAACTGATTACGAAAAGCTATTAGATGAAATCACTAATGATGCTTCCTTAACAGTAATAGATACCGGTGATTTGGTCCTACAATATTGAACTTTTTAAATGGGCCTGTAGATAATATGACTGGAAATCCAATTGAGATAATTGACAAATGCGATAATTTAAGTGGTATTATAAAAATGAGTAAACAAATTAATGTTACTTCAAAAGTAAGATTTAGAACTTTGCTTACTTACGGCGTTTTATGTATGATTGGTTTAATAATACCTATTGTTTTTTGCTAGCTAAAATACGAATTTCAACAGGAATTAAAAGAAAAATAAAGGGATTACTTCAGCTTTTGTACGGAATACCACTAATTTTTTTAATGGTTTCTCTATTTAAGCCTAATAGTACTATAAAATATATTTTTGTTTTAATAACTTTAGTTTTAGTATATACTGGAATTATATGGTGCTTAAAACGTAAAAATGTATTGTTTTATGTTTCGGTATTAAATGTAGTTTTTATATTTTTAGATTTGATATTAAAAGGTGAACTTAGCAGATATTCTGTTTTGAGCCATGATCCAATTATAGGTGCTAGATATTTTGGCATAGGTAATGAAATGGTAGGAATATTACTAGGGTCTGTAAGTATAGTAGCTGGTTATTTATTTAATAAATATAATTCAAGGATATTGCCCATATGTTTATTTTTTATTTCTATAGTAGTTGTTGGACATCCTAAGTTAGGTGCAAATGTAGGCGGAACTATGGCTTTAATTATAGCTTCTTTATATTATATAATGGAAATGTTGAATAAAAACATTAATATAAGGAGTTTGGCTATTATTGGGACTACTATAATTATAGTAATCTTAATAATGGGATATATTGATATAAAAGTTAATCCAAATCCTACTCATCTAGGAAAAACTTTAATTCTATTAAAAGAAGACGGCTTATCTATAGCTAATAATATTATATTTAGAAAGATCTTAATGAATATAAAGTTAATTGGTTCTTCGTTTTGGACTAATTTACTGTTATTAGATATAACCATTTATACTCTATTGTGTAATTTTTTCAACATAAAAGAAAACAATATTGGGACAAATATACTTATGGGTTTAATGGCAGAGATAGCTGGAAGTATCGGTGGATTTTTATTAAATGATTCAGGAATAATATTATCTGCTTTATCTATGAATATGCTAACAATATTATTAATATTTAAACTAATAGACGAAGGAACATTAAAAAAGCAGGAAGTGAAATAATGAAAAAGGTAATTTTAGGAAAAACAAATATAGAAGTATCTAGGCTATGTTTTGGCTCTTTGACTATGACTCCTTTTCAAGCAAATTTATCCGTAGAAGAAGGAGCCTACCTTATACAATATGCTTATGATAAGGGGATAAACTTTATTGATACAGCAGAAATATATGAAAATTATATCTATATAAAAGAAGCTTTAAGAGGTATAAAGAGAAATGACTATGTAATAACGACTAAATGTTATGCATACACGAAAAAAATGGCAGAAGAAAGTTTAGAACTAGCTTTAAGAGAATTGGATACGGATTATATAGACATATTCTTACTTCATGAACAAGAGAGTATTCATACAATCAGGGGTCATTTTGAAGCCATTGAATATTTCATTAAAGCAAAAGAAGCAGGGAAAATAAGAAGTATTGGACTTTCAACCCATAGAGTTGCAGGAGTTTTGGCTGCTGGCGAAGTAGATGAGATCGAAATAGTCCATCCCATTGTAAATAAATATGGAATTGGGATACAAGATGGAACTATTGAAGATATGTTAAATGCCATAAAAGTAATACACGATATGGGTAAAGGTATTTATGCCATGAAACCTTTAGGAGGGGGTCATTTAATTAAAGAAGTTGAAGAAGCTTTTAATTATGTTAAAAACATACCCTTTATTGATTCTATAGCTATAGGACTTCAATCTAAGGTAGAGATTGATAGTAATATAAATCTACTCGAAAAAGGATTTATTCCTGAAAATTTAAAAGAAAAACTTTTAAAAAAGAAAAGAAAGCTCATCATAGCGGACTATTGCATTGGCTGTGGTCGATGTGTTGAAAGATGCAGGCAACGAGGAATTCAAGTAATTGATGGAAGAGCTATACCTAATGAAAATTGTATATTATGTGGTTATTGTGCTAAAACCTGTCCAGAATTTTGTGTAAAAGTAATTTAATAGATGGAGAATGATATGGAGAGAATTATAGGATTAGATGTGGGAGATAAGACTATTGGTGTTGCGGTTAGTGATCTCTTAATGCTAACTGCTCAAGGAGTTACTACTATTAAAAGGGAAAGTTATGAAAAGGATTTTAAAGCATTAGAAACAATAATAAATGAGTATAATATTACTAAAGTAGTTGTAGGATTACCTAAAAATATGAATGGTACATTAGGACCTCAAGGAGAAAAGGTCATAAAATTTGCTAATAAGATTAAAAGTAAATTTGAACTAGAAATAATATACGAAGATGAAAGGCTTACAACTATGGCAGCTGAAAGAATGTTAATCCAAGGAGATGTAAGTAGACAGAAAAGGAAAAAAGTAATTGATAAGGTGGCTGCTTCTTATATCTTGCAAACTTATTTAGATAGAAAGAGGGATGGTGAATTAAATGAATAATAAGATTATTTTATTAGATGAAATGGGAAAGGAACAGGAGTTTATCATATTGGCTACCTTTGGATTAGACGATGTAGATTATGCAGCTTTAATACCATCCGATGATATGGAAAGCCTTACCTATATTTTGAGAATGGAAATAGATGAAAATGGAGATTCAATATTGATGGGAATTGATGATGAAGAAGAATTAAAAGAAGCTATAGAAGCTTATGAAGAGATACAAAAAGAAAAGTTACAATAGTGTAGATAAAGTTGTGAAAAAGGCTTACAATATTGAACAAT
The DNA here is from genome assembly GCF_018917865.1 of Tissierella simiarum. Classification (GTDB taxonomy): domain Bacteria; phylum Bacillota; class Clostridia; order Tissierellales; family Tissierellaceae; genus Tissierella_C; species Tissierella_C simiarum. The sequence goes on from NZ_JAHLPM010000028.1 coordinate 17,285, forward strand.
AAATGCATCTCTAATATTTATTATAGACGGGTGAAAAAAATGGATATTAATGTTAATGTGATTAAAGAAAAACTTCAAAGAGAGGGTTACAAGTTAACAACTCAAAGAAGAGCTATATTAAATGTTATAATTAACAATTATGAAGAACATTTAAGTTGTGATGAGATTTATCATATGGTTAGAACTAAATATCCTGAAATAGGGATTGCTACAGTTTATAGAACGTTACAATTATTTGAAAAATTAAATATAGTTTATAAATTAAACTTTGATGATGGATGTAGCAGATATGAGATTAACTATGGTACTGAAAATCATCATCATCATCATTTAATTTGTTTAAAGTGCGGAAAAGTAACAGAAGTAAAATTAGATCTATTAGAAACTTTAGAGGAAGAAATCCAAAAGGAGGGGAAGTTTTCGATAGTTGATCACAACGTAAAATTTTTTGGGTATTGTAATGAATGTAAAGAATAAATCCCAAGAGGGATTTATTTTTTTCAAGTATTTTTAGCAAGAAATAAAGGATATAAAATGGAAAAAGTGGAGAAATTAATGATAAAGTAAAGAGGAGATGATAAAGTGTCGAGAAAACCAAATAAATTAAGAATTATACCCTTAGGCGGATTAGGAGAAGTTGGAAAGAATATTACAGTTATCGAATTTAAAGATGATATTATTATAATAGATTGCGGTTTAACTTTCCCTGAAGATGAAATGTTGGGCATAGATGTAGTAATTCCAGATATTACTTATCTATTTAAAAATAGAGAGAAAATAAGAGGAATCGTATTGACTCACGGTCATGAAGATCATATAGGTGCATTACCTTATATATTAAAGAAATTGAATCTGCCTATTTATGGAACTAAATTAACATTAGGTCTTGTTGAAACAAAGTTAAAAGAACACAGGATAGACAATGTAACTATGAACATAGCTAAACCAAAGGATATTATAAAACTAGGTTGCTTTGAAGTAGAACTTATAAAAACAAGTCATAGTATTCCTGATAGTGTAGGTTTGGCTATTCATACTCCAGTAGGGGTAATAGTTCACACAGGAGATTTTAAAATAGATTTTACTCCAATAAATGATGACGTAATAGACTTACATCGTTTTGCTGAAATTGGAAGCAAAGGGGTTTTAGCTTTATTGGCTGATAGCACTAATGTTGAAAGACCAGGATATACTATGTCAGAAAAGACAGTAGGAGATACCTTTAATAATATATTTTCTAAAGCAGCAGAGAGAATAATAGTAGCTACTTTTGCTTCTAATATTCATAGGATTCAACAAATAATAAATTCTGCAGAATTATTTAATAGGAAAATAGTAGTGTCAGGAAGAAGTATGGTAAATACTATAAATGTAGCTTATGAATTAGGATATTTAAAAATAAAAGAAGGAACATTAATTGATATTAATGATATGGGCAAATACTCTAATAATGAAATAGTACTAGTAACTACTGGAAGTCAAGGGGAGCCTATGTCTGCATTAGCAAGAATGGCTTCTTCTGAGCATCGGAAAATAGAGTTGCTGCCAGAAGATACTGTAATTATATCTGCATCTCCTATTCCAGGAAATGAAAAAACCATTTCTAGAGTAATAAACAAACTATTGGAAAAGGGAAGTAAAGTCATTTATGAATCCTTAGCGGATGTTCATGTGTCAGGTCACGCTTGTCAAGAAGAGCTAAAATTAATTCATACTTTATTAAAGCCTAAGTTTTTTATACCAGTTCATGGAGAATATAGGCATCTAAAAAGACATGCGGAATTAGCAGAAAGCTTAGGTATGCCTAGAGAGAATATTTTTGTTGTAGATAATGGTACCGTTGTAGAATTTACTAAGGATACAGGAATCATTGGTCAAAGTGTACCTGCAGGGAACATTTTAGTAGATGGACTAGGAATTGGAGATGTAGGTAATATTGTATTAAGAGATAGAAAACATTTATCCGAAGATGGGTTGATTGTAGTAGTTGTTACTATCAGTAAACAAGACGGTAGTGTTATAGCTGGTCCGGATATTATTTCTAGAGGTTTTGTATATGTAAGAGAATCAGAAGACCTAATGGAAGAGGCTAGAGGTATAGTAAAGAATGTATTAATAGAATGTGAGAAGAAAAATATAACTGATTGGGCAACTTTAAAATCAAGTATAAGAGAAGTTTTAAGAAGTCATCTTTATGAAAAAATTAAGAGAAATCCTATGATTTTACCGATAATTATGGAAGTTTAAGGAGATCCCGGTATATTAAAATATACCGGGATTCTTTAAATACAAATTAAAAAGGTTTTTCCTAATCTAATATGTCTCTATAGGATGCTTTTTTATATTATTTAAACATGGTATAATATTAAAATAAGAATTTGTTATTGCTGAGGGGGGATAAAATGGGGCTTAGGCTATTAATCTATTTAGTAATTTTATCAATTGGAGGAATAATAGGATACAGGGATAAGGTAAGTGAGGGATTAAAAGCTAGATTAAATACTATTCAAAATATTTGTTTATTGTTTTTACTTTTTATAATGGGAATTAGAATTGGAATAGATGAAAAAGTGATATCTACATTTTTCTCCATAGGATTAAAGGCAACAATAATTAGTATTTTTACCGTTTCTTTCAGTATATTATTTGTTCATTTAATAAGTAAATATATTATAGTAAAGGAGGATAAAATTGAGTCTTAAAATATTTATTTCAGTTATATTAGGGATAGGAGCTGGATATTTCTTTTTGCCTCCTACTTTTTTTGCAAGCACTGATATTATTATTGATATTGGATTATGCTTATTATTATTTTTTGTTGGTATAGATATAGGAAAACATAAAGATGTTTTTATTAAAATTAAAAACATTGGTTTCAAGATTTTATTAGTACCTTTAGCCGTTATTATTGGTAGTATATCAGGCAGTATAGTGGCAGGAATTATACTTAGAATGCCTCTGAATGAAGCTGGTGCTGTAGGTGCTGGACTGGGTTGGTATACATTATCCTCTATGCTTTTAGCTAACTATTCTACAGAACTTAGTGCTTTAGCGTTCATAGCTAATGTAGTTAGAGAGATAATAGCTTTAATAACCATACCGATGGTAGCAAAGTATATAGGGAGTTTAGAGAGTATTGCTTCTTGTGGAGCAACGGCAATGGACACATCTTTACCTGTAATATCTGAAGCTACAGATTCACAAACTACTATTATAGCTTTTATTACAGGAGTTATTTGTACAATGAGCGTTCCTCTCTTATTACCAATGATATTAAAGTTGTAGAAAGGTTATAATGTAAAGGTATATGATAAGATCAATAGATTAACCAATGCTTTGAAAGGATCTAATGAATACAAAGAATATAAGGGAAAATTAGAGGTAGCGTATAAAGATGAAGAGAATAAAAAGATAATTAAGATTTTAGATAAAAGTGGTTCAATTACAAATGGCTCAGATTTCGGGTAAAGAAATCCCTAAAGAAGAAATTGAAAAAACTACAAAACTTGAAGAAATCCTAATGTTAAATTCTGATATAAAGAATTTTTTTATGGCAGAGTTAAGGTTTACACAGCTTATGAAGGATATCAATGATATTCTTCTAAGCTGTAGATATTGATTTAGGAGTATGATGATAGGAGGTTAAGATGAATATAAAATATTTAACTAAAGCTAGTTTAATAGCTGCAATTTATATTGTTCTAGTCATTCTACAGCTACTACCCTTGCCATTAGCAAATCTTACTTTTGGTCCAATACAATTAAGAATAGCAGAAGGGTTGACTTTACTACCTTTAGTTGAGAGCGCAGCTATACCTGGGCTGTTTGTAGGATGTTTACTTTCTAATTTATTATTGGCCGCATATTCCGGATTTGGATTATTAGATATTTTAGGAGGTAGTTTGGTCACTTTGTTATCCGCATATCTTACAAGAAAAATGCCTAATAAAATAATGGGAATGCTGCCTCCTGTAATACTAAACGGTTTTATAGTTTCTATTTGGGTATCATTTTTTACTAGAGTACCTTACTTTTATACCGTATTAGGTATTGGAGGAGGAGAGTTAGCGTCTGTTGCCATATTTGGCAGTATAATTTTATTTGTTTATGAACAGGCTATTAGCTACAGAGATTATTAATAATCTTTCATTCTTATTGTAAAAATAGGCTGAAAACAGTATAATAAAATAGATAAATATCTATTTTAATCTAAAGGTGGAGATTATCTAGTGGAAACTACAAAAAAGAAAAGAAAAAGAAAGAAAAATAATATAAAAATTAAGTTAATTGTATTATTCATTATTACAATAATTATTGCACAAGGAGTTTCTTATTATGAAAAGAGCCTTACGGCTGTTGATTCTAATGCTCCTACAGAAATAACTCTAGAAATACCGTCTAGCAGTTCTACTACTAAGATTGCAGAGATTCTTTATGAAAATGGGCTAATTAGAAATAAGCTCATATTTAAACTTGTAGTAAAAAATAAATCTGCTGGCAATAAATTGAGAGCTGGTAAATACACGTTAAATACAGGTATGGACATAGAGACTATTATAGGTCAACTATCTAAGGGTAGAAGTAGTGAAAATACAATTAGGTTTACAATACCAGAAGGATATGAAATTAAACAAATGGCTGAAAAGTTATCTAAAGAGGGTTTAGTAAACAAGGAAAGATTTTTACAATTAACTTCAGATAAAAAATACTTTCAGGACAAGCACTTGTTTTTGAAAGAACTTGAGGATGGTCAAAGCTTAGAAGGATTTTTATTTCCTTCTACCTATGAAATATTTATTAATTCTAAAGAGGAAGAATTAATTGAAAAAATGCTTTCAGAATTTGAAAAGATTTATGATAAAGAAATTAAGCCAAAGATGAAGGAAATGGATATTTCTTTAAATGAAATAATTACTTTAGCTTCTATTATTGAAAGAGAAGGAAAAGTAGATAAAGAAAGAGAATTGATGTCTGCGGTTTTTCATAATAGACTTAAAAAGGGAATGCTATTGCAATCATGTGCTACTGTTCAGTATGTTTTAGGAGAGAGAAAAGAAGTATTAAGTGAAAAGGATACAAGAGTAGATTCTCCTTATAATACTTATATTCACAAAGGTTTGCCTCCTGGACCTATAGCTTCTCCTGGAAAGAGTTCTTTAATTGCTTCTGTTAATCCAGCAGACGTAGATTATTTATTCTTTGTATTGACTGGTGATGATGGAACTCATACTTTTACTAACAACTACAAAGACCATCTAAATGCAAAACCAAAAAAATAAATACGTGGTTAGACCACGTATTAATTTTGTGAAAAAGGGTGATTAAATTTTGAACTATATAAATGAAGAATATATAGAGGAGTATATTCGGAGTATTTTACCAGAAAATAATTTTTATTTGAAAGCTATGGAACAATATGCAGAGGAAAACCATATTCCTATAATTCAACCGGAAGTTGCTCAATTATTAAAAGTTTTATTAAAAATGAAAAATCCTAGAAGTATATTGGAAGTAGGAACTGCCATTGGCTATTCAGCTCTTATAATGGCAGAGGCTACTTCTCCTCAATGTAATATAACTACCATTGAAAGACGACAAGATATGATTCAATTAGCAGAAAATAATATTTCTAATACAGAGTACAAAAATAGAATAAAGATATTACAAGGAGAGGCGGAAGAAATTCTGCCTACTTTGGAAAGCAAGTTTGACTTTATATTTCTAGATGCAGCTAAAGGTCAATATCTAGAGTTTTTCAAGTATTGTATATCTTTTTTACAGCCAGAAGGTATAATAGTTTCTGATAATGTTCTCTATAAAGGAATGGTAGCAACAGATAAACTTGTAGTTAGAAGGAAAAAAACTATTGTCAAAAGACTAAGGCAATTTTTACATCACATAAATCATATTGATGGGTATATATCTTGTGTGATTCCAATAGGTGATGGAGTAGCAATAACACATAGAGAGGATGATATATTTGAATAAGATAGAATTATTAGCGCCAGCAGGGGATTTGGAAAAATTAAAGATGGCAATAATTTATGGTGCTGATGCAGTTTATCTAGGAGGAGAAAGCTTTGGGCTTAGAAAAGCTTCAAAGAACTTTTCAATGAAAGAAATTGAAGAAGGAATTAACTTTGCTCATGAGCGAGGCAAGAAAGTATATATTACTATGAATATAGTTCCCCACAATGAGGACTTAGTGGGTTTAGAGGACTATATAACTGAGTTATATAACTTGAAAGTTGATGGTGTATTAGTATCTGACCCAGGAATATTTTCCGTAATTAGAAGAACTATACCTGATCTACCTATTCACTTAAGTACTCAAGCAAGTGCTACTAATTATGAGACTATTATGTTTTGGTATAATTTAGGTATTAGACGTGTAGTTTTAGCTCGCGAGCTATCATTTAAAGAGATAGAAGATATAACAAAAAAAATTCCAAAGGATTTAGAAATTGAAACCTTTGTGCATGGAGCTATGTGTATATCTTATTCTGGTAGATGTTTATTAAGTAATTATATGACTGGAAGGGATGCTAATAGAGGAGACTGTGCTCACCCCTGCAGATATAAATATCATTTAATGGAAGAAAAAAGACCGAGGGAATATTTCCCTGTTTATGAAGAAGATGAAGGTACCTTTATATTTAATTCAAAGGATCTATGTATGATAGAACATATTCCTGAGCTTATTAAATCAGGGATTAAGAGCTTCAAAATTGAAGGTAGGGTAAAAAGTTCTTATTATGTTGCTACCGTAGTTAGGGCGTATAGAATGGCTATAGATGAATATTATAAAAATCCGGAGAATTACTCATATAATAGTAAATGGCTAGAGGAAATAACAAAAGCCAGTCATAGAGATTTTACTAAGGGCTTTTATTTTGGTAAGCCAACAGAAGAAGATCAAGTCTATACTTCGAGTTCCTATATTAGAGGTTATGATTTTGTAGGCTTAATTCTCGATTATGATAAAAATACTAAAATTGCTACAATAGAACAGAGAAATAGGATGTTTGTTGGTGATGAAATAGAAGTATTTGGACCAAATAAAGACTATTTTGTTCAAACTATTGATAAAATGTGGGATGAAGAGGATAATGAGATAGAAGTAGCTCCCCATCCACAACAAATAGTAAAGATGAAAATGGCCTATCCTGTGGAAAAAATGGATATGATTAGAAAAGGGAGAAAGGATTGATGCAGGTGAAAAGACCGATACTTATTGGAATAACTGGCGGGACTGGCTCTGGGAAAAGTACTGTTTCTAGGGAAATATTTAATTCTATACACAAAACTAATGTTGCCGTTATAGAACAAGATTCTTATTATAAGGATCAAAGTCATTTAACCTTTGAAGAAAGAGTAAAGACTAATTATGATCATCCTTTTGCTTTTGATAACCCTTTATTAATAGAACATTTAAAAGATTTACTAGATAATAAACCTATAGAAAAGCCAATTTACGATTTTGAAAGGCATACAAGAAAAAAAGAGACTATTACAGTAGAGCCTAAAGATATAATAATTCTTGAAGGCATTTTAATATTAAGCGATGAAGATGTGAGAAATTTATTGGACATAAAAATATTTGTTGATACAGATTCAGATGTTAGAGTTATTAGACGTATAGTAAGGGATATTAAAGAGAGAGGAAGAACATTAGAATCAGTTATTGATCAATATATGGAAACTGTAAGACCTGCACATTTACAATTCATTGAACCAACTAAAAAATACGCAGATATAGTTATCCCTGAAGGCGGATATAATAAAGTAGCCATAGATATAATTGTTGCAAAAATAAATTCTATATTAAATAATTAGACTAATACCTTCCCTGCAAAATGGTAATAATAGTATTATCAAGTCAGGGAGGTTTTTTTATGACCAGATTTCGAAAAAATATTATTCATAGTCGATTACAAAATTTTGGCTATATTGTATGTCTAGTTTTTATCTTACTTATTGGAAGGTTATATTACCTTCAAATTTACAATAACAAGGATTTAAAAAATCAAAGTTTAAAACAGAGAGGAAGTGAAATTAACCTATATCCAAAGCGGGGAATAGTATATGATAAAAATCTAATCCCTTTAACTAATAGGGAAAGGGTTACTACATTGGTTATACCAAAGGATAAGTTATTAAAGGATAAAGAACTGTTGAACGAAGTGAAAAAAAATACTAGGTTATCTCTAGTTACATTTAATGAAATATTAAATTCTAATAGTAAATTAATACAAATTCCTTTAAAACAAAAAATGTCCATAGAAAATGGTAATAACGATATGTTTATGGTAGATATAACCAATAGGTATTCTCAAGACAATTTATTATCTCATGTTTTAGGATATGTTAATAAAAGTGAAAATCGAGGAGAAGCAGGAATAGAGAAAGTTTATGATGATCTATTAAAAGAAGGAGAAAAAAAATCCTTATTTATTGAATTTGATAAAGGGAGAAAAATAATACTTGGAGGAGCTTATTCTGTTGAAAATAATCCTAATCCTAAAAATCCTGGTGGAGTTAAACTAACCATAGACTATCCTATACAAAAGATTGTAGAAACTACTTTAGATGAAAATAGAGAACGAGGGTCTGTTATAGTAGCTGATATTAAGACAGGAGATATTCTTGCTATGGCTAGCAGACCAAATTTTAATCAAGAAGATATTGAAGGATATTTACGCGGAGATGATATGGCTCTTTATAACAAAGCTATTCAAGTTTCTTATCCTCCTGGATCATTATTTAAGATAGTGGTATTATTGGCGGCCTTAGAAGAAAATCCAGATTATATATATAAAGATTATTATTGTAAAGGATATGAAGAGATAAAAAATTTAACAATAAACTGTAATAGAATAAATGGGCATGGTAACATATCATTAAAAAATGCATTTGCTAAATCCTGTAATTCTGTTTTTATTCAATTAGGTAAAGATTTAGGAGCTGAGGCTATAATAAATATGGCAAGAAAGTTAGGATTTGGTGAAAAACAGAATATTGGTCTTTTAGAAGAAGTAGAAGGAAACCTTCCTAAAGGCAAAGAACTAATAGGACCAGCTATAGGAAATATCTCTATTGGCCAAGGAAATATTGAAGCTACGCCTCTTCAAATTACTAATATGATGATAACAATTGCTAACAAAGGTATACAAAAAGATATGTCCATAGTAAAAGGAATAACTACAAAAGATGGTGAAATGATTAAAGAATTTTATAGGGAAAAAGATAAGAGAGTAATTTCTGAATTTAATAGTGAAATAGCTCAAAAGATGTTAGAAGAAGTAGTTTTGAGTGGAACGGCAAGATCTATAGATTTATCAAATATAGGTGGAGGAGCAGGTAAAACTGGTTCCGCACAAGCAATTTTAAATAGAAGAGAAACTATCCATGGGTGGTTTGCAGGATACTATCCAGTAGATAGCCCTAAATACGCCATAACAGTTTTTATCGAAGAAGGAAATTCTGGTTCTAAATCAGCAGTACCGATTTTTGAAAAGATATGTAAAGAAATTTATAGTATTAATAGGTAGGACTGGCACCATTACTCATCTTTTCTCATATACTTTAATATGGGAAAATGGGGGTGCCTTTATGGATAGTTTAATATTACTAACTGTTGGAGGGTTATTAAAACCCTTTTTAATCTTTACTGGGTATATTACTAATGCAAATTCTTTTCCAAAACCATTATCAAAAGAAGAAGAGGAAAAATACTTAAAACTCTGTGCCGAAGGTGATGAAAAAGCTAGAAGTATACTTATTGAAAGAAATTTAAGGTTAGTGGCACATATAGTAAAGAAATATAATAATACTGGAAAAGATACTGACGATTTAATTTCCATTGGAACCATTGGACTTATAAAAGCAATTTCCACTTTTAATCCATCTAAAGGAACTAGGTTAGCTACTTATGCGGCCAGATGTATAGAGAATGAAATATTGATGACTATTCGATCTACTAAAAAGTCAAAAGTAGAAGTTTCTCTCCATGAACCCATAGGCGTGGACAAAGAGGGCAATGAAATAAGTCTTCTGGACATATTAGGCACAGAAGTAGATGAAATCTTAGATGAAGTACATTTAAAATTACAAGTTAAAAACTTATATAAAGCTATAAATCAAGTGCTTAAAGATAGAGAAAAATCTATAATTGAATTAAGATATGGACTTATAGGTGGAGGATGTAAAACTCAACGAGAAATTGCTAATATGCTAGGAATATCTAGATCTTATGTATCTAGAATTGAAAAAAGAGCAATAAAAAAATTAAACAAAGCATTAAATAATCAATGAATCCGATGAAGTAAAAGTAAAATATTAGATATATAAATAAATCCGGGATTTCCCGGATTTATTTTACAGATATATAAAGCCTATTAAAAATATAAAATATTACATTATGGTTCTTCTTCAAATAGTTTTACAATTGATGATAGATTACCAGTTATAGAATTATAGAGATCATCATCTGGTTCTATAAACCACTGTCCCTCTTTTTTAACTAAATTAATGTTAATAGTTTTTTAACCATAGGAATATCATCACTATTAAGTTTATCTATCAACATGCTGTCCATTAATTTATCCATTTCATCATCATCAGCAGCATCTTCATTAAATGCATTGGCAAATGCTAATGGAAGAGCTTCTTTTAACAATTCAGCCATGATGGTACCTAAATCAGGAGAATTAATCTCTGTTTCTAATACTGCTTTATCACCATCTACTTCAGAATTTAATATATTATATTCTAATTTACTATAAGCTTTTTTAAATGCTTCATCAGTTGCATCGTTTTCATTAGCAAATACTTCTTTAAGGGATTCATCAGAATCGGATTTTAAGTAATTTAAAGATTCTTCATTATTACCATTCTTTGAAGAATCCAAATAAACAGTTACAGTACCTTTAGGATTAGGCGTTGAACAAGCAACAGTGCTAAAAGTTAGTACACCAATTAATAAAATAGATAAAAATTTCTTCATAAATTTCTTCATAATTTAGTCATTCCTTTCAAGTCTAATTTTCTAGACAAACAAAGATATTCTAAAATAGTTTCTATATCCCTAATGCTTCTTTAGTTTTAGTTCCTAATATACCATAAACTTCAAGACCATTATCTTCTTGAAATTTTTTATAGCTGCCTTAGTGTTTTTCCCAGTCTTTCCGTCAGCTTTACCACAATCATAACCTAATTCATTTAACTTCTCTTGAGCTTTTTTAATCTCACTAGTTTTAGCTGAAGTAGAACTTTTACTTGATAATTTAGTATTAGATTTAAAAGTAGATTCACTACTACTGCCACTGTAAGGACATACACTATTATCATGTAAATGGGCAGGATTACCTCCATAATGATAATGATAGTTTCCTAAACCACTTTTGTTCTTATTATTCTTATGGCCACCACTGGAATCTGTTTTACCTGGATGACCCAATGTAGAAGCAGGGCTTAATAATAAAGTAACAGCTAAACCAAGTGAAGCAATTCTTATTTTTTTCATAAAATTTCCCCCTTATAATTATTTTATAAAATGCAAATTATTATCGAATTGCGTCGAACTCGCGTCCTTGTATAGAGTTTACAAAATACTCAAATTCTAAATCTGAACTTTATAGATATAAATCAAACTTTCTTCTGTAACATATAAATCTTTTGCTATTTGCTCTATAGTTAAATCTGAATGGTAAACATCATTTAACCTAGTGTCAAGCAGCTTTAGATCAAAATAATCGGCTTGATATTCTAATTTTCCTTTAACGATTAGCTTATTATTATAAGCAGCTGAAGATAATTCTATATGCAATAGAGCGTGCTCAAGTTCACGAGCAAGAATAAATTTTTCATATCTATAAATACTATGAATTCACCATGCTTGTACTGTCAAAATAGGCGTTTTAATTGTCATAGTAAATGTGAAAAGTATATTAAATATAAAAGCTGTTTTAAATCAAGAAGAGATACTGAAGAACAGAAATATAAACGTAGATGGTATAAAAGAATCGGGGCAAGCCCCGATTCAATCATGATCAATTAGAAGAAATCACAGTTACAGAATATAATCACTAGTAATAAAAAGAAAAATAACAGTGAACTGCCTGTGTCACAGCCACCATCAAACCGAGTGTTACGTACTTCATTGTTAGCCATAATGAGCACCTCCTATAAAGTAATAAAAGATGGTTTTTAATGTGTCGTGATATACAAATATATTCTTATAAAAAGGTTAGATACAGAAGCAGAACAAAAGTATCAATATTATGAATATGAATATTATTGATTCATCAAAACAACCACCAAAGAATCCATCAAAACATCCGCCACGACCTTGCTTATCAGCCATAATAGTACATCCTTATCATGTTAATAAATGAGAGAGTTACTAGCTGAGGATTTTTTAAATCCTAATATATAGTATGAAATTATCAAAAAATTGCCAATGTTTAAAGCAAGTTTTTCTAAAAAAATAAAAAGACAACTAAAAAAGAAAAAATCGGGGCAAGCCCCGATTGGTGAAAAGTTTAGCATCTACTGAATCCACCACAGCTACAGAATAAAATTACTAATAGAAGGAAGAAGAACAGTAATGAATCGCCTATACCGTCACAACCTCTGTCTCTGTCGCAATCTCTGTCTATTATGCTAAATAAAT
>NZ_JAHLPM010000029.1 GCF_018917865.1 Tissierella simiarum
GCTCGACTTGCATGTGTTAGGCACGCCGCCAGCGTTCGTCCTGAGCCAGGATCAAACTCTCATTTAAAAGTTTGATTAGCTCTTTTATTTCTCTTTGAATAAATTTCTAACTCAAAGTATTTCACACTGTTTAGTTTTCTAGGTTCTTCGTCTCCTCTTGTCGAGGCGACTTTATTACTATAACATTTTTTTAACTTCTTGTCAACACCTTTTTTTAAACTTGTTTTTTGCTTGTTTTGCTTGGTGTGACTTTATAAATCTTAACATCTTTTCTCTTATCTGTCAACAACTTTTTAGACTTTTTTTCTTGTCTTTGTTTAGTGCTGTCGTTGACGACAAGTAATAACTTAACACATTTCTAAGAAACCTTCAATTCCTTAAAATAGTCAATATCTTTTATTATCCCAATTTTTTTTAGTATTATTACTTTTTTCTTTGTTTTTTTCATTTTTTCATATATTTATAATAAAAAGCTTTATTGAGATGTTTTTAGTGACTAATTCATTCTTAAAACTCGCTTTAAATCAAGCTTCCACTGAGAATATCTACTTTTTACTATTATATTATAAGTAATTTGCAATGGCACTACCAAGAGCAATAGAATAAAGCTTAGATTCATGTGTATCTGCTCTTGATACCAATACTATTGGCGCCTTTGCTCCCATTATAATCCCAGCAGATTTACCTTCTGCAAAGTAAGTTATACTCTTTCCTATACCATTACCCATTTCAATATTAGGGACCAATAATATATCAGCCTCTCCAGCAACTTCACTTATATATCCTTTTACTTCTGCAGACTTTTTAGAAATAGCTAAGTCTAAAGCCATTGGTCCATCTACTATAACGCCTTCTTGAAATTCTCCTTCTTCATATCTATTTTTAATCTTAGAAGCGTCTACTGTAGCTTCCATTTTAGTATCAACTTTCTCCTTAGCTGCTAAACAAGCAACTTTAACTACATTTCTGCCTAGAGCTTTGGCCACAATAACACTATTGTTTATTATTTTAATTTTATCCTCTAAATTAGGTTTAAGGTTCATACCTCCATCTGTAAGATATAAGAGCTTTGAATAAGTTGGTATCTCATATACCATAACATGACTAAGTAAACTTTCAGTCCTTAATCCCCAATCCTTATTTAAAACAGCTTTTAATAGGATCGAAGTATCTACTAAGCCTTTCATAATAAAGTTAGCTTGTCCATTGGATACTAGCTTTACTCCAATTTCTGCTGCTAATGTTAGATCTTTTTCATCAATTATCTGAAAAGAGCTGATATCCAAAGCTTTTTCTTTAGCAATTTCGTTAGTTTTCTCTTTATCTCCTATTAATATGGGTTCTGCTATGCCCAACTTGCTACTTTCTACGACAGATTCCAATACTTCTTCATCATGACAAGCTACAACAGCTAATTTCATTTTAGTATTCCTTTTTACCTTTAATAATTCTTCCAGATTATTTATATTCAAAATAATTCCCCCTTTGAATTATATATTATTGTTCCATTAATATTTTTATCTTGTTTCTTTGATCCTCTATATTATTATCATGTGGATTTAATTTATAGGCAATTTCTATATCTTCTAAAGCTTTTTCAAATATACCTAATTGCATATAAGCAAGACCCCTATTAAATAAAAGTTTATAATCTTCACAATTTATATCTATACCTTGTGAAAATGATTTAATTGCTGAATTTATATCTCCTATAGTAAATAAACAAATACCTAATTCATTATATATATCTAATTCCTGATTATTTAATTCTAATGCTTCATAAAAATAATCTATGGCTGTATCATACTCTCCTAATCCTTTGTAACTTAATCCAATAAGATAAAATATTTTCCACCAATTATTATGTTTAGCCGCCAATTTTAGAAATATGTCTAATGATTTTTTATAGTCTCCATAAGTTAAATATGTTAATCCTGATTCAAACTCAACGTCATCATCAATAAGTTCTAATTGTTCTCTTATCTCCTGTAGTCTTAATTCATCTTTATCTAGCTTTAGATATTTCTTCCAAATAAGCTTTGATTTTAAAAATTGTTCAAAATATTTATAATGATAACCTAATTTATAATAAGACAAAGGATATTCTTCTGTTATATCCAATATAGATTCTAGTTCATTGGTAGATTTAATTAAAAAATCATTACCTTCTTTTTCTTTATTTGAGTCAAAATACTTTTTAGCTATTTCCTCTAAAGTCAAGGCATAATTAAATATAGCATTAACATTATTAGGATTAATAGCCTTCAGTGCCCTAAAATATATGGCTCCCTCATCATGTTTTTTTTCTTCTATTAATTTTATTCCTTTGTAAAATATATAGTCTTCAAGATTTTTATCATAAGCTTTTAATATATTCTTATATTCATTTATATATTTGAATTCTGGATCTACTCCTATTAAATATATAATTCCTTCCATTAAATGTCCTATATTTATTTCTTCTTCTACATTGCCTGATTTAATCTCTTTAACAAGAGTATCTGTAATAATAGGTAATGGAATATCTTCTTTTATAGTATAATCATTTATTTTTATAGAAGAATTTTGTCTAAGTTCTATAAAAGTTATATTGTTAGCTTTATTTTTAAAGTATTTATTAATTAAATCCATATTATCACCCACTAATTTTAGAATTTATTCATGAACATTCTTTTTCTTCTTGTACTAGTACTTAATAACTTAAATAGATGCCCCCTATATATCATAATAAAAGAAAATAATATCTGACCTAGTAAATATCTTAAAATATTTTGAATAGAAAAATCAAAATTAAAAGATAAATGAGTTGTGAATAAGTTAGTTAGAATATTTCCAGTTAGAACATACAAAATCAAATAGAATATTACATTTGGAATTAACCAATTTATCCAATTTTCTTTCATAAATTCTAGTGCATACATTATGCTCTCTCCAGCCGAAAGATGTTTTAAATATAAAGTTTCTGGTAAAGCATTTAGTAAAAATAATATCAATATACTAATTAAAGTACTTAACATATGAGAATTAGATCTTAAAATTCCTCCTAGAGCAGAAAGTATATAGCTACCTATCCAAGCTATAAAAAAAACTCCATATATTTTCCATAGAAAATATTTAAACCCCTCTTTAAAATCATCAAGTTTTATCCTATCATAATTTATTACATTATAAAGTAAATATAAATAGTTTGAAATTAAGCTGCTGCTTACTATGGCTAAAATAAACCCAGCTAAAATAAATAATACCCCTCTAAAAATTGTACCAACAACTGTATATATAGCTACATTCAGTATAGTATATATGATACCTGAAAAAATAATAATCCAATTGCTTGTAATACTGTTTACACTTTTTTTAAGTGTAGATTTGTTAATATTAAAGAAATCTTTTATTATTTCCAATTTTAAATCATCTCCTTTACTATTTCACTTATATTATAAGTGATGCATCTATTAATTACCCCTTCACGATAATTAAATAAAATATAGGTTGAATTATATTCGTCTACTGGATTATATCCTTCTTCTATGATTTTTAAAATATTTACCTTAAATCCTTCTACAATAATTTTATTTATTATCTTTTTTGTAGGTATTTCCTTATATTCATATAGGTGATTTTTTAAAAGTCTATCATCTTTTAAAATTTCATGGATATTCTTCTGGATTAAATCTTCATCTACTCTAGTGAAAAAATTAGGTATATTAGGATTTTTATTATTTATAATATAATCGTATTTAACTAACTCACTAAAAATTATGATATCTTCAAAATTTCTTTCTTTATAATATTCTAACAAAATTTCATATAACCTATTTCTACTATGAGATACCTGATGGTATCCTCTTTCTTCCCAATAAATTAAAAACTCTTCATATAAATCAAAAGGTGTTTTATAATGATTTTTTATTAGGTATTCTAAAGAGTTTTCAAAATAACCTTCATTGTAATACTTTTCAACTAAATCTTCTATACCTTTCAATCTAGTTATTTCTTCATAGCTTATATATTTACTTTCCAACACTTCATATGGAGGTACATTTAAGTATTTATATCCATATTTATCTTGATTCTTTCTCAAGCCTGAGCCCTTTAATAACTTTAAAAATCCTAGCTGAATCTTTTCTGGCTTAATATCATATACATCATTGAAAGAATTTCTAAAGGAATTATATCCTTCATATGGTAATCCAGCTATTAAATCTAAATGTTGATGGATATTTTTAAATGACTTCACCTCCTCTGTTACAGTCTTTAACTTTTTAAAATCTGTTATTCTACCTATAGCTTCTATAGTGTCTAAATTAGTTGACTGTACTCCAACTTCAAATTGAAAGAGGCCTTCCTTTACTCCACTTAAAAAGTTAAGCATTTCGTCATCTAATAAGTGAGCAGTCACTTCAAAATGAAAGTTAATATTTAATGGATTCTTTTCCATAATGAATTCCATTATTTCCATTGCATACTTTTTATTAGCATTAAAAGTTCTATCTACAAATTTTACTTGCCTCACTTTTCCTTCTATAAGGCTATCTAAATCTTCCTTCACTCTCTCTAAACTAAAAAATCTAACTCCTTTTATAGTAGAAGATAGACAAAATTCACAATTAAAAGGACATCCTCTTGAACTTTCATAATACACAATCTTATTTTCAAATTCCTTTCCTATGTCCTTATAAGGTGAAGGAATAATATCTAAGTTTTTAATTAATGGCCTTGGAGGAGTCTTAATTATTTTATTTTCTCCTCTAAATACCATTCCATTGATACTAGAATAATTTGTCTCATTACTTATTAATTTCTCCATTAATTCTTTAAAAGTATCTTCTCCTTCCCCGTAGATAATAAAATCTATAAAAGGATTCTCTTCAAGTATCTGTTCACTATCATAAGATACTTCTGGTCCACCTAATATTATTTTTAATTTAGGATTTACCAGTTTAAGAATTTCACATATTTCAAAAGTTTCTTTTAGATTCCAAATATAGGTAGAGAAACCTATGACCTCTGGCTTCTCTTTATATATTTCGGCTGCAATAAAATCCTTGTTTTGATTTATGGTAAATTCCTTTATCTCGACATCGACTAAATCTTTAACATAAGTCTGTAAATATCTTATAGATAAACATGAGTGAATAAATTTAGAATTTAATGTAGTTAATATAGTTTTCATCGTAAAACCTTCCTTTTTTTCTTGAACTACACTTATTATAACATATTCTTTTATTTAACTTATAGTATTTATAATCTTTATATCAAGACAATAATTTTGTATTTTTTTGTAGTATTGAAGGTTTTTAAGAAAAGATATAGAATATATAATAGAATAAAATATGAAAGGGGTCTATCCATGCGAGAATTTGATAAAATTTCTATTCAGGAAATGTCCAAAGATGATATGTTGTTAATTATTGAAGCCCTTGAATATACGGGTAACAATACTAAAATAAATGATTTTATAGGTTTGAAAAACAGTATATTAAAAGAATTGAGCGCTCTTGCTGAAAGTAACGAGAAAGAATTTTTAGAGTATCTAAAAAAATAAGCCTCTTTTTCGAACAAAGGCTTCTATGAAAGTATTTTAAATCAAAGGAGCCTTTGTTGAAAACCACTGAGGCATATTTTTTATATAGGAAAATATAGGTTTCTTATGATTTTTAAAAACAATCTATTTTTTAAATAAATATAATCCTGATTTCGACTGGATTAAAGAAGTTATATGATCTGCTTTAACTTGTTTTTTCACTACTTTAGATCCATTCAGCAAAGAATGATAAAATTCATCCCCTTCTTTAAATTGAAATACATCTGGTAGTATATATTCTTTTATTTTTAAAGTATTGGGATCTATCCTGCTTTTTCTAAGCTTAATCAAATAATTGCTAATATTTTTATAAAAATTAGGTAAATTACTATTCATACTTATATTATTTATATATTTATATAGAGATCTTCCTATTAGTGTATTTCCACTGTTACCTTGAAACACATTTAAACAATCTTCTAAATAAAAATATTTACTTAAAGCTATTCCGTTAAGAAGATTTAGTAGTAAAATTTTTTCTTTTTCAAAGTCTACTTTAAAGTTTCCATAGTAATCTTTTATGGGTATTTTATAATATTCTTCATACTTATCCAAATAGTCTAATTGAGAAAACCCTATTATTCTTTCTTTTATATTATCTACTATATAGTCTTCCTTATTTATAAGTAAATATATTAGATTTCCAATTGTTATAGTTTCCAATAAGGTTTTAATATTTCCTGTAGTAAATAGAACATTTTTAATAATTTCTTCTTCTATAATTTCATAGTCTTCATTAGCTATTAGGATAGGTATAATCCTAGCATATATTGTATCATCATCTTCTAGCCAATAAATACTAGGATCTATACCATTAATAGTATTTATTAAAGATTTATTTTCCCCATTTCTATAGTATTTCCATAACTTTAATTCTTCTTGAAATCTAGTATAATCTACTGTAACTCCTACTTTATCCATCATAGGAATTAAAGATTTTATCAAAATTACTGTTAATTGCGATATATAGTTGTGCTGTTGATTAGTATTTATATCTTCTTCAAATAGGCTCAACAACAGTCTTTCCATATTTAAATTCTCCATATTTTTCTCCTACATTTTATCTGGTGCTTCCATTCCTAATAGCCCTAATCCTATTTTTATTACTGTTTTTGTTGCATAGGATAACATAAGTCTAGCCTTTTTAAGGTTTTCTTCTTCTGATATTATTGGACAAGTATTATAGAATTTATTAAAAGTCTTTGCTATTTCAATTATATGTCTAGTAATAAAATAAGGCTCATTTTTTTCCATAGCATTAATAATTACATTTGGAAAATCATATAACAGTCTAGCAACATTTACTTCTTCTTCCGTCTTTAATAAACTATAATCAATGTCATCTTCTAAGTTAAATTCTCCTTTTTCAAGTAAGCTAGTGGCTCTAGCATGAGTATATTGAACATAAGGTCCTGTTTCACCTTCAAAACTTAAGGTTCTATCCCAAGAAAATACATAATCTTTAATTCTCTGATTAAATAATTCTTGGAAAATTACAGCTCCTATTCCTACTTGTTTTGCAACCTCTTCTTTATTTTTTAAATTTGGATTTCTTTCTTCAATAATATTTAAGGTATTTTTTATGGCTGTATTTAATACATCTTCTAGAAAAACAACTCTTCCTTTTCTTGTAGATAAAGTTCCATCTTCTAAGCTAACCATTCCAAAAGGTATATGAATACAATCGTTAGCCCATTCATATCCCATTAATTCAATTACTTTCATCCATTGTTTAAAATGAAGGTTTTGTTGGGAAGCAACTACATATATATTCTTATAAAAATCATAGGTTTCTTTTCTATAAAAAGCAGCAGCTATATCTCTTGTAGTGTAAAGAGTTGAACCATCACTTTTCTTTATTAAAGCTGGTGGCATTCCATAAGGCTCTAAATCTACAATAAAAGCTCCTTTTGATTCTTTCAAAATTCCCTTTAACTCCATTTCTTTTATTACCTTTTCCATCTTATCTGAATAAAAACTTTCTCCAGCATAGGAATCAAACTTAATATTTAGCATATCGTATACTTTATTAAACTCTTTCAAGCTGATATCTCTTATCCACTGCCATAATTCTAAGGCTTCTTCATTTTTATCTTCTAGCTCTTTAAACCAATATCTTGCTTCATCTCTCAAGCTTTCATTTAAATCAGCTTCTGCATTAAACTTAACATATAGTTTTAATAACTCATTTATTGGATCGGCTTCTATTACCTTTCTATCTCCCCACTTTTTATATGCAGCTATAAGCATACCAAATTGAGTACCATAGTCTCCTAAGTGGTTTATAGCTATAGTATTAAATCCTAAAAATTTGTATATTTTAAATATTGAATTTCCTATTACAGTAGTTCTAATATGACCTATATGAAACGGCTTTGCTATATTTGGAGATGAATATTCAACAATAACAGTTTTTCCCTCTCCTAAATTAGATGAACCATAGCCACTGCTTTTTTCTTTTATTTCTTTTAAAACAGTTTCTACAAGCTTATTTCTATTTATAAAAAAATTTACATATGGTCCTGCATTTTCAATCTTTTCAAAGTTTACATTATCCCCAAATCTACTTGCCAATTCTTCAGCTATAAGATTAGGTGCTTTTCTAAAAGCTTTAGCTAGCCTAAAGCAAGGAAACGCATAATCCCCCATATCATAAGAGGGCGGTATCTCGATTAAGGAAATTATTTCTTCTTCACTTAAAGTTTCAACTTCTTTACTAATTAATTTTACTACTATTTCTTTAAAGTCTAACATTGATAAACCTCCTTAGTTATAAATAAAAACTCTCATCTCAATTAAGAGACGAGAGTTTTCCCGTGTTACCACTCTTGTTGGCAAAATGCCCACTCAAAGTTTTTAACGCTACTAGCGTAGTATCCTACTTAATTTCAGATATATCCTCAAAGGTTCTATTCAAACATATCTTCTGTACTGGCTTTCACCATTTCCAGCTCGCTATAACATAGTATATGCTTTACTCTCCTTATCCCTGGATTTACTTATTTATTATTACTGTATAATATACAATATGTTGTGAAAAAATTCAATGATTAATTAATTTTACTTATAAAAAATTCTAATACTCCTATAAGCTAAGTCTTACTTAATCTCTACTACAGTCACACCGTCTCCACCTTCACCATATTTACCGGTTCTAAAGGCTTTAACATGTTTATGCCCTTTAATATATGATTTTATACCATCTCTTAAAACACCTGTACCTTTACCATGGATTATATATATTTCTTTTAAGCCTGCAATGTAGGTATCATCCAAGTATTTATCTAAATCTAATAAAGCTTCATCTAAAGTCTTTCCTCTTAAATCCACTTCATTTTTTATGGACTTAGTTTTGGTCTTAATAATATTTTTTGTACTTACCTGAGTTTTATTGGTTTCCTCAGATTCTGCTCTAATTAAAGTTGATATATGAACATTGACTTTCATAATACCTACTTGAACATTTACATTTCCATTTTCATCCGGTAACGATAACACGCTTCCCTTTTGATTTAAAGATAATACTTCAACACTCTCTCCTACCATTAAATTTTTTGGCGGTTCTTTAGATTTTATATTTAAAAGATTTTCTGATAGGGAGCTTTCTACTTGATTCAATTTTGTTTTTAATCTTTCTTGGTTTTCTTGAATTCTTCTATTTCTATCCTTCTCTATATCACTAGATATATCTCTCAGCTCTCCTACAATGCTATCTGCTTCTTCTTTTGCTTCTCTTAATATATTTCTCGCTTCTTCTTTTGCCTTTTGAAGAATCTTCTCCCTCATATCCTTAGTTTTATCTTTTTCAAAACTTAAACTTTCTTTTAACTTTTCAATTTCTAATTTTAATTTTTCTGCTTCAAATTTATTTTCTTCAATTACCCTTCTGTCTTTTTCTATTGCTTGAAGTACATCTTCGAATTCTACATTTTCTTTAGATATAAGGTCTCTGGCATAATCTATAATATAATCCTGCAATCCAAGTCTTTTAGATATTTCAAAAGCATTTGATTTTCCTGGAACTCCTATTAATAACCTATAAGTCGGACTTAATGTTTCTATATCAAATTCTACAGAAGCATTTCTTACTTTCTCTGTAGTTAATGCATAAATTTTTAGCTGACTATAATGAGTTGTGGCTATAGTTCTCACATTAAGCCTTAATAGATGATCTAAAATAGACATAGCTAATGCTGCTCCTTCTGTAGGATCTGTACCAGCACCTAATTCATCAAACAGTATTAAGCTGTTATATTCTACACTATTTAATATATCAACAATATTGGTCATATGAGATGAAAAAGTGCTTAAACTTTGTTCTATACTTTGTTCATCTCCAATATCTGCAAATATCTGATTAAACACTGCTATTTGAGAATTATAATCAGCAGGAATATGAATTCCAGATTGAGCCATTAGAGTTAATAATCCTACAGTTTTTAAAGTAACTGTTTTTCCTCCTGTATTTGGTCCAGTAATAATCAAAGAGTTAAATTCATCCCCCATATATACATCTATAGGTACAACTTTTTTCACATTAAGCAAAGGGTGACGTCCTTTTTTAATATTAATATATCCTTTTTCATTAAGTATGGGTTTAGTGCCATTCATTTCTAAAGCCAATTTGCCTTTTGCAAAAATAAAGTCTAGTTGTTGAAGAATTTTTTGATTATTTTCTATGCTTTCTAACTCTTCTGCGACCATATTAGATAGTTCTTGAAGAATACGTTCAATCTCTTCTCTTTCTTTTATTTCTAACTCACGTAATTCATTATTTAATTCTACTACAGCCATAGGTTCAATAAACAGTGTAGCTCCGCTAGAAGATTGATCATGTACTAAACCTGGTATACTTCCTCTATTTTCTTGTTTAACAGGCACTACATATCTTCCTTCTCTCATAGTTACAATACTGTCTTGTAAATATTTTTTATAATTCTGTGAACTTATTATGGCATTTAATTTATCTCTAATAGAATCATTTTTACTAATAATCTGTCTTCTAATATTTCGTAATGTTGGACTGGCATTATCAGATATTTCATTATCATTAATAATGGCATTATTTATTGAATCTTCAATATGTTTCAAAGCCCTTAAGTCTTCAACTAGTTTTTCAATAATTGGGTGATCAGATACTTTATCTTCCTTAGTTTCTTTAATGTAGTTTTTTAAGCTTCTAGAAACCCTTAAAGAATCTGATACTTTTAATAAGCTCCCAGGACTTAAAGACCCCCCTATCTCTACCCTTTTTAGTTCATAAGAAATATTATGAATTCCATATAGGGGTGGATTTCCTCTTTTCATTATTAGAGACAGTGCTTCTTCTGTTTCTTTTTGAAGATATTCTATTTCGTCCTTATTAGTTAAAGGCTTTATATTTTTTGCTCTAGTCTTGCCTAGTTGAGATTCTGCTTTTTCTACTAATTTTTCAACAATTTTATTATATTCTAATGCCTTAAACGTTTTTTCATTCATTAAAATCACCTCACTACATAACTCCTCTAAAATAATGACCTTTAGTTATGTTGTTTTCTTCCTTATACTTATCTAAAAATTCCGCTACTTCCTTATCCCCTATTTGATTTTTTCCATAATCATAATACATTCTTTGAATCATAGCTATATTCTTAGTTTCGAAAGTAAAATCTAATCTTGTCATATCTACTCCATTGTCGTATATTTGCTTTAAACTATCCAAAACTACTATAGGAACTGAATTATATATTGTAGAAAAGCCTTCCTTTCTATCCATATAAAAAACAAACCCTTTTCTATCTTTTAATCCATATCCCTTTGAAAAATTACAACTTTTACAACCTCTATTATCTTTGCACCCTTTAATTAATGCCATAGGACAATGCTTAGTGACCATAAGAGGTAAATAACCATAAACTATGGATTCTAAAGATGTTGCAGTTCTCTGACTTATTTTCTTGATTTGATTTATGTTTAACTCTGGTGATAAAGTCATGCTTACTAAACCTATTTCTTTAAGAAAATCTATTGTAAAGCTATTAAATATGTTTAATCCTATATCTCCATGAATTTTAAAGTTAAATCTTTCTCTAATATATTGTAAAGTTCCTATATTTGATACAGAAACTCCGTCAATAATATTTTCTAATGGCTTAATGATTTTTTCCAATCTATCTAAATCTTTCTGATATAGTATTTTATCTGTCCAAATATATACTTCTTTTTCCCTATTTTTCAGTCTATCTACTACTTCATTTAATCCTTCATAGAATCCTAAATATATCCTATCAAGTTTATCTAAATTCAATTGATTAAACTGATTCAAGCTATTTACCTTAATACTAATTTTTCTTTCAGGTGCTTTATTTTTATTATCAAATATAAAAAATTTCTCCTTTATTCTTTCATATTGATCTTCATCTATAGGTTTTCTATGATTAAAATTCTTATTTAGGTTATTTAAATCTTCTACTGCTTCTCGTCTAAGGTGGTTTAAAACCCTTATAGGTAAAAAAGCTCCCTCTTCTAAATTAATATTTATATTGTTTAAATAGTAAGGTGTATCTGATAATTTTGATAACTGTTCAACTATTTTTTCTTCTGTTAGTGTAATATTCTCTCCTTTTTCTACTTTAATATCAGATGATTTTATAACTATTTTTCCTCTATCTACCACTATTAACTCTGGATTTTCAGAAATGTTTAAGGTAACTTCCATATCAATAGGATTCCTAATTTTATTTTCTTCATAAGAGGATTTAGCTTTCTTTAATAAGCTTATACTAGATGTTTTGTACACTAAAGAATCTTTTAAAACATTTCCTATCTTATCTAATTTAAGTGTAGAACCTTTCTTACCGTCAAAAGGTACAGTAATCCCCTTGTATTCTCCACTAAATGTCTCAAATTCTAATCCATCTCCAGCTTCCACATTGTCTTTCAATAATACATATGTCTTATACTTATCAACTTTAGTAACTTTTCCTATTAAAATTCCTCTATTATCAGGTCTATCATAAGAAATAAAATCCCTACCAAATTCTCTAAACATCAAACCTTTTGTAAATCCTCTATTAAAAATTTGAGCTACATCCTGTTTATTCTCTAAAGTTAAAGTTTTAGATCCACTATCTAAAGCTTTTCTATAATTATTTACTACTGTAGCAACATATTCAGATCTTTTCATTCTTCCTTCTATTTTTAATGATACTATCCCAGCATTTACTATCTGCTCTAAATCATCTAAAGTATTTAAATCTTTTGGACTTAGAATATGTTTTTTATCCCATTCTTTAGAAATAACTTTCCCTTCTTGATTTACTATGGTATAGGTCATCCTACATGGTTGAGCACATTTTCCCCTATTACCACTTCTTCCTCCTATTAAACTACTCATTAAACACTGTCCAGAATAACAAACACAAAGAGCTCCATGTATAAAACCTTCTAATTCAATGGGATTATTTTCGTGAATATATTTAATTTCTTCAATAGGAGTTTCTCTTGCTAAAACTACTCTTTCAAAACCTATCTTTTGAAGAAATACAGCTCCTGATAAATTATTTATAGTCATCTGAGTACTACCATGTAAACTAAAACTAGGTAAAATTTCTCTAATTAAATAGGCTAATCCTAGATCTTGTATTATTATTGCATCCACATCTGTTTCATATAAAAATTTAATATAGTCTATTGCTTCTTCCATTTCACTGTTATCTACTAAAATATTAGCTGTAACATAAACTTTAACTCCTCGTAAATGGGCATATTCTACTGCTTCTTTCAATTCTTCAAATCCGAAGTTAGAAGCATACTGCCTAGCATTAAAAAGTTTCCCTCCTAGATAAACTGCATTTGCCCCATTTTGTACGGCTGCATAAAGGGATTCTATGCTTCCTACGGGAGCTAATAACTCCACTTTTTTATTCACAGTTGTTAAACTTCCTCCTTAACAAAAATATTCTTTTCCTTATCTAATAGTTTAATTATTTCTTCTAATTCTTTTTTTGTTTCAATTAATTCTATCTGATTATCAAATATCTTATCCTGTAATTTTTTTATCATTCCTTGACTATCTATTAACTCTTTTTCTTTTAGTTCCATAGCTTGCTGATACTTGTCAACTTCTTTTGTCAAGTCTTCATTCTTTAATTTTGACGTAAGCAGTTCATCTTTATACTGACTACAGATCTTCTCCAGTTCTTCAACCTTATTTTTTGAGTCTTGTAACTCACTAGATATACTACTATACTTTTCCATAGGATCTTTAGATTGATTTTCTAGCTGATTAAGTTCTGACTTTGTTTTATAAAGTTCATCTGCAATATTCAATGCTGCCAAAATAGCCGCCATATTTTGACATAGCTTGTCATTCTTATTAGTTAGGTTCTTTATTTTTTCATCAACATAATAAGCTAAGTTGCGTATATACTCTTCAGTTTCACTTCCAACAACTGTAAAGTTACGACCATCAATCATTACATTAATCTTTTTTTTCTCTGTCATAACTTACCATCTCCCTCATATTTTATAATACACAATAAATTATAAGTTCTTTTAATATAATTTTAATCTTAAGTACATATCAACAAAGTATTTACTAGCTTAAAAAAACTCCTCTAGAAATCTTTGTTATATATTAGTGTTAATATTCTATCTAAATATGATTTTTCCTTCTTAATTTTCAAAAAAGGAGTAGAAAAATCTACTCCTTACTTTTAACTTCTAAGTTTTGCTTTAAACTTATCCTCTAAATCTTTAATAATTGATTGTTGAATTTCATTAACTTCTTCATCCTTTAATGTTCTTTCATGAGATCTATAAGTTATGGAATAAGCAACACTTTTCATGCCTTCTGGAATTTGATCTCCAGTATAAATATCGAATAGTTCTATATTTTCAATTAATCCTTTACCATTATTCCAAATTACTTTTTCCATCTCTCCTGCTAATATGTCTTTCTCAATTACAACAGCTATATCCCTTAACATAGAAGGATACTTTGGCAAAGGCTTATATTTAAAATTTAAGTTAGTCAAATCAACGATTTTATTAAAATCCAGTTGCCCTATATAGACTCTTTCTTTTATATCATAATTTTCAGTTACATCCATATGGATTTCTCCAATAATACCTATGACGTCATCTCCTATAACAAGTCTAGCCGTTCTACCTGGATGAAAAGTTGGATTATCCTCTTCTCTTATATATTCAACATCTTTAATACCCAATCTCTCAAATACCTTATCTACTACTTCTTTAAGATCATAAAAATCTACTTTGCCATACATTCCAAGAGATAAAATCTTTTTCTCTTCAGGTAATTCCTTTACAGGCAATTCTTTAGGTACAAATATATTTCCGATTTCATATACATGGCAAATTTCTACACCACGATTATAGTTCCTGCTTAGTAAATCAAGCATATTTGGTATTAATGTAGTTCTCATAACACTATAATCTTCTCCAAGAGGGTTTATAAGCTTAATATATTTTTTTAGAGGACTATTGTCTGAAACCTTAATCTTATCATATACTTTAGGACTTATAAAGGAATAGGTCATCACTTCATTTAATCCTAGTCCCTGTAGAATAAATTTAGCCTTATCTTCTATTATTCTACCATAAGGTTTTTCACCTCTAGTCAATACTCCTACTAAAGGCTTACTAGGAATATTATGGAATCCATAAAGTCTCCCAATTTCTTCAATCAAGTCTACTTCTCTTTCTAAATCTAATCTAAAAGTCGGGATGGTTACATTAATAACTTCGTCTTTAAGTTTAGACTTTAATCCTAATCCTTCTAAATATTTAATCATATCTTCTATTGATAATTCAATACCTAATAGACTATTTACTTTATTCGGTCTTAAAACTATCTCTTTTTCTTCTTTAACATCTTTATATACATCTATATTTCCTTTAACAATTGTACCAGCATCAATTAACTCGATTAATTGACACACTCTATCAACAGCTGTTTTGCATAGATTAGGATCTATTCCTTTTTCAAATCTTGTAGATGCTTCCGTTCTTAAGCCAAATTTCTTTGAAGTAAGTCTTACGCTCTTCCCATTAAAATTTGCTCCTTCAAGAAGCACAATTTTTGTTTCTCTAGTAACTTCTGTATCAAAACCTCCCATTACTCCTGCAATAGCAATAGGACTTTTTTCATCAGCAATTATTAAGTTAGAAGAATCAAGATTTCTTTTAATCTCATCAATGGTGATAATCTTTTCTTCATTATCAGCTTCCCTTATTATAACTTTTCTACCATTAATCTTATCTAAATCAAAAGCATGTAAAGGTTCACCATATTCTAACATTACAAAGTTTGTGATATCTACTATATTGTTTATAGGCCTAACTCCAGCTTCCATCAATCTTATTTGAAGCCATAATGGTGATTCCTTTATCTCTACATCTTTTACCACTCTAGTATAGTATCTATTACATAAAGAACTTTTTACTTCTACAGAATCTATATAATTTGAGATGTCTTCTACTTCTTTTTCAATTTTAATTTCTGGTTCTTTCAATTCCTTATTAAATGTCGCAGCAGTTTCCCTAGCCATACCAATTACACTCAAACAATCAGGCCTATTTGGGGTAATTTCAAATTCAATTACTTCATCATTAAGTTGAAGAACCTGAGCTATATCCGTTCCTAAAGGATACTCTTTATCTAAAATAAATATTCCATCTCTCATTTCCTTAGGAATTACACTATCACTATATCCCAACTCTTTTAAAGAACATAACATACCATAAGAATCTACTCCCCTAAAGTTGGTTTTGTCTATAGATATATCATTGGGTAGTTTAGCTCCAACTATAGCTACAGGTATGTAGTCATTTATCTTTAAATTAGTAGCTCCAGTTACTATTTGTAGCTGCTTTTCTCCAATATCAACATTACATATCAAAAGTTTATCTGCATCTGGATGTTTTTCTATTTTAAGAATTTTTCCCACTATTACTTTCTCTATCCCTTTATTTAAGGAAATTATAGACTCAACATGGGATCCAGATAGTGTAAGTCCATCAGCTAAAACTTTAGGCTCCTCATTTAAATCAACATAATCCTTTAACCATTTTATAGGTAATAGCATCTTACTCCTCCTTATCCCTATCTAAAATTGTTTTAAAAATCTATTATCATTTTCAAATAATAAACGAATATCATTAATACCATATTTAACCATAGTAATTCTATCAATACCCATACCGAAAGCAAAGCCACTATATTTTTCAGGATCAATTCCACAGTTTTCTAAAACTTTAGGGTGTACCATACCACAGCCTAATAATTCCATACTCCAACCAGTTCCATTACAAGCATCACACCCTTTTCCCATACATTTAAAACAAGTCACATCTACTTCCCCACTTGGTTCTGTAAAAGGAAAATGATGAGGTCTAAATCTTGTTTCCATATCTTTACCAAATAATTCTTTAATAAATATATCTATGGTGTGAATTAAGTTAGCCATTGTTATATTTTCATCAACAACTAAACCTTCTAATTGATGAAACATAGGAGAGTGAGTATCATCTACATCATCAAATCTAAAAGTTCTACCAGCAGAAACAATTCTTAAAGGTGCTCCCATTTCTTTCATTGCTCTTATTTGTACTGGAGAAGTCTGAGTTCTAAGTAAAATATCTTCTGTTATATAAAAGGTATCTGATAGATCCCTAGATGGGTGATTTTCTGGAGAATTTAACGCATTAAAATTATTTTCAACTGTTTCAATTTCTGGTCCATTAACAACACTAAATCCCATACTTATAAACAAATCTTCTAATTCTTCAATTGTGGAGAGTAATGGATGCCTATGTCCTAGACTTTTCTTGTTAGTGGATACAGTTATATCTATCTTTTCTTTTTCCATCTTAGCTTTTTTAATCTCATTTCTGAACATATCTCTAATTGTAGAAATTTCTATTTCGATTTCATTTCTGATTTCATTAGCCATTTGTCCAACAATAGGTCTTTCTTCAGGAGAAAGTTTTCCCATATCTCTTAATACTAAGGTCAATTCTCCTTTTTTACCTAAAAACTTTATTCTCATTTGTTCTAACTCATCTAAATTCATTACTTCTTTAATATTAGATAAGGCTTTTTCTTTAATTTCAGTTAATATTTCCCTCATTATAAGACTCCTTTCCTATAG
Organism: Tissierella simiarum; assembly: GCF_018917865.1. Lineage (GTDB taxonomy): Bacteria > Bacillota > Clostridia > Tissierellales > Tissierellaceae > Tissierella_C > Tissierella_C simiarum. The sequence goes on from NZ_JAHLPM010000029.1 coordinate 17,740, forward strand.
TCTTCATATTGTACATATAAAAAACAAGACCTATTCCAGAGAATAAAGGTCAGAATTTCTAAACTATTTATTCAATTATAGCACCTCGGACTTCAAAACTCAAGAAATATTGATTCGTTGCTTCATAGCTTCATACATAATTATAGAAGAAGCAACAGCTGCATTTAGAGACTCTGCTTTTCCTGGCATAGGTATCTTTATTAAAGTATCAGCTCCAGTAGATAATCGTTTATCTACCCCTTTTGACTCATTACCAATAATCAATACAAATCCTTCTTTAAAATCCACATTATAAATAGGAATACTTCCCTCTAGTGAAGTAGAATATCCTCTTATTCCTCTTTCTTTAATACTATGCAAAGCATTTATCCCATTAGAAACTTTATATAAAGGTACTCTAAATATTGATCCCATAGTAGAACGAACTACTTTTGGATTATATGGATCTACACAACCTTCCGTTATTATTATCCCATCAATATTGAAAGCATCACCTGTCCTAATAATCGTTCCCATATTTCCTGGGTCTTGAACTTGATCTAATAATAGTAAAAAAGGGTTATCATAATTTTCTATTTCATCTATATCTCTTAGTCCAAACCTAGCTACCCCTAATATTCCTTGAGGATTTTCTGTATCGGATATTTCTTTAAATATAGATTCTGAAACTTTAACTAGGTTTTCATCATCTTTAATTCTTTTAAAAATTTGTTGCCCTTCTGCATTATCTAATAATTGATCAGAAACAATAATATTTTTCAGAGGATAATTATTTTCTATGGCTTCTTCTATAATTTTAATCCCTTCTATAATAAAAGTTTTACTATTCCATCGTTCTTTCTTTCTATATAAAGATTTTATTTCTTTGATTAAGGGATTTCTAGAGCTGGTGATTTCTATCATTTTATTCACCAGCTTTTTGCTCGATTTTCTTAATGTCTAAAGTACTACCTATTACTACTAAAATGTCTCCCTTTGAAATAATGAATTCCCCGTTAGGTGATACGTTTATGGTATTTTCTCTTTTAATTGCCATAACATTGATTCCATATTTTGTAGGTAATCGCAGTTGCTCCAAAGATTTATTCTCCCATTCTTCAATAGCTGTGATTTCTAAGATACTATAGTCTGGAGAAAGCTCTATAAAATCTAATATATTAGTAGATACTAAATTATGAGCTACTCTAATTCCCATATCCCTTTCAGGAAATATTACTTTATCTGCTCCAATCTTATATAAAACCTTTCCATGAAGATCAGATAGAGCCTTAGCAATAACTCTCTTAACCCCTAACTCTTTAGCAATTAAAGTTGCCATTATAGAAGCTTCTATGTCTGAGCCAATACTAACAATAACTACATCAAAATTCCTCAAACCTAAATCTTTCAACACGCTTTCATCCATTATATCAGCTTGAACTGCATGAGTTACTTCTTCTGATATCTCTTGAACTCTTTCTTCACTAATATCAATTGCCATTACTTCATTGCCTAAATTATATAATGTTCTAGCTATACTTGACCCAAATCTACCACAACCAATTACTGCAAATGATTTCAATTAAAACAACTCCTTTCTATCCAACCATAATATTTCCTTCTGAAAATCTATATTGACTTACTTTTTGTTTTTGTGCAAAAGCAAAAACCATAGTTAATGGACCAACTCTACCAGCATACATGGTAAGCGTAATAATTATTTTCCCAATATTAGTTAAGTTCGGTGTAATTCCTCTAGTTAACCCTACTGTACCAAAAGCAGAAGTGGTTTCAAACAGCACATCTAAAAAAGTTGCCTTTTCTGTTATTGTTAACACTATAGAAACAATAATTATTAGAGTTATGCCTATAGTAGCAATGGCTAAAGATCTATTAATTATATCATTACTTATTCTTTTTTTATAGGCTACCACATCTTTGTTGCCTTTTATGACACCAATAGTAGTAAGAACAATAGTACCAAAAGTAGTTGTCTTTATTCCTCCTGCTGTTGACCCCGGAGAACCTCCAATAAACATTAATATTATCATAACAAAAGCTGTAGTATCATAAAGACCACCAATGTCTACTGAATTAAAGCCAGCTGTTCTAGAAATAACAGATTGAAAGAAAGAAGCAAGCATCTTCTCTCCTATGGTTAAATTTCCAAGAGTAGATGGATTGTTATATTCTATAACTAATATAATCAATGTACCTGCAACTAGTAATACAGTAGTAATTGATAATACCAATTTAGAATGTAAATGAAGTTTTCTAAGCCTTTTATTCTTTGATATATCAATATAAACATAGAAGCCTAATCCGCCAACTATTATTAACATACCAATGGTCATATTTATAATAAAATCTCCTACAAAAGGAGTAATACTATTGCCCAGTATATCAAATCCAGCATTACAAAAAGCAGAAATAGCATGAAACACAGAGAACCATATGCCCTTTTTTAGTCCATAAATAGGTATAAATCTAGTTGATAGCAATAAAACTCCTATACCTTCTATGGCAAAAGTCGATAGTATAACATATTTTGTTAGCTTAACTAATCCAGACATAGTTTCTTGGTTTAACTGTTCTTTTATTATCAATCTTTCCTTTAATGTAATTTTTTTACCCAAGATTAAAGCAACTATAGTAGCCATAGTCATAAATCCTAATCCACCCATTTGAATAAGGCAGATAATCACTATTTGTCCAAACAAAGACCAGTATTGTGCAGTATTTACAACAACTAGTCCAGTAACACATACGGAAGATGCAGAAGTAAATAAAGCATTAATAAAACCGATACTTTCTCCGTTTTTTGCAGCTATAGGTAAGTTTAAAAGAAAAGCACCAATCAATATTAAACTACCAAAACCCAGAGCCAATACTCTCGGAGGATTTAATTCTAATTTTTTTAATCTGTTTATTAATGTACCCATAATAAAACCTCCCAGATATATATATAACCAAAGTTATCATTAGATAACCGTCTATTATTTACTAAAAAAATGAAAAAAGAAAAGCTCCGTAGCCGGAACTTTTACGTTAATTACCTTTTGCAATTTCAACTAATTTTGTGAAACCTTCTGGATCATGTATTGCCATTTCTGATAACATTTTTCTATTTACTTCAATATTAGCTTTTTTAAGTCCATTAATAAATGTACTATAGCTCATTCCATTTAATCTTGCTGCAGCATTAATTCTTGTAATCCATAACTTTCTGAAATCTCTTTTTCTTTGTTTACGTCCTATATAAGCATAGTTTAATGATTTCATAACAGCTTGGTTAGCTGGTCTATATAATTTGCTCTTCGCACCAAAGTATCCTTTAGCTTGTTTTAACACTTTTTTATGTCTCTTTTTGGCATTTACTCCTCTTTTTACTCTTGCCATTTATAGTACCTCCTCGTATCCTAAATTGTGATTTTATATGTTATGGTAATAGTGAATCTATTCTTCTTTGATCGCCTTTGCTTACTAAAGTTCCTTGTCTTAAATTTCTAACTCTCTTTGGAGATTTCTTTCCAGTTTTATGACTTTTGTAAGCTTTATATCTCTTTAATTTACCTGATCCAGTTCTTTTAAATCTTTTTGCAGCTCCTCTATGAGTCTTCATCTTTGCCATGTTATTTACCTCCTTCGCTTACTCGGTTTTTGGTCCTAAATACATTACCATACTTTTGCCTTCTAGTTTAGGCGCTTTATCTATAACTCCATAATCAGCAGTTATTTTTGCAAACTCATCTAGTACTTCTTTACCTATTTCTGTATGTCCCATTTCTCTTCCTCTAAACCTTACACTTACTTTAACTTTGTCACCATCTTTTAGGAAATCCATTGCTCTTTTTGCTTTTACATTTAAGTCATGGGTTTCAATATTAGGTGTAAGTCTAATTTCTTTAATATTAATTACTTTTTGATTCTTTCTTGCTTCTTTTTCTTTTTTAGCCAGCTCATATTTGTATTTACCATAATCCATTATTCTACATACTGGCGGTTTAGCATTTGGGGCTACATTTACTAAGTCTAATCTTTTCTCTTCAGCAATTTCTAATGCTTTTTTTGTAGGTACTACTCCTAATTGACTGCCATCAACATCAATAAGTCGTACTTCCCTTTCTCTAATCTCTTCATTAATTTGAAGTTCTTTAATCTTACAGCACCTCCTAATTATTAACTAAAATATTAAAAAGCGGGTAAAAATACCCGCTTTAATTCACACAAAATACAAAGTCTTATCCTTTAAGACCTTATAAACTCACTTACCTTATGAGCCTAAGCTATAAGGTGAGAAGCGGACACTTCTACTTTAATTTCGCTATATTTAGTTTCCTAAATCATTATATGTTAAATACATTATTTTGTCAATTTATTTTTATATTTGTATTAAAATTTTACTACTTTGCTAATTCATATAGAGCATGAGCATATATTTTGGCAATCTTCATTAAATGCTCTATAGATATATATTCATCTTTTTGATGAGCTACTTCTACTTGCCCTGGGAAATTAGGTCCAAAAGCTACTGCATTATCCATAGCCCTTGCATAAGTACCTCCACCTATAGTAATTGGTTCACTTTCTAAATCTCCTGTTTGTTCTCTATATACTAGCATTAACTTTTCAACTAAGAAGTTATTTTTAGGAACATATAAAGGTTTCATATCTCCTTCACCTTCAATTAACTCAATATTTGTTCCTTCTAAATTTGACCTTATACCATCATATACTTCTTTAGCACTGCTCTTAATAGGATATCTTACGTTTATTATAAGTTTAATACCTTCCTCATCTACTTTAATAACTCCAGGGTTAAAATTGAGTTTTCCCGACACATCATCTGAAAAACCACAACCAATACCTTCACCATAATGTTTAAAAGCTATTCTCTCATTATAAACTTTTATAAAATCACATATATCACATTCTTCAGTAAGTAAGTATCCTAGGAAGTTCATTAAATAGGAGATAGCATTTTCTCCCTTTTCTGGTGTACTTCCATGAGCAGATATACCTTTAGCTATTACCTTAATTGTGTTACCATCTGTTTCCAAATATATTGTATGATTATTTCTTTCTAAATAGTCTTTTAATTTTTCTTCAACAAATCTAGTATTCTTTGTTTCTAATATAGCTTCACAATGATCTGGCACCATGTTAGGTGCATTTCCACCTTTTATACTTTTTACTATTATATCGCAACAACTATTAGTTTTAACCTTTTTCACTAAATCAAATACAATAATTCCCTTTTCTCCATGGATAACTGGGAAATCAGCGTCGGGAGTAAAAGCCATTGTTGGAGCTTCTTCATGTTCAAAATAATACTTCATGCATCCCCAGCCTGTTTCTTCGTTGGTTCCAAAAATAATCCTGATTTTTCTACTTAAAGTTGCTTCAGATTCTTTTAAAGCCTTCATAGCGTAAAGTGCTGCCATAGCCGGTCCTTTATCATCAGAAGTTCCTCTGCCGTATATTTTTCCATCATGTATTTCTGCTGCATAAGGTGGATAAGTCCATCCTTCTCCTTCTGGAACTACATCTAAATGAACTAATATACCTACAGTTTCCTCTCCTTCTCCAAACTCAGCATAACCTGCATATCCGTCCAAATTTTTTGTTTTAAATCCCATTTCCTCTGATAATTTTAAGGCTTTTTCTAAAGCTTTATATGGTCCTTCTCCAAATGGCATACCAGGCTTTTCTTCTTCCTCTACACTTTTAATGCTAATAATTTCTTGCGTCGATCTAATCATATCATCTTCATACTGTTCAATTAAATTTATAAAATTCATTTAATTCACCCCTTTTTTTAATCTATAGATTTATTATACCTTTAGATATAATTTCCTACAACTTTTTATCTATTTCTTTTTATATAAAAAAATAAAATGGTTACACTAATTTATAGAAAAACATTACGAGGTGGGGATGAATTGAAAAAGAAAAAAATACTTTTCTTATTTTTAATATTGGGATTAATGAGTTCTGCTATACTCATGTATGACAAATATTTTCCTTCTCAAAGTCTTGCTGTATTTAGAACTGGAGATAGGATTACGGTATGGGTTATAACCATTATACTTTTTATATACTATATAACTACAGAGACAAAACCACAGCTAGTACCTTCTGTTCTATCTAGTGAGAAAGAAACTGGAAGGGATAAAGATAAACCTGATGTTTCCTTTAAAGATGTGGCTGGATTAGAAGAAATAAAAGAAGAACTACAGGAAACTATTGATTTTATCAATAATTCTTATAAGTACAGAAGAATGGGAGCAAAGATTCCAAAAGGGATTCTGTTTTATGGTCCTCCAGGCACTGGAAAAACCTTGCTAGCTAAAGCTGTTGCAGGAGAAACTAACTCCACATTTTTATATGCTAGTGGATCAGAATTTGTTGAGAAATATGTTGGTGTAGGAGCTAAACGAGTTCGTACTCTTTTCGAAAAAGCTAAGAAAGAAGCTCCTAGTATTATTTTTATTGATGAAATAGATGCTATAGGTACCAAAAGAAATTTAGAATCAAATAATGAAAAAGACCAAACTTTAAATCAACTTTTAGTAGAGATGGATGGGTTCAATACCAATGAAACTGTTATAGTGATAGGTGCTACTAATAGAATAGACTTATTAGACGAAGCTCTTCTTCGTCCAGGTAGATTCGATAGACATATTTTTGTAGGAAATCCTAATGTAAGAGCTAGGGAACAAATATTGGAAGTGCATACTAAAAATAAACCTTTAGATAAGTCTATAGATATTCAAGATATAGCCAAGAAAACCCATGGTCTCTCTGGAGCTCAATTGGCAAACATTGCAAATGAAGCGGCTATAATTACTGTTAGAAATAATAAAAACTTTATAGGTATTGAAGAATTTAATGCAGCCATAGAAAGAGTCCTAGCAGGATTAGAAGTGAAAAATCCCACAGTGCTACATAAAGAGAAGAAAACTGTGGCTATTCACGAAGCCGGTCACGCTTTAGTGAGTAAAGTATTAGAAACAGATATGGTTCAAAAAGTATCTATAGTGCCTAGAGGTCAAGCTTTAGGTTATGTTTTAAAATTTCCAGATGAAGAAAGATATTTGTTAACACAAACGGAACTATTGAATAAAATTACAGGATTATTAGCAGGCAGGGCTGCTGAAGAATTAGTATTTAAAGAAATAACTACTGGAGCAAAAGATGATTTAAATAAAGCTACAGATATAGCTAGGGAAATGGTTTGTAGTTATGGGATGACTCCTTTAGGTCAAATAGCTGTTGAAGATCATTACATTAGTCAAAATTTTAATTTGATTAGAGTAGAAATTAAAAAAATAATCGATGATTGTTATAAAAAAGCCTATACTATATTGGACGAAAACGAAAAATTACTTCATGATATTTCTAATACTCTACTGGAACAAGAAACTCTTACCAGTGATGAATTAGATGAAATCTTTAAAAAATATGAAAAACCATTGGATTATGCAACATAAAAAAGAGGTAGATTATGAACTGACCCATGTCAAGTAGACAGATAATTTAATTAAAATATTATACACATATAGATGCATGGTTTCGATATTCTAAAGGAGCCATGCATCCTAGTCTTTTTTGAAATCTTTTTTCA
>NZ_JAHLPM010000030.1 GCF_018917865.1 Tissierella simiarum
ATTAGTTTTCGTCTGGTGACGATAGAGAGAGGGACACACCTGTTCCCATACCGAACACAGAAGTTAAGCCTCTCATCGCCGATGGTACTTGGGTGGTAACGCCCTGGGAGAGTAGGAAGTTGCCAGGCTACATATTAAATAAAAAGCTCTATTTCGTAGGTCGAAGTAGGGCTTTTTTTATTGGGTGTAGTTGTGAATAAATAGGTTTAATTGTTGTATTTTAAACACTATTTTAAAACTTAGCCTAAAAATAAAATACTTTAAAGATTTTAGTGTTACATTAATGAGGAATTCCCTAGATAAGGTAAATTATATCCAGGGAATTTTTTTATTATATTGTAATGCATATTTACATGACTTTATGGCATAGAAAAGATCAATGATTCTCTCCATTTTTGAAATATAATGTAGTAGAGTTAGCTTTATATAAATATGAATGGTATAATTAGGTTAGAATTAAAAGGAGTGGTCAAATAATGTCTAATAATAAAGTAAATTTATATGATCTAACTAATTCTTTAGGTGTAGGTATTTTAATAGTAGATAAATATTGCAATGTAACCTTTTCTAATGATGAGGCTTTAAAAATATTAGGTTTAGAAGAAAAGGATTCAAGTAAAAATTTATCTAATGTATTATCTAATTTTAAGGTAGAAAGTTTTTTAAAATCTAATAAAGAACACGAAACTCATAGACTTATATTTAATGATAAGGATATTATTGTGGTTAAAAAGGCAATTACTAATAAAGATTCTACTGGAGGAGCATATATAATATTTCAGAAATTAGACGTATACAAAGAGTTTATTAGACAATTTGACGATGAAATAGAAGCATCTTCTTTATTAAAAACAGTAATGGAGGCTACAAATGATGCAATTGTTTATGTTAATAGTGAAGGCTATATAGAAATGTTAAGTAAACCCTATGCAGATTTTTTAGGTGTAGATAAAGAAAAAACAATAGGAAAACATGTAAGTAAAGTTATAGAAAATACAAGAATGGATATTGTGATTAAAACAGGAAAATCTGAGATAGCACAAGTTCAAGAAATTAAAGGCAAGAAAATGATAGCTACTAGGATTCCAGTGTTTGTAAATCAAAAAGTAGTAGGAGCCGTAGGTAAAGTATTATTTAGAGATGTAGATGAACTTAACTCTTTATATATGGAAATAAATAAAATAGAAAAAGAGTTGAATTTATATAAAGATGAATTTAAAAAAGCGAATAAAGCTAAATATGCTTTAGACAGTATTATAAGTGAGAGTAAATCTATGGAAGATTTAAAGAAGCTTACAAGAAGAGTGGCAAAAACTAACTCTAATGTATTGATTTTAGGTGAATCTGGAACGGGAAAAGAATTATTTGCCCATGCAATTCATAATAACAGTAGGCGTATAGATGCACCTTTTATAAAAGTAAATTGTGGTGCAATTCCTAATGAATTATTAGAATCAGAGTTGTTTGGATATGAAGAAGGAGCATTCACAGGTGCTAAAAAGGGCGGAAAAATAGGTAAGTTTAAAGCTGCTGATGGAGGAACTATTTTCTTAGATGAAATAGGAGATTTGCCTATGAATATGCAAGTGAAACTTTTAAGAGTCCTTCAAGATAAGGAAATAGAAAAAATCGGTTCTAACGTTTCAGAAAAAATAGATGTTAGAGTTATAGCAGCTACTAATAAAGATCTGGAAAAAATGGTATCTGAGGGTATGTTTAGATTAGATTTATATTATAGATTAAATGTAGTAAGTATAAAAATTCCTCCATTAAGAAATAGAAAAGATGATATTCCTATTCTTGCTAGACATTTAGTTGATAAAATATCGAAAGTAGAAAATATAAAAGTAGATAAAATTTCTGATAGTACATTAGAATATTTAAAGAAATATGATTGGCCTGGTAACGTTAGAGAATTAGAAAATATTCTTGAAAGAGCCATAAATTTTTTAGATGAAGAAACTATTATAAAACCTGAATGTTTGCCAACTAAAATTACAGGGGCTATGCGAAAGAAAGAAATAAAAAGCTTAAAGTCAATTTTAGATGATGTAGAAAAACAAGCTATAATAGATAGCCTTATAATTTCTAATGGAAATAAAACAATAGCTGCTAATATTTTAGAAATTAGTAGAACTAGTTTATATGAGAAACTTTCAAAGTATGGTATAGAAGGACAATGATAAAGATTTAACTATTGTAGGAATTGTCTGAAAAGTTTACAGTTAATTTATTAAAAAGTTATATGTGTATGGAAAAGTTTACAGTTAATCCATTAAAAATAGATTATTGTAAGTTTAAATTTACATTTTTAAAAATTTAATTTAAAAAATTGATTTAAAACAAGTATATTATATTGTTAATATACTTGTTTTTTTGTCTAAAGATGATGATTTAGAGGTAAAGAAAAATGTTAATAGAAAGTGGCATACATTTTGCAATATCTATATTTTACCATAGAAGTAATCTCAAGGAGGTATATAAAATGTTAGAAAACAAAGTATGTATAGTGACAGGAGCAGCTAGTGGAATAGGATTAGCAATTGCAGAAGCTTTTGCTAAAGATGGTACAAATGTAGTCATGGCAGATATTAATGAAGAAAAATTAAAAATTGAATCAGAAAGAATAAAAGCAGATTTTTTTAGAACAGATTTAAGTAAAAGAGAAGATTGTAAAGGGCTAGTTGATTATACTTTAGACAAGTTTTTAAAAATAGATATTCTTATAAATGTTGCAGGGATTCAAAATGTATCTCCTATTGAAGAATTTCCTGAAGATAAATGGGATTTTATGATTTCCTTAATGTTAACAGCTCCGTTTTTGTTAACTAAATATGTATGGAATTCAATGAAAGAACAACAATGGGGAAGAATAATAAACTTAAATTCCATTCATGGATTAGTAGCATCCGAGTTTAAGGTAGCTTATGTTTCTGCTAAACATGGGCTTGGAGGATTAACTAAAACTGCTGCTTTAGAAGGTGGCTCATACGGTATAACTGTAAATTCAATATGTCCTGCATATGTTAGAACCCCTTTAGTTGATAATCAAATTGATGCTCAAGCAAAATCACATGGAATATCTAGAGATGAAGTTATTGAAGAAGTAATGTTGCAAAAGGCTGTTATTAAAAAGTTAATAGAACCTTCAAGTATTGCAGATGTAGCTAAATTCTTATGCTCCGATGCTGGAGCTCATATCACAGGCTCGATGATTCCGATAGATGGTGGCTGGACAGCTAATTAATAAAATCTATATTTAACAAGTTTAACTAAAGATAAGGAGATTAAGTGAAAGAGAAGGGGGAAATTTTATGCTAGGTATTTTTATTGGGTTAGCATTATTAATGTTCTTGGCTTATAAAGGTTATTCAATAATTTGGGTAGCCCCACTTACAGCTGCTGTAGTCGCATTAATAGGTGGTATTCCACTATTAGAAACATATAAAGAAGCTTATATGGGTGGCTTTGTAGGATTTACAAAATCTTGGTTTCCTGTATTTATGTTAGGTGCAATATTTGGACATTTAATGGATTATACTGGTGCAGCAAGATCCATTGCTCAATGGTTGACCAAAATATTTGGTTCAAAAAGGGCAATTCTAGGTGTAATAATTGGTTGTGCTGTATTGACCTATGGAGGTATATCTTTATTTGTTGTTGTATTTGCAATGTATCCACTAGCAGTAGCATTATTTAGAGAGGCTAATATTTCAAGAAAACTTATACCAGGCTCTATAGCTCTTGGTTCTTTTACCTTCACAATGACAGCTGTACCTGGCACACCACAAATACAAAATTTAATTCCTATGGATTATTATCATACTACTCCTACTGCAGCACCAATAATGGGTATAGTAGCAACATTATTTATGTTTGGTCTTGGATATGCTTATCTAGTATGGAGAGAGAAAAAACTTACTGCAAAAGGTGAAGTATTTACCGAACCTGAAAAGAAACAAGACAATAATGAGGAGCATTTAACAGATTTACCAAACCCATTAATTTCAATATTACCTTTACTTTCTGTAATTTTAACATTAAACTTATTAAAATGGGATATTATTCTTGCTTTGATTTCTGGTATAATCTTATCAATGCTAATTAATATTAAGCTTTACAAAGGATTTACGAAAACTATTAGTGCAGGAGCAAATGGTTCTATTACTGCCATAATAAATACAAGTGCTGCAGTAGGATTTGGATCTGTTGTGAAAGCGGTACCAGGGTTTCAAACCCTAACAAATTTAGTTCTTGGAATTAAAGGAAGTCCACTCATTTCTGAAGCAGTAGCAGTTAATATTTTGGCAGGAGCTACAGGATCAGCTTCAGGGGGAATGGGTATAGCATTAGCAGCATTGGGAGAAAAGTATTATCAGATAGCATTAGAGACAGGTATCAGTCCTGAAGCATTTCATAGAGTAGCATCATTAGCTTCTGGTGGACTTGATACACTACCTCATAATGGAGCAGTATTAACTCTATTAGCTATTACTGGAATGACTCACAAAGAGTCTTATATAGATATATTTGTTACTTCTTTATTGTTACCAGTATTATCATCTATACCAGCTATAATTCTTGCAAGTTTAGGAATATATTAGAAATGTTGAATCATCCCTGCTTGATTTAGAAATTAAGCGGGGATATATAGTGTAGATAATCAAACTTAGAGGAGGTTATAGAATGAAAATAGAAGATATAAAAAAGATTGGAATAGCAGGGGCAGGTACTATGGGATCTGGAATAGCTCAAATATTTGCTCGAAAAGGCTATGAAGTAGTAATGACAGATATTTCAGAAGAATTCTTGGAAAAATCTAAAAAGTTAGTATCTATATTTAACAGTAGTCTAATAGAAGAAGGTCTTATGACAGAGTCAGAAATAGAAAACACTATAAAAAATATATCCTATTCTACAGATAAGAGAGTCTTTTCTGATACCGATGTAATAATTGAAGCAATAATAGAAAAAATGGATATTAAACAAGACTTCTGGAGAGAAGTTGAAGAAATAGCAAAATCTGATGCTATATTTGCGACTAATACTTCTGGTCTTAGTATTACAGGAATATCTAAGAAAATAAAAAATAAAAGTAGATTTATTGGAATGCACTTTTGGAATCCACCTCATATTATACCATTAGTTGAGATAATAAGAGGTGATGGAACAGAAGATAAAACCGTGGATACGTTAGTAGAATTAGTGAAAAGAATAGATAAGGAACCAGTAGTTGTTCAAAAAGACGCCCCAGGATTTATTGGAAATAGAATACAATTTGCAGTATTTAGAGAGGCGTTAAATATAGTTGAGGAAGGAATTGCTACTTTTGAAGATGTAGATAGAGCAATGAAATACGGACCTGGATTTAGATATCCAATAATAGGACCGTTACAAACAGCAGATTTAGGAGGATTAGATACGTTTTATTATATATCTTCTTACTTATTTAACGAATTAAGTGATGTAAAAGAACCACAAGAAGTATTAAAGAAATTAATGGATAACAATGAATTAGGAGTGAAATCAAAAAAAGGATTTTATGATTATTCGGATGGAAAAGACGAAGAAGCTATAAAACGTAGAGATAAAATGTTTTTTAAAATGTTAAAATATATACACAATGCTTAGAAAACAAAAATAATTTATATAAAAAACTGAAGATAATCTTCAGTTTTTTATATAAATTTAAATATAGAAATATTTTTTAACTTCTCTAAAATTGTATAACCTTCTTTCTTGATGGACTATGTTTTGTAATAAAAATTAAAGGATGTCTAATATACATTAAGAAAGGAGGTTTAAAATGAATAAAAATATTATTAAAATTGGATTTATTTATGTAGGAACGATTATAGGGGCAGGCTTTGCTTCTGGAAGAGAAATTATAGATTTCTTCGGCATATATGGAGTTAAAGGAATAACTGGAATGTTTTTAAGTGGAATTCTTTTCTCTTTAATAGGAGCTTATTTACTTATATATGTATATAAAAATAGAATTCGTAGCTATAAACAATTAATAAATAAGCTATTTCAAGAAAAATTAGGAATTATCATAGACACTATAATAACTTTTTCTCTTTTTACTGGATTTACTATTATGGTAGCAGGTAGTGGTGCTATATTTCAGCAGGAGATAGGGGTAGATTATAACGTTGGAGTATTAGTTATGCTTATATCTTGCTTTATAGTGTTTCTATTTAGTTTAGAAGGGTTATCTTTCATAAATTCTATATTGGTCCCTTTGTTAATTATCGGAATCTTATTTTCATCTGTAGTATTAATAAGTAGGGAAGGGTTTAATTTTTCAAATATAGAGGGGTTAACTATAACTAGTAAAGGTAATTTTATAACATCTTCTCTTTTATATGTAGGGTTTAACTTATTAGTATTGATAGTAGTATTTTCTTCCTTATTACCTATGATAGATAACAAGAGAACTGCTATTCTAAGTGGAGTAATGGGGGGAGTTATTCTCTCAATTTTAGGAGTATCTATATTAATATCTAGTCTTATTTTTTATAATGAAGTATATGCTCTAGACATTCCTATGATAAGGATAAGTAGCTATATAAGCAAAGGATATAGAAAGGTTTATGGAATTATTCTTTGGATTGCCATGTTCACCACGGCTTTAGCAAATGGATTTGGGTTCATTGAAAGATTAAAAGGTAAAAATCATAATAAAATATTTATTCCTCTTATATTATGTTTAAGTTCTATTCCACTAACTAAATTAGGATTTTCTAAATTGGTAGGAATTATCTATCCGCTCTTTGGATACATAGGATTTATCCTTTTTATTATAATTTTATTTAATAACTTAAATAGACCTACAATAAAAAAATTCAATAAATAGTGTATAATAAAAGACAACATATATTTACGAAAATTGAATTGAGAGGAGATATAAACGTTATGCCATTTTTTAATACTAGTGATGAAGTGAATATTTATTATGAGATAACAGGTGAGGGGATACCTATAGTATTTATTCATGGTTGGACTGAAGATCACAACTCTTTTAGAATTCAGCAAAAAAAATTAAGCAAAGAATTTAAAGTAATAACCTATGATTTAAGAGGCCATGGAATATCGGATAGACCAGAGAAAGGTTTAACTTTAGATAGATTTGCATTGGACTTAAAGGAGCTTATAGACTACTTAGATATAGATAAAGTTGTATTAGTCGGATGGTCAATGGGAGCATCAGTTATATTTGAATATGTAAATCATTTTGGACTTCATAAATTGTCTAAAACATGTATAGTAGATATGGGTCCTAAAGCTATTAATGGTAATGATTGGAATTTAGGATTATATCACGGTAAATATACTATAGAAGATTCTTTAAAAGATTTAACAATTATGTGTAATAATTGGATGGAATTTGCTGAAAAGTTTATTAAATCTATTGCTCCCTATTTGGATGATAGACAATTAAAAATTTCTTTAGATAAAATTGCAAGAAATACACCTCATATAATGTATTCCATGTGGATTTCTATATCAATAAAAGATTATCGAGATGTATTAGAAAAAATATCAATACCGACTTTAATAATTTATGGAGAAAAAAGTACTCTATATTCAGTAGATACCGCTGAATATATGAGTTCAAGAATAACAAATTCAGAGGTTATAATTTTTGAAAATTGTACTCATTTGTTAGTAATGGAAAATCCTATTAAGTTTAATAAGGTTATTAAAGAGTTTGTTGAGAATTAAATTAATGAAGCTAGTTTTATAACGGCAACAGTACTAAATGTAGATGATGGTGTAGTTATATAAAAAGGAAGGAGATAATCTCCTTCCTTTTTAATAATAAAACTTATAATCCTTAATTAAAAATTGCTCTACTATAGACTTTATATATTTCATAGTATTTTTTATTGCATCTTCATAACTAATCTTATTTCGCATAATTCTCATGAGCATTCCTTCATAAATAAGGAGTGTCATATCATTAAACTGTTCTGCATCTTCTTTTCTGATAAATCCTTCTTCAATACATTGTCTGACAGTAGTCATACCTCTCTCCGTTATATTGTGCTTAAGAAGCATAGTAGATACACCTTCACTTTGATTACCAAGTTCTTCAGGAAAAAGCTTGTAATATTCTATAACATAATGCTCCATATCCTTATCTAAATTAGGAAAAAATATAGCATAATATATTTCAGGCCTAATATAGGAGTAATTACAGAAACATTCCCAAACTTTTAAAAATCTGTCCATTGCATTTTGTGTATCTTTTAAATACCCTGGAAGTGCTAAGGCATAATCCTTAATATATCTCATAGCTGCATAAAATATTAGATGATCAAAGTTTTCAAAATAATTGTATATAGTAGCGCTGTTATATCCTGCCTTATTAGCTACCTTTCTTAGGGTAATATTTTTTATGCCTTCTTCTTCAATAAGTTCATCTGCTGCATTAATAAAATAAGACATTGTTCTTTTTCTTTGCATTTCTTTATTAGTCATAAACCCACCATTTTAAATTATAATAATTTTTTAATATTTAATTTTAATAATATCATAAAATTAGTTGTTTCTCAATTAAGGAAAAATATAATGAATAAAATTTATCTATAATAAAAAAAATATGATAGATACAATTTAATTAGAAAATTGAAGGAAACTTAAGAATTTATTCAAAAATCAATCTTGATTATAAAATAATCAAGATTGATAAAAAAACAACTATGTGATAGGATTTTAATGAATAATTATATTAAAGTGATAAGGGAGTGAAAAGATGAAATTAGAAATAGGTAATTTCAATGTTAAAGATGTTATCTTTGGAGAAAAAACTATGTTTAGCAATGGAGTTCTTTCTATTAACAAAGAAGAAGCTTTAGCTTTTATAAAAGAAGATGAACATATTACAGAATTAGATATTGTAATAGCTAAGCCAGGAGATAGTACAAGAATAGTTCCTGTTAAGGAAGCTGTAGAACCTAGAATTCGTCCCGACGGCAGACCAGTGTTTCCAGGAGTTACTGGAGATTTAGAAAGTGCTGGAGAAGGAAGAATTCATGCATTAAAAGGCTGTAGTGTTTTAGGAGTTGGTATGCACTATGGTAGTTTTGGTGATGGATTAATCGATATGAGTGGAGAAGGAGCAAAATATACTCTATTCTCAGAGCTTATCAATGTATGTATAGTTGCAGATACAGATGAAGAGTTTGAAAGATTTGAGCAGCAAAAGAAAAATAAAGCTATTAGATGGGCAGCTCATAGGTTTGCTGAATATCTAGGCAATACAGTAAAAGAGTTGGAACCAGAAGAAATTGAATCCTATGAATTAGAACCTATCACAAAAAGAACTGAAAAAGAAAACAACCTACCTTCTGTAGTACTTGTTATGCAACCTCAATCTCAAATGGAAGAATTAGGCTATAATGATTTAGTTTATGGATGGGATATGAATAAATACATTCCAACCTTTATGCATCCTAATGAAGTTTTTGATGGAGCCATAATATCAGGAAGCTTTATGCCATCTTCATCAAAGTGGTCAACTTATGATTTTCAAAATTTCCCAACAATAAAAGAATTATATAAAGAGCATGGAAAATCTATAAATTTCTTAGGAATCATCATGTCAAACTTAAATGTATCCTTAGAACAGAAAAAACGTTCATCAATATTTGTAGCACAAATGGCTAAATCTCTAGGAGCTGATGGAGCTATAGTAACAGAAGAAGGTTATGGAAATCCTGATGCAGACTATATTATGTGTATCGCTGCCCTAGAAGATGTGGGAGTAAAAACTGTAGGAATAAGTAATGAATGTACAGGAAGAGATGGAGCATCCCAACCATTAGTGACATTAGATGAAAAAGCCAATGCATTAGTATCAACAGGAAATGTATCTGAAATAATAGAACTTCCACCTATGGAAAACGTTATAGGAGAGCTGGAAGCTTTAGCAAGAGACGGTTTATCTGGAGGATGGGCTTATGATGAAATACTAGGATCCTCAGTAAGAGAAGATGGATCCATAATAATGGAAAACAATGCAATGTTCTGTGGAGATAGAATATCTGGATGGTCAACTAAAACCATGAAGGAATTTTAAGGAGGTGGAAAGATGAAAAAAGCAATTCATTATATAAATCAGTTTTTTGCAGGTATAGGAGGAGAAGATACCGCAGATTATGAACCAGAAATAAGGGAAGGACTAATAGGGCCAGCATTAGCATTAAATAGCATGTTAGATGCAGAAGTAACCCATACAATCATTTGTGGAGATAACTTTATGGGAAGTAACAAAGATGAAGCGGTAAAAAGAATATTAGGATTCTTAGAAGATAAAGAATTTGATATATTCGTAGCTGGACCAGCTTTTCAAGCAGGAAGATATGGAGTAGCCTGTGGAACCATATGTAAAGCAGTAAAAGAAAAATTTAATGTACCAGTAATAACATCAATGAATGAAGAAAATCCAGGAGTAGAAATGTTTAAAAAAGACATTTACATCTTTGAAGGAGGCAAAAGTGCAGCGAAACTAAGAGAAGATGTAAAAGTAATGTCTAACTTTGGAAACAAGATTTTAAAAGGAGAGAAACTGGGATCAGCTGATGAAGAAGGATATTTCCCAAGAGGAATAAGGCATCAGGTATGGTTAGATACAGAAAAGACAGCAGCTGAAAGAGGAGTTGAAATGCTAGTTAAAAAGTTAAACAATGAATCTTTTAAAACAGAACTTCCAATACCAAAACTAGATAGAGTGCCTATAGCAGCACCAATTAAAGATTTAAGTAAAGCAAATATAGCATTAGTTACAACAGGAGGAATAGTACCGATAGATAATCCAGATAGAATCCAATCAGCATCAGCAACAAGATGGGGAAAATATGACATATCTAATATTGAAAGATTAGAAGGTGGAGTATACAAGACAATCCATGCGGGATTTGACCCAGCGGCAGCAGATGCAGATCCAAATGTAATAGTACCAGTGGATTCTATGAAAGAATATCTAAAAGAGGGAAAAATAGGAAAATTTCATAAATACTTTTACAGTACTGTAGGAACAGGAACTACCCAAGCAGAAGCAGCAAGAATGGGAAAAGAAATAGTAGAAGAATTACTAAAAGATAAAGTGGATGGAGTTATAATGACTTCTACCTGAGGTACCTGTACGCGTTGCGGTGCAACAATGGTAAAAGAAATAGAGAGAGCAGGAATCCCAGTAGTTCATATGTGTAATTTAATACCAGTATCAACAACGGTAGGAGCAAATAAAATAGTACCGACAATATCTATCCCATATCCTTTAGGAGATCCAGCAACACCAAAAGAAGTACAGTGGAAGCTTAGACATCATAGAGTAGGGGTAGCTTTAGATGCATTAACACAAGATGTAGAAGAACAGACTGTATTTAAGGTGAAAATTTAAAGAATTAGTTTATATATTAATAGGGGTGATATAATTTATCACCCTTTATTTGGAAACAACATGATTAAAATATTAACAATTTAATCATGTTAAGTTAGGAGGAGATGGAATGGATAATAGAAAACAGAAAAATAATACGGTTTTTTATGTGTCTCTCATAATATCCATAGCTATAGTTCTATGGGGTATAGTTGCAAAAGAAAATTTTGCAAATTTTGCAAACTCACTTCTAAATTTTTTAACAACTAACTTTGGTTGGGCTTATCTAATATCCATGTTTCTATTTGTAATATTTGCTCTTATTTTAGCATTTAGTAAATATGGAAATATAAAACTAGGTCCAGATGATTCAAAACCTGAATATAGTACTGCTTCCTGGTTTGCTATGCTATTTGGAGCAGGTATGGGCATCGGTCTTGTGTTTTGGGGAGTAGCTGAGCCAATATCTCATTTTGTAAACCCAGTAGGAGTAGAACCTGGTAGTATAGAAGCAGCAAACTTTGCTATGAAGTCTTCATTTATGCATTGGGGTTTTCATCCTTGGGCAAACTATAGTATTATTGGTCTTGCTCTTGCATATTTCCAATTTAGAAAAAATAAACCTGGTCTTATAAGCAGCATTTTTATACCATTACTTGGAGAAGAAAGGGTAAATGGTCCCATTGGAAAAACAATAGATATCCTTGCAGTATTTGCTACAGTAGCAGGTGTAGCGACATCTTTAGGACTTGGAACATTACAGATTAATAGTGGATTAAGTTATTTATTCAATATTCCTGAAACAACATTAGTCCAAGTAGGAATAATTGTGGTTATTACCATACTATTTATTTGGACTGCAGTAAGTGGAATAGATAAGGGTATTAAGATTTTGGGAGATATAAACCTATATTTGGCCTTTTTATTGTTAGGACTTGTAATAATATTGGGACCAACATTAAAAATAATTAATTCTTTTACTAATGGATTAGGTCAATATATTAATGATTTTATAAAAGATAGTTTAAGTATAGAAGCCTTTGGAGCTAATAATTGGTTAAAATCTTGGAGAATATTTTATTGGGCTTGGTGGATAGCTTGGGCACCATTTGTAGGAACTTTTATAGCTCGTATTTCTAAAGGAAGAACTATAAGAGAGTTTATAGGAGGAGTTATCTTTGCACCAGCATTAGCATCAATTGTATGGTTTTCAGCTTTTGGTACTATGGGCTTAAATCTTATTGATAAAATTGGATTAGAGGGATTGGCAGTAGCGGCAAAGGCTCCAGAAACAGCTTTATTTCAAGTATTTAATTATTATCCTTTGAGTACTATACTTTCTTTGGTTACAGTACTTTTATTGAGTACATTTTTTATAACTTCTGCTAATTCAGCTACATTTGTACTAGGAATGTTGACTTCTGAAGGAGATTTAAATCCAACTAACAGGAGGAAAATTCTTTGGGGACTTGTGCAATCATTATTAGCAACATCTTTACTACTTGCAGGTGGATTAGAGGCTTTACAAACTGCGTCTGTAGCAGCAGCATTTCCATTTATTTTTGTAATGCTGTTTGCAATGGTATCAGTGTTAAAAGCTCTTAAGGAAGAAAAGATAGAATAAATTATAATTTTTTAGACAAAAATATATATTTTATATATAAAAGGGTCCCCATTGGGACCCCTCTCTATATAAATGGAAGATATTTATTTTCACTATCTTTAAAAGGTTTGCTAAAAATATTTTCTAGTATTTTTATACCATCTATTATTTGTTCATTGTTTATTGCACCAAAGCTAAGACGAATATAGTTAGAATAAATAGAATCATCAGTGAAAAATATTTTTCCAGGAACTATAGATAAATTATTCTCAGTACATTCATTATATAATTCTAAAGCATCTACATCTTTAGGTAGTTTAAGCCATAAACTAAGACCGCCTTTAGGCTCTAAGTATGTTATTCCATATTGATTAAGTTTATTTAGTTCCTTTGTCATAATCTTATACTTTTGTGAATAGACCTTTTTTACTTTTTCAATATGACTTTTCCAATATCCTTTTCTTAGATACAAATCAAAAGCTCTTTGTAAAAAGCCAGAAGAGGAAATATCTGTAGTATGTTTTGCCTTTACAATTTCTTTAAATAGCCTGTTAGGTAAAGTAATAAACCCAATTCTCACTCCTGGCATAAAAATTTTTGAAAAACTTTTAATGAATATTACTTGGTCAAGCTTATCTATGGATTTTAAAGGAAGCTTTGTTTCGGCAGTAAAGGATAAGTCTGTTAAAAAGTCATCTTCAATTATAAAAAAATCATTTTCTTTAGCTAAAGAAAGAATTTCTTTTTTCTTTTCATCACTATAGGAGTAAGTAGTAGGACTTTGATAATTAGTCATTATATATATAAATTTAGGGCTATATCTTTTAATATAGGTTTTTAATAAGTCTATATTGATCCCATCTTCCTCCATAGGGATTCCTATAATCCTAGCTCCCCTAGACTTAAATGCAGCAATAGCACCAGAGTAGGTTGGATTTTCTACAAAAATATAATCTCCTTGTTGAATAAGCGTTTTAGAAATAATATCTAACCCTTGCTGTCCTCCAGAAGTTATAAGTATTTGACTTTTATCTACTTTTGTATTATAATTTTCCATTAAGAATTTAGAGATAGACTCTCTTAAAGGCTCATATCCTGTAATTTCAGGATATAGGAAGGCTTGCCCCTTGTCTCTATCTAAAACTTCAACTAAGGCGTGTTTAAATTCTTCTATAGGAAACAAATCAGCAGTGGGGGAAACACTAGCAAAGTTTATGCTATCTTTAGATAAAGGGAGAATCCCGTTTACCATTAATTCCATATCTCCTTCTTCAATATAAGGTAAATCGTCAACTATGGGAGATTTTTTTATATAAGTGCCGCTTCCCTTAAGAGAATAGACATAGCCTTCTTGTTCTAATAGTTTATAAGCATTGATAATAGTAACATTATTCACTTCTAATTTTTTAGCAAGACTCCGAATAGAAGGTAGTTTTTCATTTTCTAGTTGATTTTCCTCTATTAAAGTTTTAAACTTTTCATATAACTGAACATATAAAGGTGTAGCTATATTTTTATCTAATAAAAGATCATAGTCTAATTTCAAAGTTAACCCTCCTTTAAAATGTATGGGTACATTTAGTATATCAATAAATGGTGCTTTAATCAATGGGATTATCTCACTTGTTATAAAAACGGCAGACGAAACGTCAAAAAAATTTTTATAAAATATTGTCTATCTTTGTTTTGGCGTTTTTACGCATATCGTCAATCACATGAGAGTAAGTTCTTATTACCATTTCAACAGTGTCACCCATAAGTTCGGCTACAGTTTCAAAATCTATTCCATTTGAGAGTAAAGTCGTGGCGTATGTGTGTCTCAGGTTATGAATGGAAATATTATACCCCCACCTTGTGAATTTTTTTCTAATTCTTTCGCCAGTTGCATCGTTAGTCTTATCAATAAATATTCTATTATTCATATCTTTAACGCAAGTTTGAGTATATTTTTTAAATTCTGCTATATATTTTTTAGGGATTGGGACAGTTCTATAGGAGTTCTTGGTTTTAAGAGATCCTAACCCATACTTACCTTCCTCAAGCTCTTTCCACTGTTGTTTTACTCGTAATTCTGCATTTTCGAAATCAATTACACTAGCATCATCTACGATACCATTTATTTCACCAAGTCGTAACCCACACTTCACCGCTATGAGACATATAAAATAATCCCTACCCTTTAGTCGAGATAACAAAGCATTTACTTCATCCTCGTTTAAAGCCTTAACTTCTTCCTCTACATCATACGATTGAATAGGCAGTTTATATTTTTTAATATTAACAGGATTGGTGGTTATAATTTCGTAATTTTCAATAGCATGATTAAAAGTAGTCTTTAATTTAGCTAAGTAGTTTTTTATTGTAGAGTTTTTTAAACCTTCATCAATCATTTGGTCGACGCATGGTTTTATGTTTATATATCCAACATCCGTCAAGCGGATATCATCTAAATCTTTAAATTTTGCAAAAGCTTTTTTATAAAATTTAATTGAATTATAGGCATATTCTTTCTCTTTATCTTTTAGAAATATTTCTTTAAATTTGCCGAATGTGATACCTCTAAACTCCTCTGCGACTGTTACAGTTTCCTTTAACATATCTAAAGTTTCATTAATCCAAGGCTTGGCGTCTTTCTGAATCCTAAAACCTTGCTTGGCTTTTTGTTTCCACTTATCTCCATCTTTGTAACTGATAATAGCTTGAATCGAACCGTCTTTCTCTCTATAAGACACTTTGTAATCCATTTTTATCCTCCTTCGTTAAAATATTTGTCTATATCTTTATAATTGTAGTAAGTTATAATTGCATCAGTTCTTCCTAGTATAAAATCTATATTTATATTAAGTTTATCAGCTATCTTAATTAAATTGTTTACGTCAGAAATGTTTTTACCCTGCTCCCATCTTTCGTAACTCCTTATACTCACATCTAAGTAGTTGGCAAAATCTTTTTGAGAATATTTCATAGTATTTCTTATTATTTTAAGACGTTTTCCGACTATATTAGACATATTCCGACACTCCTTTAGTACAATTGTACCAAGGAAACTACTCACAAATGAGTAGTAAATTCTACCAATTATTGGCTAAATGAGTAGTCAAATGATTGAATTGTTACTCACTTGTGAGTAGTCGATAACCGATACAAGTCAGTAATTTCAATGCTTGACGGATTTTTAACTTAATAGTATAATAAATCTACAAAAAGAAACGTTTTCATACTTGAACTTTCGACAAAAAAAGCATATAATATTATAAGAACATACGTTCTGATGTAAAATGCAAAAGGGGGATGGTTATGGAAGAAACAATTAAAAAATTAAATAACCTAACTAATAAGGAATTACATACATTATTGCAAAAAATTAAAAAAATGTCGATATAAAGATCCTTGCTTAGTCAGGTTTGTTCATAGCGACTTTAATTATATTGATAAGGTATTCAAGTTCTTCTTTTGGCATATCTTCGCTAAATAACCCCAATTTTTCTAGTTCCTTAAAAAATTTCAAAGTGTTTTCATTGGCTCCTTCTAATATAGAAGGGGTTTTTTTTATTTTTGTGCTATATTCGCTATCTTCTTTGAAAAAATCATCAACCGATACCTCAAGGACATTTGCTATTTTTTCTAAAAGTTCAAGGCTAGGATATCTTTTATTATTTATAACATAACTTATGTGAGTAGGGCTAACATTTACGAGATTAGCTAATTCTTTTGAAGAAACTTTTTTTATTCTCATTAATTCTTTTATATTATCACCTAACATTTTTTCGTACACACTCCTATATAAACTGATTTATAAACTGGTTGTTTATTTAAATTATAAACTCATAGTTAATAAAAGTCAATGAAAAAGTGAGGAAACGGAAGAAAAAATTAGAAATAACTTTGTAGTTTATTTTTTATGCGAAATATGATAAACTATAAGGTTATTTCGATGTTGTAATTAACTTTGAGTTCATGTTAATATAAACATACAGTTTATGAATGAACGAAAGTGAGGTGAAAAGAAGTGGAAAAGATGAATAGAATTGACGTTTTAAGAAAAAAACAGAAAAAAAGCTACGGAGCTATAGGTAAGGAAGCTGGGTTGACTCCGACTTATATATACATGTTAGCAAAAGGTAAAAGGACAAACCCTAGTTTAGAAGCAATGCAAAAAATCTCATCGGCATTGGGGGAAAATGTTGAAAAGGTATTCCAAATTAATCCACACATTGAAAATGGACAAGCGAACTAAGAGAAAGATGAGGTGGTAAAAATGCAGGGAGAAAAACTACTAACTAAAGAGGATTTAGCTGAAAGATGGCAAGTCCACATCACTACTATAGATAGATGGATGAAAGATAAAATCATAACCCCGGTAAAAGGAATACCATCTGTTCGCTTTAATCCACAACACATAGCAAAATTAGAGGGAGTAGAGTTAAGTAAATTATCTCCCTTGGAGAGAAAAAGGCTAGAAAGAGAGAAAGGAGAGCTAGAACAAAGAATCAAGGAATTAGAAATAGAAAATCAAGAATTAAAAGATTATGTTAGGGTTGTTTTCCAGCATGGAGCTAGATTTCTAAATATAGGTAAGGAGGCTTAACTAATGAGTGACTTAATAAACATATATAGTCAAAATGGAAACTTAGTAGTAAGTAGTAGAGAAGTAGCAAAGAATTTTGGTAAAGAACATTTTAATGTAGTTAGAGATATTGAAAATTTAATAGAAAATGAACCCCTCAAAAATGAGGAGTTAAAGTATTTTATTCCTGAAACATTTAATCACAGGGGGAATGAGTACAAAGAATATCTTTTAACTAGGGATGGTTTTTCTTTACTGGTGATGGGATTCACAGGCAAGAAAGCACTAGAATGGAAACTGAAATATATCGAAGCTTTCAACAAAATGGAAGAAACAATAAAGAAAGGACAATCAGACATGTTTTCACAATTGAGTCCCCAAACACAGGTACTCATAAATCTAGAGTTAGGACTTAATAAGTTAGAATCAGAAGTCAATGAAGCAAAACAAGAAATACAAAACATGAGGGATGTAATAACTTTAAATCCCCAAAGTTGGAGAAAAGAAACCAGTACTTTGATAAATAAAATGGCTTTAAATGCAGGAGGATATGAAAACATAAAGTTAATTAGAGAAGAGATTTACACTTTATTAAATCAAAGATTAGGAGTAGATGTTCAGACAAGACTTACGAATAAACGTAGAAGAATGGCAGACGAAGGAGTTAGTAAATCTAAGAGGGACAAGCTAACTATCGTTGATGTAATAGCAGATGATAAGAAGCTTATAGAAGGTTACACAGCAATAGTTAAAGAAATGGCAATTAAATACAAGGTTGCGTAGGAGGCGGAGCAAAGTCATGGATGAAGAAGTAAAAGAACTTTTTGACGAGTTGGAAAGAAAGATACGGGAATTAGAGCAGGATATAAGCCAGCTTCAAGTTGAAACAAATCTAGTCATCAACCGAACTAGCTGGCTATTACCAAAGGGTGTTAAAAATGTATTAGATAAAAGGTTTAATGAACGGTTAGAAATTATTTTTCCAGATACTTTAAATGATAATTTTGAATAATTTTCTGAAGTTCTAAGTTTTCTGCTCTCAACGCCTTGTTATCTTCAGAAATACTTTCTGTTGCATCTTTCAGTGTTGTTAGTTCTGTTTGTATAGATTTTAGACTAAATTTTGTTTTATAGCTATCGAGCATTAGATTGTTTAAATAATTGTAATTACAAAGCATAAAAACAATAGTTGAAATCACACAAATAGAGATACCTAGAACGTATCTTTGATCAGTGGATAATCTTGCAATACTAATATAAGGCAATATATAAGGAAAGACCATGCCAAAAACCGTTAAAAAGTAATGTTTAGGGATATCAGCAAACGAATTGTATTTAACATTTTCTTTACTGCTCATATTTTCACCCCCTTTCAAGAAGATTTTACCATATAGGGGGACAAGTTAAAAGGAGGGTTAAAAATGGAGAAATTTTATATTGCAGAAGAAGGCTCGAGGTTAAGAAAAGATTATTTAGAATATATAGAAAACAGCGAACAAGTCAGAAAAGTAGTAAATAAGTTTTTTAAGGAATTTGGGATAACGGCAGAAGCTTATTATGTAAATAATAAAAGTTTATTTATTGTAGCAACTAAAGAAGATAAGGAGAAATTTAAGGAGCAGCTTTGTAAGCCTAAAGATGAATTATCAAGATTTAAGGCAAATTCTAAAACAACTAAAGAATGGCTTAAAACATTAAAATCAAACAATTTAAATATTTTATCTAGACCATCAGTACCACTTTATTTCAATAGATGGTATGGCGGTCGATTGTCATCAAGATTGTTTGAAATAGAAGGAGTTGTATATTGTTCGTTTTGTGCAGAACAAGAATTTAGTCCTAAAGATAAGCTTAAAGAAATCAAGGCTAGTGAATTTTTTAAAATTATAGAAGATTACAATGAAAGCTTGAAAAAGGAGGGTTAAATAATGAACGAGATAAACAAAAATATAGAAGCACTATTCAAGAGAAAGGAAAAAATCAAAGAAGAAATCACAAAACTAGAAGCAGAGTTAAAACAAATATTGATAGAAGAGTATAGAGAGGGGGTGCTGAATTGAAACTTATATACGGATATATCGGAAAGGCGAAAGATTTTAAACTTATAAAAGTTAAGAAAGAAAAGAAGGAGGTAAACAAATGAAAACTAGATTAGAAGAGGAGACAATAACAATAACTAAAAAGGAATATTTAGAGCTATATAACATTAGAGAAAAATTCTATGCCTTACAAGGTGCAGGAGTGAATAATTGGGAAGGATATGACATTGCAATGGAAACATGTGAGGAAATAACGGAGGTGGAATAAGTGTTTAAAGTAGCGAAAGTAAGTAGTGAAATAAAGAAGTCTAGCACAATCTTTTGGTACAGAACTAATGGTATAGATTATGTATGTAATGGCTATTGGATTATAAAAACAGATCTAAAGAAAAAAGAAAATAGAAAAATATTATGTTCGCTAGTTGAGAAATTTGGGCTTATCCCAAGTGAAAGCAAGAAAGGTAAAGAAGTAATTATAACTACCAGTTATAAAAAAGTTGAGATTTCAGAAAGCACTAAAAAACCTAAATGGCTAGAACTACTAGAAAATAGGGAAACAGAAGAAATAGAAAATACAAGGTTGATCCATATGTCAGATAGGGATAATCACAGGATCTTCAAGGGAAAAGAATACATTTATATTAATTCCAGATTTATTGAAATGATTGACGAAAAGGCTAGTGGTATTAAGTTTGAAGGCAGCAGGGATTTAGAACCAATAATTATTACTTGTAAAAACGATGAAATGTTAATACTCCCGGTTCGCATGGAAAGCAAAAGCGAATATTTAAAAAACTAGGAGGTGGACAAGATCAGAACTTATAACGAATTGATAATGCTACAAAGTTTACCTCTAGACATTAAAATAGCTAAATCTAAACAGCGAATAAGAGAAACAATAAATGAATTTGGAATAGAGCATTGCTATGTAAGTTATAGTGGCGGTAAAGATAGCGAAGTTATGAGCCATCTAATAATGCAAGAATACCCAGAAATACTTCATATATTCGCTAATACAACAGTAGAATATCCGGAGACATACGAGAGAGTTAGAGAAAAGAAAAATGAGTGCAATTTAATAAAAATAAAACCTAAGATGAATTTTAAACAAGTAGTAGAGAAGTATGGTTACCCAATGTTTTCTAAAAAGATTGCAGGGAACATAAGAACTTATAGAAATGCTAGAAGTCAAAAGGTTAAAGAAAATAGTTATAAGTACATGAAGAAACATAGAGAAAAATATATTGATTATCTAGATTGCCCTTTTAGTGATATGTGTTGTTCTAAGCTAAAACATGGTGAATTACAAAAATATAGTAAGAAAAATGGATATGAGTGTAGCTTTGTAGGAATGATGGCAGAAGAAAGTCAACAAAGAAAAGATAGTTGGTTAAGTAATGGGTGCAATGCATTTGGTAGAAAAGGAGAAAAACAATCAAGACCATTAATGTTTTGGACAGAGAAGGACATATGGGATTATATCAGTTTCTATAACTTAAAAGTAAATAAACTGTATTCTCTAGGATACAAAAGAAATGGCTGTATGTACTGTGGATTTGGAGTACAACACGAGTTTCCTATTAATAGAATACAAAGATTAAGCCAAACACATCTAGGAGCATATCAAGTATTCTTGAGGAACTATTCAAAGTATTTTGATATGACGGGAATAGACTACAAACATATTCAGATTAGTATGTTTTGAGGAGGTGAACAAGTTGTATAACAAAAAAGAAAAAGACCCTTCAGTTGCCGCTGAAAAGGTCGGGGAATGAATTAGGGAAACAATCTCTAATTCAAAAAGAAAACGTTAGCTACATTGTAGCACATATTAGGAGGAATGAAAAGATGATAAAAGGATTTAAAGTGTTTAATCCAAATTGGACATGCAGAGATTTTCAATACGAAGTAGGACAAACGTATGAGCATAAAGGAAATATAGAATTATGTGGAAGTGGATTTCATTTTTGTAGAAAGGCTAGTGATTGTTTTAAGTATTATAACTTTGATAGCAATAATAAAGTAGCAGAAGTAGAAGCTTTGGGATTGGTAGAATCAGATGAAACTAAAAGTGTAACTAATAAAATTCGTATAGTTAGAGAATTAACATGGCATGAGGTCTTAGAACTGGTGAATACTGGCAAGGATTGCACCGGGAGAGAAAACTCAGGTGATTGGAACTCAGGTGATTGGAACTCAGGTAATTGGAACTCAGGTAATAGGAACTCAGGTAATGGGAACTCAGGTAATAGGAACTCAGGTGATTGGAACTCAGGTGATTGGAACTCAGGTGATTGGAACTCAGGTAATTGGAACTCAGGTGATTGGAACTCAGGTGATGGGAACTCAGGTGTATTTTGTACAGAGAATCCTAAAATCAAAATCTTTGACATAGAAACAGATATGACAATAAACGAATGGAGAAACACAAGAGCAGCAGAAATATTGTATTGGAACTTTGAATCTACAGTATGGATATATGCCGAAAACATGACAGAAGAAGAAAAGAAACAACATCTCGATTACGAAACATTGGGTGGATACCTAAAAGTATTTGAATATAAGGAAGCTTGCAGGAATATGTGGAATGTACTTACAGATAAAGAAAAACAAGAGATTAAAAATATCCCTAATTTTAACGCTAAGAAATTTGAGGAAATCACAGGGATAAAAGTTGAATAGAAGGTGATCTTATGAGAGTGAAATTAATTACAAACGATGATTATAGAGCGTTAATTCGCTTTATAGAAGGAATAGAAAGAGCATTAAAGAACAATCAGATAGATTTAGCTATGAGTGGATTAGATTTTATGAAAGGAAACTTAGAAAATAAAATTGCGGAGGAGTAAAAATGGTAGAGATAAAGATAACTCAAAACAGGCAGAGGGAAGATAAAATAACAGAATACATTTTTGATAAAAGTTTCTGTATAGATTTAAAAGTAGCATTAGATTTAATCAATAAAACATTAGGTTGTAATGTAGTAAGAGAAGATGAACCAAGATGGCTAGAAGCTTACTACAGAGTTAAAGAAGATAATAAGGACAAGTTAATTATAGAAGTGATAGAACCGTTTTGTGGTTAAAGGATGGTGGAGAAATGAATTACTGCCTAATATGCGGGCTTCCTCTAGGGCAAAAGAAGAAATGCCCTAGATGTGAAGAACGTAAGCAAAGCAACGGAGAATGTTCGTATTGTGCAAAGATATATAATTCTACTCCTAAAAGCCCTAGAAGGAAATATAAACATTGTCCCATGTGCGGAGAAAAATTGAATAAAGGAAAGTTTAAGGATTGGAGGGTTGGCTAAATGTCTAGCATAGATAAGAAATTTATTGTTACTTTACAGGGCAAAGAATTTGTTACGTATGAGGGTTTACTGGATCTTGCACACAAAAAAGGATTAGTAGGCATAAATACAGAGCTAATACAAATTCCTTCTAAAGATAATGATTATCTAGCGATTGTAAAAGCTAGAGCGACAACAAAAAACGGGGATGCATTTGACGGAATAGGTGATGCAGACAATAAAAACGTAGGAAGTTTTGTAATACAACATAAAATTAGAATGGCAGAGACTAGAGCGAAAGCAAGGGCATTAAGAGATTTAACCAATGTTGGAATGACGGCATTAGAAGAGTTGGGAGAAGATGAAGAGAATCAACCTATGGTTCAATCAAAAAGTTTAACAGATAAACAGATTGCAAGACTTTATGCAATAGCTAAATCTGTAGATATAGATGCAGAAAAAGTTAAAGAGCAGGTTAAGAAACAGTTAGGAAAAGAAATAACAGAATTAACTAAAGCAGAGTATGACATGGTTTGTAAAGGCTATGAAAGTCTGAAGAAGTAGGGGCGATTAGCCCCTAGGCACTAAAGTAGGTGATGTAAATTGAAGGGTTGGGTAAGACTTCATAGACAAATTGTTGATAGTGATATATATCAGATGCCACCTTTATATCTTAGAACATTTGAAAGACTTCTAATGGAAGCTAATCATCAAGATAATGAGATACCTTATAAGGAAAAAGGCTCTAAGATAACAGGGAAAAAACTAATAAGACGTGGCGAAAGATTGACAAGTGTTAGAGACATATGCAGATGGGTTGCATGGTATGAAAGAGGAAAATTAAAAGTGCCTAATGCTAAAACTATACAGGATATTTTAGATTGGTTGGAAGAAAATGACATGATAACTATATATGGTGATAAAGGTAACAGAACAGAAACACATTACACGATAGTAAATTACAATGCTTACCAAGGCGAAGAAGATGAAGAAGTAACAGAAAAGAAACAGTTTGGAAACAGTTTAGAAACAGAAAATAAACAGTCACTGGAGACAAACAAGAATGTTAATAATGTAAAGAATGATAAGAATGTTAAAGAAGATATATATATATTATCCGACGACGAAAAACAATTCCTAGATATTCTTAATCAAATAGAAAACTATCCACTAGATAGAGAAAAAGATTTAGAAATGTATAAGACTTTAGGAGAAAGATATCCAGCATTAAATTTATTAGAAGCTATAGAGCAATGGAAAATGTATAAACTAGATCAACCACTTAAAGCAAAATCTAATCCACGAAGTCAAATAAATACTTCTTTTAAAAAATATGTAGAATGGGGGAAATGTTTGAAAAATAATAAAACAGCTTCTAAATCAACGCAAAGTAATTTTAAAAGGACTAGATTTCACACAGAAAAGAATAGAACGGACAATTACACTAAT
Source organism: Tissierella simiarum (assembly GCF_018917865.1). Lineage (GTDB taxonomy): Bacteria > Bacillota > Clostridia > Tissierellales > Tissierellaceae > Tissierella_C > Tissierella_C simiarum. Next base: position 24,336 of record NZ_JAHLPM010000030.1, read on the forward strand.
GATGAACTAGAAGATATCTTTCAAAGAAAGCGAAGAGAAGCGAAAGAAAGACAGGAAAGGGGCGGTTAAATTGTTTGCTTACAAGTATTGGACTA
>NZ_JAHLPM010000031.1 GCF_018917865.1 Tissierella simiarum
AATTTATTCTTTTCCGCTATAGTATAATCATTTGTACTTAATCCTTTACCGCTTATTTTATCTACCTTTTTAGCTAGTTCACTATCAATGATGTCAACATTATCATTTAAATCATCAATGTTTACTATGTCTGTTCCTTCTGGTTTCTTTAGCTTTAAATTAGCTGTATATTTCACTTTTATCACTCCCCTTCATATACTCTTAATTCATCTACAGTCAATGTCCTTGCCATGTCCCATGTCATCTTTTCTTTTAGGTAATTCCAAACTGTATAGGTATATTTAAACTCATAGTATAAATGAGCTGGTTTTATCATTTCTAACATATCTATAAAACCCTGCATATTCCGAGGTATTCCTTTAACTCCTATAAACTTTACTATGAAGTATTCTTCTTCTGGATACTCTATTACATCAACTTCTCCACCACTAAAGGCTTCTGCTGTATTCTTTATCATTTGCTTTGTAGTTGTTCCAGATCCTCTTAATTTAGCTTTAATTATTTCTCGTCTTTCTTCTAAAGATAAGCTCATGTTAGTTTTTAATCCTAACTCTTTTTCATATACAGATAATCCCCATGTTGCAGTATCAATAAAAAACTGCTTATATACATCTTCTATATAATAAGCAGATACACCAAATTCTTTAGCTATGGAGCTTTGAATTTCTTTCATTATCTTAGATTCTTGATAATACCATGGTAGATACTTCATTAAATCTGGGGCTAAATCGTCTATTTCTGGACCTGTTGGTGTACCTTCTTCACCATATCCATATTCTCCATATTTATATTGTCCATACATAGATTACACCCCCTTGAGATCGTTCCAGGTTAGAGGACCTTTTTTCATTTTCTCATCTAAAGCAGTCTGCAATCCTGTAATATTAGCTATTGTATGTGTATGACTAGAAGGTGTAAATGTAGATGGTTTTTCTGTTATTCCAGTCCAAGGGACACTATCGGCTACTTCTGCCATATCCACTTTACCATTATTATTTTTATCATATATACTTTTAAGCATATCTCCATTGCCTGCACCGCTAAGCTCCTGTTTAGTTGCAAAAGTTTCATCCACATAGGTTTTATCGGCTTTATTTCCAACAGTATTCCATTTAGCCCTTTCAGCAGATGTTATATGTTTTACTGTATCTGTAATATGGGATACTGCATTATTCCAACTATCAATTAGAGTTTGGGTTATTTTATCTAAGATAGTTTTATTATCATGAGTATGTTTTCTGTTGTTGGAATCATTCCAGTTAGTACGTTCTTCACTTGTAATATGTTTAATTATATTACTATCGTGATTATCTGTATATTCTTTTGCAATTTTAAGAGCATTGTCTGCTTTAGCTTGTGATCCTTCTGGAGTTTCTTTTGTATTCCATTTTTCCTTTTCTACATCTGTTACAAATCTCTTATTAGCATTTGGAACTATAATGTCAGCACTATGGGTAGCTGGATGAATATACTTATTAGCTTCCGCTTCAATTCCTAACAACTTTTGCTTTTCTTCTGTTGTGTAATCTTCTGTAGAAAGTCCTTTCCCTTGTTCTTTATCCACTTTAGTTGATAGGAGATTTATTATATTAGTTGCAAAATTAGGATCATTGTCTAAGGCTGTAGCCAGTTTTTCTAGTGTGTCTAAAGCCTCCGGTGCTGCTCCTATTATTTCTTGTATCTTCTGTAGCACTTCTTCTTTAGTAAATACATTATCTTTATTAGCTTTTTTATTTAGTTCCGTATCTACATAGGTTTTATTAGCTTTGTTATTTTCGAGAGTAGTTGCCCTATTCTTCAACTGTTTTATTTCTCTATTGTTGCTATCTTTATAATCATTTAAGTTATTACTTGTATCAACTATAGCTTCCTGTAACTCATTTATATCCTCTGCTTCTACTTGATCCCCTGTAGTTTCATAGGTGACATATACTTTTTCACTATTGGAGAATATTTTTAAATGTGTTTTCCAAGGTGTTTCTGATGGTGTAGATATAAAGAAGTTTTCTACCTTTTCCCCTGTATATTTAGATCCTGTATATATTGATATAGATTGATGATTTACATTATCATGGTCTAGAAATCCTTCCCATTTACCTTCAGTTATTACCTTTTCTTCTTCTATAATATATACTCCACTTGGTTTCTTATTTAATTTTTCTACAAACAATCTATATCACCTCTAACTCTACTAAGTTAAATACAGGTATTTCTTCATCTCCTAATGATATATTTTTCATTTCTTCATTTAACTTTAGCTCTGAATGATCCAAGATCCCTTCTACATTAAATAGGATACTTCCTATGGCTGCATAACTAATATATGAATCCTTGAAAGCTATGTCTTTACGATACTTTTCTAATGATTTCTTAAACTCATCCTGGACTAACTGTATTCTATATCCTTCTGCAAGATTGACCTTAGCTTTTATACTTATATCTTTAGCTATAGCACTAACAACCGTTACCCTTGCACCTATAGGTCTTTCCTCTTCTATATGATCAAATACCTTATCTATTAATTCTTTAGTTCCTGGATTCTTATTTGAGTCTACTATTACTACTTTAACAGTACCTTTTCCATTCCAAAGTGGTATTACTTTAGCATCTCCTACTCCTACTACTTCTTTAGCCCAATTTAAATAGTGATATTTGTTTCCAGATGTTGCTGGAGTGCGGATTCTTTCAAAGTAACGTTCTAATAAACTTTCGTCACTTTCTGCGTCATATCCAAAGACCAATATATCCGTTAATTTAGCAGTGGCCAATCCATCTATATAGTCAACTGGTATTAAGGTTCCAGTATAGATGTTTCCTATTTCCCCCAACTCTTCACACTCTAGCTTGAATTCTCCATCTATAATCTTTTCTGTAACCTTATAATATAGATTTTCTCCAGTAAATCTGCTTCCTATAGGAACATTTAAAAAACTACCATCAGCTTTAGAAAAAACTCCTTTTCTAATAGCTTTGGTAGCTTTCTTTCTCTCTATTCCTGTTCTGAAATTTACAAACCGCTCTAATTCTTCACCTTGTAGATTTTCCACATCTAACTTACTATAGATATATTCTAACGTCATATATGCTTGTGCTAATTCTGCGGCTGCTGGAGCTAAAGCATCATAAATTACTGAACTTGGTCGTTTATCAAAACTGTCTGGAATTCGATCTAACATTCGTTTCATAATATCTTCAAAAGTCATACCGTCAAACATTATATATCCACCTCCTTTTTAACTTTTATTTCTCCAAATATGGTATGGACTGTGAATCTAACTAGTATTGATTCCTGTCCCTCTCCGTCAAGTATTGTAAAATCTTTTATTTCAATTATTCTATCATCTGTTAATAATGCTTCTTTTATCATTCTCTCTATTTCTGATTCTACATAAAGTCTATCTTGGCCAATTAAAGAATATATTTCATTTCCATACCAGTCTGGATATATTTTATGATAGTATCTTGCTGTATTTATAATCTTATCTATAACTTGTTCCATAGCTTCCATTCCATCGATTGTACCTTCTATATTACCGTTTTCAAAATCTAATTTATACGTTAAAGAAGGCATGTTTATGACTTCTAATTCATCCGAATATACTACTTCCTGTTGAGGTAGCATTTAATCCCTCCTTAGTACCGATCTAAAACTATAAAAAATTGTCCGTCTTGAACTCTCAATAAAAGAAGTCTCTTTCCTACATCATCATTAGTCAACTCAAGATTTGATAGAACATGAATAAAATCTTCATCAATGACAAATTTATTATCTATGTTAACTTTTAGTTTAGGGCTTACTTCCTCTATTGTCCCTATGACAGAATCGGTTAATTTTTTAGCTTCTAAATAATTATGAATTATTGTTTGTATTTGCTTTATCATATTATCACCTACTCATATATAAGATTTAAGTCCATAGTGTGATGATTCCCTTTCCATTTATGGGTTACACTATCTATGATCATTAATTGATTTACACTTATATCTCCTAGATCCTTTATAAATACACCTACTGAATTTCCAGCTCTCAATCTAATATCTCCTATACAATCTATAGAAAGTGTACGTCTTAATCTATTTCTAACTTTTAATAAGTTCTCGGCCTGTTGCTTAGCTTTACCTTCTAAAATTTTTTCGTTTAATTTTTCTGTGTACTGTAATATCCCCCATTTTTTAATGTTATTGCTATCATAAACTATATAAGTATCTCTTTTTCCTGTTTTCTTATTGTCTTTAAATAACTTAATTTTATTGTAAACATCATTATCTATAGATGTAGTATATTTAAAATTAGTAGCTAAACTTTCATCTCCTATTACTAGATCAGTTCTTAAATTATCAATATTTTTAATAGTTATATGTCCAAAATCATCATACATAATATATATCTTTCCTGTGTTAACTAATGTTAAGTCTAAAGCTCCCTGTATTATGTCTAATAAGGTTTTATTATCTTCCACTAACTTATCTATTTTAAAAGATGTATTTTCCACCTCTTTGTACTTTAATTGAAACTGTTTAAAAATATGTGTAGCTATTTCTGTAGCAGTCTTATTTTTAAATATAAAAGTATCTTTATTTTTCAGGTACCTCAATTGGTCATAAGCTGTAATCTCTATAATCTGATTTTTATCTCTTTCTTTTTTAAATATATAGCCTTTAAATAACTTTCTATCTTTATCAGTAAGCTTTATAGTATCCCCTTCAAAGAAAGCCAATTCATCTACTTTCTGGACATTTACTTTTAATGTAGCAGCTTTATTTATTTCTGTTTTCCATTCAACATCTGAACATAGATGGGATATATCAAAGGTCTTTCCTCTGCTTTCTATTATTATTTCCACTAGCTTCACCTACACTTTAGGTCTATTGACATTCTGAACATATACTTGATTTACTTTACCTTTATTATTTCCTGCTGCTGTAAAAGTTTTTAATCCATACTCCCTATATTCTTTAAGTTCTAGCTTCACATATATATCTTCTTCCTCGCCAGCTCTTTTTTCATATTCTACATTTTCAATACTTACGAGTTGATTAATGGACATAGGTTTGCCTGTAATCACTAACCTTGCAGGTTCTTTACTTTTCATATATTTATCAAATTTTTCTATATAAAAATCAGGTTTTTTAAAATCTTTTTTAGTAAGTACAAAAGGGTATATTCTTCCTGGTAATAAAACCTCAAAGTCAATTTCATCAAGCTTCATATCTCCTAATATGTTTATTTCTCCAAGTTTTAGAACTTGATATGTCTTGTTATCTCCTTCTTTTTTAATTCTTATTGTTTCCGGATTGACAGGAAGCCTTATGATTTCACCTTGAAAATTAAAAAATATACCATTATCCATATTACACCTCCTGTTTTGGGCATTATAAAAGACACCCTAATTTTTAAGGTGTCTTTCTATATGCTGTTTAAAAATTCTTGTTCTTGTTGCCTTTTCTGTTCTGATGATGTAATTAACTTATCGCCAAAAACTTGTTTAAACTCTTTTTCAAATATTAATTTTGTGCCAGGCTTACACTTGAAGATTACCTTTGTTTCTAATGTTTCAATTACCATAAAAGCTTCTTGTTTAATATTTTCTCCCAATCCACTTATTCCACCTACAATAGCTCCTACAGGTCCTGCTATTAGTGCTCCAGAAATACTTCGACCTATAACACTTTTCTTTTCCACAATTTCTTCACCGTCAACAAAATACACTTTCTTCACTTCATCGTTGTATATGCCAACAAACCAAGCTTCTTTATTTATGGAACTCATCATTTTAAAGCTAACTCCTTTGTCGTGACCATAAATAAATATATTCAAAAGCAAAGGGTTAGAATTATTGGAATTTTCGTCAATAGTTTCTATTCCTTGAAGATAATTTAATCCTAAGTTCGATATTTGCTTTTTCTTGCCGATATCTTCTTTTAACTTTTTTTCAAACTCTTTTTCTTCTTTAGGAACAAATAATAAATTAGGTTTAGTTGTAAGTACCTTCATACCAATCCCCTCCCAACTAGCATTTTATAATATTATAACATTAGCTGGAAACATTTGCATTTATATTTTATCCATATGATAATTCGGTGCTAATAGCAATTTGTTCCTCTAACATTTGCTCGATTATTTTTGGAATTCCATCCATGTCTGCGGTTTGATGCACGTCTCCAAAGGCTACGCTAGATTCAAGCTTAAAATTATTATATTGAACAACAGCCTCCTTCATCGCTACATCTCTTAATAGTTTGATATCTTCATCAGATATATCTACCTCTCTATTCTTATCTACTCTGCTTACCTTATCTACGTTACCTATGTCTAATTTACTTGGAATTTCAGGAAGTTCTGGCATTTCTGGTGTCTCTGGCAACTCTCCCATAAGTTTATCTAAATCAAACATATCTTCAAAAGGATTCCTAAACTTTAGCCCAGTTTCTTTGTCGAGTTCTTGAATCCTAAAATCCCCTACTAATTTTCCTACGACGGGTATTTTAGACACTTGTTCTAATAGCCAGTTTACTCCTTTAATCATGCCGTTAATAGCTGTTATCATCCCTTCTCTTAACCAATCAAATTTTTGTGCTAATGCAACCAAAACAATTATCACTGCACCTATAACAGCTATAATAGCTAAAATTGGACTTATGGCAGCTATCTTCATTATTGCTTCTTTTATTAGTGCTGGAATAGACATAAATATTGCACTTAATAGCTTTTTTTCTGCTATAGTTTTTGCAATTGTAGCAAATATGCCCTGTTGAGTTAAAAGTGTTTGAACCTTAGTTTGCATAGCTTCTGCACTTTTCGCTATCCAAAGCACTCCCATTGCTGCTATCAATCCCCATATAATCGGTGCTAATGGGTCTATTGCAGAAAAAAGCATAATAAGCATTGTAGCTAAGAATCCTATTCCACCAGCTACCATTTGAATGAGTACAAAGAAGGTGCTGCCTATATCAGATTGTGCTATTGTTAAAAGTAACATAGCTACAGGTTCTAAGGTTGCCCCTAAGCCAACCAACCATGTATTAAAGTTAGACAAGAACCCTCTAACTTTGCCACCAATTCCCCCATCTATAGTATTTATCATATCATTTAAGGCTCCGTCGGATTGCTCTATCTGATCCCTATATTCAGGTAGTTTATCAAGCTGTGTCATTAATGCATTTAACCCTACTTCATCGTAAACGTTAAACATACCTGACATGATTTTCTTTTGACTTTCATCATTATATTGGTTTAGCTTAGTCCCGAACTCTTGTAGTAAATCAAAGGCATTTCTTGCTTCTCCATTTTTATAAACTTCAATCCCCATTTTTTCTAGTATCTGCTGTGTCTTTTTCTCTGTTCCATATAATCCATTCATTATGTTTCTTACTTGTGTCCCTGCTTCTGCTCCCTTTATACCAGCATTTCCCAATACTCCTATAAGAGAATTTAGCTCTGGCATAGACATTTTACCTGTTTGTACTCCTTTAAATGCTCCACCTTGATAAGCATTTAAAAGTTGTTCCATATTAGTATTAGAAATATTCTGGGTCCTTGCCATCTGATCAGCAAATTCAGGTAATTTATCTATGCTTATCTTTAAAGGTGTCATGGAATCCGTTACTAAGTCTGATATTCTCCCAAACTCTGCCCCTGTAACTCTTTTTAAATCCCTCATTATAGGCATGGCGAAAGTAGATTCATCAAAGTCCCATCCTGCCAAAGAAGTAAATTGGTACCCTTCTGCAATATCTTTTTTAGTAAGTCCTCCAGTAGCAAAAGCAGTGGTATATTTATTTATCTGTTGTACCATTTCTGGGGAGTTATCTCCTGTAATAGCCATAACTTGCCTTGAAGCATCGTCATAAGTCATACCTGTGTCAAAGGCCCTTCTTCCTCCTTCTATAGCAGCACCTATGCCTATATATTTCTTAAAAGAGTTAAATAAGTCATTGTTTTTATTTTCTGCTTCCTGCAATCCTTGTGTCATTTCATTTATCTGTGTAGTAAAAGCCCCTATATCTGTTCTAGCTTCTCTTATAGATTTAGTTAAATCCATGTTACCAGCGGTTGTATCCAAGTTTTCCATAACTCTAAGGACCTTATCTAAACTTTGAAAAACTCCATTTAAGGGCTGTGAAAAATTATCGAATAATTTTAATGTTGTTCCTACTGCTCCCATTTTTCACCTACTTTCTTTTAGCCTTATCCATTGCTTTCTTTTCATCTTCTATTCTTACGTCTATACTGGCCATAATGAAGGCTTTTTCATGTAGTGGTAGATTAGAAAACTTACTAGGTGTTATTTTAAGCTTGTGGAGGGCATAGTGAGCATAAACAGCTTCACCATCACCCTCCTTTATTAGTTTTTTGCTTCTTCTTTTAGTTCGTTTACATCTTGATTCAGTCCTGATATTTCCATTATCTTTTCAGCTAGTTTTTCAATTTCTTTAAAATCTAGCATAGCATCTACCAAATCAGTTTCATTCAACACTCCATAGAAATCTTGTAATTCAGCATTTTTTAAGTCTGGATAAACTATTGATTTTGCACATAATTCTAAGGTTACTGCCCCTTCGTTAGTTTGCTTAAACAATCTTTTATCCTTCATATTCACTTTTGAATGTTTTTCTCTAAGAGCTGAAAATTGACCAAATCCTATAGGCTTAATTTTAAAAGGTACTGGTTTTCCTTCTTCGTCTTTAAAATCTTCCGATACTATATATTCTAATGTTTGATTTTTTCTATCCCTTTTATCTTTATTTAAAAATGCTTGTAAACTCATTTAAAATTCCTCCTTAATTTCCATAACTTAATTTTTTATATTTCTTGATAATGTCTATATCCTCACATGTAAAGCTTACTTCTTGCTCCAATGTGTCTGATTCTGCATCTAACATAGCAAGTGTAGCACTATCAAGGTTACATTCTCTAACTATCGTTTGTTTACTTCCTGCTTCTGATGTTGGGTCATCATTTTCTATCAACAATTCAAAGTACATATCTTGTCCGGTTCTAATGTAATCAATAGCCATTTCTGTGAATATATCCTCTGGTTGAAGTATAGTCATTTCTCCTTTTAATGAAAATCCGGCTGCCTTATGTCCTGTAACTCTTCTTCCTATTGTCTTTATTTCTGTTTTCTGCTTTTCAAAGTCTATTTTTATCTTTTTAGCACAAAAAAGAAGGTGTCTTCTACCATCTACAATCATATAGGCTCTACCTTCTTTTCCTGATATGGCATCTTTTGATTTAAGTTCAACACTCATTACTTAATCATCCTTTCAATGTAAATTTTATCCACACTGTCAACAGGCTGTACTGCATACTTTATAAACACTGAATCTATGTCCTCTCCTTGATATATTTCAAAATCTTCTAGTTTAATGTTTTGAAAAGCTCCTAATTCTTCATATTTTTTAGCTAATTTATAGATTTCATTTTTAAGAACTGCTCTTCCTATATCATCGTTATCTACCTGTCCAATATAATAAGTGTAGAAAGCTTTATCTATATCTCCATCAAAGTTATCTAATGCCCTAGATGGTCTACCCTTTCTTAATGCTTTTGGTCTTTCCTTATTAAATGATTTTAAAGTAGTTACGTCTTGCTCTATTACTATATTTCCATCTCTTGACATAGTAAAAACTATTTCACCATTTAAAAGAGCCTTCTTAATATCCTCGTTCTGTAAATCTCCTGTTATATTAGTTGCTCCAATATATTTGTGATAAGTTAGAGATTGATTTATTCTTGCTCCTGCTACAGCTCCTAATATATAAGGAACACATTCATTAGACCCTAATTCTACTGTATCCATCATTACTCCATTTTTAATAGAGTATATAGCTTCATTATCTGCTTCAGGATATTCAGATAATACGCATTGAATTTTATAGCCTACTTCATTTCTAATACGATTAGTAAAGCTAACAAATAGTTCTTTTATGTCTTTATCTTCTCCTGGATAACCAATTGCATTTATACTACCTATTTCCCTTTCTACTGCTTCCAGGAAGCTAATATAACTTTCATTAGTTACTACTCCTGTTTCTCCACCTGTTAATTTTAATCCGGCCACTTCTTTTAAGGTTCCAGAAAGAGTAACAAAGTCGCTTTTAAAATCATCTATAGATGTTATTGTTTGTTTTTCAACCTCTAGAGTTCCTAATATAGTTTTGACCTCATAACTATTATCTAGATTCTTTTCTATAACAATTGTAATATCATTTCCTCTTATCCCTTCATGCTTTGCTTCTGCTGTTAATTCTTCATCTGTAGCTTTTGATTTCTTTCCTGGTCCTGCTATATTATATAAATAAATTATTCTAGCATTTTTAAAAGCTTCTTTGATTGGAAATATTTCTTTGTCTATAATTGAATAACCTATCTTTTTTAACAAATTTTCTCCATTTACTAATTGAATAAGACCTTTAACCTCCCAATCTAACTTTAAAGGTAAAGCACATACCCCTCTGTCAGATACTTGAGACAAACTCATATCTTCCGATGTGTTTCTACTATATACACCTGGTCTTACTTTATTTTGAACTTCCCAACTAGCACCCATTATTTCACTTCCTTTGTTTTAAAATCTTTTAACATACTATTTACTTCCTCTTTAGTGTATTTTTTATCATCATTTAAAATAATCTTTAATACATCCCTATCCATAATAGAGTACATATCTGATTGAATGAATTGTCTTTTGGAGTACGTATGATCTTTTATCACTTCTTCATCTTTTTTTATTTTACTCATCCTTAACTACTCCCTCCTTTTCTAAATCCTCCATTTTAATACCTTTTGCAACTTCTATTATATTGATATCTACATCAAAGAAATAATGTAGTCTATCATCTACTTTTTCTATTCTTCTATTGTTTAACCTAATGACTTTGCCATCTTCAAGCTTTACATATTCTATTGATCTTAATAGCTTATTTTGTACTCTCATAAAGTCGACATTTCTATCTTCTATATCATTAAAATATTGAACGTTGAAGAAAATATTATCTGTGTAAGTCTTACATAATCCTTTTTCAGTAGTAGTATTTAAAATAGAAACAAAAAAACAAGGTGCTTTAAAACCTTGTTTAATAGACTCATTATATATTGTAGCTTCAGGAAAATTCTTTTCTAATTCTTGATTTATAGCAACTACTATTTTATCAATAGTCATCTGATCACCTTTATTCTATTTTAAGAATTTCTTTTAACAATTTTTCTGCCCTCTTCTCTAGAAACTTAGGCAGCTCTCTTTCAATTTCTTGCATAGAAATAGTTAACATAAACCTACCTTCCACCCAACCTTCGTGGTCTCTTGTCCTATGGCCATATTCAACATATTTAGCATATTCCACTGGATTATATATTCCAACTACATAGGAGCTTCCATGTTTTCTTACTTCTCCTACTTTCCAGTTACGTCTTAAATGCCCTCCTGTCTTTCCAGAACCTTGTGGGTATACTCCAACTGGTGTACGTTTCTTAATCTTCCTTTCAGCTCTAAAAGCCATTTCTAATAAGAATTCCTCTAATAATTTATCTACTGCCTTACCATCTATAGATTTTTGAAAGTTCTCTGCAAGCTTTTTAAAATCTGAATAATCAAATCCTCCTTTACTCATTTATGAATTACCTTCTTTCAATAGTATGATTTCTTGATGGCTAGTATATGGGAATCCTTCACCAGATTTATATATCTCCTTAACTCCATATTTATTAGTAACCTCTATAATATCCCCTTGTTTGATTTCTAGTTCTGGAGCTATAAAAAGTTTAATCTCATAAGTTACCTGGTTTACTGTATCTGTTTGATTATTTTTAGATAGACTTTGTTTAGATACTTTACAAGATTGATCTTTATACTTAACTTTAGATACTTGCTTAGTTGCTTTAGTTACAGGGTCTTTATAATCTTCGTATCCACTTATGTTACAAGTACAATCATACAGGCTTTCTATTGCTTTTCTTGCCTTAGTTCTCGCTTTCTCTATACTTTCAAGCATATTACCATACCAACTTTCTATATCTATTAAGTTGAACCTTATAATCCTTTGTTAGAGTATCTTTAAATTCATTAGCCGAACTCTTATAACTTACAGTGGTGTCTCCATCAGCTATAGAAGAAACAGAACCTAGGGAGCTTTCTTCTTCTCCTAGGTTCTCATTTCTGTATAAATCTACTGCCATCCTTAACATTGTGTTGTTTAATTCTCCTGGTACCTCTTTAATGTTGCAATAGTCTTTTATTATTTGTTCTACATCTTCTAAAGTAAATTCCAATAAAAAATCCTTAGAATCATCTTCTAAGGGTATTCCTAAAAGTTTCTTTAATTTTTCAAGTTGAGTCATGAACTCACATCCAATCTATTAACCTCTTGAAATAATTCTAGCAATTGCAATAGCTTTATGGTCTATATATTTTTTAGAACTTCCTGAACCACCATCATTAACAAGTTCCCAGTTAGCACCATTAGCAAGTTCTTCATCTGTCGGTGATAATGTCGCTTGAGATTTCTTTGTATAAGATATTCCATAAGGAGCAAAGCATTTTCTTTGTCTAGAGTAAAGTGTATCTTGGCCACCATTTGTTTTTGGATCTCTTGACATTTCATACGGAACTTTAGCTCCAATATTCTCATAATCAAATGCTCCATCACCTAACACATAAGTCGTATATTTAGTATATCCATCACCTGCTCCGTCTTCACTTTCTGCAACTTCTTCTACTGGCATAGAATCATCAATCAATACAATTCTTCCATTCCATGTTGCAAGTTGTAATTCTCTTTCAATACCTCTTTCATCTGTATATTTAAGATATGATAGTAATTTAAGGTTTTCTAAATTAGTAGCAACCACACTATGCATAATAGCTATGGTAAATTTAGATTTATTGTCGCCACTAGCCTTTTGAATAGCTGTATTTAATGTAGTCGGTCCTACAACATTTTTATCATTTTCTAACATTGAAATATCTAAAGTGTGATTATTAACAAACTCTAAGTTTTTAGCACCTGTCATTGAGAATATCCCTTTTAATATTGATAACAATGTGCCTTGATCTATATCATCCCAATATTCACCAACTTGATTACCTACATTACTCATGAAGTCCACCCCACCAGTAATATCTTCAGCAAAGTCGGTTTCTACCCATGCCTTTGCACGACCTACTACTACGACACCTCTTTCAAATGTAGTTGTGCTTGTTGCAGTAATGTCAGTCTTGCCATCATAATTTAAAGCGTCACCATCAATACGTCCATACATAGGTAATGTTGCATATGCTGTTCCTGTTTGAGAACTAAAAGCATTTTTAATTTCTGTATTTCCTTTTAATGCTCTTGATTTTAACAATTCATTTTTCTTTAATTTAGGTACCCTTTCTACATATGCACCAAATGCCTCTGGATTAAAACTTTTTGAATCAAATTTTGCCATATTTTATCCTCTCCTTTTTTAATTAAATTTGTGCATTAGGATTCTCTTCCATATACTTACATAATTCAATGTAAGACATTTTACTTGTATCTTTTGTTTTTATTTTATTTCCTTCCACTGGATTTACTCCTGAAAACTTAGGTTGTGGCTGTTCTTCTGCAAATAAATAACTATCACTTTCCTTTAGTGCTTCCAATTGATCGCTAAGTCCTATGATAGTTTCACCATCAAGTTTTATGTTTTTTAAATCTAAAAGAGCTTTAACTGCTTTTATATTCCTTACGTTAGCACTCGTTAAAGCTCCTTCTAATGCATAATTAAACTGCATGTCTTGTATCTGCTTTTCATATTCCTTGACTTTGGTTTCATAATCTGTAACTTTTGTTTGTAAGGATTCATTATCCTTATTACTCTTTTTTAGATCATCAATAGTTGTATTAGCTGTTTTAAGTTGTTCATTTAAAGCATTGAACTTGTCTTTAGGTATCCAATTCCCATTACTAACTATATCTATTTTGGTATCTCCTAACCTCTCTGATACTTGGTCATAAAGTTCTTCTCCTAAAATGTCTTTTAAACTTTTCTCTGCAAACAACTGAAGATTAAACTTAATTTTTTTATCCATTTTATATTCCTCCTATTAACCTTTTTTAAGTGGTAGGCTCCACCAATAGCTTACGTTTCTTTATGCTCTAACCTTTAAAAAGAGCATAATAAAAGCACCTACTATTTTTACTTAGTAAGTGCCTAGGTATTGAAAATATTGTTCTAATCCTATATCTGATTTAATGTTAACTTCATCTAAATAATAACTATTGCATACAATTATTTCAGAACCATTAAGGCTATATTTTTGTGTCTTACTTCCATCTACATCAGTCAATAAATCTTCTTTAATCAATCCAGGAATATTCTTTTCTAATGCTAAACATTGTTTTTCAAAGATTGTTTCATCTGCTTGATTACAGATATTATATTCAAACATAATTATCACTCCAATCCTAAAGATTTATTAACTTTCTTATTAGTCTTTGTCGCGGTCTTAATAATGTCTTGAATAGCTTCTTCTCTTGTTATATTCTTTTTACCCATTTTATAGTCTATTAATTCATCAAAACTTTTGTTAGGGCTTTCTTTATCTAACTTATCTCTTGTTTTTTGATCCTTCATCATGTTTCTAGCTTCAGTACGATATTTATTCCTTAGACTATGAGCTTCTCTTGCTTGTTCTTCTATGTCCTTTGATTTATCAATTAAGTTAGGGATATTCTTATCATGTGCTATATACCATTCTCTAACTTCTTTATCTCCAAATTTACCAAAGAAAGATTTTTTATAATCTAGTGAGTTTAACACTTCTTGTTTTCTAGCTTTGATATTTTCCCATTCATTACTATTATTATACTTCAATTCTTGGAATTCATCAAAGCTTTTAACCCCCATATCCTTCCCAAAAATTAATTTATATTTCTCATATTGTTCTTTATCAGAATACCTATTTTGTACTTTCTTTTCTGCTACTAGTTCACTAGGATTACTCTTGACATATTTATCATACCATTGTTCATATTTTACATCCCCATCTACATAATAAACCCTGCCCTCGCTGTCTCTAGCAATTCTTTCTTCATCTTCTGCATCTGAAAAATACGCTACTGTAGTAGTTCTACAATTAGTATGAAATGGCGGGGCATTTACAGCTGTTTTCATTTCTGATACTTTAAAGTCTTTTCCGTCCATAGATCTGCATATTGGACTGGTACTATTATCTAAAACCGCTAATATTTCATATTCTTTTACTACTCCACTATTTTTGTATGAATCCATTGTAGATTTATTTGTTATATAGGCACTTTCTGTGTTTATGAGTGCTACCGCCCTTTTCTTGGCTACATTCATTCTTTTAGCTAGGTTACTGGCTGTAATATCTATGCTGTCTCCTCTTATAAAGGATTGCTCTAGGGCTGTTTGTAGCTCTCTTATTAGTTTTTTTTTATCATTCCATACTCTACTACTAAAGTTCTCTCCTAACCATTTTTGATTTAAAACTTTTTCTATGGCCTGAGTATCTAGCTTTGCAAAGCTTGTTCCTATCCCTAAGCCCTTATGGACCTCATAAATATTTCTATAATAAGTATCCTGGTATACATCACTAAGTAAATCTTTCATTCCTTGGCGTTGACTATTTGTTAATATTTCTATTTGGTTCTGTATTTGAGTTTGTAACGCTTCTAATCTGCTTACTCTTACTTTAGTAGAGGCATTTTCTAATTCCTTCATCCATTGCTGATTTATTGCATTTTCTTTTCCCTTCTGGATGTATTCCTCTACAGTCCACTTAAATTCTTTAAGTTCTTTGGTTTTCAATAACCTTCTAGTTTCCGCCATTGTTATTTCATTATTCTCTGAAAACCTAATATAGAATGATTCTATATCTCTTTCAATACTAGACATAGCTTTTTCATATTCTTGAACTATAGACGATATATATTCATCTGTCTTTTTAAATTGTTTTGAAGCTATTTCTTCAGATCGTTTCTTCCAATAATTTTCATTCTTCATTGCCTACACCTTCACTTAATGGAAAGTCAGGGTAGGGATTGCATTCTTCTTCCTTCTGTTTCTTCATTTTATCTAATTCATCTTTTGCAGCCCAAGGGTGATTAGATGCTATTGTTTCATCGCTTATAATGCCAACACTAGCTTTACAGTTATTAATACTATCAGTTTCATTTATTAAAGTATCTCTATTGAAGATAAATTCTACATTTTCATTAGTAAAATCTACTTGCCCGGTATTTATTAGATGTTGGTCAATAAACCATAATAGATATTCTAAACTTGCTTGAAACTCTGTTTCTATAATGTTACAATCCATGTCTAAATCATTGTATAAGAATTTTAAAGCTATTCCTGAAGGACTATCACCAAATTTGTCTGATTGAGTATCTACACCTCTTCCAAACTCATAGATATCCCGCCTAGTTTGCTCTATATGAGTTTTATAGGCTTCCACATTTATGTCTAATGACTTGGTATCCACTCCACCTTCATCTGTAATTTTGACGGCTCTATAAAGGCTCATATTTCTTCTAAAATCTCCCAAATCAGTTCCATCATAGTTCTTTATTACATATATACTATTGGGTAGATCTTCTAAGTTATTGCTATTGTCACTTTTGTTTCTATCATAATCGTCTGCTAGCGACTTAACAAACTTAATAAGTGGCTGTTCTTCATCATTGTACTTGAAATAAATAAATGGTACCTTTGACCATGTAAATGATTTCTTATTTCCTTTATCATCTACCATGCTAAAATGCCCTGTATCTTCCGGAGCTTCTACATCAGATATTAATTTTCCATTTTCATTTACATATCTTAATACCTGCTTAGTATCCCAGTATTCAACTTTCTGAACTGTTTTCTTATTTTTGCCTTCATACACTATAACTTCATAAATTCTAATAACTGCATCTAATTTAGTGTGTTCTGAATCCTTCCATAAAGGTATTATTTCTTCACTAGGCAGTCTTTTAAGTCTTAATTCTCCCTCTTCGTTATAATAAATTTGTGCCCATGCTATTCCTTTGTTAATTGCATCTTTGCCTAGATTTTTAATAAGCTTCATAAAAGATTTATTAAAGAAATCATCTAATATTTCTTTATATTTTTCATTCTCTGTTAGAACAGTTAAAGGTTTTGATAATAAATATCCTGTTTTTTGATCTACTAGCTTTCTAACAAAGTTATGAACTAGTTTGTTATTAGCTAAGTTCTTTACTTCTTCTAATTCTCCATCTTCTCCTATGGCTGTCCTTTTACGTTTCAATATATCAGAATCACCTTTATAATATCTTTCTCCATCTAGCATTAGCTGCTTTTCTGTTGAACTATGCCACTCTTTTATTTCTTCCTGGATAATTTCTTCTAAGCTCATAGCACTATTAGCTCCATCTATTATATTTTTAATAAACATTTTACACCTCCTAATCAAATGAGATAGCTTTTCCTCTCATGTCATCTTCTAATGCATATCTAATAGCGTCTATTGAGTGATTGTTTTTGTCTGGATAATCCGCTTTGAAATTGCCCTCTTTATCCTTCTCTAACTCATAATTTAAAAACTCTCTAGCTGTATTAGGACATCTCTTATTATCAATTATTATTTCTTCTAAATCTTGCAAGAACTTAATTCCATGCTCTACACTTCCAGGACCTTTCTTGGCTCCTATTATTCTTAGCCCAAGATCCTTAAATTCTGCTATAGTCCTAGGCTCTGCACTATCAGATACTATTCTGTCATTATTTTTGTTTTCTTTCTTAATTTCATGGACTGCTATTCTATTCTTCATGCCTACTTTGTGAATTTCATAGAATATATACAACCTTCTTCTAGTCTTATCAAAATGACATACTGCATAGTGTAAAGGATCACTAGCATATCCAAAGTCCAATCCTCGTTTCACTCTGTCAAACTTACTTATTTCCTCATCCATAATATCTCTTATAGTTATATTTACAAATATTTCCCCACCCGTTCCAGTTACTTCTCCTAGGTACTCATGATTATAAGCTCTAGGGTTAACTTTCTTTAGATGTTCAGCTTCTATAATGAATTGATTTCCTAACCACCATTTAGGTACTGTCAAATAAGTCGAGTGGTGAATTAATCTATCTTCTCTTTCTGTCAACAGTTCATTATTAACCCAATTTCTAATACTTTGTGGAGGGTTAAATGAATAAAAAACTACAAATCTTTCCCCACCTCTCATTAAGGATTGATTTATAGTTCTTATTTCTTCCATTCCGTTGAATTCGTCAACTTCTTCATACCATATATATTTAATATAACCTTTTGAGACTTTTGTGGATTTAATCTTTTTAGGGTTATCTGCCCCTCTAAACAATATCTTTTGTCCCGTAGGAATATAGGTAATTTCTAATTTACTTTGTGGTATATGCCACAAATGTGATACCCCTAATTTCTCTATTGCCCATACAAACTGTTCAAATACACTATCTTTTAAAGTGTCTTTTACTTTTCTTAATGCTACTGCGTTAGCTTGTGAATCCTGCATTATTCCAAGGACAATTTCTATACTTATGAATGATGACTTAGTAGAGCCACGACCACCTTTTAACCAATAATGGGTGTGTGTTTCTTCTTTTAAACCTTGATGCACTTTATAGAAAGAAGGGGCTATTAGATTAGATAATTTAATCTTCTTCATGTTCTCTACTCTCTATATCGTCTATAATTTGTACCCCTACATTACCATCAATGTCCACTTTGTCTGTAAATAAGGAATATCTTTTCCCTAGAAGTTCTGCTGCCTTTATTCTTTCTTTTGCTGATATACTTTTAGATACTAATTCCTGCATTCCTTCGCCTACTAATATGGCTACTTCTTCCGTTTCTTCTCCTCTCATTACAGAAGTGAGATATTTTAATACTTCCTCAGCTTTTGCTATTTGTTTATCCTCTATTTCTTTCATTTTTTCATCAATATAATTTTTAATGTAAGGTTTTGTAAGGTTTTCGTTTCCTGTTTGCCTAGCTGTCTTTTTACTATAACCCGCCTTTATAGCTGCTTCCGTTGCGTTTCCTAACTCAATATAATAATCACAAAATTTCTTTTGCATAACTGTCAGTTTCACATTTTCCATATCACCACCTACCTTAATTTTTACTTTCGCTATTTTCTGCGGTTTAGTTAGCTTCCTCTACCAGCCGGATAAAGCTATTTAATCCAACATCTATATCATTCCTTCGCTAGTTTCTTATGCCAATCAGTTAAAGGTAAATACACATTCACTTCTACATACTTACAATCTGGTGATGCCCATCCGACAGAATAATTGCCTTTCCCCCCGTTATCATAAATCATCTTCTCCGCCAAGTTTTTGGTAAATCTATAAAACAATGCCGTGTTTATAAATCTACGTTTCTTACATATTAATTTTATATGCATTATTCCAATTGTCCCGTATTCTTCTTTTACTTTTATATCAGTTATTACAAAATACTCTTCAAAGTTTTCCATCTCATCCCCTCCTTGCATAGTTTTTGTGCGTTCTTAGTATGCATTTATGTTTTTAGCCCCAACTCTTCTGCCTAATCCGTCTACCTTTCCTCTCATAAGAATCATGTCTCATAAGGTTTTCTATTTTATCCCCTAATTTTATTCTGGGCTTGCCTACAGGCTTTTCTTTGAACTTCTTTAGCTTGTTATATGTATTTATATCTTTGTCCCTTAATATCTCTTCTATAGTCACTCTACTCCCTCCTATCCCCTTTTAAACAATAAAATAAGCCGATAACCTTAGTTACCGACTTAAATTAGTAAATCCCGTCTCGATGTCTTTTTTTATGAGACACTTTTTATTAAAGAATTTCTTAATACTATACTATCATATGGTAATATCAATATTGTCATGGCGTTGTCCTATTTCTGTCCATCTTTCTTCATTGGTCTATTTCTTCAATTAGGTGTAGAATGATTTTGTTTTTCTTATTATTGATTGAGGTTCTAGCCATGAATAACTTTGCTTCCATTTGCCTATAGCTTAGTCCTTCTTTATACCTTAGTTCTATTATCTTTAACTCTTCTTCGTTGAACTCTTGTAGTAGGTTTTCTATATTTTCTGTTTGTTTTTCTAAATGCATAATCTTATTTTTGAGCTTGTATTTTTCTTTTATATTTATTTCAATCTCTTTTAACATTTTATCTATTACTATTTCTAATTCCTTTTCTATATTAGATGTTACATCTCCACTTTGTATATATTCCCTGGAATAATCTATAGCTTTAAGAGTATCGCTCAATTCTACATTACATTCTTTGATATCGTCCCTTAGTCTTTTTATTCTGTTTTCTATTCTTATTAGTCTACTCTTCAAGGTGTCGATTCTTTTCTTTCTCCTATAATGTCCATATAACATTCCTTCTACTTTTCTATAAAGGTTCGTATCCATATATACCTCCTAATCATTATTTGTAAGCGTTATAGGTACTATCATTTCAGGTAAGAAATTTACTTCATATCTATACTTGTCTACATTTGCACCACCTACATCCTCAACTACCCATAAAGTCCATTCTCCAAGCCCTACGGAATGTTTTTTATATTCGTTTGGTCCCGTTTCTACTACTGCAATAATTCTATTACTCTGTAATTCAAAGCTAAAGGCTCCGATTAATTCAAACATAGGTTTATCTGTTCTTGCATTTAGGACCGTTAATCTTCTTATTACATTAAAATTATCAGCTTCCAAAGAAACATTATGTGATACTCTGTCTGCTTGTCTATGCGAACAACCTGCAAGTAACATTGTTAATATAATTGAAATTATTAATATTTTCTTTTTCATTGATATTCCTCCTTCATTATATTTCTTGAATCATTTCTGCTCCCAAAGCCTTGAACACTTCTTCTATATCTTCATCACTGCCTAAATATTCTCCATTATCATCATCGTAATAGTGAGTTATTGTCGTTTCTATGAGGTTGAATTGTTCTATTAAGCAATCACTACAATAGTATTCATCATCGTATTTATATTCCGAATTACTCCCGCATGTATTACATACAAAATTATGTTTCTTGCACACATTTTCTTTAGGCTTGTCTTCCTTGTAAACGCAATGCATATTTCTATAACCTTCCCAGTAACAATTATCACAGCTTTTAATCATATTAATATCCCTCCCTTTGTCTCCTATAATTTTCTTCATGTTTCTTCATGTATGCTTGCTCTACTTCTTTATCTGTAAAGCCTAGCTTATGAGCCAATATGGCAAGCCAACGTCCTAATTCCGTATGTGCTACAAACGTCCTTTTTTCCAATGAGGATGTGCAGTCTTCAAATTTATTCACCCAGTAATATACAGAAATAAAGCAATCAACTAAGTTGTTTGGGTGTTCATCAGGAACCGAATCATCATTTTCTAATCTTAACCCTATCTGGTTTCCTATACTCAAATAGAAGTGCCAAATATCTGCTAATTCATCTAATAACCTTTCTTTGCTTTCAGGTCCTTTAGTACTCCAGTGCTTAAAGCACCTAGTCGCATTTGCCAGCTCTCCTACTTCCACCAATAAAGCTAATATTGTTTTATCTAGTAATTCAGCTTTACTCATTTCTATATTTCTTTTTCTAGCATTTTCTAATATATGTTGATCTAGTTCATCCTGCATTTTATATAACTTTTCTAAGTTCATAATTGCCCTCCTTCTTAATCACCAAAACTCACATATTCAACTTCTGTACTTTCTTTCAACTCCCTCTGAACAAAACAAGGTGCGCATAATATTCCTGTTACAGCAATGTTGTAAAACCCCGTTTCTTTGTTTTGACAAACTACTTTTTTAGGATTTAATTCTCCGTACTTATCTCTATTCTTCAT
>NZ_JAHLPM010000032.1 GCF_018917865.1 Tissierella simiarum
ATTAATGAAGAGTATTCAAATCCAGTAAGGATTAAGGTAGTATAAATGTAAACTGTGAGCACTTGCTTTCAGCATAGGGCGTACTTGGACACGCCAAAAAGAATAAGGCTTCCTAAGTAATTAGGTTGAAAAGTAATAGCAAACTTCTTTACGAAAAAGAATCCCCCATCTTCTATAAGTGGGGGAGGGTTCAACATAAATATTGGATTAAAGAGTCAGGTAAGGGAAGAGTCGCTAAAACTGGCGTTTATAAATATATTCGCCATCCTCAATATACTGGTTTTATGTTATTGACTATAGGAATGATTCTTGAGTGGGCGACTTTGCCAATGCTTATTATGTGGCCATTTGTTGCATGTATGTATTATAAGTTAGCTAAAAAAGAAGAAAAAGATATGATTGAAGAGTTCGGTGAAGAATATATAATGTATATGAAAAAAACAAAGAGATTTATTCCTTTTGTTATATGAAGTTGAAGTAAATTGGCAGAAGAGTAAGTTTTTAACTATCCAATCGTGAAATTATAATTACTGGACTTATTGGAAACATAATAATTAGGTCGTAATCTTAGATGATATAAATAGAGTTTATTATTTAGCGTAATTTTTAAGTCATACTATCTGTTTGAAGTAGAGTATTAAATAAGCAAACATTCTGGAATAAAATCTTAAGTTTTATTTAAATAATGCTACTATTGAAAAAACATTGACTTTACAGATAAAGTATAATAGAATATCTCTAAAATAAAAAACTATGAAGAGATGAGTAAATAAATTAATTTTTTTACAGAGAGCTTCTGTTGGTGAGAGGAAGTAAAAATTATTTATTGAAAAAAGCCTCTGAGTTTTACATTGAACCTAAAATAGGGGATGATGTAACGGGAGCTCCCGTTAAAGAGCTAGAGTATAACCTGTTAACTAGTAATTTAATTTTTAAATTTGAATTGTAAATACTTTTCAAATAAAATGAAATTTTGTAGTTAAGAGACGTACTTGAAAAGGTTAATATGGTGACATATTAACGAACTGGGGTGGTACCACGAAGTAATTATCTCTCGTCCCCAAGACTAATGTCTTGGAGGTGAGAGTTTTTTTATTGTAGTAAAAGCTAAAAAATTCCTAAAATTATAAAAAGATACGTTAGGAATACGTAAAAATACTATTAAAAAAATGAAAGGTGGTACTATCAATGTATAGTAACTATGTAGATTTAGATAATTTAAGTGAAATAATGCAAGATGCTAATGAACTTATGGTAGAAAGGGTAAAAAAATTAGCCCAACTTAAAGAAAATGGAGTTAATCCGTATCCATATTCCTTTAACACAAATTCCAACTCTAAATATATACTAGAAAACTTTGATGTTATAAACAGTGAACAAGAATTTATTTTAGCTGGTAGAGTCATGCTCTTAAGAAGGATGGGAAAAGTTACTTTCCTAAATATTAGAGATCAACATGGAACAATTCAAGTTTATATAAATAAGGAAGTCATAGGAGAAGAGGAATATAACTTAATTAAATTAATAGATACAGGAGATATTATAGGAGTACAAGGGAGTGTATTTAAAACTAAAACGGGAGAGATAACTATAGAGGCGGAGAAAATCACAATGCTTTCTAAATCCATAAGACCCTTGCCAGAAAAATACCATGGTATTCAAGATGCTGATTTAAGACAGAGACATCGTTCCCTTGATATGATAATGAATGAAGATGTAAAACAGAGATTTATTAATCGCTCAAAAGCTATGTTTGCTATAAGAGAATTTATGAATGGAGAAGGTTTTATGGAGATGGAAACACCAATACTAGATACTAAATATGGTGGAGGAGAAGCAAAACCTTTTGTAACCAATGTAAATGCTTTAAACTGTGAAGTGTTTATGAATGTGTCTCCAGAATTATATTTAAAAAGACTTATGGTAGGGGGAATTGATAGAGTTTATACTATGGTAAGAGCCTTTAGAAATGAAGGTATAGATAGAACTCACTATCCGGAGTTCACACTATTTGAATGTTATATGGCTTATGCGGACTATGATGACATGATGAGACTTATGGAACAACTATATGAATATGTATTCTTAAAAGTAAAAGGAACGACTAAGGCAACTTATGATGGAATAGAAATTGACTTTAAAGCTCCATGGAAAAGAGAGACTATGTGCAATCTTGTAAAAAAGAATACAGGAATAGATGTAGAAATGCTTTCAAGAGAAGATATAGTGAGTTTAATAAAAGAGAAATATCTTCTATTAGAGGAACAGGAAGAGGGGTTAGACTTAGAGGAAGCTTCAAAAGGAGATTTAATTTTATTTTTATTTGAAGCTTATAGTGAAGAACATTTAATAGAACCTACTTTTGTAATAGATTTTCCACTAGATTCTTCTCCACTATGTAAAGTTCATAGATCTAATCCAGAATTAATTGAAAGATTTGAGCCTTATGCCTTTGGAGTAGAACTTGGAAATGCATACTCAGAACTTAATGATCCATTAAGACAGAGAATGCTATTACATGACCAAGCTAATAAATTAAGAGCAGGACTTGAAACAGCAAGTCCAATGGATGAGGAATTTGCAGTAGCAATAGATACTGCAATGCCGCCAGCTGGTGGTTTGGGAATAGGTATAGATAGGATGATGATGTTCTTAACAGATTCTCCATCTATAAGAGATGTAATAGCGTTTCCATTGGTAAAAAGATAAAGTCACTTTTGGGCTGTAGAGAAGTACACCCAAATTGGATGCAGATAACATGAAGTTGATGACTTGGGGTCAGAATTAATGAGATACTTGATATAGTTTAAAATAAATATCTGTTGACAATGAGAAGATTAGATTATATACTTAATTAAAATTATAGTTATATAAAAAGGAGATTTAAGGAGATGTACACAACAGTTCTTAATTAAACTATTAAAATTAAATAGTTTGAAATGCTTTTAAAATTCTATGATAGAATTTTGTTTAATGATGCATTTTAAGAACAATATCATCTAAAAAACTCTTTTATATAAAAATAGAATAACTATAAATGAATATATAGAAATATATATGCTCATTTATAATTTAAATATATGCTAAGTATATATTGTGGTATTAAGTTTAATTTAAATATAATAAAAGATATTTATATAAATAAAATCCTCATGGATGATATTGTTCATCTATGGGGATTTTATCTTTTATGTAAGGAGGAATGTTTATGTTGTTGGAGGATTTAAATATAAAAAAATATATAAAGATATAGTAATAATGAGCGAAGACATAATAAAAAATGAATTAAAAAATATAAAGGAGATGGGATATATGAATACATTTGGTCCAAACCCAAACAGTGTTTACCCTAATGAAAACATAAAGAATATTTGCTATATAAAAAATGTTATTAAAAATCCTAATATTCAAGTTGGAGATTATACTTATTATGATGATATAAATGGAGCAGAGAAGTTCGAAGAACATGTCACTCATCATTATGAATTTATAGGGGATAAACTTATTATAGGAAAGTTTTGTGCAATAGCAAAAGGAATAGAATTTGTCATGAATGGTGCAAACCATAGAATGAAATCTGTAACTACCTATCCTTTTAATATTATGGGCAATGGATGGGAAAAAACTACACCTACTCTTGAGGAGTTACCCTTAAAAGGTGATACTGTAGTTGTTAATGATGTTTGGATTGGACAAAATGTTACAGTAATGCCTGGTGTGCATATTGGAGATGGTTCAATCATTGCTGCTAATTCTGTGATAACAAAAGATGTTCCTCCTTATCATATTGCTGGAGGTAATCCATGTAAAATTATAAAAAAGAGATTTAATGATGAGTTGATTGATTACCTATTAAAATTAAAATGGTGGGATTGGCCTGAAGAAAAGATTTTTAAAAATCTTGAAGTACTTTGTAGCCCAGATTTAGAGAAAATTAAGTCTATAAAATAACTTATTAAAGTGAGAATAGTTTTTTGCTATAAGAAATTAGAAATAGTGGATATAACTTCTGCTATTTATCTTCACCATTGAAACAAATGAAAGCTATGGTGATGAAAAACATACAAGCTAATATTTATATTAATATATCGTGTATTAATTTAAATACAAGAATTTACTTGAAAGGATGATAACTATGGAATTTAATGAATTGTATGAGATCGCAAAAAATACATTAAACCCTAGAGCAATTTCTAAAAACTCTTATGCTGGTTCTGTTGCAGCAGCTATTTTGAGTGAAAGTGGAAAAGTTTATACCGGAGTATGTATAGATACCCCTTGTTCTATGGGATTCTGTGCAGAACATGCAGCTATTGCGGCTATGATTACTGCTGGAGAAAATAGAATAACAAAAGTAATTGCAGTGTATGAAGATGGAACAATAATTCCACCATGTGGAAGATGTAGAGAATTTATTTGTCAGATCCATGATGAAAATTATAAATGTGAAGTAATGATAAAAAAAGATAAAATACTTACTATTAATGATTTGTTACCTTATCGATGGGAATAGAATTAATTTGTAATTTAAAATAAACAAAAATAGTAAGAAAAAAGGAGAAACTTAAAATGAGTGAAATTCTATTAATTAATGATAAAAAATATATTTATAGATGTAATTACAGAGATGACAATATGTTAAGAAGTAGTTTTAATAAATTAACAGAAAAAACTTATGGTTTTAGTTTTAAACAATGGTATGGAGATGGTTATTGGGGAGATAAATATATACCATATTCTTTATTAGATGGAGATAAGGTAGTATCTAATGTCTCAGTAAATATCATAGATTTTTTGATTTTAGGAGAACAAAAGAGATATATACAAATTGGAACAGTTATGACAGATGAAAAGTATAGAGGACAGGGATTAAGTAGAGTACTTATGGAGAGGGTTATAAATGAATGGGAGGACAAATGTGACCTTATTTATCTTTTTAGCTAATGATAGTGTTCTTGAATTCTACCCAAAGTTTGGATTTGAGAAGTGTAATGAATATCAATACTCTGTAAAAAGAATAAAAGAGAATAAGTCAGAAAAAATAATAAAGATGAATATGGATAGTAATATAGATAGAGAATTTGTTTACAATATGGCTTACAATACGATACCTCTCTCAAAGGTTTCTATGAAAAATAATGCATCTCTCATAATGTTTTATTGTACGTATTTTATGAAGGACAGTATTTACTACATTGAAGACTATGATGCTGTTGTTATTTGTGATTTTAATGAAGATGTTTTATATTTGCAAGATATATTTGCCACACAAGAAATAAAATTAGATAAAATTATTAATGCAATGATGAGTGAGAAAACTAAGAAAGTAGTTTTAGGATTTACTCCAGATAATATCTCTTCTTATGAAAAAAGTTTAGTGAATGAGGAGGATACTACTCTCTTTATTAAGGTGGGAAAAGACAACCCATTTGAAATAAAAGACTTAATGTTCCCAGTATTGTCTCATGCATAATAATAAACAAAAAGCAGGCTAAATGGTCTACCTGGATAAACGTTTCGACATGGGAGTAACAGTATTATATGATTCGTTCTAAGGAGAAGCATATGAAGCTAGATAAATCGTCTTTTTAAGCGATGGTATGAAAATGGGAAGCCTTACGGCTTCCTGGTTTGCTTGTTATGAGGTGTTATAAATGCATTAATCCACATCTCATACCCCTTTACAAATTCATGTTTACCTATGCCTGCATTTCTCGATAAATGCGGACTTGCCCTATTTATGATATTTTCCTGTACACTCTACGATATCAATTTCAATCACAGCAGTACCCTTAATCATGTTGTCAGGAAGCTCTTTTCCAGCAAATTGCGGAGTGTACTTCTCAACCAGCTTATTCAATACTTTACGTTTATAATCCAGGTCCTCAAGCAACGAAGCATTTCCAATAATCACAACACTATTGTACTCTGCCTCAGTATCACAGGCATTCTCGATATTGTCAGTCAAGAGACCAAACAATTCATCAACCTCAAAGCATGCTTTGGGGTTTCGATTTACATTATCGATTTTTTGTCCCTTTGGTAGGCCATGCATATAAATTTTGTTATTGTAGTAAACAAAGTGCATGGCAACGACGTATGGATAACCATTCTCATTGATAGTAGCGAATCGTCCGGTGTCCGCACGATGAAGTAGCTCGTCAATCTGCTCCAACGTTAATTGAAACTTCTTCATTCTGTATTGCATAACTTAAGTATCCTCCTAATCATGTAAATTTGATTTCTATTCAAGATACATATGTACTTGATATACAATCAAACATATCGTATCATATAAGTGCACCTGTTAAAAGATACACTTATATGATATAATGCAGGGTACACTTTGGCATAAGGATGGTTATAATTATATGATTTATATTCAAGAAAATTCAGATGATCCAATATATCTTCAAATCTATCATCAGGTCAGAAAAGATATTGAACAAGGTAATATTGCACCTGGAGAACGGCTTCCAGGTATTCGCACACTAGCTCAAACATTAGGTATTGCACGCAATACTGTTAGTCGGGCTTATACCCAGCTGGCTGTGGAGGGATATATTCAAGCAAAACATGGGTCAGGGTTTTTTGTTCTAGACACTTCAAGTAAATTTACGGAGAGTAATTATGTGCCGAAGGATATAAATGATTTATCTGTCGAAAGATCAGAACGGAAGCAACCTGTAAGTTTATATGATTTTCAGTATGGCACACTTCCTTATGAGCAATTCCCTTTCAAGCTATGGCGAAAATACACCTCTCAAATTCTTCTATCATCGCAAAAAGAAGTAGTTAATCAGTATCCAGATAAGCAAGGTGATCTGTTGTTACGACAAGAAGTCAAAAAACACCTGTACAGATCAAGAGGTATGGTTTGTTGTGAAGAACAAATTATCATCAGTTGTGGGTTACACTATTCGTTAAATATTTTGTGTACTCTTCTGCGTAAAGAAAATAACACTATTGCAATGGAGGAACCAGGATATAATGGAGCAAGGGATGTATTTATCAACAACAATTATAATCTGCATGCAATCCCAGCTAGTAAAGATGGACTTATTCTCTCATCCATTCATTGTTCCGGCGCATGTGCTGCATATGTAACTCCTTCACATCAATTTCCTTACGGAACTGTGATGCCAATTTTTCAACGTAAGGAGCTTCTTGATTGGGCAAATGCTAACGATGCGTATATCATTGAGGACGATTATGACAGCGAACTTAGATATGATGCCAATCCGGTGCCGGCGCTCCATTCCTTAGACACTGAAGACCGTACTATCTATATAGGAACTTTTTCAAAGTCTCTTTCTCCTTCTCTGCGGGTGAGCTATATGGTGTTGCCAGTACGTCTGCTAAGGAGGTATTATAGTTTATTCAGTTCCCATAATTCTCCTGTATCATGGTTGACGCAACGTGTTTTAGCCGCATATATGAAGGATGGAAATTATGAGCGTCATATTCGAAAAATGTGCATTACCTACAAAAGGCATCATGATGTATTTGTAAAGGAAGCAACGAAAATGTTTGGCAGAAAAGTAATCTTACATGGTCGTGGAGCAGGGTTGCATTTCGTTTTGGAGTTTCCGGGTGGTGAAGAACAAGATTGGCTTATTAAACAGGCAGAAAAAGTCGGAGTCAAAGTATATTCTATGATTCCATTCTGGAATAACAGGAATGATTGCCCCCGAAATATTATATTTGCAGGATACAGTTTACTGAGTGAACAACAGATACGAGAAGGTATTGCATTGCTACAATCTGCATGGTTCAGTGCATTACCATAATGAAAATTGAATGGTGAAATTTCGGAAGACATACTAGTAAAATAAATGTACACTAAAGATATAATAAGAGAAGGAGGTTATTTATATGAAAAACATTGCTTTCTATCCGACATCCCTTGGTTTGGCTGGCATTGTAGAAAAAAACGGTGCAATTACTGGACTCTTCTTTGGCAAAAAACATAAGTTCACAGACTGCGTGAAGCAGGAAACCCCGTTACTAAAGGAGGCAGCACGTCAACTGGAGGAATATCTTGATGGTAAGCTTAAATCCTTTGATCTACCCCTTGCACCAGAAGGTACAGATTTTCAGCAAACTGTATGGGCTGCTCTGCGGGATATACCCTATGGTGAAACTCGTACCTACAAGCAGGTGGCAAAGGTGATTGGAAAACCAGAAGCATCTCGTGCAGTAGGTACAGCCAACAGCAAAAATCCAATTTTAATTATTACACCATGCCATCGGGTTATAGGTGCAGATGGAAAGCTTGTAGGCTATGCTGCAGGACTTGAAGTTAAAGAAAAGCTGTTGAAGGTAGAAAAGAACCATGTCAACGGTTAGAACAAAGTATTTTGAATACAGCAATACAGAACTAAATTATCTGGCATTCATGGATCCCTTCCTTAGTGTTGCAATCAGGCGTCTTGGGCGGGTGGAATGCCAGGTTATTCCAGATATTTTTGCAGCCCTTGTCTATGTATAATATAGAGAAAACGAGGTGATACAATTATGGAAATGATTCGTGAACAACTCATGAGCCTTGCGGAGGAAGATTATCGGAAGTTTTCCTCCAAACTTTTGCCAAATATTGATACAATACTCGGTGTTCGGTTGCCGCAGCTCCGTAAGCTGGCAAAGCAAATTGCAAAGGCAGATTGGCGCACCTACCTAAACACCGCAAAAAATGACTATTTCGAAGAGATAATGTTGCAAGGCATGGTGATTGGGTACGCACCCTGTGA
The DNA here is from genome assembly GCF_018917865.1 of Tissierella simiarum. Taxonomy (GTDB): domain Bacteria; phylum Bacillota; class Clostridia; order Tissierellales; family Tissierellaceae; genus Tissierella_C; species Tissierella_C simiarum. The sequence continues at coordinate 8,751 of NZ_JAHLPM010000032.1, forward strand.
AGTGGAAGAACGGCTCTCATATATAAACAGCTTTGTGCCCAAAATTGACAACTGGTCAGTATGTGATAGCTTTTGTACTGGACTTAAGTTTACAGTGGAAAATCGGGATCGTGTTTGGGACTTTTTACAGACATATTTTCGTTCTGTACGGGAATATGAGATTAGGTTTGCTGTGGTAATGTTGCTGTCCTATTATATAGACGAGAAATATATCAATCGTGTACTAGATGTATTGGATGCCGTCAAGCATGAGGGTTATTATGCCAAGATGGCAGTTGCTTGGGCTATTTCTATCTGTTATATTAAACTGCCGGAGCAGACCATGTCCTATTTGAAGCAGAATACATTAGATGATTTCACATATAATAAAGCATTGCAAAAAATAACAGAGTCTTACCGTATAGATAAGGAGACCAAAGAGATAATCCGTGATATGAAGCGAAAATAAAAAAGAAGGTGGTATACATGCTACTCAGCGATGAACAAAAATGGAAAGCTGCCGTTGATTGTGATTCATCCTATGATGGTCAGTTTTTCTATGGAGTGAAAACAACTGGAATTTTCTGTCGGCCGTCCTGTAAATCCAAAAGTCCAAAAAGAGATCATGTGGTATTTTTTGATACTGCTGAGCAGGCTCAAACTGCTGGATTTCGTCCTTGTAAGCGGTGCAGACCAGATCTCTTGAAATTTGAACCCAAAAGAGAGACTATCGAAGGAATTAAAAAAGTAATTGATGAGTTTTATACTGATCCAAAACAGCTTAAAAAGGAGATTGATGAACTTGGTATTAGCAAAAACAGCATGATTCGGTTATTTCAGGATCAGTTAGGCATGACTCCAGTTCAATATATTAATAAACTTAGAATTGAGAAGGCAAAGGAACTTTTGTTGAACTCACAGGACACAATTTTATCCATTGCCTTGCAATGTGGCTTTGGCAGTCTCTCAACATTTTACAGGTTTTTTCAACATTTAGTAGGTATGTCGCCTATACAGTACAGTAAACTTTTTGCTGGAAAGGAAGATGTGAAATGATTGTCAGTGCAAGTCGCCGCACAGATATTCCGGCCTTTTATTCAGAGTGGTTATTAAACCGGTTACGTGAAGGGTATGTGTTGGTATCACATCCAAGGAGATCTGGACATTATAGTCGGGTGGTTTTTAATCCGAAGGTTGTTGACTGTATTGTGTTTTGGACCAAAAATCCATTACCAATGTTGGGAAAACTAATGGATATTGAAGATATGGGGTATCCCTTTTATTTTCAGTTTACTCTGACGTCATATGATTCCAAAATTGAATGTGGGCTCCCACCAAAAAGAGAGCTGCTGAAAACCTTTCAGAAGCTCAGTGAACAAATCGGAGCCAATCGAGTGGTATGGAGGTATGACCCATTGATACTCAGCAACACACTGGATGTATCATATCATCTTCGCTCCTTTGAGCAGATGGCCGCTATATTGAAAGGAAAAACAAATCGTTGCATTTTCAGCTTTCTGGACTTTTACCCTAAGGTGAGGACAGCCATGAAAGGCATTTCTCCCATGAAGTTCGATATATCTTCCATTAAACAAATTGCCGAGGGTTTCTCTGCAATTGCACAAAGATACGGCATCACGCTGTCCACTTGCTCCGAGCCAGTAGACTTAAGCCAATACGGAATTTCACATGCTTCCTGTATTGACCAAAGCATGATTGAGAACACAATTGGGTGCAAAATTAAAGCAAAAAAGGATCCGAATCAACGCCTTGCCTGTGGCTGTATTGAAAGTGTAGACATCGGAACCTATGATAGCTGTATGCATGGTTGTGTCTATTGCTATGCTGATTCTGGTAGAAGTATGGCAACACTAAATATGGCGCGTCACAATCCAGCTTCTCCTATTTTAATCGGTGAAGTTGAAAAAGCAGCGATTATAACGGAGAGAGATGTGAAATCCCTAAAGGATTTTCAGCTGAGGTTCATATGATGGGATGGAACTTAGAATGTATTAGCAAAATAGCAAAGAGCAAATTGTTCAAGTAATGTTATCATAACACAGTTATTAATTTTAATTATAGACAGTAAATAACTAAAAAATTTGAGCTTGAAAAAGCATGTTTTTTAGAAATACACTCTTACACCAAAGAGATATTAGATACTTACGGCATCATTATTGTATACTCAGGGCACATTGAGAGTATAATTCTGATGACTTATTGTGGTGATAAGAATAAAAGGTAGGGCTTGACCACAACATGTAGTGGTTTGAGGACGGAATTTGGGTCAAAAATAGATGGGAAAATACCGTTTTTTGACCCCGTTTTTGAGGGCATTTTATAGATGACATTGGATAATTAGAGTGATAATAAAGAAAAATGGTTAAGTTTAGTTGATAAATTGATGGGTGAATTATATATTATAGTTGGGTATAAATAGGATTGTATTTGAAAGTGTAGGTGGAAATCCTGGCTAGATTGATCTAGGTATAATATAAATGGATTGATTAATTTGATGAATAGTATATTTTAAAAGGTATTTAACAAATAGAAAATCTATTAAATATTTAATACTTTATTTAAAAACTCTAGAGGGGGATAAAATATGAAAGAAAGTATACTTATTATAGAAGATGAAATAGGATTAATTAAAATGTTAAAGCGGTTATTAGAAAAGGAAGGGTTCCAAAAAATATATCAAGCTGAATCAGGTCTTGAGGCTTTAAAAATTATCAAGGAAAATAGAATTGATTTAATATTACTTGATGTTATGCTTCCCGATACAGATGGTTTTAATTTATGTCAACAAATTAGAGAGATTTCGGATGTGCCGATTATATTTTTGACTGCACGTACTACTGATATTGATAAATTAACCGGATTTTCTGTAGGTGGAGATGATTATATAACGAAACCTTTTAATCCACTTGAAGTATCAGCTCGAATAAAGGCTATTTTACATCGTCAAAGGAGAGTACTGCCAAAAGAGACAAATATATTCCAAACAGATTATTTCACCTTACATTTTGACCAAGCAAAGTTAATTGTGAATGGAGAGGAAGTAAGTTGTCCAGCTATGGAATTTCAATTACTAAAATTTATGTGTCAACATCCTAATCAGGTTTTTAGTGTAGACCAGCTATATGAAAATGTATGGAAAGATTACAGTGGTATAGGTAAAGAAAATACGGTTATGGTTCATATTAGTCGTCTACGCCAGAAAATTGAAAAAGACCCCAAGCATCCTGTGTATTTAAAAAATGTAAGAGGATTAGGGTATATATTAAATCTTGAGAATCGTGAGAGAGCTCAATGAAACTAGAAAAAAAGATCTCATTAGCTTTAATCATTGTTTTTTTAACTTTTGGTGCACTTTTTTTTATCACAGGATTTTCTATTTTCAGACTATTAAACAGTATCCTAGTGTTGGATAAATTAGTAACTTATGTTTTATTTCCTTTGTTATTTATTGGCGGCTTTATGCTTATTGGATTCATTATTAACCGACGGATTAGGAAACCACTTACTTTCTTTATACGATGGATCGATCAATTATCACTTGGGATTTTTAAAATGCCAGATACGATAAATAAACATTCTATAAAAGATATGGAATTTGGGCCATTTTTGGAACTTAAAATAAAACTTGATGGTTTAACGAATCAACTTAAAAAGGCAGAAGAAGAACGGAAAGAACTTGAAGAAACAAGAAGAAAGTGGACAGCAGGCGTAACACATGATTTAAAAACACCGCTCTCATATGTAAAAGGTTATGCGGCAATGCTTCGATCCGAACATAAATGGAACGAGGAGGAAATCAAAGAATTTGCTAATATTATTGAGGAAAAGTCATTATATATGGAACAATTAATTGATGATTTAAGTGTTATTTACGAATTTGAAAAAATGCAAATCCCAGTAAATTTACAAACTGCGAATCTAGTTGAGTTTGTAAAAGATGTATTAGAAGACTTCCAGAAATATCCGATGTCCAATGATTATCCAATTCATTTAGATATTAAGCAGAAAGATGATATCTTATTATCTTTTGACCCTATATTATTAAAAAGAGCATTAGAAAACTTTATGATGAATGCTATTTCCCATAATCCTATTGGAACAATTGTAACGATTACATTGGAGAAAGTAAAAAACTCAACCGTCATAGAAGTTAATGACAATGGTATTGGAATGGATAATAAAATGGTTGAACAATTATTTAATCAATATTACCGTGGGACAACCACAGACAAATCGCCTCTTGGATCTGGACTTGGTATGTCTATTGCTAAACAATTTATTGAAAAACAAGGTGGAAAAATTAAAGTGGAAAGTGAGCCAGGAAAAGGTACAAAGATTAAAATTAAGTTTCCAGAACAATAATTAAGGTTGTATTAAGACACCATTTATATGGTGTTTATTTTTTTGTTTTATAATGTAATTAATACTCAATCAATAGAGTTAAAAAAAATAACTAAGTAGGTGGAAAATATGTTAATTGAAGCTCAGAATATTTCAGTAAAAATTGGTAAACAACGTATACTTAATGGAGAATCTGTTTGTTGTAAACCGGGTATAATGACAGCTTTAGTAGGTCCAAGCGGGTCAGGGAAAACAACACTTTTACATTGTCTTGGTTTGTTGCTTCCCGCGGATAATGGGAGTATCCTTTTAAACGGGAAAGATATTACAAATTATAGCACAGTAGCGCGTCGGCGCTTTTGGCAAGATCATGCAGCATTCATACTTCAGGATTATGGTATTATGGATGAGGAGTCGGTAGCTTTCAATGTAACGATGCAATCAAGCATCATTCGTAAGCATATTTCTGGAAATAAGGCATTATTGATGCAATCTCTTGAACAAACGGGACTTAAAGATAGAGAGAGAGAATTGGCAGGTCATCTAAGTGGTGGTGAAAAGCAACGGCTAGCATTAGCTCGTGCTATTTATAAGGATGCAAATGTCCTATTCGTTGATGAACCAACTGCTTCACTAGATGAATCGAATCGTCAGCTCGTTATTCGACTACTTAAGGAATTTGCAAAACGCGGTCGAACGGTTATTGTATCAACACATGACTCCGAAATGATTGATGCGTGCCATACAATCCATCAAATTAGTTCCAAAAAATAATTTATAAATTAGAAAACAATTACAAATGGAGGATACCTATGAAATTAACTTTCAAAAAAATAATTTGTATTATCATTATCCTATTTTTAGGAGTAGCATTTGCACTAATCAATGGTTGGCTACCAATATCATCTAAAAATACTCATCCGCCATGTGATCAGCTTCCTTCTGTTGCAGAAGTGACTGAAGCATTAGCGGACCATAAAAGTTTCGTTAAAGAAATCGAAAGTCTTGGGAGGAATATTCAAGTAGAAGTTGGACTACCGTGTTCAGATAATCAAGATCGAGCTCTTATTCAGATTAAGTACAAATCCAAATCTGAAGAGAAAGCTATTCGTAATTTGATTGAAATCAATGAAGGATTTGGCGTTCCCATACATTTGGTGAAACGTTAGTGTTTAAGATACAATGTAGATTTTTTAAAGAGCAAAAGAGGTGAATGAATAAATGAATATGTATAAACGTATAATTATCATTGTTTCGTGTATATTATTTTCTTTACTTGCATTAGTTGCAGCAATTATTACTGATTTGAATGATCGAGATTTCCCACAGGCTATCGGAAGCAAAAGTAGGATTGATATTCGCTTCAACCAATCAGAAATCTCCATCAATGAAGCATTTTTAAAGTTGGCTGAACTTGATAGGAACCTGAATCTTGGACTCGTCAAGGTTGCACCAGATTTTGACACAGGTGGGGATAGCAAAATTTTTGCTACCCTTAACGATAATGCCTTACCAAATGAATTTACTTGGTTTCGAGGTGATGACAAGGCAAAGATTGTTAATAAAAATCGACTTGCCAACTCTTTTCCTGATGGGGTATATCTGGTGACTGGTAATACTTCACGTTTAGATGAATTTGTGGACAGTCTAAAAAGTATCGGAGGAGAAGCTGTTAGACGGGATGCTTCGGTTTTAGAAAGCCTTCTATTTGTTGTCAAAGAAAGGGGATTTGCTACTGCGGTCCTAGCATCACTTGCTCTCATTTCATCGCTTTCGTTATTCTGGTTATCAATGAAGGCACGCGGCCGGGCACTACGAGTTCTCGGTGGTTCTCCTACTATGCGAATTCAAATGCAAGATCTCACAGGGTTTGGTGAGGCATTGCTTGTTTCAGCGGGAATTGTCACTGTAGTTTCAACAAGCTATATAGGTATTTTCCATGGTTTAATCTATATCAATATATACCTTAAAGTGTTAATAAGCTTACAAGTATTTGTTATCATTTTATCTGTTTTTATTACACTTATTATGTCAGCTTCCGCATGGCCTAGTGCGATGATGCTTGCGAACAGACAACCACCAGTAAAGAGCCTTCGTTCAGTTGCTATTGTCATCCAAGCATTGACATTCGTTTTAGTCGTGTCTTCAGTTGGTCCAGCTTGGTCTACATATCAACAATCAGTCGCTATTGCAGATGAAATGGCGCAGTGGAAAAAGCTTGCCAATCAAGTGTCAATTGTGTTTGCAACAGACATTGGTGAAATGGATCGTACTGAGACAAAAATTGGGGAGTTGGTAAAAGATGCGGAGTCAGCAGAAAATGTCGCACTTTCTTATACCTATACGAAAGAAATGTGGCCATCAGTTGATTTTGGTGATTATACAGCTATTTCTTTTGTAAATGAACGCTGGCTTGATCTAGTTAGTCGAGAAATGGAAAACTCTGTTGTAGCATCTGTTTCCCGACAAAGTATTCCAGAAAATCTTATTCATGAAATTCGAGAACAATTGCTTATTTTGTCTAGAAAAGGGAATCTTGACGATGCATTCCAACGGTTGCAATTTCGCCAAACTGTTGAGAAATTTCGGCTTCCAGTCATACTAGGTGGTGGGGACGGAAGCCTTCACTTTGGTGATAATATACTATTCGTTGTTATTCCTTCACTGTACGACACATTCAATGATTCTAATTTAACATCCATTATCTCTACTAGCAACATAATCTTTACTGGAGTAACAGCTACAGAACAATTGTTAGAGCGACATCAACTTGATGCACAAACACTTCGTAAACAAGGGTTCCAAGGAGAATTACAAGTTGTTTATATTGCTGAAGAGGGAATACTACGTGCACAGTTTGCATTATACCTTGTATGGCTGCAAAGTCTTTCATTAATTACTCTAATTATTGCTTTCAGCATTGCTACAGCAATTAGTGCCTTAATCGCCGCAACATTACAAGCGAAGCGTGACTTTCCGTTAAGACTGGCAGGCAAATCTTGGATGGGAATTATTCAAAGTCGAGTATTGAAGGAATTTCTCGCGGGGATTATTCTTATAATAATTGTGATTCTACTACAGAAGCCTGATGAAGTAGAGATTACATTAATAACTGCAGTATATGGGTTATTTATTGTTCTGATATCCCATTTATCTGCTGTACATTGGTGTTTTAATGGAGTTAGTAGACGGAGGGTTTAATCTAGAGACAAAATTATTAACCTTTTTACATCATAAATTGGGTCATTACAATAAGAAAAAAGGTTTTCACTTAAGAGTATAGAACTTTGCCTCTATACTCTTAAGTGATTAGTATAGGAAAATCTTATTTTAAAAGATTATGTGTACAGGGACTAATCCAGGTCATAGAAATAAAGAGTGTGCTATATGTTAATGCAGTATATCATTGATGAGATGTTGAAAGTTGGCATGTATATATTTAAAGGTGAAACTAGAGGATCAAATATAAAAATGCAAAAAGTATTTAAAGATTTTAGATATAGAACTACTATTAAGGTAGAAGAGTATTATGATAAGCCAATAGAAATTACTTATAAGTATTCTTTAGAGATATAAATAATAGTATTAAAGATAAAAAACAAACGAATAAAATATATTTTATAAAAGATTGAGATTGGACCTATGTCAATATAGTAGACACATTTTTTCGAACATTTTCTTAAGCTGATTCCCTAGCATTCTCCTCACATTGCTGGGGAGTAATATAACCAATAGAGCTATGTATTCTTTC
>NZ_JAHLPM010000033.1 GCF_018917865.1 Tissierella simiarum
ATACATATTTTTGCTTAAAAAGCATAACTCTCTTAAAGCTAAATATTCACCTTTAGACAAATGTTTAAGCTGTTGTTTTTGAACACCAAACAAAACTTCTTTAGTAGGCTTTTGGGGCATTTAAATCCTCCTTTCTTAGAAAATTATAGTAATATTATAGTATAGTAGTCACGATTTTACAATAAATGCTATTATTTATGCAATCTAATAAAAGAAAAAACTTAGCTTTAGCTAAGTAAAAATTCACCACCCACCTATAGAGGATGGGTGTACTCTTTTTGAAAAAAGATAGACAGGATATCATTGATTGCCAATTAGTTTCTATAACAGATTATTCAAACTTTGACATAAATAAGATTAGTAACTATAAAAATATTATTGCTGAATATGAAAGAAAGTTACTTCTAGATGTAATGTCTCAGTGTAAAAGTACCTATGAAATGGCTGAAATATTGAATTTAGACATGTAAAAAGAAAGACATTTACTATAATGGTAAAATTCAAACGAAAGACGATATTAAAGCTCAGAAAAATAAAGGACAAGGAATTATTAAAACAGGTTTGGATAGGGCTATAAAAAAATCTTATACTGCAAATAATATTTTTAGTGAAATAAAATCCAGTTTAATTGATGGCTATATTGTATTTCCTAAGGTTTTGACTTTATTAGCTTCTATGGGAATTTTAGGATTAATTGTTGCTAAGTACACTCCATTTTTTAATTGGCTTGGTGCTTTGTTTGTTCCACTACTGAAATTATTTCAAGTGCCTAATGCCGTTGAAATAGCACCTTCTCTCCCAGTTGGAGTCGCTGAAATGTTTTTACCAGTGTTATTGATTACTGATAAAGTAGAATTGCTAGATATAGGTGCTAGATATGTAGTCACAACTATATCAATAGTCCAAATTATTTTCTTCTCTGAAACAATAGTTGTAATGATGGCAGCAAAATTACCAGTAAAACTAAGTGAACTAATCATATGTTTCTTTGAAAGAACTATCATAGCTATACCGATAACTGCATTGTTTATGCATATATTGTTTTAAGTATTAGAACTACAAAGGTGGAGTTTATTAAGATACTCCACCTTATATTTTTATACCCTATATCTAATTATAATAACAAAGAGACCTCTGACTTTGTTACACTCAACTGCATCAAATATACATAGTGAAACTGAGTCCACTAAAATTTAGCACATATTCTAAGACTTTTCTCTCTTCTATTATTCACAGCTTTTAGAAAGTATGAAGGAAATAAAAAGCACTATTGCATAAAAATAGGTATGTTTACAAAATGCAAATCCGCTTCTATACTTATCCCTATTCTATAAAATTATACAAATAGGTATACTAACGGTGCTGCAATAATTAAAGATAGTATGACTCTTTCTATCCATATAATTATATAATCTAACATAGTCAGAGGTATTTCAGTTGCCATCATACATGGAATAGAGGCTGAGAAAAATAGGATTTCAGAAACGCTTACTATAGCTATAATAAATCTTGTTGTAAGTGGAGAATTAGCAACTACAACAGCGGGAAGCAGCATCTCTGCTATACTGACTGCTACTGCTTTTGCTGCAAGCAAAGACTCTGGAATCCTTAAAAGTAAAGTTACAGGATAAAATATATATCCTATAATGTCGAATAAAGGCGTATAATTGGCTAAAATAAGTCCAATAGCTCCTATTCCCATTAGAGTTGGTGCCACATTTATAGCTAATGAAAAACCATCTTTAAAGTTCATAGCCACATTTTCCAACAATCCAGGAGCATTAGAGCAGGTGTCCATAGCAGCATCCCATGCTATCTTAAATCTATTTCCAGATACATCTTGCTCTATATCTCCTTCTGCATCATTATAATATCTATCTTTCTTCTTAGATAATGGATATATACGGGCAGTTATTGCAGTAACTAAAAAAGTAACTATTACTGTAAACCAAAAATATTTAAGCCAATAATCCATTATACCTAAGGTGGTAGCCACTATAATCATAAATGCAGCTGAGACAGTTGAAAATCCAGTTGCTATAATTGCCGCCTCTTTATCTGTATATTTCCCTTCCGTATACACCCGATTAGTAATCAATAGAGCTATAGAATAACTACCAACAAAAGATGCAACTGCATCTATGGCAGATCTACCAGGTGTTTTCCATATTGGCATCATTATCGGTCTCATAAAAACTCCTATAAATTCCATAAGTCCATATCCAGTTATAAAAGCTAAAAATACGGAACCTACTGGGATAATCGTAGTAACAGGTACTACTATCTTGGAGAATATAAATGGCAACATATCTCCTGCAAGTAGTCCTCCAGGTCCAATGTTGAAAACCACCATCACTACACAAATGATTCCAAATAATTTACAAAGAGAAAATATAGTGGTAGTTAAATCCTTATTCCATATCCCCTTAATGAATGGAAATAGTGCTCCAATAGTCACTAGAGTTAGACCATATATTTTAAAATAGTGGGGAATACTTTGAATCCATGATACTATATGATCTAATGGAATAGTAGACTTTCCGCCTATATCTATACTCACAAAGAACATAAATATCCCAAATAGGCTGAAAACTATAAATTTAACTCCATTTAATGTACTTTTTTCTTGCAAGATAATCCACTCCTTTTCTTATTATTTTTATTATTTAGATAATTCTAATTATATTTTGTAATCGTCATTTAAACGTCACTTTTAATAATAATTGTTATATCCAATTATTATTAACCTATTCAATCTTCAACGATTTATTTCAAATTTATTAGTTAGATGTAAATGGTTATAATCCATTAAAACTTCTGTAATTAATACGATAAATATATCTCTAAATCAACAATCAAAATCCTTGGCAGACCTAATAAATATACTGATTTGCAAATTATTCAACAAGTTAAAAAATAATAGAAATATAGTATAGAAAAAGCCAAGCTTTTTCCAAATTTATTTGTAGTTGTTTTAATGATTTTAGTATTGTTTACTGCAGGAAACTTTAGATTCAAAAACTTTGTTAATAAGTAAAACTACAGCACCTAACTTTAGGTGCTGTAGTTCATTAGTATATATCTTACATTAAAATATTTAATTAAATACTTCAGGATACAATATTTTAGCTAATCCTTCGTATGCCTCTCCATACCTATCATTTGGCTTATATAAATATAAATCTTTTGGAAGAATTATATATCTATCATCTTTTACAGCTTTCAATGAACTCCAAGCAGGATTTGACTCTACATCACTTTTTAATCTTTCATTAATTTTCTCTTTATCACTTCCCATAGTTTGGACAAATATGAAATCTGGATCTTCCTCTATTATTTTCTCCATACTAAAAGTTCTAGAATCTGATGTTGTGCTTTCAGTATCGGATATATTTATAGTATTTAAATCTTTAAGCATTTCTCCTACCATTGATTCTGAGCTTCTAACAGTAATGCCTTTAGCTGTTGCAAAAATTACCAGTACTTTATAGTTTTTATCCTTTGGAACTTTAGAAATTACACTATCTATTGATGCTCTTACTTCACCTTCATACTTTTCATATAGATCTTCTCTGTCTGTTAATGCTGTAAACAGTCTTACAGTCTTAAAGTAATCTTCTTTATATTCATTGTCTAAAGCTAATACTTTAATATTGTTTTGTTCCAATATATCGGCTACTTCCAGTTGTTTGGTAAAATTAGAGCTTATTATAACTAGATCTGGATTCAAAGATATAATCTTTTCTACACTTGGAGAACCAGGGCCACCTACTGCTTCTGCGTTTTCTGATCCTTCTATTGGTTTTTCTTTAGCTTCATCTACTTTACCTATAACTGTACCTCCACATTTGTACCATATATCCAAAAATGAATTAAATAAGCATACTACTCTTTCTGGGTTTTTGTCAAAAGTAACTTCCTTGTCTCTAGCATCTATGAAGGTAACCGTATTTTCATCAATTTTTATTCCATAACTTTCAGTTATAGCTGATTCTTCTTGTTCTACTTCTTCGGAAACATTGTTTGTCTCTTTATTGCTACATCCTGTAAATATTGAGGTTGTCATTACAACAACTAGTAGTAAGACTAATAGTTTTGATCTTTTCATTCACATCTCTCCATTCTTAAATTTTATTTCATTTCTTTGTAACTCATAGCAACTCCAAAACTATAGAATACTATAGAATAAACCAAGAGTACTATTATTGATTTATGGTCAAACTGCCCTTTCAATACTATCTGCCTAAGTGAAAACGAAGTATGGGAAAGGGGAAGTATTCCTATTGCTCCTTTCACCATAGGTGGTAAACTTTTTAAAGAAAAGAAAGTTCCACATAGAAATAACATAGGAGTCATTATATAAGTGGTAAACCTATTCATATCATAGTGACTTTCTATTGAAAGAGCAGCACCATATCCAAAAGCAGCAAATAAAAAACTATTTAAAAAACAAATTAATATAAAATAAAAATCTATATGTAATTTTACTCCAAACAATAAGGACACCGACAATATAAGGACTGCTGCATACATTCCCCTCAATGCTCCTGCAAGAATATGTCCTAGAGCAAGTAAATACATGTTTATAGGAGAAGTTAAATAATATTCAAAACTTCTTTCATAAAGCTTTGAAATATTTATTCTTATAGCAACAGCGTTAAAACTTGTATTCATCGTTGAAAGAGCTATAATGCCTGGTATTATAAATTCCATATAAGTGGCCCCTTCAATGACAACATCTTGTCCAAGTCCCCAGCCAAAAGCTATTAAATATAAAACTGGTATCATAATTGCTGAAGTAGTAATTTTAAGAAATCTTCTTTTAAAGAAAATATATTCTCTCCAAAGTACAGTAAATACTTCCATTTCATTCTACCTTTCTATTTGTAAAATTATAAAATACATCTTCTAACGTAGTTTTTCTTATAGTATAAGAAATGTTCTCAATACCCCTTACATAATTTTCTCCACTGTCTTTATCTTTAAAATATAGGTATTTAGTTTTCATTTCCTTATCAAAATATTCTAATGTATATATGCCTAATTCTTCCTTTAGTATCTTTGGGGTAGATTTTTTAAAGATCTTTCCTTCATTGATTAAACAAACTTGATTACATAAATAATCAGCTTCTTCAATATAATGGGTTGTAAGTAGTATAGTCTTTCCCATAGTCTGCATAGTTTTTAAAATATCCCATATTTTTCTTCGTCCATTTAAATCAATACCTACAGTAGGCTCATCAAGAAATATTATTTCTGGATTGTGAATTAATGCTTTTGCTATCATAACCCTTCTTTGAGTTCCTCCAGAAAGATTCATAGATTTTTTATGTTTATATCCTTCAAGTTCCATAAAGGATATAATATCTTCTATTCTTTTTTTATAGTCTTTAATTTTGAATAACTTAGCTGCAAAAATTAAATTTTCGTAAACTGTTAACTCTTTATCTAAGTTGGTATGTTGGGGTACTATTCCTATTTTCTTTTTTACTTCCATATTGTTTCTAGACATTTTTTTATTATCTATATAAATAATTCCAGTAGTTGGCTTTAAAAGTCCAATAAACATTTTAATTAAGGTAGTTTTTCCTGCACCATTAGGACCAAGGAGTCCTAGAAACTCTCCCTTTTCTATATCTAAAGATACATTATTAACTGCATAGAAATCTCCAAACCTTTTTGAGACAGAATCTATTTTTATCAAAGTATCACATCCAATTGTTAATTATTTATAGCATTTGTAATTTTTTTAGGTATAAAGTAGGGACAATTATTTATTTTATCCTGATATATGTCTGCTTCTATCTTAAATACATCTTTCAGCAAGCTATCCTTTATAATATCATGAGGAAATCCAGCTTCTTTTAAGATACCTTCCTTTATTACAAATATTTTATCTGAGTATCTAGCTGCTTGATTCAAATCATGGAGAACCATTATAACTGTTAAGTTCAATGTTTTATTCAATTCCTTAACCAGTTCCAATACTTCTATCTGATATGAAATGTCTAAAAAAGTTGTAGGCTCATCTAAAAGTAATACCTTTGGTTTTTGAGTCAACGACATAGCTATCCAAGCTCTCTGCCTCTCTCCTCCAGAAAGAGTAGTCACAAATCTTTTTCTTAAATCTTCTAAATCAGTCTTTTCAATGGCCCAATCTATTATCTCTAAATCCTTACTAGATAATTTTTTTCCAAAATTCAAGTGAGGATATCTTCCGTAAGAAACTAAATTCTCAACAGTAATATCAGAAGATACGTTCTTTACTTGGGGTAATATAGCCAGTTTTTGAGCCACCTTTTTCGTATTTATGTGGTAAATATTTTCATCATCTAAATAGACCTTTCCCTTTACTGGCTTTAAGCATCTTGATATAGCTTTAAGTATTGTAGACTTACCTGAACCATTAGGACCAATAATAGTAACTATTTCGCCATCATCAACTTGGAAACTTATATTCTTGATAATTTCTTTTTCTCCATAATTTACATGAAGCTCCTTTACTTTAATGCCCACTTTAATTCCCCCCTTCAATAAAAAAACTCCCAAAGGAGCTAATATGCTTTTTGTAAGATTAATTCTCTTTCCTAATTAAGTATTTTTTATAAACAAAAAATCCCATAGCCTTTTACGACTATGGGACATACTTATCAATAGTAAGTGTAATCTAAGCTATCCCTTCCCACCGAAGGCTTACTTTAAAATACATAGGCAGGTCTCCTGACTTATGGTTTGTCCTAATCTCAACGCCTTCCCGGTAAAACCAGTGGACTATGTTGATTTCGTACCCATTTACAGTAGCGGGGGCTGTATCGGATTTTCACCGATTTCCCTATTAATCATTTGAAAATGAACCCATTATTTTCATATTTATTTTTCAATCTCTATGTTAACACAATAACAATAATAGTTCAATTATTTTCATATTTTAATTTCTATTGTTATTTGTTCTTTAATTCTTCTTCATATTTTTCTTTCATCATCTTTTCAATGTCTTCAAAGCCTGTTTTTCTTCCTTCCCTTTCATTTTTAGCAATAAAAGTCAGTACTTCTATATAAGACATAGCTAATGCAGTAGTTAAAATAGATGCAGTAGAACCACTAATTACTCCTCCCATTATCGTTCCTACACCAGGTATTAACTTTAATAAATTAGAAACTATATATCTACCTAAAAATGTTGCTCCTCCTGTTCCTCCTATAGAAGCCACTATACTGGTTATCATAGCTTTATCAATAGATATTCCAAAGATTGATGTTATATGGGCTAACATCGTAACTTGGAGAGGAACTAAAACAGTAGCATCAGAAAAAGGTATTGGTGTAAATCCTACACTAAAAGTAGTTGCTACATACCCCATAGCCCAATTTCGTGCTGCACTAGCCTTTTTTTCTATATCTACTTGTTGGGCATTGTTAAAAGCCCTTCTAGCTGCTTCTGGAATTACTTCATAAGTTTTTTCTATTAATTCCTTTAATCCACTAGAAGGTATAATAATATCTTCACTTATTTCATATGGTTCTGCCATTACATTTTGTATTCCTTTTATATTTAAATTCATGGAATCAATGTAGTTATACATATCTTCCCCTTTTTTACCAATACTTTGAGTTAGCACTACTATAACGGGTATCTTTTTTGAAAATTCTTCAATCATTTGAATCTCCATATCCTCTATTCTACTAGATGTAGTATTAATACAGTACCAAACAATATGGATATGTTCATCTTCTCCTTCTTTATAACTTTGTTCTATCTTTTCTATTATTTCATCTTTTACACCAGCTTGAACTTCATTATTTAATTCAAGTCCTTTAGTATCATAGATGTTTATAGGAACTCCTTCTTTAGTTATCTTGCGTAAATGCTTAGTTATAGGTCTACCAATCCCTGTTTCTGCTAATTTTTCTCTGAAAACATTATTTACTAAAGTACTCTTACCTACTCCTGTTTTTCCTATAACCATTATATTTACTGGCTTCATATTTTCAATTTCTTCTTTTGTCTTCTTTAGAATCTCCAATACTATATTATAGTTGTCCACAAATCTCACTCCTCTTTAGTACGAATTGTTCCTAAAATAACTTTACCATTTATAATCCTTAATATCCATCTATATTTAGAACTTGCCATTAAGTGGCTATGGAATTATATTCCCTATTCAGTATCTTTATTTACTTCATACTCTTAATAACTTTTAATATATATACCAGAATTCCTTACTTTTACAAAAAAGTAAATTGTCGTCGATCTCCTAGAGTTTTTGCATCTCTAAGGTCGACGACAAAATTATGTTGATTTAAAACCTGTTAAATCATATTTAGTTCATCTCTTCTGGTACCCATCTTCGTGAATGAACAGTACCACAATTAGTACAATACTTAATTATCCATGTACCAGGATTCCCTCTCTCATATCTAGTAGACACATACATATTATCGCAGCATGTATTATATGCAAATGCAGTCATTGTTCCTCCCAATAGCACCAAGCACATAACCATCAGCAGCATAAATCTCATTTTCTTTTTCATTAACCAGCACCCCCTTTATTTTTCTTATATTAAGTATTCTATATTAGCCTTCTAAATCCTTTTATTTCCTTATAAGAAAAATAATATAAATTCACACACTATATTGTTCTATTCTAGATACATATAGATTTTTAGATAAGAAATAACATAGAATATTGTAGTATCAAGTAAGAAAAACTTATTTATTTTAGAAAAGTTTAGATAAGCAGCTATAAACCATTCTATTGTTTTCCTTATGTATGATAATACATAACAATAGGGTAGCCTAAGCTACCCTAATATTTCCTTTTAATCTTTACTATTCAATTCTAATTAGATGCTTATATTAAATTATAGTACATAAAGGTACTCTAACTAAAACCAAACGGTCAGTCATATTTTCAACGTTAAATACTAAGAATACGTTTGTTCCTACTACAAATGCACAAATAAGTTCTACTTCTCTTCCTGTAGGAATTGTGTCAACTATTTGACAACGCATAACTCCTGCTGCTATTAGTGCTGCTGCTTGTGCTGCTGTTATCTCTATTATAATAACTTCTTCGATTACATTACCTAAAACATCTATTTCTATTTCTATAAGCAAGAAAAATCTTCCATCTATCTGAGCTACACATGTTGCACCTATACTAATTGGATCATTGCATTTTTGTTTATTAGCTTCTTGATTATAATCCATTATTCTCGCCTTCCTTACCTTATATTAGAAAAGTAACTTGTTGCTTTTTTCCTTTCCTAATAAAAGTATATTACGAAATAGTAAAAGTTGTTACTACAATATTCCTATATTATGTATTCATAATTTCCCTTGTAATTCATTATTGAAACTAACTTTCAAATATTTCCCATCATATTTAGTTAATTATACTTCCTTTATGAATACCCCGTGAGACAATACTCTACTAGAACTTATTCCTTTATTTCCTTTGTAATATAGCTGAGTACTTCCTCCACCATCTAGAAATATTGCACCCTGTAACTCTAACAATTTAATACTATGTAAAAATTCTTTCATAGTACACCTTTCTTTGGCAAATAAATATATTTTATTATTTTTATAACCCATTCCAGTATGATTAGTTTTTCCTAATACATCTGAAAATTTCCCTATAAATCCTTCCATTTCAGGGTCATAAGAAGGTAATAACATTCCTCAACCTATTGCCCACTCAAAAGGTTTAGTTATTTCATTTACATTGTTTATTCTTTTAACTTCTATAATACTATCTTTATAAAAAATAATAGTACCTCGTTTACACCCTTGTGGTGAATTTATATTGCTATTAGGACCTATAGGTTTTCCTTCATTAGCAGCTAATCCCCATACACTCTTTATATCCATAGCATTTTTGTTATCTTGCCAAGTACCGTTAATTCCATAGATTCCAAACTTTCTAAGGGTACTGTGAAGTTTAGATATATACATTTTTAGGAGCAGTTTCAATTACATGGACACCATTAATTCTATAGTATTTGGATTTTTCTCCTATTATAAAATCATCCTTTTTATCACTTTCATCTGTACCTTTAATAAATTTTTTAAATCCATCTACTATTACTTTTATAGTATTTTCTATACCTCTGTACATATTATATCTCCTTACTTCTAATCTAACTTCTTGATTTAATTTATTTGCTATAACTTGAGTTAACTTTTCATTATTAGTGAAAAAGTAGATAGATACATTTACTTTTTATTATACTGACCTTTTATTTGGATACAAAAACAATCTTTTACTTTTATAGATTAACTAGAGCTTGTCTATATAAAAAAATATATATTATATATTCCCATAAATTTATATAGGCGACATTAAACTTATTTATCTTTTGTTCTAAACTTCTTTTCTTTCTAACATCAGTCTTCCTTATTTTTAACCTTTATTATCTAATAACTTGACATACCAAATACTATGATGATTTCAATAATATTTGAAGACCTTATCTTATACTAAAAGTATTATAATCAATTCTATTGTTTTTCACCTATTCCAATGGTTTCTTCTATTCTAATAAGTTTTGTCTGAGAATTGTTATTTCTAAAAAATCCTATTTTATATTTTGTTACATAGGAATTATTAAACATATCTTCATAGTATATTTCTAATGGCTTTTCATAGTCAATATATATAGGTTTTCTGACGGCTTGTAAAATCTCAGAATCTTTTTGTATCTTAATATCCTCTATAAAGTGCTCTCCGCCAATTATATTTTTATAGTTCTCATATGTTTCTTCTTTCTCAGTTTTATCCCATACAGTAACTTTTATATTTTTAGCCAAACCTGTTCCAATATTTTTTATTTTTATTATTTGCACTGAATCTTCAAAGTCATAACCGACATAATCTCTATATCCATTTAAATATGTCGTTCCTTTATTCTTTTCTTCTAATATTAAAACAGGTTTATTATTATTTTTAATATTTTCATTTTGTATTCTCCTTGTTTCTGCTGTAGTTATAAGTACGGCCATTAAAGTTCCAATACCTGCTATCAATCCTCCCAATATAGAACCTAAAAATACCATCCATTCATTATTTGATAAATTAAAATAATAACTATTACTATATATATTCTTATATACTAAAGTTGGAATAATTATACCTGCTAGAATCATAAGCATTATTGTTTTAATTCCTATGTTTATAATATCTTTAGATTTAATAAATCTTTCTATTTTCTTTATCATAACTCTTCACCTCCCCTCCCCATATTGCTTATATATAAAATAACATCTCTTAGTTATTTAAATCTAAGTAGTTTATTTCCTCTTTCAATTTGTAGATTTCCCTCTCTAGTTCACCTATTCTTTTCTCTGCATAATGTTTATTATTCCGAGCGTTATTTTCAATATTTGTATCATTACATTGTTCTTGTGCGGCAATTAAAGCTGCTATAAAAGCAAGAAAATCCCCTATTATAACTATAAATGCGGCAGTTACCCCCAGTTGAACTGGGTCAATTTTACAGCATGAATTATTATTAGTTTTCTTACACCTTTCCATTCATATCACCTCTATTAATCATATTATTAAGATGATGTGTTATTGGTGCTTATCTGTTTAAGAATTTATTTACCACCCTTAGTTCAATAGTAGATGGAGAAAGATATGATTATAAACCTTCAACACAAGTAAAGGTTGAGGAAGTAAGAGTTCAGGATTCAATGGAAGATGAGTATTTTTCACGTTCTCTTAACCCTAAGTAGGTATATATAAGAACTGATACTATATCAGAAACTTTCGAAAATGAGTTTGAAGTTTTGGGTAAAACTTTATTATCAGCATTAATTGCGAAAGTGTTTGGAACTACTGGTGTTATAGCAACTGTAGTAGCTGATTTTTTAATAGCAGACTATGCAAATGAAGCATGGTTAGAGATGACCAGAGAAACTTATGGTAATCAATATGCTTTAAATCATTATAAGTATGTTGAAACTTATTATACTGTAACTGGTAGTGTTACAACAAAAACACATTATAATCCAGCTATATATAGCAACTAACATATAAAAAATAATAATTATATTTAATTAACATGTAATCAATACAAAAACAGTAATACACTGTTTTTGTATTGATTCATATAATATTTCAAATTTAACAAGGATATATTATAATATTATATAAGTTATAGAAATAGTTAGGATGAAGAAAATGAAAGACGATAAACTTATTAAGAAATGGGAAAAACAAAGACGATTAGGTTGGTTTTCATACTCTTTAATTGTAGCGGTTGTTCGTACTGGTGCTAGTGCTATAATTATGATGGGCGCCAATATGGTTCTAAGAGGGGTATTATATGCACATCCGGTATTCACTTATGGACTAATAGGAATTGCCGTAGGAAGTTTTTTTAATGGAAAAGATATATATAAACGCAATGAAGATAGGTATAAAGAGTTAACTGAAAATAAGTAGTATAAAAAATAGAGAATTATCAATAGTTTACAGTGCATAAAAGGCTAAAAAACCTAGTCTTTTTCTTTTTGCAACTCCAAAATTAAAATAAATTTATATAATTCTTTAGGGACGATTTTCATATTATTATCCCTAAAGAATCACATCATCTATAGTATTTATAATCAGATATATCAATTGTGGATTTAAACTGGTACTCCTTAGAGAAAGTAGGCATAAGAAAATTAACACCGTATAGTGCAAGACATACATTTGCAAGTTTGTTAAATAAAGCTGGCGCTGACAAAGTGTATATACAAAAACTTATTGGTCATTCAGATTATTCTACTACTACAAATATTTATACTCATCTTGAAATGGAAGAACTTAAAAAGGCTATAGAAATGATATAATTTTTTGTTAGTTATCGTAAAAATAGTCTATTTCTACAGGGTTTCAAGTAAATATTTTTTGTATTAAAATAGGCTAGGAAATTAATTTCCTAGCCATTTCTATTGGTGGAGATAAGGCGTACCAGTTTAAATCCACAATTGATATATCTGATTATAAATACTATAGATGATATGATTCTTTAGGGACAGTGATATAAAAATTGTCTCTAAATAGCCCCAAAAAATTGTTATATAAGAGACAAAACTCCTATACAAATAATATAAAATATAAAAAATTAAATTTATAATAAAGGAGTATGATATAATGGAAGCTTATTTAGTTATTTTAAATATCATCGACAGATTAATTGAAAAAGAAAAACAGAAAAAGAATAAGGAGACAAAAGAAAACAGGGACTAAACAGTCCCTTTCTTCATTTTATCATAAAATTAATTAATTTAAATTCTTAGCTATGTTTTAGAGCAGTGTTGATAATTTATAAATTTTAAGGAAAGCTATTTTAATTTCCCTTAATTTGCATTTTAGAAGATTATGAATTATACTATTTTAAAACTTGCCTATTATTTTTGTTATCTCAACATTTTGGTTCTTATTAATAGAAATTTTAGTTTTTCCTTTTGCATTTCTTCCAACAATTTTAAAAATATACTTTCCTTTTGCCAATTTTATAGTTTTTTCATCTTGTTCATTTCCTATTAATATATCATCTATTTCTTCTTTAGGATTGATTAAAACTGCTTTAAAATCTCCCCTATTGACTGTTGAATTATATTTAAATGTAATTTCACCATCTTCTTCTGATTCTAAATGCCAAATAGTATCCGCTCCGGAAAATCCACTATATTTAAAATCTATTTTATCATTAGATTCTTCCTTATCTACTCTGATTCTATAAGAGAAATTATCCCATGGTTGTGCAATTTCACCATCGTCATTATATATATTCTTTTCCTCCCGACTACCTCCATAATAACTAATAATGATTGCTAAAAATAATAAACATATACGTAATAAAAACTTATTTTTAAATTTCACTCTTAATCATCCTCTCAATCTTTGCTTCGTATCAAATTATAATTATGTACTAAATTATAGATTCTTTATATGCTAATTATAGCATTAATTCCAATATAATGTATATAACTAGACAAGTAACCGAAGATTCCTGCTAAAATATAGTAAAATATTCGATATACTATTTTAAGGCTTGTATAGGCTTATAGAAAGGTTTTATGTATTGAGCATAGTAACTCTATTAATGTATGTATAAAAGTTTGTCTAGAGTTAATATATTGGGTGGTTTTATAATAGATAAGAAAGAGTGGGAACTTTATCGGTAAAAGAGAACCGTATGCAATAATGTGTGTATTATATATAGAGATGTGAATATAATATAAACATTATTGTATATTATGTTGCATTACTATAAGTACTATAATATAATTTATAATAGGAAGGGAGGGAAAATGTATGAAAAAAATGTACTCAATTTTTGATTTAATTAGCAAGGTTGGGGGATATATGTTTGCTTTTTCATGCCTATTTTTCCTACAGAAATATACAATTGGATTAATCCTCCCTATAAAAAAAATAATACTGTTTAATAAAGTTTATTTATATGAAATACTTTTTTTAATTTCGTCTATTTGTATAATCAAAAAACATATTCGAATAACTACACCTTATAAGAAAGTTGAAAGCAAGTGGTAAACACTTGCTTTTATTTTTTATTATTATCTTGTTCGTTTGGAGTAATAAGCTTTAGATTTTCTTTAGTTTCCTGCAGTTCCTTTTCTAGTTTTTTAATGTCCATATTTTCTTTATGTTTTTGTTCCTTAAATTTTAAAATAGAGCCTAGAAGCCCTGAATTTTCTAGTTTCATTGTTTGTCTATCTTTAGTAAAATCAAATTCAAAATTCCCACCGAATAAAAACATACTAATGGCGCCTACTATAAATGCTCCCCCTGCACAATAAGTTATAAGTTCTACAGGGCCAGGAGATTGAACATTTATCTTCATGTCTATTGCACGTTTATCGTAGCTACTGCCAGTAACTTTATTAAAAACATCCACGGATGACATGATATTATTTATTCCACCAATTAAATCTATTGCTGGTATATCCTCTTTTTTGGTTACTTCATATATAGCATGAAACTCTTTACCTTTAACAAAAAATGAATATAAACTTCTATCAATATAGCTTGCATACTCATTGGCATCGCTTATCGTATTGTGAGAATATAGCAATCTAAAAAGATATGGATCTAACTTTTCGCGTTTTATAGTTTTAATCCATTTTACTTTTCTTCTTTTTATATACAGACATTGCTTTCTTTCCACATCCTCAGCAAAGTAATCCTCCAAAAGTTCAGCATCACTTAATTCATATTCTTCTTCTAAACATTCAGCATCTTCTATTTGTTCAATGTAAATATCATCTTCTATTAGTTCTCCAAAAACTACAAATTTTGAATCTTTGTTCGGAACCAATACTATGTCCCCACTTTTCATTTCATCAACAAATCTTATAATTTGATTCGCTACATATCCAGGTCTCTTTTCTTTAGGATAAAATTTCTCAACTTCTTTTTTAACATCTTCTGAATTAGATTTTATCGTCTCTATGCTTGAGACCTTGTTCCACCCTATAGCAATAAACCCTTCAAAATAGAAGTCATCAAAATATTCGCCAGCCTTAGACCTAACAAGCCAATAATTTCTTTTCTCGTCCACTATTTCCAGACCGATCAAATCGCTTATCTCCAGTATTTCTTTATATGTCAAATCTTCCACGTTTATCCCCCTCTTTAAATTATGTAGTTTAACGTTTTCCTCTTCACATACATTATAGTATAAAAAGATAATATTTCCAATAAAAAAGGCTAGAATATCTATCTGTTATATGTTTTTATCACTTTTAAAAAGTTTCAAAAAATAAAAAAAGACCAGGAATTAATCCTGGTCTAATTGATAAAGAGGTGATCATTAAATAATTGACACAATTCCTATAGAAAGAAGGGAAAAACTTATTTTTATATTTCAAATAGGAACAAACGTGTTCTTAGTATTTAAGGTCGCTTGATGTTTTCTCCTACTATAAGTATATTCCAGTCTGACAAAAACGTTACTATAATATAAATTAATAAGACCTGGAA
>NZ_JAHLPM010000034.1 GCF_018917865.1 Tissierella simiarum
CTTCTTACTAATGCATGCCATGGGACCAAATGTTGCAGGAGTTATAGGTTCAGCTGTAGCAGCAGGGCTGTTATTAATGTTCTTCGGAGGGTAAAATAAAGCAGAGGAGACTCTGCTTTATTTTATTTTAAAGATAGCAATGATACTAAGGAGGGTGAAGATAAGATGATGTATTCAGGATATATAACCGATATTTCAGGTATAAAAGTAGGTCATGAACAGTCTGAAGAAGGAATGACAGGCTGTACAGTTATTATCTGTGAAAATGGTGCTACTGGAGGAGTAGATGTCCGTGGATCTGCACCTGGTACCAGAGAAACAGACCTTTTAAAGGCAGAAAAGATGGTAGACAAAATTCATGCTGTAATATTGTCAGGAGGTAGTGCTTTTGGACTAGATGCTGCTTCTGGAATAATGAAGTATTTAGAAGAAAAAGACATTGGATTTGATGTAGGTGTTACTAAAGTCCCAATAGTTACTGGTGCAGTAATATTTGATTTAAATATTGGCAATTACAAAATTAGACCAGATTTTAATATGGGATATGAAGCGGCAAAGAATGCAACTGAAAAAGAAAATAGACAAGGCAATATCGGTTGTGGTATGGGGGCTACAGTAGGAAAAATTCTTGGACCTAACAATGCTATGAAGTCAGGGTTAGGAAGTGCAAGTATAAATCTAGGAGATCTATGGGTAGCTGCTATAGTTTCTGTAAATAGCTTTGGAGATATTTATGATTATAAAACTAATAGGCAGATAGCAGGAGTATATGATTATGAGAGTAAGCAAATGTTAAACACTTATAAGATAATGAAAGGAGAAAATAAAACTCTAGGGTTTCCCATGAGAAATACTACTATAGGAGTAATAGCTACTAATGCTATTCTAACTAAGTCTGAAGCTAATAAGGTATCGGAGATGGCACACAATGGTTTTGCTAGGTCAATTAATCCTATTCATACTACATTAGATGGTGATACTATATTTACTATGGCTACTAATGAAATTAATTCAGATATAAATCTTATTGGTACCTTAGCACAAGAAGTTATGTCTAGGGCTATAACCAATGGAATAATTCATGCTGAGAGTTCACATGGATTATGTTCTTATGAAGATATTAATATATAAATTTAAGTTGAATTATTTTGAAAATATAATTATAATATTTGTGTTAGGATATAGCCAACATCTATTAAGAGTTGGACTGAGTATAGTTTAAAATTAAATAATTTAAACGACTGGTATCCAAAATAATAGGAACTAGAGCGGAGGGATTTAAATGGTAAAAGAAAGAAAGCTTAATGTAAGAAAGATGACCATTATTGGAGTACTAGGAGGTATTTCTGCAGTTTTAGGAATGACTCCTTTAGGTTTTATTCCTGTAGGACCAACAAGAGCAACTATTATGCATATCCCAGTAATTATTGGTGCTATAACGGAAGGACCAATAGTAGGAGGATTTGTAGGACTTATATTTGGATTATTTAGTATATTTCAAGCAGTTACTAATCCTACACCTGTATCTTTTGTATTTTTGAATCCGTTAGTGTCTGTAGTACCAAGGGTATTAATTGGCGTAATATCTTATTATGTATATAAAAGTTTAAAAGATCTAGGGAATAAGAAAACCCTATACTTTTTATACGCTATTTGGATAAGCATAATAGGTTATTTAAGTTATGGAATATATGAGAATATAAGGACTTCACAAAGTATTTGGTTAGTTTTAGTGAATGTAATGCTTATAGCCTTGACAGTCATAATTGCTTATTTTACTGAGAAAAAATTTAAGGATAAGGCTTTAGATTTAGTTGTATCTACAGCTTTAGGGTCATTGACCAATACTGTAGGAGTTCTTCTAATGATATATTTATTTTATGGAGAAAGATTTGTAAAATCCTTAGGAAAAAATACGGAATTTGCGAGAAAAATTATTTTTGGAATAGCTTTAACTAATGGTATACCTGAAATGATTATTGCTATAATAATTGTAGTAAGCGTAGTTGGAGCACTAAGGAATAGAGGTTAAGAAACGGAAGGTGAAATTAATGTTATTGGTTATAGATGTAGGGAATACTAATATAGTCTTTGGAGTTTATAAAGACCAAGAACTGCTTTATGATTGGAGAATTGCAACAGACAAGGATAGGACTTCTGATGAATATGGTTTATTATTTGAACAGATATTTAAATATCATGGTCTTTGCCCTAAGGACGTAGAAAATGTAATTATTTCTTCTGTTGTTCCAACTTTAATGCATACTTTACCTGCTATGAGTATAAAATACTTTAACATAGACCCAATAGTAGTAGGACCTGGTGTTAAGACTGGCATGAATATTAAGTATGATAATCCTAGAGAAGTTGGAGCCGATAGAATAGTAAATGCTGTAGCGGCATATGAAAAATATGGCGGACCATTAATAATTGTAGACTTTGGAACAGCTATAACTTTCTGTGCTATATCCAAAGAAGGAGACTATTTAGGTGGAGTCATTACACCTGGAATAAAGATATCTAGTGAGGCGTTGTTTTTAAGAACAGCTAAATTACCCAAAGTTGAAATATCAAGACCAGAAAAAGTTATAGCAAAAAACACCATAAACAGTATTCAATCAGGTCTTGTATATGGATATATAGGAATGGTTGACTATATAATCGAGAGAATGATAGAAGAAATGAAGGATAATGGAAAAGTTGAAACTGTTATAGCAACAGGAGGCTTTTCTAGTTTAATTGCCAGTGAAAGTAAGTATATAAATAAAATAGATAAAATGTTGACACTTGAGGGATTAAGGATTATATATGAAAGGAATAAGTAGCCTATGGCTACTTATTTTTCTAATATTTGAGGTGGTAGTATGAAAATAGGAAATATTGAATTAGAAAATAATATATTTTTAGCACCAATGGCAGGAGTAACAGATTTAGCTTATAGAGTAATATGCAAGCAAATAGGAGCAGGACTGGTTTTTTCTGAAATGGTTAGCAGCAATGGAATATTTTTTAAAGATGAAAATACTAAGGAACTAACTAAAGTTGATGAAAGAGAGAAACCTATAGCTCTTCAAATTTTTGGTTCTGATCCTAAAATAATGGCTAGTATTGTAAAGAGCTATTTAAATACTAGGGAAGATATAGCTATTATAGATATCAATATGGGATGTCCTGCTCCTAAAATAGTGAAAAATGGGGATGGCAGTGCATTACTTAAAAATCCGGACTTAGTTAGAAATATTTTAAGAGAAGTAGTTAATGTATCCAATAAGCCTGTAACATTGAAAATAAGGATGGGGTGGGATAAAGATAGTATAAATGGATTAGATATAGCTAAAATTGCAGAAGAAGAAGGAATTTCTGCCTTAACTATTCATGGTAGAACTAGAGATATGTTTTATTCTGGAGAAGCTGATTGGAATTTTATCAAACAGGCTAAGGAAGCTATTGGGATCCCAGTAATAGGAAATGGTGATATATTTGAACCAGAAGACGGAGTAAGAATGTTTGAATATACTGGTTGTGATGCTATAGCTATAGGTAGAGGAGCTAGGGGAAATCCTTGGATATTTAGAAGAATATTGAATATGATAAATGGGAAAGAAGATATACCTCCTACTAAAGAAGAAATAGTATCTATGGCTATTGAGCATTTAAATCTAATTTGTTCAATAAAGGGAGAAAGAATTGGAGTAAGAGAAATGAGAAAACATATTGCTTGGTATATAAAAGGCATTAGAAACTCCAATGAAGTTAAAAACAAAATAAATACTATAGATACAAAAGAGGATATGGAAAAAGTTCTTATTAAATATATAGAGGAGTTAAATAAGTTAGGTTAAAGGAATACCTTAAAAATCCCTTTCATATAATAGATTAAAAATTATAGAGGAGGGGTATTATAGGTTTTCTTTATATAATAAATGAAGAAAAATATATGGAGTATTATAAAAGAGGATGGTTTAAGTATGTACCAGAAAGATTCATACCTATTATAAGACCCAAAATAATAGATACTATTAATAAGGAAGGCAATATAATTGGAAGAGTAGCAGGAATAAATTTAAAACCAATAGATTTAAAAGAAGAAAAGTTGTTAAATGAATATATACAGGCAATAATTAAATTAAATCAAGAACAAAATAAGACTTTAATTATTGAAGACTATAATCATATAGGTAAAGAATCTGTAGATGAAATTAGAAAAAAGACAAATATGAGAATCTTTACAGGAGAAAACACAAAAATAAAATCTATTCCTATAGCAATAAAAGAAATATATAATTTGCTAAAAGAAGATTTAAAAAAGCAGGAGATTTTAGTAATTAGTGATAGAAAAGCGATAGCCAAAGATATAATAAAGTCTTTTTCTAAAGAAGTGAGATTTATTACGACTATAGGAGATACTGAGGAAAATATTGAAGAAATATATAATTCTATATTAGAAGAAACTGGGCTATCCTTATTTCATTCTTCTAATATAGAAAAGATACTTAGTAATTACAGTATAATTGTTAATTTAAAAGATACTTTAGATTTTAATATATCTAAGTTAAGAAAAAGTGCTATAGTCTTTGACCTAAGTCACAGTAAAATTTTTAAAACTGCAGATAAAGGAAGAAATACTTATCATGTTATTGAGGACTTTATCTTTCAGCTAGATTCTTTAGGTATAGAAGATACAATTTGGATAAACAATAAACTTTCTTCCAACATATATGAGTCTTTAAATGAAAAGCAAGACTTAAAGTTTTATCAAATATATTCTAATGGTGACTATTATTATTTAAGGGATTTTGTAAATTTAGTTATTAGAGCTAAGGGAAAAATGTAAGTACTTGACAATACCACTTACCTTGATTATAATATTCTGCATACAATAGGTATTGTATAAAAAATACGATATTATGAAAGGCCATAAAAAATTAATATTATAAATAAAAGAGGCTTAAAAAAACCTTAATATTTTTATGAGAAAAGGAGAGAGACAAATGGCTGAGAGAGATGTGTTCTTGACGGCAGAGGGATTGAGAAAACTTGAAGATGAGCTAGATGATTTAAAAACCGTTAGAAGGAAAGAAATTGCAGAAAGGATAAAACAAGCCTTAGCCTTTGGAGATATAAGCGAGAACTCTGAATATGATCAGGCAAAAAATGAGCAAGCCCAATTAGAAGAAAGAATTGCAAAGTTGGAAATGATGTTAAGAAATGCTAAACTAATAGATGAAGATGATATTTCTACAGATGTAGTAAGTATAGGATCAAAAGTTTTGGTTAAGGACTTAGAATATGATGAAGAAATGGAGTATACTATAGTAGGTTCTGCTGAAGCAGATCCTTATGAAGGAAGAATATCCAATGAGTCTCCTGTAGGAAGAGCTTTATTAGGAGAAAAGTCAGGGGATACTGTAGAAGTACAAGTACCAGATGGTATTATAAAGTATCAAATTTTACAAATAACTAGATAGATGAGGCAATAAACGAAGGAGGTAAAGGAATGGCAGGAACCGAAGAAAACTTGAATGAAATGTTGTTGATGCGAAGAGAAAAACTAAATGAGTTAATCGAAAAAGGCAAGAATCCTTTCCTTATTGAAAAATTTGACTACACCCATCATAGTTCCACTATTAGAGATAATTTTGAAGAATTAGATGGACAAAAAGTTGCAGTAGCTGGAAGGATTATGTCAAGACGTGGTCACGGTAAGGTAAGTTTTATAGACTTACAAGACAGTGAAGGACGAATTCAGATATTTGCGAAACAAGATGTTGTAGGTGAGGAGCCTTATAAAGAGTTAAGTCTATATGACTTAGGAGATATTATAGGCGTTAAAGGAGAAGTTTTCAGAACTAAAGCTGGAGAAATATCTGTAAGAGCAGAAGAAGTTTTAATCATGTCTAAATCTTTACAAATACTACCGGAAAAGTTCCATGGATTAAAAGATCAGGATTTAAGATATAGACAAAGATATGTAGACTTAATAGTAAACCCTGAAGTTAAAGAAACATTTATTCTTAGATCAAAAATTATCAAAGCTGTAAGAGAATATCTTGATGAGAGAGGATTCTTAGAGGTAGAAACTCCTATTTTAAATACTATAGCAGGAGGAGCAAATGCTAGACCTTTTATTACTCATCATAATACTTTAGATATTGATATGTACTTAAGAATTGCCAATGAATTGTACTTAAAAAGACTTATAGTCGGTGGATTTGAAAAGGTATATGAAATGGGTAGAATGTTTAGAAATGAAGGAATGAGTCCTAAACATAATCCAGAGTTTACAAATATAGAATTATATCAAGCTTATGTAGATTATGAAGAAATGATGAGATTAACAGAAAATCTGGTTGCTTATGTAGCGGAAAAGACATTAGGTTCTACTAAAATAAGTTATCAAGGTACAGAGATTGATCTTACTCCACCTTGGAGAAGACTTGATATGGAAGATGCTATAAAGGAATATGTAGGAGTAGACTTTTCTACGATAAATACAGACGAAGAAGCTACAGAGATAGCAAAGGCTAAAGGATTAGAAGTTAAGCCTGAAATGACAAGAGGTCACATTATATCTGAAATGTTTGAAGAATTTTGTGAGCAGCATTTAATTCAACCTACTTTTATAATAGGCCATCCAGTAGAAATTTCACCTTTAGCAAAGAGAAACCCAGAAGATCCAAGAAAAACTAATAGATTTGAAGCGTTTATAAATACTTGGGAAATTGCTAATGCTTTTAGTGAGTTAAATGATCCAATTGATCAAAAAGAGAGATTTATGGAACAAGTTAAACAGAAAGAAGCAGGAGATGCAGAAGCCCATCCAATGGATACTGATTTTATTAATGCTATTGAAGTGGGATTACCACCAACTGGAGGATTAGGCATTG
Source organism: Tissierella simiarum (assembly GCF_018917865.1). Taxonomy (GTDB): domain Bacteria; phylum Bacillota; class Clostridia; order Tissierellales; family Tissierellaceae; genus Tissierella_C; species Tissierella_C simiarum. Next base: position 6,888 of record NZ_JAHLPM010000034.1, read on the forward strand.
GTATAGATAGAATGATAATTCTTCTAACGGATCAACCAAGTATTAGAGACGTTTTATTATTCCCAACAATGAAACCAATAGGTGAAGAATAAATTATGTGGCAGGTTAACCTGCCACATTTTCATATGGAAGTTATCTTGGAGGAATACGAATGAAGAAAATACTACACCTTACCTCTATGACTGTTGATATCTTTAGTAACAAATATAGTAGATAATATTAAGATAATAGGGGTTTGTCATGGAACAGATATTAGACAATTTGAAGAGTCGCCATGCACTCTCGTGACTTCAGTCATGAGTTAGTAGCGAAATATTTACGTATGTTATAAATATAATGCAATAATATATCATTAAATATTTGATCCTCTATAGTCCGTATGTTAATCTATATAAGAGAAGTTAACAGATATGACAAAGGATGTTCATGGAAGAGGTTATGTATATTCAATTTAATATTATAATACAATGAAAGCATTGTAGAAATGAGGTGGATTTATCTATGCTAAAAGCTTATAAATATAGAATATATCCAAATGAAAAACAAAAGAAACAATTAGCAAAAACTTTTGGTTGTGTAAGATTTATATATAACTATTATTTATCCATGAAGAAAGAAATATATGAAACTGAAAAAAAGTCATTATCAAAAATTGATTGTAACAATCATCTTAACCAAGTCTTAAAAAAAGATAATAAATATTCATGGCTTAAAGAAGTAGATAAATTTTCCCTAACAAACTCCATATATAATCTAGATACAGCTTATCAGAATTTCTTCACAGAAATAAAAAAAGGGAATAATAATCAAGGCTATCCCAGATACAAATCCAAAAAGAACAATTATAAATCCTATAAAACTAATTTCACCAACAATAATATAGAAGTAGATTTCATTAACAACAAAATAAAACTACCAAAATTAAAATGGATAAAAGCAAAAGTCCATAGAGAATTTCATGGAAAAATAAAATCTGCCACCATATCAAAAACTCCTACCAATAGATATTATGTATCCATGCTAGTAGAAACTCAAATAGAACCCTTATCCCAAAATAACAATAAAATAGGAATAGACTTAGGTATAACAGACATGTTAATAGACAGCAATGGAAATAAGATACCAAATCCTAAAACTCTATATAAATATGAACAGAAGCTAACCAAAGAACAAAGAAAACTAAGCAAAAAAGAAAGAGGAAGCAAAAATTTCCATAAGCAAAGAATAAAAGTAGCAAAAGTACATGAAAAAACAACCAATATAAGAAAAGACTATTTACATAAACTAACCTTCAATATTATCAGCGAAAACCAAGTGATAATAACGGAAAGTTTAAATGTATCTGGTATGATAAAAAATAAAAATCTATCAAAAGCAATATCAGATGTATCTTGGTCTGAGTTTACAAGACAATTAGAATACAAATCCGATTGGTATAAAAGAACCTATCATAAAATAGATCCATTCTATCCATCAAGTCAACATTGTAATAATTGTGGTTATAAAAATCAGAAAACAAAAAACCTTAGCATAAGAAATTGGACATGCCCAGAATGTAATAAAGAACATGATAGAGATATAAACGCAGCTATAAATATACTAAACCAAGGATTAAATGAACTCCAAATAGCTTAATGCATAAATATAAATGTACCGTAGGTCCTATGGGAATTAAGACGCCTGTGAAGATATTAGGTTACGAGGTCGATGAAGCAGGAACTTTTAGTAGTGATACTAGAAACATGTGACTTTAGTCATGTGAGGTTCACAATTGTCCCCACTATATACAGTTTGTATTGGAAGGTTGTGGAAAACTAGATTTAATTTTGGAATTAAACCTAGAACAAAAGGAAGTTATCAACAGTATATACAATATTTCTATGGATAAGATTAAAATCGTAGGTGGAGGATATGACGGAGATATATTTAATAGAATAGAAAAATATTTTTAAGCCCTACATTAAGTAGGGCTTAAATTATTTTTTTAGTTCATTAAGTTTTTTTGAAACTTCAAAGTATTCTTTTTCGAGATTTTCTTTTTCTTCTTTAGAGCAATCTAAGAGTTTAAAAGATAGGTAAGAAAGTTTCATTTCTAAAGATAGGATTTCTTCTTTAGGATGTACCTTGTTGATATTTTTCTTTTTATCTAAATAGTAATCGTATTCGCCTAAATAAATGTTCAAGTTTTGGTTTTCTAATTCCCATATTTCTTTAGCCATTTTTTCTACAAAGTACCTATCATGGGAAACAAATAAAATAGCACCTTTATAGTTTAATAATGCTTCTTCTATTAGTTCTTGAGTAGGAATATCTAGAAAGTTAGTAGGCTCATCTAGTATTAGTAGATTATGCTCTTCAAGTATAAGTTTAGAAAAAGATACCCTTACTTTTTCACCATAGCTGAGACTAGCAATTTTTTTATAAATACTATCTCCTCTAAACATCATAGATCCTAATATATTTCTTACATTAGAATTATCTCCCGATATAAACGCTAATTCATCAATAACAGTATTCTTTGTATTTAGATTTTCTAGTTCTTGAGAAAAGTATCCTATTTTAGTAGTAGAAGATAAAGATAAATTTCCTAAAAAATCTTCATTTCCAAGAATAATTTTTAACAAGGTAGTCTTTCCAGATCCATTTTTTCCAACTATCCCTATTCTACTATTTTTTTCAATAAGAAAGTTTATATTTCTAAATAAAGGTTTTTCAAAGGATTTAGAGATATTATTTCCTTTTAAGAGAATATTTCCTGTTTTATCTAGAATAGAATCAATCTTTATATTGATTTCTTTAGGTTTAAAAGGCTTATTTTTATTTTCTAGAGCATTTAATCTAGAAACTATGGCCTTTGATCTTTTTGCAATCTTAGCTGCCTTATGTCTTTGAAAATCATTGGTAGACATATTATTATATTTATTAGCTCTATCCATAGTTTTTCTAGCAGCCAATTCTAAAGATCTTTTCTTTTTTATATATTCTTCATATTCTATTAGCTGTTTTTCTCTTTCTAACTTTTTTTGATTATTATAGAAACTATAGTTTCCACTATATTTATTTAATTTTCCATTATCAATTTCATAGATATTTGAAACCACATTATCTAAAAAATGTCTATCATGACTTATTATTAGAATACTGCCCTTAAATCGGTTCAAATAGGATTCCATTAATTCTATAGTATACCAATCTAAATGATTGGTAGGTTCATCCAATATTAAAAACTCGGGATCATTTAGTAATGCTTTTACAAATAATACTTTAGTTTTTTCTCCTCCGCTTAATTGGCTCATATTCTTATTCATTAAATCTTTAAGTTGAAAGTTATTAATCAATTCATTGGTATCCTTATCATATCTAGAGCTACCTATTATTTCTATAACTTTTGAGTTTTCCATACTATTGTTATCTTGAGGTAAATAACCAATCCTACTATAACAATTGATAGTTCCATAAGTAGGAGAAGACTCATCTATAATCATTTTTATTAAAGTTGTTTTTCCGCATCCATTTCTTCCAACAATACCTATTTTATCACCAGTATAAACTTTAAAAGAAATATCCTTTAATATTTCTAAAGCTCCAATATTTTTAGAAACCTTATTTACATTTAATCGTAGCATATTACCACCTCCAAAAAATAAAAAACAGACTTAGACCTTAAATCTAACCCTGAAAATCAAAAAACAAAAAAAGGGCATAAAACCCCCTATAGTTCTAATATAAAGTTTTTGGGTTTTATAAAGTCTAATTAAGATATTAATTATTTTGTTAACTTATTAATTAGTAATATGCTCATTAGATTGTACCTCCATCATTTTATTAACAAAATTATAACTTAGAATTAAGGAAAAATCAACTTTGAGTATTATAATATATTCTATTTGATATTCTAATTTTATTATTACTTAATTTGTAGGGGATATACTATAAGGATGAAAAATATAGTGATTATTCTACTTAATAAAGTGTAGTCTATGTAGATTTTAGAATAAATTAAGGAAGAGGGAATATTAAGGATTATAGAATAAATGATCACTTAATTATAAATATAGAAGTTTTAAAATAAAAACTTAAAATAGGTGTTGACCAAGATAAAAATCTGTGCTATACTAAAAATCCAGTCAAGATAAATGGCTGATTTTCCGAAAGGAAAAAGAAAATAAAAGTTTTTAAAAAAAGTGTTGACTTAAGTTTCAAAATCTGTTATAGTAAAGAAGTTGACACAAAACATGAACCTTTTAAACTAAACAGTGTGAAGTACTTTGAGTTAGAAATTTATTCAAAGAGAAATAAAAGAGCTAATCAAACTTTTAAATGAGAGTTTGATCCTGGCTCAGGACGAACGCTGGCGGCGTGCCTAACACATGCAAGTCGAGC
>NZ_JAHLPM010000035.1 GCF_018917865.1 Tissierella simiarum
ATTGATGAAGAGTATTTAAATCCAGTAAGGATTAAGGTAGTATAAATGTAAACTGTGAGCACTTGCTTTCAGCATAGGGCGTACTTGGACACGCCAAAAAGAATAAGGCTTCCTAAGTAATTAGGTTGAAAAGTAATAGCAAACTTCTTTACGAAAAAGAATCCCCCATCTTCTATAAGTGGGGGAGGGTTCAATCTCTAATAATTACTCTATCCATTCCATCTATTTCTTTAAAATTAACACTTACTATTTCACTTTTAGAAGTAGGAACATTTTTTCCTACATAATCTGCTCTAATAGGCAGCTCCCTATGTCCTCTATCTATTAGAACAGCTAACTGAACTTTACTTGGTCTTCCTTTATCGACCAAAGCATCCAAAGCAGCCCTAACAGTTCTTCCAGTATAAATCACATCATCTACAAGAACAATAGTTTTATCTTTAATATCTCCATGAAATTCATCATTCACTATAGGCTGCTCATTTATTTCTGTTAAATCATCCCTATATAAAGTAATATCTAAAGTTAGAACTGGTACTTTATCTCCTTCAATTTCATCAATTTTTTCAGCCAATCTTTCAGCAAATGGTACTCCTCTAGTTTTAATTCCCACCAAAACAGTATTTTTTGTTCCCTTATTTCTTTCTATAATTTCATTAGCTATTCTAGTAGTTGCTCTTTGTATAGCTTTCTCATCTAGTATTATTGCTTTTATATCCATCTATTTCACCTACCTATTTCTATTTTCTAAAATATTCATGACTTTTTTAAAATTTTCTGGAGGGTCAGCTTGAAACTCCATGTATTCCTTTTTTGTAGGATGAATAAAGCCTAATTTCTTAGCATGAAGCAGCTGTGTATTTAAATTAAATTCATTTTTTCCTTTTGAATATACTGGATCCCCTACAATAGGATGATTAATATAAGCTAAGTGAACTCTTATTTGATGGGTTCTTCCTGTCTCTAAAGAAAGCTCTACAAAAGTATAGTTATCAAATCTTTTAAGAACCCTATAATGAGTTATAGCTTCCTTACTATTTTTATCGGTTACTGTCATTTTTTTTCTATCAACGGAATGCCTACCTATAGGAGCATTAATAGTACCTTCATCATTTTTTAGAATTCCATGAGCTAGAGCTATATATACTCTTTTAATTTTTCTTTCCTTTAGTTCCTCAGATAATATTTTATGAGATACATCATTCTTGGCTATAATAAGTAATCCAGAAGTATCTTTATCTAACCTATGTACTATTCCAGGCCTTATTATTCCATTTATAGAAGAAAGACTATCTATATGGTATAAAAGCGCATTTACTAAAGTTCCATTATAATTTCCTGGTGCAGGATGAACTACCATGCCTTGAGATTTATTCACTATTACTACGTCTTCATCTTCATAAACAATATCTATGGGTATATTTTCAGCATTTATTTCCAGTTTTTTAGGCTGAGGCAATTCTACCCTTATGTAGTCTCCTTCTTTCACTAGATATCTAGCCTTCATGGTCTTACCATTTACAAGAACTAAATTCTCTTTTATTAATTTTTGAATATAAGTTCTAGAAATTTCATCTAACTCATCTGCTATATAGGTATCTAGTCGTTCATTATCTTCCTCTCCCACATATATTTCAACTATATTCATAATTTCCTCCTATGCCTCATACCTGTCAAACGATACTAAAATCACAATTAATACGGTTCCAACTACAATGAATACATCAGCTACATTAAATACTGGAAAATCATATTTATTTATCAACTTTACGCTTATAAAATCTACCACATATCCAAGTCTAATTCTATCTATTAAATTACCTATTGCTCCTCCAAGAAGCATACCTAAGGCAACCTTCATAAATCTATTTAAAGCGTGCTGATTTCTAATTAAAAATAATGAAATACATATTACTACTAAAGAAGTTATTATAATAAATAAGATTTTTTTATGTTGTAAAATTCCAAAAGCCGCACCAAAGTTTTCTACATAATTTAACTGAAAAAAGTTCTCAATAATAACATAAGGAACATTACCCTTTAAATGCCTTATAGCGGCTAATTTGCTTACTTGATCCAATACCACAATTAATACAGAAAGTATAAATAACAAAATAGTTTCCTCCTCATCTAGTTAATATCATAATCTATTTTATACGATTATGATAGGATTATCAATATAGGTATGTATATTTAAAAACTTCTCTGGTTAATGTTACCAGAGAAGTTTCACTTCTTAGTTTCATCATAATATTCTTGAGAAATATTCTCTACTTCTTCAACTCCATCTCTATGGGTATCATCTAAAACTCCAAGATCATCTCCTGTAGAAAACGAAGGGTCCTTATCTACTATATTATATCTCGCAACTTCTTGATAACTGTCTTCTCTATCAAACTCATTCCCTTCACTTCTATCTTTACTAAAAGGGCTAATGCTATCCTCTTCTTCTGGTCTAAATTGCATTTTCTTTTCTAAAGGCAACTTTTCATTGGTACACTCTATACAAGTTTTTAAATAAGGAATCAATTCTAACCTTTCTTCATCTATTCTCTTGCCACATACTTTACATATACCATAATTCCCATCTTCAAGATCTTGTAATGAATTATCTATTTCATATAAAGTATCATTTAACTTACTTTTTAATCCTCTATCTTGTTCCATCATAAACACTTCAGTTCCTATATCTGCTGGATGATTATCATAAGAAGAAAGTTCGCTATAGTATTCATCCATAGATCCATACTCTTCCATATTATTCATCTTATCAATAGTTTCTAATGCTGTTTTCTTCTCTTTCAATAATCTCTCTTTAAAAAGACTTATTTTTTCTTTCCCCATAGTTATCCTCCTGTTTAACCATTATCTAGCTATATACTTATACTTTTTCTTTGATTAATAATATGCCCATTACTCTATTAAAGATTCAATATTTTAATGAGCATAAAATAACAATATTAGCAGAAAAAAGAGAAGACTATTCTTCTTATATTCAGCATTCCAAATATCAGACAAAAGTATAAAGAAAAATAATAAATAATCATCATCTTTTTTTAAGCTTTTAACCATAAAAAATCCCTCCTATATTTTACTATTATCATAGTATGTATATAGAAGGGATTTAACTACCCTTATTCTATAGTTAATATATTAAATAGTTCTATAAATTCATCAAAATTTAAAGACTGAAAACCATCAGACAATGCTTTTTCAGGATCTGGATGGACTTCAACAATAATTCCATCTGCTTCTAATGCCTTTGCAGCTTTTGAAGCAGGTGTAACAAGTTCTCTTCTACCTGTTCCATGACTAGGATCTACAATTATAGGATAATCTGTTTCTAATTTTATTATAGGAATGCTCATTAGATCTAAAGTATTTCTAGTATAATTTTCAAAAGTTCTAATACCTCTTTCACACAAGATAATGTCTTCATTTCCCTCAACTCTTATATACTCTGCTGCCATAATCCATTCCTTAATTGTAGCGCTCATACCTCGCTTTAATAAAACAGGCTTGTTTAGCTTTCCCATTTCTTTTAATAAAGAGAAGTTTTGCATATTTCTAGATCCTATTTGGAATATATCTATATATTGATATGCTTCTTCTATATCTCTAGGATCCATTATTTCAGATATAACTTTAAAATCATATTTCTCTTTTATATCGTTTAAAATTTTTAGTCCTTCTATACCTAATCCTTGGAAGGAATTTGGATTAGTTCTAGGTTTAAAAGCTCCAGCACGTAATATCTTTATTCCTAATTTATTCAAAAAACTACCTATTGTCTCCATTTGTTCTTTACTTTCAATGGCACAAGGTCCTGCAATAATTGTAAAACTTCCCTCTCCTATTTCTATATTATCATCTATAATAACTTTTCTTGTCATTTATATTCCTCCAAATATCCTTTAAATAGTTCCATTTATACTTTATCCAAACAATGTAGCTTAAAATAATTTTCTACCATTATCCACCAATATATTTTTTATATCATTTTAAGCCTTGTGTCAATAGAAAAGAAAAAAGGGCATTTATGCCCCCATATCATTAATTTCATCTACCACCATATCTTCAAATAATTCTAATTCATCATCATTATGGTCTTTATCTTTTTCATGAATATCTCCATTTTCTATTCCTTTATAAAATTCATCTAAAGATATGAGTTGAGCTTCAATAAAAGATTGATACCTAGTTTTAAATATAAAAATTTCTTTTTTCAAATACTCATATTCTCTTTTTATGTTTCTAACTTCTTCTCTGGCACTATCAATTAATTTTTTTCCTTCCAATTCTGCATCCTCAATAATCACTTCGGCTTTATGCCTAGCAGAAGTAGTAACTTCATCCGCCGTAGTTTGAGCAACTACTAAAGTATTTTTTAAAGTATCTTCTAAATTATTATATTGCCTAATTTGATCTGTTAACATACCAATCTTATCTTTTAACTCAATATTCTCTTTATATATTCTTTCATAATCCATAATAATTTCATCTAAAAAGCCATCTACTTCTCCAGCCTTATATCCTCTAAAAGATTTTTTAAATTCCTTATTCTGTATATCTAGAGGTGTAATCATTTAACTCACTCCATTTATATTAATATTCTTACGGTGGACTTTATCCTACCTTTTTTGCTAAATCCTTCAATAGAGTAGAGAATACATCGTCCATAGCCCTTAACAGACACTATGTCTCCTTCTTCTAAATCTTTAGATGATTTATCTATAGGTTCCCAGTTAACTTTAACCTTCCCAGATTTTATAATGTTTTGACTTTCTTGGCGAGATAAATTATAAGTACTACTAATTAAAACATCTAATCTAAATGATGATAATGTTAATTTTATCTCTTTATAATCTATTTTACTGGGACTAATTTGATCTAAAGATACTATGCAAATCTTAACTTTTTCATTACTCACTCTATCTAAATTTAGTAGTAAAAAGTCTGATATTTCTTTTTTTACTATAACTTCTACATAGTTCCCATGTATTAATATATCCCCTATTTTACTTCGCTTTATTCCTAAATGGAGTATAGCTCCTAAAAAATCTTTATGGGATAATCTCTCCAAATTTCCTTCAATCTTCAAACCGACTATATAATCATCTATATTTTCTTTATCATAATAATAAGGATAGATTACTATAACTTGTCTTTCGCCTTCTTTTAAACCACCAGTTTCATAATAAGAAATTTCATCAAAGCTATTTAAAATAGATTTAGCCAACTTCCTTTCATAAGGATCTAGAAAATCTGTTGTTTCAATAGAATAATTGTTACATACTATCTCAACTTTATCTATGACCTTTCTCATTTCCATTATCTTATCTCTATCTTGTATATGACTAATATATTTATCTCTATCTAATCTCATAAAGATACCTACACTTAAAATAATATTCTAAGTAAAAGAGCAGATATTAATCTTAAAATTAAGATAGCTAATAATGGAGAGAAATCAAACATTCCAGTATTTATTCCTGATTTATAAATTAACTGTCTAGCAAACCCTAGTATGGGTTCTGTTACTTCATATACAATCTTTCCTAATGGGTTGTAAGGACCAATATTCAATAAAGATAATAATATTCTAATAACTATTAAAAATTCAATTATATTAAACAATATATTTATTGCCCTAAATAAAGTAATCATCTAACTACCTCAAATCTAATATTTTTACCAAGGAAATATTCCCCTATTTCTTAATTCATCTTTGATACCATCTATTTCCACATTGTTTGGAGCTAAAACAAATATGTCTTTGGTAACTTTCTGAATATTACCTTCTAGAGCGTATAATCCTCCATTAATAAAATCAAATATTTGTCTTTTTACATTTACCTCTAATTGCTCTAAATTAACTACAACAGTTTTCCTCATTTTCAAATCGTCTACTATGCGTGGAGCTTCTTCATAACTTAAAGGTTCATGGACTACTAGTTTCATATTACTATTAGTATGGATATTTACCACATTATTATTTATCTTTTTGGTTTTTGTAGTTACAGGTACTTCCAGTGTTTCTTCTTCATCTTCATATTCTTCTTCATCTAAGTCGTCTATTCCTATAAAATATTTAAATTTATCCATTATATTACCCATTTTATCCCTCCTAATAATTTCTTGTTCCAAAAATACCAGTTCCAATCCTAATCATATTAGAACCTTCTTCAATAGCAACTTCATAATCATTTGTCATACCCATAGATAAATAATCCATGGATAAATTTTCATAATTTCTCCTACTTATGTCCTCTTTTAGTTTATATAGTTCCTTAAATACATACCTTATTGATTCCACATTTTCAGTATAAGGTGCAATAGTCATTAACCCTTTAACTCTAATATTTTTAAATTTTAATACTTCTTCAATAAAAGGAACTACTTCCTGTATTTTTAGTCCAAATTTACTTTCCTCTTCAGCTACATTCACTTCAATAAGAGCATTTATTGTTAAACTATTCATATTAGCTCTCTTATTTAATTCTTTAGCTAGGGAAAGTCTGTCTAATGAATGAATCATTTTTACTTTAGGTACTATATACTTAACCTTATTAGTCTGTAAATGACCAATCATATGATAATCAACTTTACCTCCAATAACTTCTATCTTCTTTTCAAGCTCTTGGACTCTATTTTCACCTATATTAGTAATACCTAAGTTTATAGCTTCCTGTATTCTATCTACATCGATAGTTTTAGTAACTGCTATTAATTCTACTTTATCATCTTTTCTGCCTGACTTGATTAAAGCCTTTTCTATGTTTTCTTCTATAGCTAGTAGATTATCTTTAATACTAATTTTTATCCCCTCCCATTTAATTAATCCAGGATTTGTCCTTCTTTTATATTCATAGTATTTAAGAAAATTTCATCATATAGAGTAATGGTCTTAATAGGATTTTTCTCATCTTCTAGTTTGATAAATCCTCTATTGTCACCTTTTTGAACATAAGTATACTTATCATCTTCACCTAATACTTTAATAGGTCTAAATTTAACAATTCCACTTATTTCCTTAATATATACTCCTTTTATACCATCTTTCTCAACGATTGCTTTACTAGGTATTTTTAATCCTTCTTTTTTATATTTTACTATCTCTACTGTTGAAAATCTATAGTCGTAATATTCATGGAACAAAGTGGTAAATTTTATAACCATTACAGCCTTATTTTTAGTTATATTTATTGATAATATCTTTCCCTTTATTTCTTTTTTGGTTTCATCCATAAACAAAGTTATAGATTGTCCTTTTTCAAAAGACTTAATATCCTTTAAATCCTCTATTTTTATAGCCATATACCATTCAAAATTATCTATTATCTTAAATAGTGGATCTCCTACAGATACATCAACTTTAGGTTTTTCATTTTTTTTGTCTTTTTCTAGGATATCTATCTTATCATAAGTATAGTTTTCAAATTCTTTAGGATAGTAAACTTCTTCATATCCATCTATGTTAAAAGAAACTATGCCTCCATTACTAGAATAATAATTAATATTATTACTTTTAATATCCTTTTCTATTTCTTCTTTTCTTTTATTTAAGTTGTCCAAACTTTGGTTAAGTAAAGTTTTTTCTCCAGAAATATCTTTTGCTTTAGAATCATATAAGGAAAGCTTATCTTTTGTATATTGAACTTCTGCATATTGACCTTTATTGATATTTTCTTGTATATTAAGGATCAAATCTTCAATATTTTCTCCTAGTTTACTTTCATCTACCTTTAATAATTCTTTTTCTTTTTCTGATTTCTTTAAGGCAGTAATTGAGTTTTCAATTTCATTCAATTCTTGTTTTAGTTGAGAAGTGTCATTTAATAAACTTATATGGGCAATTTGTTTCCCAGCAGGAATTCTTTCTCCTTCTTTTACTAAAATTTCTAGTTTTCCACTACTATCTGCTTTATATACTTTTTCATTTTTTAAAATAATGCCTTGGGTAACAATTTTATCTGTTAAAACCCCTTGTTCGGGTACAATAGTACGATATGAAGTAGCTAAAAACGAAGGAACGCTTCTAAAGACTAAATATAGCATTATAGAACATATCAATGCTATACGATATTTTCTCTTTTTTTGTCTTTTTTTCTCTCGCCTCTCTTGAGACACAAATATCCCCCTTTACAAATGTATCTTTATAGATTTCTTCATAAGTTTAAATTTTCCTGCTTATAAATAAAATTTATTTAAAAATAATTGTACTTATTATTAGTTAAAAAACTTTCCATACTTACTCACTACTTTAAATTTTAGTATATTATCTATTTTAAATTGTTTTATTTCATCTTTATGAGTTACCATTAGAATAGATTTCTCTTTCTTTTTTGCACCAATTATTATACCTTTAAACTTTTCTTTTCTTATAGTTATAACTTTAACTTCATCTCCTGCTTTAACTCTAAATCCATCTAAAACAAATTCTTTCATATCAGCTTCATCTAAATGTTTTTGAGTCACTGCTTTTTTATTTATTACAATAATATTATTTTTTAAATAAAGTTTCTCCTTTAATACTACAAATATATATCCAAATACAGCTGTTACAAATAACATAATTAATAAAACTTCTAAATACAAAAGCAAAACAATACCTCCAATTTAATGTAATTATTATTTATAGTATATCACATCTATATATTGTGTGAAACTACTTTAAGAAATCTATAATGTAATATAATTTTTAGTATGTAGTCAAATAAATTAGAGTTATTAATCTAAAGATTGTCTCTAAACTTATTTTTAACTTTTTATAGTTGAATCAAAATGACTGGATTTGAACCAGCGACCCTAAGTCCCCTAGATTTGTACTTATCATGCTATATAACACTTTACTAGAATATTTAATATTTTCCTATATTAAAACTAAGTTTTCAATATCCAATATATTTATTATAATAAATTATTATTCATAGGGGTTAATGAAATATTTATTTTCTATCCACTATAAAAAATTAGAAAAGACCAAGATTAAATTCCTGGTCTTTTCTATTTTAGTTTATTTAATTCTAATACTTTTGATATATTCAATTTCATATCCAAGGAGGTCTTTTCCTTGTTTTAAGTATTTTTTGATACACAACCCTATCTTTTATAAGTATGCCCAATCCTTTTTTATTTATTAGTAAAATTAATATTAAAAATATTTTTTATTGAATTATATAAGATCTTTTTCACCTGCGTTGGTTATTGTAACCACCATACTTACCTCTCCACCAGTGGTTTCAGCTTCAGAAAACATTGTTTCTAATGTATTAAATATTTCCTCTTTTCTTCCTCTTAATCGTGTATTCATAGAATTCACTGTATAGTCTATATTACTATTATTTAATGTTTTTATAGAATTATCTATTACTTTCGTTGCATGTGAAGATTTTAAGGGATAAATAGCAACTTCTGCACTAATCATAGAAATTCACCTCTTTTGTTATTTTAATATTATATAGTATGTTAATAAACAGAAAATAATATACTGCATTATTTACCATTAAATTTCTTCTACCTTAGTTAACTAATAGTTCTCCACTTATGCTATAAATATATTTTTCTATTTAAATTATATCTATATATATTTATATTATTGAATTTTAATTAAAATTTAGGGTAACCTAATTCAAGAAAAGTGAGGTGATAGAAATGACAGTAAAGAGTGATTTACAACAAGCTATAGCAGCATGTGAATCAGCAAAAGGTTGCTATGCTATGATGTCTCAAGCTACTGAAGATCCACAGGCAAAGCAAATGTATGATCAAATGACTTCCGATGTAAATAGACATCTTCAATATTTAGACGGTAGATTAAATTACCTAAACCAAAACAATAAACTCAATCAAAAAAGTCAACAACCTGAGCAAAAATAATAATAAGTAGAAGTTCATTAAATTATTAATAACTTAAAAATTCAAAAGCAACGGGGAAAAGTATTTTTATACTTTATTCCCGATTGCTTTTTATTATTTTCTATTTATTGTTTATAAAAATTAGTTGAAAAAGATAACTTATTACTTTGTTTTAAAACTATCTGCAATTTCAGCAGTTTTAATGTATAATTAAAACATTTCTTAGTTTAATAATTTATTATAATTGATCTACTTTACTATTCATTCCCATATAAAGTATATATCCCCTGATAAAATTTGAAAAATAATTGATATAGTGTTTTAAGGTTTGTATTGGCTTATGGTAAGGTTTTATGTATGTAGTATAGTAATTGTGTTAGTGTATGTATAAAAACTTGTCTTAATCAAGTTTATAAGGTTATTCTTATGTTGATTCATAATTGGAAAATTATATTTTATTTGTGGATAATATTGCCATGAATTTAAACAGTCCCTGTGGTGAACCTATATTATAGGGAGGTGAAGATATGAATGATAATAGAACATTAGCTCCACATGAAACAATTGCATTGCGTGAATTGATGAGTAATTCAATATTAGGTGTTAAGAAAATCAATGCAAGTT
>NZ_JAHLPM010000036.1 GCF_018917865.1 Tissierella simiarum
GGCAACATCAGGATCAATGAAATAGGACATGTAGATTGTCTTACCGCTTAGGTCAACCTTAAACATATCCCAAAGATATTGGGCTCCAATTTCAGCTGCTTGGTCTATAGGCAATGCACTAGAGTTTGTAGATCGCATAATCTTGTTCTCTAAAACCTTGTAGTCAACTTTTACATAGTCTTCAGCTTTATCAATAGATGTAGTACTAACGTTATATGTTGTAGAAATGGATTCCTCCTTATCCAAGGCCATTGCCATTGCTACATTGTTCGCTCCTACAAAAACCGTACTACATATAGTAATAGCCGTTGCACTTGCTACCACCGTTTTCCAGATATTTTTTTTCTTCGTTCCCATTGTTTGTTTCATAAATAAATCTCCTCCCTAAATTGATTTTAATGATAAACACAAATACAGTATAAATCCATAATATTATTGAGTTATTATGAACTTGTTATGAACTTGTAAAAGTTAATTTTTAATTGTAAGATAGTTGTATTAAAAATTATGAAAAGGGGTGTTTATAATGATTATCAAAGTAGTAGATTACGATGAAAATTGGGAAAATGAATATGAAAAAGAGGAGCACAATATCAAGGCTATTCTACAAGATGAGTTGATTAATAGCTTTCATATTGGAAGCACTTCTGTGCCTGGGCTAAAAGCAAAGCCAATTATTGATATTATGCTTGTGGTTCATGATATTAATAAATTAGACTTATTTTCTAAACAATTTGAAGAACTCGAATATGAGGTCATGGGAGAGTTTGGAATCATTGGACGGAGATATTTTCGAAAAGGCGGAGATAATCGAACTCATCAAATACATGCGTTCCAATTTGACAATATAGCAGAAATTGAAAGACATTTGTTGTTTAGAGATTATCTTCGTAAACATCCAGAAGTTTGCAAACAGTATGGGGAACTAAAAAGTAAGCTTGCTGAACAATATCCTAATGATATTGAAGGATATGGTGACGGAAAAGACAGCTTTGTAAAAAATGTTGAAAAAGAAGCGATTAAATGGTATTGGTTTATACGTTAAAGTTATTTCTTTTTATATAAGCTAAATCATAATTTTTTTGTTAAATCTTGTATTAAATTGTAGAAAAATAGAGGACTAAAATCGTTTACAAATATGATTTTATATGTTAGTATAGTCACCAAATAAAATTATTTTCTAGGGGAATGAGCATAATGGTAAAATGCAATAGTTTATCCATTGGGGAAAACTTAAAGAGAATAAGAACGGAATTAGGATTAAGACAATATGAGATTACGGGAGGAGAAGTTACAAGAAATTTAATAAGTATAATCGAGAATGATAAAACTTCTCTTACTGAAGATAAGACTAAGCTGATTTGCAGGAACATTAATGAGATTATGCAAAATAAAGGTTTAGATATTATTATCGATCCAGAGGACATTTTTAATCCTGATAGGTATGATGCTAAAAAACAAGCTGATTTATATATTGAAAAGCTGGACAAGCTATTTGCCACTAAAAATTGTAATATTGAAATAGAATATATAGATGAGATAGAATCATTTCTAAATAAATGGAATTTAGTGGATAAAAAAATAAGAGTTTATGAAATTTTGGGAGATATTTACGATGATTTAAGAAATTATGCTAAGGGGTATTGCTACTATATCAAAGCTTGGGAAATTGCTTTTAATTATCCTAATAGAAAATTAAACTATAGAGTTATGCTAAAATTAGTAGCTAATTGTATCATGACAAGAAAATATAAAGAAGCTACTAGATTATGTGATTATGCACTTCTAAATAAGGAAAATGTACCTGAAAGATATATGGGTATTCTTCATTATAATAGTGCTCTTGCTTATAGAGGGTTAAGTCTAATAGATAAGTGCTTAGAGCAAATATCTGAGTCTTTAAAGTATATTGAGGATACAAATTACATAGAACTAGGAAAAATATTTATTGTTGAGGGTAATTGTTATTTTGAAGCTGAGAATTATGATGAAGCTCTAAAAAGCTATAATAAAGCAGTAGATGTATTAGCTTTGGGCAATTATTATGATGAACTAATTTTAGCTTATGCAAATATGACTGAAGTATATATGAAGATTAACTGTGAAGATAAAACTATTGAATATATAAATAAGGTTTTAAATAGTATTCCAAATTTAAATAGAAACTCAAATTATTTTTCTAGAATATATAGACAGATTAATACTGTGTATAATTATTTAGATAAACTTGGCTTAGCAGAAAAATATTTTGATGATTCATTAATCAATTAATTATATATGAAAGAAAGTAATCCGTAGAATTTTATATAAATAATAAAGATAAAGTTAAAGAACATTAGTAGGATTTGTATTTCTAACATTAATGTTAGTTAATTTAAACTTAGTATTTACTACGTTTATATATGGTGGAGACCTTATAAGACCGAATAGTATATTATATTTAACATTAAAAACATAAAATAAAAAGATATCTCAAAATAATTTTTAGCCATTTTGAGATATCTTTTTTATTGTGGATATAAAATTTATTCTTCTATCCAGTATGGGTATAATAGAACATATGCTAATTAAAAGCGAGGGATATATATGGATAGAGGAGATATAGCTCCTGAAGAAAAAATATATTACTATATTAATAAAACAAGATTAAATGATAATGAAATAAAGGATTTATTATATCAATTAACTATACTCAATTGGGATAAGATGGAGCAAAACTATGGAAGAAACATTAACCAAAGGATTATACAGAAGGTTATAAAAATGGATATAGAAGATATAGAAAGCATATCCAATATAATTTTACTCTATAATAATCCTTATGGCATATATACTTTAGAATTTGCAGAATTAATTACTAAAATTTATTCAAAGGATAAAATTAGGTTTATTAAAGGATTAAATCTAGTAAAAGAAGAGGCTATAAATATTGTATATGTATTTAGGTTACGAAAAATATTTATTGATGATGTTGAATTAGAAAGAGATATAGAAGAAATACAAAATTCTCAGAAGCTGTCTTACGAAGAAAAAGAAACAGCTTCAAGATTATTCAAGATGTATAAAACTATATGTGCAACTTGAGTTTAAAAAAGAGAAAAGTTCTTTCTTTTTATATAAATTAAATCATAATTTTTTATAAATTTTTTGCCAGACCTTGTATTAAATTGTAGAAAAATAAGAGAGTAAAAACATTTACAAATATATTTTTATAGGGTAGTATAATAAATGAATATAACTATTTTCTAAAGGGATGAGCATAATGGTAAAATGCAATAGTTTATCCATTGGGGAAAACTTAAAGAGAATAAGATCAGAACTTGGTCTAAAACAGTATGAAATTACAGGAGGAGAAGTTACAAGAAATTTAATAAGTATAATCGAGAATGATAAAACTCCTCTTACTGAAGATAAGGCTAAGCTGATTTGTCGAAATATTAATGAGATTATGGAAAACAAAGGTTTAGATATTATTATTGAGCCTGAAGATATTTTTAATCCCGATAGATATGATGCAAAAAAACAAGCTGATTTATATATTGAAGAGCTGGACAAGCTATTTTCAACTAAGAACTATAATATCGAAACAGAATATATAGATGAAATAGAATCCTTTTTAAATAAGTGGAATTTAGTAGATAAAAAGATAAGGATTTATGAAATTTTAGGAGACATTAGTTATAACTTAAAGGATTATACTAAGAGCTACTATTATTATTTTAAGGGACGTGAATGTACTTTTAATCATCCTAATAGAAAATTAAACTATAGGATTACGTTGAAATTGGTTGTTATTTGTATTCTTATAAATAAGTATAAAGAAGCTATTGATTTATCTAATTACTTAATTTTAAATAGAGAAAATATATCTAAAGAACATATTGGTATTTTATATTATAATAGTGCTCTTGCTTATGAATATCTGGGTCTAATAGATGAAAGTTTAGAGCAAGTACTGGAGGCATTAAAATATACAGAAGATACAAACTATATACAGTTAGGAAAAATACTAATACTTCAAGGCAATTGTTATTTTAAAATTGGAAGTTATAATGAAGCCTTAAAAAGTTATAATAAAGCAGCGGATGCATTAATTTTAGGAGATTATTATGATGACTTATATTTGGTATATGCAAATATGACTGAAGTATATGTGAAGATGAACTGTAAAGACAAAATTCTTAAGTATATAAATAAAGTTTTAGATAATATTACTAGATTAAATAAAGATTCAAACTATTTTTCTAAACTATGCAATCAAATTGCTATTGCATATAATCATTTAAATAAATACGATTTGGCTGAAGAATATTATAATGAATCATTGATATACGCTAAAAAAAATAATCAGCAAGATATAGTTAAACAGAATATATTAGCTTTATTTCATCTTTATTATAAGAATTTAGACTTGGAAAAAATACATATACTATTTGAAGATTATAAAGATATTATATTGAATATTTCATTAGATAATGATATCCTCTTGCTATTGAGAACATTAGAATTTTATATAATTAATAAAAATGAAAGTAAATCTTTGCAACTAATTGAAGATTTAATAACTAATAATTAAGGAGGAAAAAAAGATGAAAGTTAAAAAAACATTGGTAGGTTTTATATCTTTAGCATTAGTATTAGTTAATTTAAATTTAGGAATTACTACATTTGTGCATAGTGGAGATCCTATAATGCCTTGTACTACAGTATATTCAACATTAAAAAGATAAAAGTATAATACAATGACTATTTCAAAATGGTTTTTAACCATTTTGAAATAGTCATTTTAATAGGAAAGAAAAACACTGTTAGAAATTTTCTTAAATTAGGAATCGAGCCTGAGAAGGTTGCAGAAGTTGCTGAACTTTCTATTGAAGAGGTTTTAGAGCTTAAAAAAAGAATTAGAAAATTAAATATAAAAATAATATATAATGTATGTATAATTTAGTAATATAAAAAAATTAAAATTAAGTGTAAACTACTTTTTTCTAGTAAGAATCAAAATAATATTAAGCCAGAAAAGAGTAGTTTTTTATTTAATAAAAAACTAGCTGTAAAAAATCATAGCATGCCGAAGAAACTTATCTCTTCAATATTTTATACTAGGGCTTTTGAATATTTATAATATATAGGGAAAAACTACTTTAATACAGATAAACTCTTATTAATTCAAGATTTATACAAGAGGAGAGAGGTTTATGGATTATATATCAAGAATTGGAGTAAGTACTCCTAGAAAGGAGTCATGGGATAAGGTTACTGGTGCTGCCAAATATAATGGTGATATAGTCACTCCTAACGCTTTACATGCTAAGATACTTACAAGTACCCATGCTCATGCTCTAATAAAACTAATAGATATTTCAGAAGCATTAAAATCTGATGGTGTTCAAGCTATAATTACTGGAGATTCCTTTCCTGCTTTAAGTGGACCTATGATTGAAGATAGACCACCTATTGCAAAGGATAAGGTGAGATATTTTGGAGAACCCGTAGCTGTAGTAGTGGCAAATAGTGAAGAAGAAGCAATGAGAGCTATAAAACTTATAAAAGTTGTTTATGATCCTCTGCCTGTAGTCAACTCAATAAGTGATTCTATAAAATCTGGAGCTACATTAATACATGAAAATTTAGGAGAATATCATTGTCCTGTTGAGGATGTATGTCCTCAACCTGGTTCTAATATTGCGGACCATATGAAAATTAGAAAAGGAGATATGAATAAGGGTTGGACAGAAAGTGACATTGTTATAGAATCAAGTTTTTCACTTCCTCAATCTGACCATCTTGCTATGGAAACTCGAAATTCAAAAGCCGAAATACTTCCTAACGGAAATGTAATAATACATACATCATCTCAAGCTCCATTTTCAGTAAAGGAAGAATTAAGTAAGATTTATAATATATCTGAAGGGAATATTATTGTTCGTGTTCCATTAGTTGGAGGAGGTTTTGGTGGAAAAGTTGCTGTTGATCTTGAATTTATAGCATATCTTGCTTCAAAAACAGTTGGAGGAAGATTGGTTAAAGTAGCGAATTCTCGAGAGGAAGATATTGCTTCATCACCATCTAAAATCGGTGTTGAAGCTAAACTTAAAATAGGTGCTACTAAAGATGGTATTATAAAAGCTTTAGAGTGCACCTATTATGTAGGTTGTGGTGCTTATGCTGACACTGGTCCACGTATGGCTAAGGCAATAGCTGTTAATTGTACTGGACCGTATAATATTGAAAATGTTCAATGTGATGCAATCACTATTTATACTAATCACACATTTGTTACATCCTATCGTGGTTTTGGACATACGGCATTTACATTTTGTATTGAAAGAATATTGGATCAACTGGCAGCATCATTAGGTATAGATCCAATAGAGTTAAGAATGAAAAATGCCATAGCTCCTGGGAATCTTTCTCCAACGCAAGATAAACTAACTTTAAGCAATACAGGAAACTTAGTAAAATGCATACTAAGGCTAAAGGAAATTATGAATTGGCAGGAAGGCTCGAGAATAATAACAGACAACGGTATGATAAGAGCGAAAGGAATGAGCTGTTTTTGGAAAACTTCAACTTCTCCTACTAATGCTTCATCTGGAGTTATTCTTACTTTAAATACTGATGGCAGTATAAATTTAAACTTTGGTGGTGTAGAAATTGGACCTGGAATGAAAACTACAATAGCTCAAATACTTGCTGAAAAGATGAAAATGGACATTGATAAAATTCATGTAGTCATGGATGTAGATACTCAAACGACTCCTAAACATTGGAAAACAGTTGCAAGCATGACAACTTTTATGGTTGGAAATGCAGTTATTCAAGCAGCTGAAGATTTAATACAACAATTAAAGAATCTTGGTTCTATAGTTCTTAAATGTCCTCCAGATGACTTAGATATAAAAGACCAAAAAGTGTATTTGAGGGATAATCCTGAAATATATGCTCCATTTAAAGATTTAGTCCATGGATACCAATATCCAGGTGGCTCGTCTATAGGGGGACAAATGATTGGACGAGGAAGTTATATTATGAAACATTTAACTTCGTTAGATAAGGAAACAGGAAAGGGAAAAGTAGGAGTATCTTGGACTGTAGGTGCTCAAGCTGTAGAAATAGAATATGATCCTAGAAAGTATACTTATAGGTTATTAAATGCCGCAACGGTTATTGATGTAGGTAAAGTAATAAATCCTAAGACTGCTAGTGGTATTATAATGGGTGGTATGAGTATGGGAATAGGATTGGCGACCCATGAAGAATTTTTATATAATGATTCTGGTATATTAGAAAACACATCTTTGAGAACATATAAGTTAATACATTTTGGAGAACAGCCTAAATATATAGTTGATTTTATAGAAACACCTCAAATTGATGCCCCTTTTGGTGCTCGTGGGATGGGTGAACATGGTATTCTTGGGATTCCAGCTGCCTTTGCTAATGCTATATCCTTAGCAACAGGATTTAATTTTAATAAGTTACCTATCTCTCCAGAACTAATATGGAAAACTATGACGGGAGGCAGATATGATACCTTTTGATTTTGAATACTATAAACCAACGACGATAGAAGAAGCCGTTAATTTATATAATAAATTAAAATCTGCAGGAAAAAAACCAATATATTATGGTGGAGGAACTGAATTCATTAGTATGGCGAGAATGCATAATGTATATACAGAAGCAGTTATTGATATTAAAGGTATTCTAGAGTGTAATATACATGAATTAAAGAATAATGAACTAACAATAGGCTCCGCTGTAACCCTTACTAATATTGCAGAATCAAATTTTTTTCCTCTCCTTAGTTTAACCGTTAAAAGAATAGCTGATCATACAGTACAAGATAAGATTACATTAGGGGGGAACTTAGCTGGTACCATTATATATCGAGAAGCTGTACTACCTCTTATGGTGGCAGATAGTGAAATCGTATTAGCAAGTATCAACGGTGAAAGACGAGTCCCCATAATGGATGCTTTTAATAAACGAATTCAACTTGCTGATGGAGAAATGATAGTTCAAGTGATTATAAAGGATAATTTTATAACTTTGCCTAATATTCATGTAAAGAGAACAAAAAATGAAAAAATAGATTATCCTCTAATTACAATAGCGGCATTAAAAGACAATAATAAAATTAAAATTGCCTTTAGTGGTATGTGCGATTATCCTCTAAGATCCTATATAATGGAAGATATTTTAAATGATAATACCGTTTCTTCTATGGATAAAAAAATAAGTAATGCTATTAACAATATACCTGGTAAGGTATTAAATGATATTAGCGGTTCTTCAGAATATAGAAAATTTATGCTGCATACAATGATACATGAAGCCTTAACAAATTTTGAGGAGGTGAATTAAT
The DNA here is from genome assembly GCF_018917865.1 of Tissierella simiarum. Taxonomy (GTDB): domain Bacteria; phylum Bacillota; class Clostridia; order Tissierellales; family Tissierellaceae; genus Tissierella_C; species Tissierella_C simiarum. Next base: position 8,372 of record NZ_JAHLPM010000036.1, read on the forward strand.
GCTAGAAGTTTTAGGTACTACCGTCTTAACATTAAATGTAAATGGAGAAGATAGAAAGGTTGTTGCTAAACCTTCTGATACTTTATTATATACTCTCCGAGAAGAACTTGGGCTTACAGGTGCAAAGCCTGGTTGTGAAAATGGAGATTGTGGTGCCTGTACTGTATTAATAGATGATTGGCCTATAAAATCATGCTTAATGCTTACTGTAGAGGCTATAGGAAAGAAGATTCTTACTGTTGAAGGATTGAAAAATGCACCTATTCAAAAAGCATTTGTTGAAAATTGGGGATTTCAATGTGGTTACTGCACTTCTGGATTTTTAATGGTTTGCCATGCTTTAGCACAAATTCATCCTGATGCTGATGACCATGTAATAGAAGAGTGGCTTCAATCAAATCTATGTAGATGTACAGGATATGAAGAAATTGAAAATGCTGTAAAAGCAATTTTAAAAAAAGAAGTATAGAAGGCTCTGTAAACTAAATATGAAAAAATAGTACAATATCTTCATAGAATTGCTCTAAGTTTCTTTGGATTGCTCTAAATTTCGCTTTGCATATGATAAAGCTTCGTCTATGAAATCATCA
>NZ_JAHLPM010000037.1 GCF_018917865.1 Tissierella simiarum
CTTCCTACTCTCCCAGGGCGTTACCACCCAAGTACCATCGGCGATGAGAGGCTTAACTTCTGTGTTCGGTATGGGAACAGGTGTGTCCCTCTCTCTATCGTCACCAGACGAAAACTAATTTAACAATATATTTTAAGGTCAAGTCCTCGACTTATTAGTATCCCTTAGCTGCGAGTATTGCTACTCTTATACCTGGGACCTATCTACCAAGTAGTCTACTTGGAGTCTTACCCTTACGGTGGGAAATATAATCTTGAGGGGGGCTTCGTGCTTAGATGCCTTCAGCACTTATCCCTTCCAGACATAGCTACTCAGCCGTGCCTCTGGCGAGACAACTGATACACCAGCGGTCTGTCCATCCCGGTCCTCTCGTACTAAGGACAGATCCTCTCAAATTTCCTACGCCCACGACGGATAGGGACCGAACTGTCTCACGACGTTCTGAACCCAGCTCGCGTGCCTCTTTAATGGGCGAACAGCCCAACCCTTGGGACCTGCTTCAGCCCCAGGATGAGACGAGCCGACATCGAGGTGCCAAACCTCCCCGTCGATGTGGACTCTTGGGGGAGATAAGCCTGTTATCCCCGGGGTAGCTTTTATCCGTTGAGCGATGGCCCTTCCACTCGGAACCACCGGATCACTAAGTCCAACTTTCGTTCCTGCTCCACTTGTTGGTGTCGCAGTCAAGCTCCCTTCTGCCTTTACACTCTTCGCACGATTTCCGACCGTGCTGAGGGAACCTTTGAGCGCCTCCGTTACTTTTTAGGAGGCGACCGCCCCAGTCAAACTGCCCAACTGACAGTGTCCCAATACTAGTTTCATAGTATCTGGTTAGAATTTCAGCATTACAAGAGTGGTATCCCAAGGTCGGCTCCACCAAAACTGGCGCCCTGGTTTCTTAGCCTCCCACCTATCCTGTACATGCAATACCAAAATCCAATGTCAGCCTGCAGTAAAGCTCCACGGGGTCTTTCCGTCCTGTCGCGGGTAACTCGCATCTTCACGAGTACTACAATTTCACCGGATCCTTTGTTGAGACAGTGCCCAAATCGTTACACCTTTCGTGCGGGTCGGAACTTACCCGACAAGGAATTTCGCTACCTTAGGACCGTTATAGTTACGGCCGCCGTTTACTGGGGCTTAAGTTCAGAGCTTCGCTTACGCTAACCCTTCCCCTTAACCTTCCAGCACCGGGCAGGTGTCAGCCCCTATACTTCGTCTTTCGACTTAGCAGAGACCTGTGTTTTTGGTAAACAGTCGCTTGGGCCTATTCACTGCGGCCAATCAAGGCTTTCATCGTATAGATTACACCTTAACTGGCACCCCTTCTCCCGAAGTTACGGGGCTATTTTGCCGAGTTCCTTAACAAAGGTTCTTCCGAACGTCTTAGGATTCTCACCTCGCCTACCTGTGTCGGTTTGCGGTACGGGTACCCTTTGGCTCGATAGAGGCTTTTCTTGGCAGTGTGGAGTCAGCTGCTTCACTACTTATTTTTCGCTCCCCATCACATCTTGGAATTGTGTAAACGGATTTGCCTATCTACACTTCCTACTTGCTTGGACGTGCTCAACCAACGGCACGCTCAGCCTATCCTTCTGCGTCACCCCTTCTCTCAAGCGCCTCTAGGTAGTACAGGAATTTCCACCTGTTGTCCATCGCCTACGCCTTTCGGCCTCAGCTTAGGTCCCGACTTACCCTGAGTGGACGAGCCTTCCTCAGGAAACCTTAGGCTTTCGACGGGTGGGATTCTCACCCACCTTTTCGCTACTCATGCCAGCATTCTCACTTCTGTACAGTCCACCACTCCTTACGGTATAGCTTCTGCCCGTACAGAACGCTCCTCTACCGATACTTACGTATCCCACAGCTTCGGTATCAGATTTAAGCCCCGGAAATCTTCGGCGCAAGGTCACTCGACCAGTGAGCTATTACGCACTCTTTAAATGTATGGCTGCTTCTAAGCCAACATCCTGGTTGTCTGTGTAACCTCACATCCTTTACCACTTAATCTGAATTTAGGGACCTTAGCTGGTGATCTGGGCTCTTTCCCTTTCGACTATGAAGCTTATCCCCCATAGTCTGACTCCCAAGGATATGATTATGGCATTCGGAGTTTGATAGGTTTTGGTAACACTATGTGCCCCTAGACCATTCAGTGCTCTACCTCCATATCACTAACCTTGAGGCTAGCCCTAAAGCTATTTCGAGGAGAACCAGCTATCTCCGAGTTCGATTGGCTTTTCACCCCTATCCACAGGTCATCCCATAGTTTTTAAACACTAACGGGTTCGAGCCTCCATTGAATTTTACTTCAACTTCACTCTGCCCATGGATAGGTCACCCGGTTTCGGGTCTATGGCATACAACTATTCGCCCTATTAAGACTTGGTTTCCCTACGGCTTCGTACCTTAAGTACTTAACCTTGCTGCATACCATAACTCGCTGGCCCGTTCTACAAAAAGTACGCGGTTATTCTAATAATGAACTTCCACTGCTTGTAGGCATAGGGTTTCAGGTTCTATTTCACTCCCCTTCCGGGGTTCTTTTCACCTTTCCCTCACGGTACTTCTTCACTATCGGTCACCAAGTAGTATTTAGCCTTGGGAGGTGGTCCTCCCTGCTTCCCACAGGATTTCACGTGTCCCATGGTACTCTGGAGCACAGTCTGTGAAATTTAAATTTCGCTTACAGGACTATCACCTTCTATGGTGAGACTTTCCAGTCTTCTTCAGCTACCTAAATTTCATCCTTTACCGTGTCCTCAACCCCAGTACAAGTACTGGTTTGGGCTGTTCCCCGTTCGCTCGCCGCTACTTAGAGAATCGATTTTTCTTTCTCTTCCTCAGGGTACTTAGATGTTTCAGTTCCCCTGGTCTTCCTCTCCTTACCTATGGATTCAGTAAGGAGTACTTGAGGGTTACTCAAGTAGGTTTCCCCATTCGGAAATCTCCGGATCAAAGCCTATTTGCGACTCCCCGAAGCATATCGGTGCTTATCCCGTCCTTCATCGGCTCTTGGTGCCAAGGCATTCGCCCTATGCCCTTAATAACTTGACCTTTTTTTG
>NZ_JAHLPM010000038.1 GCF_018917865.1 Tissierella simiarum
AGCAGTGTGAAATACAATTGCTCCTTAGAAAGGAGGTGATCCAGCCGCACCTTCCGATACGGCTACCTTGTTACGACTTCACCCCAGTCATTGACCCTACCTTCGACAGCTGCCTCCTTACGGTTAGCTCACTGGCTTCGGGTATTTCCAACTCCCATGGTGTGACGGGCGGTGTGTACAAGACCCGGGAACGCATTCACCGCGGCATTCTGATCCACGATTACTAGCAACTCCGGCTTCATGCAGGCGAGTTGCAGCCTGCAATCCGAACTGGGATCGGCTTTAAGGGATTCGCATCACATCGCTGTGTAGCTGCCCGTTGTACCGACCATTGTAGCACGTGTGTAGCCCAGGACATAAAGGGCATGATGATTTGACGTCATCCCCACCTTCCTCCGATTTGTCATCGGCAGTCCCTCTAGAGTGCACAGCCTAACTGTTTGCAACTAGAAGCAGGGGTTGCGCTCGTTGCGGGACTTAACCCAACATCTCACGACACGAGCTGACGACAACCATGCACCACCTGTCACCTCTGTCTCCGAAGAGAAAGGATTATCTCTAATCCGGTCAGAGGGATGTCAAGCCCTGGTAAGGTTCTTCGCGTTGCGTCGAATTAAACCACATGCTCCGCTGCTTGTGCGGGTCCCCGTCAATTCCTTTGAGTTTCAGTCTTGCGACCGTACTCCCCAGGCGGAGTGCTTAATGCGTTAGCTGCGGCACTGAGGTTTGACCCCCAACACCTAGCACTCATCGTTTACGGCGTGGACTACCAGGGTATCTAATCCTGTTCGCTCCCCACGCTTTCGTGCATCAGCGTCAGTATAAGTCCAGAAAGTCGCCTTCGCCACTGGTGTTCCTCCTAATATCTACGCATTTCACCGCTACACTAGGAATTCCACTTTCCTCTCCTTAACTCAAGCCTTCCAGTTTCAAATGCTTACCACGGTTGAGCCGTGATCTTTCACATCTGACTTAAAAGGCCGCCTACGCACCCTTTACGCCCAATAAATCCGGACAACGCTCGCCCCCTACGTATTACCGCGGCTGCTGGCACGTAGTTAGCCGGGGCTTCCTCCTAAGGTACCGTCATTATCGTCCCTTAGGACAGAACTTTACGACCCGAAAGCCTTCATCGTTCACGCGGCGTCGCTGCATCAGAGTTTCCTCCATTGTGCAATATTCCCCACTGCTGCCTCCCGTAGGAGTCTGGACCGTGTCTCAGTTCCAGTGTGGCCGTTCACTCTCTCAAGCCGGCTACCCATCGCAGCCTTGGTGAGCCGTTACCTCACCAACTAGCTAATGGAACGCGAGGCCATCTTCCACCGCTTTGCGCTTTAACTTAAATACCATGCGATACTTAAGTGTCATAGGGTATTAATCCCGGTTTCCCGAGGCTATCCCCTTGTGGAAGGCAGGTTCCTCACGCGTTACTCACCCGTCTGCCGCTAAGAGATGTTTTATTCCATCCGAAGATTTCCTAAAACAACCTTCGCTCGACTTGCATGTGTTAGGCACGCCGCCAGCGTTCGTCCTGAGCCAGGATCAAACTCTCATTTAAAAGTTTGATTAGCTCTTTTATTTCTCTTTGAATAAATTTCTAACTCAAAGTA
>NZ_JAHLPM010000039.1 GCF_018917865.1 Tissierella simiarum
TTACATGCTTTAATCTTTATTTCTTTACTATACTTTGGTTTTCTTCCCATAAAAAATACCTCCAAGTAGATAGTCTATTTTAAATTAATTAAACTGTCTACTTTGGAAGTATCATATCAAAGGCTGACTCATTTTATTTTTTATTTTACTATTTGTTTTGGAATATCTTTGATCTCTCTTTCTTCTATGACAAATTCAGATATGGACTCATATTCTTTTTCCAATTCTTCTTTTTTATTTTCTGCTTTTTTAAGAGTATCAAAATATCCTGCTTCTACTATGAATGTTCCATTTTGATCTTTTAAAATTCTTAATCCTTCTAATTCATATAATTCTTCTTCCATAATGCCTAAGGTTTCCCCAAATTCATAAGATTTACTTCTTATGGAATAGATTCTTTTATTATCTTTTTGTTCACCTGGTCTTAAGGTTACTACTACCTGTCCAGGCTCTTTATATTCTTTAACTTCATAATCAACGGCTTCATTTAAAGTAATAGAAAATCGTATCATAGAATCATCTAGTGTTATTAAACTATAAGCATCTTTTATTATATTACTGTTTTTCAATTCCTTTAAGTCTTTTTCTGCTGAGAATTTCCTTGCCCCTGAAATAGTGAAAGTTAAAGTATATGGATACTCTGAATAATCAACTTTAAAATGGCTAGCTAAGTCTTCTATTTTATCTTCTTTAGAAAAATTTATAACTATATTTTCTATATCTTTATCTTTATTTAGTGCTATAAAGTTAACATCAGTTCCATCAGTTATATTTCCTCCAATTCCGCTTCCCTTTTCAAACTTAAGAACTTGAACAAGTTTTCCTATTCCAGGTATATCAATCATGGTATTAGCAACAGCAGGAATAGTATTTATACTAATTGTAAAAATTGTAAATACAGCAGCAGCACTACCTACCCATTTCACCCATTTATTTTTTCTTTTACTCATTTGCATTTCAACTGAACCCCTTTCTATGGCCTTTTCTATATAATCATCTATATTATTAGGAATTTCTATTTTGTCATATTCTTTTTTTAATTCTTTTAAAACTTTATCATCAAACATTTTTATTCCTCCTCTCCTATACTTATTTTTAATTTTTTCAGAGTTCTATAAAGGTTTGTTTTTACTGTGTTTATAGGTTCTCCTAAAATATCAGCTATTTCTCTAATGGTTAAATCCTCAAAATATTTTAATATAATTATTGTCTTTAGCTTATCATCTAATCTATTTAGTGCATCGTATAGATCTAAATATTCTACAGAATTATAACTTTCCATCTTCGGAGATTTTTCATCTTCAAGATATAAAACCTTTTTATTCTGCTTCATGTAATTAATAGAATTGTTTATAAGTATTCTCACGATCCAAGTATCAAAGTACTCAGGATTTTTAAGAGTATTAATAGATATAAAAGCTTTATACACTGTTTCCTGAACTATATCTAGTGCATCCTCTTGATTTCTAACATAACTATATGCAATTCTATAAAGTTTTTCTTTTCTACTTTGAATTATTATGGTAAAGCTATCCTTATTTCCCTTAATAGCCTTTTTAACATTCTCTTTAAATTCCAATCTTTAATCACCTCTTCATCTGAATATATAAATCCTCATGTTTATCATTTAATATTATTTTATAAGTTTACATGTAACTTAATTTATCCTTGTTTTACATCTTCTATAATATTAGACAAGATTAAAACAAAAAAAGTTTCAAAAATATTTTTTTATATTTTTGATATATAAAAAAACAGAACCTAAATCTAGGCTCTGTTTAGCTCTATTGCATATTTAATAAATACTTTTAACAATTTTATTTTCAAATCCTTAATTTATATAGAAAAATATTTTTACATCTATAATACTCTTTTTCCTAAAGCCGCCACATAGACAACAAACTGGTCTTCTCCGTCTAATCCAAGTAATTTATTGATTTCATCATCGTCAAAAGCTGCAATGGCACAAACACCACTATCAATATTTTCTGCTGCTAAGTACAAGTTTTGACATACATGGCCTGCATCTAAATGTATATATCTATAGCCTCTTTCTCCATATCTCCATTTCATTCTATAAACAGAACTACTCCAAATAAAAGTCACAGCACTTTTTTCAATAAAGTTCTGTTTTGAACAACTAAAAACAACTTTCTCAGTTATATTTGAATCTAAATTTACTTCCATAAGTTTATGTTCTATGGCTAAATATCTATATAATCCTGGCTTTAATCCCTCTACCTTATTTATAAGTAAATAAGTTTCAAAGGAATGTCTTGCACCGGCTGACGGAACATTTCTTAAAGTTGCGGGTCTTGGTATAACTTCCTTTACTCCTTGGGTACACCATAATAGATATGAAAGTTCTTCTAATGTTAAAGAAACATCACTATATGTCCTTAAACTTTTTCTGGATTCTATGGCTTCTCTTAAATTTATATTTTTAATCTTAAGATTATTTGCTGATGGTAAATCTATTAATATTGAATCAGAATTATACTCTGATTGCAAAGGAGGTTGATCTAACCCTTTCTCTTGATCACTTTCTTCTAAATACTTGTATTTTGTTTTTTCCATGAACTCTTTTCCAATACCTCTAGACATCTTATCATCTCCTTAAATTTTTTAAAAATTGACTTTATTTAGCAATGATTACTATTAGTTATATGAAACTGAATACAACAACCCATTTTATATGATATCATTTGAACCCTCCCCCACTTATAGAAGATGGGGGATTCTTTTTCGTAAAGAAGTTTGCTATTACTTTTCAACCTGATTACTTAGGAAGCCTTATTCTTTTTGGCGTGTCCAAGTACGCCCTATGCTGAAAGCAAGTGCTCACAGTTTACATTTATACTACCTTAATCCTCACTGGATTTAAATACTCTTCATTA
>NZ_JAHLPM010000040.1 GCF_018917865.1 Tissierella simiarum
TTCTATATTCCGCTTCAGCTTTACTCTTTTTATTTCCTCGTTCCTCTAGTTTTTTGATTGCAAGGGAAAGAGTTTTTCTCAATCCCTGCAATTCATTATATAGATCCTGCATCTTTATTCACCTCTATAAGTAAAATCTTCCACCTAGCCAGTATTGTAGTTCTTTACCTTTTAGTCCTAATTCTTCATATTTTCTTTGTAAGTTTTGCTTAAGTTTCAAATCTAATGATCTATCTTTATTTCCTTCTACTCCATAATCCCCATGATGGCAATCCCAACATAAAGCTATTAGACTATATATAGTTTCACATTGTCTTCTCTTGCCATTTCCGCCTATGATATGATGATGTTGTACCATGTAGTTGCTTCCGCAATTTTCACACAGACCTTGACTTCTTTCTTCTACTATTTGATGTCTTTCTTTACTCGTTAATCCGTCCATTTGTTTCCTCCTCAATAAAAAAGATGTCGAATTACTACTCTTATGCTTAGCTCTAACACCTTGTCCATCTTTTATACCTCCTTAACTACTACCTCTATCCTCGGATTATCCTTGTCCACTTCAAAATGATTAGCCCAACCTCCATTTTCATTCCAACCATCATTAGGTATTACTCCTGCTTCAACTAATCCATCCCAAATAAATTTTACTGCTGCCGCTATATTGTCTGGATCTCTTCTTTTGTTTTTTGCTATCCAAGTTATATCTAAGAATATTCTTTTTTTCTTTGGAATTTTCTTTGATGCCCATGACACTAATTCTGTATTTTCTCTTTTCATGTCATTATAAGGTTGATATTTCCCTCTGCCTTTTTTAGCTGCTGCAACTATCTCATTCATCCCTGGCATTTCACCAGGTATTACTATTTTCAATTTATTTCACCCCTAATATACTTGTCCAAATATATAATTTTAAGAATGTTCTGTCTTTTATTTTTATATCTTTTCTGTTTCTTCTCCATATTTTTAACATATTGAACCCCCTAATCTTTGATGTACCATTCGCCCTCTAGTATCTCTATAGCTTGTCTAATGCACTCTTCTGTTGTCATTCCTCTTGTAGTTGCTATTTCTTCTATAGCTTTTAATAGTTCTGATTGTAGTTCAATCATATTATGCTTCTCTCCCTTCTTTGTGAAGTCATACAACTGTTTTTTCTTCTTTCTTGACTAAATACTTGTCCTAATTTTAAAATTGCTCTAATCGCTTTTAAATTCGTCTAGCTATTTCATATATCACATTTACAGTTACACTATTTCCTGCTTGTTTATATAGCTGACTGTCTGAATTCACTTGTCTTGCTCTTCTGATAGGAAATATTTTTTGTCTACTTGTTCCTCTAGGATATCCGATAATGAACACCCTTTCCCTATTTTGGGGGACTCCAAAATCCTTGCTGTTAAGCAATTGCCATTCGACATCATACCCCAGTTCCCAAAAAGTGTTGAGGATTGTTCCGAAAGTCCTTCCTCCATCGTGGTTAAGCAACCCTTTGACGTTTTCAAGGAAAACAAGTTTTGGCTGTCTTTCTCGAATAATTCTCGCGATTTCAAAGAATAAAGTTCCTCTAGTATCTTCAAACCCTCCCCTTTTGCCAGCAACCGAGAAACTCTGGCAAGGAAATCCTCCTGTGATACAGTCGAACTCGGGGATATCTCTAGGGTTAACTGTTCGTATGTCATTTGAAAACCACTCTCCTTCCGTATCATATATTGCCCTATAACTTTTTTGTGCAAACTTATCTATTTCACACCAGCCTACACATTCATGCCCTGCCATTTCCATTCCTGTTCTAAAACCTCCGATACCTGCGAACAAATCTATAAACTTCACATCAAACCTCCTTTATAATGCTTTCTATTAGATTTATAACTTCCATAAAATATCTATTTGTATCAATTACATAATCACATTTACATATCTTAAAATAATCAGTATCTTTTTCAGCTCTTTCCTCTGCTTCAAAATATTTCATGTTACCATTTTTTGTACTTCTATCTCTTTTAATTATTCTTTTTATTCTTTCTTCTTCATCACATACTAGAAATATAGTTACTACATCAGCATCTTTAACATTTTGTTTAACTTCATTTGCCCCATGAGGACATACAACGTATATTGAAGTGCCTTTATTCTTGTATTGATCTTTTGTTGCCCAATAATAATTTCCGTATTTTTCTTGACAGGCTATCATATCAGTTTTATCTATAATCATTTTTTCTATTTCCAGATTTCCCTCTATTATTTTTTCCCATTTTTTAGGTATATATTTGACAAATATATGACCCCATTCTCCATTAAATCGTGGCTTTCTATTGGTATATGACATTATTACATTGTATCCTTTAGCATATAACAGTTTTGCAATTTCTGTTTTTCCTGTTCCACTTGCTCCAACTAAATTTATTATTTTATCCATTATCTTACCTCCTTGATTTTATATTCGCCTGTATTAAAATCAGCTTTTCTAAAACTCTCTAAATAATTCTTTCCTTGAAACAGATAGTAATCTTTATATTCTTTTACTAAGGTACCTGTAAAATATAATGTTCCTAGTTTGTTACTTTCAGATGTGTATCT
>NZ_JAHLPM010000041.1 GCF_018917865.1 Tissierella simiarum
GACCAAGTATTTGCATGGCCAAATGCAGAAATTGCAGTAATGGGTCCAGATGGAGCAGCTAATATAATATTTAAAAAGGATATTGAAAACTCTAATGATCCTATAAATACAAGACAAGAAAAAATTAAAGAATATAGAGATACAGTAGCAAATCCATATATAGCAGCAGAAAGAGGATATGTAGACGATGTAATAGTTCCTAGTATTACTAGACCAAGATTAATATCTGCCTTTGATATGCTAGGCTCAAAGAGAGAACATAGACCTGCTAAAAAGCATGGTAACTTACCAGTATAAAAGAGGTGAAATAATTGGGTGAATATATAACTATTAGCAACAGCGTGTTTATTACAGTCTTTAGTATGATTATAGTTTTTACTGTCCTAATAATAATATCCTATTTAATAAAGGGATTAAGTAATATAGCTGGTGGTGGAAAAAAACCACAACCTCCTAAAGCCAATCCTGTTATAGAAAATAGGACAGAAGATAGGATAGAAAATAAAGTAGAAGAAGAAATAGCTACAAATGATATAAACGATGAAGAATTAGTAGCAGTTATAGCAGCAGCCATAGCTTCTAGCTTAGGCGTAAGCATACCTGAAGTAAATATTAAAAGTATAAAAAGGATGCCTCAAACAACACCTGCTTGGGCAGAAACAGGCAGAAGAGAGCAGATGTTTGGAAAATTATAATATATAAATATCTTAGGAGGTAGAACAATGAGAAAATTTATTATAAATGTAAACGGAAATTCTTACGAAGTAGAAGTAGAAGAAGTAACAACTAGTGGAGCCGTAGAAAGACCAGTACCAAAAACAGTATCCCCAGCACCACAACCAGCAGCACAACCAAAAGCAGCACCAGCACCACAATCAAAAGCAGAGAAAAAAGAAATAGCAGTATCCCAAGGACAAGAAGTAGTAGAAGCACCAATGCCAGGAACAATTCTTAGTGTAAACGTAAAAGAAGGAGATACAGTAAAATCAGGAGATATATTATTAATCCTTGAAGCTATGAAGATGGAAAATGAAATATTAGCACCAAGAGATGGAGTAGTAGCAAATATAGCCACTTCAGCTAGTGCCCTAGTAAACACAGGAGATAAACTAGTAGTATTAGACTAATTCTTTAAGAAAGGAAGGTAAAGAATATGCTTTTAGATGTATTAAAGGATTTTTGGCAAAGCACAGGATTTGCTGTTATTACCTTTAAGCAAATTATTATGCTATCTGTATCCTTTATTTTATTATACTTAGCCATTAAAAAAGAGTTTGAACCCTTACTACTAGTTCCCATAGCCTTTGGTATGTTACTTGCTAACCTACCACTAGCAGGACTAATGGATCCACCTAAAATGGCACTAGTTATAGATCCAGTCACAGGAGAAATGGTACAGGAAACCAAGCAATTAGGAGGATTATTATATTATCTATACCAAGGAGTCAAACTAGGAATATATCCACCCCTAATCTTTCTAGGAGTAGGAGCCATGACAGACTTTGGACCATTAATAGCAAACCCAAGGAGTATACTACTTGGAGCAGCAGCACAATTTGGAATATTTGTAACATTTATAGGAGCAATAGCCTTAGGATTTACAGGACCAGAAGCAGCAAGCATAGGAATAATAGGGGGAGCAGACGGACCAACAGCCCTTTACCTAACAAGTAAACTAGCACCCCATCTATTAGGACCAATAGCCGTAGCAGCCTATTCCTATATGGCATTAGTACCAATAATTCAACCACCAATAATGAAAGCACTAACAACCAAAGAAGAAAGAGAAATAGTAATGGAACAACTAAGACCAGTATCCAAGAAAGAAAAGGTTATATTTCCAATAATGGTTACAGTATTAGTATCCTTACTACTACCATCAGCAGCAGCCTTAGTAGGAATGCTTATGATGGGTAACTTAATCAGAGAATCAGGAGTAGTAGAAAGACTATCAAAAACAGTACAAAATGAATTAATAAACATAGTAACTATATTCCTAGGAACAACAGTAGGAGCAACAGCCAACGCAGAAACATTCCTATCTCCAGCAACAATAAAAATAATAGTGCTAGGACTTATAGCCTTCTCCATAGGAACAGCAACAGGAGTATTGTTCGGAAAAATAATGTGTAAAGTAAGTGGAGGAAAAGTAAATCCACTAATAGGATCAGCAGGAGTATCAGCAGTACCAATGGCAGCAAGAGTATCACAGAAAGTAGGACAAGAAGCAAACCCAAGAAACTTCTTACTAATGCATGCCATGGGACCAAATGTTGCAGGAGTTATAGGTTCAGCTGTAGCAGCAGGGCTGTTATTAATGTTCTTCGGAGGGTAAAATAAAGCAGAGGAGACTCTGCTTT
>NZ_JAHLPM010000042.1 GCF_018917865.1 Tissierella simiarum
ATTTACACTTTATTAAATCAAAGATTAGGAGTAGATGTTCAAACAAGACTTACGAATAAACGTAGAAGAATGGCAGATGAAGGAGTTAGTAAATCTAAGAGGGACAAGCTAACTATCGTCGATGTAATAGCAGATGATAAGAAGCTTATAGAAGGTTATACAGCAATAGTAAAAGAAATGGCAATTAAATATAAGGTTGCTTAGGAGGTGAGAAGAGTGGAAGAAAAAAGAATAGAAATATCAAGAGAAAAGTTAGAGTGGATGAAAGAAGTTGGAATAAAAGAATTTCATGAACCAATGAAGTATTACTTTGCTAACCATTTATTTTCAGAGAACTATATAAGAGAAACCCCTCTTAAGAAATTACAAGAGGAGTTCAACAGAAGCGTTTTTGCACACAACAAATTTAATGAAGATGGAGAGGTTTAAAAAGGTAAAAGATTTCTTATTTTGCCTAAATAGTCTAGTACACTATTTAAACCATCTTGGAAGCGATTTTCCATATAAATAATACCCGTATCAGAAAGATAGAACTCATAAACAATATTTTCAGCATAGAGACATTCAATTAAACCAGCACGATCTAATTCTCTGCAAGTTTCGTCAACTTCTTCAGGTGTCCATTTTGGAGCGATAGATTTTTGAACCTCTATAGAAGAGCCGAATAACTTAGATTGTAATTTAGGGACTCCATCTTTTCGTTGTTGACAATATTGTTTATATAAAAGGCATATTAAAACATCAGCATCTTTTGTAATCTTTATATCCACATATTCACCCCCTTTCAAGAAGATTTTACCATATAGGGGGACAAGTTAAAAGGAGGGTTAAATAATGAACGAGATAAGCAAAAATATAGAAACGTTATTCAAGAGAAAGGAAGAAATCAAAGAAGAGATTAAAAAGCTAGAAACAGAGCTAGAAGAAATATTGATAGAAGAATATAGAGGGGTGTAAGAATTGAAGCTTATATATGCCTATGTAGGCAAAGTAAGAGATTTTAAACTTATAGAAGTTAAGAAAGAAAAGAAGGAGAAATTAAATAATGGGATTTAATATTTACGATTGGATTTTTTTAAATATCTTATATGCGATTTTTACTCTATATCTTAGTAAACAAAATTTAAATTATAAAAATACTAAAATTAAAAATAAAGCAAAAATTGAACAAGCTGAATTTAGAATAAATTTAATTAGAAGCGATATAAAAAAATCAAATTTAATAATTAATGATGTGTATAAATTTGAGTTAGATAGTGTATTGTTAAAAGTTTTATCAATCTTGGATGAGGTTAAAGAATAGGAGGTAAACAGATGTTTAAACAAACGAAAGTAAGTAGTGAAATAAAGAAGTCTAACAGTATTTATTGGTACAGAACTAATGACACAGATTACGTACTAACTAATTATTGGATAATAAAAACAGATCTAAAGAAATCGGAAAATAGAAAAATATTATGTGCGTTAGTTGAAAGGTTTGGGCTTATTCCTGGTTAAGGAAAAGAAATTATAACTGGTAGTTATAAAAAAGAGATTGCTGAAAACTCTACAAAGCCCCCATGGATGGATTTATTAGAAAAGAAAGAAGTTGGAAGCTTGGAAAATACAAAATTAATTTATATGCAAGGTAAGAATAATTACAGAATTTTTAAAGGCAAAGAGTACGTTTATATCAACTCCAAATATATTGAAATGATTGACGAAGATAATGTTAAATTTGAAGGAAATGGAGCATTGTACCCAATATTTGCTACCTACCAAGATGATTTGATATTAATAATGCCTTTTCGTATGGGGGACAACAGCGAATATTTAAAAGCATAACTAGGAGGTGGACAAGTTGAATACAGATGTAATGTTTAGTAGCAAGACAAATGAATGGAGTACACCGCAAGAATTTTTCAATGAATTAGATAAAGAATTTAACTTTACACTGGACCCTTGTGCAACAAAAGAAAATGCTAAATGCAACAAGTATTACACAATAAAAGAAAATGGCTTAAAGCAGGACTGGGGGGGCGAAGTGGTATTCTGCAATCCTCCATACGGAAG
>NZ_JAHLPM010000043.1 GCF_018917865.1 Tissierella simiarum
GGGGTAGCTTGGAAAGTTAAAGCGGTTGGCGGACTGTATTCAGCGTGTCTTTAGACACTTGCAAGTAACATGCCCTTATAGGGCTGAGCAAACCACCCGTTTGACGGGTGGTTATGATTTACTCTTAATACGTTTGTTGTTGTAGTAATTATATGTAAGCTTCTAATTCTTCGATAAATTGTTCTATATTATCGAACTCTTGTAAATAAAGCAACTCTGTCTTCAGCAAACCAAAAAAGTTTTCCATCACTGTATTATCTAGACAATTTCCCTTTACTCTTACACCTGATGGAAAATGGGTAACTGGCAGACCTTTTAATATAGCTCCAGCAAGTATTAAAGATTGGAATACTGGAGCCTTTGCAGTTGAAATGCTAGGTAATTTTGATATAGGTCACGATAAATTTGAAGGAAAACAAAAAGAATCAATGCTCAAGCTCACTAAATACTTTATTGATAAATATGGAGAACAATCCATTAAGTTTCATAGGGAAGGGCTAGGAGTAGTAAAAAGTTGTTCTGGAACTTCTTTAGATAAAAATAAATTGATTCAGGAAGCTAGAAATTTAGGTAAGTAGGAAAAAACTATGGCTAAGTTAGAAAACTGGCAAAGAAAACAAGGAGAAGAAGCTATCAAGTCTTTAGCTAAAAAGAAAATAATAGAAGATTCTGAAAGATGGATAAAAGATTTAAATGGAGATAGTATTCCAGATTGGGCTTTATGGAGTATGTTAGATCAGATAAGTGAGTAGGTGAATTTAAGTTTAAATTTTATATTATAGTAACAACTTTTGTCAATTCGTAATATACTTGTAATATGGAGTAAAGCAACAAGTGGCTTTACCCCTCTTCCTGTAGCTCTTTCCATAGGAGTTATATTAATATAGCATTAATTAAGGTACCCATAAGACAATGCACCTCAAGATAGAGAAAGGCAAATAATAAAACAGGACGCTTCAAACAACCTCTTTATTAATTAGACCAGGATTAAGTTCCTGGTCTTTTTCTTTCTGCAATTCTAAAACTAAAGTCTGCATTAGTAAGAAGACAAATGGAAGTAATAGTTTAATAAACTGGATTCATATTTTTAAAAATTATCTTATAAATCTTACACAAATTTAACTTATGAGCATAAGATAGAAGTAAAGTATATAATTTTACGGTAAAATAAAACTAGGGTATGCAGCACACATACCCTAGCAATAAAGCATTATTTTTTTACTATATCTCCATTTGTAGTAGTTGGAGGAATTGTAACTTGTCGTTTTTGTAAAATCTTAAGTCTAAGTTCTATAACCATTTTTTCTTCGATTCTTCTGAAGAATCTTTCTTCAAATGGAAGATCAATACCAGATGGACGTCTACGGTCTATAAGTTCATCGAATTCAACGATTCTGCTAGAAAGTAATTCACAGAATGGAAGTTCATTGAAGAATTCTTCACTTACTTGATTGAACTCTGATAAGTCTCCTGACATTAATTTATCTTTTTCAGCAAAATCTTTTCTTGGTAAATCTTCTTCTTTAAAAAATTCAAATTCTTGTCTAGAATTTGTACGAAGTGTCTCTGGTTGTCTAAAGAAAGTAACAGGTGTTGTACATTCAAAAGGAACATCTACAGTACAATGATGAATTTCTCCACATACTCCTTCGAAATTTGAACATGTTCTTGTAGAAAAATCAATATTCTTACGAACAAACCCTTTGATAAATAG
>NZ_JAHLPM010000044.1 GCF_018917865.1 Tissierella simiarum
TGAACTGACCTTTGTCAAGTAGACAGATAATTTAATTAAAATATTATGCACATTTGGATGCATGGTTTCGATATTCTAAAGGAGCCATGCATCTTAGTTTTTTTTGAAGTCTTCTTTCGTTGTAAAATTTGATGTATTCAACTATTTTGCCTCTTAATTCTTCAAGTGTTTTAAACTTTTTTCCGTAAAACATTTCAGTTTTTAAAGTACCGAAAAATCCTTCCATAGGACCATTATCTATACATTTTCCAACTCTCGACATACTTTGAGCCATTCCAGCTTCATCAATCTTACTTTTAAAGGCATTTCCTGTATACTGAAACCCTCTATCACTGTGAAATATTGGTTTCGCATCAGGATATTTTTGTATTGCTTTATCAAACATGCTAAAGACAAGATGATTATTGTTCTTAAAGGAAAGTTTATATTCAATAATACTATTATCATAAAGATCCATAATTGGGCTTAAATAAAGCTTTCTTGTGTCTCCAAGAATTGAAAATTCAGTTACATCTGTAAGCCATTTCTCATTAGGAGTCTTAGCGGTAAAGTCTCTTGATAGAATATTTTCTTTTGTATATTCTGGTTTTATTTTCTTACGATTTACTTTCTTTCTTCTAATTCTAGCTGTAATACCTAAAATATTCATAAGTCTATGGATATATCCTTCTGAAAATGATTTATGATTTAGTTTGTTAATGAACATGGTCATCCTTCTATACCCTAAAATTCCGTCAAAAGTTGAATGATATTCATTAATTAGTGAACATATCAATTCATCTTGCTTTTCTTTTTCAGGTTTAACTCTATTTTTATGTTTGTAGTATCCACTTCTTGAAATATCTAGAATTTCACATAGCTTGGTTACTGAATAGCCTTTATCTTTTAAAAAGTCTACTGTTTTGTATTCTGCTTCCTGTCTTACTTTCGAGAGCGAAGTTTCTTTTCGAATTCCTCTTTTTTTTTAAGAACTTCAAGTTCAAATTCTCTTCTTTTTCTTAATGACTTTTCTTTTTCAAGCTCTAGCTTTAATTTCTCTATTTCCGTTAAATTGCTTTCATCAATTTCAGACTTTGCCTTTGGTCCACGCTTTTGATATTTTAGCGCTTCTAGTCCCTTGTCTATATACGCCCTTGTCCATTTGTATACGAGTGCATAAGCAATTGAATACTTATCAGCTGCATCCTTATAGCTCATATCATTTTCAATAACCCATTTTACTATTTCTAATCTCTCTTCAAATGTAGTTTTTCTAGATTTCATGGTATAGACATCTCCTTTAGGATCATAATCCTCTATTTCTATGCCATTATACCATTTATTAACCCAGTTGCTAATAACCCCTATATTAATATTATATTTAGCTGCTAAGTTAGGCATCGAATATTTACCTGAAGTATATTCTTCTACTACTAACAACTTGAATTCTTTGTTATATGAATGATTTTGGTTTGATGTTTCAAATGCGTAGGGGCCATGTTCTTTATACATCAGATACCACTGATGTACAACACCTTTTGTAGTTCCGATCTTTTTACCAATATCATAAAAACTAAGGTTTCCCTCCTCATAATCTTTACAGGCCTGTATTTTTATTTCTTTGCTATACTTTGCTTTTCTCCCCATAAAAAAATACCTCCAAGTAGATAGTCTATTTTTAATTAATTAGACTGTCTACTTTGGAAGTATCATATCA
>NZ_JAHLPM010000045.1 GCF_018917865.1 Tissierella simiarum
TGAACTGACCCATGTCAAGTAGACAGATAATTTAATTAAAATATTATACACATATAGATGCATGGTTTCGATATTCTAAAGGAGCCATGCATCCTAGTCTTTTTTGAAATCTTTTTTCATTGTAAAAATTAATGTATTCAACTATTCTTTCCATTAATTCTTCAAGTGATTTAAACTTTTTTCCGTAAAACATTTCAGTTTTTAATATACCAAAAAAGCCTTCCATAGGACCGTTATCTATACACTTACCAACTCTAGACATACTCTGAGTCATTCCAGTTTCTTTAATTTTACTTTTAAAGAGGTTCCCAGTATACTGGAAACCTCTATCACTGTGAAATATAGGTTTTGCATCAGGATACTTTTGGATTGCTTTATCAAACATTCTAAATACAAGCCGATTATTGTTCTTAAAGGAAAGTTCATATTCAATAATACTATTATCATAAAGATCCATAATTGGGCTTAAATAAAGCCTTCTATTATCTCCAGGAATTGAGAATTCAGTTACATCTGTAAGCCATTTTTCATTAGGAAACTTAGCAGTAAAGTCTCTTGATAAAACATTATCTTTTATATACTCGGGTTTTATTTTCTTACGATTAACTTTTTTTCTTCTAATTCTAGCTTTAATACCTAAAATATTCATAAGCCTATGAATATATCCTTTAGAGAATGATTTATGATTTAGTTTGTTTATGAAAATGGTCATCCTTCTATATCCTAGAATTCCATCAAAGGTTGAGTTGTATTCAGTAATTAGTGAACAAAGTAATTCATCTCGCTTTTCTTTTTCAGGTTTAACCCTATTTTTATGCTTATAGTACGCACTTCTTGAAACATCTAAAACTTCACACAGCATTGTTATCGTATATCCTTTGTCCTTAAAAAAATCTATTGTCTTATATTCTGATTCCTGTCTTACCTTCGAGATCGGAGTTGTTGTTCGAATTCCTCTTTTTTTTTAAGAACTTCAAGTTCAAATTCTCTTCTTTTTCTTAATGCTTTTTCTTTTTCAAGCTCAAGCTTTAACTTCTCAACTTCAGTTAAATTACTTTCATCAATTTCAGTTCTTGATTTTGGTCCACGTTTTTTATACTTAAGTGCTTCTTCTCCTTCATCCATATATGCTCTTGTCCATTTATATACAAGCGCATAGGTAATTGAATACTTATCAGCTGCATCTTTGTAACTCATATCATTTTCAATAACCCATTTTGCTATTTCTAATCTTTCTTCAAATGTAGTTTTTCTTGATTTCATGGTATAGACATCTCCTTTAGGATCATAACCATTTATTTCTATACCATTATACCATTTATTAACCCAGCTATTAATAACTCCTGTAGAAATATTATATTTAGCAGCTAATTCTGGCATTGAATATTTACCTAAAGTATATTCTTCTATTACTGACAGTTTAAACTCTTTACTATATGAACGATTCTTATTTGATGTTTCGAGTGCACTTGGTCCATGTTCTTTATATTTTAGATACCAACGACGTACAACTTCTTTTGTAGTTCCAATTTTTTTAGAAATGTCTTTAAAACTAAGATTACTTTCCTCATAATCTTTACATGCTTTAATCTTTATTTCTTTACTATACTTTGGTTTTCTTCCCATAAAAAATACCTCCAAGTAGATAGTCTATTTTAAATTAATTAAACTGTCTACTTTGGAAGTATCATATCA
>NZ_JAHLPM010000046.1 GCF_018917865.1 Tissierella simiarum
CCAGCTCCACTTAAAAAGAAGAATGGAGGAGTTCCCGAGTTGGCCAAAGGGGACGGACTGTAAATCCGTTAGCTAAGCTTTCACTGGTTCGAATCCAGTCTCCTCCACCAAGTATGCGGAAGTGGCTCAGTGGTAGAGCATCGCCTTGCCAAGGCGAGGGTCGCGAGTTCGAATCTCGTCTTCCGCTCCATTTATATGTTTTGTGTCAAGGTTATTGGTAGTCCTAGGAAAGGGCTCCGTTTTTAGTTAATATTAGTTAATAATTAAATATAAGTGAGAATCAGATAAGATTGTTGTCCTATGTTGTAGCATTATGCGGGTGTAGCTCAGTGGTAGAGCCCCAGCCTTCCAAGCTGGTTGCGAGGGTTCGATTCCCTTCACCCGCTCCATTTATTTATAAGCTAAATTGGCGACATAGCCAAGTGGTAAGGCAGAGGTCTGCAAAACCTTTATTCCCCAGTTCAAATCTGGGTGTCGCCTCCAGACAGCATGTACCTATAGCTCAACTGGATAGAGTGTCTGACTACGAATCAGGAGGTTCGGGGTTCGAGTCCCTGTAGGTACGCCAAGTGAAAGCCTTGTAATTTGAATAATTACAGGGCTTTTTTTTATTTAACAATCTTTAAAAATCCTTCATTCGTGCACTTTCATTATTACTTAACATATATTACTAGGATTATTATGTGACTTCTATGAATATTTAAAGAAAAATCCTTTACACTATGAAGGTAAAAAGTATTATTCTGAATAGTTTAAAGGAAGAGGGAAATGAGACAATTAATTAAGTATTCAATCTTATTCATAATTGGCGGGATATCCTATTTTTTTATTGAAATTTTGTGGAGAGGATATTCGCATATTGCAATGTTTATTCTAGGTGGCTTATGTTTCATATTAATAGGTTTAATAAATGAATATTATTCCACATTTAAAATATCTTTATTGATACAGCAAAGTATATCTTGTTTAATTATCACAGTATTAGAATTAATATTCGGGTTAGTTTTAAATGTATGGCTAGGATTAGATATTTGGGATTATAGTAATTTAAAATTTAATTTTATGGGGCAAATATGTTTAAAATATAGTATGTTATGGTTTTTTCTTTCTCTACCAGCTATAATTTTTTACGATTATTTAAGGTATTGGTTATTTGGAGAGAGAAAACCACATTATAAATTTATTTAAGCTATAACAAGATAAGGGTTTTTTGGTACTCTAAAAGTGTAAGTGTAATACCTAAAGAAGGTGAAGCATTTGCACTTGTTTTTGTATAATAAAAGGGTTAAACAGAATCTGTTTGGTCTATTTTGTATGTTCTGAATTAAATAGATAAAAGATTTAGAAACCTGCTAAAAAATACTTGATTTTTATTAGCAGGTTTTTATACCCTTCTACTTAAATAATTTAATGTTATAAGGGGATAATAAATCTGGATTGATTTCTAAGAGGAGGACATATGATATGGAGTTATCCCCAAAATTGTATCGTATTTTTGTAAGACCAAAATGGTTTTCTAAGTTCTATGTAGAAAATGTAATTAAACATAACATTGTGC
>NZ_JAHLPM010000047.1 GCF_018917865.1 Tissierella simiarum
GATCTCAGCCTAACTGCTTGGACGCGGATATCCAATACCGCGCTTACCCTATCCTCCTGCGTCCCCCCATTGCTCAAATGGTGAGGAGGTGGTACAGGAATATCAACCTGTTGTCCATCGCCTACGCCTTTCGGCCTCGGCTTAGGTCCCGACTAACCCTGAGCGGACGAGCCTTCCTCAGGAAACCTTAGGCATTCGGTGGAGGGGATTCTCACCCCTCTTTCGCTACTCATACCGGCATTCTCACTTCTAAGCGCTCCACCAGTCCTTCCGGTCTGGCTTCACAGCCCTTAGAACGCTCTCCTACCACTGTTCGAAGAACAGTCCGCAGCTTCGGTGATACGTTTAGCCCCGGTACATTTTCGGCGCAGAGTCACTCGACCAGTGAGCTATTACGCACTCTTTAAATGGTGGCTGCTTCTAAGCCAACATCCTGGTTGTCTAAGCAACTCCACATCCTTTTCCACTTAACGTATACTTTGGGACCTTAGCTGGCGGTCTGGGCTGTTTCCCTTTCGACTACGGATCTTATCACTCGCAGTCTGACTCCCAAGGATAAGTCATTGGCATTCGGAGTTTGACTGAATTCGGTAACCCGGTAGGGGCCCCTAGTCCAATCAGTGCTCTACCTCCAAGACTCTTACCTTGAGGCTAGCCCTAAAGCTATTTCGGAGAGAACCAGCTATCTCCAGGTTCGATTGGCATTTCACCCCTACCCACACCTCATCCCCGCACTTTTCAACGTGCGTGGGTTCGGGCCTCCATTCAGTGTTACCTGAACTTCACCCTGGACATGGGTAGATCACCTGGTTTCGGGTCTACGACCACGTACTCATGCGCCCTATTCAGACTCGCTTTCGCTGCGGCTCCGCATCTTCTGCTTAACCTTGCACGGGATCGTAACTCGCCGGTTCATTCTACAAAAGGCACGCCATCACCCGTTAACGGGCTCTGACTACTTGTAGGCACACGGTTTCAGGATCTCTTTCACTCCCCTTCCGGGGTGCTTTTCACCTTTCCCTCACGGTACTGGTTCACTATCGGTCACTAGGGAGTATTTAGCCTTGGGAGATGGTCCTCCCGGATTCCGACGGAATTTCACGTGTTCCGCCGTACTCAGGATCCACTCAGGAGAGAACGAAGTTTTGACTACAGGGCTGTTACCTCCTATGGCGGGCCTTTCCAGACCTCTTCATCTACCTCGTTCCTTTGTAACTCCGTACAGAGTGTCCTACAACCCCAAGAGGCAAGCCTCTTGGTTTGGGCTAATCCCGTTTCGCTCGCCGCTACTCAGGGAATCGCATTTGCTTTCTCTTCCTCCGGGTACTTAGATGTTTCAGTTCCCCGGGTCTGCCTTCTCATATCCTATGAATTCAGATATGGATACCACTCCATTACGAGTGGTGGGTTTCCCCATTCGGAAATCTCCGGATCAAAGCTTGCTTACAGCTCCCCGAAGCATATCGGTGTTCGTCCCGTCCTTCATCGGCTCCTAGTGCCAAGGCATCCACCGCAGATCGG
>NZ_JAHLPM010000049.1 GCF_018917865.1 Tissierella simiarum
CGTTTTGTAAACTTAAATGAAAATTGAGGACTCCAACCTCTGTATGGTACAATGTTTTTGCCGAAAACAAATACCTCCCAGAAAGGATGAAGTCCTCATGCAAAAAATTGTATCAATAAAGTGCCCAAAGTGCAACAATAATCATTTATTTTATCGTTATGGCAAAGATAAATATGGTTACCAAAAGTACCTTTGCCGTAACTGCAATCATCAATTTGCTCCTGAGAAACCAGTGTCTAGACAATTGCAAAATTATCCTCGTTGCCCTGTTTGTGGTAAGGCAACTTTTCTTCACCACGATTATGATTTTTATTCTAATTTTAGATGCTGTGATAAAATATGTAATCACTCTATGTTTGTTCCTAAATCAACTGCTATATTACCTGCATCTATGTCTAAACTTGCTGGCAAGACTGATTTTAAACGTATGAGATATCCTATTCATATTATTATCACTGCTCTTTCTATGTTTTATCTTGGCAAGAATTCCTTTAGGAATATTGCCTTGATCCTTAGAATTGTTAATAATGTTAAAGTCTCTCATACCACTATCAGTAACTGGTGCAAGAAGTTTGCTCCACTATTTAATAATCTTTCTTTAGATTTGATGCCTATGATGAATTTTGATTCTGATGAATGGCATGCTGATGAAACTGTGGTGAAGATCTCTGGTAAAAAATATTACATTTGGTTTATTATTGATTCTGAAACCCGCTTTGTTTTAGGTTTCCATCTATCACCTTTTAGGGACTCAAATCAAGCTTTTACTTTGTTTAATTCAGTTAAAGACTTAGGCTCCGTTCAGTCTATTGTTAGTGATCGTTACAATGCATACAAGATGCCTATTAAGACCGTTTTAGGTGATAAGGTTCAACACATACGTGTTGAAAGCTTTAAAGATGATATTTCCAATAATTTAATTGAATCTTTTCATCATCAATTTAAAGCATGGTACAAAACTAAACAAGGTTTTAATTCTTATGACTCTGCAAATAATTTAATTAGTATGTTTGTCTTCTTCTACAATTTTGTTAGACCACATTCGGCTTTAAATGGGCTTACTCCTGCCCAAGTAGCAGGTTTAAAGCTAACAAAGAAGGAGAAAAAGAAATATCTTCTTGTAGCATAAATTTATTTTGAATTTCGCTTAAGATTTTTTAAAAGATTCGTTCTTGAAATTGTCAAGGGCGTGCGTTAGCACGTTCATTTTACCCTTGATGATTTCATAGACGAAGCTTTATCATATGCAAAGCGAAATTTAGAGCAATCCAAAGAAACTTAGAGCAATTCTATGAAGATATTGTACTATTTTTTCATATTTAGTTTACAGAGCC
>NZ_JAHLPM010000050.1 GCF_018917865.1 Tissierella simiarum
CCGCATACTTGGTGGAGGAGACTGGATTCGAACCAGTGAAAGCTTAGCTAACGGATTTACAGTCCGTCCCCTTTGGCCAACTCGGGAACTCCTCCATTCTTCTTTTTAAGTGGAGCTGGCGAGAGGAATTGAACCCCCAACCTACTGATTACAAGTCAGTTGCTCTGCCGATTGAGCTACGCCAGCATAGATATTAACTTTTTACTGCACAATTTATTAACTGCTAGAAGTAACCGAATCCCACTAAGCGATGTACACAAAATCGAAATATATGATTTTGGTCCCCTGCTTATGCCGATTGAGCTACGCCAGCGTAAATATTTTAACTTTTTATCACTAAAAATCTTAAAATGGCGACCTGGAAGGGACTCGAACCCTCGACCTCCAGCGTGACAGGCTGGCATTCTAACCATCTGAACTACCAGGCCATTAAAATTTCGCAGTCTCGCAGCACAAATTTGTTCACTCCCCTTCAGTCGTACAAATTTGGTGCTCGTTGCGTTTGACCTACCATCGATTTATTTCATATAAATCGGGTTAAGTCATAATGGTGGGCACAACAGGGCTCGAACCTGTGACCCCCTGCTTGTAAGGCAGGTGCTCTCCCAACTGAGCTATGCGCCCATAATACTTCGCAGTCTCGCAACACAAATTTGCTCACTCCCTATCGGTCGTACAAATTTGATGCTCGTTGCGTTTGACCTACCTACAATTCGCTACGCTCATTGGGTTAGGTCATAATGGTGACCCCACCGGGAATCGAACCCGGGTTACCGCCGTGAAAGGGCGATGTCTTAACCGCTTGACCATGGGGCCTTA
>NZ_JAHLPM010000051.1 GCF_018917865.1 Tissierella simiarum
TTGTATTATGAATACCACCCGCTATGCGGGTGGTTCTAAAGAGCTTTTAGCGGTGAGTAAAAAAACAAAACCTCCTTTGATATAATAAAGTTAGGTCTAGCCAACCATAACTAAAAATCAAAGGAGGTATCCATATGGATAATAATAGTTTATCACATACAAAGTGGAATTGTAAGTATCACATTGTATTTGCACCAAAATACAGAAGACAGATAATATATGGAAAGATAAGAAGAGATATAGGTACAATACTAAGAAAGCTATGTGAATATAAAGGAGTAGAAATAATAGAAGCAGAAGCTTGTCCAGATCATATTCATATGCTAGTAAGTATACCACCAAAGATAAGTGTATCAAGTTTCATGGGATATTTAAAAGGAAAAAGTAGTTTAATGATATTTGATAGACATGCCAATTTAAAATATAAATATGGGAATAGACATTTCTGGTGTAAAGGATATTATGTAGATACAGTAGGTAGGAATAAGAAAGTAATAGAAGAGTACATCAAAAATCAGTTGCAAGAAGACATAGCACTTGATCAAATAAGTATGAAAGAATTTATAGATCCTTTTACAGGTGAAAAAATAGAAAGAGGAAATAAAAGATAAAGTGCCCCTTGAGGGGTAGCTTGGAAAGTTAAAGCGGTTGGCGGACTGTATTCAGCGTGTCTTTAGACACTTGCAAGTAACATGCCCTTATAGGGCTGAGCAAACCACCCGTTTGACGGGTGGTTATGATT
>NZ_JAHLPM010000052.1 GCF_018917865.1 Tissierella simiarum
ACCTACCTACAATTCGCTACGCTCATTGGGTTAGGTCATAATGGTGACCCCACCGGGAATCGAACCCGGGTTACCGCCGTGAAAGGGCGATGTCTTAACCGCTTGACCATGGGGCCTTATTATAATAAGTAAATTATGGTTGCACCCCTTCGGGCACTACTAATCCAATGTCCTTCGGACAGAAATTATGGTTGCGGGAGCCGGATTTGAACCGACGACCTCCGGGTTATGAGCCCGACGAGCTACCAAACTGCTCCATCCCGCGATGTTTTTTTAGATACATTCTTCGCAGTCTCGTATCACAAATTTGTTCACTCAAATTTGGTACTCGTTGCGTTTAACCTACCATCAATTCTTACACGGGTTAGGTTATAATGGTGCCGGGAACCGGAATCGAACCGGTACGATCTTTGAGGATCGCAGGATTTTAAGTCCTGTGCGTCTGCCTGTTCCGCCACCCCGGCAGTTTCTTGGCTCCTGGGGTGGGACTCGAACCCACAACCTACCGGTTAACAGCCGGTTGCTCCGCCATTGAGCTACCCAGGATCAGCCTGGCAACTTCCTACTCTCCCAGGGCGTTACCACCCAAGTACCATCGGCGATGAGAGGCTTAACTTCTGTGTTCGGTATGGGAACAGGTGTGTCCCTCTCTCTATCGTCACCAGACGAAAACTAAT